>NZ_JBDJLJ010000032.1:0-60029 GCF_039673305.1 Achromobacter spanius
GACGACCATAGCAAGGTGGTACCACTCCTTCCCATCCCGAACAGGACAGTGAAACGCCTTTGCGCCGATGATAGTGGACGGACGTCTGTGAAAGTAGGTCATCGTCAGGCTTTTATTCCGCAAAACCCCGCAGGTATCCCCTGCGGGGTTTTGTCTTTGCGGCGCCGATAATGCGCGGCAGGTTCAAACCCGAATACAGAAAACCCCTCGCGGCTGGCGCCGCGAGGGGTTTTTTTGTGGCCAGAGAAACGTCGCTGCTCAGGGCAATTGGCGGCGCAGCGCCTTGAAGAATAGTTCGGATTGCAGGCGTTCACTCTGAATCTGGGAGGCGACCTTGGCGGCGATGTCGGGGGCCACGGGCACCAGCGGGCGGCCGGTGGACTGGGCCAGCACTTGTGCGGTGCATGCGCGTTCCAGGAAGAACAGGTCGTCATAGGCGTAGTCCAGGCGTTCACCACAGACCACGACGCCATGATTGCCCAGGAAGACGATGTCGGCACCCTGCATGGCGTGTGCGATGCGTTCTCCTTCGCTGACGTCCAGGGCCAGGCCGTTGTAGTGCTGGTCGATGGCCAGGCGGCCGTGGAAGCGCATTGCGTTCTGGGACAGGGTCGTGTCCAGGCCGCGATCCGACGTGAGCGTCAGGGCGGTGGCGTAGGGCATGTGGGTGTGCAGGACACAGGCCTTGCCGGCGATGCGGTGGATGGCGGCGTGGATGAACATGGCCGTGGGTTCGACTTCGTGGCGGCCGGCTAGCTTGTTGCCGTGCGCATCGATGAGGATGATGTCGTCGGCCTGGACCTCGTTCCACATCAGGCCGCGCGGATTGAGCAGGAAATGGTCGGGATCGCCAGGCAGGGCGACGCTGAAATGGTTGCAGACGCCTTCGCCCAGCCCGTGCGCGGCCGCGGCCCGCAAGGCCAGCGCCAGGTCCGCCCGCAAAGCGGCGACGGGTTCGGCATGAAAAAGCGCGTTGGCGAAGCGGGGTTCTTGATTCATGGCACCTTCCGGGATTGAGGTCAGGGTTGGGGAAGCGGGGACTCAGAGCCAGCCGACCTTGCGGAACAGGCCGGGGACGAGATCCAGAGTGGGTACGGTAGCGTCCGGACGGTAGTCAGGCAAGGGTTTGCGGCCGGTGCCGCGGTCGATCCAGATGCAGCGGAACCCGATGTCGCGCGCCGCGACGAGGTCCAGGTGCGGACTGGCGCAGATGTGCACGACTTCGTCCGGCGTGACGCCGAGGCTGCGATGCGCGTGGGCGAAGATCGTGGGCGACGGTTTGTAGGCGCCCGCCTGCTCGGCGGTGACGACGCGATCGATGTGTCCGCCCAATTGCGCGACGTTGCCGGCGATGATGTCGTCGTCGGTGTTGGAGATGATGCACAGGCGGAAGCCGGCCTGCTTGAGCTGGCCCAGCGTGGCGACGACTTCGGGGAACGGGGGCATGCGGGAGATGCTGCCGGTCAAGAGGGCGGCGTCTTCGGGGCGGTAGGCCAGGCCGAATTCCTCCATGGCGAGGCGCAATGATTCGCGCGTCACGTCGGCGAAACGTCGATAGGGCGGGGTGCGTTCGAGGCGGTGCTCGTGCTCGTCGTAGACGTGGAGAAATTGCGCGGCGGTGGGACGGGCGCCTGCCTCGGGATTGGCGTCCAGGATCCGCGTTACGGCGGCCTGCAGGCCTTCGTCCCACTGGATGAGGGTGCCGTAGCAGTCGAAGGTGAGCCATTGGGGACGGGGCAGTTGATCCAGCGGCATGTCGATTCCTTGGTGTTGAGGTGAACCCCCAGCGTAGGGCTGTCCTATATAGTTGTAAAATTAATAAATAAACTCCTCATAGTTGATCATCGAATATCTCGCCTCTCATGCTGGATCTTGAACTCCTGAAGACCCTGGTCTGCGTCGTTGATGAAGGCAGCTTCACGCGAGCGGCAAGCCGGGTGCACCGCACGCAATCGACCGTCAGCCAGCAGGTGCGCAAGCTTGAACAGAGCGTGGGCAAGACGCTGCTGTTGCGCGACAGGGCCGGGGGCAACGTAGCGGCCACCGAGGATGGCGAACTGATGCTGGCGTACGCGCGGCGCCTGCTCGCGATTGCCGGAGAGGCCGAGCATGTGCTTTCGGCGCCGCGGGCGGCGCGCGTATTGCGGCTGGGCGTGCCCGAGGATTTTGACGTATCGCGCCTGACGGTGCTGCTGGCCGGATTTGCGGCCAGCCATGCGCAAGTGCGCCTGGAGACCAGCAGCGGCATGAGCACTGACCTGCGCGGGGGCCTGGCGTCTGGCGATCTGGACCTGGCGCTGGTAAAGCGCGAGCCCGGCGACGGGCCCTGCCTTGCCGCGTGGCCGGAGCGGCTGGTCTGGGTGGGTGGCCGCCAGGCGGTGCGCAACGAGACGGCGGTGCCGCTGGTGCTGTTTCCGCAGGGGTGCATCTATCGCAAGCGGATGATCTATGCCCTGGAAAGCGCCGGCCGGGCTTGGCACATTGCGTACCACAGCCATAGCCTGGCGGGTGTGCAGGCGGCGGTGGCCGCGGGCCTGGGTGTCAGCTTGCTGCCGGCGTTCGCGCGGCTGGACGTGCACGCGGAGCTGGGCGTGGAAGACGGGTTTGCGCCAGTGCCCCCGACTGAACTGGCGATCGTGGGCGATCCGCGCGCATTCGGGCCCGTCGAGCAGGATCTGCTGGCGGCGCTGAAGCAGGCCATTGGCCAGGACGCCAAGAGCATTGCCGGCTAGGGGGCTGCCCCCTGGAGGCGTCGGCATGAAGACTCGTGGCGGTGGGGGTCAGGAATGGCCGCGAACCGCAGCGACACCCTTGGGTATCGCGAGGATCTTCAACGATGCCCATGGCCAAAACCGGCGTGGTGCCCATGGGCCAGCACACTGGCGCAAGCGATCAGCTTAGGTCGCCGTCCACGTAGAACCATCTTCCGCCTTCGCGCACGAAGCGGCTGAGCTCGTGCATGCGGCTGGCGCGTCCGTCCTGCCGGCTTCTGGCCACGAATTCGACCGTGGCGTGATCCGCATCCTGATCGGCCGCGGCCTTGACCTGAA
Organism: Achromobacter spanius; assembly: GCF_039673305.1. GTDB lineage: Bacteria > Pseudomonadota > Gammaproteobacteria > Burkholderiales > Burkholderiaceae_B > Achromobacter > Achromobacter spanius_F. The sequence continues at coordinate 3,051 of NZ_JBDJLJ010000032.1, forward strand.
GTCCCAGCCATTTCAGGCCGGGAGGATTGGGCTCCAGCGTGGCGGGCCGCGTGCTGGCATGCCAGGTGGCCAGCAGATAGGGCAGCTTGTCGAGCACGAACGCGCTGTAGCGCGATCGCATCAGGGCTTCGGCGGTGGGCGCCTGCAAGGCTTGCGGGCCGTCATGCCAGCGGCCGCAGCAGTCGAGATAGGGGCGAACGCCGTTGCAGGGGCAGGGCGACTTGGACGCGTCGGATTTTTTGGTCACGGGGAGTGCGGCGAGTTCAGGCGAGCAGGTCGTTGTATTCAGGGTGGCGGCGCATGTAGACCGCGGCGTAGGAGCAGAACGGCCGCACCTTCCAGCCGTTTGCGCGCGCGGTGAGCAGCGCCTGGCGCGTCAGTTCGGCGGCAATGCCTCGTCCGCCCACCTGGCTGGGCACGCCGGTATGGGTGATGGCCATCACGCCGTCCTGCAACTGGTAGTCCAGCACGCACAGCACGCCGTCGACGGTGGCGGTGAAGCGGGAATGTCCGGTGTCTTGAATCACGGTAATCATGCGACAGACCTTACTTGGTTGAGGGCGGGCGAAGGCCCCTGGCCCTGCGTGCAGGATACCAGCGAGGCCGCCGGGATCGCCTGCACGGGGACGCGAGGGCCTCAGCGATGCAGGACCTTCAGCAGGGCGGTGAGTTGCGCGTCGCGCGCTTCGACCAGGTCGGCAATGCTCTGGTGGCCGGCTTCGGCGTTGACGCCGTCGATCAGGCGCCGCTGCAGTTCGGGCGTGACCTCGGGTGCGCCGAGATCGTCCCACCAGGTCTGCACCGGGCCGAGCAGATGGTGCATGAAGTGCGCCATGCCGCCTTCGCCACCGCCCAGGTTGAACGTCATGTGCGGGCCGAAGAGCGCCCAGCGCAGGCCGGGGCCCTGCGAGACGGCGGCGTCGATATCCGCGACGCTGGCCACGTTTTCGGCGGCCAGATGAATGGCTTCGCGCCAGAGCGCTGCCTGCAGGCGGTTGGCGATGTGGCCCGGCACTTCCTTGTTCAGGCGGATGGGATGCTTGCCCATGCTGCGATAGAACGCGATGGCGCGGTCCATGGTGTCGGCCGAGGTCTGGTCGCCGCCCACGACCTCGACCAGCGGGATCAGGTGCGGCGGGTTGAAGGGGTGGCCGATGACGAAACGGCCGGCATGACGGCAGCGCGATTGCAGGCGGCTCATGATGAGGCCCGAGGAACTGGAGGCGACGATCACGTGCGGGGGCAGCACGGTGTCCATGCGCGCGAAGAGATCCGTCTTGAAGTCTTCGCGTTCGGGCGCGTTTTCCTGCACGAAGTCCACGCCGGCCAGGGCGGCCTCCAGGTCGGGCTCGAAGCGCAGGGCGTCGGGCGAGGCGCCCGGCCGCACGCGGCCCAGTTCGGCCAGGACCGGCCATGCCGCCTGCACGCGGGCGAGGGTCTGGGCTTGCGCGTGGGGGCCGGGGTCGCTGACCACGACTTCCAGGCCGTGCGCCAGGAACAGCGCGGCCCAACTGGCGCCGATGGTGCCGGCGCCGACGATGGCGACGCGGTGGATGGGGCGGGCGCTGGACGTGGCGGGACTGGACATGCGGGTCTCCTGTTCATGGGGTCGGCTTCATTGTGAAGCAAACGCGGGGACGTTGCCACGCGGACGCGGCGGCGGCAAGATACCGGACTTTCCCTGGACGTCCGGAGCCCCGCATGAACTCGACGCCTGTCCGCGCCGCCGTGCCGTATTTTTGCCAATGGGAGTCCGCGCATCTGGCGGGCGCGATCATCCGCAAGGAAATGGATCTGGCGAGCGATCCCGCATGGCGCGCGTCCGGCGCGCGCGACGTGGACGAATACGCGCGCTGGGCCAGCCACGTCTGCGGCATGGCGTGCTTGAAGATGGTGCTGGCCGCGCGCAACGGCCGCGTCCATCCCACGCTGGAACTGGCCCGCGGCAGCCTGCCCTACGGGGCCTATGTCGAGGAACCGGACGGCGGCATCAGGGGGCTGATCTACGCGCCGTTCGTGCGCTACGTTGCGGACGCTTTCGGCCTGCAGGCGCAGGTGCGCGTCGACGTGCGGACCGATGCGCTGCCGGCGTTATTGGAGCAGGCCGAATACTTCATGGCGTCGGTGCATCCGTGGATACGCTGGCCCGGGCGGCAACCGCCGAAAAAGGGCGGGCACCTGGTGCTGGTTACGCGCGCCACGTCCGAGTCCGTGAGGTTCCATAACCCGTCCGGCGAGCCCGGCGTGCAGGCGGATGTCGAGCTGCCGGTGGCGGTGTTCGACACCTTCTTCGCGGGACGCGGCGTGGCGATCCTGTCCTAGCAGGCTGTCCCGCAACTGCCGCGTTTCTGCCGCTGTACCCAAGGGACGGCACGCTGGACGCCGTGCCCGTTGCGTTCCCGGCTCAGCGGTTGCGGGTCCGGCGCAGGTAGCGCCATGCGAGGCCCGCCGCGGCCAGGTAGCCCAGCGCGATAACGCCGTAGGCGCTGGGCAGGCTGGCGCTCCAGTCCGGCATCAGGTGCAGGATGGCGCCCATTACCGCGACGCCGACCAGTGCGCCGGATTGGCGGTTGGCGTTCAGGGCCGCAGCCGCGCTGTTGGCGTGCTGCTTGCCGGACACCTGCATGACGATGCTGGTCATCGCCGGCACCGCGATCCCGACGCCCAGATTGGCCAGCGCGATGACGATGGCGAAAGGCCAGTAGGCGATGCCGGGCGAGAAGACGAATATGCCCGTCGCGCTCATTGCCGCCGCGAGCGACACGCCGCCCAGCAGCGACGCCGATACGTTCCAGCGGCCGGACACGCGGCCGGACGCGAAGTTGCCGATGGAGAAGACGGCCAGCATCGGCACGAGCTGGATGCCGGTCTGCAGCGCATCGGCGCCGCGCGCCTGCTGCAGGAACAGGCTCAGCAGGAAGAGCTGCCCGTACGCGGCGAGGTTGATCAGAAAGCCCACGCCATTGGCGGCGGCGAATTGCGGCGTCGCAAAGAGCGCACGCGGAATGATCGGCTCGGGATGGCGGCGTTCGCGCCGCACCAGCAGCACGACGGCCGCCAGGCACAGGGCCGCGGTCGCCGCGATGGGGGCCGACGTCCAGCCATAGGCGTTGCCCTGGATCAGGGCATAGCAGAGCGCGGTCAGCGCCACGACGCCGAGCAGGTGGCTGGCGGGATTGAGCGCGCGCGGGCGGCGTGGCGCGGGTGCAATGCGGCTGCGAGCCAGCCACAGGCCGGCCAGTCCCAGCGGGATGTTGATCAGGAAAATGCCGCGCCAGCCGAACTGGTGGATCAGGACGCCGCCCAGCAGGGGGCCGGATGCGCCGGCGACCGCCACGATGGCCGACCAGGCGGCCAGCATGCGGTTGCGCACCTGTTCGTCGTCATAGGCATGGGTGAGCAGGCTCAGCGAACTGGGCATGAAGAGCGCGGCGCCGATTCCCTGCAGCATGCGGGCGGCGATGAGCGTGGCCGAATCCGGCGCCAGCCCGCACAGCAGCGACGCGGCAGTGAACACCCCCAGGCCGGCCAGGTAGATGGTCCGGGCGCCGTAGCGGTCGGCCAGCGCGCCGGCCACCAGCAGCAGGGCGGCGAACGTGAGCGTGTAGCCGTCGACGATCCAGACCAGGTCCGTCAGCGGCACGTCGAACTGCAGGGCGATGCTGGGCAGGGCCACGTTCACGACCGTGACGTCCAGCATGGCCATGACAAAGCCGATGGCCAGGGTGATCAGGGGCACCCAGCCGGCGGCGGGCTGGGCGCCCAGTGCGGAAACGGAAGCGGGGCGGCAGGCGGTGGACATGGCGGGACTTTCAGTTTGAAGAGGGATGAAGCTTAGGCGCTTCTCGAAATGCAAAAAAGCCTAATAACTGCTTTATAGTCATGCAAAATTGCATCATGGACGCGACATGGATTGGGACAATGCCAGGGTCTTCCTGGCGATCTATCGGATAGGCACGCTGCGCGGGGCCGCGGCGCTGCTGCAGATCGACCAGGCCACTGCCGGCCGCCGGCTGGCGGCGCTGGAGACGTCGCTGGACGCAAGGCTGTTCCTGCGCACGCCGGGCGGCTACGTGCCCACGGCGGCGGGCGAACTGGCCTTCGCCGCCGCAGAGCGCATGGAGCAGGCCGCCGACCAGCTCCAGCGCCAGATGCAGGGCCTGGACCACCGCCTGTCGGGCGTGGTCCGTGTGGCAACGTCCGAAACGGTGGCCCAGTACTTCATCATGGAGGCCATCAAGCGGGTCCATGCCGAGCATCCGGATATCCGGGTGACGCTGTCCACCGCCATTCAGCTCAGCAACCTGACCCGGCGCGAAGCGGACCTGGCGATCCGCAACATCAAGCCGGACAATCCCGACCTGATCCAGCGTCATTTGGCCCGCAAGGAGGTGGGGCTGTACGCGTCGCGCGCCTACCTGGAGGCGCATGGCGAGCCCCGGCCCGGCACCGCATTCGCGGGTCACACCCTGGTGACGTACCAGCAGGCGGTGCTGCCCGGCTGGTCGGACACGTTTTGCGGCGAACCCACCGGCAACGGCCGCATCGGCATCGAATTGAATTCCGGCCTGATGATCATCGAGGCGGTGGCGGCAGGATTGGGCATCGGTGAAGTGCCCACGCACATGGCGGCCGATTACCCCGAACTGGTGCGCATCTGGCCGGGTCGCAGCGAAGGCTACGACCTGTGGCTGGTGATGCATGGCGACCTGAACCGCACCGCGCGCGTGCGCGCCGTGGCCGACGCCATCGTCGAGGTTTTCGAAGAGGACCGGTAGCGGCGCAATTGGGGAGAGCGGCGGCTTGTGGGCGGGCGCGGCAGGCGCTAAGGTTTCCCTGCCCGCAGGAAAACCACGACCCAGGAGTTGCGCGTGACCGATCTTTGGCGTTTGTCCGCAGTTGAGCTTGCCGCCCTTGTCCGCAAGCGTGAAGTGTCCGCAGTGCAAGCCGCGCAAAGCGCGCTGCAGCGGCTTGAAGCCGTCAACCCCGCCATCAATGCGGTGGTCGACCACCGTCCCGAGGCGGTGCTGGCCCAGGCAGCCGAGGTCGATGCGGCGCTGGCTCGCGGCGAATCCGCCGGGCCTTTGGCGGGCGTGCCCGTCACCGTGAAGGTCAATGTCGACCAGGCCGGCTTTGCCACGACCAATGGCGTCACCTTGCAGAAGGACCTGATCGCCGAGCGCAACAGCCCGGTGGTCGACAATCTGCGGCGCGCGGGCGCGGTGATCCTGGGCCGCACCAATACGCCGGCGTTTTCGCTGCGCTGGTTCACCGGCAACGCCTTGCACGGCGACACCCTCAATCCCCGCAATCCGGCGCTCACGCCGGGCGGCTCGTCCGGCGGCGCGGCGTCGGCGGTGGCCGCGGGCATCGGGCACCTGGCGCACGGCACGGACATCGCGGGGTCGATCCGCTATCCGGCCTACGCGTGCGGCGTGCATGGCCTGCGCCCGTCGCTGGGCAGGGTGCCGGCGTACAACGCGGCCTTGCCCGAACGTTCCATCGGCGGACAGATCACGGCGGTGTCGGGGCCTCTGGGCCGCAGCATCGCCGACGTGCGCCTGGGGCTGGCGGCGCTGGCCGCTTCCGATCCGCGCGATCCCTGGTGGGTGCCGGCGCCGCTGACGGGCCCGGACGCGCCGCGGCGCGCCGCGTTGTGCCTGAAGCCCGACGGCCTGGAAACGGAACCCGCGGTCGTGAAGGCGCTGCAGGAAGCGGCGCGGCGCCTGAGCGAGGCCGGCTGGACGGTGGACACGCTGGACGCGATTCCGCCCATGCAGGAGGCCGCCGACCTGCAGATACGCATGTGGATGGCGGACGGCTACGACGCCATGCTGGCGGCTGCCGAAAAGGAAGGCGACCGCGGCGCCCTGGTGGCGCTGGCCGGCCCGCGCCCCAACGCCGCGAGCGCCGCACAAGCGAGTTTTTCGGCGGTGCTGACGCGGCGCGCCACGCTGACCCGCATGTGGGAAGTCTTCTTTGCCGAGTATCCGGTGCTGCTGCTGCCGGTATCGGCCGAATTGCCCTTTCCCGACAATCTCGACCTGCAGGGCGATGCGGCCTATGCGCGCGTGTGGCGCGCGCAGATGACCCAGATCGGGCTGCCGTTCATGGGCCTGCCAGGGCTGTCGGTCGCGATGGGCAGCGCGATGAGCGCTGCGGGGCCGAGCCCGGTGGGCGTGCAGGTGGTGGCGGGGCGCTTCCGCGAAGACCTGTGCCTGGCGGTGGGGGAGATCATCGAGGCGGCGGGCGACCCCGTCCAGATCGCCGAGCCCGCGCCGCGCTGAACGCGGACCGCGGGCGCGCCGCGGCGCGTGTCCGCGGCGTTATTTGCTGAAGCGGACCCGCAGGACGCCGAGATCGCCGTAGGCGAGTTCGATGTCCTTGTTGGCGGGCACGTCCAGGAAACCGGCATAAGAGCCGGTGATGACGTGCTGGCCGGCCGACAGGCCCAGGCCCTGTTCGCGCAGGAAGTTGGCCAGCCAGTACAGCCCGGCCTTGGGATGGTCGTTCGGGTGGATGCCGGCGTGCTGCTCGACTTCCGCGCCGTCGACCGACAGCGTGATGGTCATGCTGCCCGGCGCGGCTTCCGGCGACGCGATGCGCGGACCCAGCACCAGTCCCTGGTTGAACATGTGGTCCGCCAGGAGCTCGGGCAGGCTGGCGTGTTCCGGCGACGCGTAGCGACAGCCCAGGACTTCCACCGCCAGTCGGGCGCCGCCCACCGCGGCATCGATTTCCGCGTCGGTGTAGGCGGTGTTGCGAGGGGGCAGGTCGCGGGCGATCTCGAAAGCGATCTCGGGTTCGATGCGCACGACATCCGCGCTGGCGGGAACCGGGCCGGCGGCGGCGTCGGCGGTGCCCGATGCGTAGATGGGCGCGACAACGGTCTTTTCCGGCGAAGGCAGGGCGCTTTTCCAGGCGGCGATGCCGTCCTGCCGGGTGGCGTGCAGCAGTTCAGCGGTGCGTTGCTGCACGGCGAAGGCCTGGCCCATCGACTGCGGGCGGCAGGCGGCGGGCAGGCGGGGGCCCGCGATGCCGGATTCGCGGGCGGCGATCAGGAAGCGCGCGGCGTCGACGCTGCCGGGATAGTCTTCGAATCGGATCTGCATGGGGTCAGACTCCCAGGAACAGCATGATCCAGAGCACGATCATGGCAAGCAGGCCCAGCCAGCACGAACCCCAGAAACCGACGATCGGCCATTTCAGGGCGAGAGGCGTCTTCTTGGGATCGACGTGGCCGAGCAGGTCGTTGGCATTGCCGATCAGCCAGAATCGCGTGCCGGGAAACATCAGGCGGAAAAAATAATCGAGCATGATCGCGGCCTGGATCGACAGCGGATACTGATTGAAGGGCCGATGCTGCAGGTAGGGATGCTTCAGCGTGGCGTTGATCTGCTTGCTCTTGAAGAAGAACAGCACGATGCCGCTGAGCGTGCAGGTGATGAAGCACAGCACGAATAGGCTGAAGGCCATGGCCATGACGGGAGAATGCATGGGGGATCTCAAGAATGCGCGGCGGGCCGCGTGGTGATGATTGGAAGCCTGGGCGTTACGCTGGCCGTATTGTAGAGGGCTTGGCGCAGCCCTGTGTTCAGAGCTGCGTCAGGGCGCGCCGGCCCGATGGCCGGGACGCGCAAGGGGCGGGTCAGCCGCGCACCTGGCCTTCGCCGTTCAGCACCCACTTCAGCGTGGTGAGGCCCTCCAGGCCGACGGGGCCGCGCGCGTGCAGGCGGTTGGTGGAGATGCCGATCTCGGCGCCCAGGCCGTATTCGAAACCGTCCGCGAAGCAGGTGGGCAGGTTGACGTAGACCGAGCTGGAGTCGACCTCGCGCTGGAAGCGCTGCGCGGCGGACAGGTCTTGCGTGACGATGGCGTCGGTATGGCCCGATCCCCAGCGCGCGATGTGTTCGATGGCGTCGTCCAGCGTGTCGACGATGCGCACGGCCAGGATCGGACCCAGGTATTCGGTTGCCCAGTCTTCTTCGGTGGCGGGCTTGGCGTGCGGCAGCAGCGCCAGCGTGCGCGGGCAGCCGCGCAGCTCCACGCCGTGCTCGGTGAAGGCCGCGGCCAGGCTGGGCAGGATGGACACTGCCGCTACCGCGTCGATCAGCAGGGTTTCCATGGCGCCGCAGATGCCGTAGCGGTAGGTCTTGGCGTTGAAGGCGATGGCGTGCGCCTTGTCCGGGTCGGCGGCGGCGTCGATGTAGATGTGGCAGTTGCCGTCCAGGTGCTTGATGAGCGGCACGCGGGCTTCCTGCGACAGGCGGGCGATCAGGCCCTTGCCGCCGCGCGGCACGATGACGTCGATGTGCTCGGTCATGGTGATGAGCTTGCCGACGGCGGCGCGGTCCGCGGTGGCCACGACCTGCACCGCGTCCTGCGGCAGACCGGCGGCGGCCAGGCCCGTCTGCACGATGCGGCCCAGCGCGATATTGGAGTGCAGGGCCTCGCTGCCGCCGCGCAGGATGGCGGCGTTGCCGGATTTCAGGCACAGGGCCGCGGCGTCGATGGTGACGTTGGGGCGGGATTCATAAATGATGCCGATCACGCCCAGCGGGACGCGCATCTGGGCCACGCGCATGCCGTTGGGCCGCACGGTGGTGGCGGTGATGCTGCCGATGGGGTCGGGCAGCGCGGCGATCTGGCGCAGGCCCTCGGCCATGTGCGCCAGCGTCTTGTCCGACAGGGTCAGGCGGTCGAGCAGCGCCGGCTCCAGGCCATTGGCGCGGGCGGCCGCGACGTCTTTCTCGTTGGCGGCCTTCAGTTCGTCGTGGCTGGCCGCCAGCGCGTCGGCCATGGCGAGCAGCGCCTGGTTCTTGGCGGCGCTGTTGGCGCGCATCATGGCGCGCGAGGCGCGGCGGGCGTTTTCGCCCAGGGTGAGCATGGCTTGTTCGATGGAGGACGAGGACATGGCGGCGTCGATCATGGAGGTGGGGCGGCGCGGGCGCCGCCTGGAGAATCAGTGTATATCCGGCCGCGGGGCCGGGCGAGATCCGGTCGGCCGACCGGATGGGGGCAAGGCGGAGGCGGCGGCTATGCCGCCTTCACGGTCGTCCGCCGGCGGCGGCCACGCGCAGCGCCAGGCGGGTCATTTCTTCCCAGGGATCCGAGAGGCGCCCGGGCACCGACAGGCCCTTGATCAGGCGGTCGACTTCGTGGGCATGCTGCACGGCAGCGGGCCAGACGGCCGGCTGGACCCGGCTCAGGGCCTGCAGCGCCAGGCGCTCGTGGGCGCCGAAGATGCGCAGGCGCCGCATCAGGCCGTTCACGTCCTGGCCCAGCGCGCGGGCCTCGGCGATGCGGGCCAGCAGGCGGATTTCCTCGCCGACCGCCCACAGCACCAGCGGCAGGGCCTCGCCTTCGGCGCGCAGGCCGTCGATCATGCGGATGGTGCGGCCGATGTCGCCGGCCAGCATGGCGTCGCGCAGCCCGAAGACGTCGTAGCGCGCCACGTTCAGCACGGCGCGTTCCACGTCTTCGGCGGCAAGCTGGCCTTCGGGGTAGAGCAGGCCCAGCTTCTGGATTTCCTGGTGGGCGGCCAGCAGATTGCCTTCGACCTTGTCCGCCATCCATTGCAGCGTGGCGTTGTCGGCGCGCTGGTTCTGGCGCGCCAGGCGCATGCCGACCCAGGCGGGCAGCCGGCCGCGTTCGATGTTGGCGATGTCGACGGCCGCGCCGGCGCGGCTCAGGGCCTGCATCCAGCGGCTTTCGCGCGTGGCCTTGTCCAGCCGGGGCAGGGCGATCAGCACCAGGGTGTCGGCATCGGCCTGCTTTTCGGCTTGTTCGGCCAGCTTGGCCAGCGTGTCGGCGCCGGATTTGCCCGGCTTGCCGGTGGGGATCTTGATTTCAAGGATGCGGCGGTCGCCGAACAGCGACACGCTCTGGGTGGCGGCCAGGACCGCGCTCCAGTCGCTGCGCGCGTCCATCACCATGGACAGGCGCTCGGTGTAGCCCGCGTTGCGGGGGGCGGGGCGGCCCGCGGGCAGAGGCACGGTCACCAGCAGCGGCTCGTCGCCGGAAACCGTGTACAGCGGCGCCAGCCGGTTGCCGGGCCGCTGCAATTGCTCGGCCAGGCGATCCGCGTCCAGAGGCTGTGCCATCGGCTAGCGGACGTTGGTCGGGTCGGTGACGGACGGCGTCTGCCAGGGCGTGGGCACACGCTGCTGCTGCGGCTCGTTCGGGTTGAACAGCGGAGTGTCGGCGGTATCGCCGCCTTCCTGCGCGGTTTCAAACGCCTTGCGCACGTCCGGCGCCGTAATGCGGCGCAGCACGCGCGACACGAGGTCGCGCTGCATGGCCTTGAACAGGGTATCGATCTGGCCCTGCTTGGCCTGCACGACCTGATCGTCGTAGGGCATTTCGCGATAGATGGACAGCGTCGTGTCCGGCACCAGCGCGCGGCCCTGGGCGTCGATCAGGCGGAACGTGTAGTTGATGCCGAGTTCGTAGGATTCGACGCGGCCCTGGGCGTTCAGCGAGACCTCGCGCAGGGTGCGCGAGTCGCTCACCTGCTGCAGGATGGCCTGCGCTTCCTTGGGCGAATCCACCAGCTTGGTGTTGGGCGAGGCCGCGCGCAGGGCGCGGCGCACGTCGGCGCCGAACTGGGTGGTGTCGGGAATGCCCACGTACATTCTTTCGAACGGCATGGGGGTCACTCCCCGCAGCGCGAAGCCGCAGGCGGAGAGCAGCATGAACAGCGCCAGGCAGGCGCCGCGCAGCAGCCAGGATTGGCGGGATTGGTGCGTTATTTGCCCGGCGAAGTACATGCTTGACCTCATCAGCCTACGACGTTGACCAGTTTGCCCGGAACCACGATGACACGCTTGGGCGGGCGGCCTTCCAGGAAGCGGGCGACCTCTTCCTGGCTGGCGGCAAGCTTCTCGATGTCTTCCTTGGCGGCCTTGGCGGCCACGCGGATCGAGCCGCGCAGCTTGCCGTTGACCTGGAGCATGAGCTCGATCTCGTCGGCGACGAGCGCGGCTTCATCCACGTGCGGCCACGGCGCGTCGAGCAGGTCGCCGAGTTCCTTGGCGTAGCCCAGGTCCTGCCAGAGGTGCCAGGTGATGTGGGGCACGACCGGATACAGCACGCGCAGCAGCAGGCCCAGCGTTTCGGCGTAGGCGGCGTCGGCGTGGGCGCCTTCGGGCAGCTTGGCGTCGTCGATGGCGTTCAGCATCTTCATGCAGGCGGACACGACGGTGTTGTACTGGATGCGCTGGTAGTCGTAGTCGGCCTGCTTGAGCAGCGAATAGACTTCGCGGCGCAGATCCTTGACTGGAGCGGGAGCCTGGGCCCAGTCGGCGCCGTGGCCCAGGCCGCGCGCCACGGCTTCGCGCTGGGCGTAGCTGATGGACCAGAGGCGGCGCAGGAAGCGGTTGGAGCCTTCAACGCCGGAATCGGACCACTCGAGGGTCTGCTCGGGCGGGCTGGCGAACATGACGAACAGGCGTGCGGTGTCGGCGCCCAGGGTGTCGATCAGCGATTGCGGGTCGACGCCGTTGTTCTTGGACTTGGACATCGTGCCCACGCCGCCATAGTTGATGGCGGAGCCGTCCGACTTCAGCTTGGCGCCGGTGATGGCGCCGCGGTCGTCGTAGACGTTTTCGACGTCTTCGGGCCAGAAGTATTCAATGCCGCCCTGGGGCGTCTTGCGCGAATAGATGTGGTTGAGCACCATGCCCTGGCACAGCAGCTTGGTGAAGGGCTCGTCGAAGTTGAGCAGGCCCATGTCGCGCATGACCTTGGTCCAGAAGCGGGCGTACAGCAGGTGCAGGACCGCGTGCTCGATGCCGCCGATGTACTGGTCCATCGGCATCCAGTAGTCATTGCGCGCGTCGACCATGGCCGTGTCGTTGCCCGGCGAGGTGTAGCGCATGAAATACCAGGACGAGTCCACGAACGTGTCCATCGTGTCTGTTTCGCGGCGCGCGGGCTTGCCGCACTTGGGGCAGGCGCAGGACAGGAAGGCTTCGTTCTTGGCCAGCGGGTTGCCGCTGCCGTCGGGGATCAGGTCGTCGGGCAGGACCACCGGCAGGTCCTTTTCCGGCACCGGCACGGGACCGCAGTCCGCGCAGTGGATGATGGGGATCGGGGTGCCCCAGTAGCGCTGGCGCGAAATGCCCCAGTCGCGCAGGCGCCAGGTGGTCTGCTTTTCGCCCAGGCCTTGCGCGCCCAGGTCGGCGGCGATGGCATCCACGGCTTCTTTATAGGACAGGCCGTCGTATTTGCCGGAGTTGATGGTGCGGCCGGACTGCTTGTCGCCGTACCATTCCTGCCAGGCGTCGGTGGAGTATTCCTTGCCCGCCACGTCCACGACCTGCACGATGGGCAGGGCATATTTCTTGGCGAAGGCGAAATCGCGTTCGTCGTGCGACGGCACGCCCATGACGGCGCCGTCGCCGTAGGTCATCAGCACATAGTTGCCGACCCAGACCTCGACCTGCGCGCCCGTGACCGGGTGCGTGACGAACAGGCCCGTGGGCATGCCCTCTTTTTCGCGCGTGGCCATTTCGGCCTCGGTCGTGCCGCCCAGCTTGCACTGTTCGATGAAGGCGGCCAGCTGCGGATTGGAGCGCGCGGCGTGGGTGGCCAGGGGGTGTTCCGGCGCCACGGCGCAGAAGGTCACGCCCATGATGGTGTCGGCGCGGGTGGTGAAGACGTACAGCTTGCCGTCCTGGATCAGTTGGCCGTCCTGGCCGGCGATCTGGTGCGGGAAGGCAAAGCGCAGGCCCTCGGACTTGCCGATCCAGTTTTCCTGCATCAGGCGCACGCGCTCGGGCCAGCCGGGCAGGTCGTTCTGGACCGCGCCCAGCAGTTCGTCGGCGTAGTCGGTGATGCGCAGGTAGTAGCCGGGGATCTCGCGCTTTTCAACGAGCGCGCCCGAGCGCCAGCCGCGGCCGTCGATGACCTGTTCGTTGGCCAGCACGGTCTGGTCCACCGGATCCCAGTTGACGACCTGGGTCTTGCGGTAGGCCACGCCCTTTTCGAGCATCTTCAGGAACAGCCACTGGTTCCACTTGTAATACTGCGGATCGCAGGCGCACATTTCGCGCGTCCAGTCGATCGCCAGGCCCATCGCCTTCATTTGCTTCTTCATGTAGGCGATGTTGTCGTAGGTCCACTTGGCGGGCGGGACCTTGGACTTGATGGCGGCGTTTTCCGCCGGCATGCCGAACGCGTCCCAGCCCATGGGCATCAGGACGTTGTAGCCGCGCATGCGCAGCTGGCGGGCCATCATGTCGTTGATGGTGTAGTTGCGCACGTGGCCCATGTGCAGCTTGCCGCTGGGATAGGGCAGCATGGAGCAGGCGTAGAACTTGGGCTTTTCGGAGCCGTCGGGGTTCTTCGCGTGTTCGTGGACCAGATAGACGTCCCGGGCCTGCCAGTCTTGGTGGGCGGCCGCTTCGACGGTAGTGGGGAGGTAGCGTTCCTGCATGGGCTCGTGCGCGGTGGCAAAAAAGGGTGAGCCGCCCCATCGCGCCGGGGCGCGGAGGCGGTCAAAACCCCTGATTATAGGAGGTGCTAGGCGCGGGCAGCGGGAGAGGCCGTTTCCGGGATGCGCGCGCTGGGCGCGAGGGCGCCGTACGCCAGCGTAACGGCCCCCAGGACGGCGCCCGCGGTGACCACGCCGGGCCAGCCAAAATGGGCGTAAAGCCAGGACGATACCAGCGAACCGGAGGCCCCGCCGATGAAATAGCAGGTGACGTAGCCCGCGGTGAGGCGGCTGCGGGCTTCGGGACGGAGACGGTAGATGGAGCTGGTGTTGGTGACATGCACGCCCTGGATCGCCAGATCCTGCAGCAGGATGCCGGCCAGCAAGGCAAGCACCGAGACCTGGCCGAAGGCCATCAGTCCCCATGATCCCAGGTGCAGCAGCAGCCCGACGCGGGTGGCGAGGTTGCCCAGGCCGCGGTCGGCAAGGCGTCCGAAGCGGTTGGCGGCATAGGCTCCCGCTGCGCCCGCCAGCCCGAACAGGCCGATGGTCGTGTTGCTGTATTCATAAGGGGGACTGGCCAGCAGGAACGTCAGCGGCGTCCACAGCATGCTGAATGCCGCGAACAGCAGCCCGCCCAGCAGGGAACGGGCGCGGAACAGGGGTTCCTCGACGAACATGCGCAGGATCGAGCCCAGCAGGCGCGGATAGCTCATCGCGGTGGGACTCTGGTAGCGGGGCAGCACGCGCCACAGGACGGCCGACATGAGCACCATCAGGATGGCGGCGACCCAATACACGGTGCGCCAGCTTCCCACGTCCGCGAGCGCGCCCGCGGCGGTGCGGGCCAGCAGGATGCCCAGCAGCAGTCCGCTCATGACGGTTCCGACGGCCTTGCCCCGTTCATGGGGCGCCGCCAGCGTGGCGGCGAACGGCACGAGGATCTGGGCCACCACGGACAGCATGCCGGTCAGGGCCGTGCCGATGATCAGGACCGCGATGTTGGTGGCGAAGGCCGAGATCAAGAGGCCGCCGGCCGCCAGCAGGTTCATCAGCACGATCAGGGCGCGGCGCTCGAACATGTCGCCCAGCGGCACCAGCAGCATCAGTCCCACCGCGTAGCTCAGCTGCGCGGTGGTGACGATGGCGCCGGCCGCGGCGTTGGAGATCGAGAACTGCTGGCTGATGGTGTGCAGCAGGGGCTGCGCGTAGTAGTTGCTGGCGACGGCCAGGCCGGTGGCCACGGACATCAGCAGGATGATGGGCGCCGTCAGGGTGGGAGTCGATTGCGTCGGGGATGTCACGGGTCTGCTGCGGAGAATGGGTAAATACGTTGGGGCGGTCGGGGGGCGGGCGTCAGGCGCCCACGCTGCCCGGGGTGTCCTGGTCCTGCTTGAGCAGCAGCTTTTTCAGGAGGCCGGCCAGTTGCCGGCGTTCGGCCGCCGACAGCGGCTCCAGCAATTCGTTCAGGTCCTTCAGGTATTCCTTGAGCACCAGCTTGATGACGCGCAGCCCTTCCGCCGTGAGCGTGACGATGACGCCGCGCCGGTCGTCGGGATTGGGGGTGCGCGCCAGCAGGCCCGCCTGTTCCAGGCGATCCAGGCGGTTGGTCATGGCGCCGGAGGTCAGCAGCAGCGCTTCGACCAGCTTCTGCGGATTCATCGCGTGGGGCGCGCCGCTGCGATACAGCGTGGCCAGCACGTCGAATTCGCCTTGATGCAGGTTGTGCTGGCGAAACGTGCGATTGACGTTGCGGGCGGCAAAGGCATTCAGGCGGAACACGCGCGCGACGACCGACATGGCGGCGAAGTCCTGGGCGGGACATTCCTGCGTCCACTGCGAGATGACGTGATCGACGAGGTCATTCATGGGGCTGAACTTATTTTGATGTGAAGTATCTTTACGTGAAGATAAATTCTAGCAGCGCGTCCGCGCGGATGCAAAGCAAGGGCAAAAAAAAAGAAGGGCCCGCCTCTTGCGAGGCGGGCCCTTCCCGGCTTGACCGGATACTGCGCGTAAACGAATTACTGCGCGGCGTCCTTCAGCTTCTTGAGCGGGCGAACCTTCACCTTGACCGAAGCCGGCTTGGCGGGGAACCAGCGCTCTTCACCGGTGAACGGGTCCTTGCCGAAGCGCTTGGCCTTGGCGGGAACCTTCTGCACGGCAACCTTGAACAGGCCGGGCAGCGTGAATTCGCCGGCGCCCTTCTTGTCCACGGAACCCAGCACCGAGGTTTCCAGGCTGGCCAGGACGGCCTTGACCGACTTGGCTTCGACGCCGGATTGCTCGACGATGTAGGCGATGAGCTGGGTCTTGTTCAGAGCAGCCTTGATGGCCTTGGGTGCAGCAGCGACCTTCTTGGCGGCGACGACCTTCTTGGCAGCCGGCTTCACAGCGGGCTTGGCGGCGGTTGCCTTCTTTGCGGGCGCCTTGACGGCGGGCTTGGTGACTTTCTTGGCAGGAGCTTTTGCTTTCGTGGCCATGGTCAAAATCCGTATGTTGAGGACATGGAGCAGCGCGTGCCGGGTATCGGCGTTTAACGCTACGCGCCCGATGATAGCGGAAGAGCGGCGTTAAATGCGGCTTTCAAGCGGGTTTTCAGCCACTGTTTGTTGTTTTCAGCGCAGAAAAGTGCTTTCTACAAGGGCTCCTGCAAGATGTCGTGACATTCGCGGTCAAATCTTGCGGCGTTGCGCAGCCGTGAACCTTAAGCGCTGCGCGTGTTCAAATTGCGGGCGGCGCGCAAGGGCGGCATGGGCCGAAAGCCCCTGAATTCAGGCATTTTTTGCCTGTTTTGCGCGCCGGTAGAAACCACGCATGGAAGTGAAGCAGCTATATGTTGATGAAGAAGTTGGCGGCGAGCCTGCTCGTTGCGACCGCTTGTATATCCGGCGCCATGGCGCAATCGATGCCCGCGCCGGCGCTGTCGGCCAAGGCCTGGCTCTTGCTGGATGAGACCAGCGGCCAGGTCATCGCGTCGCACGCGGCCACGACCCGGATCGAGCCGGCGTCCTTGACCAAGATCATGACGGCCTACGTCGTGTTCGAGGCCCTGAGCAAGAATGAGCTGTCGTCCAGCCAGCTGGTCACGATCTCGACGCGGGCCTGGAAGGTGCCGGCGGGCAGTTCGAAGATGTTCCTCGAGCCCGGATCGAAGGTGTCGGTGGACGATCTGCTGCGCGGCCTGATGATCCAGTCCGGCAACGACGCGGCCGTTGCGCTGGCCGAGGCCGTATCCGGCAGCGTCGAGGCCTTTGTCGCGCGGATGAACGACACCGCCGCCAGGCTGGGCCTGCACGCCACGCATTTCGCCAGCCCGCACGGCCTGCCGGACCCGGGCACGTATTCGACAGCGAGCGACCTGTCGATCTTGGCCACGCGCTACATCCGCGACTATCCCCAGCTCTACAAGGCTTACGATTCCGCCAAGCAGTTCACGTTCAACAAGATCACCCAGCCCAACCGCAACCGCCTCCTGTGGCTGGATCCCAGCGTGGACGGGCTGAAGACGGGGCACACGGATTCGGCGGGCTATTGCATCGTGGCCACGGCGCGCAGGCCGAACGGCGCCGACCAGCGGCGGCTGATCACGGTGGTGGTGGGCACGGCGTCGGACAAGCTGCGCACGCAGGAAAGCCGCGAGTTGCTGGAGTGGGGCTTTCAGGGGTTCAATACCATCAAGCTGTATGCGCGCGGCCAGGCCGTGGCCACGCCCGAGGTCTGGAAGGGCGAGGTCGACAGCCTGAAAGCCGGTTTCGCGCGGGACGCCTATGTCACGGTGCCCGCCGGCGCCAAGGTCGAGTCCGTGTGGACGCCGCAGGCGCCGCTGGTCGCGCCGATCACGGCCCAGTCCACGGTGGGCGCATTGCGCGTGATGGTGGACGGCAAGCCGGCCATGCAGTTTCCGGTCGTCGCGCTGGAGCCGGTGGCCGAGGCGGGATTCGCCGGTCGCGCATGGGATTCCATCCGCCTGTGGTGGCGGGGAACCGAAGGGTAGCGCAGCAAAACGGAGGCATGCGATGGCAGTGAGCTTTCCTGGCGGGCCGGCCGCGGCGCCGGGTCCTGAAGATCCGCTGGCCCTGCTGTCGGCGTGCCATGGGCGCATCGCCCGCCAATGCGCCACCCTGGCGCGGCTGGCGGCGCACCTGCCCGCGCACGGCAGCGACGCGACGGCCCAGACCGCGGCCGCCAGCGTGCGCCGGTATTTCGACACGGCGGCGGCGCATCACCATGAAGACGAAGAAGAGGACCTCTTCCCGGCCCTGATCGATTCGATGGCGGGTTCCGACGCCGTCTGTCTGCACGCCCTGGTGGACGGCCTGATGGCGGACCATCGGCGGCTGGCCGGCCTGTGGGAGCCGTTGCGCCGCGCTCTGTCCGAGATCGCGGCGGGCCGGCCGGCGGAACTGCCGGCGCTGCAGGTGCAGGCTTTCGCCGACGCCTACGCGGCGCACATCCGGCGCGAAGAGGACGAGCTGCTGCCGATGGCCGCGCGGCTGATACCGGACGATGCGCTGGCCGCGATCGGACAGGCCATGAAGGCGCGGCGCGGCGGCGAGGCCGGCTGAACCGTCGCCGTCATGGGGGGCGGCTTGCGCGTTGCGCGGCCGCAGGCGAGCGATTACGCTACGCGGACAGGCGCGAGGCGCCGATGTCCAGGGAACAAGACAGGATGATGCAGGGGGGAAGGAACGTAGCGCGCCGGCTGTTCGGCTCGTGGGTGGATGAGGTCAACGGGCTGACGCTGCGCGCCGACCTGGCCGCGGGCCTGCTGGGCGCGTTGCTGGTGCTGCCGCAGGGCGTGGCGTTCGCCACGCTGGCCGGACTGCCGCCGGAGTACGGTCTGTATTCCGCCATCGTCCCCTGTATCGTGGCCGCGCTGTTCGGGTCCAGCCGCCACGTGATGTCCGGCCCGACCAACGCGAATTCGCTTGCGCTGTTCGCGGTGCTGGCGCCGCTGGCCGCCGCCGGCAGCCCGGGATACATCCAGCTCGCGCTGGCCGTGACGGTGCTGGTCGGCGTCATGCAGTGGCTCGTGGGGACGCTGCGGCTCGGTTCGCTGGCGCATTTCATTTCGCCGTCGGCGTTGTTCGGCTTCACCAGTGGCGCGGCGGTGCTGATCGCGGTGCATGCGCTCAAGGACGCGCTGGGCCTGCCGGAGTCCGAATCGCACGGCGCGGGCGCCGTGCTGGAAAGCGTGGTCACGCATATCGGCCAGGTGCATCCGGGCGCCTTGCTGGTGACGCTGGTCACTCTGGCCGCGGCCTTGCTGGCGCGCAAGCTGGACAAGCGCAAGCCGTACATGCTGCTGGGGCTGGCGGCGGGCACATTCGCCGCCTGGGCGTTCAATACGCTGGTTCAGAACGGGGGCGGCGCGCCAGTGCCTGTGCTGGGTGCGATCGCCCAGCCCTGGCCGCCTTTCCACGTGCCCAGCATCGATTGGCGCACGCTGCCCGACCTGCTGAGCCTGGCGTTCGCGCTGACCATCGTGGCGCTGGCTCAGTCCATTTCCATCGCCAAGGCCGTGGCTTCGCGGTCGGGCCAGCGCATCGACGCGAACCGGGAGTTCGTGGGGCAGGGCCTGTCCAACATCGTCGGCGGATTCTTTTCCTGCTATCTGTCCTGCGGTTCGCTGAACCGTTCCATTCCGAATTACGAGGCCGGCGCGAAGACGCCGCTCGCCTCCGTGTTCTCGGCGTTGCTGCTGATGCTGCTGGTGGCGGTTTCGGCGAAGCTGCTGGCGATGATTCCGCATGCCGCGATTTCCGGACTGTTGTTGCTGGTGGCATGGACGCTGCTGGACATTCCGCGCTGGCGCCAGCTGCTGCGCACCCAGCCGGGCGAATGCGCCATTGCCGGCGCAACGCTGGCCGCCACGATCGCCATCCGCATGGAAGTGGCGATTCTGCTGGGCACGGTGCTGTCCCTGATGGTCTACCTGCACCGCACGTCGCGGCCGGCGATGCGCACGATGGGGTTCGATTCGCGCGGGCTGGACCGGCGGTTCATCGTGATCGAACACCAGCGCGACGCGCTGCCGGAATGCCCGCAGCTGAAACTGCTGCGCATGGAGGGTTCCGTCTATTTCGGCGCGGCCGCGCATGTGGCGCAGCGCCTGCATGAACTGCGTGCCGCGCCCGGTGCGCCGCGCCATCTGCTGGTGATGGCGAAAAGCATGAACTTCATCGACCTGGCCGGCGCCCAGGTCTGGGACGATGAGCTTGTCGCCCGGCGTGCCATGGGCGGCGACCTGTACTTCCATCGGCCGCGCCCCGAGGTGCTGGAGATGTGGCGGCGCACGGGGTTCCTGGAGCGCCTGGGCGCGGATCACATCTTCCCGGACAAGGCGACGGCGCTGCACGCCATCTACGCCAAGCTGGACCGGGGCATCTGCGCGGGCTGCACGGCCCGGATATTCTGGGAATGCCAGCCCGAGAGTCCGCAGAACGGCGGCTGAGCCGCCGCGCGGATGGCGCTCAGGCGGATTGCGGGGCTTCGGTGCCCAGGTAGGCGGCCTTGACCCGTTCGTCGGCCGCGATCGCGGCCGGCGCGCCCTCGGCCAGCAGGCTGCCGCGGACCAGCACGGCGATGCGGTCGGCGTGCTTGAATACCACGTCCAGGCTGTGCTCCGTGAACAGGACGGCGATGCGCTGCGTGTCGGCCAGCTTGCGCGTCAGGCGCATCAGCGCGTGGCGTTCGTTGGTGGCCATGCCGGCGGTCGGTTCGTCCATGAGCAGAAGCCGCGGCTGATGCGCCAGCGCCATGGCCAGTTCGACTCGCTTGACGTCGCCGTAGGCCAGCGTGCCGCAGGCTTCGTCCGCCTTGTTGGCCATCTGCACCTGCGACAGCAGGGTCATCGCTTCGTCGGCGGCGTGCCGGGCGGCGCGGCGCCAGGGGTTGAACAGCATCCGGTCGCGCGACAGCAGGGCGGTCTGCACATTTTCGAGCACGGTCATCGACCGGAACGTGGCGGCTGTCTGGAAGGTGCGCCCCACGCCCAGCCGGCAGATCCGGCCCGCCGACAGGCCGACCAGTTCCTGGCCGTCCAGCAGGACGGAGCCGGTGTCGGGGCGCAGTTGCCCGCCCAGCACATTGAAGCAGGTCGACTTGCCGGCGCCGTTGGGGCCGATCAGGGCCAGCATGCGCCCGGCCTCGAGCGTGAAGGACACGTCCGCCAGCGCATCGATGCCGCCGAACGATTTGCGCAGGTTGCGGACCTGCAGCAGCGGGGCGGGCGCGTTCATGCCTGCCTCCCGCGCAGGCGCGCGGCCGCGCCGGCCAGGCCTTCGGGGAACGCCATGACCAGCGCCAGGATGGCCAGGCCGAGGACGGCATGCCAGTACTCGGTGCTGCGCGCGGCGGCGTCCTGCAGCCAGGTGTAGGACGCGGCGCCGACGAGCGGGCCGGCCAGCGTCTGGATGCCGCCCAGCAGCACCATGACGAGGCCGTCCACCGATCGGCTCACCGCCAGCACGTCGGGCGCGATGCTGCCCTTGGAAAACGCATAGAGCGATCCTGCCAGGCCCGCGGCAAACGAGGCGGCGACAAAGCCCGCCCACTGCACACGCCGCGTTTCCATGCCCAGCGCCTCGGCGCGCAACGCCGAATCGCGCACGCCGCGCAGGGCATAGCCCAGCGGCGAGAACGCCAGCCGGCGCAGCCACCAGACGCCCGCCGCGCACAGCGCGAGCGTGACGTAGTAGAACCAGGGGCCTTGCGCCAGCCAGGCCGACGGCCACAGTCCGGTCAGGCCGTTGCTGCCGCCCGTGACGTCGTCCCATTGATAGGTCAGCGCCCAGAGGATCTGCGCGACCGCCAGCGTCAGCATGGCCAGGTAGACCCCGGACAGGCGCACGCAGAACCAGCCGAACACCAGCGCGCCGAATGCGGCGGCGAAGGGGCCCAGCAGCAGCGCGGCTTCCATGGGAACGGCGGCCAGTTTCAGCAGCAGCGCGGCGCCATAGGCGCCCAGGCCGAACCAGGCCGCGTGGCCGAACGAGGTCATGCCGGCCAGTCCGGTCAGGAAGTGCAGGCTGGCGGCGAACAGCGCGGCGATCAGGATCTCGGTCATCAGGATGCTGAGATATGGCCAGTACAGGGTGGCGACCGGCACCAGCGCCAGCAGCGCGAGCAGCACGCCATAGGCCAGCCGCAGGCGCGGGCCGGCCGGCGCGATGGGGCGTTCGGGCATGGCGGCGTGCGAGGACGGCGCGGGCGGCTTGCCCAGCAGGCCCCATGGGCGCACCACCAGCACCACCGCCATGACCGCGAATTCGGCCAGCAGCGTGAGCTTGGACAGGTTGAAGACCCAGGGGCCGATGGACACCTGGCCCAGGAAAACGAACAGCGCCTTCACGGAGCAGATGAGCAAAGCCGCCAGGAACGCGCCCGGCACCGATCCCAGCCCGCCCACGACCACCACCACGAACGCGCTGGCGATGATCTCCAGGTCCAGGCCCAGCGTGGCGGGCACGCGCGGCGCGGCCAGCGCGCCGCCCAGGCCGGCCAGGAACGCGCCCAGGGTGAAGGCGGAGGTGAACAGCCAGGCTTGGTTCACGCCCAGCGCGGCAAGCATCGTGCGGTTTTCGGCCGCCGCCCGCAGCAGCCTGCCCCAGCGCGTGCGCATGAGCAGCAGCCACAGCAGGCCGAGCACCACGGGGCCCGCCGCGATCAGCAGGAGGTCGTATTCGGGGTAGCGCCGGCCCAGGATCTGGACCGCGCCCGACAGGCCCGGCGCGCGGGCGGCGAACAGGTCTTCGGGCCCCCAGACGGCCAGCGCGGCGTCGCCGATGATGAGCACCAGCGCGAAGGTCGCCAGGAGCTGGAACAGTTCGGGGGCGCGGTACAGGCGCTTGAGCACCAGCAGTTCGGCCGCCGCGCCGATGAGGCCGGTCGCCAGCGCGGCCAGCAGCAGGCCGGCCCAGTAGCCGGCGCCGTCGCCGAAGTATCGGGTGAACGTCCAGGCAAGATAGATGCCCAGCATGTAGAACGAACCGTGCGCGAAGTTCACCACGCGCGTCACGCCGAAAATCAGCGACAGGCCGGCGGCAACCAGGAACAGCGCGCTGGCGTCAGCCAGGCCATTGAGCAGCTGCAGCAGCAGCCCGGAAACATTCATCAGTGCGCCGGCCGCATCTTGCGCACCTGCTCATCGGGCGGCTGCAGACGCGCGCCGTCGATGTAGGCGAAGTCCTTCATGATGCCCTTGCCGTCTTCCACCGCGGTGACGCCCACGTACACGCCCATCGTGGACTGGTGGTCGATCTTGCGGTACTGGATGGGGCCGTAGGGGGTGTCGACCTTCAGGCCGGCAAAGGCGTCGACGAGCTTTTCGGTATCCACGGAGCCGGCGGCCTTCAGGCCCTGGGCGATGGACATCAGCGACGCGTAGCCGACCACCGAACCCACCTTGGGCGTTTCGTTGTAGCGCTTTTTGTACGCCTCGACGAAGGCGGTGTTGGCGGGCGTGTCGATGGCGTACCAGGGGTAGCCGGTGACGATCCAGCCGGTGGGCGTGTCGGCGCCCAGGGGCTCCAGGTATTCGGGTTCGCCCGACAGCACCGACACCACGGGCATGTTCTCGAACAGGCCGCGCGTGTTGCCTTCACGCACGAAGCGGGTCAGGTCGGCGGCGAACAGCACGTTGAAAATGGCGTCGGGCTTGGCGTCGGCCAGCGCCTGCACGACCGCGCCGGCATCCACCTTGCCCAGCGGCACGGCCTGTTCGGCCACGAATTCCACGTCCGACTGGAAGGACTGCATCATGGCCTTGAACGTGGCCACGGCGGACTGGCCGTATTCGTAGTTGGGGTAGACGATGGCCCAGCGCTTCTTGCGCAGGGCGAGGGCCTTGGGGGCGAGCGCCGCCACGTGCATCCAGGTGGACGGGCGCAGGCGGTAGGTGTAGCGGTTGCCTTCCTGCCAGGTGATCTTGTCCGTGAGGGGTTCCGCAGCCAGGAAGAAGACCTCTTGCTGCTTGGCGAAGTCGGTCAGCGCGAGGCCGGTGTTGGACAGGAAACCGCCGAACAGCAGTTCCACTTTCTCGCGCGCCAGCAGTTCCTGGGCGGCGCGGACCGCATCGCCGGGGTTGCCGTTGTCGTCGCGGGAGATAACCTCGAGTTTCCTGCCCAGCACGCCGCCGGCGGCGTTGACCTCTTCCAGTGCAAGCTGCCAGCCTTTTTTATAGGGGCCGAGGAAGGCGGGGATTGCCTTGTAGCTGTTGATTTCGCCGATGCGGATCGGCGGTTCCTTGTCTTTGGCGGCGGCAGGGGCGGCCGGCGCCAGCGCCAGGGCCAGCAACGCGGGCGCCAGCACGCGGCGCATGAGGGTAAGGCAGGGACGGATCATGGCAGGGTATCGCAGGCTGTAGATGAGTCGGGCCTCAGCATGCGCCGGGGGCGCCGCGGGTGCGGCCCAATTGAAACATGCGGTTTGGCGGCGGGGCAAATGGAAAAGCCCCGTGCCGCGCTTTCCGCGCGCCTTCGGCTTGCTGCCCCCCAAGGGGGCGTTTTCATCTTGAGACGGCTCGGCAATGAAAAAGGCCCTGCGATTGCAGGGCCTTTTCGAACGCGGGATACCGGCCGAATTACTTCAGCTTGGTTTCCTTGTAGTCGACGTGCTTGCGAGCGACCGGATCAAATTTCTTGATCAGCATCTTCTCGGGCATGTTGCGCTTGTTCTTGGTGGTCGTGTAGAAATGACCCGTGCCGGCAGTCGACTCGAGCTTGATCTTTTCGCGGATACCTTTGGCCATGTCGTGCTCCTAGTATGTAGATTGGCGGGAGGGCCGATTAGGCCAGTTCGCCGCGGGCACGCATGTCGGCCAGCACGGCGTCGATGCCGTTCTTGTCGATCGTGCGGATGGCCTTGGCCGAAACACGCAGGCGGACCCAGCGGTTTTCGCTTTCAACCCAGAACCGGCGCGATTGCAGGTTGGGCAGGAAGCGGCGCTTGGTCTTGTTGTTCGCGTGCGAAACATTGTTGCCCACCATCGGGCCTTTGCCGGTCACTTGGCATACGCGTGCCATGGATGCACCTCTTTAGTGTCGTTCTTGCCGCGCATCGATGGGGGTAGTAGACAGGGTTTCAGCCGCCGGGCTGTGTGGGCTGCGCTGCGCGCTGCCTGCTCCGGCCACCCAGTCTTAGTGGATGAGGGGGAAAGTGATTTCACCCCAGTGCTTATACCCGCTGCCTGCCACCCGGTCATTCACAACACGCGGGTTGGGGTCAGAGTGCTGAACTACAAAGCATAGTAGTCCCGCACGGGAAACTTCATGTGAAGACAGCGATTCTAATACGAAAAACGTAATTAAATCAAGCGGGCGGGTTCAGGCCGTGTGCGTGCGCGCCACACGACCGGCGGTCCAGGACAGGCAGGCGCACGCCGCCAGGGTGGTCGTCAGGGGCAGGGCGCTGTCCGCCTGCCAGGCGCTGACGGCAAAACCCGCGAGCGCGCCGCAGGACAATTGAAGTGTCCCCAATAGCGCCGAGGCCGCGCCCAGGCGCTTGCCCTGGTCGGCCAGCGCCAGCGCCGCCGAATTGGGGTTCACGAAACCCTGGCTGCCCATGTAGCTGATCAGGCACAGCATCAGGAGCGGCAGCGTCAGCCAGCCGGCAAGCGTGAGCCCGACGGCGACCAGGCTGGCGCAGGCCAGCGAGGTCAGGGCGCGCCGCTGCAACTGGCTGGGCGTGTAAGTGCGCAGCAGGCGGGCGCTGATCTGGGAGCAGATGATGAGCGACAGCGCATTGGCGCCGAACAGCAGGCCGTAGTACTGCGGCGGCACGCCGTAGAGTTCGATGAAGACGCGCGGGGAACCGATGATGTAGGCGAACATGCCGGCCTGGCCGAAGCCGCCCGCCAGGCTGTGGGCCATGAACCCGCGGTGCGCGAAGAGGCTGCGGTAGTTGTGCAGGATGGTGCTCCAGCGCAGGGGCACCACGCGCTCCGGCGCCAGCGATTCCTTCATGATCATGATGACGGCGGCCATCAGCATCGCGCCGCCCGCCAGCATCACCCAGAACAGGCTGCGCCACGACGTGATGGCCAGCAGCTGGCCGCCCGCCAGCGGCGCGAGGATCGGCGCCAGGCCCATGATGAGCATCAGCAGCGACATCGCGCGCGCGGCTTCATGGGTTTCGTAGTGGTCGCGGATGACCGCCCGGGGAATCACGATGCCGGCCGCGCCGCCCATGGCCTGCACCACGCGCCAGCCGGTCAGGGCCTCGACCGAGCCCGACAGCGCGCAACCCAGGGAAGCAATCATGAAGAGGGTCAGGCCCACCAGCAGCGGCGGCTTGCGCCCGTAGCGGTCGGCCATCGGGCCGTAGAACACCTGCGCCATCGCCAGCCCGATCAGATAGGCCGCCAGCGTGCGTTCGACATCGCCCCGGGAGACGCCCAGGTTCGCCGCGATCGTGGGGAACGCGGGCAGGTACATGTCGATGGCGAACGGGCCGATGGCCGTCAGTGCGCCCATGAGAATGAGCCAACCGGGCAGGCTGCTGCGGGATGTTTGTGTTGGGGGCATGTAGATCGCGGTAAAACGCAGGGACAAGGCGCGGGCGGGTGCGAGAAGCACTTTTCGCGCCAAGCCGGGGACTTTATCATGGGCTGGCTTACAGGAAAATTGCGGGTGTTTTCCGATAGAGTGGGTGGCGTCCTTACGTATCCGGAGGAGAAGCCGTGAATCCTTTGCTATCTGTCGTGGAACGCAAACTTCAGGCCCTGCCTGTCACCGTCCAACTGGTGCTGCCCGATGGCGCCGTGCTGGGCGCTCCCGATCCACGAGTCCGCTTCGTCACGCACGACAAGACCGCGCTGGCCCACCTGGCCGAAGGCGCCGTGGGCGTGCTGGGACAGGATTACGTCGAAGGCCGCATCGACATCGAAGGCAGCATGCGCGATGTCATGTCCGCCGCGGCCGCGCTCCTGCCGGGGTCGCCGATGGACGCGGCTCGGGGCGGCTGGCTGACCGAGCTGGTGCGCAAGGTGATGTCGGTATGGCGGCACTCGGTGGAGCGCGACGCCAAGCAGATCGAATTCCACTACGACCTGTCCGACGACTTCTACGCGCTGTGGCTGGATCCGCGCCGGGTCTATTCGTGCGCCTATTACCGCGAGCCCGGCATGACGCTGGCGCAGGCCCAGGAGGCCAAGCTGGACCACATCTGCCGCAAGCTGCGCCTGCAGGCCGGCGAGCGCTTCCTGGATGTCGGGGCGGGATGGGGCGGCCTGTTGCTCTGGGCCGCCGAAAACTACGGCGTGGACGCCACGGGGATCACGCTGTCGCGCAACCAGCATGCGCACGTCACGCGCCTGATCCAGGAAAAAGGCCTGGGCGGACGGGTCCGCATGGAACTTCTGGACTACCGCAAGCTCGACGATTCCCAGCCCTACGACAAGATCGCGTCCGTGGGCATGTTCGAGCACGTGGGCCGCGCGCAGCTCGACAGCTATTTCGCCAAGCTGCGGCGCCTGCTCAAGCCGGGCGGGCTGATCATGAATCACGGCATCACTGCGGCCGGCGTCTACAACGCCGAGCTGGGCAATGGCATGGGCGAGTTCATCGAGAAGTACATCTTCCCCGGCGGCGAGCTGACCCACGTCAGTGTCGTGATGCAGGCGCTGGCCAACGGCGGCCTTGAAGACCTGGACGTCGAGAACCTGCGTCCGCACTACGCACGCACCCTGTGGGCCTGGAGCGACGGGCTGGAAGCGCGGTTGCCCGACGCGGCCCGGATACTGGGCGGCGACCAGGGCGAGCGTTCGCTGCGCGCGTACCGGCTGTATCTGGCCGGCTGCGCCATGGCCTTCGAGCACGGCTGGATCGCGCTGCACCAGATCCTGGCCCAGCAGCCGGCGACGGGACGCGCCGATGAACTGGATGCGCCTGCGGATCTTTCTTATCCGTGGCGGCGCGACTATATGTATGGACGGGGCGCGTGATCTCTCGGCTATTTGAATAGCAGAAATTGATTGTTCCGCCTTGGGGCGCACGGTTGCTAGGATCGCCCGCACATCTCGCATGTGCGAATCAACCGGCCCAAGGAGCCCCTTCCCATGTTTTCCAATTCCTTTCGCCCGCGGCGTTGCTTGGCTGCCGCGGCGCTGCTCGCCGCCGCCCTCGGCGCCGCTGCCGCTCCCGCCCATGGCGAGGGCACGCTGCGCGTGGCGCAGCAGTTCGGCATTGCGTACCTGATCCTCGATGTGGTCAAGGACCAGAAGCTGGTCGAAAAGCACGGCAGGCAGGCCGGGCTGGACATCAAGGTGGAGTGGGCGCAGATATCCGGCGCATCGGCCATGAACGAAGCGCTGCTTGCCGGTGCGCTGGACATGGTGTCGGCCGGCGTGCCGCCGGCGCTGGTGCTGTGGGACCGCACGCGCGGCAAGCAGAACGTCAAGCTGGTGGCCGCGCTGGGTTCCTTGCCCAACTATCTGTTGAGCAATAACCCGGCGGTGAAGACGCTGGACGACTTCACCGCCAAGGACCGCATCGCCGTGCCGGCGGCGGGCGTGGGCTTCCAGTCGCGCACGCTGCAGATCGAGGCTGCCAAGCGCTACGGCAAAGACAATTTCAAGCGCTTCGACGACATCTCGATCAGCCTGCCGCATCCGGATGCGACCACGGCTCTGATCTCAGGCGGCCTGGAAGTGAACGCGCATTTCTCCAGCGCGCCGTTCTACTACCAGGCGCTGGAACGCAACCCCGCGGTGCACAAGGTGATCAGTTCCTACGACATCCTGGGCGGCCCCGCGACGTTCAACGTGCTGTACACCACGCAGAAGTTCCACGACGCCAATCCCAAGACCTACCAGGCCTTCTACGCGGCGCTGGCGGAAGCGGCCGCGTGGATTCCCGCGCACAAGGAAGAGGCCGCGGCCATCTTCATTCGGCAGCAGAACTCCAGGCTGCCGCCGGACTTCGTGAAGAAGATCATCGACGATCCGGAAAACCAGTTCACGATCAGTCCGCAGCAGACCCGGGTGTATGCGGACAAGCTGCACGAGATCGGCGTGCTGCAGTCCAGGGCCGACTCATGGAAGGATTATTTCTTCGAGCAGGCGCATGGCGGGCCAGGTAGCTGAAGTTATGGATCGCAGGCGCACAATCCCTGCGTCTGGACCCGTTCCAGCGCCCGCGCGGCTGGCTCCGAAATAAGGGTAAAAGCGGAACCGGAAACGGCGGTTTCGCCGTTCCGGAAGGGGGGCTGGAGCCCCTTTTGGAACGGTCTGTATGTATTAATAAGAACGTAATGTTAACTGGATGTATCTGTGCTTCCGAAGCAATTTTCCTTAGGGGAAATGCGCTTTCCCCCCAGGATTGATAAGGGTTATCCCTTATCTAATTTGCCCCGATTGTTTCCGGTTAATTCATGCCTGGGGTTGGTCTGCGCAGCAATTTCGTTTAAGATGCTGCCTTCTTCGTTCAGTTTGTTCACTTTCTGTGGGTTTTCAAAAACTCGTTTTTGAAACTCCTGTCTTGCAAGACGCCGCATCCCTCGCGGACCGTCTTGTTGCTAGTGTCGGTTTGTATTGGCGGTTCTGCCCGTCTTCCGCACAACCCCCTTAGCTCCATGGCGCCCCCCAGGCCAAGCCTGGCGTGTGTGCCTGAACCTATGGAGGCAAAAGCCAATGCGTTTTACCCCTGTCAAGACCCTGGCCGCCGCGGCCGTGTTGTTCGCCTTCGCCGGAGCGGCCCAAGCCGCCGACGCCCCGCAGTGCGAAATCAAGCGTCCGGTCAATTTCGGCGCGATGAACTGGGAATCCAACCTGGTCCTCGTCGACGTCGAACGTTTCATCATGGAAAAGGGCTACGGTTGCAAGACCGAAACCCTGCCCACCGAGACCCTGCCTGCCCTGGCCGCGCTCGAGCGCGGCGATCTCGACATCAATACCGAAATCTGGCTGAACAGCGTGGCCGATCCCTGGGACCGCGCCGAGAAGACCGGCAAGGTCAAGCGCATCGGCGACCTGTACATGGGCGCCGAGGGCTGGTACATCCCCCGCTACACCGCCGAGCGCCTGCCCGAGCTGAAGTCCGCGGCCGACCTGCCCAAGTTCAAGGACGAATTCAAGGATCCGGAAGAGCCCGGCAAGGGCCGTTTCTACGGCTGCCCGGCGGGCTGGGGCTGCGAAGTCACCAGCAACAACCTGTTCCACGCGCTGAAGCTGGACGACTCCTACACGCTGTACTCGCCCGGCACGGGCGCGGCGCAGAAGGCGGCCCTGATGTCGGCCTACAAGCGCAAGCAAAACGTGGTCTTCTACTACTGGTCGCCCACGCCGCTGGTCGGCGCCATGGATCTGGTGAAGCTGGACATGCCGCCCTATGACGCGGAAAAGCACAAGTGCCTGACCTCGCCCAAGTGCGCCAAGCCCGAGCCCAGCGCCTATCCCGACAATCCCGTCTTCACCGCGGTGAACACCAAGTTCTCGCAGGAAGCGCCCAAGCTCACCGAATTCCTGTCCAAGGTCTCGGTGCCGCTGCCGGTGATCAATGAAACCCTGGCCCACATGGAAGAGTCCGGCGACGAGTCCAACGCCGTGGCCAAGTGGTTCCTGAAAAACAAGCCCGACGTCTGGACCAAGTGGGTCCCCGCCGACGTCGCCGGGCGCGTCCAAAGCGCGCTGTAACGCACCGTGATCCTGGCTGCGCGCCGCAGTGGCGCGTACCGGTCCGTCAATGGGCCGGACCTCTTTGCCGGGATGGCCGCCGGCCGGGCGCAAGCGCCCGGCCAGTCAAGCGCGCTTGTGCCGCCACCGGCCGTGGCAGCTTCAACGGTGCCTGACACCGTCGTGAGATGGGCCAGGGCCTCTGGCCTCCCATCGAGGTGTCGGACACCCGTTTCAGTCTCGTTGTTTTCCGCCATGCCGGGCACTCCGGTGGCGACATGGGCGGCGAGCGCGCCAGAATGGAGTCGAATGCATGTTTCCTGAAATTATTCCCGCCCGTCAGGTACGGGGGGCGATCGACGGCTTTGTCGATCACCTGGTCACCAACTACGCGGACACGCTGGAGAAGCTTTCCCAGCCCGTCCTGCACGCGTTGGTGTGGCTGGAGCAACTGCTGCGCAGCTCGCCCTGGTGGGCGGTGGTCGCGGTGACCGTCGCCATCGCCTATGGCGTCAGCCGCCGCGTCGGCCTGAGCCTGGCCATGGGCGCGCTGCTGTGCGTGATCGGCGTGCTGGGCCTGTGGGACGCCGGCATGCAGACGCTGGCGCTCATGATCATGGCGGCCGGCCTGTCGGTGCTGATCGGCATCCCGCTGGGTGTGCTCATGGCGCGGGTGAACTGGCTGCGCTCGGGCATGCTGCCCGTGCTGGACGTGATGCAGACCATGCCCAGCTTCGTGTACCTGATTCCCGTCGTGATGCTGTTCGGCCTGGGCAAGATTCCCGCCATCATCGCGACCGTCATCTACGCCGTGCCGCCGCTGATCCGTCTGACCGACCTGGGCATCCGCCTGGTCGACCGCGAAGTGCTGGAAGCGTCGCGCGCCTTCGGCGCCAATCCGCGCCAGCAGCTCTTCGGCGTGCAGCTGCCGCTGGCGCTGCCCAACATCATGGCGGGCATCAACCAGACCACCATGATGGCGCTGTCGATGGTCGTCATCGCGTCCATGATCGGCGCGCGCGGCCTGGGCTATGAAGTGCTCCTGGGCATCAATCGCCTGGAAGTGGGCCGGGGCCTGTTGGCCGGCCTGGGTATCGTGGTGCTGGCCGTGCTGTTCGACCGGATCACGCAATCGTATGGACAGCGCATGCGCATGGGAGGCCAGCGATGAGCAAGATCGAGGTCAAGAACATCTACAAGGTCTTCGGACCGCATCCGAAGAAATGGCTGCAAGCCGCCCAGGGCGGCATGAGCAAGGAACAGCTGCTGGCCGAAAGCGGCCACACCCTGGGCCTGCGCGACATCAGCCTGTCGATCGAAGAAGGCAGCATCTACGTCATCATGGGCTTGTCCGGATCCGGCAAGTCCACGCTGATCCGCCACTTCAACCGCCTGATCGAGCCCAGCTCGGGCCATATCCTGGTCGACGGCGTCGACGTGGTCAGCCTGAACAAGCGCGACCTGGAAGTCTTCCGCCAAAAGAAGATGAGCATGGTGTTCCAGCGCTTCGGCCTGTTCCCGCACCGCACCGTGCTGGACAACGCCGCGTACGGCCTGACCGTGCAGGGCGTGGCCAAGGCCGAGCGCGAGAAGCGCGCCCGCGAATGGCTGGACCAGGTGGGCCTGTCGGGCTTCGAGAACCAGTATCCGCACCAGCTGTCCGGCGGCATGCAGCAGCGCGTCGGCCTGGCGCGCGCCCTGGCCACCGACGCCGAAATCCTGCTGATGGACGAGGCCTTCTCCGCGCTGGACCCGCTGATCCGCCGCGAGATGCAGGACCAGCTGCTGCAGCTGCAGGCCAAGCTCAACAAGACCATCGTCTTCATCACGCATGACCTGGACGAAGCCCTGCGCCTGGGCAACCGCATCGCCATCCTGAAGGACGGCGAGCTGGTCCAGGAAGGTACGCCGGAAGACATCCTGCTGAACCCGGCCAACGATTACGTGCAGTCGTTCCTGCAGGACGTGAACCGCACCAAGGTGCTCAACGCCACGCACGCCGTGAATCCGGCGCGCCTGACGCTGACGATGCGTTCGCGCCCCGCGCATGCCATGGACCGCATGAACGCGCTGAACTACGAGTACGCGCCGGTGCTGGACGGCAAGCGGCTGGCGGGCGTGCTGACCGCCAAGGCCGCCGAACAGGCCATGCAGGAAGGCGCGCGCGACGTGTCGCGCTTCGTCGAGGACCTGGCCTCCGTGCCGGCCACGGCGGGCCTGGGCGAAGTGCTGGCCCAGCTGGTGCACAGCGACCAGCCGGTCGCGGTGACGGGCGAGGACGACGAGTTCCTGGGCATGCTGTCTCGCAAGAAGGTGGTGGAACTGGTGACGCCGGCCCTGGCCGACACGCCGGTCCCGGCCGACGCGGCCGAGCTGGTGGCCGGGCCTGAATCCGAGGCCGAGTCCGAGCCGGCGCCCCACGACAAGGCAGCCTGACCGCGGTTCTTCCGACCCGCCTGATTGCGCCCGCGTGCATGCCCTTGCACGCGGGCGCAGTCACGATATGATGGCTTGCCGGTCGGTCAGGCCGGTTTCCCCCCCACTTGGAAAATCGGATTCCGTCATGCCCATCTTGAATGTCCAGATCCTGCAAGGCCATTCGGCCGCCCAGAAGGCCGCCCTGCTGAAGGCCGCGTCCAACGCCGTCGTCGACAGCATCGCCGCGCCGCTGCCCAGCGTGCGCATCGTGTTGCAGGAAGTGCCCGCGGAAAACGTGATCGTGGCGGGCGAGATCGGCAAGCGCATGGCGCGCGTCGACGTCGAACTCATCGAAGGCCGCGACGAAGCCAAGAAGGCCGCCCTGATCGCGGCGCTGAACCAGGCCGTGTGCGCCAGCATCGACATCTCGGGCGAAGACGTGCGCGTGCTGCTGCGCGACGTGCCCAAGACCGACATGGGCGTGGCGAATGGGCTGAGCGCGAAGGCGGCGGGCCGCTGATCATCCCGGCGCGGTATGCCATGAAATCGTACGCCCGCTGTCGCGGGCGTTTCTTATTGGTTCTCCGGTAGTCCAAACACCTAATCCAGCTTTACATTCGCCGCCTTCACCACCTCTCCCCACCGCTGTATCTCGCTCTTGATATAGGCGGCATATTCCTGCGGCGTCGATCCCAGCGCCTGCGCACCCTGCACCTTGAGCTGCTTCTGTATTTCGGGCGACTTCAGCGCGCGCAGGATTTCCGCGTTCAGTTTTTCGATCACCGGCGCGGGCGTTCCGGCCGGTGCGACGACGCCTTGCCAGGCGCCCATGCCGAAGCCCGGGGCCACGGTTTCCGCCACGGTCGGCACGTTGGGAAGCTGGTCGCTGCGCGTGTCGCTCGTGACGGCCAGGGCGCGCAGCTTGCCTTCGCGGATGAAGCCGAGCGAGTCGTTCAGCGTGTTGGTCATCACCTGCACCTGACCGCCCACCAGGTCCGTCATGGCAGGCGCGCTGCCGCGGTAGGAGACGTGGACCGCGTCGATGTCCAGCGACCGCCACAGCAGCAGGGCGCCCAGGTGCGTGACGTTGCCGGCGCCGGCGGAGCCGTACGAGAGCTTTCCGGGGTGCTTGCGCGCGTAGTCGACGAACGCCGCGGCGCTGTCGGCGGGCACCGACGGATGCACCAGCAGCACCAGCGGGATGACCGCCGTGCTGGAGACGGGCGCGAAGTCCTTCACCGGATCGAACGCCAGCGAGCGATACAGGTTGGGGCTGAGCGCGATGGACGAGGTGTTGTACAGGACGGTGTAGCCGTCGGGTTTGGCGGCCGCGGCGTATTGCATGCCAATGTTGCCGTTGGCGCCGCCCTTGTTTTCCACGACGACGGTCTGTCCCAATTGATCGGTCAATTGCTTGGCCAGAACGCGCGCGACCAGGTCGGTCGGCCCGCCGGGCGGGAAGGGCACCACCATCGTGATGGGCCGCTCCGGCCACGCGGCCTGGGCGGCGGGGGCGCCTCCCAGCGCCAGGACGGCCAGGCTGGCGGCCAGCAGTGCTTTCTTCATGGTTTTGTCTCCTTGTGCTTTTGTGGGTGCTGCAATACGCCTTGCCGGAGGCGCCCTCTGCGCGGGGCGCTTCGCCGGCGGCGACGGACTCAGTCCGGCCTGCCGGCCAGCATGCGCGTGGCCGTGTAGGCCATCACCGGCTTGCCGTGCTGGTTGCGGACCTCGATGGCGGACGTCACCACCGCGCGGTTTTGCTGCGAGGTCGGGCGCACGCCGGTGACTTCGATTTCGGCCCAGATGGTGTCGCCGGCCACCACGGGCGCCAGCATCTTCTTGTGGACTTCCAGGAGCGCCAGGCCGGTGCCCTGCACCATGCCCTGCATGATCAGCCCTTCGATCAGGCCGTAGGTCAGGGCGCCGGGGGCGGGGCGGCCCTGGATGGCGCCGTGGGCGTAGGTCGCGTCGATGAAGATCGTCTCCAGCATGCCGGTGACGCTGATGAAGTTCACGATGTCGGTCTCGGTGACCGTGCGCCGGAACGTGTGGAAGCGCTGGCCGACGACGAGGTCCTGCCAGTAGTAGCCCTGGCCGAGCAGGGCGATGCCTTGGGCGTTGCTGTCTTGGGTCATGCGGGGTCCTTGGGGTTGTCGCGGGTGAGGGCAGGGGCTTCGCGGGCCGCACCGGTGTCCAGCAGCGCGGCGATGTCGGAGGGCGCGAGGCCCGCCTGGCGCAGCACGTCGCAGGTGTGCTCGCCCAGGCGCGGCGGCATGGCGGGCGGCACATGGGACGCGGCCAGGCGCACCGGATTGCGGGGAAAGCGGTAGCGGCTGCCGGACGCGCTTTCCAGCGGCACGAAGAAGTCCACGCTTTGCAGGTGCGGATCGGACTCCAGGTCCTGCAACCGGTTGACCGGCGCCGCCGGGATCTGCAGCCGTTCGCACAGCGCCAGCCACCAGGCGGTGTCGTGCGCGGCGATGATGCCCGCCTGCAGTTCGTAGAGCGTTTCGATATGCCGCGTGCGGGAAGAGATATCGGCAAAGCGCGGGTCGTCGGCCAGGTCGGGGCGGCCCGCGGCGTTGAAGAAGTCGCGCCAGTGGGCATCGGTGTAGGGCATCAGGCACACATGGCCGTCGGTCGTCTGGCAGGGCCTGCGCCACGGCGTCAGCACACGGGGGTAGCCGGCTTCGCCCGGCTCGTCGGCCAGGTGCCGGCCGTAGTAGTGCTCCACCAGCGCGAACGAGGCCATGCTTTCGAACATGGGCACCTCGAGCTGTTGGCCGGCGCCGGTGCGCTCGCGCTGGAACAGCGCGGCCAGGATGGCGTGAGCGGCCACCAGGCCGCAGGTCTTGTCCGCGGCCACGGTGGGCAGGTAGCGCGGCGCGCCGGTCTGGCGGCCGACCAGGTCGGCAACGCCGGACAGGCCCTGGATGATGTCGTCGTAGGCCGGGCGGCCGTCGTACGCGCCGCCCTCGCCGAAACCGTACAGGCCGGCGTAGACCAGCCTGGGGTTGCGCGCGCACAGCGCGGCGGGGTCCAGTCCCAGCGCGGCCATCTTGGCCGGGCGCATGCTGTGCATCAGCACGTCGGCCTGGTCCACCATCGTCAGCAGCGCCTGCCGCGCGGCAGCCTGTTTCAGGTCCAGCACGATGCTGCGCTTGTTGCGGTTCAGGCCCAGGAAGATCGCGGACAGGCCCGGTTCCTGCGACGGACCGGTGCGGCGGGTGGAGTCGCCAGCGGGAGCTTCCACCTTGATCACGTCGGCGCCGTAGTCGGCCAGGATCTGCGAGGCATAGGGGCCGAACACCACGGACGTCAGGTCCAGCACGCGGACGCCGTCCAGCGCGCCGGCGCGAGGGGAGGGAGAGGTTGTCATGCCGGAAATCCTATCGGCGCCGCACATACCCGTCTAATATGGCTTCGGTATTGCTCGATATGGAATTTGTTATGGCTATAGATTTGCGGCAGCTGCGGCAGTTCGTGACCATCGCCGAACTGGGGAGCTATCGTCGCGCCGCCGATGCGCTGCACATTGCGCAGCCCGCGCTGTCGGTGTCCATCCAGAAGCTGGAGCACGCGGTGGGCGTGCCGCTGCTGGTGCGGGGCGCCAAGGGCGTCACCACGACGCCCGCGGGCGACGCCCTGATGGCCGACGCCCGCCGCGCGCTGTTCCATACCGACCAGGCCAGGCAGGCGGCCCGCCGCGTGGCCCTGGGCGAATGGGGCACCCTGCGGCTGGGTTTCGTGGGGTCCGCCACCTATATGCTGCTGCCGCGCTGCCTGCCGGCGTTCCGCGCGCAGTACCCGGACGTGCAGTTGGACCTGCGCGAAGACAGCACGGTCGGCCTGGTGGCGATGCTGCGCGCCAACGAGATCGACGCCGGCCTGGTGCGCGGGCCATTGGCCGAAGACGACGCGCTGGACTCGTGGGTGGTCGAGCGCGACGACCTGATCCTGGCCGTGCCCGCGGCGCATCCGCTGGCGGCCGCGGGCCCCATCGCCCTGGCGCGCATGCGCGCCGAGAACTTCGTGCTGTACTCGCCCGCCAAGGTGCCCGGCCTGAACGGCGTGACGCTGGCGCTGTGCCACAAGGCGGGTTTTTCGCCGCGCATCAGCCAGGAGGCCATCCAGGTGCAGACGCTGGTCAGCCTGGTGGCCAGCGGCATGGGGGTAGCGCTGGTGCCGGGCGTGACGCGCGCCTATTCGACCCCGCATGTGGCGTTCGTGCCGCTGACCGATGCGGACGCAAGCGGCGCGCTGTCGCTGTCGCTGGTGACGCATCGCGATACGTCCTGTGCGACGGTGCTGCGCCTGCGCGACAGCATGCTGGCGCCCGCGGCTTCCTGAACGGGGACACCGCGCGCTGGCATGCCGGCGCGGGCAGCGGCGGTCCGCCGCGCCCCTGCGCCGGCCGGCAGGGCCGCTACTGCATCTTCAGCCCCAGCTCGGCCACGAACTTCTTTTCCTGCGCCACCTGCCGGATGGCGTAGTCGGTGTAGGCCGCCGAGTCCATCAGCATGTGCGGCTGGTCGGCGTTTTCCAGTGCGCGGTTGTAGTCCGCGTCGCGCGATGCGCGATGAAAGGCCTGCTGCAGGACGGCCACGGTGGCCGGGTCCATGCCCTTGGGGCCGGCGATGCCCACCGGATTGGACGCGATGA
Organism: Achromobacter spanius; assembly: GCF_039673305.1. Lineage (GTDB taxonomy): Bacteria > Pseudomonadota > Gammaproteobacteria > Burkholderiales > Burkholderiaceae_B > Achromobacter > Achromobacter spanius_F. The sequence continues at coordinate 40,178 of NZ_JBDJLJ010000032.1, forward strand.
TGGGGTAGCCCAGTTCGGTGAGCGTGGGCACGTCGGGCACGCGTTTGGCGCGGGCGTCGCCCATCACGGCCAGCAGCCGCGCCTTGCCGGTGTCGATCATCGGTCCCCAGCCCGCATCCGACACCATCTGGATGTGTCCGCCCAGCAGCGCGGTGGTTTCTTCGGCCGCGCCCTTGTAGGGGATGAAGTTGAACCTGACGCCGGTCAGCCGGGACAGGCGTTCGATGGCGATGCGGCCGGAGCCGCCGGTGCCGGTGCCGCCGTAGCTGATCTTGTCGGGATTGGCCCGGGCGTGGGCGATGAGTTCGTCCAGCGTCTGCCACGGGGCATCCTGCCGCACGACGATGCCGTAGGAATAGGCGGTCATGCAGGCGACATACGTGAAGTCCTTGAGCGGGTCGTAGTTGACCTCTTGCAGGAAGGGGTAGCGGAACAGCGTGCCCACGACCACCGATACGGTGTAGCCGTCGGGCGCCGCCGTCTGCGCCATGGCGGCGGGCCCCAGCGTGCCGCCCGCGCCGGGCCGGTTGGCGATGACCACTGGCTGGCCCAGTTCGCGCGAGGCCGCCACCGCCAGCGCGCGCATCTGCGTGTCGGTGGCGCCGCCCGCGGGAAAGGGCACGATCAGCGTGACGGGCCGGGAGGGGAAGGCGGCGGCGCGCGCGGGCGCGGAAAGCCCCAGCGCCGCGGGCAAGGCCAGCCCCAGCTTGAGCAGGCTGCGGCGTCTGGGCGAAACGGTGCTGCAAATGGGGTCCGTCATGGGAGTCTCCGTCCTGGTTGTTATGGGCACAGCAGGTCTTGGGCAGCTTCCGGCGCGCGGGAGGCGCAACGGGTCATGCAACGGGTCATGCAAACGGCAATGCAACGGTCAATGCAGCGCCTACCGCGCGACGCCGCGCGCGTGCAGGCTGGCGATGGCGGCGTCGTCGTAGCCGGCCTCGCGCAGGATCTGATCGGTATGTTCGCCGGGCAGCGGCGCCTGGCGGTGGATGGCGAATTCAAAACCGGACATCTTTACGGGGCTGGCGATCTGCGCGCCCGGTCCGTAGGCGTCGTGCCGGACCTGGCGCACCATGCCGCGCTCGACGAACTGCGGATGCGACAGGCTTTCGGACAGCGTCAGCACCGGGGTTACGCAGCAGTCCGCGCCGTCCAGCAATGACAGCCAGTGCGCGCGCGGTTTCGAGCCGAACAGGCGCGCGAGTTCTGCGCGCACGTGCGCCTGCTGCGCGGCGTCGCCTTCGCGGTGCCAGGGCAGCAGGTCGGGGCGGTCCAGGCGGCGGCACAGCGCGTCCCAGAATTTCGGTTCCAGCGCGGCGACGGCCAGGTAGCGGCCGTCCTGCGCACGGTATTGGCCGTAGCACGCCAGGGCGCCCGACAGCGCGTCGCCGCCGGCGGGCCGCGTGGCCCCGTGGGCATTGAGCGTGGCCAGCGGCACCGCCGCGCCGGCCAGCAGGCCATCGGCGATGGCGATGTCCAGATAGCGGCCGCGGCCCGAGCGCTGCGCGTCGAACAGGGCGGCCAGGATGCCCATTGCCGCCGTGAGCGAGCCGCCCAGGACGTCGGCGACGGGCAGGTTGGACAGCGCGGGCTGATCGGGGCCGCAACCCATCTGGTCCGCCACGCCGGCATAGGCCGAATAGTTCAGGTCGTGCCCGGCGGCGTCGCGCAGGGGGCCGGTCTGGCCGTAGCCCGTGATGCTGCAGTACACCAGCCGGGGATTGTGGCGGGCCAGGGTGGGATAGTCCGCCTGCAAGCGGGCCGCGACGCCCGGCCGGAAGCTTTCGATCACCACGTGGGCGTCGCGCGCCAGCGCCGCCAGCGCGGCCTGTCCGTCGGGGTGTTTCAGGTCCAGCCGCAGGCCGCGCTTGTTGCGGTTGCACACCGCGCGCAGCGACGGCGGCGCATAGTCGCCGGACTGCGTGTCTTCGATCTTGATCACGTCCGCGCCCAGGTCCGCCAGGTACTGCGCGCCCAGCGGGCCGGGCAGCAGCCGCGACAGGTCCAGGATCCTGATGCCCGCGAGCGGGGCGGTGTTCGGCGTATCCAAAGAGGGACTCCGGTAAATACGAAGAGGCGGCCAGGAATCGGCTCGAGCCAGTCTAGGCGCGGCTTTGCGGCGGTCCAATGGCGAAATCGCTGATTCCGCTTGGCGGGAATGCTCACGCCGGGCATTTCTTGCCGGCGGCCCTTTCGCTACCATCGACGGCATCGGTGTTCACCCAGCCGCGGGAATCGCCATGACGCATCACACCATCGCCGTGGGGCATGTCGCCCAGATCCTGCAAGGCGCACGCAGCCGGGGCGTGGACGTCGACCGCGTGCTGTTGCGCGCCGACGTGCCGCCCGCGCTGCTGCAGGCGCCCATGGCGCGCGTGTCGCAGTCGCAGTTCGCGCAGATCCTGCGGATGCTGCGGCGCGCCACGCGCGATGATTTCCTGGGCATGGGACGGCAGCCCGTTCCGCTGGGCGCCTTCGCCCATGCCTGCCGGCTGGCGCTGCAGGAAGCCACGGTGGGCCAGGCGTTGCGCGTCGCGTTCCGCTACTACCACGGCGTGCTGCGCGACTTCACCGCGCGCCTGTGCGTCACCCGCGATGCCGCGCGCATCGTGCTGGACGCGCGCGGCGAGCGCCGCTGCACGCAGTGGTACGGCGAACGCACGTTCCTGTTCTTCACGCTGGGCGTCGCCAACTGGCTGGCCGGCCGCCGCATTCCGATCCTGGGCGTGGACTACAACGACGGCACGCGCAGCGCCGACGCGCAGAAGGTGTTCCATGCCCCGGTCCGCTACGGACAGCAGGTGACGGGCCTGCGGCTGGAGTCGCGCTGGCTGGCGCTGCCGGTCGTGCAGGACGCGCAGGCGCTGAAGGCCTTCCTGGCGAATGCGCCGTTCGATCTGCTGGTGAAGTACCAGGACCGCGCCACCCTGACCGACCGCATCCGGCGCCTGCTGCGCAGCGACCTGTCGGCCGAACTGCCGTCGCTGGCGCAGGTCAGCGCGCAGCTGTCGATGACGCCGCAGACGCTCCGGCGCCACCTGCGCGACGAAGGGCAGGGCTTCCAGGTGCTGAAGGACGATCTGCGGCGCGATGCGGCGGTCGAATACCTGGGCCGGCACGACCTGTCGCTGATGGACATCGCCGAGCGCCTGGGCTATTCGGAATCCAGCACCTTCCACCGCGCGTTCAAGAAATGGACCGGCGTGTCGCCCGGGGAATACCGCCGCAACCGGCTTGTGTGCGGTCCCGCCTGCGGGCCGTCATCCGCTGACACTTTCCGCCAATCGGATTGACGCCTGCGGCCATTGCCGCCTTTTCCGGCCGGCGGGAAGCTACGGCCTGGACAACGGCCGGCCGCCAGACGCCGCGCCGCACGAGACAGCGGGCCGCCAGGCCCGCGCGCCGCAGGAGGAACACGGGCTATGTATCTGACTCAGGGCCTGCACCGGGCAAGCCGGCTGTATCCCGGCACGGTCGCCTTGCGCGAAGGCGCACGCGCCTGGACCTATCCCCAACTGCTAGCCTGGGCGGCCCGCAAGGCCGCCGTGCTGCGGGACCTCGGCGTGCAGCGCGGCGACCGGGTCGCGCTGCTGGGGGCGAACAGCGCCTCGTACGTATCGTCGATGCTCGCATGCTGGTGGCTGGGCGCGGTGATCCAGCCCTTGAACACGCGCTGGAGCGCCGCCGAGCTGGCGCAGGGCGTTGCGGACGGCGGCGCGCGGCTGGTGCTGGTGGATGCCGCGCTGGCATCGCGCCTTGCCGCCTGCGTCCCGCCCAACGCCGCGCAGGCGTTGCCGCTGCCCACGCTGGATGCGCGGGCCGAGTCCGCGCCGTCCCTCGAAGATTGCCGCGCGGGCGGCGACGCGCTGGCCGCCATCCTGTACACGGGCGGCACCACCGGCCAGCCCAAGGGCGCCATGCTGACGCACGCCAATCTGTGGAGCGCCGCCGTCGCCCGGCTGGCCACGGTTCCCACGCCGCAGGACAGCCGCGTGCTGCTGGTGGCGCCGCTTTTCCACGTTGCCGGACTGGGGCGCCTGATGGGTCAGTTCCTGGCGGGCGCGTCGGTGGTGATCCAGCGCGGCTTCGATCCGCACGCGGTGCTGCAGTCGCTGCAGGACGACGGCGTGTCCGAAGTGCTGCTGGTGCCCAGCATGATCCAGATGCTGCTGGATGAACCCGGTTTCCCGCGCTACCGGCTGGGCGGCGTGCAGCGCGTCATCTGGGGCGCGTCCCCGATTGCGCCCGCGCTGCTGGCCCGCGCGCTGGATGCCTTTCCCAACGCGGAATTCGTGCACGCGTACGGCATGACCGAAACCTCGGCCCTGGTCGCCATCAACGCCGACGTGCGGCGGGGCGGGCCGCGCGCGCTGTCGGCGGGCCGTCCGGCGGTGGGCGTCGAGACGCGCATCCTGGCGGCCGACGGCCAGGATGCGGCGCCCGGCGCGGTGGGCGAACTGGCGGTGCGCGGTCCCATGGTCGTGGCCGGCTACTGGAACCGCCCCGACGACACCGCGCGCGCGTTTTCCGATGGGTGGCTGCTGACGGGCGATGCTGCCTGGCAGGACGACGACGGCTATCTGTACGTGGTGGACCGCCTGAAGGACATGATCGTCAGCGGCGGGGAAAACGTCTATGCCGCCGAAGTGGAAGCGGCCCTGGCGCGGCACGCCCGTGTTGCGCGCTGCGCGGTGATCGGCGTGGCGCACGAACGGTGGGGCGAAGCCGTGCATGCGGTGATCGTGGCGCGGCCGGGCGCGGCGCCCGACGCCGAATCGCTGAATGCGCATTGCCGCCAGATCCTGGCGCCGTACAAGTGTCCCAAGAGCTACGAATTCCGCAACGATCTGCCCATGTCGGCAGCGGGCAAGGTATTGAAGTCCGCGCTGCGGCAGGGCCACGGATTTCCTGGCGCGGCGCCCGCCGCGCCGACTCTTCAGGAGAAGCAGGCATGAATCGAAAAGTGTGGGTGGCCGGCGTCGGCATGATCCCCTTCAGCAAGCCCGGCGCAAGCGAACCCTATTCCGTCATGGGCATGCGCGCCGTGCGCGAAGCCATGCAGGACGCGGGGCTGCCCTACGACGCCGTGGAGCAGGCCTACGCGGGCTACGTCTACGGCGACTCCACCTCCGGCCAGGCCGTGGTGTATGGCGTGGGCCTGACGGGCATTCCCGTGTTCAACGTGAACAACAACTGCGCCAGCGGCTCGTCGGCGCTGTTCCTGGCGCGGCAGGCGGTGGAAAGCGGCGCCGTGGAGTGCGCGCTGGCGGTCGGGTTCGAACAGATGGTGCCCGGCGCCCTGAAGGGGGTGTACGAAGACCGGCCGTCGCCGCTGCAGGAATTCGTGGCGTCCATGACCGAACACCAGCGCTACGACGCCGCCAAGCCGCGCGCGGCGCAGTTCTTCGGCGGCGCCGGACGCGACTACATGAAGCAGCACGGCATCCGTCCGGACACCTTTGCGCGCATCTCGGTCAAGGCGCGCCAGCACGCGGCGCGCAACCCGTACGCGGTGTTCCGCCAGACCGTGACGCTGGACGAAGTCCTGGCCGCACCCATGATCTTCGACCCGCTGACCCGCCTGCAGTGCTGCCCGCCCACCTGCGGCGCGGCGGCGGCCATCCTGTGCTCGGACGATTTCGCGCGCCGGCACGGGCTGGCCCCGGCCGTCGCCATTGCCGCGCAGGCCATGACCACCGACACGCCTTCCACCTTCAACGCGGGCGACATGCGCAAGCTCGTCGGCTACGACATGACGCGCGCGGCGGCCGATCGCGTCTACGAGGCGGCGGGGGTGGATCCGGCCGACGTGGACGTCGTCGAACTGCATGACTGCTTCACGGCGAACGAACTGATCACCTACGAAGGCCTGCGCCTCACGCCCGAGGGCACGGCGGAGAAATTCATCCTGGAAGGCGACAACACCTACGGCGGACGCGTCGTCACCAATCCGTCCGGGGGGCTGCTGTCCAAGGGGCACCCGCTGGGCGCGACGGGCCTGGCGCAATGCGCCGAACTGGTGTGGCAACTGCGCGGCCAGGCCGACCTGCGGCAGGTCGAGGGCGCGCGCCTGGCGCTGCAGCACAACCTGGGGCTGGGCGGCGCGTGCGTCGTCACGCTGTATCAAGCCGCGTAGGCAGACAAAGCATGGAGACAGAACGCATGGGTACGCTTGAAGGGAAAGTGGCGCTGGTGTCCGGATCGGGGCGCGGCATCGGCCAGGAGATCGCGCTGAAACTGGCGCGCGAGGGCGCCAGGGTGGTGGTCAACGACCTGGACGCGGGGCCCGCCGACGACACGGTGGCGCTGATCCGCAACGCGGGCGGGCAGGCCGTGGCCTGCGCGGGCAGCGTCACCGACCCCGGCTTTGCCGACCGCTTCGTGGGCACGGCCCTGGACGCTTACGGCGGCCTGGACATCATCGTCAACAACGCCGGGTACACCTGGGACAACGTGATCCAGAAGATGACCGACGAGCAATGGGACGAGATCCTGGCGGTGCACCTGTCCGCGCCGTTCCGGATCCTGCGCGCCGCGTCCGGCTTCATCCGCGAGGCGGCCAAGGCCGAAGCCGCCCAGGGGCGCGAAGTTTTCCGCAAGGTGGTGAACATATCGTCCACGTCGGGCGTGATGGGCAATGCGGGCCAGGCCAATTATGCGGCGGCCAAGGCGGGCATCAATGGGCTGACCCGGGCGCTGGCCAAGGAATGGGGGCGCTACAAGGTCAACGTGAACAGCGTGGCGTTCGGGCTCATCAAGACCCGCCTGACCGAGGCCGCCGCCGACGGCGACGCCACGCTGGACATCCAGGGCCGGCAGATCAAGGTGGGCGTGAATCCGCAGGTGCTGAAAAACGCCGAAAGCCTGATTCCCATCGGCCGCGCCGGCACGCCGGCCGAAGCGGCGGGGGCGGTGTACCTGTTCTGCCTGCCCGAATCCAACTACGTCAGCGGCCAGGTCCTGGTCGTGGGCGGCGGCCGTCCCTGACGCCGGGAGACGCCGATGGATACCCCGAGGCAAAACTGGATGGATGCCGACCTGACGCTGTTCCAGGACTCGACCCGGCGCCTGTTCGAAAAGGAGTTCGCGCCGGACGAGGAAAAGTGGCGCAAGCAGCAGCACGCCGACCGCGAGGTCTGGCGCAAGGCCGGACGCATGGGGCTGCTGTGCGTCAGCATGCCCGAGGCCTACGGCGGCGGCGGAGGCACCTTCGCGCACGAGGCCATCGTGGCGGCCGAGCAGGCGCGCGCGATGGTGTACGGCTTCAGCAACAACGTGCACAGCGCGATCCTGGCGCACTACATCCTGAACTACGGCACCGAGGCCCAGAAGCAGCGCTGGCTTCCCCGGATGGCCACCGGCGAACTCGTGGGCGCCATCGCCATGAGCGAGCCGGGCGCGGGGTCCGACCTGAAGAGCATCCGCGCCACCGCCGCGCGTGATGGCGACGCCTATGTCGTCAATGGCGCCAAGACCTTCATCACCAACGGCCTGCATGCCGATCTGATCTGCGTGGTGGTCAAGACCGATCCGCAGGCCGGTTCCCGCGGCATATCGCTGATCATGCTGGAAACCCGGGACCTGCCGGGCTTTCGGCGCGGCCGGCTGCTGGAGAAACTGGGCCAGAAAAGCCTGGACACGGCCGAACTGTTCTTCGACGAGGTGCGCGCGCCGGTGTCCAACCTGCTCGGCGAAGTGGAAGGGCGCGGGTTTGCGCAGTTGATGCAGCAGCTGCCGCGCGAACGCCTGCTGATCGCGGTGGGGGCGGTGGCCACCATGCGCCGGGCCATCGACGAAACGGTGGCCTACACCCGCACGCGCCAGGTCTTCGGGCAGCCGCTGATCGACATGCAGAACACGCGCTTCAAGCTGGCCGAATGCGAAACGGTGGCGACGATCGCCGCCCGCTTCGTCGACGACTGCATCGCGCGGCAACTGGACGGCACGCTGGATCTGCCGACCGCCGCGATGGCCAAGTGGTGGACCACGCAGATGAACTGCCAGGTCATCGACGAATGCCTGCAGCTGCATGGCGGATACGGATACATGCTGGAATACCCGATCGCGCGCATGTACGCCGATGCCCGCGTGGGAAAGATCTACGGCGGCTCGAATGAAATCATGAAAGAAATCATCGCTCGCGGCCTGGTCGCCTGAGGCGGCGCCGACGCAGCGGGAATTGGAGACCAAGGGCATGCAGCACGCGCATCATCGGTATTGGCCGAAGGGATTGCCGCTGGCCATCAGCCAGCCGCAGTCCAGCCTGTATTTCAATCTGGAGGCGTCTGCCACGCGCTATCCGGCCAAGCCCGCCATCGTGTTCTACGACACGACGCTGGATTACGCGCGCCTCAAGCGCGAAGTCGACGCGATGGCCGGCTATCTGCAGCACGGGGCCGGCGTGAAGGCCGGCGACCGCGTGCTGCTGTTCAGCCAGAACTGTCCGCAGTTCGTCATTGCCTACTACGCCATTCTGCGGGCCGACGCCGTGGTGGTGCCGGTCAATGCGATGAGCACCCCGGACGAACTGGCGCACTATCTTGAAGACAGCGGCGCCAAGGTCGCCTTTGCGGCGCAGGAACTGGCCGGCCGGCTGGCGGACTTCACGCGGGACGGCAGGCTGGATCGCGTGATCGTGCATGCCTATTCGGATTATCTGGGGCCGGGCGACGGCGCGGTTGCGCCGCCGGATTGGATCGCCGCGCCCCGGCGCAAGCCGGACATCCGGGGCGGCGTGCCGTGGTACGGCGCGATGGCGGTCAATGCGCCGCCGTTGCCGCATCGGGCCGGCGCGAAGGACCTGTGCCTGCTGCCGTATACGTCGGGCACCACCGGCCGGCCCAAGGGCTGCCGGCACACGCACGGCACGCTGGGGGCGGCGGCCACGGGATCGCAATTGTGGCGGGGCCTGACAGCCGAGGCCATCATCATGGGTGTCGCCCCGATGTTCCACCTGCTGGGCATGCAGAACTGCATGAACCTGCCGATCCTGCTGGGCGCCACCGTGGTGCTGCTGCCGCGCTGGGACCGCAAGGTGGCGGCGCAGCTGATGGCGCGGCATCGCGTCAGCGTGTGGGCGGCCGCGCCGGCGATGATCGTGGATTTCTTCGCGCAGCCGGGCATCGAGGACTACGACCTGTCGGCCCTGGCGCTGCTGTGCGGCGGCGGGGCGCCCATGCCCGAAGCCGTGGCGGGCATGCTGGCCGATCGCTACGGCATAGTCTTCAACGAGGCCTACGGCCTGACCGAGAGCGCCTCGTTCCTGCACTGCAACCCGATGAACCGCAACAAGCGCCAATGCATCGGTGTCCCGACTTTTGGGGTGGACACGCGGGTGGTGGATCCCGCCACGCTGGAAGAACTGCCGCCCGGCGAAGTCGGCGAACTGGTCACGCGCGGCGCGCAGATCATGCAGGGGTACTGGAACAATCCGGCGGCGGACGAAGCAGCGTTTTTCCTGCTGGACGGCGTACGCTATTTCCGCACCGGCGACCTGGGCCGCGTGGACGACGAGGGCTATTTCTTCATCACCGACCGCCTGAAGCGCATGATCAACGCCTCGGGCTACAAGGTCTGGCCGGCGGAGGTCGAGAATGCGCTTTACGAGCATCCCGCCGTGCACGAGGCCTGCGTGGTGGGCATCCCGGACCCCTGCCGCGGCGAGACCGTCAAGGCGCTGGTGGTGCTGCGCCCCGAGGCGCGCGATACGGCGCTGGAAGAAGAAATGATCGCCTGGGCGCGCGAGCGCATGGCGGCCTACAAGGCGCCGCGCATCATCGAATTCGTGGATGCGCTGCCCAAGTCCAGCGCGGGCAAGATCCTGTGGCGCGAACTGCAGGAGGCCGAACGCGCCACGGCCTAGTGTGCGCCCCACGGGTACGTCGACACGACGCATCCATGGGGCAGTACACCAGCGGGTCAGCACAGGTACGCGACCCGGTGCGCCTCGGTCGGCAGCGGCAAGTCCCAACGGTGCAGCATGCCGGTCAGCGTCTTGTTGGACAGCGACGTGTCGCGGCGGGAATTGCGGCGCAGCAGCTCGGCGCGCGGCTTTTCCAGATACACCAGTTCCACTTCGGCCTGGTAGGCGTACAGCAGGTCCAGCGTCTTCTTGCGCATCAGTTCGCTGAGGTTGGTGGCGTTCCACACGAACGGCGCCCGGGCGCGCAGCAGCGCCTTGGCGCGGTCCGTCGCCAGGTGCGCCACCATGCCTTCATTCTTGCCGTGGCGCAGACCCAGCGCTTCGCGCGCATCGTCGAACGACACCACCGGCAAGTCCGGATGGTTTGCCGCGACCCAGGTGTTCTTGCCGGAGGCGGGCAGGCCCGACATCACGATGACTCGCGAACCGGGCTCCTGGAACAGCGCGTAGTCGGGATGCACGTCCGCGCCGCGGAAGTAGCTGACCGCGGTGTGGGCGTCGGCGAATGCGCGGGGCTGGCCAAAGCAGCCATCCTCGCGCGCCAGTTCGCAAAAGAGGGCGATATTGTGCAGCACGCGCCCGGCGTCCCGGCAGATGCGGCCGCGCATGTCGGCTTCGGCCAGCATGGCCAGGAGCGGAAGGCTCAATTGCCAGGACAGCTCGCGCACGATGAACTCCGGCGATTTGCCTCGGCGCGACCCTTCCAGCGCGAAGAACGGCACCTGGTGCGTGGCGATCAGCCGGCACACCGCTTCGCGCACGGCAAACGGCGCGCCGGCATCCCACAGCGCGATGCGCGCATCGATGGCGCCCTTGCGCGAATGGCCCGGCTGCCCGATGGCGCCCGTGACCGGGTCCACCACCGTGGTGCTGTGTTTGGCCACGTCATGCAGCAGCGCGGCCAGGAACACGATCTCCTGGTCGGCGCGCGAAGCCGCCTGGTATTGCGGCAGCGCCAGCAGCGCGTCCACCACCATCCGCGTATGCGTCCACACGTCGCCCTCGCCGTGATAGCGCGGATCCTGCGGCGTGGTCTTGGCCAGTTCCAGGGCCGGGAAGGCCGCCAGGCAGGCCGCATAGTCCGGGTCCTGGCCGGGGGCGGGCGCCAGCGACTGAATGTCTGCGTAATTCATGATGGCTCCTTGTTCTTGCGGACGGCGCGCAGCGTGTCCCAATCCACCGCGAGGCGCGGCGAATACAGGTCCACGCCGGCGGCCAGCAGGTTGGGCACATACGGCTGTTCGGAATGGTGCATGTCCGAATCCAGGATGGCCTGCACGAAATCGCGACGCACCCATTTGTAGCGGGCGATGGTCCTGCCGTCCGCCTCGGCCTTGATGTACAGCCCTTCCGACAGGTCCGACTTGTCGCATTGCTGCCAGGCGCGGGCCAGGTCGTGGCCCTCGCGCAGCACGGTCGCCTCGAACGCCTCGCGCCAGCCGGCGGTCTTGGCCAGCGATGGCTTGAGCATCGCCTTCAGGTCCGCCAGCCTTGCCGGCGCCGCGCCTTCATACAGCACGGGAACCGACAGCACCGGACCGTCCGCCAGCAGCGCGCGGCGCGCGTCGGTGGACAGGAAGTCGCCCGTGCGGCGGTCCAGCACGTCGAATTCGAAAAAGTGATGGGGCAGCGCGTCGTAGAACACGGAGTGTTTCTTGGACAGCGTTTCGCCGTACATCACATAGCGGTCCTCCAGCCGTTCCAGCAGCCAGTCCGCGTGCGCGGCGGCCCAGGCCTTGATAAAGCTGAACTGGCGTTCGCGGCCCCCGCCCACCAGGTAGTGGCCGCGGGACTGCAGCAGCAGTTCGCCCGAGGGGCTGAAGCTGATGCCGGTGTTGGCGCCGTCCAGTTTTTCTTCGACGACGAGCGTCAGGCCCGCCAGCTTGCGGTAGGGCACGTGGCCATGGCCTTCGTCCCCGTCCTGCAGGCGCGAGCCTTCCAGGTGGGGAGTGCGGGGGTATCGGTAAAGGTCCAGCGATTGCGCGTAGGCGCAGAAATCCAGCGTCATGGGTCTTCTCCAGGATATGGGAAAAGCCGACAACGAAGTCTTACGGGGGGAGGAAGCGGGGGTGGGGTTGTGCTGCGCTTCCTGGAACCGCGCCTGCCGGGCGAAGTGTGCTCATTACATGGCGTCGAGCAGCGGATGCGGGCAGGCTGACCACGGTACCAGGACGGTACTCGTCGGCGTTCAGGCGATTTGACGAATGGCAGACACGGTTGCACCCAAAAGAAGAGGGGTTGTAGAAGCAGGGCCGAATGCTAAGTCAGCGCGGCGGCGCTTGTCAACGCGCCGCCGTGGCTTGTGCGCGACGTTCGGTCAGGCGGGCGGGCCCGCGCGCAGCACGATCTGCGTGATCTCCGACGGGCGGCCCAGCCGGATGGGGAACCCCGGCCACAGGCCCGCGCCGTTGCTCACATACAGCTGCATGCCGCCGACCTGGTACATGCCCGACACGTAGCCCTCGTTGGCCAATTGCGTGAGCAGGTGCAGGCCCAGGATCTGCCCGCCGTGCGTGTGGCCCGACAGCTGCAGGCTGGCGCCCGCCTGCGCGTGGCGCGCCGCGCCGACAGGGCGGTGGCTCAGCAGGATCACCGATGCCGACGGCGGCACGCCCGCCATGGCCGCGTCGATGTCCGGCAGCGGCTGGCCGACGCGCGACGCGGCGCTGTCGGTGATGCCGGCCAGCACCAGGGGCTGGCCGTCGCGTTCGAGGGTCATGTGCTCATTTAGCAGCATGCGCAGGCCGAGTTTCTGGAAAGCCTGCAGCCAGCCCACGTATTCGGCGTAGTACTCGTGGTTGCCCGGGATCGCGACCACGCCGTGCGGCGCCCGCAGGTCGCGCAGGGGCAGCACGTCGTTGGCGCGGGCCTCGGGCGTGCCGTCCACCAGGTCGCCGGTGATCAGCGTCAGGTCGGGCGCCAGCGCATTGGTCCGGGCCACCACGGCCTGCATCCAGTCCGCCTGCAGCAGGCGGCTGGCGTGCAGGTCGGTCAGGTGGGCGATGCGAAAGCCGTCGTACGCGCGCGGCAGCCCGGGCAGGGCGACTTCGATCGTCTTGACGTCGGGCACGCGCACGGCCTGCCACACGCCCACCGCCGACAGGACCGCCGCGGCCGCGGCCAGTCCCGCGCGCAGGCGCGTGCAGGACAGCACCGCGCGGCCGCGGCTGCGCGAAAACGCGGACAGCGCCAGGCCCGCCGCGTCCGCGGCCAACAGGAACACGGCAAGCAGGAGCAGGGCGCCGAACGCCCAGCCCAGCGCCATGATGACGGGGCCGGGCACTTCGGGCGAGGCCATCGTGCCGAAGAAATTGCGGGTGATGAGGTGGTGCTCCGCGGCAAGCAGCAGCAAGGCTGACAGCAGCATTCTTGCGGCGGCGGGCCATTTCAGCGGCCAGACGAGGCGCCAGATGACATAGAGCGCGATAAGGCCTGCGATGACGTGAATCACGTACGAAATCCTGAGGGTCGTTGTTGTTCGGGCCGCGACGGCCGCCGCGATTGCGGTGGTTGCGGCATATCCCGCGAGGGAGCGGTGATTAGACACTGGATCGCGCGAAGGTTCGGTGACAGGAATCGCGGAAGATTCCGCGCGCGCACAGGTTCGGAGTCAGGGAGCGTCGGCGGGGCGGGCGCACGCCGCGTAGAATTCCAGCCGACTGAACTTCGGAACCGCCAATCCATGCTGATTCGTCCCGCCCGCCCGGAAGACGCCGCGCTGCTGCCCGCGATCGAAGCGTCCGCGGCCCATCTGTTCCGCACCGCGTCCGGGCTGGAATGGATCGCCGACGACGGCGTGCTGCCTGTCGCCACGCACCTGCGGCTGATCGCGCAGGGAACGGTCTGGGTCGCGCAGGCGCCGACGGGTGCGCTGTGCGGCTTTGTCGATGCCGAAGCCTTCGGCGATGCCCTGCACATCTGGGAACTGGCGGTGGATGCGGACCATCAGCGGATGGGCGTCGGCGGACTGCTCATGCGCCAGGCCCGCTTGCACTCCCGCGCGGCGGGCCTGGCGGAAGTCACGTTGACGACCTTCCGCGATCTTCCGTGGAATGCGCCCTGGTATGCGCGGCAGGGCTTTTGCGAGGCGGACGCGCCGCCCGGTTCGCGGCTGGCGGACGTGTTGCGGGCCGAGGCGGGACACGGCCTGCCCGTGCAGCGGCGCGTGGCGATGCGGCTGCCGGTTGCCGACGCCGCGTGAACGCCTGGAAAACGAAAAGATAGTTCGGTATCCTGCATTTTTCCGGCTGGGCCTGGAGAATCATGGCAAAAGAACGCAAAGTGCGCTTGTTGACCGTGCTGATCTTGCTGGCGGTGCTGAGCGTGGCCATCGGCTTTTTCAACGCGATGTATGCCGGGTACCAGGTGCAGAAGGCGCAGGCGGTCAGGAACACGCTTGAATCCAACCTGGCCTACGCGCAGAAGCTGGCCGACGTCATCAACCTGTATATCCATGCCGCGGACCGGCAACTGACCGCCAGCGCGGACCGGATTATTGAGGCGGCCCCCGCGCCCGACGCGCTGACCCGCGAACTCTCTCTTGCCGCGGCCAGGATCGAAGGCGTTACCGCGGTGCTGCTTGCCGACGAAGGGGGCAACGTCACGGGACGGTCCGACAGCGGCTTGCCCCAGCTTGCCGCAATCCGCAATCTCAGTGACCTGGGCGTGCGCGAACTGCGGGTCGGCCAGTGGGTCAGCCCATGCTGCCTGCCAGGCAGCAGGCTGACGACGCTGACCCTGGTGGAACCCGTTGCGGGCAAGCCTGGCGCGTCCGCGGGCTATCTTGCGGCCATTGTGGTGCTGGAGCGCGGCAGCGGACTGGACCGGCTGATCGGCCAGCACGCCTATGCCGACGGCACTTCCGTGTACCTGGTGAATGTCTCGGGCCAGATGCTTTACCGGCACAGCGCCGCGGGCGCGGACGCGGACGTGGTCAGTTCGGTCACGGCCAACATTTCGCCGGTGTCGGGGCCGGGCGCCGCGCAAATCCGGGACGCGACCGGCGAGCCCGTGCTGGCCGGCTACGTGCCGCTGGTCAAGGGAAACTGGGCGGTGGTGGTGCAGCGTCCGCTGGACCAGGCGCTGTCGCCCCTGAAAACCCTGGTGGGCGAATCGCTGCTGTTCGCCATTCCCGCGGTGGTGCTGACCTTGATACTGGTCTGCGCCTGCGCGTACGCCATCGCAAGGCCTTTGACCCGGCTGACCGGCGCGCTTGCGGATCCGGAGCCGGCAGGCGCGCAGGCCCTGAAGGCCAGCACCCGCAAGACCTGGTACCACGAGGCCGAGACGCTGCGGCAGGCGCTGGCGGCGACGCTGGCGCAGCATCGCGACGAGGTCGGACGCCTGAACACGCAGTCCATGACGGATCCCATGACGGGCCTGATGAACCGGCGCGCCTTGCGCGCCCGCATCGGCGAACTGGTGGCCGCCGGCTCGCCGTTCGCGGTCATCGCGCTGGATCTGGACCATTTCAAGCAGGTCAACGACGTTCATGGCCATCCGGCCGGCGACAAGGTGCTGGTGGCAATGGCCAGGACGCTGCAGGAAAACCTGAGGCCGGACGACACGCCGTTCCGCGTGGGCGGCGAAGAGTTCATGGTGCTCGTGCCCGCGTCCTCGCCGCAGGCGCCGATGCTGGCCGCCGAGCGGATCCGGGCTGCCGTCGCGCAACGGCCGATGCCGGATGGCGTCGGCCATGTGACCGTGTCGGTCGGCGTGGCGCTGTGGCCACGCGACGGCGAATCGCCCCAGGAGGTCATCAAGTGCGCGGACCAGGCCCTGTATCTGTCCAAGCAGGGCGGACGGGACCGGGTGACGCGCTGGGCTGGGGGCGCGCCGTCCTGAGCGGATCTTCGCCCGCGCCGTGCTATCCGGCGCGCGAGTCCAGCGGCGTCAGGCTCAGGAACCGCTCGAACGCGGACAGGAAGGCAGTTTCGGCCGCCGTGGGCTTGCGCTGCCTGTGCCAGGCCAGGAAGACGTCGATTTCCGCCACGGCTTCGCCGGGCGGCAGGCGCCGCAGCTCGCCGCTGGCGACGTCCTGTCGTATCAGGTGTTCCGGCAGGAAGCTCAGGCCGATGCCCGCCACCACCATCCGGCGGATCTCTTCGATGTTCGGGGACGTGCCCACGATCCGTCCGGTGAAGCCCTGCTGGTCGCGGAAGATGGTCAGCGGAGACAGCGTGTCGCCGATCTGGTCGCTGGTGAAGCAGACGAAGTTCTGGTCCATCAGGTCTTCGATGCCGACGCGCTGGCGCGCGAACAGCGGATGGTGGCGGCCGCAGACCACGGCGTAGCGGTGGCGCAGGAACAGGCGCAGTTCCAGCGCCGGGACGGGCTTGCGGCACAGGCAGATGCCCAGCGCGGGCACGCGCTTGCCCAGGGCGTCCAGGATGGCGGCGCTGGGCAGCACGTCGATATGGAATTCGATCCGGGGATGGCGGCGATGGAACTGCGCCAGGAAATCGTCGTAGGCCGGGCTTTGCACTTTGCTCATCACCAGCAGCCGCAGCGTGCCCGCGACTTCCGCCGTGTCCCGCGCGGCGGCGTTTTCGATGCGGGCCATCGTGCCGTACATGTCGCGGGCAATGGCGTAGATTTCGTCGCCCAGGCCGGTAAGGCGGAATTCGCCGTTGCGCCGGTGCAGCAGCATCCCGCCCACCGCGTCCTCCAGGCGCTTGAGCGCCTGGCTGACGGCGGGCTGGCTCAAGTGCAGGGCCTGGGCGGCCCGGCCCACGCCGCGCTCCTGCACCACGAACATGAAGGTGCGCAGCAGGTTCCAGTCCATGCGCTCGGGCGCAAGCAGGGCCGGGGCGGGGGCGCGGGCGGGCGGTTGCGGCATGGGCGTTGCGGGCAACCGGGTCAGGCGCCGGCCAGTCCCGTGAAGAACCGCGTTGCGTTCGATTCCAGCCCTTCGATGTAGTAGCCGCCCTCCTGCACGATCAGCGTCGGCAGGCCCAGGCCGCCGACTTCGCGGCCCAGGCGCTCGAAGCCGTCCTCGGTGACGCTGACCATCGCCTGCGGATCCTTCTCGAAGATGTCGAAGCCCAGCGACAGCACGAGCGCGTCGGGCTGGAACAGGGCGATCGCGCGGCGCGCCTGCGCCAGGCGGTCGAAGAACACGGACTCGGGCGAACCGTGCGGCATGGGCAGGTTGATGTTGTACCCGTAGCCTTCGCCGACGCCGCGCTCGTCCTCGAAGCCCGCCACCACCGGATAGAAGTTTTCGGGGTCGCCATGGATGGACACGTACAGCACGTCGCTGCGGTCGTAGAAGATTTCCTGGATGCCCTGGCCGTGGTGCATGTCGGTGTCCAGGATGGCCACGCGCGGGAAGCGCGACGTCAGGCGCTGCGCGGCGATGGCGGCGTTGTTCAGGTAGCAGAAGCCGCCCGCGGCATCGCGCCGCGCATGGTGGCCGGGCGGGCGGCAGATGGCGTAGGCGCGGCGGTCGCCCGCCAGCAGCGCTTCGGCGCCCGCGATGGCGCACTGCGCGGACCAGTACGCGGAATGCCAGGTCTTCGGGCCGACAGGGCAGCTGCCGTCGGCCAGATAGCGCCCCGCCTTGGCCAGCACGCCGCGCAGTGCGTTGGGTTCGCGCACGAATACGTTCGAGACCACTTCGCCGCCCCAGTCGCCGGGCAGCTTCATCCAGTCTTCGTGGGCGTCCTGCAGGAAACGCAGGTAGTCCAGCGAGTGCACGGCCGACAGCGCGCCGGCGCCGTGGTCGGCCGGCGCCTCGACATCGAAGCCCAGCTTGCGGGCGGCCTGCACCAGCCCGTCCAGGCGCGACGGCACCTCCTGCGGCGTGCGCATCTTGCCGCGCGAAAAGTAGGTCTGCGGATGGTGTAGCTTCTGATCGTCGTGGAAGTATGCCTTCATGCCGGGAACCCCTTGGATTGGATTGCCTGTTATACGCGCGGCGGCCGCATAAAAGGAAATTATGAATTCTTATCCGGCGTATTTGCTGTGCTTATGGGTGATAACCCTGAGAGGGAGGCAGGCGCGGCGCGGCTGCGCGGCCGGCGTTGTCAGCGGGGGGCTTAATCTGGATAATTGCGACTGCTTCCTATTCAGCTAATTTGCCAGCGCGCCTCATGCCGACCTCCGAGCAATCTCCCGCCCTCGCCGTGCAGCGTCTTTATGACGCGCACCACGGGTGGCTGTTCGGATGGCTGCGCCGTCGCCTGGGCAACAGCGCGGACGCCGCGGACCTGGCGCAGGACACGTTCACCGGGCTGCTGGGCGCCTACCGGCGGCGGGCCATGCCCGACCTGCTGGAGCCGCGGGCCTATCTGACCACCATCGCCAAGCGCCTGATGGCGGACATGTACCGGCGCCTGGCGCTGGAACAGGCATACCTGGAAGCCCTGGCCGCGATGCCGGAACGCCATGCGCCTTCCGAAGAGCAGCGCCTGGCGATCTTGCAGACGCTGCGCGAAGTGGATGCGCTGCTGGCGGCGCTGTCCGAAAAAGTCAGGGCGGCGTTCCTGCTGTCGCAGCTGGACGGGCTGACCTACGAACAGATCGGCGTCGAGCTGGGCGTCAGCGTGCGCACGGTCAAGCGCTACATGGCCGAGGCCTTCACGCACTGCATCCTGGCCGCGGAATGACCGCCGCGACAGGCCCCATCGATCCCAAGATTGCCGGCGAGGCCGCCGACTGGCTGGTGCGCCTGCATTCCGGCCGCTTTTCCGAAGCCGACCGCCTGGCCTGCGAGCGCTGGCGTCAGCGCAGCGCCGAGC
Organism: Achromobacter spanius; assembly: GCF_039673305.1. Lineage (GTDB taxonomy): Bacteria > Pseudomonadota > Gammaproteobacteria > Burkholderiales > Burkholderiaceae_B > Achromobacter > Achromobacter spanius_F. Next base: position 58,841 of record NZ_JBDJLJ010000032.1, read on the forward strand.
ATGACCGCGCCTGGACGCGCGCGCAGGCGGTGCTGGCCAAGCTGGGCGGATTGCCGCCGGGCCTGGGCCGCGCCACGGTGGACGCGGCGGCGTCGCGCCGCGCCGCGCTGCGGGTGCTGGCCGGCCTGATCGTCGCCGCACCCGCGGGGTGGCTGGCGTGGCGGGCGGCGCCATTGCAGTGGACCGCCGACTACGCGACGCGCAGCGGCGAGCGCCGGCGGATCGAGCTGCCCGACGGCAGCCTGCTGGTGCTCAATACCGCCAGCGCCGTGGACCTGGACTACGATGGCGCGCAACGCCGGGTGCGCCTGCGCGAGGGCGAGATCCTGCTGCGTTCGGCCCATGCGGAGCCGCCCGATCCGCGGCCGCTGGTGGTGCATACCGCCGAAGGCAGCGCGCAGGCGCTGGGCACGTACTTCGCGGTCAGGCAGATGCAGGACCGCAGCCGCGTGGCGGTCATCGAAGGCCGCGTGCGCGTGCTGCCGCGCGCCGCGCAGGCGGGCGTGGTGCTGGAGGCCGGGCAAAGCGTGGATTTCTCGGCCGTGGCGGCGGACTCGCCCGCCCCCAGCACGCATCCGCCGCAGGCCTGGCTGGACGGGGTGCTGTACGCGGACAACCAGCGACTGGCGGATTTCCTGCAGGAACTGGGCCGCTATCGGCCGGGCATGCTGCGCTGCGACCCGCAGGTGGCCGACCTGAGGATATCCGGCGGCTTCCAGGCGGACGACACGGACGCCGCGCTGCTGGCCGTGTCGCGCAGCCTGCCGGTGCGCGTGGTGTACCGCACGCGCTACTGGGTCAGCGTCGTGCCCGCCTGAAGGCGCAGCGCCGGGCGATGGCCATCTGAAAAAAAACTTGGCCCCTTTTTCGATCTCGCCCGACAAGTCCATAAAGCACCTTCGCTTGCACTCTGTCGGGATCAGCATGACTTCCAGCTTCAACCCTCTCGCGGCCGGGCCGCGATGCCGCGCCGCCGCAGGCGCGCTGTGCGCCGCGCTGGCCATGGCGGCGCCGCTGCCGGCCCAGGCCCAATCCGGCGCGTCCAGCCCGCCGGCCGCCGGCCTGGCGCGCTTCGACATTCCCGCGGGTCCGCTGGGGCCGGCGCTGACCGCGTTCGCGGGCGCCGCGCGGATCAACCTGTCGGACGACCCGGCCCTGGCGGAAGGCCTGCGCACGGCGGGCCTGCTGG
>NZ_JBDJLJ010000033.1:0-57989 GCF_039673305.1 Achromobacter spanius
TACTGGCGCTTGACATCGCTCGGCTTGGCTTCGGGTTTGGATTTATCCATGGGACACCTCCTTCAAGTATTGTCTACTTCTTCGGGTGTCCGGAAAACCCGGGCTAGCTCAGAGAGCTTCTTTAGCAACCTCAAGAACGAATTAACGCACCACCAAGTCTTCCATAGCAGGGAGCACGCACGGCTGGCGATCTTCAACTACATCGAGGTCTTCTACAACCGCCAGCGAATCCACCAGGGGCTAGGCTATAGAACCCCTGCTCAGGTTGAGGCCGCAGTGCCTTAACCAAACTGTCCGGGAAATCCGGGTTAGTCCAGAGTGCCTCCAGGAGAATTGCTTGGGGACAACGGATACTTCTATCTTTCGATAGAAAACTCTCGGAAGAACCACGGCTCCCGCTTGATTCATCTGACAGGCGCAACCGCCAAGATGACAGTGGAGTGGGAGACCGCAAAGCGCCGCTCGTCGTGGGTAACAGTCAAACCGATAGATTTGACTCAGCTCATCTGGGCACAGGAAAAATGTCTCGGGCGAATCCGTGCAAGGCTCGTCATATCCGAGGGAGTCAGAAACGACGCCGCGGACCTAGAGCCATCATTGGAACTGTGGGATGAGCAGTTTAGCGACGAAGCGGTACAAGAAGCGGAAGAATCGCTCGATAGTGATACAACCACCGAAAATATTGCATCTTCTCAGGCCGACGACAATGAAGAACAGCTAGCTCTGGCCAAAGGTCCGAAGCTCGACATTGACGTCAAGGAACTTTGGCAGGCTTTACTCTCAGCAGAGGAAGAATCTCTGCCTGTCGCAACCGTTACGAGCGAAGCACGGCGCAATCCTCAACGCGGACACCAAATACTGCTGCCTTGCGCTCTCGATGGCGCGGGATTTGACCCCGACATCGATGACCGGACTTGGGTTGAAAGGCTAAATGGCGAAGGCCAATGGCGTCGTTGCGGAGACCTGGAGCTGAGAGACACATCTCTCGGTGCCAACGCCGAACTTGCTATAGAGCGCTGGAACGGCAAACCAGCCAAAGTCGGAGAGAAGCTGAGACTGCGCACCAATATGGAAAGCGCGTCGTTGACGCGCAGAGCCGCGGCGGTCGACCGCATCATCGAGGGACGCTCCGTCGTGCCGGACTTGCTGGATTTCTTCCAGCCCGGAGACACACAGCCACTTCCGATGGAGTTCCATCGCCCCTCCGAAGAGGCATTGGATGCATACACGCAAGGCAACAAGAGCTTGAACGAGAGCCAAAAAGAGGCCTTCCGCAAGGCACTACAGTACGGCCCCCTGAGCTTACTTCAAGGGCCGCCGGGCACTGGTAAAACCTGGTTCATCGCGTCCCTGTTGCACTATCTCGTGACCAAAGAGGGGGCGCGCCGAATACTAGTGGTAAGCCAGGCACACGAGGCCGTAAATAACGCGCTGGAAAAAGCTCTGGAGTTATTTGAAGGCAAAGGGGAAGTGTTCGATGCCGTGCGGCTGGGCCACGAGTCTGTTGTGTCTGACACTATCCGTCACCTCCATTCCTCGTCCATCGAACAGTCCTATCGCGAGAGCTTCAAGGCAGAGTACAAGGAGCGCGTTGTTCGCCTGGGCACTGAGATGGGACTCCCAGCGACCTTCGCTTCCGCTGCGGTGCAATTACACGTGAGCGTGGGGCGGCTGATTAACCAAATATCGGCATTGGCAGTGGACAAACCAGAGCCCCCGTCCGGAACGGGCAACGGCGATGACCAGGAGCCGCCCAGTGAAGACCCAGCGGTGCACCGGGGACGGCAACTGATGGAGGCGCTATTCGACATCTGCAGTCGCGACTATCAGTACGACATCGGTGAAAAACAACTCGGCGAAGTGCTGGATGACCTCTACGCACAGTTGGCTGACTTGCACGAGATTCAATCACCACAAGCGGTAGAGCGCCTTCGTCGCCTGTTGATGATGTCTGATGACTGGCTCAAAACTCTTGGCGAACCTGCAGCGAACTTTGTTGAGTTCTTGGCAAAATCACGAACTATTGTTGCTGGGACGCTGGTCGGCATCGGTCGCCGTGCAGCTGGCGTCATCCAGAACATGTATGACTGGGTGGTTATCGATGAGGCTGGACGCGCCGCTCCGAGTGAGTTGGCTGTAGCAATGCAAACAGGACGACGAATTTTGCTGGTAGGCGACCACAAACAATTGCCTCCAACGTTCGAACAAGATGTGCGCAACACCGTATCCAAGAAGCTGGGCTACGCCACCGAATCCCGCGCCTTTGCTAGCGACTTTGAGCGCGTCTTTGATTCTCCTTATGGCCTCACTGTTGGCGCCACGTTAAAGGAGCAGTACAGGATGGCGCCTACCATCGGGGAACTGGTGTCGGAGGTATTCTACGGCGGACAATTGGCAACAGGCCGCGGCGCTTCGTGGCTAGATACGAGCTTACTTCCCGCACCGTTGAGGCATGAGGTGTGCTGGGTCGACACCGCATCTCTTGGACGCAGTGCCTCAGAAAGCACCTCACCCGATAAGGTCGATTGCTGGAACGACGTCGAGGCCCGCGTCGTGATGGATGTCCTGCGAGCGTTGCTGCAGAATGCCGCACTCGTTCGAGCCCTGAAAGAAGGGTTGCAGCCTGGCGACCCTATCGTGGGCATCATCTGCATGTATTCAAAGCAGCGCGCGGTCTTGAATCGTCTAAAGAGCGAATCTCGCTGGATTCCAGCGGACCTGCGCCGATTGGTCAAGATAGACACGGTTGACAGCTACCAGGGCAAAGAGAATCGTATCGTGATTCTCTCGACCGTTCGCAATAACCCCCAACAGAACCCCGGCTTCCTGCGAAGCCCGAACCGCATTAACGTCGCGATGTCACGAGCGATGGAACGCCTCGTGGTCGTAGGAGCCACTCCCATGTGGAAAGGCAAGAATGAGAACACCCCGCTGGGTCAAGTGCTAAAAAAGATTGAATCATTGCGTGGCGCAGACCGAGCCGCCATCGCCAAGGCACAGGAGTTTAGGGCATGAGCATCGACCAAGCCCTCTTCAACAGAATCACCTTTGCTCTGCCCGTGCAGCCGTTTAAGGTCTCCGCCTTCATCTCTACAGAAGAGCGACTGCCAGCGGTAACGGAGTTTGTACTGCGACTTCTACACACATGCGGACACGTGTCGCTCTCGGCTTTTCGTCAGTATTTCGGATTCTCCGAAGCAGAGGCTCTAGCAGTCGTCGAGACGTTGGACCGTCAAGGTTACGTGACACTGACAGAAGATGAACTAACACTCAGCGAGGATATGCGACAGCGTTTCGAAGCATCGCCCGACAATTACCCATGGGTGAGCAAGCTGAAGCGTCGCACCGACGTGGTATTTTTTGACCTCTTGTCCTTCTCGGTGCTTGGGCGGGCAGACTTTGCGTTCGCGACGGCCAACTGGGTGAAACTAAACCCACCACCCGCAATGGTCGGGAACAGTATAGAGCAGGCGCGTCGAGCGTATCGCGAGAGCTTTGTGCGCATCGAACGGGCTACTGCTCGCGCTCGCGGCGAGGAGCGTGAGCGCTCCTACGGCGTCCACTCAATTGAGAGCATCGACGCGCGCAAGCCCGGGTTTATTCCTCTGACTGTGAGCCTAGAAGTCGATGCGAAGAACACGGTGACAGTTAAGCTGCCACACGAATTTGAAGCTGGGGCGAGCTTGGACCTGTTGTCAGAGTTTCGAGAAGGAGTGGCGGCCACGCTGGAGGCCGGTACTCACAATGGTGAAGACGGGTTGCAGAATTTTCTGGACATGTTCGGGCTGGACTTCCTCCGACCGTATGCGCCGGCAGCGGAGCTAAATGCACACAAATTGGCGGTCGACATAGAACGCGGATTAGATGCGCCTGCAGGAGTTCAACCCATGTTTGGCGCCTTATACCTCCAAAGAAACCGTAATGTGGTGCTCGACCAGATTCATGAGGCTCGAGTCAGCCGCCGAGGAAAGCCAGTATTTCTTAGCTCCCTCAGTTGGCTTGCGCCAAACTACGCCCTATGGGGACGCGGCGAGGACTTTAAGCAGTCGGTAGAATCGTTCAGAAAGGCGATTCGGAACACAGGCAAGGGTGACGACCTGTTCATATTCGACAGGGCCGACGAGCGTCAGGAGCACTCTGTAAGGAGCAAGTTTGCCGGCACGGGTCTGGTTGAACTCCACCTACTTAGGCACCAGCCTCCGTCCTCAAAATCCTGGCAAGACTGCCTGGAGCTCATTCTGTACCCTGGGCGCTTCGCAGTGGTTATGTTTCACGCGACATCGCCATCGACCCCAGGTGCGTGCCTCCCATTCGGGTTCTTATCGACACAGCCAAAACATCTACGTATGGTCCATCAACTTATGGTTGATGCTGGAGATGGAAAGTACTACGGCGGACGTTGGGCGCCGAGTCGTGATGGAACCCCTAAAAGAATGCAATCACTGTTCGAAGCCTGCACTTCTTTGGCGTACTCTGACATCCAGTTATCGTCTACTTCATGAAGCATTGCTGATGAGGCTTCAGTTGAGACTGATGGTGGTGGCGCCGGCGAATTGCTGCAGGCACATCGACTGACCCTGTCGTGCCTGTGGCCATAAGCTGGCACTTCGTGAAGAAATCAGAAACGCCCAAGAAAACAGAGGGAATTTCCTTTTATTTTCATCCACTTAAAAAAAACGACAGCTTATGGCTTAGATTTTCGCGAAGTGCCGGGATATGCTTTCATGGCCCCGGGCGTCGAGGCCTGCTCTGCCAGGCAACGATGACAACTTATGGTTTACTTGATGTCAGCTTTTCCCTAACGCCACATTAAGCCGCCCGGCATTGCGCCGGGCGGCTTTTTATTTGCCTGACGAGAACGCCGCGCCGGGCTTGCCCTTGCTTCGCAAGATCCCCGCATGACCGTGGCCGCGCCAGGCGCCTTTTACTCCTCTTCGAGCTGCGCCCGCGCCCGGAGCGTTTCCTCAAGCGGCAACTGCGCGGCAAATGCGTCGACCATGAAGTCGATGAAGACGCGCAGCTTCGGCGCCCGTTTCTTGCTGCATGGCCACAGCAGCCGGAATGTGCCCTGGTGCTCGACGTGCGCGTCCAGCAGGGACACCAGTTCGCCCCGTCCGATGGCCGGCCGCACCATGAAGTCCGGCAGGCACGCGATGCCCAGGCCGGCCAGGGCGACATCCATCAGCGCGGCGGAGGTGTTGCACACCATCGAGGCCGGCAACTCGTCCGCCGGCTCGCCGTCGGTGCGCCGGATCGGCCAGGGTTCCAGCTTTCCCGTGCTGGGGAACTTGTGCTGCAGGCAGGCATGGTTGTAAAGATCAGCAGGCATTCCGGGCGTTCCGCGGCTGGCCAGGTAGCCGGGGGACGCCACCAGCAGCAGCCGGTAGCTGCCAAGCTGGCGCGACATGAGGCGCGAGTCGATGGGCTGGCCAGTGCGCATCACGACATCGAAGCCCTCCTCGACCACGTCCACCAGACGATCCGAGAAGTCCACGTCCAGTTCGATGGCCGGGTAGCGGCGCATGAAGGCGGTCAGCGCGGGCATGACGAGCATGCCGACCAGCGGCAAGCTGATGCGCAGCCGGCCTCGTGGCGCTTCGCGCGTTTCGGACAGTTCCAGCTCGGCCGCTTCGACTTCGCAGAGGATGCGGCGGCATCGCTCGAGGAACAGCGCGCCTTCGGCGGTAAGCGTGATGCTGCGCGTGCTGCGGTGAAAGAGGCGCACGCCCAGGCGCTCTTCCAGGCGGGACACGCCCTTGCCCACCGCCGACGAGGACACGCCGAGGCTGCGTCCGGCCTGAGAGAAGCTTCGGGCTTCCGCCGCCTGCACGAAGAACGCGATGCCGTTGAGCGATTCCATGGAGCCCCTATTAAAGAAAATTTGTCCGATATCTTGCGAACATTAGCATTATTGTCTTGCATCCGAAGTCCGCTCAACATGGCTGCCCATATTCCATCCGTGCCGGTTCCGCGCCACTGCGCAAACCGCCGGCACCTGAAAAGGCAGACTCATGAGCAGCACGACAACCACGGCTTCAGGCATCGGCGTCCAATCGCCCCCCCTCCCCCTTGCAGCGCTGCTGGCCCTTGCGCTGGCGGGATTCGTCACGATCCTGACTGAAGCGCTGCCGGCCGGCCTGCTGTCGCAGATCAGCGCTGGCCTGGCCGTGTCCGAAGCCATGGCCGGGCAACTCGTCACCGTCTATGCCATCGGCTCGCTGGCCGCGGCGATTCCGTTGACGGCCGCCACACAGGGCATGCGGCGCCGGCCGCTGCTGCAGGCGGCCATCGCGGGGTTCGCCATCGCGAACACGGTGACGGCGCTTTCCGGCAGCTATGCGCTGACGATGGCGGCCCGCTTCCTGGCCGGCGTGTCGGCCGGGCTGCTGTGGGCGCTGGCGGCGGGCTATGCCGCGCGCATGGTGCCGGCGAGCCAGCAGGGCCGGGCCATCGCCATTGCAATGACAGGCGCCCCCTTGGCCCTGTCGCTCGGCGTTCCGGCGGGCACCTTCCTCGGGAATCTCATGGGCTGGCGACCGGGCTTCGGCATCATGAGCGGACTGGCGCTGGCGCTGATGGCCTGGGTGCAGATCAAGGTGCCGGATTTTGCCGGGCAGCCGGCGGGCAAGCGACTGGCGCTGCGGCGCGTGTTTACGCTGGCGGGCGTGCGCCCGGTGCTGTTCGCGGTGCTGACCTTCGTGCTGGCGCACAACATCCTCTACACCTACATCGCGCCTTTCCTGGCGTCGGCGGGCCTGGCCGAGCGGACGGATCTGGCGCTGCTGCTGTTCGGCGCCGCGTCGCTGCTGGGCATCTGGATCATCGGCGTGCTGGTCGACCGCCAGTTGCGCGCGCTGACGCTGGCCAGCACGGCCCTGTTCGGCCTGTCCGCGCTGGCGTTAGGCGTGGCGGGCGATATCCCGGCCGTGACGTACGCGGGCATCGCCGCGTGGGGCCTGGCCTTCGGCGGCGCGCCGACGCTGTTCCAGACCGCCCTGGCCAAGACAGCCGGGGACGCGGCCGACGTCGCGCAGTCGATGCTGGTCACGTCGTGGAACCTGGCGATCGCGGGCGGCGGCATCATCGGCGGCATCCTGCTGGATCGCGTGGGCGTGGCCGCGTTCCCGCCCGCGCTGCTGGCGCTGCTGGCGGCGACCCTGGCCGTGGTGTGGGCGGACCGGCATCACGGCTTTGCCGCGTCGCACGGATGATGCAGGCGCGAGGTCGAAGCGCCCGCCGAAATGGCGGCGTCGATACGCCCGCCGCGCGGGCGGCCCTGGGATGCGTCAGGCGTTCAGTTGCTGTTGATCCAGTCCTGCGTGCCCTGGATGAACCACGGAAGGTTCAGGCGCTCCCCTTCGCCCGACTGGATGGTCAGACGCTGGCCCGGCGCGTTGGAATCGCGGCCGGCGTCCGGCGACACGGCGGAGGGCCGGGTCCGGTAGTCCATATCGGCCTGCCGCGGGGGACTGTCCGCGCACGCGGCAATCGATGCGCCCGCCGCTCCGACAAGGAGCAGCCGCAGCGCGATACGTAGGGTCATCATGATGTTCACGTTCCTGCTGGCGGCACGGGCCGAAGTGCCGGTCAATCAAGGCCTCACCCCGTACCTTACTCGCATTGCGGGCCTTCGTGAGCGGCCCGTGCCCCTTGAGCGGGCACCAGCAGGGCCGGCGCCCGGCGCGTTGGAGATGGCGCCATTGCGGCGCCGCGCTTGTCCGCGCGGGTTATCGGCGAGCCGCTTCAGAACTGGTACTTCAGGGTCAGCATCGCGTGGCGGGTGGGCGCGTAGATGCCTGTGTAGAAGGTCGTGTCCAGCCCTTGCAGGTACTTCTTGTCGAACACGTTATTGACATTGAGCGTGGCGGATAGCTGGCGGTTGAAGTCGTACCGGGCCATCAGGTTTGTGACGAAATAGGCCGGCTGTTCGCCGTTGAGGGTGATGCCGGGCAACGACCAGGTGGTGGCGCTGTAGTGGATGCGGCTTTGCCAGTTCACCCCGCCGCCCACGGTCAGCCGATGCCACTCGCCGGGCAGGCGGTACGTGGTCCAGAGCTTGGCCATATGGCGCGGGAAGATGGTGCGGATGGCCTGGCCGTCGGCGTCCTTGGTGATGCTGTAGCTGTAGCTCAGCGCCGCCTGCCAGCTGGGGGTCAGCTCGCCGTTGAATTCGATGTCCAGGCCGGACGTCTTGGCGCCGTTCACCGCCCGATAGGCCGGCTCGTTCACGGTGCCCGGCACGGTCTGGCCCTGGTCCGCCTCGGCAAGGTTGTCCTGGCGGATCTGGTAGAGCGCGATGGCGCTGTTCAGGCGGCCGCCGAAGTACTCGCTCTTCAGGCCGATTTCGTAGTTGTCGCCGGTGCGCGGATCAAGCGTGTTGCCGTTGCGGTCGCGCGCGCTCTGCGGCTTGAAGATGCTGGTGTAGCTGGCATAGACGGCGTGCTGCTCGTTCAGGTCATAGACGACGCCGGCGTACGGCGTGACGACGCCGCTCTCGCTCATTTCCGTGATCTTGTTGTTGCGCGCCAGCGCCGGCGACGCGTAGATCTGCGAGAGCTTGTAGCGGTAGTTGCTGACCCGCGCGCCCACGATGACCGCCAGGTCGTCCGTGGGCTTCAGGCGCAGCGCGGAATAGACGCCCTGCTGCTTCTGCCAGCCGTCATAGTCCATGAGCTTCTGGCCCGTCACGGTGGGGCCGGCCGTCTCGTTGCCCCAGTCGTAGATGTTGACCGCGCGGCCCTCGATGCCCGCGCCCGACATCGGTTCGTGGAAATTCTTGAACTCGGACCAGTTCACGCCGAACACGAGTTCGTGCTTTCTGCCCCACAGCTCGAACGGGCCGGCTGCCTGCACGTCAAAGCCAGACTGGCGCTGCCGGGCGCTGCCGAGCCCGCCATAGAAACGGACGCCGTCGCCGCTGGCGCGCTCGACGAATCCCCAGCTTGCGTTCGCGGACGAAAACTGGCGCTCGCCGTACATGTAGTTGCCCGAGAACTTGAGCTTCCAGTCGTTGACGAACCGGTGCTCCAGGTTCAGGAAGGCGTTGTAGACCTGGATTTCATTGGTGCTCCAGCGCGCGGCCGCGTTGTCGGACGCGTCGAAGTCCGTCTGCTGGCCATCGGTGTAGAACAAGGGCAAGCCGGTGGACGATTGCCCGCGCGGATCGTTCTTCTGGTAGTCCAGGCCTGCGGTCAGCATCGTGTTCGGCGTCAGGTCCGCCTCCAGCACGCCGTAAAGCACGGTCTTCTTTTCTTTGTAGTAGTCCATGTACGTGTCGCCCTGCTCGTGCGCGGCGACGAAGCGCCCGCGCAGCGTGCCGGCGTCGTTGATGGGGCCGCCGACGTCCACCTCGCCGCGGCCTCGGCCCCAGGTGCCCCCGCCAAGGCTGACGTAGCCCTGGAATTCGCGCGAGGGCTTCTTGCGCACGAGATTGATGGTGCCGGAGGGGTCGCCGGCGCCGGTGAGCAGGCCCGTCGCCCCGCGCAGAATTTCCACCCGGTCGTAGATCGCGAGGTCCGCCTGGCTCTGCGGAATGTTCTGCGACACGATGTCGGTGGCGGTGAGGACCCCGTCGTACTGGTAGTTGTCGATGCCGTATCCGCGCGAAAGCACCGAAAAGCGGCTGGCGCCGATGTTCTGCACCGAAATGCCCGGCGTGCGGTCCAGCAGCGTCTCGATGCTGTCGATGCCTTCGTCCTCGATGCGCTGGCGCGTCATGACGCTTATCGTCTGCGGCGTCTCGCGCAGCGTCAGCGGCAGGCCCGTGGCGAATGACATGGGACCGGTCATGGCGTAGCTGTGGGAGCCCTCGGTGGCATTGAACGAATCGGCCCGCACCGTCACGGGCGCCAGCGTCGCCACGCCGGCCGCCGCGCCGGGAATCCGGTGCAGCACGTAGCTGCCCGCCTCGCCGGGCGCCGCGGCCAGGCCCGTCCCGGCCAGCAAGGCGTTCAGCGCCGCCTGCGCCTCCAGGTCGCCCGACACGCCGGGGCTGCTTCTGCCCTGCGCAAGCTCGCCGGCGCCCGCGACCAGCACGCCCGATTCGCTTACGAAGCGCGCCAGCACGGTGCCCAGGGGGCCGGCCGGAATGTCGTAGCGGCGCACCGACTCGGCCGCCTGCGGCGCCGGAGCCGTTTGCGCCGAGGCGTCGCGCTGCCCGCCGGCCAGCATCAGGATGCCCCCCACGAACGCCACCTGGATCAGGCGCGCCGTCCAGGTCAGGCGCAGCGGAATGGCCTGGCGATGCAGCGGACGCAGGGAGGGGGGCGCCGGGTGCAGCGCGGCGCGAGCGGAATGACGGGGCATGACGAACGTGGTTCCAATGGGGTTTATCGACGAGAACGGTTCGACGGAAACGCGACAGGACTCGCTCTCATTAAGGGAATCGAATGAGCGGTCCAAAGGCGGAACCTGTTTGCCGAAAAAATTCATCGGCCGTGCGATTCGGGCGCGCAGGCCGGGGGCCGGGCGGCCGCCCGGCATGGCGTCGTCGGGGGTCAGAGGCTGGAAGCGGGGCCGCTCCGGCGCTGGATGCTGACCCACCACGGCAGCGTGCGCTTGACGCGGATGGGCAGAACGGCCTCGAGCATGGCCAGCGCGCGGTCGGGATCCGCGATGGGATAGCTGCCGATGACGGGCAGGTGCGCGATCTCGGGATCAACGCGCAGCACGCCCCCGCGGTAGCGCTGGAGCTCGCGCGCCACGTCCGCCAGCGGCGTGTTGTTCGTGATCAGGATGCCCCGCGCCCACGCCTCGCGCGCCGGGTCGGCGGATTCCGTTCCCGCCAGAAACTCGCCCGTGAAGCGGGTCTGCTGGCCGGTCTGGATGACGCGAGTGCTGCCGGTGTCCGCGGTGCGGGCCTCGACGGCGCCCTTGTAGACGGCCACCAGCGTCTCGTCGCCATCCAGGCGCACGGTGAAACGCGTGCCCAGCGCGCGCAATCGTCCCTGTGGCGTATCGACCACGAATGGCCGTACCGGATCCGGGGCGGTCTGTATCAGTATTTCACCGGCAAGCAGGCGAAGGCGGCGCAGGCCGCCGCCGTGATCCTGGTCAAACGCGCTGGCCGCGCCGAGCCAGACCTGCGAGCCATCGGCCAGTTCGACCCGGCGCACCTCGCCCGTGGCGCTGCGATAGTCCGCGGACCAGGCGAGCACCATACCGGGCAGCGGGGTCAGCCGCCATGCCGCCAGGCCCGACAAGCCGGTGCCGGCCAGGGCGCCGAGCCCGAGCAGCATCTGGCGGCGGCGCGCCATTCGTGTGTTGGCCGAGCAGAAGCCCTTGACGGCGGCTTCCCGGCTGGGGCTAGCCTGCAGCGGCTTGAATTGGCCGCTGATGCGCTCGACGTAACGCCAAGCCGTGCGGTGTTCCTGCGCGCCGTCCAGCCAGGCCTGCCAGCGCCGCTGCTCCTCGTCGGTGGCTTCGCCGGAGCGCAGCAGCGCAAACCATTCCGCGGCCTGCTCCAGCGCCCGGTGCGAAGGCTCCGGCGCCTGCGGCGAAAAGGACAGTTCGGTTTTCATGGGGACAGGGGCCCTCCGCGCGTCAGGCGGAGCCCGGTTCCAGCGGCGCCGGCTGACGCGCGGACGCCGGCAATTCGACCGCCACGCTGCGCGCTTCCAGCATCAGGCAGTGCAGCATGGCCTGGGCCACGTACTTGCGCACCATGCGGGTGGATACGCCCAGTTCCTCGGCCACCTCCCTGTCGGTCATGTCGCACGCGACGGCCATTACGAAGGCGTTGGCGGCCTTGACCGGCATGCTGCGCAGCATGGCATCGATTTCCAGCAGCGCCTGGATCACGATGGCCTGGTGTTCGGTCGACGGCGCGACCGCCTCCGGCCGCGCGGCCAGTTCATCGAGCCACATCTGTTCGATCTGGCGCCGACGCCAGAGGTCCACGCACATGCCGTTGGCCATCGCCCGCAGATAGGCCCGGGCCTCGGGCACGCTGTCGAACCGGCGGGGCTTCTGGATCAGGCGAAGGAACGCGTCGTGGGCGAGGTCCGCCGCATCGGACGAATCGCCCAGGCGCCGGCGCAGCCAGCCCTGCAGCCAGCCGTGATGGCTGCTATAGAGGTATTCGATGTTCGAAGTAGGCGTCTCGCTGGCCACGGCGGTAAAGGGACCTCGAGCCATCCAGGGACGCTCAGAAATCTAAATAAGAATTACTTTTAATTATCAACAAAATGCCCCCGTTTTGCAACGCGGCAGAGTCGCGAGCGGATGCGCGCGAATCCTTGCCCGCCTGCCGCATCCACGGCGGGCACCGGATCCCGCGCCCGATCAACTGAAATTATTTGTTTCACGCTTCGCGACATGCGCGTAACGCAAGACGGATGATTCGCCCCCAATATTTTCGACCAAGCCCTTGGCGCCGCTGCGCTTTCTCATCGCGGACGCCGCATCCGCCGCCCGCCAGCCAATCGGAATGGCTGGACATAGACAGACACATATTACGAATACTTTCAATACATAATAAACGCAAGAAAATGCCACCAACTTTGGGGGTCCGATCTCGCCATGAAAGTCCTTTCCATCTTCGGCACGCGCCCGGAAGCCATCAAGATGGCGCCCCTGGTCGCCGCCCTGCGGAACGAGCCGCAAATCGACAGCGTGGTCTGCGTGACGGGACAGCACCGCGAAATGCTGGACCAGGTGCTCGCGCTGTTTGACCTGCAGGCCCAGCATGACCTGGACATCATGGTGCCCAACCAGACCCTCAACGGCCTGTACGCCCGCCTGATCAGCCGCGTGGATGGCGTGCTGGAGGCCGAGCAGCCGGATTGCGTGCTGGTGCACGGCGACACGAGCACCGCCTCGGCGTGTGCGCTGGCCTCGTTTCACCGGCGCGTGCGCATCGGGCATGTGGAGGCCGGACTGCGCACCGGCAATCTGGCAATGCCCTTCCCCGAAGAGATGAACCGGCGCGTGGTCGACGCCGTGGGCGACCTGCTGTTCGCGCCCACCGCGCAATCGCGGGACAACCTGCTGCGCGAGAACCTCTCCGGCAGCATTACGGTAACGGGCAACACGGTGATCGACGCGCTGGCCATGACCATCTCAAAGCTGGCCCCCGGCGGACCGCTGTCCCGCAAGCTGGAGGCCCGCTACGACTGGCTCGACCCGAACCGCCGGCTGCTGCTGGTGACGGGCCACCGGCGCGAGAGCTTTGGCGACGGTTTCCGGAACATCTGCGCGGCGCTGGCCGAACTGGCGCGGCGCCCGGACCTGCAGATCGTCTATCCAGTACACCTGAATCCGCAGGTGCGCGGCGTGGTCATGAGCGAGCTGTCGGGCCTGGCCAACGTGCACCTGATCGATCCCCTGGACTACCTTGATTTCGTCTGGTTCATGCAGCGTTCCCACTTGATCCTGACCGACTCCGGCGGGGTCCAGGAAGAAGCCCCGTATCTAGGCAAGCCGGTGCTGGTGATGCGCGATGTCACCGAGCGGCCCGAAGCGGTGCGCGCCGGCACTGTCGCGCTGGTCGGCACCGACGCGCGGCGCATCGTCTCGGAGGTCAGCCGCCTGCTCGATGACCCCGGCCTGCATGACGCCTTCTCGCGACGGATCAATCCCTATGGCGACGGCAAGGCCAGCCAACGCATCGTCGATGCGCTGTGCGGCCGCGCCGTGTCGGAGTTCGATCCCTACTCCGCCCCCTCCCCCGTCTGACACCCGCCGCGACGCCCTCTTTGCCCGGAGCCTTCATGTCTTTCTCCCTTCATGCCACCGAAATCCGCACGCTGTGCCGCGCCCTGATCGCGGCCGGACTGCTCGCGCCGCTGGGCGCGTTGGCGAGTCCCGCGGGCGATGCATTGCGCCAGTTGCAGAGCGACGACCTGGTGGCGCGCACCACCACGCTGGAAGACCTGGGCATCACCGAGCCGGTGGTGTTGAGCAATAGCGATGCGCGCCAGGAGTTCTACCTGCCCGTGCCGCGCGGCGTGCCGGTCGCCGACGCCAGGCTGGATTTCGATGCCCGCTACACCAAGGGCGAGCCGGGGCGCACGAGCATGGTGCTGTGGCTGGATGGCGTGCCGCAGGCGGCGCAGCGCATCGCCGACGGCGAGGGTTCCGCCAGCCGGGAGTTCAACGTCGAACGCCGCAACCGCGAATCGGGCTTTTTGCGCCTGGGCGTGGACTGGCAGTCCGAGATCGCGCTGCGCCACTGCGAAAGCAACCGCGCAACGGCCAATGCGCTGACGATCTCGCCGCAGACCAGGCTGAGCTACCGCTACGACGCCTCGGCCATCCGCAGCCTGGACGACGCCTGGGGCACGCTGCCCGGCAGGCCCGTCCTCATGGTCGCCAGCCGCAAGCTGGACCAGCAGGCGTTCAACAGCGCCTGGCGCATGGGCGTGGCGCTGGAGCGCAGCGGCAAGCGGGTTGCCGTCAAGGCGTTCCCGTCGGTGGGCGAAGAGGTCGACACGCGCGGCCTGCGGATCCCGGCCGGGCTCGAGCAGGTCCCCGCGTTCGCGTCGCTGGCCGGCAAGGAAAGGCACAAGCTGACCAGCCCGGCCGAAATAGGCGCCCTGCTGGTCATGGGCGCGCCGGCCGCCGCCGGCGATGTCGTCATCGCCGACGCCGCGCTGCGCGGCCGGTACGCCGAAGCCCTGGACGCCTTGCAGGCCCAGTTCGCGACGGATACGGACGCGGCCGCCGCGTTCAAGGCCTGGCGCCAGCAACGCATGCCCCTGGCGGGCGAGGCGCTGCAAGCCAAGGAAATCCGCCTGCTGCCCCTGGGCCGGCAGGCGGTCATCGCGGTGTCGTCCGATGCGGGCGCGCAAGGCGCGGGCGCATTCGACACGGCGTGGCGCCGCATCCTGGTGACCCGCCAGGTGCAGGTGCAGACCGCCACGCCGCCGCAGACGTTCCAGGACGGCGGCCTGCGGCTGACAAACCTGGGCGGATCGTCGACCAGCTTCGACGTCGTGGCGCGCGGCGACTGGAACACTTCCTTCCCGCTGGCGGCCGTGTCCGCCGACGGCCGCATGCCGGACGAACTGGTCATGGATCTGGCGGCCGCGCCCGGCGCGTCGTCGACGCGTCCCGTGGCCTCGGTCTTCTGGAACGGCATCCTGCTGGCCGCCAAGCAGCTGGACGCCAACGGCCAGCCGGAACGCCTGACGGCCCGCGTGCCCGGCTACGCGCTGGGCGTGACCAACGCCGTGCGCGTGACCTTCCAGCGCCAGCCGGTGTCCGTGGACTGCAACGAGATTCCGCAGGGCTTTCCCGTCAATGTCCTGCCGACCAGCTACGTGAAGCCGGGCAAGGCGCAGCCGGACGGCACCTTCGTGGGCCTCTTGCCGCTGATGGCCGGCACGCCGCAGGTGCTGATTCCGGACACCTACCTGGCCGACGCGCCCGACAACATCAAGCGCGTGATCGGCATCGCCGCGGCCAGCGGCGTGTCAGCGACGCGGGCGGAACTGTCGGTGTCGCCGGCGGGACAGGCGGTCAAGCCGACCCGCCCCTTCCTGGCGATGGAACTGCCGGTTGACGGCGCGACGCCCGAGGTCAAGGTCACCGACCGCAAGCAGCTGCAGGTGGCGGGCAGGAATGCGACCTGGCTGGACATCTCGGGCCTGGACCACCTGAGCACCGCCGAAGTGGTGAGCGCCGGCGGCCAGGACGGCGTGCTGTGGCACACGCTGGGGCAGCATCCCGGCATGGCGGACGCGCCCTTCGTGCTCAACCGCGGCAACGTCGCCATCATCGGCGCGACGGGACCCGTGGCCTGGATCGACAGCGGCAATCCGGACGCCAGCCATCCCCCCGGCGCGGGCGAAAGCGCGTTCTTCGAATGGCGCCGCTACATTTCCTGGAGCGTGCCGGCCATCAGCATCAGCATGCTGGTGCTGCTCCTGATCCTGATCCTCGCCCTTCGCGTCAGCCGCAGAAAGAACAAGGAACCCAAGTAACCCGGAGGCGCCGGCGCCATGTCCTCGCTCTACTGGCCCTACCTCATCGCGGACTACTATCGCGGCCTGGAGGTCGTGACCGCCGTCGTGGGCGTGATCATCCTGCTGTCCAGCCTGGACGATCTGTTCATCGACGGCTGGTTCTGGCTGCGCGAGCTGCGGCGGTCGCTGACCGTCAAGCGGCGCTACGCGCCCCTGACCGCCGAACAGCTGCGCGCGAAGGAAGAGCAGCCGCTGGCGATCATGGTGCCGGCCTGGCTGGAGTACGACGTGATCGCGTCGATGCTCGAGACCATGGTGTCGACGCTGGAATACAAGAACTACATGATCTTCGCCGGCACCTACCAGAACGACGAGCGCACGATCAAGGAAGTGGAGCGGATGCGGCGGCGCTACCGCCAGTTGGTGCGCGTGGAGGTGCCGCACGACGGCCCCACCTGCAAGGCGGATTGCCTGAACTGGATCGTGCAGGCGATCTTCGCGCAGGATGCCAAGCAGCCCGTGCCCTTCGCCGGCGTGATCCTGCATGACAGCGAGGACGTGCTGCACCCGCTGGAGCTCAAGTACTACAACTACCTGCTGCCGCGCATCGATTTCATCCAGCTGCCCGTGACCTCGCTGGAGCGGCACTGGTACGAGCTGGTCGCGGGCACCTACATGGACGAATTCGCGGAATGGCACACCAAGGACCTGGTGGTCCGCGAAAGCCTGTCCAAGATGGTGCCGTCCGCCGGCGTGGGCACCTGCTTTTCGCGCCACGCGCTGGTGGAACTGGCGGCGGAAACGAACAACCAGCCGTTCAACACGGACACGCTTACCGAGGACTACGACATCGGCGCGCGGCTGGCCCAGCGCGGCATGCGCCAGATCTTCGGCAAATTCCGCGTGGAATACGTCACGCGCCGCCGGTCGTGGTTCGGCATGGGCAAGGAAAAGGTCTCGACCATCCGCATGCCGCTCGGGGTGCGCGAGTACTTCCCCAACACCTTCCGCACCGCCTACCGGCAGAAGGCGCGCTGGACGCTGGGCATCGGACTGCAGGGCTGGCAGCAGGTGGGATGGACGGGGTCGCTGGCCACCAAGTACCTGCTGTTCCGCGACCGCAAGGGCCTGGTGACCTCGTTCATCGCCATTCTGGCCTATGTGCTGCTGGCCAATTTCTTCGTCTTCTATCTGGCCGACATGTTTGGCTGGTGGACGGTCTATTACCCCTCGTATTTCCGCCCGGGCGGCTGGCTGGTGACGCTGATGTGGGCGAACGCCGTCGCGCTGCTGCTGCGGGTCGTGCAGCGCGCCTATTTCGTCGGCCGGATGTACGGCTGGGAACATGCCCTGCTTTCGATCCCGCGGATGATTGTGGGCAACTTCATCAACGCCATGGCCGCGGCCCGCGCCTGGCGACTGTTCATCGGCCACCTGATCACCGGCAAGCGCCTGGCGTGGGACAAGACCATGCATGACTTTCCGTCCACGGACCAACTGGCGCAGCAGCGCCAGCGCCTGGGCGAACTGCTGCTGTCCTGGCAGGCGATCGACCACGCCTCGCTGGAACGCGCCCTGGAAATCCAGGCCCGCGAGAAAAAGCCGTTGGGCCAGATCCTGACCGAGCAGGGCTGGCTGGACGAGGGCACGCTGAAAGAAGCCATCCTTTTCCAACAATCCGGGCAGGCCGATGCGCCCCCGCCCGCCGCCGAGAACAAGCCCGCCACTCCATGAAGTCCTTTCCTCGATCGCTCGTCCTGTCCGCGGCGCTGGCTTGCGCCTGGACCGCCACGCCCGTCTGCGCCCAGGCGCCGGCGCGCGCGGCCGAAGCGCCCCTGGAAGGCGCGGCCTACCAGTTCGCCGCCGAGGGCTACAAGAACTACGACGCCGGCAACTACGCGCTGGCCCAGCAGCAGGCGGAATCCGCGATCGTGCTGCGCCCGGACGTGGAGCGCCTGCGCCTGCTGCTGATCTACGCGCTGCAAAAGCAAGGGAAGATCCAGGAGGCCGACAAGGCGGCGGCCGACGCCATCGCAAGCGGCCTCGACACGCCCGGCCTGCGCCAGGCCCGCGCCAACCTGCGTCCCGCGCCGGCGCAGCCGCCCGCGCGCGCCAGCGCCCCGGCGGCGTCCAGCGCCTACCAGCGCGGCTTCCCGATAGCGACGAAGGCCTACGCCGACTACAACCGCGCCGACTATCCCGCGGCCGAGCGCGGCGCCGAGCGCGCGTTCCGGATCGATCCCAAGCAGGGAGCCTGGGCCATGCTGTGGCTGGACGCCCTGGAAGCGCAGGGCAAGTACGCCGAAGCGGAGGCGGCCGCCGGCAAGGCGCTGGCCCTGGGCGCGCCCAACAAGAACGACCTGGCCGCGCGCCAGCAGACGCTCAAGCGGCGGATGGCGGTCAAGCCCGCCGAAGAGGGCTACCAGGCCCTGATCGCCAACCGGCCCGGCGATGCGGTGCCCCTGGCGCGGCAGGCCGTCGCGCTGGCGCCCGAAAGCGCCAGCCACCGCCTGCTGCTCATCACCGCCCTCATGCTGGACAACCAGCTCGCGGCCGCCGAGGAAGCGGCCACGGACGCGATGCGGCAGGACGACGAGAACACCGTCGCGCTGCTGATGCGCGGTTACCTGCGCCAGCGCCAGGGCAAGACGGAGCTGGCCGATGCCGACTTCGACGCGGCGCTCAAGCAGGACTGGCTGGACGACGAACAGCGGCGAAATGTGCGCCTGATCGGCGCCGACGCGGCGCTGGCCGCGGGCGAGAACGCGCGCGCGCTGGCGCTGGTGGAGCCGCTTGGCGCCAAGGACGAGGCGGCGGCGCAGCGCGTCAAGCGCGCGCGGTCCCGCCCCGCGGTGCCCGCCACGCTGACGCTGGCCAACTACCCCGCCCCCGTGCAGGACTGCCGCGACACGCCCTACGGCACCTCGTGCGAACTGCTGCCGTCGGACGCCGCAGGCAGCGGCGGCCCCGCGTCGCTGGCCTATGCCGCCTATGCGCGCGAGGACTACCAGGAAGCGATCAGCCAGGCTCGCAAGGCAGTCGAACAGGATCCGGCCAACAAGGAATACCAGCGGCTGCTGACCACCACGCTGGCCGCGGGGAACGCGGCGCAGCTGGCTGAAGCCAACACGCGCATGAGCGAGGCCCTGGCCGCCCAGCCCGACGACCCCACGCTGCTGATGCAGCGCGGTTACCTGTATCAGCGCATGCGCCAGCCCAAGCTGGCGCTGCAGGATTTCCAGGCCGCCCGCGCGACCGGCAAGGCACCGCCCACCGTGATCCTGGACGAGGGCTACGCCCTGGCCGGCGTGGGCGACAAGCGGGGTTCGGTCGAACGCCTGAAGGAAGCCATCGACGAGGACGACGCGGGCAGGCTGGAACTGACGCCGCAGCAGCGGTTCGACACGCGCAATGCCATCGGCGGCCTGTCGCGCGAATGGGGCGGCTATTTCTCCGCCGGCTACCGCGGCGCGCGGCCGGCCTCGTCGGGCCTGGGCGGCGCGGCCGTCACAGTCCCCGGCGACGCCGTGTTCAGCACGGCCGAAATCTTCTGGCGCCCGTCCGACTTCCTGAACTCGTCCACCCGCACCTTCGAGCTGTACGCCCGCCTGTCCAACACGCTGTACGACAAGGGCGGCAAGACCACGAGCCAGACCGTGTCCGACCCCTGCGGCGGCTCCATCGACATCAACGAAACGTCCAACCAGGGCATTTCCGGCATCCCCACGACCGTGGGATCCCTGGGCATGCGCTTCACGCCGTCCACCGAAGTGGGCCTGACCTTCGGCCTGGAGCGCCAGTTCAACCTGGGAACGGCCACCCGCCGGGGCACGTTCAGCCCGGATCCGGCCGCCTTGCGCTGCGCGCTCAACCGCGACAACCAGACCGCGCACTACAAGACGGACGCGGGCAGCGGCGGCTGGCTGGCTTATGTCACCTACGGCCTGTATGAAGGCACGACGCTGCGCATCGACCGGCCGGACTGGTTCACGATGGAAGGCTACCTGCAGGCGGGCTATTCCTGGCAGGACATGCCTGCGAAGTTCTGGCTGCGCGACAATGCCACGGGCGTGGACGGCGAGAAATCGTCCGGCCGGCTCAAGCGGGACCAGGCCTTCGGCGCCGGGGAACTGCGCGTGGGCCGCAGCTACCGCGTGGATGCGATCAGCGAGCGCCTTGTGTTCTTTCCCTATGCCGTGATCGGCGCCGACTGGCTGTGGAACAAGAACTCGGTGTCGGGCTTTGACATCGACGGCTCCGATTCCTACCGCCTGCTGGGCAACGGCTCGTCCTGGTCCATGGGCGCGGGTCCGGGCTTCAACCTGCGCTACTGGTTTCGCGAAGACCACTACAACGCGCCCAGGTCCTACCTGGACCTGACCACGCAATACCGTTTCAACATCGGCGGCGGGCAGGCCGACCGGGCCAAGGGCCTGTTCATCAACCTGACCCTGTCGTACTGAGGAGTTTCCCGCATGCAATCCGCCAATCGCCTTCCGCAGCGCGCCGTCCGCGGCGTGGCCCGCGCCCTCCTGTCGGCCGCCCTGCTGGCCACGGCCGGCGCCGCCGCGCAAGCGCAGCAAGCCTCGTCCATCGTGATCCAGGGCAAGGACAACTGGCTGTTCCCCGGCTGGGGCAGCCTGACGCAGGTCGACACCCGCGGCATCGACGCGGCGACCCAGCTCATCCGCGAAACGCGCGACGCGCTGGTGGCCAAGGGCATCCAGCTGGAAGTGCTGGTGCTGCCGGACAAGACCCTGTTCTATCAGGACAAGCTGCCGGACGGCAAGGCGCTGAGCGCCGATGTGAAAAGGCGCTACCAGACCATCCAGGACAAGCTCAAGCAGGCCGGCATCGCCACCGTCGACGACGAAGCGGTGCTGCAGCGCGTGAAGAGCGGCGGCCAGGATGTCTTCTACCGCACCGACCAGCACTGGACACAGGCTGCCGCGGACGCCACCGCCGAGGCGCTGGCGCAGCGCATCAAGCAGGACGTCAAGACCCTGTCCGGCAAGCCGGGCTCCGGCATGCCGCTGGGCAGCGTGGTCAATGAACGCCGCTATGGCGACCTGGCCGAACTGTTCCTGACGCCGGACCAGCGCAAGCAGGCCGGGCGCGAGACCTTCACGGTGCGGCGCCAGGCCGACAACCAGAGCCTCCTGGACGACACGCCGGCGCCGGTGCACGTCACCGGCCACAGCATGGTGCAGCCCTACTTCGGCTTCCCGCAAAAGCTGTCGAACGCGCTGGACCGGCCGGTGTCCGTCAACTGGAAGCCGGGCAACGTGGGCCATTGGGTCATGCTGCTGGAATACCTGGAGTCCCCCGCCTTCAAGCAGAACAAGCCGCAGGTGCTGGTCTGGCAGATGTTCGAGCCCACCTACTCGCAAGGGCCGCAGGCCAGCGGCCTGTGGGACAACGCGTCCATCATGAGCGCCGACGCCTGGCGCGGACGCATGAAAGCGGCAATCGGGAAGTAGGCGCGTGGCCCCGCTAGACAACGCGGACGCGCCCGGCCACCGGCTGACCGCCTGGGTCGTCGCCATCCTGCTGGCGCTTGGCCTGGGCTGGGGCGTGTGGCGCCTGGCGCAGGCGCGGATCAGCGCGGCGCAGGTCGCGCCGCCCGCCTGGCTGGACGGCTCGGCGGGCGCCGTGCTCAACAAGGCGCTGATGCTGCCGCGCCAGGCCGACATCGACACCTGGAATGCGTCGCTGCGCTACCGGGCGCTGGGCGACCTGGGCGACCAGGTCGCCATGGGCTGCCCGCAGTGGCTGTTCTATCGCGACGGCCTGCGGCCGCCGCCCGGCGTGCACGTCTTTGACAAACGCCTGCGGCTGATGCGGCACTGGGTGCGGGAACTGCGGGAAAAGCAGGTCCAGGTGCTGGTCGTCGCGGTGCCCGACAAGTCGCGCATCGAATCCGACCGGCTTTGCGGCCTGCCCGTTTCGCTGCCGATGCGGCGCACGCTCGACGACTGGCAGCAGGCGCTGCGCGCGGACGGCGTGCCCTTCGTGGACCTGCGCGACGCGCTGCTGGCCGCGCCGGCGCCCCGCTTCTTCCGCACGGACGTACACATGAACGCGCAGGGCGCGCAAGCCGCCGCCGCGCGCGTGGCCGAGGCCGCCCTGCCCCTGCTGCGCGGACCGGGCACCCAGGCCTTCAAGACCGATCCGCCCGCGGCGCCGCAACCGCGCATGGGCGACCTGATCGTGCTGGCGGGCCTGGAACGCGCGCGCCCCGGCTGGCGTCCGGATCTGGAGGTGGTGTCGGAAGCGAAGATCGAGCCGGTGCGCACGGGCGGCCTGCTGGATGAACCGCCGCCGGTGGAAGTGCTTCTGGCCGGCACGTCGAACGGCCGCCGCAGCCAGTTCGCCGAACGCCTGGGCACGGGCCTGGGCCGCGAGGTCTGGAACATGAGCCTGGACGGCGGGCAGTTCTCGGGCGCCCTGCTGGTGGCGCTGAAACAGCGCGAGCAATGGCCCCGCAGCCTGAAGCTCGTGATCTGGGAATTCTCGGAAAACGCCCTGTCGCTGCCGCTGACCGCGGACGAGCAAGCCCTGTTGGCCCGCATCCCGTAGCGAACCAAGATGCTATTCAACTCCTACCTGTTCCTGCTTATCTTCCTGCCCGTCACGCTGGCCGTGTACTACGCGCTGGGCCCGTTGAATGTGCGCCTGGCCGCGCTGTGGCTGTGCCTGACGTCGGTGGTCTTCTACGGCTGGTGGAATCCGCAGTTCGTGGTGCTGCTGGCCGGCTCCATCGCCTTCAACTACGTCGTCAGCCAGCTGGTGCTGCACTACGCCGCGCGCCCCCGGCTGCAGGGCCTGATCGTGGGCCTGGGCGTGGGCGCCGACCTGGCGCTGCTGTTTCACTACAAGTATTTCGCGACGCTGCTCAACTTCCTGAATGACCTGGGCATGACCGGGGCCACGGCGGACGACATCATCCTGCCGCTGGGCATCTCGTTCTTCACGTTCACGCAGATCGGCTATCTGCTGGACTGCAAGGCGGGCGTGGTCAAGGAACGCAGCCTGCTCAGCTACGTGTTGTTCGTGACGTTCTTTCCGCACCTGATCGCGGGCCCGATCCTGCACCACAAGGAAATGATGCCCCAGTTCGCGCAGCCCGAGAACTACCGGTTCAGGGCGGAGAACCTGTCGGTGGGCGCGATGCTGTTCGTGATCGGGCTGGCGAAAAAGGTGCTGCTGGCCGACGGCATCGCGCCGTATGCGGACGCGGGCTTCGCGGCGCCGGGCGAGCTGCAGTTCTTCGGTTCGTGGGGCGCCAGCCTCTGCTATGCGCTGCAGCTGTACTTTGACTTCTCGGGCTATTCGGACATGGCGCTGGGGCTGGCGAAAATGTTCGGCATCCGCTTTCCGCTGAACTTCAACTCGCCCTACAAGGCCGGCAACATCATCGAATTCTGGGCGCGCTGGCACATGACGCTGACGCGCTACATCACCGCCTATCTGTACTACCCGGTGGCGGTGGCCGTGAACAAGTGGCGCACGGACCGCAACCTGCCGGTGGGGTCCGCCGGCTTGAAGACGCTGGGCGGTTTCGCGGGCAGCATCGCGCTGCCGACGCTCTTCACGATGACGCTGGCGGGTGTATGGCACGGGGCGGGCTTCCAGTTCGTGGTGTTCGGCCTGCTCCACGCCATGTACCTGTCGGTGAACCACGCCTGGCGGATTTTCGTGGTGGGCCGCAAGCCCGCCGCCGCGCGCAAGACCCATCCCGCCACGCGCGCGCTGTGCGTGCTGGTGACCTTTATCGCCGTGCTGGTGGCGCAGGCCTTCTTCCGCGCCCACGGCGTGGGCGATGCCCTGCTGCTGGTGCAGGGCATGGTCGGGGCGCGCGGCATGGAATCGCTGGACTTGTCGGCGCACGTCGCGGGCCTGGCCTGGGGCGACGCCTGGCGCGTTATCGTAGGCCATCACCTGCAGCTGCTCTACGCCGTCGTGCTGCTGTCCATTGCCTGGTTCACGCCCAACGCGCACCAGATCCTGGGCCGCTATTCGCCCGCGCTGTTCAAGCCGCAGGAGGCCCCGCAGGCCTTCATGCGCTGGCGTCCCAACCTGGCCTGGATGGCCGTCATGCTGGCGCTGCTGTTTTTCTGCCTGGTCAACCTGCACAAGGAAACCCGGTTCCTCTATTTCCAATTCTGACCGCACTGGTCGCGGAGCATCACATGGACATCAACGCAATCGAAGCCAAAGTGGCGCAAATCGTCGAAGGCATCATCCTGACGCAGGTCGATCCCGATACCCTGTTGATCGAATCGGGCCTGGTCGACTCGCTGGCCGCCGTGGACGTGGCGCTGGCGGTGGAGCGGGAGTTCGGCTGCAAGATCCCGCCGACCGAGATCGACGTGCACCTGGAATCGGTGCATACGCTTGCCGCGTTCATCGCGGAGCACAGCCGCGCCTGACGCGCGGCCACAAGCCTGGAGGGCCGGACCATGCGTTTCGATTTCAATCGCTGCGACTTCACGGATGTGCAGGCGGGGGCCGATGCCGTCGCCGTGGTGGACGCGCAGGGCGCGCTGTCATGGGGCGCGCTGCGCGCCGCCACCGAGGCCTGGGAACAGGCCGCGCTGGCCATGGGCGCGCGGGCCGGCGAGCCGCTGGAGATCTCCGGCCACAAGGAAGCGGCCTTTCTCGTGGCCATGCTGGGCTGCCTGCGGCTGGGCATCCCCTTCGTGCCGGTGGACGTCATCAACCCGCCCGAACGCATCGCGCGCATCGGCGAACTGGTGCGGGCGGGCTTGCGCTACGACGCGCAGGGCCAGGCCTTCGTCCCCGCCTGCAATGACCCCGCGCTGCTTGACGAGCAAGGGCTGGCCTACATCATGTTCACGTCCGGCAGCACGGGCGATCCCAAGGGCGTGCAGATCGGCCGCGAGAGCGTGGCCCTTTTCGCCGGCTGGATACGCGACTGCCTGGACCTGGGCGCGGCGCCGGTGTTCATGGACCAAATGCTGTTCAGCTTCGATTTTTCGCTGTTCAACTGGGTGGGCGCGCTGGAGCTTGGCGGAACCTGCGTGCTGTGCCCGCGCGAAACCATCGCGCAGCGCGACGCCTTCGTCTCGTATCTGGCCGACACGCGCATCAGCGTATGGGCCTCCACGCCCTCGTTCGTGCGGCAGCAGTTGTTCAATCCCGCCTTCGACCACGCCCACCTGCCCGACCTGCGCGTCTTCGTCTTCGGCGCGGAATCGCTCACGCCGGCCATGGCCGAAGAGCTCTGGCAGCGCTTTCCGCAGGTCCGCATCATCAATTCGTACGGGCCGACCGAAGCCACCTGCTCCACCACCTGGGTGGAGATCGACCCGGCCCTGCGCGCGGCCGCGCCGAATCCCTTCCCGATCGGACGCGCCAAACCGTACGCCGACGTCTTCATCGAGCACGGCGAAATCAACATCGTCGGCGACCACGTGATGCGGGGCTACCTGAACCGCCCGGACCTGAATGCCACGCGCATGTTCACACGCAATGGCAAGCGCGGCTACCGCAGCGGCGACCTCGGCACGATCGATGAGCAGGGGCTGGTGACCTTCCGCGGGCGCATCGACGACCAGATCAAGCTGCACGGCTACCGCATCGAACTGGCGGAGATCGACGCCGCCATCGCCGCCCTGCCCGGCGCGCGCGCCGGCGCCACGGTGGCGCTGCGCCGTCCCGACGGGGCCATCGTCAGGTTGATCGGTTTCGTGGAGCCGGCCGCGGCCGGCCCCGGCATCAGAGCCCCCGCCGGCCTGCAGCCCCTGCCCGACGGCCTGGTCGACTGGAAGCACACGCTGGGCCGGCGGCTGCCGCCGTACATGATTCCTTCCGAACTGGTGGCCTGCCACCGCTTTCCCACCACCAGCACGGACAAGGCCGACCGCAAGCAGCTCGAACGGCTGTACCTGGAAGCGCGCCTCAGCAAGAAACCGGAGCCGCAAGCATGATTCGCCCCCCCTATCGCCTCGCCCTCGCCCTGGTCCTGGCGGCCTGCGCCGCCAACGCCGCCGCCGAAGGCGTGCTGGCCCAGCTCTACGCCGCGCGCCCGCCGGCCGGCTCCTCGTTCGTGCGGGTCGTCAATCCCCACGTGAAGCCGCTGCAGGCGCAGATCGCGCAGGGACCCGCCCAGGAGATCGGTCCCGACCGGCAGGCCACCACCTACGCCATCGTCAAGGGCAACCAGTCCTTCGACGTGCGCATCGACGGCAAGCTCGCCGGCACGCTGCAGGTCGCGCCGGACACCTTCAGCACGCTGGTGCCGCGGCGCGACGGCGGCCGGCTGTCCTTCAGCGTCATCGACGACAGCAGCGGCGCGCAGGACGCGCTGAAGGCGGAGCTGCGCTTCTACAACCTGGCGGCCGACTGCCCCGCGGGCCAGTTGTCGGTCAGCCCGTCGGGCCCCGTCCTCTTCAAGGACGTCGAACCCGGCGCCTCGGCCGCGCGCGCCATCAATCCCGTCAGCGCGACGCTGGCCGCGGGCTGCGGCGCGGCGGCGTCGCCGCCGCTGCCGCTGCCAGCCCTGCAGCCGGGCGACCACTACAGCCTGTTTCTCACCGGCACCCCGCAGGCGCCCGTGCTGCACGGCCAGGTCAGCGGCACGGACCCCTACGCCAAATAAGGAACCCTCATGCGCCGCGTATTCCGGGATGACCACGAACTCTTCCGCGACCAGGTCAAGCGCTTCATCGCCAGCGAGATCGCGCCCCGCTATGCCGAATGGGAGCAGGCCGGCGTGACCCCGCGTTCGCTGTGGCTGCGCGCCGGCGAGGAAGGCCTGCTCAACTGCGCCCTGCCCGACCCCTACGGGCTGGGCGGCGATTTCGGACATTCGGCCGTGGTCATCGAGGAGCTGGCCCGCGCGAACTTCCTGGGCATCGGCTTTTCCATCCATTCCGACATGGTGGCGCCCTATCTGCTGAACTTCGGCACCGATGCGCAGAAAGACCGCTGGCTGCCTGCCATGACGCGTGGCGAAACGATCGGCGCCATCGCGCTGACCGAGCCGGGCGCGGGCAGCGACCTGAAGGCCGTGCGCACGCGCGCGCGCCTGGACGGCGAGCACTGGGTGCTCAATGGCCAGAAGACCTTCATCACCAACGGCGTGAACGCCGGGCTGGCCATCGTGCTGGCCAGCACCGACCCGGACCTGGGCGCGCGGGGCCTGTCCCTGTTCTGCGTGGAAGAGAACCTGGCCGGCTACACCAAGGGCGCCGCGCTGAACAAGATCGGCCAGCACAGCCAGGACACCTGCGAGCTGTACTTCGACGATGTCCGCGTGCCGGCCGATTGCCTGCTGGGACCGCGGAACGCCGCCTTCGAGATCATGACGCGCGAGCTGGCGCGCGAGCGCCTGGCGATCGCGCTGCGCGCGGCCGCCTCGCAGGAAGGCATGCTGGAGGAAGCGGCGCAGTACGTCCGCGACCGCAAGGTCTTCGGCCGCCGCGTGATGGACTACCAGAACACGCGTTTCAAGCTGGCCAATGCGCGGGCCCAGAGCACCATGCTGCGCGTCTTCCTGGACGACTGCCTGGGCCGCCAGATGGAAGGCGAACTGGACGCCACCACCGCCGCCATCGCCAAGCTCAACGCCACCGAGATGCAGGGCCGCATCCTGGACGACCTGCTCCAGATGTACGGCGGCTATGGCTACATGGCGGAATACGGCATCGGCCGCGCCTGGGCGGACGCGCGCGCACTGCGCATCTTCGGCGGCACCAGCGAGGTCATGCTGGAGATCATCGGCCGCAGCTTCAACTGAACGCCGCAGGCGGTCTCAGATGCGAGCTTCCATCCAGTCGCGCATCAAGGCCCGCGCTTCCGGCGTGTCGTCGATGACCCAGGGATCGAGCGCAAACGCCACAATGCGCTTGGCGCCGTAGCCACGCGCGATTTCCCACTGCTGCTTCACGCGGTCGAAGTCGGCGGAACGCGCCTTGAAGGTGGAGCCGTCGGTGGCGCCCGACGGCAGTTCCTCGAACAGTTCCAGGATCAGGTCGAACGAGGCGCGCCGCGCCAGCAGCATGTCGTGCAGCGGCTCCAGCGCCCGCAAATTGGCCAGCCCGGCCACGCCCACGCCGTCCTGGATCATGGGGTGGATGCGCACCCGGTCCAGGATGCCGCTCCACAGCTTCATCAGCGAGCCCTCGCCCGGCAGGCGGCTGTGATAGGTGGAGATGCAGGGCACGCCACGGCTGGTGGCCTGCGCGGCGCGCGAGAGCGCATCCAGCCACGGGATCAGCAACGCCTGGCGCTCGGCGGATGCCCAGTTGTACTGCTCGAGTTCGTACGGCAGGTACCAGCCGCGGAATGCGCGGCGCTTGTTCCAGGCCGACGTCTGCATGTAGGCCACGCCGCGCTCGCGCGTCTGATCCAGGTAGCCGGCCAGCGCGTCCTTGTCGGCGCGGGCCAGCACGTCCCACCAGCGCTGGTCGTACGGCAGCCCCACGTGGATGCCCATGCCCTGGCGCCCCGCCTCGTCAAAGAGCGTGTGCAGCAGCGAATCGGGCGCCATCCAGTCGTCCGGACGGCCGCCCTCCAGGCCGACCCACTGCAGGAAGATCTCTCGGCAACCCAGACGCCGGAAGGCGCGCAGGCGCAGCCGCCAGTCTTCGGGCGTCAGGTCCAGGTGGCTGCGCCAGAGCTGCAGGAAGGTGGCGTTCAGGGACAGCGGCGGCGAGCATGCCGCCAGCGGCGCCAGGGCGCCGAGCGCCAGCGCCTGGAGCAGGCGCCGGCGGGTGGAAGACTTGAGCTGCGGATGTGCCAGGAAAGAACCCCGCCGTTATCCGCGGTTGCCGAACAGGCCGGACAGGGAAGCCAGCAGATCGGTCGGGTTGAATTGCTGGTTCGGCTGCACCGCGCCTTCGGGGGTGGCCTTGTCGACCAGTTGCGGCAGCAGCGCCGACAGGGAATCCAGAACGGAGGTGGTGTCCTGCCCCGTCTTGGCGGCCAGTTCGTTCACGACGCCCGGATCCAGCACGGAACCGAGCTGGCTGGGGCTGACGGGCAGGTTTTGCCCCGTACCCACCCAGGACGCCACGATCTCGCTCAAGCCGCCCTTCTGGAAGCTGGCGATCAGGCCGGTCAGGCCGCCCGGGTATTTGTTCAGTTGCTCGATCAGCGCGGGCAGCAGCGAGGCCGATCCGCCTTGCTGACCGCCGCCGGCCATCGAGGCCAAGGTGTCCAATAGACTCATTGCCGCGCTCCTGAAAAAGTCGGGAAACCAGTATAGGCCGATGATTGGCGTCGCGCGCGCGATGCGGGTTGCCGGAGGCTTCGACTTTGCAAAACTTGTAAATCCGGGACTGATGACGTCAGCCTTTCGCCCTCAGCTTCCCGCGCGGGACGTGGCCGACGCCCGCAACGCCTTCAGCGCCTTTTGGCCCGCGCGCCCGTCGGGCGGCAGCCCCAATTCCCGCTGCGCTTCCTGCAAGGCCTGGCGGGTGCGGGCGCCGATCATGCCGTCGGGTTCGCCCAGTTCGTAGCCCCTGGCGATCAGCAGGCGCTGCAGTTCGCGCCGTTCCGCCCGCGACAGCCCCGGATCGTCCGTCGGCCAGGACTGGACCAGGGGCCCGCCGCCACGCAGCCGGTCCGACAGGTGCGCGATCGCCAGCGCATAGCTTTCCGCGGCGTTGTAGGAATACAGGGCGTCGAAGTTGCGCGTGACCAGGAACGCGGGCCCGTTGCGGCCGGCGGGCAGCAGCAGGCCGGCGGGCGTGTCGTCGGCGGGCAGGGGCTGGCCATCGGCCCGGGTGACGCCCTGCCGGATCCAGGACGACATCGGCCGCCTGTTCTTGCGCCCCGCCCCCGCCGTGTCCAGCCCGGCGGGCAGCCTGACTTCATAACCCCAGGCCAGCGCCGGGTTCCATCCGGCGCGCTTGAGAAAATTGGCGGTGGACGCAAGCGCGTCCGGGACGCTGTCAACCAGGTCGCGGCGGCCGTCCCCATCGAAATCCACCGCCAGCCGCAGGTAGGTGGAAGGCATGAACTGGGTCTGGCCAAACGCCCCCGCCCAGGATCCGACCAGGCGGTCGGGCGCGATGTGCTCGTCCTGGATGATCTTCAGGGTGGCGAAGAATTCGCCCCGGAAATAGGCCTGCCGGCGCCCGAAGCACGACAGGGTCGACAACGAGGTCAGGAGCGGCCGGCCGCCCAGCGTGCGGCCGAAATTGCTTTCCACGCCCCACACCGCCGCGATGGCGGCCGGATCCACGCCATAGCGCTGGGCGGCGCGGTCCAGTTCCGCCTGCCAGCGCGCCATGCCGGCCTGCCCGTCCGCCACGCGCTCGTCGTCCACCAGGCCCGCCATGTAGTCCCAGATGGGCGTCTTGAACTCGGGCTGGGCGTCCAGCAGGCCGATTACCGCCATGTCGGGCGCAAGGTTGGCGGTATTCGCGTCGAACGTCGCCGCCGACACGCCGGCCTTCAGCGCGGGCGCGCGCAGCTGCGACAGGCAGGTCGCGAACGGATCGGCGGCCAGCACGGCGGACGCCGGCAGGATCAGGGCGGCGCCGGCCAGCGCGCGGGCCAAGAGGGATTTCATGCCTGGGATTCCTTGGGGGGTGCGATGGCGCCATCGCCTTCGAGGCGCCGCGTCCAGTCTTCGACTTCTCCGGCGCGGGCGCGCTTCTCGAACAGCGTGCGCCAGTTGGGAGACAGCTCGGGCAGGTCCGCCAGCGCGCGCAGCACGTCCGGGTCCAGCACGCGGCGGTTGAGGATGTCCTGCACGCGCGCCAGCGTCCATTGCGGGTGCGGGCGCTCCTGCAGGGACAGCGCATCTCCCGCCGCCAGCCAGCCGGTCTGCAGCACGCGGTAGTACCAGCCGGTCATGCCGCTGGCCTGCACCCGCGCCGCCATGCCCTTGCGGCCGAAGCGGTGATCCAGTTTCCAGCACGGCTGCCGCGCCTGCGATACCTGGATCACCGCCGTGCCCGCGTGGTAGATGTCGCCCACGCAGACATCGGCTTCGGTCATGCCCGTCGTCGAGATGTTTTCGCCGAAGGCGCCGGGACCCCGCAGCACGGCGCGCTCGCCCAGCGTTTCCAGCCACGCGGGGTAGTGGTCGCGCGCGTAGTGGTGCAAGGCCTTCTCGGGGCCGCCGTGGAAACGCCGGTCGGCCTGCTCGTCGCCGCCCAGGCCTTCGGGGCCCAGCCACAGGCGCTCGCGCACGGGATGCTTGTCGATGCCGCTGTCGCGGCCGGAGTCGCCCAGCGGACGCACCGTGCCGGTCAGGAGCGCGTCGATCGTGATGTCCATCGTGATGCCTTCCGGTCAGCCGGCCTGCAGCGCGGCAAGCTCGGCGTCGTCGAAACCGGCGGCGCGGCGCGCCTCCAGGTTGAAGGGGCCGCGCAGGCGGGGCGCGTCATGGCGCAGGGCCAGTTCGGCATAACAGGCAACCGGCTCCTTCCCCGCCAGCGCGCATTGCTGCTTGTACCAGTGGTTGCCGATGGCGACATGGCCGATCTCGTCGCGCAGGATGATGTCCACGATGGCCGCGCTTTCCGCGTCGCCCGCGCCGGCCAGCTTGTTGCGGATCATGGGCGACGCGTCCAGGCCGCGGGCCTCCAGCGTGCGGGGCACCAGCGCCAGGCGCGCGAGCACGTCGTCCCGCGTGCGTTCGGCCATGTCCCACAGGCCGTTGTGCGCGGGAAAATCGCCGTAGGCGTAGCCCATGGCGTCCAGCCGCCGGCGCAGCAGGTCGAAATGCAGCGCTTCTTCGCGCGCGACGCGCAGCCAGTCGCGGTAGAACGCCTCGGGCATGCCGGCAAAGCGCCACATGATGTCGAGCGCGAGATTCACCGCGTTGAATTCGATATGCGCCAGCGCGTGCAGCAGCGCCGCGCGTCCCTCCTGCGTGGCCATGGAGCGCTGTTTCACTTGCGGGGGCGGGACGAGTTCCGGCTGCGGCGGGCGGCCGGGCAATCCGTCCACCGATGCGAACACGCGCAGGCAGTCCAGCCGGGCGTCATCGCCGATGGCGCGCACCCGCGCCAGTTTTTCCTGCCATTGCGTGGCGGCCAGCGCCGCCAGCGCCTGCGCGCGCATGCAGTCCGGGGCGTTCCGCCCCCCTGCCTGCGCCGTCGTGCTGCTGTCCATGATGTTCCAATTCCCTGACGGCCCGCGGATGCCGCATAACCTTGAATTGCCATGGCCAGGACGCCATGCATTCACGAAGGACTTTATCATTCACGGATGGATTCCCTGCGCCTGACCATCGAAACCGACCTGTCCCGCATCGACGCCCGGCAATGGGATGCGCTGGCCGGAGAGCAGCCGTTCCTGCGGCACGCGTTCCTGAGCGCCCTGCACGACACCGGCTGCGCCGCGCGCGAAACCGGCTGGGCCCCGCATTTCCTGGCGCTGTGGCGCGGCGATGCGCTGGCCGCCGCCGCGCCGCTCTACCTGAAATCGCATTCCCGCGGCGAGTACGTGTTCGACTACGCCTGGGCCGACGCCTTCCAGCGGCACGGCATGCGCTATTACCCGAAGCTGCTGTCGGCCATCCCGTTCACGCCCGTGACGGGGCCGCGGCTGCTGGCCGCCGACGACGAAGACCGCGCGACGCTGGTGCGCGGGCTGGTGGCCTTCGCGCAAGAGGTCAAGGTGTCGTCGCTGCACCTGTTGTTTCTCGCCGATGCCGACGTGCGCGTGTTGCGCGACGCCGGCTTCATGATCCGCGAAAGCGTGCAGTTCCACTGGACCGACGCGGGCTACGCCGACTTCGACGCCTTCCTGGCCACCATGAGCCACGACAAGCGCAAGAAGATCCGGCAGGACCGCAAGAAGGTCGCCGCGGCCGGCCTGTCGTTCCGCTGGCTGCGCGGCCACGACATCGGCGCGGGCGAACTGGACTTCTTCTATGAATGCTATTGCCGGACGTACTTCAGCCACGGCAATCCGCCCTACCTGAGCCGCGAATTCTTCCAGCGCGCGCATCACGACCAGCCCGACGCCTTCGTGCTGATCCTGGCCGAGCGCGACGGCCGACCGGTGGCCGCGGCGCTGAACCTTGCGGGCGGCGATGCGCTGTATGGCCGCTACTGGGGCGCCACGGAATACGTGCCGGGCCTGCACTTCGAGACCTGCTACATGCAGGCCATCGCCTACTGCATCGCGCATGGGATCGCGCGCTTCGAGGGTGGCGCGCAGGGTGAACACAAGATGGCGCGCGGCCTGCTGCCCACGCCGACGTGGTCGGCGCATTGGGTCGCCCATCCCGGGTTCGCCGAAGCGATCCAGAACTTTCTGGACGAGGAAACCGCCGCGGTCGTCGACTACCTGGGCGAGCTGGAGTCGCACACGCCGTTCAAGGGCGCCTGACGCCGGCGCATCAAAGAAAGCGGTCCAGCAGCTTGCGGCTGTGCTTGTCCAGCGCCTGGATGTCGCGCACCAGATAGAAAATGCCGTGGTTGTCGGCGATCAGCAGCGTCTGCGGGCTCAGGCGACGGATGTCCTCTTCGCCGCGCAGCGTGAACGAGGTCGGACCGCGGTCGGTCTCGACCTTCCAGGTACTGGGCGTGGCGTAGGACGACACGCTGGCCAGCTTGCGGATCTCGGGCATGAATTCGCGCCCGGCCAGTTCTTCTTCGATGAGCGCGCGCTGCGGCTGCGGCACGTCGGACAGGTGCTCGATCCAAGCCAGTTCGTGCCCGTCGCTGGTGACCAGCGACAGGCCGCGGCCCGCTTCGCTGATCGGAAAGGCACGCACGGGAATGACCCCTTCGTGCGACTCGCCGTCGGCGGATTGGAATTCGAGGCGCCCGAAGGCGTTGCGGCGCAACTGAAAAGACGGCAAGGTCATGGCGATGATTCCGTTTCCGCGTCAGGCCACGGCGGCCATGTCTTCGCTGCCCGACGCCTGGGCATCGGCCTCGGCCTGGCGCGCCTGCGCCTGGTACAGACGATAGTAGGCGCCCTCGCGGGCCATCAGGTCTTCGTGCGGCCCCTGCTCCACGATCTGGCCGCGGTCCAGCACCACCAGGCGGTCCGCCTTGCGCAACGTGCTCAGGCGGTGGGCGATGGCGATCGTGGTGCGGCCGCGCACGAGGTTGTCCAGGGCCTTCTGGATTTCCTTTTCGGTCGTGGTGTCCACCGACGACGTCGCTTCGTCCAGGATCAGGATGCGCGGGTCGATCAGCAGCGCGCGGGCGATCGAGATGCGCTGGCGCTCGCCGCCGGACAAAGCCTGGCCGCGTTCGCCCACCAGCGAGTCGTAGCCGTGCGGCAGGCGCAGGATGAATTCGTGCGCATGGGCGGCGCGCGCCGCGGCCACGATCTCGTCGCGCGTGGCGTCCGGCTTGCCGTAGGCGATGTTCTCGGCGATGGTGCCGAAGAACAGGAACGGCTCCTGCAGCACCAGGCCGATGTGGCGGCGGTAGTCGGCCACGCGGACCGAGCGGATGTCGGCGCCGTCGACCAGCACCGCGCCCTCGGACACATCATAGAAGCGGCAGATGAGATTGATCAGCGTGCTCTTGCCAGAGCCGCTGTGTCCCACCAGCCCGATCATCTCGCCCGGCGCGATGGTCAGGTTCAGGCCGCGGATGACCTGGCGGTTGCCATAGCGAAAGCCCACGTCGCGCAGTTCGATGCGGCCGTTGATGTGCGGCATCTTGGCGGGGTTCGCCGGTTCCGGCACGCTGGAAACGTGGTCCAGGATGTCGAAGATGCGCTTGGCGCCAGCCGCGGCCTTCTGCGTGACCGACACGATGCGGCTCATGGAATCCAGGCGCATGTAGAAGCGCCCGATATACGCCAGGAACGCGGCCAGCACGCCCACGGTGATCTGCTTCTGGGATACCTGCCAGATGCCGAAGATCCACACCACCAGGAGGCCCACTTCGGTCAACAACGTGACGGTGGGCGAAAACAGCGACCACGTCGTGTTGACGCGGTCATTGACTTCCAGGTTGCGGTTGTTGGCTTCGCGGAAACGCGCGACCTCGCGCTTTTCCTGCGCAAACGCCTTGACCACGCGGATGCCGGGAATCGTGTCGGCCAGCACGTTGGTGATCTCGGACCAGATGCGGTCGACTTTTTCAAAGCCGTGCCGCAGGCGGTCGCGCACGGCGTGGATCATCCAGATGATGAAGGGCAGCGGCACCAGCGTGACCAGGGCCAGCCACGGGTTGATGGTCACCAGGATGACCGCCGTCATGACGATCATCAGGATGTCGGTGGCGAAGTCCAGCAGATGCAGCGACAGGAACACGCAGATGCGGTCGGTCTCGCTGCCGATGCGGGAGATCAGGTCGCCCGTGCGCTTGCCGCCGAAGTATTCCAGCGACAGCTGCTGCAGGTGCGCATAGGTGGTCGTGCGCAGGTCCGCGCCGATGCGTTCGCTGACCCAGGCCAGGATGTAGGTCCGCGCCCAGCCCAGCCCCCACGCCAGGATCGCCGATCCCAGCAGCCCGCCCAGATAGAGCCGGACCAGGCTGTAGTCGATGGGCGCCCCGTTCTGGAACGGGATCAGCACATCATCCATCAGCGGCATGGTGAGGTACGGCGGCACCAGGGTGGCGGCCGTGCCCAACAGAGTCAGCAGGAAGCCCGCGAACAGCGGCCCCCGGTAGGGCCGGGCGAAACGCCACAGCCGCAGCAGCGCCCAGGTGGACGGCGGCGCCGCCTGTTCCTGGTGACAGGTGGGGCACTCTTCCTCGCCCTCGGGAATGACGTTATTGCAGATGGTGCAGGTGCGCTCGGCCAGCTCTTCGGGCGGCTTGCCGGACAGGCGGATGGATTGCTGGGTTTCGAACTGGGCCAGGAGGCGCAGCGCGGCCGGATTGCAGGCCAGGGTGAAGCGCCAGATGGCCAGCCGGCCGGCATCGTCGTGCAGTTCCAGCACGGCGGCGCCGGCGTGGTCGCTGAGCGAAAGCTTTAATTGGGGGCCATATGGCCAGGATTCCCAGCCGGTATCGTCGGGTAGCCGGCCGATCAGCCGTTTGTCCGTGACCGCGACCAGCCCGGGATGGAACTTCAAACGCTGATCGAGGTCTATTTCGACCCAGGCCAGGAGGGTTTCGTCATCCGCCAGTTCAGTGCGGATTTCATCCCGCCAGCGGGCAGGAAAAGCATCGGCAAGGCCGGAAAGCAGGTGTGGTTTTTTCATTGGAACGCATACCGGGCCAGGACTCTGCCCTACTAGGCGGCAACCGGTTCGGCGCCAGCGGCGACAAACGTGTCCCTTCCTTACAACACAACGAGTTCACGCCTTGAAGGCGTCGTATAGTATCAGCCGATTTTTCTAATTAGGAATATCTGGGATCCCCCACTCGTTGGCATTATTCTAAAGGCGCAACCCCAATAAATTCGCGGTCTTGCATAGGGGCGTCCGCGCGTGCCAACCTGCTTCTCGATTAAATTAAAACATGAAAAAGAAAGACATTGAATTTCTCGATGTCGTGGCTTTGCGCGGCCCGAACATTTGGACGTATCGCCCGGTCCTTGAAGCATGGGTGGATATCGGAGAACTGGAGGACTACCCCTCCAACACGATTCCCGGATTCTACGAGCGCCTGACCGAATGGCTGCCGACCCTGATCGAACACCGCTGCAGCCCCGGCGTCCGGGGCGGCTTCCTGGCCCGCCTGAAAGAAGGCACCTGGCCCGGCCATATCCTTGAGCATGTCACCCTTGAATTGCAGAACCTGGCCGGCTTGCGCGGCGGCTTCGGCAAGGCCCGCGAAACCTCCACGCGCGGCGTCTACAAGGTCGTCGTGCGCGCCTGGCAAGAGCAGGTCACCCGCACCGCCCTGAACGAAGCCCGCGACCTGGTCATGGCCGCCATCGAGGACCGTCCGTTCGACGTGCCCGCCACCATCTCGAAGCTGCGCAGCCTGATCGACCGCCACTGCCTGGGTCCCAGCACCGCGTGCATCGTGGACGCGGCCGACGACCGCGACATTCCCTATATCCGCCTGTTCGAAGGCAACCTGGTCCAGTTCGGCTACGGTTCGGCCCAGCGCCGCATCTGGACCGCCGAGACCGACCGCACCAGCGCCATCGCCGAAGGCATTTCGCGCGACAAGGACCTGACCAAGGAACTGCTGTCGACCTGCGGCGTGCCGGTGCCTGAAGGCCGCCTGGTCGAAAGCGAGGAAGACGCCTGGGATGCCGCCGAGGACATCGGCCTGCCCGTCGTCGTCAAGCCTTACGACGGCAACCACGGCCGCGGCGTGTTCACCAACCTGACGACGCGCGAAGAGGTGGTTTCCGCCTACCGCGTCGCCGTGGACGAAGGCAGCGGCGTGATCGTCGAGCGCTTCGTGCTGGGCAATGAACACCGCCTGCTGGTCGTCGGCGACCGCATGGTCGCCGCCGCCGCGGGCGAACCGGCCTGGGTGACGGGCGACGGCAAGTCCACCGTCACCGAACTGATCGACAGCCAGATCAACACCGATCCGCGCCGCGGCCGCACCGAGAACCATCCGCTCAATCCCGTGCGCCTGGATTCCGCGGCCCGGCTGGAAATCGCCCGCCAGGGCCTGTCCGAAGACAGCGTCCCGCCCGAAGGCCAGCGCGTGCTGGTGCAGCGCAGCGGCAACGTCGCCTTCGACGTGACCGACCGCGTGCACCCCAGCGTCGCGGCCACGGTCACGCTGGCCGCCCGCATCGTGGGCCTGGACATTGCCGGCGTGGACCTGGTGGCCGAGGACATCACCCGCCCCCTGGACGAACAGCGCGGCGCCATCGTTGAAGTCAATGCCGGCCCCGGCCTGCTGATGCACCTGAAGCCGGCCGACGGCACGCCGCGCCCCGTGGGCCGCGCCATCGTCGACCACCTGTTCCCGGAAGGCGACGCGGGCCGCATTCCCATCGTGGGCGTGACCGGCACCAACGGCAAGACCGTCGTGGCCCGCCTGGTGGCGCGCCTGCTGCACCTGTCGGGCAAGCGCACCGGCCTGGCGTGCAGCGAAGGCCTCTACCTGGACCGCCGCCTGGTGCAAAAGGGCGACCGCGCCGACTTCGCGTCGGGCACGCGGCTGCTGATGAACCGCAACGTGGACGCCGCCGTCATCGAAAACGACAGCGGCGTCATCCTCGGCCAGGGCCTGGCCTATGACCGCTGCCAGGTGGGCGTGGTCACCAACATCGACGACGCCGACCACCTGGGCGATTTCGACATCAACGAAACGGAACGCATGTTCAACGTGTTCCGCACGCAGGTCGACGTGGTCCTGCCCGACGGCGTCGCCGTGCTGAACGCGCGCGATCCGCGCGTGGTCGAAATGGCCGAACTCTGCGACGGCAGCGTGATTTTCTTCGGCATCGACCCCGCCCTGCCCGCCATCACGGAACACCTGGCGCAGGACGGCCGCGCCGTCTTCGTGCGCGACGGCAGCATCATGCTGGCGCAAGGCGCCCAGGAAGAACGGCTGGCCGACGTGGCCGCCATCCCGCTGACCCACGGCGGACGCGTGGCCTTCCAGGTTGAAAACGTGCTGGCGGCCGTGGGCACGGCCTGGGCGCTGGATATCCCCGTGGAGCTGATCCGCGCCGGCATCGAAACCTTCGATATCGACCAGGCCGACGCCCCCTGGCAGTTCACGCTGTTCGAACGCAAGGGCAGCACCGTGGTGGTGGACGATGCGCACAACGCCTCGGCGCTGCGTCCGCTCATCGCCGCCATCGACCAGTTCCCGTCCGCGACGCGCGCCGCGGTCTACTCGGCCGGCGCCGACCGCCGCGACGCGGACCTGATCGAACAGGGCAAGCTGCTCGGCGACGCCTTCGACCGCGTGGTGCTCTACGACGACGCGACCGTGCGCAGCAAGCGGCCCGAAGGCCAGGCGCGCGCGCTGCTGCGCCAGGGCCTGGCCCAGGGCAGCCGCGTGAAGGACATCCAGGAAGAGCCCGACCACGGCAAGGCCATCGGCAGCGTCCTGGACGGCATCGCGGCGGGAGACTTCGTCCTGCTGCAGTCCGACGAGGCCTTCTCCGGCCCCACCATCGATCTGGTCCGCCGCTGGATTCAGCAAAACTGACAATATCCGCGCGCGCCGCGGCAGTCCGCGGGCGCGCACGTTAGACGACAGGAATACCTGCCATGGAAGTCTCCCGTATCCGAGCATTGCGCGGCCCCAATCTGTGGAGCAAGAACACCGCGATCGAGGCCATCGTGTCGTGCGCCGACGCCGAATGCTCCATCGACAACCTGCCCGACTTCGAGGCCCGCCTGCGCGCGCGGCTGCCGCAGACCGGACTGCTGCGCCCCGAAGGCCACCAGGGCTCGGTGTCCATCGCCCACGTGCTGCAGATCGTCGCGCTGACGATGCAGGCGCACGCCGGCTGCCCCGTCACGTTCGGCCGCACCGCATCCACCATCGAGCCCGGCATCTTCCAGGTGGTGGTGGAATACAGCGAAGAAGAAGTCGGCAAGCTGGCCATGGAACTGGCGCAGGCGCTGGTGCGCGCGGCGCTGGACGACACGCCCTTCGACATCGCCGACGCCCTGAAGCGCCTGCGCGAACTCGACGAAGACGTGCGCCTGGGCCCCAGCACCGGTTCCATCGTGAACGCGGCCACGGCCCGCAACATCCCTTACCGCCGCCTCACCCAGGGCAGCATGGTGCAGTTCGGCTGGGGCAGCAAGCAGCGCCGCATCCAGGCCGCCGAAACCGACCTGACCAGCGCCATCTCGGAATCCATCGCGCAGGACAAGGACCTGACCAAGATGCTGCTGGACGCCGCCGGCGTGCCGGTGCCGATGGGCCGTTCCGTGACCAGCGCCGAAGAGGCCTGGGAAGCGGCGCAGGAACTGGGCGGCCCGGTGGTCGTCAAGCCGCGCGACGGCAGCCAGGGCCGCGGCGTCGCGGTCAACATCGAAACCCGCGAACGCGTGATCCAGGCCTTTGAAGTCGCCGAAGAGATCAGTTCCGAAGTGATCGTCGAACGCTATATTCCGGGCCACGATTTCCGCCTGCTCGTCGTGGGCGGCGCGCTGGTGGCGGCCTCGCGCCGCGACCCGCCCCAGGTCACGGGCGACGGGCAGCAGACCATCCGCCAGTTGGTGGACCAGGTCAACGCGGACCCGCTGCGCGGCGACGGCCACGCCACCTCGCTCACCAAGATCCGCTTCGACGACATCGCCCTGGCGACGCTGAAAAAGCAGGGTTTCGACGCCGATTCCGTGCCGCCTTCCGGCACGCTGATCTTCCTGCGCAACAACGCCAACCTGAGCACCGGCGGATCCGCCACCGACGTGACCGACGAGGTCCATCCCGAAATGGCGGCGCGCGCGGTGTCCGCGGCCCGCATGATCGGCCTGGACATCTGCGGCGTGGACGTGGTGGCCGAAAGCGTCCAGTACCCGCTTGAAGACCAGCATGGCGGCGTGGTCGAAGTCAACGCCGCCCCCGGCCTGCGCATGCACCTGAACCCCTCGTTCGGCAAGGGCCGCGCGGTGGGCGAGGCCATCATCGCGAACATGTATGCGGACGGCGACGATGGCCGCATTCCGGTGGTGGCCGTCGCCGGCACCAACGGCAAGACCACCACGGTGCGCCTGACCGCCCATCTGCTGGGCGCGGCGGGCAACCGCGTGGGCATGACGAATTCCGACGGCGTGTACGTCGACAACCTGCGCATCGACACGGGCGATTGCAGCGGCCCGCGCAGCGCCCGCAGCGTGCTGATGCATCCCGACGTGGACGCGGCGGTGTTCGAGACCGCCCGCGGCGGCATCCTGCGCGAAGGCCTGGCCTTTGACCGCTGCAACGTCGCCATCGTCACCAACATCGGCATGGGCGACCACCTCGGACTGGGCTACATCAGCACGGTCGAAGACCTGGCGGTGGTCAAGCGCGTCATCGTCCAGCACGTGCATCCGTCGGGCATGGCGGTGCTGAACGCCGCCGATCCCATCGTGGCCGACATGGCCGCCAGCTGCCCGGGCTCGGTCACCTACTTCGCCGAGGACCGCAACCATCCCGTGCTCGCGACCCATCGCGCGCAGGGCCTGCGCTCGGTGTACCGCGACGGCGATGCGATCGTCGCGGCGCAGGGGCCCGACGAGGTCCGCTTCCCGCTGGCCGCGATTCCGCTCACGCGCAACGGCACGATCACGTTCCAGGTCGAAAACGCCATGGCGTCCATCGCGGCGGCGTGGGCGCTGGGCCTGGACTGGGACATCATCCGCCGCGGCCTGGCCTCCTTCGTCAACGATGCGCAGACCGCTCCCGGCCGGTTCAATGTGTTCGACCACCGCGGCGCGACGGTCATCGCCGATTACGGCCACAATCCCGATGCGATCCTTGCGCTGGTGCGCGCGGTGGACGCCATGCCGTCCAAGCGCCGCTCCGTGGTCATCAGCGGGGCGGGCGACCGCCGCGACGAAGACATCCGCATGCAGACGGAGATCCTGGGCTCGGCGTTCGACGACGTGCTGCTATACCAGGACCAATGCCAGCGCGGCCGCGCCGACGGCGAAGTGCTGGCACTGCTGCGGCAGGGCCTGGTCGGCGCCAGCCGCACCTCCCACACCGAGGAGATCCACGGCGAATTCCTGGCCATCGACACGGCGCTCGCGCGCCTGCAGCCCGGCGACCTGTGCCTGATCCTGGTGGACCAGGTGGAAGAGGCGCTGGACCATATCGCCAAGCGCATCGCGCAAGCCTGAAGTTCGCGGCGGCTGCCGCGGCTGCAAATGAACGGGGCGCCCCAGGCGCCCCGTTTTTTTTTGCGTCGCTGCGCAGCCTAGCCGTGAGGGGACGCCGCGGGCGCGCT
Organism: Achromobacter spanius; assembly: GCF_039673305.1. Classification (GTDB taxonomy): domain Bacteria; phylum Pseudomonadota; class Gammaproteobacteria; order Burkholderiales; family Burkholderiaceae_B; genus Achromobacter; species Achromobacter spanius_F. Next base: position 41,631 of record NZ_JBDJLJ010000033.1, read on the forward strand.
GGCCTGGTACCTGTCCGTCACGTGCGTGCAGCCCTGGGCCGCCATGGCGCCAAGCACCAGCAAGAGGACGCTGCAAAGTCGTTTCGTCATGCGTGGCTATCTCCGTTTCCGAGTTGAACCGCCAGCCGGCTCCGTGAGGACTATACCGGCATGCACGGAACCCGGCCAGCCGCGCGGGCTCTCGCATTCGGGCGGATTCCGCGCGCATGCGAGCGGATCCGTTACGAGCCGCGCTCAAAAGGGGACAAGACGTTGCCGGAATGTAACTCCCCCTTCTGGTGCGCCTGCAAGCTTTCTACGTCGAGGATCGGCGATTTTCCTGGCTCCGCGGCAGTTACATTTGCCCACAGCCCCGTTTGACAGCCCCAGGCGGGGACTCGTACGGTAGGAACTAGCTGATCAGTGCCCAACTCAACCGCGTTGACGGACTTATAGGCCATAAGCCTGTCGCCGCAAGCAACCAGAGAGGTCACCATGAACAACGACATCATCGCCGGAAAGTGGAAGCAACTGACGGGCAAGGCCAAAGCGGCCTGGGGTGAACTCACCGACGACGAGTTGACCCGTACGGAGGGCAATGCCGAACGTCTGGCCGGCCTCATTCAGGAGCGCTACGGCAAGACCAAGGAAGAGGCGCAAAAGGAAGTCCGCGACTTCTTCGACCGCAATCCCTGATCCGTTCAACCACCAGGAGAAGCTGACATGCTGCACTACGCCGTAGTTTTCTTCGTCATCGCCATCATCGCGGCTGTCCTGGGTTTCGGCGGCATCGCCGCTGGCGCCGCGGGGATCGCCAAGGTCCTGTTCTTCGTCTTCCTGGTCCTGGCGCTGCTGTCCATTCTGGGCGGCGCCTTCCGCAAGAAATAGAACAAGCACCCGACATCCACTGAACATCATTGCGTCCTGAACGCGCTGAACACCTCTAACAAGGAGCATTACTATGGAAATTCGCAAGCTGATCGCCGCCGCCGCACTGGGTACGGGCGCTGCCTTCACTTCCATGGCTTTTGCCGCCGACGACGGCAAGCCGAAACAGTCCGTGGGGGAATACGCGTCCGACGCCACCGTGACCACCAAGGTCAAGGCCGCCTTCGTGGCCGACAAGCAACTGAGCGCACTGGACATCGCCGTTGAAACCAACAACGGCGTCACGACGCTCACCGGCACCGTGGGCACCGCCGCGGAAGCCGATCACGCCGCCACCGTGACGCGCGGCGTGGAAGGCGTCAAGCAGGTCATGAACAACATCAAGGTCGATCCGGCCAAGAACCGGAAGTAAGGGCGGCATCGATAAGATCGACGCCTGAAACGCAACGCGGCGCCCGTGGCCACAGGGGCGCCGCTTTTTCCTGGGCGCTTGCCGCGCCGCGGCCGCTACACCGTGACCGTGCCGCGGCCGATTTCCACGGCCCGTCCGCCCACCTGGATCCGGTTGCCGGCATCGACATCAAGCAGCAGGCGGCAGGGGCGGCCCATCTGGTCGCCCTGCTGCACCAACAGGCTGGCCGGCATGGGATGCCCGCGATGCAGCAGCCAGCCGCCCAGGTTGGCGCACGCCGACCCGGTGCCGGCATCCTCGTTGATGCCGCCGCCGGGCTTGGCGTAGAAGTACCGGGCCACCACGACCTGGCGGCCGTCCTGCACGTTGCCTTCGTCGAAGGCGAACAGATACAGCGTCTTGCGTCCCAGGCTGCTGGCCTGCCAGCGGTCCAGGCTGGACGCATCGGGCGCGGCGCGGCGCACGGCATCCACGCTGGCCAGCGGCGCCAGCAAATGGTGGGCACCGGTGTCCACCCAGATCGGATCGTCCCGCAGGTCGCGGGCATCCAGTCCGACCAGGCCGGCGATGCCGGCGCGGTCCAGTTCGGGCTTGCCGGTGCGCACGCCATCGGGACATGGCGCGGTGAAAGTCCAGGCGTCGCCGCGGGCCGTGACGGGCACGAGGCCGGCCTTGAATTCCAGCGTCAGCGCATCGCCCGCCCCCAGCAGGTCGCGCACGACCTGCGAGGTGCCGATCGTGGGATGGCCGGCAAAGTTCATTTCGTGGCCGGGCGTGAAGATGCGCACACGCGCATCCGCGCGGTCCGAAGGCAGGATGAACGTGGTTTCGGACAGGTTGAATTGCGCCGTCAGCGCCAGCATGGTTGCATCGTCCATGCCGCGCGCATCTTCAAATACGCAAAGCTGATTGCCGCTGAAAGTGGAGGAAGCGAAGACGTTGAGCAGGCGGAACGCGTAGGTGGCCATGGCTGGGAAATAAAGTTGGGGCTTCAAACCGGCCGCGCCGGCAAAGCCCCAACTTTATCGCAGCGTCCGCCCGAACGGCCTACCAGATGGCGAAGAACAGCACCCAGGCCAGGCAGAACGGCGCCAGGCCCGCTGCCAGCACCAGGCCGGCAAGGCTCTTCCTGAACGTGCTCGCCTTGCGTTGCTTCAGCAGGCGGACAAAGAGGCGCAGCGTCCACAGCACCGCCAGCGTCAGCAGCGTGAAGCGCACCGGCGTTGCCCACGCGGCCTGCACGCCTTCATGCTTGAGCAGGTTGACGGTGGTGGCCGACAGGCCCAGGAACACGCCGATGCCGGCCGAGGGAATCAAGGCCTGGGCCAGCTTGTGCAGGCCCGGGCGCCCCCAGCGGCTGGGGTGCGCGCCGGGCACGGCGGCCGCGGGCGCCAGCCGGTCGGCGATCCACAGCGACAGGAAGCTAGCGCCGCCCACGCACACGGTCGCGCCCACGACGAACATCAGGATGCCCGCGCCATCCAGCCACGAGAAACTGTCGTTCACGTCGGGATAATGCGTCAGGATGAACCAGGGCGCGTTGTCCATCAGCGGCCACATGATGTCGCGCTCGACCAGCCAGGTCGCGGCCCATTGCTTGGCCGTCACGTACCACGGGCTGGCGCTCCAGAGGAACGCGCCGATGGCGATGCCCATCAGGCCGAAGCACAGCAGCGCCGTCTGCCAGGGATCGCCCTCGGTCACATGCACGATCTCCTCTTCGGGAGAACGCGGCGTCAGCGCGATCGCGCCGCGATAGCCGCTGCACCGTCCACAGACGTGGCAGTCGCCCGCCCCCTTCATGTGCCGCAGCGGCACCAGCGGCGCACAGTTGATGGGTTCGATGCGGATGACGGGATGGCGCCACTTTTCCTCGTCGACCTTGAAGTGCCAGGGCGCCAGCTTGGCCAGCAGGTTGAACACGCCGTTGACCGGGCACAGGTACTTGCACCACACCCGCTTGCTGCGGCCATACCGCCAGCCCACGATCATGGCCGCCACGGTGGATCCGCCCAGCACGGCCAGGACCGCCAGCGGATACTGGTAGACGCTGACCAGCTGGCCGTAGATGGTCGTGAGCGCGAACGCCACGAAAGGCCAGCCGCCCCAGCGCATCCACTTCGGGATGGCATGGCCCTGCCCCCGCTCGCTGGCCCATTCCGTCAACATGCCTTCGGGACAGAGCCAGCCGCACCAGGCGCGGCCCAGGATCGGCATGGAGATCAGCACGAACGGCCACCACACGCCCCAGAAGGCAAACTGCGCCACGACCGTCAGATTGTTGAACACCGACGCCGCATTGTCCGGCAGCGGCAACAGCGCAGGCACGATCAAAAGGAAAGCGTATATCGCGACAATGCCCCACTGCAGCTTGCGCAACAGCGGGGCATGGTCACGGAGAAAGTCGGCGATACGGGAGGTTGCCCTCCCGAGTGCAGCTGCCATGGTCAAACCTTCAAATATTCAGTCCGGCGAAAAAGACCGGAATCAGGATGCCCCCCGGGCCGCCGCCACCGGCGCGGGCTTGCTGCCCACCCAGCGCAGCAGCGCCCAGACAACGATCCAGTAAGCCACCCACAACAGAACCGAGATCAGCGCCGGCAGCGCACGATACCCGGCAAAGTCCGCCAGCACCTTGCCGAAGCCCGTGCTGTCGCTCAACAGCCAGGAGCTGTCCCAGACCGGATCCACGATGGTCGGCAGAACGTCCAGGGAAATCAGGTGATCCAGCCCGCCCACCAGCAGCGAACCGGCCAGGAGCAGCAGCAGGATTTCCGTCACGCGGAAGAATCGGCGCCAGGTGATGAGCTTGCCGCCCAGCTGCAGCAGCCAGAACGTCAGCAGGGCCACCGCGAAACCCGCCACGCCGGCCAGGGCCAGCTTCAGCATGTCGCTGCCGCCTTCGCCCGCCGACACGGTGCCGTACAGGAACACCACGGTTTCGCTGCCTTCGCGGGCCACGGCAATGGCCACCAGCAACAGCAGGCCCCACCAGTTGTCGTTGGCGACGGAGGCGCGTGCGCCGGTTTCGAGTTCGCCCTTGAGCGTGCGGCCGTGCTTTTTCATCCACACGACCATCTGCACCACCAGCGCGCATGCCGCCAGCGACATGATGGCCTGGAACCATTCCTGCCCTTCGTCGCTGAGCCAGGACGAAACGCCCAGCAGCACCAGCGCCAGCGCCACGGCCAGGCCCAGCCCGGCCGCCACGCCGCCCCACAGATAGGGCAGGCCGCGCTTGCCTTCGGGCGTGGCGCGCAGCCACGTGTACAGGATGCCCACCACGAGCAGGGCTTCGACGCTTTCGCGCCAGACGATGAAAAGTACCTGTTCCATGACTTGCTGCCGCTTTATTCCTTGGGCTTGACGACCAAGGTGCCCTTCACGCTCTGGTGAAAGTCGTCAAAAAAGGGATACTCGCCCGGACGGGAAATGGTGATGACCACAAAGGACTTCACTCCCGGTCCGAGGACTTTTTCCTTGCGCAGCGGAATGCTTTCGAATTCCACCGGCTCATTGCTCTCGTTGATGAGTTCAATCTTGAAACGGCCCGCCGGCACTTCCAGGGTAGCGGGCTCGAACGTGCCGTCCGGCTTGAATCTCAGGGTGAACGTGGGCAATTCGTCCGCCTGCGCGGGCGCCATGCCCGCCATACCGGCCAGGCCGATCAGCATTGCGGCAATCACGCGCAGCAGGCGGCCCACGATCAGTAACCGCCCTTCTTGCCGGTGCCGGCGTAGACGAATTCATATTCCAGGTCGAACGGCTCGAACCAGTCGCCCACCCCGGTTTCCTTGTCGACGTGGCGGCCGAAATGGCTCATCTTGTTCGCCGTCGGCGGGAGAATCGAGTACTTGAGCTTGTACTTGCCCGGGCCTTCGAGCTTGATGTTCTCGCCATAGTGCGGGCCGTCGTTGGCGACCATGGGCATGAAGGTGCCCTTCTGCACGTTCTGGCTGCCGACCTTCTGGATCTCGTAGTTCACGACCAGGTAAGGCACCCACTCGCCTTCCGGGAAACCCGTCTTGTTGCCGGCGGTGGCGTGGATGTCGGCCTCAAGGTGGACATCCGAATCCTTGGCGGGGCGCATCATGCCGGGGGGGTCCATTTCGATCGGCTGCAGGTACACCGCGCCGATTTCCATGCCGCCCTTCTCAACCGGCTTGCCGATGGGGTACTCGGCCGCGTGGGCGGCGGACACGCTCAAAGCGACAATGGCCAGCGCCAAGGCTTTCTTGATCATGTGCATAATCCTTGAGACACAAATGAAAATGACGGTTCAAAACACAAACAAGAACCGTTTTCATTAATTTAGTGGATTTTGCTGACACATCCCTGAACCTTGACCTCAATAAAGTGCCGGATCATTGCGTTGGGTCAAACGCAAAAAAACCGGCGCGGACTGCGCCGCGCCGGTTTTTTCTGCCGGAATCGGGCCCGCCGGGCCCTTCCCTGCGTCTACTTGCGCCCGGATCCCGGCGTGCCGCCGGGCGTGAACGGGAAGGTCGAGAACATCGCGCGGGTCTGGTCCTGCATCTGGTCCTGCATCTGCACGAACAGGTTTTTGCTCTGGTCGATGTAGTTGTTCATCATGTTCTGCAGCATGGGCGTCTGCACGTTCATGAACTGCGTCCAGGCCTCCGGGCCGAACTGGCTTCCGTACAGGCCCTTGGACTGTTCGGCCATGCGCTGCTGGATCTCCATGAACGCCTGGATGTTCTTTTCCAGGTAGGAGCCCATGATGCCCTGCATGGCATGGCCGTAGAAACGGATGATCTGCGACAGCATGTTCGAGGAAAACATGGGCATGCCGCCGCTTTCCTCTTCAAGGATGATCTGCAGGAGAATGCTGCGGGTCAGGTCTTCGGCGCTCTTGGCGTCGACAACCTGGAATTCCTCGTTGGCCAGGACCAGTTGCTTGACATCTGCCAGGGTGATGTAGGTGCTGGTCCGGGTGTCGTATAAGCGACGGTTGGGGTACTTTTTAATCAGGCGCAGGCTGGCGCCGGTTTGTGCTTGCGTCATGGTTGTCCCCGGATCGGGCGATCTCTTAGGCTTCGAATAAGGTGGAGTGTAATGCCGGACGGCCCTCTCCCCGAGGCCATCCGGCGCCGACGGGCCGCCCGCGGGGCGGCCCGCATTGCGTCAGCCCATGTGCAGGCCGCCGTTCAGCGAGAAGTCCGCGCCGGTCGAAAAGCCGGATTCGTCGGATGCCAGCCATGAGGTCATGGACGCGATTTCCTCGGGCGTGCCCAGGCGGCGCACCGGAATCGTGGCGACTATCTTTTCGAGCACGTCGGGACGAATGGCCCGGACCATATCGGTGCCGATGTAGCCGGGCGAAATCGTGTTGACCGTCACGCCCTTGCTGGCCACTTCCTGGGCCAGCGCCATGGTGAAGCCATGGATGCCGGCCTTTGCCGTGGAGTAGTTGGTCTGGCCGAATTGGCCCTTCTGGCCGTTCACCGAACTGATGTTGATGATCCGGCCCCACTGGCGCTCCACCATGCCCTCGATGACCTGCTTGGTCACATTGAACAGGCTGTTCAGGTTGGTGTCGATGACCGCGCGCCAATCGTCGGCGCTCATTTTGCGGAACAGGCCGTCGCGGGTGATGCCCGCGTTGTTGACCAGCACATCGACCGGACCCAGCTCATTGGTGACCTTTTCAAAGGCCGCCACCGTGGAGTCCCAGTCGGACACGTTGCCCACGGATGCATGGAACGTGAAGCCCTGTGCCGCCTGTTCGTCCAGCCATTGCTGGTAATTGCGGCTGGGGCCGCAACCTGCCACCACGCGAAAGCCATCCTTGGCCAAGCGCTGGCAAATAGAGGTGCCAATCCCGCCCATCCCGCCTGTTACGTAAGCCAGTTTTCCGCTCATTGGACTTCCTCCTGTGTGCGACGGACGCCTCGTTGATTAACTTTCTTTGTTTGCCCGGGGATCGACCGCAAGGCGCGGCGTCAGGCCGCCCGGACCTTCACATACCTGCCAGGGGCCGGCTCGATCGGCCGGTACTTGGCATTGCCTGTCTTTGTGCGCGCCTTCACCTGCTTGCCCGAATGGCCTGCCAGCCAGGCCGCCCAGTCTGGCCACCAGCTTCCAGGGTGTTCCACCGCCTGTTCGAACCACGCATTGGGGTCGCCCGGCAAGGGCTGGCTGGCCTTTTCCAGTTCGTCGGCCACCCAGTAGCTGCGGCGCTTCTTGGCGGGGGGATTCACCACGCCCGCGATATGGCCGGAGGCGCCCAGGACGAAGCGCTGGGGTCCGCGCAGCACCTGCGTGGACGCATAGGCCGACACCCAGGGCACGATATGGTCTTCGCGCGAACCGAACAGGTACACCGGCATGCGCAGCCGCGTCAGGTCCAGCGGCAGGCCCGCCGCATGCGCGCGGCCCGGCACCTTCAGATTGTTTTCCAGGTAGGTATTGCGGAAGTACCAGGAAAAGAAGGGGCCCGGCAGGTTCGTGCTGTCGCCGTTCCAGAACAGCAGGTCGAAGGCGGGCGGCTTCTGCCCCTTCAGGTAGTTGCCGACGACGTAGTTCCAGACCAGTTCATTGGGCCGCAGGAACGAGAACGTGGTGGCCAGGTCGCGCCCCGGCATCAGGCCGCCGTTGCCCAGTTGATGGTCGCGCAGCAGCGCGTGGGCCTCGTCGACGAAGACTTTCAGGACGCCGGTTTCGTGGAAATCCAGGAACGAAGTGAGCAGCGTCAGCGACGCCACGGGATGTTCGCCGCGGGCTTCGGCCAGGGCCAGCGCCGCCGCCAGCATGGTGCCGCCCACGCAGAAGCCCAGCGCGTTGACCTGCGGTTGCTTGGTGATGTCGGCGGCCACGCGCAGCGCCTGCAGCACGGCGTCGTCGAGGTAGTCGGACCAGGTGGCGCGATCCACGCCGTCGGTGTCCGCGGCCACGGGATTGCGCCAGGAAATCAGGAATACCGTCTGCCCTTGGTCGACGGCATGCCGCACAAAGGAATTCTCGGGCTGCAGGTCCAGGATGTAGAACTTGTTGATGTTGGGCGGCACAATGACCAGCGGCCGCTCGAACACGGTGGCGGTCGAGGGCGCGTACTGGATCAGCTGGAACAGCTTGTTCTCGAAGACCACATCGCCGGGCGTGGTGGCCACGTTGCGGCCGATCTCGAACTGCGATTCGTCGGTCTGCGTGATACGGCCTTTCTTGACGTCCCCCAGCAGGTTCGCCAGGCCCTCGTTCAGCGCGCGGCCCGCGCTTTCCACGATGGACTGCTGGGCGTCGGGATTCAGCGCCAGGAAGTTCGACGGAGACAGCGCGTCGACCCATTGCATGATCGAAAACCGCAGCCGGTCGCGCATGGGTTCGCTGACCTGGGCGGCATCGACCATGCGCGCCATGGCGCGCGCCGACAGCAGATAGGTGTGCGCCAGCAGCAGGTGGGAATCGTTGGCGGCCCAGGCGGCGCCCGAGAAACGGCGGTCGGACGGCGGCGCCAGCGCGCCGCGCCGGGCATCGTCGCAAAGGCGTTGCCATTCACGAGAGAATTCTGCCTGGATATCAGCCAGGACTTCCGGTGCCACGCTCACCGGATTGGGACCTGCGGAGAGATTGGCATTCACTTCGACACCTTGTTATCGAAACTTCGCGATTGATGTTGCATTCCGGGTCCAGGACTGTCAATGCGGGTATACAAGGAGGGCTACCAGAGTAAGACGCAAGGCAAGGCCCGAGGCCTTGCGCCAGATCAAACCGGGCTTAGCCAGGCCAGCAAAGCCATGCGTCCGGTCTGGCCGTCGCGCCGGTAGGAAAAGTAGCGGTCCGCCTGGGTGACGGTGCACAACCCGCTCAGCGCCACCTCTTGTACCCCGGCGCGGCGCAGGCGGAAATCGGCCAATCCGGCGAGGTCGGCCAGCCACTTGCCGGGAATGCCCGGACGTGGCGTGAAATAGCGCGCGGTGGCCGGGTCGTCGGCCATGAAGGCGTCCAGGACGTCCTGGCCGACCTCGAATTCGCGGGGACCGATGCCCGGGCCGACCCAGGCCCGCCAAGCCTTGGCCCGCGGCGCCTTGGCGCGCATCGCGGCCAGGGTATGTTCCAGCACCCCGCCCGACAGGCCGCGCCAGCCGGCGTGCGCCGCGCCCAGCACCGTGCCGTCGGCATCGGCGATGACCACGGGCAGGCAGTCGGCCACCATGATCGCCAACACACGCCCGGGCTGCGCCGTGACGCTGGCATCCAACGCGGGTTCGGGCGGCAGGCCGGGCTGGTCGGCGTCCGCGACCTCGCTGCCGTGGACCTGGCGCAGCCAAAGGGGATCGGACGGCACCGCGGCGCGCACGCGGCGGCGGTTCTCGGCCACGGCATCGGGGTTGTCGCCCGCCCGCAGGCCCAGATTCAGGGTGTCATGCGGGGCCACCCCCACGCCGCCGGCGCGGGTCGTGCAGAAGTAATTCACGCCCGGCCATTCAGGCCCCGTCACGACGGGCAGGCCCGCGATCACGCGCTCCATGCAATGCTCTCCTGGACTTGCGCCATGTCGGCGGGCACCGCCGCGGCGAACTGGACTTCTCCGGTGCCGCCGGGGTCGTCGAAATGCAGCGCGCGGGCATGCAGCATCTGGCGCTGCGCCCCGGCGATCGGCTTGCCGCCATAGATCGTGTCGGCCAGCAGCGGATGTCCCAGGCTGGCCATGTGCACGCGGATCTGGTGGGTCCGGCCGGTTTCCAGGCGGCACACCACTTCGGTGACACGGCCGCCAGGGTCCGCCATGCCGCGACGGGACGGCGCGTAATTGGTGATGGCGGGCTTGGGCGCCACGGGCCGCTCGACGCTCATGCGCACCGGCACCCGGGGATCGCGGCCGATGGCGCGGTCCACCCGGCCGGCGGCGGCCATCCAGCCATGCGCCAGCGCCACATATTCGCGGCCCATGCTGCGCGCCTGCAACTGGCGCACCAGGTGCGTCTGGGCGGTTTCGTTGCGCGCCACCACCATCAGGCCCGAGGTGTCCTTGTCCAGCCGGTGCACGATGCCGGCGCGCGCGACCTGCGCCAATTCGGGGTAGCGATGCAGCAAGCCGTTGAGGAGGGTGCCGCTCCAGTTGCCGGCGCCGGGGTGAGTGACGAGCCCCGCGGGCTTGTTCACCACGATCCAGTCCGGGCTTTCGGCCACGACGCCGAATTCGACGGGTTCGGGCGCGAACGCGCGCGCATCGGGTGCGGGCTGGGCCCAGACGGTCAGTTCGTCGCCCGGGCCGACCGTCTGCCTGATCTTGCCGGGCTTGCCATTGACAAGGACGTTGCCGGATTCGATCCAGCCCTGCAGACGGCTGCGGGAGTGCTCGGGCAAGAGGCCCGCAAGCACCTTGTCGAGCCGGTCGGCGCGGGTGGCGGACGGCACGGTTACAAGTTGCGGCTCGCCCCGCGCAGTGCCTTCGGGGGTTTCGTCCGGGAGGTTTTCATCCTCGATTCCGTCGGCGGGACCCAGCAGATCGCCGTCGGAAACAAGATCTGCGCTGGCGGCTGTATCAGACATGGAGACAAATCATATAATCAGCCTGCCATGCTACCACCAAGGATACGATTCTCGTGATTCACCACTCCGCAGCTCCCTCGAACCCCGCATCCCGCAGCGGGTCGGTATTGCGCGTGGTTATCGCGCTATTTGCCGCCATGATCATCGCCGGTTGCAGCGGCACGGACGGCAAGTACGACAAGACCACCAACTGGAGCGCAGAACAACTCTACGCCGACGCCAAGGCAGAAATGGCCTCGGGCGGCTGGAAGGAAGCGCGCGAACGCCTGACGGCCATCGAAAGCCGCTACCCCTTCGGTGTCTATGCCCAGCAGGCCCTGCTTGAACTGGCCTACGTCAACTGGAAGGACGGCGAAAACGAACAGGCCCTGGCCGCAATCGACCGCTTCCAGCAGCTCTACCCCAATCACCCCGGCACCGACTACGCCCTGTACCTGAAGGGCCTGATCAACTTCACGCCGGCCAGCGCGTTCATGAGCAACATCACTGGCCAGGACCCCGCCGAGCGCGATCCCAAGGGCCTGCGCGCGTCCTACGACGCCTTCAATGAGCTGATCAAGCGCTATCCGGACAGCAAGTACACGGTGGACGCCGAAAAGCGCGTGGCATGGCTGGTCAACACCATCGCCATGAACGAGGTCCACGTCGCCCGCTACTACTACGAGCGCGGCGCCTACGTCGCGGCCGCCAACCGCGCGCAGACCGTCATCACCGATTTCGAGGGCGCCCCCGCCACCGAAGAAGCGCTCTACCTGATGGTCCAGTCCTACGACAAGCTGGGCATGACCGAACTCAAGAACGACGCCCAGCGCGTCTACGACCAGAACTTCCCCAACAGCGAATTCCGCACCAAGGGCCTGAAGGCTGACAAGAGCTGGTGGAATCCCTTCAACTGATTCCGCCCGCATGGGAATAAAAATAGCCCTTCGCTTGAAGGGCTATTTTTTTGCCTGGCGCGCCCGTCGGGCTACTGATCCTGCGATTCGCGCTTGCGGCGATAGAAGGCCAGCACCTCTTCCAGTTCGCGCGTGCGCGCAAACGGCGGCAGGCCGCGCCAGAGGCGCTTGCCATAGGGCTTTTCGACCAGCCGCGCGTCGCCGACCATCAGGACGCCCCAGTCCGACTCCGTGCGGATCAGGCGGCCGGCGCCCTGCTTGAGCGAGATGGCGGCCTCGGGCAGTTGGTATTCCGAGAACGGATTTCCCCCTTGCGCCCGACAGGCGCGCAGGCGCGCCTCGATGACGGGATCGTCGGGCGGCGCGAACGGCAGCTTGTCGATCGCCACCAGGGTCAGCACGTCGCCGGGAAGGTCGATGCCTTCCCAGAAGCTCGCGCTGCCCACCAGCACCGGGTGCTCGAGCTTGCAGAAGCGGTCCAGCAGGTCGCGCCGGGTGCCTTCGCCCTGTTTCAGCAAGGGCCAGTCATGGCCCGCGTCGTCGAAGGCATCTGCCAGCAGGTTGGCGACCTTGTCCACCGCGCGCAGGGTCGTGCAGAGCACCAGGGTGCCGCCCGGACTGGCCTCCAGCAGCGGCAGCAGCGTCTGGACGAAGCGGTCAAGGAATTGCGGCGACTGCGGCTCCGGCATGCCGCGCGGCACGAACAGCAGCGCCTGCTCGGGGTAGTCGAATGGAGACTCCCATTTGCCCGTGCGTGCGCTGTCCAGCCCCAGCTGGCTGGTGAAGTGCGTGAACTCGCCATTCACCGATAGCGTGGCCGAGGTCATGATCCAGGCCTGGCCCGGCTTGCGGAATTTGGAGAAGGCCTGGGCCACCGACAGCGGCGCCGAATGCAGGCGCACGTGGTGCAGGCCGTGCTCGACCCAGCGCACCGCCGGGCCCGTCCATTGTTCGGCAAGGGCGGCGCCCTCCAGGATGGCGGCGGGCGTGGACGCGCCATCGCCCAGCGCGGCTTGCGCGGGCGCCTGGTCGTCGCGCCCCCAGCCTTCGTCATCGAACGCCCCGCCGGCGCGCCCGGGCGTGGCCCAGCGCTTGAGCTTGACCGAAATTTCGGCGCCCGAACGCGCGGCCGCCATCAGGTCCGGGTGCTTTTCGGCGACGGCGCCCAGCGCCTTCGTGGCGCCGTCCACGGCTTCGCGCAGCGCCAGCAGCGCTTCGTCGAATTCCTCGGGATTGGGAATGGCCTCGAACGTGGCCTTGCGGCCCGGCATCTTGTCCAGCGGCGCACAGGTCAGGCGCAATTCGCGCGCGGCGGTTTCCAGGTGCCGGCTGACGTCGCTCCATTTGGCCGCCTCGCGCGCGTAGGCCAGCCCGGCGACTTCCAGCGCACGGCCGAAGTCCATCAACTGGTGCGTGGATACACTGCTGCCGAGAAAGCGCGTGGCGGTGTCGGGCAGCTGGTGCGCCTCGTCGAAGATCACGGTGTCGGCTTCGGGCAGCAGGTCCGTGACGCCCTCTTCGCGCAGCATCAGGTCGGCCATGAACAGCGCGTGGTTGACGACGACCACGTCGGCTTCCTGCGCCTGGCGGCGCGCCTTGACCACGAAACAGTCGCGGATTCGCGGGCATTCCTGACCCAGGCAGTTTTCGCGGGTGGAAGTCACGCGCTGCCAGATCTCCGCGTCTTCAGGCACCTGGGCCAGGTCGCCGCGATCGCCCGTCTTGGAGATGCCGGCGAACACCTGGATCTGGCGCAACTGCTGGATCTCGGAACGGGACTTCAGCGCGCGCTCGTCGCCCTGCAGGCGCTCCAGGTGGTAATGGCAGACATAGTTGCCGCGGCCCTTGAGCAGCGCCGCGGTGACGGGCGCCGCGAGCGCGGCGCGCACGCGCGGCAGATCGCGCGCGAAGAGCTGGTCCTGCAGGGTGCGCGTGCCGGTGGAAATCAGCACCTTGCCGCCCTGGATGAAGGCGGGTACAAGATAAGCCCAGGTTTTGCCGATGCCGGTGCCCGCTTCGGCCACGAGCGTGGCGCGGTCCTGGATGGCCTGGCCGATGGCCTGCGACAGCTCAACCTGCGATGGACGCGGCTTGTAGCCGGGCAAGGCCGTGGCCAAAGGCCCGTCCTCGTCGAAGAATTCGGAAATATCCAGGTCCAGCATTACAGCAGCCTAGTGTCGGTCGGGATCATGGGTGAACCGGTGCCGGGACAAGCGGTTCGGGCGCCAGACACTGATTTGGGAAAGGACCCAAATGATACCCGCTGCCGCGCCGGTTTCCCGCTTGCGGTCCACCGCCATGCCGCCGCCAGAGGGACGGATCTGTCCTCCCGGGCACGTTCTGTAACAACGGCTTATGGCACAATCCGCCCCTTGTTTTTCCTTTTTGTCGTCGTATAGAGATGTCTGAAACTTCCGCTATCACGTACGTCGCCGCCGGCGTCGACAACGCCCGCATCGTCGCGCAGCTCGCCACCGAGCTGGGCGCGCGCGCCTCCCAGATCGCCTCGGCGGTGGAACTGCTGGATGACGGCGCCACCGTGCCCTTCATCGCCCGCTATCGCAAGGAAGCCACCGGCGGCCTGGACGATACCGTGCTGCGCAATCTCGAAGTCCGCCTGGGTTACCTGCGCGAACTCGAAGAGCGCCGCGGAGCCATTCTTGAATCCATTTCGCAGCAAGGCAAGCTGACGGCCGGGCTGCAGCAGGAAATCGCGGCCGCCGACACCAAGCAGCGCCTGGAAGACCTGTACGCGCCCTTCAAGCCCAAGCGCCGCACGCGTGCGCAGATCGCCCGCGAAGCCGGCCTGGAGCCGCTTGCGGACGCCATCCTGGCCGATGCCGCCTGCGATCCCGCCGCCCTGGCCGCGCAGTACCTGAACCCCGAGGCGTCCATCAACGACGCCAAGGCCGCGCTGGATGGCGCGCGCGACATCCTGGCCGAGCGCTACGCGGAAAACGCGGACTTGCTGGCCGACATGCGCGAACATCTCTGGTCCACCGGCCTGATCTACTCCAAGATGATCGACGGCAAGGAAACCGAGGGCGCCAACTTCCGCGACTGGTTCGACTTCAACGAACCGCTGCGCACCCTGCCCTCGCACCGCATCCTGGCCTTGCTGCGCGGCCGCCAGCAAGGCGTGCTGGAACTGCGCCTGGGCCTGGAAGCCGAACTCGAAGCCCAGACGCCGCATCCCTGCGTCGCCCGCATCGCCGGCTTCCTGAAGCTGGGCAATGGCCTGTTCGCGCTGGACGCGACGCCGCGCGCCCGCTGGCTGGGCGAAGTCTGCCGCTGGACCTGGCGCGTGAAGCTGCTGACCGCATTTGAAAGCGAGCTCGTCGGCCGCCTGCGCGAAAGCGGCGAAGCCGAGGCGATCCGCGTGTTCGCCGCCAACCTGAAGGACCTGCTGCTGGCGGCCCCCGCCGGCCCCAAGGCGGTTTTGGGCCTGGACCCCGGCATCCGCACCGGCTGCAAGGTCGCCGTGATCGACCAGACCGGCAAGGTCGTCGACACCACCACCGTGTATCCGTTCGAACCGCGCCGCGACCGCGACGGCACGATCAACACGCTGGCCGCGCTGGTCGCGCGCCACAAGGTCGACCTGATCGCCATCGGCAACGGCACCGCCTCGCGCGAAAGCGAAAAGCTGGTGGGCGACATGATGGAACGCTTCCCCGACCTGAAGGTCACCCGCGTGGTGGTATCGGAAGCAGGCGCCTCGGTGTATTCCGCGTCGGAAACCGCCGCCCAGGAATTCCCCGACCTGGACGTGACGCTGCGCGGCGCCGTGTCCATCGCACGCCGCCTGCAGGATCCCCTGGCCGAACTGGTCAAGATCGATCCCAAGGCCATCGGCGTGGGCCAGTACCAGCACGACGTCAACCAGCGCGAACTCGCGCGTTCGCTGGATGCCGTGGTCGAAGACTGCGTGAACGCGGTCGGCGTGGACGTGAACACGGCCTCGGCCGCCCTGCTGGCCCGCGTGTCCGGCCTGAACTCGCTGCTGGCCAAGAACATCGTGGCCTGGCGCGACGAAAACGGCGCCTTCCCCACGCGCGAAAACCTGCGCAAGGTGCCCCGCTTCGGCGACAAGGCGTTCGAGCAGGCGGCCGGCTTCCTGCGCATTCCCAATGGCGAAAACCCGCTGGACGCCTCGTCCGTCCACCCCGAAGCCTATCCGGTCGTCGAGCGCATCGTGGCCAAGATCAAGGCCGAAGTGAAGCAGATCATCGGCCAGCGCGAGGCCCTGAAAGGCGTGTCGCCGTCCGACTTCACCGACGAACGCTTCGGCCTGCCCACGGTGAAGGACATCTTCGCCGAACTGGAAAAGCCCGGCCGCGATCCGCGCCCCGAATTCAAGACGGCGCAGTTCAAGGAAGGCGTTGAAACCCTGAACGACCTGTATCCGGGCATGGTGCTGGAAGGCGTCGTGACCAACGTGGCCAACTTTGGCGCGTTCGTCGACATCGGCGTCCACCAGGACGGCCTGGTCCACATCTCGGCCCTGGCCGAAAAGTTCGTGAAGGATCCCCGCGACGTCGTGCGCGTGGGCCAGACGGTCAGCGTGAAGGTGCTGGAAGTGGACGTCGCGCGCAAGCGCGTGGCGCTCACCATGCGCTTGAACGACACCGCCGCCCCCGCGCGCCGCAGCGGCGACGCGCCCACCGGCGG
>NZ_JBDJLJ010000034.1:0-56408 GCF_039673305.1 Achromobacter spanius
CGTGTAGTCCGACTTGCTGGGGTCCTGCGCGTGCGGCAGGACGCTGGTGATGTCCACGATCGTGGCGTCTTCCAGCTCGGTCGTGAAGAAGTGCTCCTGCTTGCCGTCGATCGACGTGCGGTACCACTTCACTTCGACCTTGGGCAGCATTTCGCCGGCGGCCAGCGCCTGGTACATCAGGGGCGTGGCTTTGTTCAGCGCGCTGGTGAAGATGAACGGCTTGTGCACGCGCTGGCCCGAAGGCTGCCCGCTTTGCGGGTCGGTCGGGGTATTGACGCGGTGCTCGATCTCTTGGACCAGGATCTGGTCTTCGTGGCCTTCGACGTAGACGTTGCCGACGGAGTCGGCGGTGAAGGCGCCCTGGGTGATGTTGCCCTGGGTTTTGCCGGTGATGCTGATGTAGGCGGGAGTAGGCATTGACGGAGTCCTTGTCGTCGTGAGGGCCGTGAGGGGCCCGAAGCATCCCGAAGGTGGGATGCGACGACATATGCGAAATCCGTGCCAGGTTTACGCGGGTGAATGAAAACCCATAAGAATCAATCTGTTATCCCACAAATGAACCTTGCTTCGGTTGCATGTCGCAACCGCAGCGCTCAAAAACCCCGCTTTCAGGCCAAAAACCGGGCCAAATTTGGCCCGGCTCTTTATAAGCCGCTGATAAATAAGGAAATGGAGCGGGCCAATTTTGGCCCGGCCGGGTCAAATTTGGCCCGCTCCATCCCGCCAGATGGTCAACGGTCGACGCCGCGCCCGGCGTGCCGCGCCATGGATGCGTCGGCACGACGCATCCGCGGGACAACTGATTAGTTGTTGCCCGACAAATCAAACAGGCTGGTCGCGTCCATTTCCAGCACGCTTTCGTCGTGCTGGTTCAGGACCGTCCAGGCCCAGGTGATGATGCCCAGGTCAGGGCGCGACGACGTGGTGCGCGCGCCCTGCACGCGCGCTTCCAGGCGCAGGGTGTCGCCGGGCCGCACCGGCGTGCGCCAGCGCACTTCGCCCAGGCCGGGCGAACCGAAGGATTCGGAATCGTGCAGGGCGGCCTTCACGGCCATGCTCATGGCCAGGGCGCAGGTATGCCAGCCGCTGGCGATCAGACCACCCCAGCGCCCCTCCGCGGCGCGCTGGGGATCGGTGTGGAACCATTGGGGGTCGTACTTCCGGGCAAACTCCAGGATCTCCGCTTCGGTCACGGTGACCGGCCCGGCCTTGATCAGCATGCCGTCCTTGAATTCGGCGAACTTCATTTTTGGTTTTCCCCCCGCAAAACGAAACCGGCGCGCCCAGGCGCGCCGATCGTCACGCATGTGTTGTTGGACTCAGTACGTCTCGAAATGCAGCCGGCCTTCGCGGCGCAGCACATCGTGCAGGATAGACCAATCCTCGCCCGCCTGCATCATCACTTCGCGTAGGGCATCCAGCACGCCGACCTCCATGCCCTTCAGGCCGCAGACATAGATGCAGGTGTTGCGGTCGGCCAGCAATTCCCGCACCTGGCCGGCGCGTTCGCGGATCAGGTCCTGGACGTAGCGCTTGGGCTGGCCGGCCTCGCGCGACAGCGCCAGATTGATGTCGATGAAATCGCGCGGCAGCTTCATCAAGGGGCCGAAGTACGGCAGCTCTCGTTCGGTGCGGGCGCCGAAGAACAGCATGAGCTTGCCGATTTCGTTGGTGCCGATCAGCCGCCTGCTGCGTTCGGTCATGGCGCGCATGGGCGCGGAACCCGTGCCCGTGCAGATCATGATCAGGTTGGCGCGCGGATGGTTGGGCATGAGGAAGGTGTGGCCGAACGGACCGATCACCTGCACGGTGTCGTTCCTGGCCAGGTCGCACAGGTAGTTGGAGCAGACGCCGTGCGCGGCCGCGCCGCCGTGGTCCTGGGTCACGCGCTTCACGGTCAGGGAAAGATTGTTGTAGCCCGCCCGTTCTCCGTCGCGCGGACTGGCCAGCGAGTACTGGCGCGCATGATGCGGCCTGCCCTGCGCGTCGGTTCCCGGCGGCAGGATGCCGATGGATTGCCCTTCCAGCACCGGAAAGGGCTGCTCGCCGAAGTCCAGCACGATATGGTGGATGTCGCTTTCCGTATCCGCGCCCGTGACGCGGTAATTGCCCACCACCGTCGCCGTGATGGGCGTCTTGTGCGTGTACAGGTTCACATAGGGATGCGCCGCCGACCATGGCGGCACGGCGGCCCCGGCAACCATGGCTGGCGCCGGCATGGCCGCGGCCGCCTGCGCATCCGCGGCTTGCGCCGGAGCAGGCGCCGCATCGGCGTCGGCGGGCAGGGAGGTTTCTTTCGGCAGCTCTTCCCAGCCCAGCTGGTCCTGCACCGAATAGGCTTGCGCGCGCACCACCAGCCGCCAGTTGTCGATGGATCCGGTGGGGCATGGCGGCACGCAGGCCATGCAGCCGTTGCAGATATCGGGATCCACCACGTAGTTGTTGGAATCGTGGGTGATCGCGTCGACCGGACAGGTCTCTTCGCACGTGTTGCAGCGGATGCAGATCTCGGGATCGATCAGGTGCTGCTTCAGGACTTCTACGGGTAATGGGGCGTTCATCGCCGTCCTCCCAGTGCACGGGCGAGGCGCTGGCGCCCCGCCCCCGCCGCCTTCAGTTGAAACGGACGTAGTCGAAATTCACGGGCTGGCGGTTGATGCCCATGACCGGCGGGGCGATCCAGTTGGCGAACTTGCCCGGTTCGGTCACGCGGCCCATCAGGGATGCGACGAATGCGCGGTCTTCCGGCGTGGGCAGCCATTTGTGCTGGTTGGCCTGCCATTGCGATTCGGACAGGATCTCGCCGTCGGGCGACATGCGGATGCCGGCCAGCGTGCCGATCTGGCGGTTGAAGGCCTTGTGCGGCACCTGCAGGCGGAACGGGATGCCGCTCTTTTCGATGACCTTGTTCCAGCGGCCGATGCCGGCCACCGAATCGCGGATGAAATCGTCGCGCAGCACCTCGTTCAGCGCGTTGAGCATCGGCACCTCGGTCTCGCTCAGCTTGCCGTTGCTGACGTTCAGCACCCGGTAGGTGTCGTTCTTGAGCTGGTGGTCGTCGGTGCGCTTGCTCTCTTCGTAGCGGCCCTTCAGGCCCGAACCGTAGAAGATGGCGGCGTTGGACGACTGGTCCGCGCCGAACAGGTCGATGGTGACGCTGTAGTGGAAGTTCAGGTAGCGCTGGATGGTGGGCAGGTCGATCACGCCGGCCGCGCGCACGCTTTCCGGGTCGTCGGTCTTGAGCTGGTTCATCACTTCGCAGGTGCGCTGGATGACGCGCGAGATGCCGGATTCGCCCACGAACATGTGGTGCGCTTCCTCGGTCAGCATGAACTTGGTGGTGCGCGCCAGCGGATCGAAGCTGGACTCGGCCAGGGCGCACAACTGGAACTTGCCGTCGCGGTCGGTGAAGTACGTGAACATGTAGAACGCCAGCCAATCCGGCGTCTTTTCGTTGAAGGCGCCCAGGATGCGCGGATTGTCCGAATCGCCCGAGCTGCGCTGCAGCAGCGCGTCGGCTTCCTCGCGCCCGTCGCGGCCGAAATAGCGGTGCAGCAGGTACACCATGGCCCACAGGTGGCGCCCTTCTTCGACGTTGATCTGGAACAGGTTGCGCAGGTCGTACTGCGAGGGCGCGGTCAGGCCCAGATGGCGCTGCTGCTCGATCGACGCGGGCTCGGTGTCGCCTTGCGTGACGATGATGCGGCGCAGGTTGGCGCGGTGTTCGCCGGGCACGTCCTGCCAGACGTCGCGGCCCATGTTTTCGCCAAAGTGGATCTTGCGCTGGCCGTCCTGCGGCGCGAGAAAGATGCCCCAGCGGTAATCGGGCATCCGCACGTGGTTGAAGTGGGCCCAGCCGTCGGGCTCCACGCTGACCGCCGTGCGCAGGTAAACGTCAAAGCCGTGCGAACCGTCCGGGCCCATGTCCTGCCACCATTGCAGGTAGTTGGGCTGCCAGTGTTCCAGCGCGCGCTGTAAGGTGCGGTCGCCGGACAGGTTGACGTTATTGGGGATCTTGTCGGTGTAGTTGATTCCGGACATTGTCTCTGCTCCTGTTCCTGGGATGGGGCCGCTTGCGACGCGGCGCATATTCCTGAGTACCGCGGAACGGAACGCGTTGCGCCCGCCGCGGCCTTGATGCATGGATGGCTGGCGGCTCAGACACGGTTCCAGTCGAACGTCGCCTGCTCGCCCTTGCCGTACAGCTTGAGCGCGCCCTTGTCGCCGGCGGCATTGGGACGATTGAAGATCCAGTTCTGCCAGGCGGTCAGCCGGCCGAAGATGCGGGTCTCCATGGTTTCCTGGCCGCCGAACCGCAGATTGGCCTCCAGGCCGGTCAGCGCGTCGGGCGACAGCGCGCGGCGCTCTTCCAGGGCCATCCGTACCTCGTCTTCCCAGTCGATGCTGTCGGGCGCATAGGTGACCAGTCCCAGTTCCAGCGCATCCGCGGCGGGCAGGCTCCGGCCGGCCTGCGCGCGCACGGCTTCCAGCGGCGCGGTCTCTTCGTAGAAGCGCCGCTGCAGGCGGCTCTGGCCATTGACCAGGGGATAGGCGCCGAAATTGCGTTCCCCCACCACGATGCGCGCCGGCGCGGCGTCTTCCTCGTCGTCGAGCATGTAGCTGCGGTCCGCCGCCAGCGCCAGTTCGAGCAAGGTGCCGACAAAGCACGAGCCCGGCTCGATCAGCGCGTACAGGCTGCGGGACGTGACGTCCAGGCGCGCCAGCGTGCGGCGGAGCATGCCGGCGGTTTCGCGCACGAACCAGTGGTCCGCATGCCGCTGCAGCGCGGCATCCGCCGCCAGCACGGCCTGCGGATCGCCCTCGGTCTTCAGGATCCAGGTGCCGATGTCGAGTTCGTTCGTGCGCATGGACAGGATGGCGTCGTCGAGTTCGCGCGCCATCTGCAGCGGCCACCAGTTCGCGCCGGCGGCGACGATGTCCTGCAGTTCCGATTCGACCGGCCCTTGCGGCGCGCGCACCGTCCAGGTGGCCTGGCGCTTTTCGCGGTCCAGCTTGATGTCCACGTAGCGGTACGACAGGCTGTCGGCGGTTTCGTGGCGCTCCAGCGGCGTCAGGGCCACGCCGGCCTGGCCGGCCGGCCGGTCGCTGCCTTGCGCCAGCGCCAGCGCGCGGGCGCGCACGGCGTCTTCGAACTGCGCGGGCTTGACCACGTCGTCGACCAGGCGCCAGTCCTTGGCCCGCTGGCCGCGCACGCCTTCGACCAGGGTGCAGAAGATATCGGCGTGGTCGTGGCGCACCCGGCGCTTGTCCGTCACGCGCGTCAGGCCGCCCGTGCCGGGCAGCACCCCCAGCAAGGGCACTTCGGGCAGGGCCACGGAGGAGGACCGGTCGTCGATCAGCAGGATCTCGTCGCAGGCCAGCGCCAGTTCGTAGCCGCCCCCCGCGCAGGCGCCGTTCAGGGCGGCGATGAATTTCAGGCCGCCATGGCGGCTGGAGTCTTCGATGCCGTTGCGGGTTTCATTGGTGAACTTGCAGAAGTTCACCTTCCAGGCATGGGTGGACAGGCCCAGCATGAAGATATTGGCGCCCGAACAGAAAATGCGGTCTTTCATGCTGGTGACGACCACGCTGCGCACTTCGGGATGCTCGAAGCGGATGCGCTGCAGGGCGTCGTGCAGTTCGATGTCCACGCCCAGATCGTAGGAATTCAGCTTCAGCTTGTAGCCGGGGCGCAGGCCGCCGTCCTCGGCCACGTCCATGGCCAGGGTAGCGACCGGGCCGTCGAACGCCAGGCGCCAATGCCGGTATTGGGCGGGTTCGGTCCGGAAATCGACCCTGCTGATGGGGCTGCTCATAACGTGTCTCCTCATACGCCCTGCCGTGACAGGAAAAATACTGCACCACATGAATTATTGTGCAGATTAGTGCAGAAGATTTTGGCCGTCAAGCAAGACATGCATAAAAGTGCATCTGCGCGCACCGGCGCGGACAGCGGGCGCGCCATGCAAAAGGCCGCCTGAAAAGGCGGCCTGGCGGGAAACGAGGGATTGGGACCGGCTGGCTACAGAGGCAGGCCGCAGGCCTTGCGTACCTGAGTGCGCAGGCCGGCAAAGCTTTCGGAGACTTCCAGGTTGCTGGTGACCCAGGTGAGGTCCGCCTTGGCGTAGAAGGCTTCGCGTCCGGCCAGGATGCGCTTGAGATCCGACATGGCCTCGTTGTTGCCGGACATGGGCCGGAAGTCGCCCTGCGCCATGACGCGCTCCATGTGTTCTTCGGGCGTGGCGCGCAGCCAGACCGTGTAGCAATGGGTCAGCAGCAGGTTCAGGGTGGCCGGTTCAGACACCAGCCCGCCCGGCGTGGCCAGCACCATCTCCGGATAGATCTGGACGGCCTCTTCGAGCGCCCGGCGTTCATAGCGGCGATACGCGTTCGGCCCATAGAGATTGTGGATTTCCAGGATGCCGCAGCCGGCTACCCGCTCGATCTCGCGGTTCAGCTCCACGAAGGGATAGCCCAGGTCGTCGGCCAGCATCTGGCCCAGCGTCGATTTGCCCGCGCCGCGCAGCCCGATCAGCGCCACGCGCTGGGTGCGGTTGGGACGCTGCGCCCCCGCGCCCACCCCGAACAGCTGAGTCAGGGCCTCGCGCGCGCGCTGCAGGTCGGATTCCGTGCGGCCGCTCAGCAGTTCGCGGATCAGCAGCCAGTCGGGCGATTCGGTGGTCACGTCGCCCACCAGTTCGGCCAGCGCGCAGTTGAACGCGCGGGCGATCTGCAGCAGGACGAGGATGGACGCGTTGCCCACGCCGTGCTCGAGATTGGCCAGATGGCGCTCGGACACCCCCGTCGCCTGGGACAGCCCCTTGCGCGTCATGCCGCGTATGGCCCGAAGACGGCGCACGCGCTCGCCCAATGCCACCAGGAAGGCCTCGCGCCGGGGTTCGATAGGCGCCGCGTCTAGCGCTTGATTCATGGTTCGACTGACTCCGCAAAAACCCTGATTACCGCTCTTTTATGCACTATAGTGCTTGACCGTAGTCAAAGGAAGCACTATTTTTCCATCCATTGAGTCCAAAGCCGTTCAGGTGCAAGAAAACAGCAGTCGAATTCACAGACTTCTGGAGCGCCGACAGTGTAAAGGAGCAGCCCGGTGAGCACGCCAGACCAATTCCATGCCCTGATGCGCGACGTGACGCGCCTGACGGCCGGCCAACCGCTGGATGCGGCGCTGCAGGCGCGGCTCAATGAAGCAGCCGGCCCGCAAAGCGCCCTGTTCCAGGACATCTTCGCCACCTGTAGGCAAGGGGTGGCGGACGGCTGGATGTGCGCCCGCGAAGGCGGCGGCATCCGGTATGGCCGGGTGATCAAGCCCGCGCCGGACCTGGACGGCTGTTCGGTCGACGTCGTCGACATGGACGACATGGCCGGTCCCCACCACGCCCATCCCAACGGCGAGATCGACATGATCATGCCGCTGACCGAAGACGCCCGCTTCGACGGCCACGGCGCCGGCTGGCTGGTGTATGGCCCGGGATCCAGCCACCGCCCCACCGTATCGCGTGGCCGGGCGCTGGTGCTCTATCTGCTGCCCGGCGGCGCCATCGAATTCACGCGCCCCGGCTAGCGCCCGGACGCTGCGGAGCCCGCCCTGCCGACCAACAACAAACACAGGCAAGGCATCCGCCCACCAGGACATCAGGAGACAACCGTGAACGCCTGCCCCGCCGAACTCAACTTCGCCAGCCATCTTGCCGCGCTGAACGCGGCGCGCGCCGCCAAGCCGGCCTACATCGACGACACCCGCCAGGTCACCTACGGAGAACTGGCGGAACGGGTGGCCCGGATGGCCGGCGCCCTGCGCGGCCTGGGCGTGCGGCGCGAAGAGCGCATCCTGCTGCTGATGCACGACTCGGCCGACTGGCCGGTGGTGTTCCTGGGCGCGCTGCATGCCGGCGTGGTGCCGGTGGCCGTGAACACCCTGCTTACCCCGGACGACTACGCCTACATCATCGCGCACAGCCGCGTGCGCGCCGTCTTTACGTCCGGCGCCCTGCTCCCCGTCGTGCAGGCGGCCCTGGCCCTGGCGGCCGCGGACGTCGAGCACATGGTCGTGTCGCAGCCCGCGGGCCCCCTGCCCGCCGGCGCGCACGAATTCGAATCGCTGCTGGCCGGATCGCCGATCGCGCCGGCGGCGCGCACGCTGTCCGACGAGATCGCCTTCTGGCTGTACTCGTCCGGGTCCACCGGCAAGCCCAAGGGAGTGGTCCACACCCACGGCAACCTGTGGCACACGGCCGAGCTCTACGCCAAGCCCGTGCTGGGCATCCAGGAAAACGACGTGGTGTTCTCGGCGGCGAAGCTGTTTTTCGCTTACGGCCTGGGCAACGGCCTGACCTTCCCGCTGGCGGTGGGCGCAACGGTGGTCCTGATGGCCGAACGTCCCACGCCGCAGGCCGTGTTCCAGCGCCTGACGCGGCACCGCCCCACGGTGTTCTACGGCGTGCCCACGCTCTACGCCAGCATGCTGGCCTCGCCCGACCTGCCGCCGCGCGAGCAGGTATCGATGCGGATCTGCACCTCGGCCGGCGAAGCCCTGCCGCGCGACATCGGCGAGCGCTTCACGCGGCATTTCGGCTGTGAAATCCTGGACGGCATCGGCTCGACCGAAATGCTGCACATCTTCATTTCCAACCGGTCCGGCCAGCTGCGCTACGGCACCACGGGCAAGCCCGTGCCCGGCTACGAGGTGCAGCTGCGCGACGACAACGGCACGATAGTCGCGCCCGGCGCCATTGGCGACCTGTACATCAAGGGCCCGAGCGCCGCGCTGATGTACTGGAACAACCGCGACAAGACGCGCCAGTGCTTCCTGGGCGACTGGCTCAAGAGCGGCGACAAGTACGTGTGCGACCAGGACGGCTACTACACCTATGCCGGACGCAGCGACGACATGATCAAGGTCAGCGGCCAGTATGTGTCGCCGGTCGAGGTCGAGAACATCCTGATCCAGCACGAAGCCGTGCTTGAAGCGGCGGTGATCGGCGTGCCGGACCATGACGGGCTAGTCAAGACCAAGGCCTATGTCGTGCTGCGCCAGGGCTTCGAACCCGACGACAGCACCGGGGCCGCGTTGCAGAACTACGTGAAGCAGCACCTTGCGCCGTTCAAGTATCCCCGCCAGATCAACTTCCTGGAAGAACTGCCCAAGACCGCCACCGGCAAGATCCAGCGCTTCCGCCTGCGCCAGCTGGAAGAGGCGACGCTATGACCACGGGTGTCGACGCCGGGACCGTCTTTGCGCGCATCCATGCGCGCGGGCGGGACATGGAACTGGAATGCCAATGGATCGCTCCCGAACGGCGCGAATCCCCGCTCCTGGTGTTCCTGCACGAAGGACTGGGCTCGGTGTCCATGTGGAAGGACTTTCCCCAGCGCGCGTGCCTTGCCGCGGGGTGCCGCGGGCTTGTGTACTCGCGCTACGGGTACGGACGATCCACGCCGCGCCCGCTGCGGGAACAGTGGCCCGTCGACTTCATGCACGGAGAGGCCCGCGAGGTCCTGCCCGCGCTGTTCAAGGCGCTGGACGTGGATGCGCTTGCCGACAAGCCGGTGCTGTTCGGCCATAGCGACGGGGGCTCGATCGCGCTGCTCTATGCCGCCATGCATCCGGACGCCGTGGCCGGCGTGGTGGCGGCCGCGCCCCACATCTTCGTCGAGGACGTTTCCGTCGCGAATATCGGCCAGGCGCGCCAGGCCTACGTCGAATCGGATCTGCGCGCCCGGCTGGGCCGCCATCACCAGGACGTGGACTCGGCCTTCTGGGGCTGGAACGACATCTGGCTCAAGCCCGAATTCCGGCGCTGGAACATCGAAGACTACCTGTCCCGCATTGCCTGCCCCGTCCTCGCCATGCAGGGCGTGGACGACGAATACGGCACGCTGGAGCAGGTGCGTGGCATCCGCCGCCGCGCGCCGCACGCCGAATTGCTGGAGATCGCGGAGTGCGGCCATTCGCCGCACCGGGATCAGCCCGCCACCGTTGTCCAGGCCGTCGCCGGCTTTGTCGGCGCGCTGGGAAAACCCGGCTGACCCCGCGCCTGCCCGCAGGCCTTGCGTCCGCCCATAACAAGCACGGAGACAAACCATGAACCACGCCCTGACCCGGGCTGCGCTGGCCGCAGCCCTGACCATCGCCGCCGGCGGCGCGCACGCCGCCGACAAGCTCAAGGTCGGCTTCATGCTGCCCTACAGCGGAACGTTCGCCGCGCTCGGCAACGCCATCGAGAACGGCTTCAAGCTGTATGTGGCCGAACAGGGCGGCAAGCTGGGCGGGCGCGAGATCGAATACTTCAAGGTCGATGACGAGTCCAACCCGGCGAAGGCGGCCGAGAACGCCAACCGCCTGATCAAGCGCGACCAGGTGGACGTGCTGATCGGCACCGTGCATTCGGGCGTGGCAATGGCGCTGGCCAAGGCCGCCAAGGACACCGACACGACGCTGATCGTGACCAACGCCGGCGCCAACGCGATCACCGGCCCGCTGTGCGGCCCCGGCATTTTCCGCACGTCCTTCACCAACTGGCAGCCCGCGTACGCGATGGGCCCGGTGGCCTACGCCAAGGGCCACAAGACGGCGATGACGATCACCTGGAAGTACGCGGCGGGCGACGAGGCCATCGGCGGCTTCAAGGAAGGCTTCGAGAAGGCCGGCGGCAAGGTCGTGCGCGAACTCAGCCTGCCGTTCCCCAACGTGGAATTCCAGCCGCTGCTGACCGAGATCGCCGCGCTCAAGCCCGACATGGTCTTCACCTTCTTCGCCGGCGGCGGCGCCGTGAAGTTCGTGCAGGATTATCACGCGGCGGGCCTGGACAAGACGATTCCGCTGTACGGGTCCGGCTTCCTGACCGACGGCACGCTGCAGGCCCAGGGCACGTCCGCGCAGGGCCTGCTGACCACCCTGCACTACGCCGACGGCCTGAACACGCCGCGCGACAACGCCTTCCGCGCCGACTACGCCAAGGCCTACAAGGCGCAGCCGGACGTGTACGCGGTGCAGGGCTATGACGCGGCGCAGCTGATGCAGTCGGGCCTGGCCGCGGTCAAGGGCGACTTCGGCAAGAAGGAAGATTTCCGTCGCGCCATGCGCGGCGCGACGGTGGACAGCCCACGCGGGACGTTCACGCTGTCCGCGGCGGGCAACCCGGTGCAGGACATCTACCTGCGCCGCGTCGACGGCCTGGAAAACAAGGTCGTCGAGGTCGCCGCACAGAAGCTGGCGGATCCAGCCCGCGGCTGCAAGCTCTGACGGCTCCATCGCGTCCGCCACGGGAGGCCCCATGGACATCAGCATCCTGCTCATCCAGAGCCTGAACGCTTTCCAGTACGGCTTGCTGCTGTTCCTGGTGGCCAGCGGACTCACGCTGATCTTCGGCATCATGGGCATCATCAATCTTGCCCACGGCAGCTTCTACATGATCGGCGCCTACATGGCGTTCGCGCTGGGTCCGCTGGTCGACCGCTGGCTCGGCGGCGGGTTCCTCGCCACGCTCGCCGTGTGCGTGCTGGCGGCCGGCGTGCTGGGCTACCTGCTGGAAGCGGCGTTCTTCAGCTACCTGTACAAGCGCAACCACCTGCAGCAGGTGCTGATGACCTACGGCCTGATTCTGGTGTTCGAGGAATTGCGCAGCATCCTGGTCGGCAACGACGTCCATGGCGTGCCGCTGCCGGCCTGGCTGCAGGGCAGCATCCCGCTGGGCGGCGTCATGACCTACCCCGTCTATCGGCTCTTCATCTCGGGCGTGGGCATCGCGGTCGCGCTGCTGCTGTACTGGGTGATCTCGCGCACGCGGCTGGGCATGATGCTGCGCGCCGGCGCCAGCAACCGCGAGATGATCGGTTCCCTGGGCATCGACATCAACAAGCTCTATCGCCTGGTGTTCGCGGCGGGCGTGGCGCTGGCGGCCCTGGCCGGCAGCATCGCAGCGCCGGTGTCGTCCGTCTATCCGGGCATGGGCAACGGCGTGCTCATCATCTGCTTCGTGGTGGTCGTGATCGGCGGCATAGGATCGATCCGGGGCGCCTTCCTGGCCGCGATGCTGGTGGGATTCGCCGAGACCTTCGGCCAGGTGCTGTTCCCCTCGGCGGCGGGTGTCCTGGTGTACCTGCTGATGGCCTTCATTCTTCTTTGCAAGCCCGAAGGGCTGTTCAAACAGGGCTAGGGCCTGTTGACTCGAAAAGGACCCTCGCATGCGCTCGCCTCTGCTGAACCGACTCCTGCCCATCGCCACGCTGATGGCGCTTGCCGCCTTTTACTGGAGCGGCAGCGACTACTACACGGGCCTTGCCATCAAGATCATGATCTACGCGATCTTCGCGCTCAGCCTGCAGCTGCTGGTGGGCGGCGCGGGCCTGGTCAGCCTGGGGCATGCGGCCTTCTTCGGCATCGGCGCGTACGTGGCCGCGCTGCTGTCGCCCGAATCCGAAGCGGCCAGCCTGTGGTGGCTGCTGCCGGCCGCCCTGCTGGCCGCCGCCGCGTACGCGGCCGTGACCGGCGCCCTGGCGCTGCGCACGCGCGGCGTGTACTTCATCATGGTGACGCTGGCCTTTGCGCAGATGGCCTATTACGTGTTCCACGACACCAAGATCGGCGGCGGCAGCGACGGCATCTACCTGTACTTCCGGCCGTCGCTGGCCCTGGGCGAATGGACGCTCCTCGATTTGGGCGATGCCGCCGCCTTCTACTTCTTCGTCCTGGCCTGCCTGGCGCTCGCCTGGGGTTTTCTGGCGCTGCTGCGGCGCTCGCCCTTCGGCGCCGCGCTGGCCGGCATCCGCATCAACGAACAGCGCATGCGCGCGGCCGGCTATTCGACCTACCCGTACAAGCTTGCCGCGTACGTCGTCGGGGCCGCGCTGGCGGGGCTGGCGGGCTTTCTGTTTGCCTTGAAGGATGGGTTCGTCACGCCGGAACTGCTGGCCTGGGAGCAGTCCGGGCTGGTACTGCTGATGGTGATCCTGGGCGGCATGGGCAGCCTGGGCGGCGCGGTGCTGGGCACGGTGGCCATGGTGCTGCTGCAGGAACTGTTCCAGTCGCAGGAGTTGTTCGGCGACTATGCGCGCCACTGGCACCTGCCCCTGGGCATCGCCATCATCGCGCTGGTTGCCTTGCTGCCCGACGGGCTGGCCGGACTGCCCGCCCAGTGGCGCGAGCGCCGGCAGGCGCGCGCGGCGGGCGGAAAGACCGAACCCGCGCCGACCGCGCGCACCGACGGCAAGGCCGCCGCCGCCCGCCTGCCCATCCAGGGAGAACGCCATGTCTGATCTCTTGCTGGCCGCGACCGCGGTCACCCGGCGCTTCGGCGGCCTCACGGCGGTCAACAGCGTGTCGCTTGGCCTGCTGCGCGGACAGGTCCATGCCGTGATCGGCACCAACGGCGCGGGAAAATCCACGCTCATCAACATCCTGTCGGGAGAGCTGGCGCCCAGCAGCGGACAGGTCATGCTGGATGGCCGCGACATCACCGCATGGCGCCAGCCCGAACGGGCCCGCGCCGGACTGGGCCGCAGCTATCAGCGATCCACGATCTTTCCCGAACTCAGCGTCTTCGAGAACTGCCGCCTGGCGGCGCAGGCCGGACGGCAACGCTTCTGGCACTGGTGGCGCGATGCGGCCGGTTGCCGGCGCAGCGCCGACCTGGCGTCGTCCGCGCTCGAGCGCACGGGCCTGGCCGAGGACGCCAGGCGCGCGGCCGGCCTGCTTCCCCACGGCCGCAAGCGCCAGCTGGAGATCGCCATGTGCCTGGCGGGCGAGCCGCAGGTGCTGCTGCTGGACGAACCGCTGGCAGGCATGGGGCCAGAAGAAACCGACCGCATCCTGGACCTGCTGCAGACGCTCAAGGCCGGCCACGCCATCCTGCTGGTCGAGCACGACATGGACGCCGTCTTCCGCATCGCCGAAACCATCACCGTCATGGTCAACGGCACGGCCATCGCCAGCGGCCCGCCCGCGGCCATCCGCGCCAACCCGGAAGTGCGCACGGCCTACCTGGGCGAAGACGAACAAGGAGCAGGCCGATGAACGCGCTGATCGAAGCGGGCGGCCTGCATGTCTACTACGGCGCCAGCCATGTGCTGCGTGGCGTCGACATGCATATCGCGCCGGGCGAGTCCGTCGGCCTGGTGGGCCGCAACGGGATGGGCAAGACCACGCTCATCCGCAGCCTGATGGGCCACGTGAAAAGCGCGCAGGGCAACGTGCGGGTGCGCGGCAGCGACTGCACGCACGCGCAGCCCCACGCCATCGCGCGGATGGGGGTGGCGTACGTGCCCGAGGGACGCGGCATTTTTCCCAACCTGAATGTGCGCGAAAACCTGCAGGTGGCGGCCCGGCCCGGCAGGCGCGCGGACCAGGACTGGACCTATGCGCGGGTGCTGGACACGTTCCCGCGGCTGCGGGAGCGGCTGGGCCATGGCGGGCAGCAATTGTCGGGCGGCGAACAGCAGATGCTGGCCATCGGCCGCGCCCTGATGACCAACCCGGACCTGCTGATCCTGGACGAGGCCACCGAAGGCCTGGCGCCGCTGATCGTGGCGGAGATCTGGAAGATCATCCGCGACATCCGCGCCACCGGCATGTCCACGCTGATCGTGGACCGCAACTACCGTGCGGTGCTGGCGCACACGGATCGCTGCCTGGTCATGGAAAAAGGGCTGATCGTGCAGGACGGCGACAGCGCGTCGCTGGCCCGGGAACCGGAGCAGCTGACGCGCTATCTGGGGGTGTAGGACATGCCTGGCGACGCGGCAGGGCGCGCCGCGCGGGGCGTCAGATCACGGCTTCGATCAGGAACGGGCCGCGGCGCTTCAGGCCGTCGGCCAGCGCGCGGGCGAAGCCTTCGACCGTGTCCACGCTGACCGCCTCCACGCCCATGCCGCGGGCCAGGTGGGTCCAGTCGAGGTAGGGTTCTTCCAGGTCCAGCATGCGGCGGGCGTTGCGGCCCGGCTCCTGCACGCCCACGTTCTTCATCTCGCCATGCAGGGTGGCATACGACCGGTTCGCCAGGATGATGGTCAGGCAGTCCAGGTTTTCGCGCGCCTGCGTCCACAGGGCCTGCAGCGTGTACATGCCGCTGCCGTCCGCCTGCAGCGTCACGACCTTGCGGTCCGGGCAGGCCACCGCGGCGCCCGTCGCCATGGGCAGGCCGATGCCGATGGCGCCGCCCGTCAGCATGAGCCAGTCGTGCGGCGCGCTGCTGACGCTGTAGATCGGGAATTCGCGGCCCTGCGTGATGGACTCGTCGCACACGATGGCCTGCTCGGGCAGGTGGTGCGCGACCAGGATGTTCACCGCGGCGCCCGTCAGCTTGCCCGATTGCGGAACTTCGTAGCTGGCGGCCGGGGCGGCCAGGCGCGGCGCGTCGGCGGCGATGCCCAGTTCGTCCGCCAGCCATTCCAGGGCGTGCGGCAGGTCTTGTTCGGCCGTGGCCAGCACCACCTGGTTGCTGTCCTGCGGCGCCAGCAGGCTGGGCTTGCCGGGATACGCGAAAAAGCCGACCGGCGACTTGGCGCCCGCCAGCACCAGGTGCTTGGCGTCCTTGAGCTTGGCCACCGCCAGATCGATCGGGTAAGGCAGCCGGTCCACCGGCGTGCGCGAGCCGCCGCGCTCGATGCGGCGGTTCGAGGTTTCCGACACCAGGCGCACGCCGGTGGCGCGCGCGATGCGGCCGGCGGCGTTCAGGGCGCGTTCGCGCAGCGCGGCGCCGCCCAGCATCAGGACGGTCGTCTCGCCGGAGCGGATGGCGGCGGCCGCCGCACGGACCGCTTCGGCGGTGGTGGGGGCCAGGGCCGCATCCCTGGCCACGACGGGCGGGGGGAAGTTGTCCGGCAGTTCGGTCCAGGCGGTGTCTGCCGGCAGGATCAGGGTGGCGATGTTGCCGGGCGCGCGCCGCGCCACGCCGACGGCTTCGGCGGCGTCCGCGGACAGGGCCGCGGCCGTCATGGTGCGCTTGACCCAGTGCGACATGGGACGCGCGACGCCTTCGACGTCGCTGGTGAGCGGCGCGTCGTACTGCACGTGATACGTGGCGTGGTCGCCCACGATGTTGACCATCGGCGTGCGCGCGCGCTTGGCGTTGTGCAGGTTGGCCAGGCCGTTGCCCAGGCCCGGTCCCAGGTGCAGCAGGGTTGCCGCGGGCTTGTCGGCCATGCGCGCATAGCCGTCGGCGGCGCCTGTCACCACGCCCTCGAACAGGCCCAGCACGCAGCGCATCTTCGGTTTGCGATCCAGAGCCGCTACAAAGTGCATTTCCGATGTGCCCGGGTTCGCAAAGCAAACGTCCACATCATTGGCAAGCAAGGTATCGCAGAGGCTGTCGGCGCCGTTCATCGTGTTTCCCTGGTAGTTATCAATGGCAGTGAGGGACGCATCCGCGCCCCGCCTGACGGACATGATAGGGAGCCTGGCGGAAACGGGATAGAGCCATTTCAGCTTGCGCGCATGGAACCATTCCCCCGCGTTCCGTCTGCCGGAACAATCCAGGGCGGCTTTCGGGGGCAGGCAGGCCACCGCCCCCCGGCGGTGCCCCGCGGCGGCTAGAACGTCGCGCGCAGCGCCAGCCGGAACGTGCGCGGCTGTCCGAAGAAGCTCCAGTAATTGGGGTTCCCGACCGACTGGTAGTAGTTCTTGTCGAACAGGTTGTCCACGTTGAACTGCACCGCCAGGTTCTTGTTGACGTCATAGACCGCGTGCAGCCCCACCAGCGCATAGGGCGACTGCGAGATCCGGTACTCGTCCTCGTCCGGACCGCTGACGTTGTAGATGCCGCTCTGCGCATAGACCGAGCCGCCCACGCGCAGCTTGTTCCAGCGGTCCGGCAGGCGGTAGTCGGTGGACACCTTCAGCAGATGGCGCGGGTAGATGGTGGCGAACGCCTCGCCCGATTGCGGGCCCTGCGCATACTTCGACTGCGTGTAGGTATAGCCCAGGCTGACGTTCCAGGCCGGCGTGATCGCGCCGTTGATCTCGAAGTCCACGCCGCGATTGCGCACTTTCTCGGCCGCGCGATAGCAAGAGAAGATCCCGGGCGGGCACAGGTCGCTGTCATCGATCAGGTCGGCCCGCCCCTTCTGGTCCGTCTGGAACAGGGCCAGCGCGGCATTGACCCGACGATCCATGAATTCGCCCTTCAGGCCGATCTCGTAGTTCTGCCCCGTCATCGGCTTGAGCACGTTGCCGTCGACGCCGATGTTCTCCTGCGGCTTGAAGATCTCGGTGTAGCTGGCGTAGGCCGACAGGTTCTCGTTAAGGTCCTGCACCACGCCGGCGTAGGGCGTGACCTTGCCGCGCTGTTCGTAGCGGCTTTCCGTGCGCACGGTGGTCTGGGCATAGCGGTCGAACTCGAACCAGCTCATGCGCGCGCCCAGGATGACCGTGGTGCTGTCGGTCAGGCTGAAGCGCCCGGCCGTGTAGATGCCCTGCTGCTTCTGCGTGATGTTGTACTGCCACATGTGGGCGTCCAGCCCGGTGGGCGCCGGCGGGTCGAAGGCGCCGAGGTCGTTCATGTCCACCAGGTACCGGTAGCTGGCGTCGCGTCCGCCGTGGTAGCTGAAGTCGTCCTTGCGCGTGGATGCGCCGATCACCAGTTCGTGCTGGCGGCCCAGCAGCTGGAACGGGCCCGAGGCATAGGCATCCAGGCCCCACTGCGTGTCGTCGTACTGGAAGAGGCGCGGGTTCAGCGTGAATACGTCGCCGCTCGTGCGCTGCGTGTAGTTGCCCAGGAAGTCGGATTTGGCCGACAGCCAGTTGCCGGCCACGGTCAGCTTCCAGCCGTTGGCGAATTCATGCTTGATGTCCGCGAACACGTTGGTGTTGCGCTTGTCCAGGTAATTCCAGTCGCCCACCAGCGAGGTCTTGCGCGACATGGGGTAGAACGAGCCGTCGGCCCGCGTGGGCAGCCCGGACCAGTCATACCCCTGGTTGCGGTCCTTCTGGTAGCTGAAGCCCGCCGTCACGGTCGTCGCCGGGGTGATGTCGCCCTCCAGGATGCCGTAGAAAAGCTGGTTTTCCTTGCCAGCCCTTTCCTTGAAGCTGCCCGCGTTGGAGTAGGCCATCACGGCGCGGCCGCGCAGCGTCTTGGCCTCGTTCAGCGGCGAGGACACGTCCAGCATGGTGCGGTAGTCGTCCCAGGAACCCGCCGACAGGGTCATCACGCCCTGGGTTTCCATGCCGGGACGCTTGCGCACCAGGTTGATCGCCGCCGCCGGATTGCCCGTGCCTTCCAGCAGCCCGGTGGCGCCGCGCACCACCTCCACCCGGTCGTAGATCTCGGTCGTGGGCTTGTTGATGGCGTCGAACGAATAGGCGTTGCTGATGTTGGCGGGCACGCCGTCGATCTGCAGGTTGTCGATCAACTGGCCGCGCGCCTGGTAGACCGAACGCTCGGACCCGTTCTGGACGACGGAAATGCCGGTGGTGGCCTGCAGCACGTCGTCCAGGTTCTGCATGGACTGGTCGTCCATGCGCTGGCGCGTCACCACCGTCACGGACTGCGGCGTTTCGCGCGGCGACAGGTTCAGGCGCGTGGCGCTGTTGGTGACCTGCACCACGTAGGTGCCGGTGGTGTCCAGGGGCGGTTGCTGCCCCGACACGGTGACGGGCGCGAGCATCGTCGTCTGGACGTTCGGCGCGCGCCGCAACGTCAGCGTCCCATCCCCGGCCCGCGCGGGTTCCAGGCCGCTGCCCGCCAGCGCCTCGCGCAGCGCCGCATCCACGGTATAGACGCCGCGTACCGCGGGCGCGCTCAGGCCGCGGACCAGTTGCGGATCGTAGGACACCACGGTCTTGCCCAGCCGGGCGATCTCGGTCAGCGTGGCGTCCAGACTGGCGGCAGGCAGGTCGAACGCAATGGGTGCGCGCGGCTGGGCATGGGCCGGCTGAGCCAGGCTGGATGCCGCCAGGACCACGGCGGCGCTTAATACATGGGGAATGGGCAAAACGCGCATGAAGATCTCCGATACGTTGCGCACAGCGATATGTAGACATGTGCCGCGAGATCGGAAAAGTGACAGTCCTCGTGCGAAAAAAATGAAAAAAGCTCAGGCTGGACGTACGTCGATCACCGTCAGCCAGCGCGTATAGCGGCTGACGGTGATCGGCAAGGTATGTTCCAGCGCGCTGAGCGCGCGGTCGGTGTCGTCCAGCGGATACAGGCCCGACACCGCGAGCGCCGCGGCCTGCGGACTCACGCGCAGCAAGCCCGTCCGGTAGCGCCCCAGCGCGGCGGCGATCTCGCCCAGCGGCTGGTCGCGCGCCTTGAGCCACCCCTCGCGCCACGACGCCGCGTCTTCCATGGGCTGCGGCCGGTCCGCCCACGCCGCGCCAAAACGGGCCCCCTCCCCGGCGGCCAGCGTCACCCGTTCGGCCGTGCGCGGCAAGACTTCGATACTGCTTTGCAGCGCAACCGCCAGGCTGTCCTGCGATTCCAGCCGGACCATGCAGCCTGCGCCCGCGCTGCGGACCAGCCCGTGCGGCGTATGCACGTCGAACAGCGCGGGATGGCCCGCGCGCGGCTGCACGACCAGAGCGCCTTCCAGGAGGCGCACGCTGCGCGCCTGCGCCGTGAACGCCAGATCCACCCGGCTGCGCGCGTCCAGCATAAGCAGGCTGCCATCGGGCAGCGTGAATTCGCGCCGTTCTCCGGTGGCCGTGCCCAGGTCAGCCACCAGATTGCCCAGGGGCGCGACCCGGTTGGCGGCCCACGCCCCCGCCGCCGCCGCGCCCACCAGGCCGGCGGCGTTGAGCAGCACGCGGCGCCGCGCGGGACGCACCAGCGTGCGCCGCAGGGCGTGATGCTCATTCTTCATCACGGTTTCCAGGCGTCCCACCGATTGGCTCAGTCCTTGCTGCAGCCGCGCCCAGGCGCGTTCGTGGGCCGGATCGGCCGCGCGCCACGCCGCGCAGGCGCTGCGGTCGGCGTCCGTCGCCTCGCCGGACGTCAGCTTCAGCCAGAAGCCGATCGCGCGGTCGCCGGCGTCGGAGGCTGCCTGCCCGCGGCTCATGGCGCCTCCGCCAGCGCGTAGCAACGCTGCAGCGCCTGCGCGATGTACTGCCGCACCATGCTCACCGACACGCCCAGCGCGGCCGCGATCTCCTTGTGCGGCAGGCCGTCCAGCTGGCTATACAGGAACGCGGCGCGCGCCTTGGCCGACAGGCCGTCGAGCATCTGGTCCACCTGCTGCAGCGTCTGCAGGATGATGAGCTGCTCCTGCGGCGACGGCGCGAACTGTTCGCCCTTGTCGAGCAGGCTTTCAAGCCAGGCGGCCTCCAGCTCCCGGCGGCGCCACAGCTTCCAGATCAACCGCTTCGCGATCGTGATGATGAGCGCCCGGGGCTCGCGCACCGAGGCGAGCCTCGGGGTCTGGATCAACTGGACGAACGTGTCGCCCGCGACGTCTTCCGCATCCTCCATGTTGCGCAGCCGGGTGTAGAGGCGGCCCAGCAGCCAAGGCCTGTCTTCGGTATGGATGCGGACCAGAAGGTGCTGGTCCGATGTAAGCGTGGAAGGCGGGAGCATGGCGGCGCGGCGGGCGGCTTGGCTATAAATGGGAATCGCTCTCATTCTATATCAGATGTCCCCAATATGGCGGCAGTGACGCACGGGAACGATCCCCAAAAAAACGGCAAGGCCTCCCGAAGGAGGCCTTGCCGTGCGCGGCGGATCCGCAAACGCCGGACCCGCCGGGCTATTGAGGCATCAACGGATCGGCCACGGATACATGGCGCCGCCCTGGTTCCACAGCGCGTTCGTGCCGCGCTGCAGGCCCAGCTTGCTGTCCTTGCCGACGTTGCGTTCGAACACTTCGCTGTAGTTGCCCACCGCCTTGATGGCGTTGTAGGCCCACTTCTCGTCCACGCCCATGTTCTTGCCCGCCCCGGGCGTCACGCCCAGGATGCGCAGCACGTTGGGATTCTTGCTCTTGAGCATTTCGTCCACGTTCTTCTGCGTGATGCCGTATTCCTCGGCTTCCAGCAGCGCGAACAGGGTCCAGCGGA
Organism: Achromobacter spanius; assembly: GCF_039673305.1. Classification (GTDB taxonomy): domain Bacteria; phylum Pseudomonadota; class Gammaproteobacteria; order Burkholderiales; family Burkholderiaceae_B; genus Achromobacter; species Achromobacter spanius_F. Next base: position 21,005 of record NZ_JBDJLJ010000034.1, read on the forward strand.
CGATGCCCAGCCAGTTCTCGTCGCCCTGGCGGACCATGGGGCCCAGGGGCTCCTTGGAGAAGCGTTCCGGCAGGATCTCGTAGTCGTTGGGGTTGGCGACCTGCGTGGCGCGCACGGCGGCCAGTTGCGACGCATCGTCCGTGAAGGCGTCGCAGCGGCCGGATTCGAAGGCGCGCACGACTTCCGTGACCTTGTCGATCACGACGGGCTTGAATTCGATGTTGTTGGCGCGGAACCAGTCGGCCAGGTTCAGTTCGGTGGTGGTGCCCGGCTGCACGCAGACCGTGGCGCCGTTGAGTTCCTTGGCGCTCTTGACGCCCAGTTTCTTGCTCACCAGGATGCCCTGGCCGTCATAGAAACTGGCCGCCACCGCGGACAGTCCCAGCGAGGTGTCGCGCGTCTGGGTCAGCGTCACGGTGCGCAGCAGCACGTCGACTTCACCTGATTGCAGCGCGGTGAAGCGTTGCTGCGTGGACAGCGCGGTGCCCTTGAACTTGGTGGGGTCCCCGAACACGGCCGCCGCGACCGCGCGGCAGATGTCCACGTCCATGCCTTCCCATTCGCCCTTGCTGTTCGTGGCGGAGAAACCGGAAACGCCGTCGGTCAGGCCGCACTGCACGAATCCCTTTTTCTTCACCGCGTCCAGCGTGGGACCGGCCATCGCCGCCTGGGACGCGCAAGCCAGGGCGAGCGCGCCGGCTGCAACCATCAAAGTCCGCTTCATTTTGCCTCTCCTGAGATAGATGACCGCAAGCGGCTCGTAGCCGGCAGCGGCTGATACCAGAACCCGCCTTACTGGTCCGGCCGCCAGATTAAGCGATGTCCACAGCGTGAACAACGCGCGCTTTCCTAGTGAAAACCCGAACCGGATCTCGCACCACGAGGCCTGGGCCGTTGTCCGGTGATCGAACTTTATCGGGCCCGTCGCGGACCGCCCGGCCCACCCCTGCGTGCCATACTTTTTTCGCGTCTTTGCGCCGTCTCCGTCCGATAGGCAGCAAAGCCGCAGCCCCTTAAAAAAGCCGGTCGCGCCACAGAAAAACCCCGGGCGCGCATCGACACACGGCCGATTCATGGAGGAGACAAAGTCCATGGCACAAGCACGCAAATCGCAGCCCCATCGCCAGGCGGCAGCTGGACGCCGCCACGCCCTCAGGACCCTGCTGTACGCCGCCGTCGCGGCCGCGGGACTGGCCGCGGCGCCCGCCCAGGCGGCGGACGACTGGCCCAGCAAGCCCATCAAGATCATCGTTCCGTACACGCCCGGCGGCTCCACAGACATCGTCACCCGCATCGTGATGGAAAAGCTGGGCCCGCGGCTCAAGCAGACCATCGTCGTCGAGAACCGGCCGGGCGCAAACAGCAGCCTGGGCTCGGCCCTGGCCGCCAAGGCGGAACCCGACGGCTACACCTTCCTGTCGATGCTGCCCGCCTACATCATCAACTTCCACCTGTACAAGCTGGGCTACTCGCCGTCCGACCTGACGCCGGTAGTGCAGATGGCCGACCTGCCCCTCTTCCTGTTCGTCTCCGAGGAGCTGCCCGTCAAGACCGTGGCGGACCTGGTGGCGTATGGCCGCAAGAATCCGGACAAGCTGACCTACGCCTCCAGCGGCAACGGATCCAGCGCGCACCTGACCGGCGCCGATTTCGCGCTGCAAAGCAAGATCACGATGACGCACGTGGCCTACAAGGGCAGCGCGCCGATCCTCACCGATCTGCTGGGCAACCGCGTGTCCATGGTGTTCGATCCCATCCTGGTGCCGATGCAGTACGTGAAGCAGAACCGCCTGAAGGCGCTGGCCTTCACCGGCAAGGAACGCTGGCCGACCGAGCCGGACATTCCGACTATGGAAGAGGCCGGCCTGCCGGGGTTTGTCACCGGATCGTGGGCCGGGCTGATGGCGCCGGCCAACACGCCCAAGCCGATCATCGAACGCATGGCGCGCGAGATCAGCGAAATCGTCAAGGAGCCGGACGTCAGGCAGAAGTTCGTGGACGCCGGCTTCCTGCCCGTGGGCGGCACGCCGGCGCAGTTCGCCGAGCTGATGAAGAAGGACTCGGCGCGCTACGCCGAGATCATCAAGCAGGCGAACATCACCGTGAACTGAGCGCTGCCGGGCGCCCCCGGCGCCCGTTCCCGACGGAGCCCCCATGATCGACAAGTTCATCGACACCCCCGCGGCCGCGGTCTCGGACATCCACGACGGCGCCACGGTGCTGATCAGCGGGTTCGGCGGCGCCGGCATGCCCACCGAACTCATCCACGCGCTCATCGACCAGGGCGCGCGCGAACTGACCGTGGTCAGCAACAACGCGGGCAACCGCGAGACCGGCCTGGCGGCGCTGATCAAGGCCGGACGCGTGCGCAAGGTCATCTGCTCGTTTCCGAAGGCCTCGCATTCCTGGGTCTTCGACGATCTCTACCGCCAGGGCCGCATCGAACTCGAATGCGTGCCGCAGGGCACCATCGCCGAACGGCTGCGTGCCGCCGGCGCGGGGCTGGGCGGCTTCTTCACGCCCACCGCCTACGGCACCGACCTCGCGCGCGGCAAGGAGACCCGCATGATCGGCGGCCGCGGCCACGTCTTCGAAGAGCCCCTGCACGGCGATTTCGCGCTGGTCAAGGCCGACCGCGGGGATCGCTGGGGCAACCTGACCTACAACATGAGCGCGCGCAACTTCGGCCCCATCATGTGCATGGCCGCCAAGACCACCATCGCGCAGGTCCGGGCGAAGGCCGCGCTGGGCGAACTGCCGCCCGAAGCCGTGGTCACCCCCGGCATCTTCGTCAAGCGCGTCACCGAAGTCGCCGACGCCGCCTTCTCCAGCTAGGAACCGATCCATGATTCGTCCCCTGACCCGCGAGGCCATCGCGCGCCGCCTGGCCCTGGATATCCCCGACGGCAGCTACGTCAACCTGGGCATCGGCATGCCGGTGCTGGTGGCGGCCCATCTCCCCGAAGGCCGCGAGATCGTGCTGCACAGCGAAAACGGCATTCTCGGCATGGGTCCGCCGCCGGCCGAGGCCGACATCAACCTGGACCTCATCAACGCCGGCAAGCAGCCCGTGACGCTGCTTGCCGGCGGGTCGTACTTCCATCACGCCTATTCGTTCGCGATGATGCGCGGCGGCCACCTGGACATCTGCGTCATGGGCGGCATGCAGGTCGCCGCCAACGGCGACCTGGCCAACTGGTCGCTCGATAAGCCCGGCGAAGCGCCGGCCGTGGGCGGCGCGATGGACCTGGCGGTGGGCGCGCGCAGCGTGTTCATCATGATGGAGCACAACAGCAAGAACGGCGATCCCAAGATCGTCGAGCGCTGCACCTACCCGCTCACGGGCGCCGGCGTGGTCGACCGCATCTACACCGACCTGGCGGTCATCGACGTCACGCCGGACGGACTGGTCGTTCGGGATATGATCAACGGCATGACGCTATCCGACCTGCAGAGCCGCACCGGCGCGCCCCTGCGCGCAGGCTGATGCTGCCCAACCTGCCCCCTCCCGGCTACGCCGCTCCGGTCGCGGCGGAAGACCATCCCGACCAGTTGCGCGGCGATCCCGACTACATGCTGACGCTGGCGCGCGGCCTGCACGTGATCCGCGCCTTCGGCACGCGCCGCCATCCCCAGACCGCCGCCGAACTGAGCCGGCGGGCCGGCCTGCCCCGCGCGGTCGTGCAGCGCTGCCTGCATACGCTGATCCTGCTGGGCATGGCCGAACAGCACGGCCGGCTGTATGTGCTGACGCCGCGCATCCTGGGGCTGGGCTACGCGTATTTTTCCTCCACGCCGTTCGTCTCGCTGGCGCAGCCGGTGCTGGAAGAACTGAGCGCCACCGTCAACGAGACCTGCGCGCTCGCCATCATGGAAGGCCATGAAATGCTGTATCTGGCCCGCTCCGAGGTGAACCGCCTGCTGGCGACCTCGATGGGGCTGGGCAGCCGGCTGCCGGCCTATTGCACGTCCATCGGGCGCGTGCTGCTGGCGGAACTGCCCGAACCCGCACTGGCGCGCTACTTTGCCGCGACCGACCTGCAGCCCTATACCGAATTCACGCTGACCACCGAGGCGAAGCTGCGCGCGGAACTGGCCCGCATCCGCGAGCAGGGCTATGCGGTGGTCGACCAGGAACTGGAATTGAATGTGCGCGCGATCTCGGTGGCCGTGCGGTCGGCCAGCGGCAAGGCGTGCGGCGCGGTGAATGTCAGCGTGAAAGCCGCGCGCGTGCCGCTCGGCCGCCTGAAGGACGAATTCCTGCCGCCCTTGCGGCAGGCCGTGGAGCGTATCGGGGAATTCCTGGCCGCCTGAGCGGTCAGGCTGCTACAGGCCGGTGGTGTCCAGCGTGAAGGCGGCGGCGGCCCGGCCGATGCGGTCATTGACCGCGTGCCAGTCGTCGGTGGCGGGCGGCGCCTGCACGATGATGCGCGCATAGCCCTGCCCGTCCAGGTCGCGCAGCAGGCCGTACAGGGCCTGCGCGTAGCGCGCCGGATCGGCCGGCACCGGCTGCCACTGGACGCGGGCGTCGGTGTTGGCGGGCCGGGGGCCGTAGGCCACCAGCACCACATTGCCCGCGGGCAGATTGCGGCCCTTCAGCACGTCCTGCATGCGTTCGCCCGTGGCCAGTTCAAGCGGCGTGCGCGGCGCATAGTGCGCCTTCAGCGTGCCCGAGGCGCGCGGGGCCGCGGCATCGGGCGCGAACACCTGCACCCCCAGCACGGCTTCGATCTGCGCGGCGCTGACGTGGCCCGGACGCAGCAGCACCGGACCCGCGCCGCGGTCCAGGCGCGACAGGTCGAGGATCGTGGATTCGATGCCCACTTCCGACGCGCCGCCTTCCAGCACGGGCATGCCGGCCGCGACTTCGTCGGGGAATTCGCTGCGGACGTGTTCCGCGCGCGTGGGCGACACCTGGCCGAACTTGTTGGCCGACGGCGCGGCCACACCGCCCTGCCCGTTCGGCTTGCCAGCCGCGAACGCCGCCAGCAGCGCCTGCGCCACCGGATGGGACGGGCAGCGCAGGCCGATGCTGTCCTGGCCGCCGCTGACCGCGTCGACGATGTGCGGCGCGCGCTTCAGGATCAGGGTCAGCGGACCGGGCCAGAAGGCGTCGATCAAGAGGCGCGCCTCGGGCGGCACTTGCGCCGCCCAGTACGAGACGTCGCCTTGCGGGGCGATATGCACGATGACCGGGTGGTTCGACGGCCGGCCCTTGGCCGCGTAGATCTTGGCGACCGCCTGCGGGTTTTCCGCGTCCGCGCCCAGGCCGTAGACGGTTTCGGTGGGAAAAGCGGCCAGTTCACCGTCCAGCATGCGCTGCGCGGCGTGGGCGATTTCCGCGGCGCCGGCGGATTCGGGCGTGGTCAGGGACATCGGATCACCCGGCCTATTCGGGCGCCTGCATGCCCAGCGCCGCCGCCACGCGGGCGGCGTCGTCGCGGGCCTGCTGCAACGTGGCCGCCACGATCGTGACGTGGCCCATCTTGCGGCCGCGGCGCGCCTCGCGCTTGCCGTACAGGTGCAGCTTGGCGGACGGCACCGCCAGCGCCGCCGCCCAATCGGGCTCGCGCTGCGTGGTGTCGGTGTCGTTGGCGTACCAGATGTCGCCCAGGATGTTCAGCATGACGGCGGGCGCCAGGAGGTCGGTGCCGCCCAGCGGCAGGCCGGCCATGGCGCGCGCCTGTTGTTCGAACTGGCTGGTGACGCAGGCGTCCATCGTGTAGTGCCCGCTGTTGTGCGGACGCGGCGCGATCTCGTTGACGATGAGGCTGCCGTCCTTGAGCACGAAGAACTCCACGCACAGCACGCCGTGGTAGCCCAGGCCCTGCGCGATGGCCTGCGCCGCCTCGGTGGCGCGCGCCTGGCGTTCGGCATGGGCCGCGTCCTGTACGGGCGCGGCGGTGGACACGGCCAGGATGCCGTCGCGGTGCACGTTGCGCGCCACGGGAAACACCACGCTGGCGCCGTCGAAGCCGCGCGCCAGCACCACGGAGATTTCGTAGTCCAGCGGCATCAGCGCTTCCAGCACGCAGGCCACGCCGCCGAACTCCGCGAAAGCGGCCAGCGCTTCTTCGCGGGTGTCGATGCGGGCCTGGCCCTTGCCGTCGTAGCCCAGGCGGGCGACTTTCAGGATGCCCGGGAACAGGGCGTCGGGCGCGGCGCGCAAGTCGGCCTCGCTGCGGATGGCCGCGTGCGGCGCGACCGGGATGCCTTGCGCGGCGATGAAGGTCTTTTCGGCGATGCGGTCCTGCACGATGGCCACGGCGTCGCCCGCCGGGCTGACGCGGCAGCGCGTCGCCAGGGTGCGCAGGCTGTCGGCCGGCACGTTTTCGAATTCGGTGGTGACGGCCTGACAGGTCTGGGCCAGCCGCGCCAGTCCGGCTTCGTCGTCATAGGCGGCCTGGATATGCAGGTCCGCGACCATGCCCGCCGGGCACTCGGCGGCCGGGTCCAGCACCGCGACCCGATAGCCCAGGCTCTGCGCCGCGTGGCAGAACATGCGGCCCAGTTGGCCGCCGCCCAGCATGCCCAGCCAGCCGCCGGGAGCAATCATGAAAGCATTGGATTGTGTCATTCGGATCAAGCCTCGGGCGGAACCTTCATGTCGCGCGCGGCCTGCGTCTGGCGGGCGCGGAAGGCCAGCAGCTTCTTGTGCAGGCCGGCGTCGGTGCCAGCGAGGGTGGCGATCACGTGCAGGGCGGCATTGGCCGCGCCGGCCTCGCCGATGGCGAAGGTGGCCACAGGCACGCCCTTGGGCATCTGCACGATGGACAGCAGCGAGTCTTCGCCGCGCAGGTACTTGGACGGGACCGGCACGCCGAACACCGGCACTTCGGTCAGCGCGGCCATCATGCCCGGCAGATGCGCGGCGCCGCCGGCGCCGGCGATGATGCCGCGCAGGCCGCGGGCGTGCGCCGCGGCGCCGTACTAGGCCATGTCCTGCGGCATGCGGTGCGCGGAGATCACGCGCGCTTCATGTGCCACGCCGAAATCCTCCAGCATGGTCACCGCGTGTTTCATGACCTCCCAATCGCTGGAAGATCCCATGATCACGCCCACCACGGGGGTGGCCTGCGCCGCTGCGGAAGTCTGGTCTGTCATAGCCGGTGTCTAAGAGTTGAGACCGCGGCGCCAGCGCCGCGAAAATGTCAGGGGAACCGCGGAACCTGGCCGCGAAACCCGCTATTTTACCCGGCGCGCGCGGGCCGCTAGGGCGCGGCCGCGGATCCCAGCCAAAGATAGCTGACCGGATCATCCGGGCAGGGTCCGAAACCGCACTGCAGCGTGGTGCTGCCGGCGTTGGCCAGGACAACGACGAAAAACAGGGCCATGACCACCACGCCCAGCGCCGACACCGGCTTTTTCAGCATGCTGTCGCCCCATTTGCGGTCGACGGACAACATCAACGCGCAGAAGGCGATGATGGCCGAGAACGTGATGAAGGCCCAGGTATAGAAATGCAGGCCCAGGAACGGCGTGCCATAGCCAGGGTCCCCCGGCGCGATGTGCAGCAGCACCTGCCGGCCCGAGGCCGCCATGCCGCCCAGCGAGGCCGCGATGCTCATCGCGTAGTGCATCGGCGACGGCCCCACGCGCATGTTCAGCAGAAACCCGATGCCGGCAAGCATGAGCGCCACGCGCTGGAGCAGGCACAGGGGACAAGGCAGTTCGTCGTAGGCGAACTGCCAGACAAAGGCCATGCAGAGGATTGCGGTGACGCCAAGCAGCGCCAGGCCATTCAGGATGCGCGAGCCGCGCGCGGGATTGCGAGAGAAGATCATCGCCCGCGCTTCACAGGGACAGGGCCAGCGGACTGGTCATGTGGTAGTGGCACCAGGCGGCAAAGAGCGCCAGGGTGAGCAGCCAGAATGTCACGCAGGGACGGCGCCTGCCCAGCATCCCGAACCAGGCGGCGGCCATCGCAGTCACAAAGGGCAACATCATCACCATGCGGCGCTCCTCTCTATGCAGTCCCGAACGTGCAGCGGACGAGTATAGCGTAACAATCGGAAATAATTACCTTCAAATTCTTCGGGTTTCCCCTTCCCGATGCTTTGATCGGACAAAAAAAACCCGCTCGGTCAACGAGCGGGTTTTCTGCGCGGGGCCGATCAGGCGATCAGGCGGTCCAGGGCTTCGCGATACTTGGCGGCCGTCTTTTCCAGGACGTCCTGGGGCAGGCGCGGCGCGGGCGGCGTCTTGTCCCAGGTCTGGGTCTCGAGCCAGTCGCGCACGAACTGCTTGTCGAACGACGGGGGGCTGATGCCCACGCGATAGCCGTCGGCGGGCCAGAAGCGCGACGAGTCCGGCGTCAGCACTTCATCCATCAGGTGCAGCGTGCCGTTGTCGTCCAGGCCGAACTCGAACTTGGTGTCGGCGATGATGATGCCCTTGGTCGCCGCGAAGGCGGCGGCCTCGGCGTACAGCTTGAGCGTGACGTCGCGGATGCGCTCGGCCATTTCCTGGCCGACTTCCTTGACCACGTGCGCGAAGTCCACGTTTTCGTCGTGCATGCCGAATTCGGCCTTGGCGGCGGGCGTGAAGATGGGCTCGGGCAGCTTGCTGGCCTGTTGCAGGCCGGCCGGCAGCTTGATGCCGCAGACGGCGCCGGTGGCCTGGTAGTCCTTCCAGCCGGAACCGATCAGGTAGCCGCGGGCAACCGCTTCCACCAGGATGGGCTTCAGGCGCTTGACCACCACCGCGCGGCCGCGGACCTGGTCCACTTCGTCGGGGGCAACCACGTCCTCGGGCTTCACGCCGGTGGAATGGTTGGGCAGAATGTGCGCCAGCTTCTGCAGCCAGAATTCGGTCAGCTCGGTCAGCACCTGTCCCTTGCCGGGAATGGGGTCGTCAAGGATCACATCGAAGGCGGAGATGCGGTCCGACGCGACGATCAGCAGCTTGTCGTCGCCGACGGCATACATATCGCGCACCTTACCGCGGCCCAGCAGCGGCAAGGACTTGATGCTGGATTCATGCAAAGCAGAAGTCACGGGAATGGCCTATGGCAAAAATGAACATTCCCGCCGCGGGCGGGCGCCAGGGCGGGAAGTAGAACGAAATCGGACACTGTGCGGGAGCGGCGCCGGATGGCGGCCCCCGCAAAGCGCATAGATTACTGCAAATATGTTCGCCTTGCCGCCGCCCGGGGGCCGGGTTAGGCTACTTCCCACCCCACTATTCGCGCCGGCCGCCCAACGGGCGTCACGGCGCAGACCACCTCCCGGAGACAGAGTCGTATGCAGGATGCTTCCCCCAAGCGCATGCCCCACGCCGACGCGCAGGTGCACATGACAGGCGGCTGCCAGTGCGGCGCCATCCGTTACGCCCTGACCGACGAGCCCATCACGGCCGCCACCTGTCATTGCCGGGACTGCCAGTATTCCAGCGGCGGCGCCCCGGCCCATGCGCTGATCTTCCCGGCGGGCGCGGTGACGCTGCTGCGCGGCCAGCCCAAAGAGCACCGCTACCAGGGCGATTCCGGCCATTCCGTGATGCGCAGCTTCTGTGCCGCCTGTGGCACGCCGCTGTTCGGCGGGTCGGAGGGCATGGGCTATGAAGTCGTGCGCGCGGGGTCGCTGGACGATCCCGAGGCGTTCCACGCCAAGGTCAGCCTGTGGACGGATTCGGCGCCTTCGTGGCATCACGTGGACCGCACTGTGCCGCATTTCCCGAGGAACTCGCCGCAATAGCGCCATCGGCCGCTTGCGCCCAAACAAAAAGGCTGGTCCGTCAGGACCAGCCTTTTTCCGCATGCTCCGCCCGCAGGCGGAGCCGTGGCAACACGCTTACTGAACCACCTGGGCCAGCTTGCCCGACGCGTATTGCGCGGCGATGTCGGTCAGGGGCAGCGCCTTGATCTTGCTGGCGTTGCCGGCGGTGCCGAATTCCGTGTAGCGAGCGACACAGATCGCCTTGGCGGCGGCGCGGGCCGGCTTGAGGTATTCGCGCGGGTCGAACTTTTCGGGGTTCTCGGCGAAGAAGCGGCGGATGGCGCCGGTCATGGCCAGACGGATATCGGTGTCGATATTGATCTTGCGCACGCCGTACTTGATGGCTTCCTGGATTTCCTCGACGGGCACGCCGTAGGTTTCCTTCATGTTGCCGCCGAACTCACGGATCTCGGCCAGCAGTTCCTGCGGCACGCTGGAGCTGCCGTGCATCACCAGGTGGGTGTTGGGCAGGCGGGCGTGGATTTCCTTGATGCGGGAGATCGACAGGATGTCGCCGGTGGGCTTGCGCGTGAACTTGTAGGCGCCGTGGCTGGTGCCGATGGCGATGGCCAGGGCGTCGAGCTGCGTGCGGCGCACGAAGTCGGCAGCCTGCTCCGGATCGGTCAGCAGTTGGTCCATGGTCAGCTTGCCGTCGGCGCCGTGGCCGTCTTCCTTGTCGCCTTCCATGGTTTCCAGGGAACCCAGGCAGCCCAGTTCGCCTTCGACGGTGACGCCCAGCTTGTGCGCGATGTCCACGACCTTCTTGGTGACTTCGACGTTGTAGTCGTAGTCGGCGATGGTCTTGCCGTCTTCCTTGAGGGAACCGTCCATCATGACGCTGGAGAAGCCCAGGTCGATGGCGCCTTGGCAGACCTTGGGCGACTGGCCGTGATCCTGGTGCATGACCACGGGGATGTGCGGGTAGGACTCAACGGCGGCCTGGATCAGGTACTTCAGGAAGCCTTCGCCCGCGTATTTGCGCGCGCCGGCCGAGGCCTGCATGATCACCGGGCTGTCGGTCTCCGCCGCGGCTTCCATGATGGCCTGGACCTGTTCCAGGTTGTTGACGTTGAAAGCCGGAATGCCGTAGCCGTGCTCGGCGGCGTGGTCGAGCAACTGGCGCATGGAGACTAGGGCCATGAGTGGTCCTCCTTAGGTACTGTCTATTGAAAGATGGTTGAAGTCCTGCTGAATGGGGTGATTTTACGGGGGAATCGAAGAAAGGTCTTGCAACGGCCGGTATCCTATCCATTCAGACGATGCCGAACGGCGTAGGGCCGGTTGGCGACCTCCGTTGTACGGCCGATGGGGGCGGGGCCGAACGGGCTGCGCCCCGCCGCCGCGGCCTTCAGGCCGCCTTGGGAACGGCGATCCGCCCCGCCCAGGGCTGGGCCGCCTCCAGTTGGGCCGACAGCGCCAGCACCAGGTCTTCGCGGCCGTAGCGGCCGACCACCTGTACGCCCACCGGAAGGCCGGCCTCGGTCCAGACCAGCGGCAGGCTGGCCGCGGGCTGCCCGGACGCATTGAACGCCGCCGAAAACGTGCCGTAGGTGGCGACCTTGCGGCGGAAGTCCAGGAACGAGCCCTTGGCGGTCGAGAGCTCGCCGAGCTTCAGGGGAAGCTGCGTGAACGACGGGGACAGGATGGCGTCGTAGCCCTGCATGTAGCCGTCAAGGATACGGCCGATGGCGTGGAACCGGTTCACGCTGGCGATGTAGTGCGCCGCCGGCAGCGTCTTGCCATATTCATAGCCCTCGCGCAGGACGGGTTCCAGGTCGCCGTCGCGCAGCGGCTGGCCGGTGAGCCCCAGGCGCGTGTCGACCGACAGCACGATATTGCCGGCCAGCACGTTGGCGTGAGCCAGGACGAAGGCCTCGTATTCGATGTCCGGCGGCGTGCTGTCCACCACCTCGTGCCCGAGCTCGCGGCACAGCGCGGCGGCGCGCTCCACCGCCGCCACGCATTCCGGGGCCACCGGGACGCCGTTCCAGGCGTCGCGCCACAGGGCGATGCGCAGCTTGCGGGGCGGTTCGGCCAGCAGCTTCAGGTAGGACTCGGGACCGGCCGGCGCCGCGTAGGGCGCGCCCGGTTCATGGCCGCCGATGGCGTCCAGGGCCGCGGCCGTGTCGCGCACCGAGCGCGACAGCACGCCGTCCGTCGCCAGGCCGCCCCAGCCTTCGCCGCGGAACGGCCCCATCGGCACGCGCCCGCGCGACACCTTCAGGCCGTAGACGCCACAGGCGGCCGCCGGGATCCGGATCGAGCCGCCGCCGTCGCTGCCGTGGGCCAGCGGCACGATCCCCGCGGCCACCGCCGCGGCCGCGCCGCCGCTGGATCCGCCGGACGAGCGGGTCGGATCCCAGGGATTGCGGGTGGGGCCGCCGTTGCGCGCCGCCTCGGTGGTGGGCGCCATGCAGAATTCCGGCACGGTCGTGCGGGCAAACGGAATCAGGCCGGCGGCCTCGAACCGGTCGGCCAGCGTGGCGTTGCGCGCATAGGCCGTGTCGTTGAGCAGACGCGAACCCAGGCTGGACGGAAAGCGCGTGTGCGCCAGTCCGGAATCCTTCAGCAGGAAGGGGATGGCGCCGAACGCCCCCCGCGGCTGCCAATCCCGCGCCACGTCCAGCGATTCTTCATAGCGCTCGTAGCACAGCGCGTTCATCGCCGGCGCGCGTTCCCGCGCCAGCTTGATGGCGCAGGCCATCAGGTCTTCCGCGCTGACTTCGCGCCGGGCCAGCAGGCCGGCCAGCGCCAGCCCGTCCAGCAACTGATACTCGGTGTCACGCATACTGCTTGCTCCTGGTCGAGGGATCCGACAGCGCCTCCAGATCGGGCTTGTTCCAGGCCTTGCCCGGCACCGAATCGATCAGGCGGCGCGTGTATTCATGTTGGGGGTGATAGAAAATCGTGGCGGCGCGGTCCAGCTCCACCAGCTGCCCTTGGCGCATCACCGCGATGCGGTCGCAGATCTGGGCTGCGACGCGCAGGTCATGGGTGATGAACAGCACCGACAGGTCGAACTGCCCGCTCACGGTCTTGAGCAGGTCCAGCACCTGGGCCTGGATCGACACATCCAGCGCCGACACCGCCTCGTCGGCCACCAGCAGCCGCGGCTTGAGCGCCAGCGCGCGCGCGATGCCCACCCGCTGACGCTGCCCGCCCGAGAACTGGTGCGGATAGCGGTCGCCGGCGTCGCCGCCCAGGCCCACCAATTCCAGCAGTTCGCGCGCCTCGCGCAGTGCGGTCTTGCGGTTTTCGCCGAAGGCGATCGGCCCCTGCGCCACGGCCTCGATGACGCGGTGGCGCGGATTGAGCGACGCGTAGGGATCCTGGAACACCATCTGGATCTGGCGGCGGTACGGACGGAAATCGCGCGGCTTCATGCCCACGAGCTCCTGGCCCTCCATGCGCACGCTGCCGCTGTCGGGCGGGATCAGCCCGATCAGCGTGCGGCCCAGCGTGGACTTGCCCGAACCGGACTCCCCGACGAGCCCCAGCGTTTCCCCCTGGCGTATCTCCAGCGAGATGTCGCGCAGCGCGTCGACGCGCCGCCCGCCCGTGGCGAAGGTCTTGCACAGGTTCTTCACCACCATCAGCGGTTGCGCGGCGGCGGCCTCGTCCTTGCCTTGCGGCTTGTGCGGCACCGCGGCGATGAGCTGGCGCGTGTAGGGATGCTGCGGACGGTTCAGGATGTCTTCGGCGGCGCCCGCTTCCACCACCGTCCCCTTGCGCATCACGACGATGCGGTGGGCGATGTCGGCCACCACGCCGAAATCGTGGGTGATGAAGATGACGCCGATGCCCATGCGCCGCTGGATATCCTTGATCAGGTCCAGGATCTGCGCCTGCGTGGTGACGTCCAGCGCGGTCGTGGGCTCGTCGGCGATCAGCACGTCCGGCTCCAGCGCCAGGGCCATCGCGATCACCACGCGCTGGCGCTGGCCGCCCGAGAGCTGGAACGGATAGGCGTCGTACATGGCCTGCGGATCGGGCAGCAACACCTGGCCGAACAGGTCCAGCACGCGCTGCTTGCGGGCGGCGGCATTAAGGTTGGTGTGGCGCTCGAGCACCTCGTCGACCTGGCGGCCCACCCGCATGATGGGGTTGAGCGCCGTCATGGGTTCCTGGAAGACCATGCCGAAAGACCGGCCGCGCAAGCCGTACCAGTCGGTGGGCGACAGGTGGACCAGGTCGTGCCCGCCATACAGGATCTGCCCCTGCGTGACGCTCAGCTGGTCAGCCGGCAGCAGTCCCATGATGGCGTGCGCGGTGACCGATTTGCCCGAGCCGGACTCGCCCACCACGCACAGGATCTCGTTGCGGTTCACGGTGTAGGACACGTCCTGCACCACCGTCGGACCGCCATGGGCGGCCGTTACGCTGAGATCACGGATTTCCAGCAGCGCGCTCATCACGTCGTCCTCCTGCGGGCCAGTTTGGGGTTGAGCGCATCGTTGAGCGCTTCGCCGATCAGGTTGAGCGCCAGCACCGTCATCAGGATCGCCACGCCGGGAAACACGCTCATCCACCAGGCGTCGCGCAGCACGCTGCGCGAGGCGCCGATGATGTAGCCCCAGGTCATGGCGTTGGGGTCGCCCAGGCCCAGGAAGCTCAGCGCCGATTCCAGCAGGATGGAGCTGGCGATCATCAGCGAGCCCGACACGATCACGGGCGACAGGCTGTTGGGCAGGATCTGCGTCAGGATGATGCGCAGGTTCGACTGCCCGGACAGCATCGCCGCCTGGACGAACTCGCGGTTCTTCAGGCTCATGAATTCGGCGCGGACCAGCCGCGCCAGCGGCGGCCAGGAAACCACGGCGATAGCGAAGATCACCGTGGCCATGTTGGGCGTCAGAATCGCCACCAGCACCACCGCCAGGAAAAAGCTGGGGATCGTCTGGAACAGTTCGATGAACCCCACGATGGCCTGGTCCACGCGTCCGCCGTAGAACCCGGCCAGCGCGCCGACGGTGATGCCCAGCAGGATCGACACCGCCGTGGACACGGCGGCCAGCACCAGCGTGACGCGCGAGCCATAGGCGATGCCCGAGGCGATGTCGCGCCCCAGCGTGTCGGTGCCGAGCAATGCGCCTTCTGACAGCGGCGGCATGAACGGGCCGTTGATGATGTCCCAGGGACTGTCGGGAAAGATCCAGCTCGCGGTGATGGCCACCAGCGCAACCAGCGCGACCACGATCAGGCCCATGACGCCGCCCTTGTTGCGGCAGAACGATTGCATGAACGCTTTCATTTGAGTTCGATCCTGGGGTCCGCCACCGTGTACAGAATGTCGGTGATGAGGTTGACCACGACCACGATCAGCGAGGCCACGAAGAACACGCCGAGCAGCACGCTGTAGTCGCGCTGGATCAGCGCGTCGAACGCCAGTCGGCCGATACCCGGCCACGCGAAGACCGTTTCCACCAGGAGCGACCCGCCGATCAGCCCGCCCGCCTGGATGCCGGCGTAGGTGATGACGGGCAGCAGCGCATTGCGCAGCACGTGGCGCACGATCACCGTGCGTTCGGACAGGCCCTTGGCGCGCGCCGTCTTCACGAAGTCCAGCTGGCTGATTTCCAGGATGGACGCGCGCGTCAGACGGGCGTAGACCGCCATGTAGAACATGCCCAGCGTGAGCGCCGGCAGCAGCAGATGCCTGGCCACGTCGGCCAGGCGCGCCAGCCCGGTCAGATTGGCGCCGACGCTCTCATAGCCGAAGGCCGGCAGCCATTCCAGGTTCACGGAAAAGAGCAGCACCAGCATCAGCCCCACCCAGAACAGCGGCGTGGCGTAGGCCAGCATCGACAGGGTCGTGATGACGGTATCGCCCCACTTCCCGACGCGCAGCGCGGCCTGCGTGCCCAGGCTTACCCCCGCCAGCAGCGCAAAGGCGAATGCCGACAGCGTCAGCAGCAAGGTGGCCGGCAGGTGCTCCAGGATCAGGCTGGATACCGGCGCCTGCTGACGGTAGGAGTACCCGAGGTCGAACGTGGCGACGTTCTTGAGGTACTGCCCCAGTTGCACCGCGATCGGCTTGTCCAGCCCGAACTCCTGCCGCAGCTTGGCGATGAACTCGGCGTCCACCGCGCCGGACTGGCCGGCCAGGATCTCCGCCGGGTCGCCCGGCGCCGCCCGCACCAGGAAGAAGTTGAAGAGCGCGATCATCAGCAGAACCAGGACGCTCTTGACCACCCGGTTCGCCAGGAACTTGGCGATCTTCTTCATTCTTTGGACAGCCAGGTGTCGCTCTGCGTGTCGACGACGCCCAGCGCGGTCGTCACGGCGTCATGCACGCGCTTGTTCAGCAGGGTCGAATAGTTGGTGTCGGCGATCCACAGCACGGGCACGTCTTCCACCAGGATGCGCTGCACTTCGCTGTACAGCTTCTGGCGCTCTTCATCGGTGGCGGCGGTGGCGGCGGCGTTGAACAGCTCGTCGACCTTGGGGTTGTTGTACTGCGACGTATTGGTGAACATCAGCCCCTTCTTGATGTTGCTGCCCAGGTACGTGCGCGACACGCCGATGGCCGGATCGCCGTACTGGAACACGCCGTTGGAGCCCATGTCGTAGTCCCAGTTGCCCACGCGGCTGGTCCAGCCGCCGACATCGGTGTTCTCCAGCGTCACGGCCACGCCGATCTTGGCCAGGTTCTGCTTGATGTATTCGGCCACGCGGCGCTGCATCTCGCCATAGGGCAGCGGGATCAGGCCGACCGAGGCGCGCACGCCCTTGGCGTCGGGCTTCAGGCCCATCTCGTCCAGCAGGGCGATGGCCTTCTTCGGATCGTAGGGATAAGGCTTGACGTTGCCATCGTAGAAGCGCGTGTTGTGATGGATCGGGCCGGTGGCGACCGTGCCCGTGCCGAACATGATCTTTTCGGTGATGAACTGGCGGTTGATGCCGTACATCAGCGCCTGGCGGAAACGCTTGTCCGCGAACGGCTGGCGGCCTGCGTTCAGTTCGATCCACTGCATCGTGGACCAGTATTCGTAGCCCTTGTGGGTCTGCGTGATGTTGGGCAGCTTGGCCACGCGCGCCACGTCCACGGGCTCGATATCCTGCAGCCAGGCCTGCAGCACCGTGCCCTGCTCCAGCGCCACGCGGCGCGACGCGGAGTCGGGAATCACGCGGTAGGTGATGCCGTCCAGGTAGGGGCGGCCTTCCTTCCAGTAGTGCTCGTTCTTGACCAGTTCGATGTACGAGCCCCGCTCCCAGCGCTTGAACTTGAAGGGCCCGGTTCCCACAGGCGCGTTGTTGTTGGGGTTCTGCCCGATCGGCGTGTCCACGTCGTAAAGGTGCTTGGGCAGGATCGCGCCGCCCCCGATATCGAAGGCATACAGGAACGCGGAGTACGGCTGCTTCAGCTTGAAGACCACCGTCTGCGGATCCGGCGCCGAGATCTCCTGCACGTTCGCCATCAGCGTGCGGGTGCGCGGCGTGTTGGCCAGGATCTTGGTGTAGGTGAACACCACGTCGTCGGACGAAAACGGCTTGCCGTCATGCCACTGCACCTTGGGCTGCAGATGGAAGGTGTAGGTCAGGCGGTCCGGCGACACGTCCCAGGACCTGGCCAGGCCGGGTTGCGGTTTCAGGTCGAACGAATAGGTCAGCAGGCTTTCGAAGATCTTGCCGGCCACCAGCTGGGTGCTGGCCACTTGCTGCACGGCCACGTTCAGGGTGGGCGGCTCGGGACTGAGGACGGCGGTCAGGATGCCGCCGTATTGCGGCGTTTCGGCGGCATGCGACGGAGCAACGGCGAAAGGCAGCAGGCTGGCGGCGGCCAGGACGCAGCGCGCCAGGGCGCGCCGGGCGTTGAAGGAATTCATGGCGGAACTTCCTAAGGAAAAGTGGGGATCGCGGACGGACTCAGGCTTGCAGCGGTTCGACGCCGCACCAGTCATGGATGAAGAGTGCGAGCGACGTCGCCACGCGCACCATGCTGTCCACCGACACGCATTCATTGAAGCCGTGCACGTTCTGCACCTTCGGCCCGTAGCAGGTCACCGGCACGTCCATCATCAGCCGGAAATGGCGGCCGTCGGTGGTGGCGGTCAGCGCGGTGGGCTGCGGCAGTTCCCCGGCCACGCGGCGGTGCGCGTCGGCCAGCAGCTGCATCGCGGGCACGTCCAGGTCGTATTCGCAGCCCGGCGCGTGGAAGCCTTCGTAGCGGATGTCGATGCGCACGTCGCTGTCGGTCAGGGTGGCCTGGACAGCGCGGATGCGGGCTTCGACCAGCTTCTTGGCGGCATCGATGGTCATGTCGGGATAGCAGGCGATGCGCATGCCCAGCGTGCAGACGCTGGGCACGGACGAATTCCAGTCGCCGGCGTGGATCTGCCCCAGGTTGAAGTTGATGGGGTGCGCATGTTCACGGTAGGCGGGATGCCGGTTCTCCGGCAGGTTCCATTCGTGCTCCAGCTGCTTCATGGCGTCGACGATGCGCAGCCCCGTTTCCACCGGGTTGACGCCGGTGGTCATGTAGGCGGCGTGCGCGGGCCGGCCCACGATATCCACGTACATCCAGTACACGCCCAGCTGCGCGCTCATCATGCGTTCATGCGTGGGCTCGGGAATGACCACCGCGTCGAACGCGCTGAGCTTGGCCGCGGCGATGGCGCTTTGCAGCGCCGAGATGGTGGCCAAGGTGCCGTTGCCGGTGTTTTCTTCTTCCAGCACGCCGTTGAAGCCGACGGCCCCCGCGGGCTGCACGCCCAGGTCCTGCAGGGCCTTGAATGCCGCCAGCGCGCAGATGATGCCCGCCTTCATGTCGCCGGCGCCGCGGCCGTAGAGCCAGCCGTCGCGCAGTTCGCCGTCGAACGGCGCGGGATCCCACAATTCGTGCGGGCCGGTGGGCACCACGTCCAGGTGGCCGTTGAACAGCACGGCCCGGCCGCCGGCGCTGCGGGGTTCATGGCGCGCCAGCACGTTGTAGCGGCCGCCGTCGGGGCAGCAGGCGGGGGAATACAGCGGCAGGTTCTTGAGCTCTTCGGTACGCAGCGCGATGCGCTCGGACGTCAGGCCCAGGTCGGCCAGCGCGCCCTCCAGGAACTCGGCGGCGGACGTTTCCTGGCCGGGCAGGCTGCGGCACTGCACGAAACCCGTCAGCGTATCGGTCATGTACTGGCGAAGTCTGCCCACGGCTTCGGCGATCTTGGCCTGGTCCAGGCTGGCTGCTGCGACGGCGGTCATTGCATTCCCCTTTTCGAGTATGAAATCGCTCAAACTTAAGTATCAATAGTTGATACTTAGATATCTATATTTGGCATGATAGAGTTCGAGCAAGCGCGCAGCAATACGACAACCATGGGTAATTTCCCTAGGAACCGTCGGAAAACGCCTGCCGCTACAGTGCGTATCCGCGCGCTGTCGCAACGGGCCTTGCAGTGCCGCACATAACAAGAGAAATGGAGAAATCAACATGGCCACAACCGAGACCCGGTTCAACCAGTCCCTGGCGAAAGGCTTCGGCATCCTGGAGGCTTTTTCCAATCACCCCGGCCCGCTCAGCCTCAATGAACTGACGGAGCTGTCGGGGCTGGACCGCAGTTCCACGCAGCGCATGCTGCATACGCTGGTGGCGCTGGGCTACCTGGAGCGCGGCAGCAACCAGCGCGGCTACGTGCTCGGTAAAAAGATCCTGGACCGCACCTTCGATTTCCTGCGCAGCCATCCGCTGCTGGAACGCGCCACGCCCATCCTGGAACAGCTGCAGCAGGAATGCGGCGAACGCGTGGATCTGAGCCTGTTCGACGACCTGACGATCGTCTACGCGCTGCGGCGCCAGACCAAGCGCCAGACCTTCTACGCCACGCTGGTGGGCCGGCGCATGCCCACGTTCTCGTCGTCCGGCGGGCGCGCCATCATGGCGCACCTGTCCGACGCCGAGGTCGACGACATCCTGGCGCGCAGCGACATGCGACCGCTCACCCCCAAGACCATCACCGATCCCGACGTGATCCGCCAGCGCGTGCGGGACGCCCGGGTGCAGGGCTACGCCCTGTGCCTGGAAGAAAGCATGGTCGGGGAAATCGTGCTGGGCAGCGCCGTGGTCGACCACAGCGGGCGCCCCCTGGCGGCCATCCACATCTCCGGCCTGCTGGCCGAATGGACGCCGGACTCCTTCACCCAGCGTTTCAGCTCGCTGGCGATCTCGGCGGCGCGCGCGCTGAGCGGGCGCCCCAACCGCAACTGAGGGCTGCCGCCAGGCCACCCTTCACGGGAAATCCCTAGCGCCGGCCGCCTTGCGCGGCCCGGCGCGCTGCTGCACCATAGTCCGCTTGGATTCTTGAGTATCAATATTTGATACTTAAGATTTGACGCAGCAGCGGCCGTCGGCATCGCTGGGCCGCCCCCCCGAGGAGATTCGCCTTGAAGTGCAATAACGTCCGCCGCGCCCTGATGCAGGGCCTGCTGGCCGCCGCCGCCATTGCCGCTGTTCCCGTCGCCAGCGCCGCCGATCCCCAGCCGCAGTACGGCGGCGTCCTGACAGCCATTTTGAATCCCGAGCCGCCCAACCTGAACGTCGCGATGCAGCAGGTGGGCACCACGCAGATGGTGGCCGGAAAAATCTACGAAAGCCTGCTGACGTATTCCTTCGACCTGAAGCCGCAGCCCAGCCTGGCCAAGTCCTGGGACGTCTCGGCGGACCAGCTGACCTACACCTTCCACCTGCAGCCCAAGGCGCAATGGCACGACGGCAAGCCGTTCACGTCGGCCGACGTGGTGTTCTCGTACAAGCAGATCCTGGCCAACACGCCGCGCACGCGCTCGCTGATGCGATACATCCAGGACATCACCGCGCCCGACGAGCACACGGTGGTGTTCCACCTGAAAGAGCGCTACTCGGCCTTCCTGTACGCCTTCGACATCGGCGGCGGCGTGATCCTGCCCAAGCACCTGTACGACGTGGACACGCCGCTGGCGCAGAACCCGCACAACAACGCGCCCATCGGCACGGGGCCGTTCAAGTTCAAGCGCTGGGAGCGCGGCTCGTATATCGAACTGGTCAGGAACGAACACTACTGGAAGGAAGGCCGCCCCTACCTGGACGGCATCACCTACCGCGTGATTCCCGACGCGGCGTCGCGCCGGCTGGCGCTGGAGCAGCGGACGGTGCAGCAGGCCTGGCTGCAGGACATCGAACCCTTCGACATGCCCCGCGTGGCCAAGCTGGCGCACATCAACGTCACGCAGAAGGGCTACGAATACTGGTCCACGCTGCACTGGATCGAAATGAACGAAGCGCGCAAGCCGATGGACGACAAGCGCTTCCGGCAGGCGGTCATGTACGCCATCGACCGCGAGTTCATCGCCAAGCGCATCATGTTCGGGATGGGCACGGTGTCCACGGGCCCGTTCCACCGCAATACGCGCTTCTACGATCCCAATGTCAGGCAGTACCCCTACGATCCGAAGAAGGCCATCGCCCTGCTGGACGAAATGGGCCTGAAGCCCGACGCCAAGGGCGTGCGCGTCAAACTCGGCCTCATCCCCAATCCCTATGGCGAAATGCAGCGCCGCATCGCCGAATACACCAAGCAGAGCCTGGGCAAGGTGGGCATCGTCATCGATATCGAGAGCACCGACGTGGGCGGCTGGACCACGCGCATGGGCAACTGGGACTTCGACATGGCCTACAACGGCGTGTTCCAGTATGGCGATCCCGCCATCGGCGTATCGCGCACGTACGTCAGCAGCAACATCAAGAAGGGCCTGGCGTTCACCAATACCTCGCAGTACCGCAATCCCAAGGTGGACGAACTGTTCGACCAGGCAGCGACGGCGCCGACGGACGAGGAACGCCAGCGGCTGTACACGGAAGTGCAGAAGATCCTGGCGGAAGAGGTGCCGCTTGCGTGGATCGACGACACCAACTATTCCACCTTTTTGGACAAGCGCGTGCACGGCGCCATCACGACGGGACTCGGCGCGGTGGATACGTACGCCGACGCGTGGCTGGCGCCGAAATAGGCCAGGTTCGGGCAGGCGGGGCGGCGCCGCCGCCTGCGCGCGACCTCAGGGCCGCCCGGCGTGCGGCACGTCCACCCGCGTGGCCAATATCCGCGCCTGCGGCCTGGCCCGGCGGTTGGCCTCGATGAAGTCCGGCGCGGCGGCCATGAACAGGGTCCGCCCGTCCGGGCCGCCCAGGGCGGCGGCGAAGATGCCGAACTCCCCGGTGTCGATCTGCTCCAGGATCCTGCCGCCGCGCTCGACGCGCACGATGCGCTTGCCGATGGCGTCGGCCACCCAGACCGCCCCTTCCTCGTCCAGCGCGCCTCCGTCCGGCGCGATCGCCGACGCGGCGATCAGCGTGTCCAGGTCGTCGCTGTCGGGCAGTTCGCCGAAATTGGCCCAGTCGCGACGGGGGCCGAGCGACCCGTTGGGCTGGATTTCGAATTCGGAAATTCGGTTGGCGAAGGTTTCGTTCACGATCAGGGTCTTGCCGTCCGGCGTGATGAACGATCCGTTGGGAAAGCACAGCCCGTCGGCCACCACCTGCGCCACGCCGTCCGGATCCACCCGCACCAGGGTCGTCGTGCGGACCGGGGCGCCGCCCATGATGTCGAAACCGAAGTTGCCCACATACGCCCTGCCCTGCGCGTCGACCACCATGTCGTTGATATGCCCGCCCGTCAGGGCGGACAGGTCGGCATGGACCGACAGGGTGCCGTCCTTCTCGCGGCGCAGCACCTTGCGGTCTTTCATGGACGAGATCAGCAGGCGGCCATCGGGCAGCCAGCCCAGGCCGGACGGCTGCTGCGGGACCAGACAGACGCGGTCCACCGCGCCCTGCGGCGTGACGGTGATGACCTGCCCCGTATAGAAGTCCGAGGCCCACAGGCGGTCCTCATGCCAGCGCAATCCTTCCAGATAGGTGTATCCGGACGCCAGCACGGACAGTTCGCGATTCGGCATTGCTTCGTCTCCTTTTGTCGCCCCGGACGGGGCCGGTTCCAAGGCTTGCTTGCGGGCCTTCGCTGCGGGAGGGCCGTCGGGCCATTCTGGCATGCCTCCGCGACCCGTGTACCCCTCGTTTTACCCCGGATCCGTCCCCAAACTGACAACTAACTGTCAGCTTCGCGGCGTTAACATCGCGCCCCAAGGGTTAACCCGAGCAGCACCCGGGCCCTGGCATGTCCGTCACCGGACCGTCTTGCCCCGCCCCATGCCGGCGGGACTGGCCCCTCGGGCCCAGCGGCGGCTCCCCGTAATCCCGTTTTGAACATGAACACTAAGAAGCTGACGCGTTATATCGGCATCGCCATGGTGCTGGGCATCGTGGTGGGCTATTTCTGCAACAAGTACGCGCAGAACCAGCAGGAGGCGGCGCAGATCGCCTCGTACTTCAGCCTCATCACGGACATCTTCCTGCGCATGATCAAGATGATCATCGCGCCGCTCGTGTTCGCCACCCTGGTGACCGGCCTGGCCAGCATGAGCGACGCCAGCGCGGTGGGCCGCATCGGCATGCGCGCGATGATCTGGTTCATCGCCGCCTCCGCCATCTCCCTGCTGCTCGGCCTGGCGCTGGTCAACATCTTCCAGCCCGGCGCGCACATGAACCTGGCGATACCGGATACGCACATCACGTCCGGCCTGAAGACGGGCGATTTCACCCTCAAGGCCTTCATCGCGCACGTGTTCCCCAAGAGCATCGCGGAAGCCATGGCCAACAACGAGATCCTGCAGATCCTGGTGTTCTCGCTGTTCTTCGGCGCGGCGCTGTCGTTCATCCGCGGCAAGGGCCACAACACGATCTACAACATGATCGACGAGCTGGCCAAGATCATGTTCCGCGTGACCGACTATGTGATGCGCTTTGCCCCGCTGGGCGTGTTCGCCGCCATGGCCGCCGCCATCACCACCGAAGGCCTGGGCGTGCTGGTCAGCTACGGCAAGCTGATCGGCGAGTTCTACCTGGGCCTGGCGCTGCTGTGGACCATCCTGTTCGCCGTCGGCTACCTGTTCCTGGGCAAGTCCACGTTCCGCCTGGGCGGCCTGATCAAGGAACCGACCCTGCTGGCCTTTTCCACCGCCAGCAGCGAATCGGCCTATCCCAAGACGATCGAGGCGCTGGAGCGTTTTGGCGTGTCCAAGCGCATCTCGGGCTTCGTGCTGCCGCTGGGCTACTCGTTCAACCTGGACGGTTCGATGATGTACCAGTCCTTCGCGGTGCTGTTCATCGCCCAGGCCTACAACATCGAGATGAGCTTCGCGCAGCAGCTGACCCTGCTGCTGGTGCTGATGGTGACCAGCAAGGGCATGGCGGGCGTGGCGCGCGCGTCGCTGGTCGTGGTGGCCGCGACGCTGCCGATGTTCCACCTGCCGGAAGCCGGCCTGCTGCTGATCATGGGCATCGACCAGTTCTTCGACATGGGGCGCACCGCCACCAACGTGGTGGGCAACAGCCTGGCCACCGCCGTCATCGCGAAACTGGAAGGCAACGAGGAAGACCTGCCCGCGCAGGCAGCCGCAGGGGACGCGCAGGCCAGTCCCCCGGCCTCCCAGAACGCATAAGCAAATCGGGCCGCACTGGCCCGATTTTTTTTGGCTTGCGCAGGCTTGACCGGCCGCAATGTCCGGGCGCAACATAAAAGCCCTTTCTGACTTGCCCGCGCGGCGCGCAAGGGTTGTTGGCGTAGCGCGCACGGGCGTTCATCCTGCCCCGCGTGCCATGACTCCCCTCTTTCCGTCCCGCGCCGCAGCAGCCGCCGCGCTTGTTGCCGGCGCGCTTGCCGCGCCCACCGCCGCGCATGCCTGGACGCGCATTTCCTGCGTTCTTTCCGGCACCGTGTCCAGCCTGCCCACCACGATGCGGCAGTACCGGACCGACGGCACGGAGCTGTCGCAAGTGTTGTTCAGGCTGAAGGTGAAGGCCGCGCAGGTGCCGGACGGCGAGCGCGCCGACGGCGACTGCGCCCAGTTGATCAATCGCGACGTCGACGTGGCGCTGGAAAACGTGGCGGCCCGCAGGATCCAGAAGGGCCAGCCCCTGAAGGTGCACTATCGCTACGACGAGTCGCTGGGGCAAAGCCTGGCCACGAAATACGAGCTGGCCCCGTAGGGCCGGCCCGCGGGCAGGCGGTTCAGGGATGAACGGTGTTCAGTCGTTCACCGAGCACGACACGGGCGCGCCGTCTTCGAATTCGACGTCGTAGGTGTGGACGGGATCCCAGGGCAGCGTGAACCAGAGTTCGTAGCCGTCGCCGTCTTCGTCGAACAGCCACAAGGCGCGCAGCACGGCTTTTTCAGCCATGGCTTCGGCGGTTTCTTCCTTGAGCAGCTGGTCGTCTTCGATGCCGAGCTTTTTGTAGTGCTCGTACGAATAGTTGTCGAGCAGGAACTCGGCCGCGGCCAGGATCTGATCGTCCAGGTTGTCGATGATGGCCTTGACCACCTTGGACGCCGAACTGTCGGGCTCTTCGCCATCCGTCTGGATCATGACGTGGATAGGCGGGCGCCCTTCGCCCGCGGCGACGTTTTCGGCCGCCCACAGATCGGGTTCTTCGAGGTCCTGGGTGAAATTGAATCGTGCCATTTCGGGCTCCGGAAAATGGGACGGCGAGCCGCAAAAGAAGCGACTCGCCATGGGCTGTTCAGCCTTTCCGCCATTTAACCAGATGCAGGCCCCTCCGTCTGTGGCGGACAACGATGTTTTTGCGCCTAGTCCATGCGCACGTCTTGCGTTGCAGGCGCTAGACGCGGTCCAGGGGCAGATGCGGAGGCGGCGGGAGATCGACCCGGATGGCGTCGCCGGCGCAAACCCTGCCGCCCGCCAGCACGATGCCCATGACGCCCGCGCGGCGCATCAGGCTGCCGTCGGGATGCCGCCCCAGCACGGCGGCAGTCAGGCCTTTCTGGTAGTTGTCCAGTTGCGCGCACGGATTGCGCAGGCCGGTGATCTCGACGATGGCATCATCGCCGATGCGCAGCCGCGCGCCGCGCGGCAGGCCCAGCAGATCGATGCCGCGGGTGGTGATGTTCTCGCCCATCGTGCCCTCGGCCACGTTGAAGCCCGCCTGCTGGAGCTCGTCATGGAGCTCGCCGTGAATCAGGTGGACCTGGCGCAGGTTGGGCTGCGTGGGATCGGCACGGACCCTGGAACGATGTTTGACGGTGACGCCCAGGTGCGCATCGCCCTCCACGCCCAGCCCCGCGAGCAGCGTGATCGACGGCGCCACCGCCTTGGAAAACGTATGCGCCTGGCTGAGCGCCACGGCGGTCACGATCGGATGCATTGCCTGTCTCCGCAAGTCGCGTCAGGCCGCGAGGCTCTGCGCTACGCCCGCCGCGTCCTCGCGTGAGCGCAGCGGCGGGTAATGGGTCGAGAATACCAGCCGGCCCGCGGACCACGTGTGGCTGATCAGGGGCTGCGCGCCGACCTGGGCGACCGACACCAGGTCCGCCCGCGCGCCCACCGCGATGCGGCCCCGGTCCGCCAGGCCGCAGGCGTCCGCGGGATTGCGGGTGACCAGCGCGACGGCTTGCGGCAGGGACAGCTCCGACTGCGCCTGCGCCGCGAACGCGGCGGCGATCAGCGTGGAAGGCTGGTAGTCCGAGCACAGGCAGCTCGCCACGCCGGCCCGGATGGCGTCGATCGCGCGCATGGACCCGCTCTGGCTCTGGCCGCGCAGTACGTTGGGCGCGCCCAGGATGGTCGGCAGGCCGCAGGAGACCGCCGCGCGCGCCGTGTCCAGGGTGATGGGGAACTCGCTCATGCGCACGCCCAGGTTGCGCATGGTGGCGATGCGGTGGATGGAATCGTCGTCGTGGCTGGCCGTGGGAATGCCGTGCGACTGCGCGTGCGCCAACAGCGCTTCCACGCGCGCGACGGCCCCGTCCTTGGTCCGCGCCTTGGCTTGCGCCGCCTCTTCGGCCTGCTCGCGGCTCATTGCATGATTGCCCATCATGTACTGCAGATAGGACTCCAGCGTCTTGAACTGGCCCTGGCCCGGCGAATGGTCCATCACCGACAGCAGGTCGACGGCGCCCTCGTCCATCAGCAGGCGCAGCACCTCCACCGAGGTCTCGTCCGTGACTTCGTAGCGGCAATGGATGCGGTTGTCGACCAGGCTGTGGTCGCGGAACGCGCGCACCGTGCGCACCACCTGCGCCGCGGTCTGGTTGTTGCGCACGCCCCATTCGCTGTTGGCGAACGACAAGGCGTGATACGGCGTGGTGATGCCCGCGGCCGCATTGCGCCGGTCGACCTGGGCCACCGCGAAGTCCAGCGGAAACAGCACGCGCGAGCGCGGCTCGGCCTCTTTTTCGATGGCGTCGCAATGCAGGTCGATCAGGCCCGGCATCAGGATCTGGCCCTGCAAGTCGAGCACGCAGTCCGCCTGCGCGCCAGCGGGCTCGATCGCCAGGATGCGGCCGTCGCCGATCAGCACGGCGCTGTTTTCCAGGATCTGGTCGGCCAGCACCACGCGGGCATTCGTGAGGTAAGTGCGTTGCATGATTACTCCATGTCGGCCGTGGCCGGCAGCGCCGGGCGCAGCGCGAGCGTGCGGGTGGCGACGGCGTCGCGCACCTGCGCGTCGTGGAAGATGCCCAAAAGGCAACGGCCCGCGGCCAGGGCCTCATGGATGAGTTCGATCACCACCTGCCGGTTGTCCGCGTCCAGCGAGGCCGTGGGTTCGTCCAGCAGCAGGATCGGATGCCCCGCGATGAAGCCGCGCGCGATGTTCACGCGCTGCTGTTCGCCGCCGGAAAAGGTGGCGGGCGCCAGCCCCCACAGCCGGGACGGCACGTTCAGCCGCTGCAGCAGGGCGGCGGCGCGGGCGCGCGCCTCGTCGCCGTCCATCCCGGCCATGCGCAGCGGCTCGGCCACCACGTCCAGCGCGGACACGCGAGGTATCACCCGCAGGAACTGGCTGACATAGCCGATGACGTCGCGGCGCAACGCCAGGATGCGCTGTTCCGGCGCGCCCACCAGTTCCACCCATTGGCCGGCGGCGCGCACACGGATGCTGCCTTCGGTCGCCAGATAGTTGCCGTACAGGCAGCGCAGCAGCGTGCTCTTGCCGGTGCCCGAGGGCCCCGCCAGCACCAGGCAGTCGCCCGCGCCCGCATCGAAGTCGACCGCCTCGAGCACCGGCAGGCGCATGCCGCCCTGGTTGTGCAGGGTGAACATCTTTCCGAGGCCCCGCACCTCGATCATGGATTTCGTCGCGCTCATGGTCAGCTCTGCAAGATGGAAGACACCAGCAACTGGGTGTAGGGATGCTGCGGATCGTCGAGAATCTGGTCGGTCAAGCCGCTTTCCACCACCCGCCCGCCGCGCATGACGAGCGTGCGGTGCGCCAGCAGCCGCGCCACGGCCAGGTCGTGCGTGACGACGATGGCGGCCAGCCCCAGGTCCGTCACGAGCTGGCGCAGCAGGTCCAGCAGCCGCGCCTGCACCGAAACGTCCAGGGACGCGGTGGGTTCGTCCATGAACACCAGCCGCGGATGCGTCACCAGGTTGCGGGCGATCTGCAGGCGCTGCTGCATGCCGCCCGAGAACGACACGGGCGTGTCGTCCAGCCGGCCGGCGTCAATTTCCATCTTGCTCAGCCAGTTGCCCGCCGTCTCGCGCAGGTCGCCGTAGTGCCGTTCGCCGACGGCCATCAGCCGTTCCGCGATGTTGGCGCCCGCGCTGACCTGCATGCGCAGGCCGTCGCGGGCGTTCTGCCGCACGAAGCCCCAGTCGGTGCGCGACAGCAGCCGCAGGCGTGCGCCCTGCAGCGCGGCCAGGTCGATGAAGCCCTGGTCGCGGGTGTCGTACCAGACGCTGCCCGTGTCCGGCTGGATCTGGTGCGACACCGCCGACAGCAGGGTGCTCTTGCCCGAGCCGGACTCGCCGACCACGCACAGCACCTCGCCGGGGTAGAGATCGAAGCTGACGTCGCGGCAGCCATGCGTGCCGTCCCAGGTGCGCGTGACGTTGCGCACCGACAGCAGGGGTTGGGCGAATTGGGCGTTCATGCGGCGGCCTCGCTGTCGCGCGTCTGCGCCTGGCGGTGGTTGCAGTATTCAGTGTCGGAGCAGACGAAGCGGCGCGTGCCGGCATCGTCCAGGATGATCTCGTCCAGATAGCTGTCGCCCGACCCGCACAGGTCGCAACATTCGGTCCATTTCTCCACCGTGAAGGGATGGTCCTCGAAATCCAGGCTTTTGACGCGGGTGTAGGGCGGTACCGCATAGACGCGCTTCTCGCGCCCCGCGCCGAATAGCATCAGGGCCGGGCTGTGGTCCAGCTTGGGGTTGTCGAACTTGGGGATGGGCGAGGGCCGCATCATGTAGCGGTCGTTCACGATGACGGGATAGTCGTAGGTGGTGGCGATGTGCCCGTGCTGCGCGATGTCCTCGTACAGCTTGACGTGCATGCCGCCATATTCGGCCAGCGCATGCATGGTGCGGGTCTCGGTCTCGCTGGGCTCGAGCCACCGCAGCGGCTCGGGGATCGGCACCTGGAACACCATCACCTGCCCTTCGGCCAGCGGCGTCTCGGGGATGCGGTGGCGCGTCTGCACAATGGTCGCCTCGGGCGTGGATTCCGTCGTCGCCACGCCGGTCACGCGCCCGAAGAAGCGGCGGATGCTGATGGCATTGGTGGTGTCGTCCGACCCCTGGTCGATCACCTTCAGGACGTCGTCGCGGCCGATGATGGACGCGGTGACCTGGATGCCGCCCGTGCCCCAGCCGTAAGGCAGCGGCATTTCGCGGCTGCCGAACGGCACCTGGTAGCCGGGAATCGCCACCGCCTTCAGCAAGGCGCGACGCAGCATGCGCTTGGTGGACTCGTCCAGATACGCGTAGTTGTAGTGGTCGTCGCGTTCGACCGTTGCATTGGGCATCGTCATGGGGCAACCGCCTCGTCCATCAGATCGTTGTTCGCGGAATCGGGCGCGGCGCGATCCTGCTCGCCCCCCTCGGCGCGCTCGGCGCGCATGCGGCGCAGCAGCTCCAGGTTGGCCTGGAAGTCCACGTAGTGCGGCAGCTTCAGGTGCTGCACGAAACCGGAGGCCTCGACGTTGTCGCTGTGGTACAGCACGAACTCGTGGTCGTTGGCCGGCGAATCGGCGCGCTCGCCCAGATCACGCGCCTTCAGGGCCCGATCCACCAGCGCCATCGACATGGCCTTTCTTTCGCCGTACCCGAACGTCAGGCCGTAGCCGCGCGTGAACTTCGGCCCTTCCTCGGCATTGCCCGCGAACTGACTGACCATCTGGCATTCCGTGATGTCCAGTTCACCCACGGTGACGGCGAAGCCGAGTTCCTCGATGTGCATCTCCACTTCCAGCGCGCCGTAGCGGATCTCGGCCGCGAAGGGATGCGTGTTGCCGTAGCCGCGCTGCGTGGAGTAGCCCATGGACAGCAGGAAGCCCTCGTCGGCGCGCGCCAGGTTCTGCAGCCGCGCGGCCCGCGAGGCCGGAAAATCCAGCGGCTGGCGCGTCAGATCGAAGGGTTCGGGATCGCCCTCGGGAACGGATTCCGCATCGATCAGTTCGTCCTGCGCCAGCAGGTCGGTCACGCGCGGCATGTCGCTGTCCAGCATGTCCGCGCCCGCGGGCAGGGCATCGGCCTCGCGCCCCGCCTCCAGCGTGAAGTCCAGCAGGCGCTGCGTGTAGTCGTAGGTCGGGCCCAAGATCTGCCCGCCCGGCACGTCCTTGAACGTGGACGAAATGCGCCGCTGCAGGCGCATGCGGCCCGTGTCGATCGGCTGCGTATAGCCATAGCGCGACAAGGTGGTGCGGTAGGCCCGCAGCAGGAAGACCGCCTCGATCAGGTCGCCGGCCGCCTGCTTGATGGCCAGCGCGGCCAGCTGCGGATCGTAGAGCGAGCCCTCCGCCATGACGCGCGACACCGCCAGCGGCATCTGCGCGCGGATCTGCCCGACGCTCAACTCGGGCAGTTCGCGGTCGCCCCGCCGATAGTCGTCCAGCATGCGATAGGAATTCAGGATGGCGCGTTCGCCTCCCTTCACGGCTACATACATGTCAGCTCTCCACGCGCGTGCTGCGAGGCAGCCCGCAAATCCGCTGGCCCTGCGTCAGGAAGACGTCGACGCCCAGCGGGAACCGTTGGTGATTGAGGCGCCATTCGCGCCAGAAGCCGTCCGGCAAGCCGGCGGCGCGCAGCGTCTGCCGGGTCTGGATGCCGGGCCCCGACAGGGCGACGGGGTCGCCCTCTGTCAGCGACGCGACCTCGATCAGCAGGGTGGTCGACAGGTCGGGATAGGCCGGGTCGCCCTGGTGGCACGCCGACAGCGCCGGCGCGCCGAAGCCCGCGGGCACCGCGGCAAAGCGCGCCAGCGACGGGGACGGCACGATGGGGCAGCCGCAATGAAAGCGCAGGAACGCGATCGTCTCCTCGCTCGCGGCCTGCGGCAGCCACAAGGGCGTGTCCACGTCGACCAGCGTCAGCAGCAGCGCCGTCATCGCGGGCGACAGGCCCTCGGGCACGCCGCTGGCGGCGACGATCTCGTGCACGCGGCCCGGGTGGGCCAGCGAATCGAGCGCCGCGCGGAACGTGCCCTGCGCGTCATGGCCCGGGTCGGCGAACCCGGGCAGCAGCGTCCGGCTGGCCGCCGGGGCGGCAAGTGTCTCGTGTTGCATGTCAGTCCTCCCCTCGCACCATCGTGAAGAACTCCACCTTGGTCTGGGCCGCCACGCGCGCCTGGCGTTCGACCCGTTGCGCGTGCTGGCGCGCCAGCGGCTGGATCAGCTGCGCCTGCACGGTCTCATGCCAGTCCGGCAGCTGCAGCAGCGCGTCCGCGATCGCGGCCTGCTCGGCGTGCCGCAGGGAACGGCCCTGCACGTAAGACACGCCGACCACGCCGTCATCCATGGTCACGGCGCAACGTGTCACGGTCATTTCTCCCAGATTGAAGCGGCCGCCGGTGCCGCCGCTGCGGGCGCGCACCATGGCCATGCCCGTCTGGGCCGGCCGCAGCGTCCGATGGGGCGGCAGCCCGCCCAGTGCCCCGAACGCCCCGTCCAGCGCCGCCGGATCGGCCAGCGCCAGTACGCGCATCCAGGCCGCGCGCCGCGCGTTCGCCGCGGCCTGCCCTGCTTGTGAGTGGTCCATATTTCCTCTACACGTCTAGACGACCGGATGAAGTATGATCGCTTCAGATCGGAAGTTCAACAGCGGGGCGTGAACTTTTGATGACAGTTGCAGCGTGGCGCGCGCCGCCTATCCCGCGGCCGCCACATGATGCACAATCACGGCCAAACGTTCATGAACTTGATGTGACAGCACGAGCGCACCCTATGGTTGAAAGAGGTTCCGGCATCGCCGTCTGGCGGCAAATCGGCGAATCGCTTGCGGACGACATCCGCAACAAGCTCTATGCGGCGGGCGAACAGCTGCCGTCAGAACCGGAGCTCGCCGCCAAGTTCTCCGTCAACCGCCACACCATCCGGCGCGCCATGGGCGAACTGGAACAAAGCGGCCTGGTCCGGATCGAACAGGGGCGCGGCACGTTCGTGCAGGAACACGCCATCGACTACGCCATCGGCAAGCGCACGCGCTTTTCCGAGAACCTGCGCAGCCAGGGCGTGCTGGGTCACCTGGAAGCCCTGGGCAGCCAGACGCTGCGCGCCGCCGACATCGCCAAGCACCTGGGCCTGGCGCGCAGCGCGCCGCTCCTGCGCGTGCAGATGGTGGGCAAGGCCGAGAACCGCAACATCAGCGCCTCGGAGCACTACTTCGACGAAAAGCGCTTCCCGGATTTTGCCGAGCGCATCGCGGCGTTGCACTCGGTGTCCAAGGTCTATGCGCATTACGGTATCGGCGATTACACCCGCAAGTGGTCGCGCATCACCGCCGCCCTGCCCTCGCCCGAGGTCGCCCGCCTGCTTGGACAGCCCAAGACCCGGCCGATCCTCCAGGTGGAAGCCCTGAACGTGGACCAGGACGGCGCGCCGCTGCAATACAGCATCACCCGCTTCGTCGGCGACCTGGTCCAGCTCATGGTGACGGACGACGCCTGAATCCGGAATCGGCGCCGCCGGCCCCGATCCCGGCATGGCGGCGTCGCAACGACAATCGGCAAGCAGCTCTACTCATCTAGACATCTGGTTGTAATGCAAAATCGATAACGTCACACCATGAACCCACATGCCCCCTCGCCCCTGGCCGGTGTCACAGGCCAACGTATCCTGACCCCCCATGGCATCGCCTCGGCCAGCCTGCGGTTCCACGGCGGACTGATCGATGACGCTGGCGGCGCCCCCGCGCGCGGCGGCGCCTGGTTCGACGCCGGCGACCTGCTGGTGCTGCCCGGCATCGTCGACCTGCACGGCGACGCGTTCGAACGCGCCATCATGCCGCGTCCCAGCGTAACGTTTCCCTATGACAGCGCCCTGTCCGACGTGGACCGCCAGTTGCTCGCCAACGGCATCACCACCGAGTTCCACGGCGTCACCCTGTCATGGGAAGGCGGGCTGCGCGGCGAGGCCTACGCCGAGCGCATGTTCGACGCGCTGGAGAACCTGCGGCACATCCTGGGCGCGCGGCACTACGTGCACCTGCGCTTCGAAACGCACCACGTAGGCGGACTGGAGATCGCCCAGCAATGGATACGCGACGGCCGCGTGCGTTTCCTGGCCCTGAACGACCACCTGCCCAGCATGGCGCGCCGGCTGGGCGACGAACGCAAGCTGATGCAATACGCCAACCGCGCCGAATGCGACCTGGACGTCTTCCAGGAACGGATCCGCGCGGCCATGTCGGCGGCCGACGCCGTGGCCGACGCCATGCGCGAACTGACCCGCTGCGCGCAACAGGCCGGGCTGCGCGTCGCATCGCACGACGATCCCGACGCCGCCACGCGCCGCTATTACCACCAGCTGGGTTGCGGCGTGGCCGAGTTTCCACTGACGCGCGAGGCCGCCGGCGTCGCGCGCGACCTGGGCGATTCGGTCGTCTTCGGCGCGCCCAACGTGGTGCGCGGCGGCAGCCATACCGGCGCGCCCTCCGCCACCGAGATGATCCGCGCCGGCCTGTGCGACATCCTGACCTCCGACTACTACTATCCCGCGCCGCTGGCGGCCGTCATGCGGTTGGTCCAGGACGGCGTGCTGCCGCTGGACCAGGCGTGGAACCTGGTGTCGCTCAATCCCGCGCGCGCCGCCGGCCTGAAGGACCGCGGCGCGCTGACGCCGGGCCTGATCGCCGACGCCATCGTGGTGGACGACCATGTGCCCGGCCTTCCGCGCGTCTGCGCGGCCATCGTCGGCGGCGAACTGCGCTACGCCACGCGCGCTTTCGGCGTCGAGCACGGCCAGCGGATGGCGGCCTGACCATGCCGCTTGCCCACCGCTACGCCCTCTACCTGGCCCCGACCGGTCCGTGGCGCGAACTCGGCAGCCGCTGGCTGGGCCGATGCGCCGACACCGGCGAGCCCCTGGACCCGCTGCCTGGCCAGGCGGCGCCATCCGCGCACTGGACCCAGGCGCCGCGCCACTATGGCCTGCACGCGACGCTCAAGCCGCCCTTCCGCCTGCGGGCCGGCTGCAGTCCGCGCGAGGTGGACGCCGCGGCCCGCCAGCTTGCCGGGCAGGACAGCCCGTTTTCCGTCCAGCTCGAGTGCGAGCCGCTGCGCGGCTTTCTTGCCTGGCGCATCGCCGCGTCCGACACGCAGGGCCAGTCGCGCATCCAGGCGCTGGCCGACGCCGCCGTGCGCGGCCTGGATCCCCTGCGCGCGCCCCCCACGCCCGACGAAACGGCCCGCCGCCAGCCGCAATCGCTGACGCCGGCGCAACGGGCAATGCTGGAGCGCTGGGGCTACCCCTACGTGTTCGACACCTATACGTTCCACATCACGCTGACCGGCAAGCTCTCGGGCGACGCGCTGGACGCGGCGCGGGCCGACATCGCGGCGTTCGCCGATCCCCTGCGCGGACAGGCCATGCCGGTGCCCGGGATAAGCGTCTATGTGCAGGCGACGCCGGGCGCGGACTTCGTCGCCGCGCGGCACTACCATTTCGACGGCAGCCACACCGATGCCGCGGGCGCCGGCTATCTCGACGGGCCTGCCGCGGCATGAGCGCCGCCGCCCCCGCGGACGGCGCCCGCCTGATTTACCTGATGGGCGCATCGGGCAGCGGCAAGGACACGCTGCTGCGGCTGATGCGCGCGCGCCTGCGCGGCGCGGAGCCCGTCCTGGTCGCGCACCGCTACATCACCCGCGACAGCGGCGAAGCCGAAGACGCAATGCGCCTCACGCCCGAGGAATTCTCGCACCGCGCCGCGCTGGGGTGCTTTGCCCTGCACTGGGCCAGCCATGGCCTGCAATACGGCATCGGCGTGGAGATCGACGCCTGGCTGGGCCGCGGCGCGGCGGTAATCATCAACGGGTCCCGCGCGCACCTGGAACAAGCCCACGCGCGCTATCCCGCGTTGACGGCAGTGGAAGTCGCGGTCGATCCCGCCCTGCTGGCCAGCCGCCTGGCCGGCCGCGGCCGCGAAAGCGCGGCGCAGATATCGGAACGTTTGGCGCGCGCCGCCCAGGCGTTTCCGGTGCCCGACCACTGCCGCATGATGCGGGTCTCCAATAACGAAGCCCCGGAAAAAGCGGCGGCCGCGCTGCTGGACATCGCCCGCGCCCAACTGGACGCGTAGCGCCGCCGGTCAATGCGCGTCGGCCGCGCCCGGGCGCCAGGGCGCGGCCGCGTCGCCCCCCAGGGCCAGCAGGA
>NZ_JBDJLJ010000035.1:0-54848 GCF_039673305.1 Achromobacter spanius
GCTGCGCCAGCCAGGGCGGACAGGCGGTTTCACCCGCCTGGGCCAGGCGCAGCGCGGCCAACGGCGCGCCGCCCGCGGCGGCCAGCCATTCCCGCGCCGGCTCCACGTTCTGGTCGCGCAGCCATTGCAGGGCCGTGTCCGCATCCGGCGCGGGCAGCGGCAGGCGCCGGCAGCGCGACACCAGCGTGGGCAGCAGGCGGTCGGGCGCGTCCGCCACCAGCAGGAACACGGTATGGGGCGGCGGCTCCTCCAGCACCTTCAGCAGGGCGTTGGACGACACCACATTCAATGCATGGGCCGGATACAGCAACGCCACGCGCCAGCCGCCGCGGTGGGTGGCGGTATTGAACCAGGACTCCAGCGAGCGGATCTGGTCGATGCGGATTTCCTTGGACGGCGCGCGCTTGGCGGCGCCGGTGGCGGGCTCCGCATCTTCCGCCTGCTCGGCCGCATCGGCGCCCTCTTCCACGGCCACCGCCTCGGGGCGGATGCGGCGCAGGTCGGGATGGTTGCCGCTGGCGAACCAGGCGCACGCCGCGCAATGCCCGCAAGCCAGGCCGTTTTCGGGCGTTTCGCACAACAGGCTGGCCGCCGCGGCGACCGCGAAGTCCAGTTTGCCGATGCCTGCCAGCCCGTGCACCAGCCAGGCGTGCGCGAACCGGTCGCGGTTGCCCAGCCAGGCGCGGGCCGTGTCCATCTGCCAGGGAAGGAACTGGGGCGCGCTCATGCGTGGCGGGCCAGCAGTTCGCGCAGCCCGGCTTCGAGTTCAGTGCGGATCTGGGCGATGGATCGGGTGGAATCGACGATATGGATGCGGTCCGGGTCGGCCTTGGCGCGGGCGTGATAGGCCTGGCGGGTGCGCTCGAAGAACGCCGCGCCCTCGCGCTCGAAGCGGTCGGGTTCGCGGGCGTCGGCCAGCCGCGTGCGGGCCACTTCCAAGGGCACGTCGAACAGCCAGGTGCGGTCGGGCCGGCCGGCGCGCATCCAGTCTTCCAGCACCGCCACGCGCTCGGCCCCCAGGCCGCGCCCGCCGCCCTGGTAGGCGTAGGTGGCGTCCGTGTAGCGGTCGCAGACCACCCAGGCGCCGCGCTCGAGCGCCGGCTCGATTACCTGCCGCGCGTGCTCGCAGCGGGCGGCAAACATCAGCAGGGTCTCGGTGTCCAGCCCCATGGCGTCGTTGAGCACCAGCGCCCGCAGCTTTTCGCCCAGCGGCGTGCCGCCGGGTTCGCGCGTGGACACCACCTCAAGTCCCTGCGCGCGCAGGAAGTCGGCGATCCAGTCGGTATGCGTGCTCTTGCCCGCGCCGTCCACGCCCTCCAGCGTGATGAAGCGTCCGCGAGAGGTCATTGATCTTGTCCTTGTTCTGGTTCGGATTCAGGGGCGGCGTCGGCCGGGGGGCCGGCCGGCGCGGGTGCGGCGGCTGGCGCAGGTGCTGCGGCGGGCGCGGTGCGCTGGCCCTGTCCGAGGATATAGCGGGAAACGTTGCGGTTGTGTTCGGACAGGTTCACCGAGAACTCGCTGGTCCCGTTGCCCCGCGACACGAAAAAGAGGAATTTGTGCTGCTCGGGCTGCACCGCCGCCAGCAGCGCCGCCCGGCCGGGCGCCGCGATCGGCGTGGGCGGCAGGCCCGGACGCGTGTAGGTGTTCCAGGGCGTGTCGGTCTGGAGGTCGCGCTTGCGGATCCGGCCCTGGTAGGCGTCGCCCATACCGTAGATCACGGTGGGATCGGTCTGCAGCAGCATGCCGATCTTCAGCCGGTTGGTGAACACGCCGGACACGCGCCGGCGGTCCGGGCCATGGCCGGTTTCCTTTTCGATGATGGAGGCCAGCACCAGCGCTTCGTAGGGGGTGGCCACGGCCACGTCCGACTGGCGCTTGTCCCAGGTATCGGCCAGGATGCGCTGGCCTTCCTGATAGGCGCGGCGCAGCAGATCGTAATCGGTGCTGCCGGGCGTGAAGACATACGTGTCCGGAAAGAACATGCCTTCGGGATGCTTCACTTCAGAGCCCAGGCGCTCCATCAGGGCTTCGTCACTGGTGTCGCCCAGCGTCTGCTTGACGTCGGGATTCTCGCGCAGGGCCTGACGGATCTGGCGGTAGGTCCAGCCTTCCAGGAAGGTGATCTGGCGCTGCGTCATGTCCCCGCGCGCCAGGCGCTCGAGCAGCAGCCAGGGTGTATCGCCATTGATGGCCTGGTAGCCGCCCGCCTTCATCAGCTTGTCGCGTTCGGACAGGCGCGCCATCCAGACAAAACCGGGCTCCCAGATGGGAACCCCCGCCGCGTTGAGCGCGCGCGCAACGGTGCGCGGACTGCTGCCGGGGTCCACCACAAAGTCGACCCTGTCGGCCGAAAGGGCAATGGGACGATGCATCCAGCTCCAGGCGCCGCCCACCGCCGCGGCGGCGGCCAGCACGATGAGCAGGAAGAACCACAGGACGAGATTTCGGAGTCGCTTCTTCATAAGTGTCGGAAGTTTAATGGATCGCGGAGCCTTCCCGGGCCGCAACAGGGGCCGGATCGCACGGCGCACCCCTTTGCGCATCGGGGACATGGCCGGGGCGACGCGAGAACACGGCTATCATCAGCACTTTGATGACGCGATAAGTCCGCCGCCATGCACGCCTTTTATGCTTCGATTCCCGTTCGCGCCGAAGGTTGCGCGCAATGCGCGCCCCTGGATGACCTGACGGTCTTCACGGCCGCCGGCGCCGACGCCCTGACCTTCCTGCACGGCCAGCTCACGCAGGACGTCACGGGCCTGCCCCCCGACGCCGCCCGCCTCGCCGGCTACTGCACCGCCAAGGGCCGCCTGCTGGCCACGCTGGTGATGTGGCGCGGCGCCGCCGACACCGACGATGCCCCCCGCTTCTACGGCATGGTCCGCCAGGACCTGTCCCAGGCGCTGGTCAAGCGCCTGTCGATGTTCGTGCTGCGCGCCAAGGTCAAGCTGGCCGCCGCGCCGCTGCACGTGGCGGGCGTCCAGGCTACCCCGGAACAGGCAGCCGCGCTGGAAGCCGCGGCGGGCCCCCTGCCACGCGCCACGTGGCAGCGCGCCGACCTGCCGTCCGGCACCTGGATCGCGGCCCCGTCCGCGGATGCGCGGATGCGCTGGTGGTGGATCGCGTCCGACGCGCAGCTCGAGCAATCCGCCGCGCTGGTCCAGGCGCTGGGACTGGCCCCCGCGCAACACTGGCAGGCGGCCGACCTGGCCGCGGGCATTCCGTGGATCGGCGCCGCCACCCAGGACGTATTCATCCCGCAGACCGTCAACCTGGACCTGATCCAGGGCGTCAGCTTCACCAAGGGCTGTTATCCCGGCCAGGAAGTCGTGGCGCGCAGCCACTACCGCGGCACCGTCAAGCGGCGCATGGCATTCGGCACCGTCGCCGACGCCAGCCTGCAGGGCGCGGCGCTGGCCGGCGTGGACGTGTTCGACGCGGCGCAGCCCGGCGAGGCCATCGGCCGCGTGGTGCAGGCGGCCAACGACGGCGGCGTGGTGTCCGTGCTGTTCGAAACCACCCTGGCCGCGCTGCCGGAAGGCGATCTGCGCCTGAGCGCCGTGGACGGCCCGCGCATCGCCGCCGCCCCGCTGCCCTATTCGATCAATCCCTGATCGGGCTCGGGGCCTGTCGGCCCCGAAAGCAGCCTGTCTCGGGCCCTAGACAGCCACGCCGAACAGCGCGCCCACGCCCGCCGTCACGGCCATCGCCGCCGCGCCCAGCACGGTCACGCGCAGCGCGGCCGGCAGCCTGGGCGCGCCCCCGGCCTTGGCGGCCATGGCGCCCAGCGACGCCAGGCACAGCACCGACGCGCCGATGACCCAACCAATCAGGTGCGGCCCCGGCGAGGCGGCCGCCACGGCCAGCGGCACCGCGGCGCCCGCCGCAAACGATGCGGCCGACGCCACGGCCGCCTGCACCGGCCGCGCGCGGTTATGAAGGGAGATGCCGAGCTCGTCGCGCGCATGGGCGTCAAGCGCATCATGGCTGGTCAACTGGCGCGCCACCTGCTCCGCGAGGTCTCGCGTCAGCCCGCGGGCCACGTAGATATCCACCAGTTCGGCCAGTTCCTCGCCGGAATTGCGCTTGAGGGAGCGCTGCTCCAGGCGCAGGTCGGCGGCTTCGGTGTCGGCCTGGGTGCGCACCGACACGTATTCCCCCGCCGCCATCGACAGCGCCCCCGCGACCAGCCCGGCCACGCCGGAGGTCAGGATGGCTTCATGCGAGGCCTGGGCGGCCGCCACCCCGGTGATGAGGCTGGCCGTGGACACGATGCCGTCGTTTGCGCCCAGCACCGCGGCGCGCAGCCAGTTGCTGCGAAAAATCCGATGATGTTCTTTTGCTGGCATTGCCGGTACATCCCTGCGACACGCGACAGGCGCGCGGCGCGCCAGGCCGGTTGGCCGGACGCCCCACGCGCACCATTCATCGCGGCGTCACGCGCACCGCGGTGAGCAAGCCTATCACGCATAGCGTCGCTTGCTCGCCATCGTACGCATGCATTTCCACCTGACAGACCGAAAGGCGCTTGCCGGGCTTGACCACGCGCCCGCTGGCCACGAAACGGTCGCCCTTGGCCGGCGCCAGGAAGTTCATCTTGAACTCCGACGTCAGCACGTCCTCGCCCGCGCCAAACAGCGTGAAGGCGGCGTAGCCCCCCGCGCTGTCGGCGATGGTGGTGGAAATGCCCGCATGCAGAAAGCCGTTCTGCTGGCACAGGTCGGCCCGATAAGGCAGGACGATATCCACCCTGCCCGGCTCGACCACGTCCAACTGGGCGCCCAGCAACGCCATGATGCTCTGCTGGCCGAAACTGGCCCGGACCCGCCCGGCGGGATCCACGGAGGTCTGGTCGGCCGCCACGTCAGTCCTGCTCGCGCTTGACCAGGTTGACGATGCTGGAGAAATCCAGCTTGCCGGAACCGCCCGCGCTGTGCAGCGAATACAGGTTGCGCGCCAGTTCGCCCAGCGGAATCGAAGCCCGCGCCGACAGCGCCGACTCGGCCGCCAGGCCCAGGTCCTTGAGCATCAGGTCCACGCCGAAACCGCCCGCGTACCCCTTGGAGGCCGGCGCGTGATCCATCACGCCGGGCCACGGGTTGTAGAGTTCGGTGGCCCAGTTGCGGCCCGAGCTCTTGGCGATGATGTCGGACAGCACCTTGGGGTCCAGGCCGTTGGCCACGCCCAGCGCCAGCGCTTCCGACGTGCCGGCCATCAGGATGCCGAGCAGCATGTTGTTGCAGATCTTGGCCACCTGGCCGGCGCCCGCCGGCCCCGCGTGAAAGATGTTCTTGCCCATTTTTTCCAGCACGGGACGGGCGCGCTCCAGCGACGCCTGCGCGCCGCCGACGATGAACGTCAGCGTGCCCGCGGCCGCGCCGCCGGTGCCGCCCGAGACCGGCGCGTCGATCATGGCGATGCCGCGCACCTCGGCGGCCTGCGCCACCTTGCGCGCCGAATCCGGCGCGATGGTGCTGCATTCGATCACCAGCGCGCTGGACGCGATCTTGCCCAGCAGGTCTTCACCCAGGTACAGCCCTTCGACGTGCTTGCTGGCGGGCAGCATCGAGATCACGACCTCGGCCCCCTGGACGGCATCGGACGCGGACGCCGCCGCCGTGGCGCCGGCGTCGGTCAGCAGCTTGACGGCCGCCGGCACCAGGTCGAACACCTTCAGGCTGTGGCCGGCCTTGACCAGATTCAATGCCATGGGCGCGCCCATGTTGCCCAAACCGATAAACGCGATGCTGCTCATGATGTCTTGTCTCCTGTTGCTATTGCTGTAGGTATGGATTCATCGTGATCTGCGCGAAGGGTGGCCGGCCCCGGGGACCGGCCGGCGTCTCAGCGCCCTTCCCGGCCCAGGTCGGCCAGCGGATGCGGCTCGTCCTCGGGCCAAGGCTCTTCAAAGAACTTCTGCACCCAGGCGTCGGTCGCCATGTCAATGACGGCCGGATTCCAGCGCGGAGTCTTGTCCTTGTCGACCAGCAGCGCACGGATGCCCTCGGCGAAATCGCCGTGCGACGTGCAGGCCAGCGC
Source organism: Achromobacter spanius (assembly GCF_039673305.1). Taxonomy (GTDB): domain Bacteria; phylum Pseudomonadota; class Gammaproteobacteria; order Burkholderiales; family Burkholderiaceae_B; genus Achromobacter; species Achromobacter spanius_F. The sequence continues at coordinate 6,040 of NZ_JBDJLJ010000035.1, forward strand.
CGCGATGTATTCGACGCGGAACACGTCGTCCAGCGAACGCAGGCGCGTGCGCAGCTGCAGCGCGAAAGCCAGGCGCACCGACCCCGGCGAGCCCGCCAGCATCGTCTTGGCCGCACGCGACAGCCAGGGATCCTCGTGGTCTTTCAGCAGCGCCAGTTCTTCGTAAATGTCGTCCAGCCGGTTCCCGTTGCACAGGTTGTTGATCAGGAACGAATGCTGGCGCAGCGGACCCGGTTCCAGCGGGGTACGCGGCTCGAGCGCGGTCAGCGCCCGGCGCAGCAGGCCGTCATTGATGGAGCGCGGCGGGATCGCGTCTTCGGCGCCGCCCGACGCCTGCCCCGCCCAGGGCTGCTCCTGCAGCGACGCCAGCAGCGCCGGCCAGTCCGCCTGGTCCAGGCGGAAGTCCGCCAGGCCCGCGAAGAAGGCGTCGGACGTGTTTAGCTGGGCGCCCGTCAGCGCCAGGAACACGCCGCTGCGGCCCGGCATGCGATTGAGCAGCCAGCTTCCGCCCACGTCCGGGAACAGGCCGATCGTCACTTCCGGCATGGCCAGGCGCGAGGTCTCGCTGACGACGCGGTGGCTCGCGCCCATCATCAGGCCGATGCCCCCGCCCATGACGATGCCGTTGCCCCAGCACAGCACGGGCTTGGGGTAGGTATGGATGCGGTAATCCAGCCGGTACTCGTGCTCGAAGAAGCGCCGCGCATAGTCGTTGTGCCAGCCGGGCTTGCCCGCGTTCTCGGCCATGCTGCGGTACAGCCCGTGCAGGTCGCCGCCGGCGCAGAACGCCTTTTCGCCCGCGCCCTGCAGCACCACCAGCGCCACGCCGGGATCGCGCGCCCAGGCGTCCAGGCGATCGGCCAGCAGCTCCACCATTTCCAGCGACAGGCCGTTCAGCGTCTGCGGCGCATTCAGCGTCGCGATTCCGAAACGCATTCCATTGGCGGCGGATCTTTCTTCGAACAACACCGGTGCATTCATCTTATGTCGGCTCCTTTTTCCAACAATTGGCGGGCAATGATCACGCGCATGATCTCGTTGGTGCCCTCCAGAATCTGATGAACGCGAGTATCGCGCACCAGACGCTCCAAGGGATAGTCCTTCAGGTATCCGTAGCCGCCATGGATCTGCTGCGCGTCCAGGCACACCTGGAAGCCCATGTCGGTCGCAAAGCGCTTGGCCATCGCGCAGTAGGTCGCCGCGTCCGGCGCCCCGGCGTCCAGCTTGCACGCCGCCAGGCGCACCATCTGGCGCGCGGCCACCACGTGGGTCGCCATGTCGGCCAGCTTGAACTGCAGGGCCTGGAACTCGGCCAGCCGGCGGTTGAACTGGCGGCGCTCATCCATGTAGCGGCGGGCGGCGTCCAGCGCGCCCTGCGCCGCGCCCACCGAGCAGGTGCCGATGTTGATGCGTCCGCCATCCAGGCCCTTCATGGCGATCTTGAAGCCTTCGCCTTCCTGGCCCAGCATGTTCGCGGCCGGCACGCGGACGTTCTCGAACGTGATGGGGCGCGTGGACTGGCTGTTCCAGCCCATCTTTTCTTCCTTGCGGCCGTAGCCGACGCCCTCGCTGTCGGCGGGAATGGCGAACGCGCTGATGCCGCCCGCGCCTTCGCCCCCCGTGCGCGCCATCACCACCAGCAGGTCCGTGTCGCCGCCGCCCGAAATGAAGGCCTTGGCGCCGTTGACGATGTAGTCGTCGCCCTGGCGCTGCGCGCGCGTGGACAACGAGGCCGCGTCGGAGCCGGCGCCCGGCTCGGTCAGGCAGTAGGAGGCGAGCTTCTCGCCGCTGGCGAGCAAGGGGCCCCAGGCTTCGCGCAGCGCCGGCTGGCCCCATTTGCCGACCATCCAGGTGGCCATGTTGTGGATCGTCAGGAACGCCGTGGTGGACGGGTCGACGGCCGCCATTTCCTCGAACACCAGGGTGGCGTCCAGACGAGGCAGGCCCAGGCCGCCGATGTCCTCGCTGGCATAGATGGCGCAAAAGCCCATTTCGCCGGCGCGGGCAAAGGCCTCGCGGGGAAAGATGCCCTCGGCGTCCCAGCGCGCGGCGTTGGGGGCCAGTTCGCCCTCGGCATAGTCGCGCGCGGCCTGCGCGAACGCGCGCTGCTCGTCGGTCAGTTCCAAGTCCACAGCCTGTCTCCTGTTGTATTGAGTATTGTCTGCTGGCGTTGCTGCCGTCTCGTGAACGTCGGCCCGCCGATTTTGACATGACGTTGACGTAAACGTAAACGGAAACCCGGCTTTATGTTACGCCGGAAGCGACGGCGCGCTTTGTCTCAATGGTGACAATGTGGGCCGTCGGACAGGCGCGGCCCGGCCAGGTCGGGTCAAGTCAGGCCAGATCAGGCCGGCCCCGGCCTACAGCAGCCCTGCGGGCCGCACCCGGCCGTTCCTGGCAGTCTTGGCGCGCCGGTGCTCGGCGCGGCGGCGGCGCGATTCCTTGGGATCGAACGTGAGGCCCCGGTAGACCTCGACGCGGTCGCCGTCGGCCAGGCGCGCATGCGGTTCGGTGGCGCGGCCGAAGATGCCCACGCCCCGCTCCCACGGCTTGACGACCGGAAAGGCCTGCGCAAATCCGCTGGCCGCCAGCGCGTCTTCCACGATCGCGCCTTCAGGCAGGCGCACCTCTCGCTGCCACGCGTGCCCGGGCAAGGCGTAGCAGACGGTCACGCAGACCTGCCCCGCCGCGGACGGCTCATTCGCCATACTTGGCCTGCGCGCGCTTGGTGAAGGAATCGATGAAGCTGGTGGCGATACGGTTGAACACGGGCCCCACCACCATCTCTAGCGCGCGGTTCGAAAACGCGTACTCCATGGTGAACAGCACCTTGCAGGCGTCCTCGGCCAGGGGCTGGAACACCCAATGCCCCACCAGGCTGGAGAACGGGCCATCCACCAGTTCCAGGTCGATCCGGTCGGGATAGACATGCTTGTTGCGCGTCGTGAAGCGCTGCTTCATGCCCGCGAAACTGATCAGGATGGATGCCTGCATGCCGTGCTCGTCGCGGGTCTGGACCTCGGCGCCGCCGCACCACGGCATGAACTCGGGGTACTTCTCCACGTCGGCGACCAGGTCGAACATCTGGGCGGCGCTGTACGGCACCAGGACGGATCGTTGTACTTTGTGCATCGACTATCGCAAATGGCTAGAATGGCAAGATTTTACCGGCTCAGCGCGTCCTGGACCTAAAACCAAGCAAAATCCGCAGGATCCCAAGCAAGAAGGCTTTATGAGCATCATCGACAACCGCAAGGCCACGCACGACTATTTCATCGAAGACCGCTACGAGGCTGGCCTTGTCCTGCAAGGCTGGGAAGTCAAGGCGATCCGCGACGGCCGCGTGCAGCTCAAGGAAAGCTACGTCATCGTGCGCGATGGCGAACTGTACCTGCTTGGCATGCACGTGAGCCCCCTGCCCACGGCATCCACGCACATCCATCCCGACGCCATGCGCACCCGCAAGCTGCTGCTCAAGGCCGAGGAAATCAGCAAGCTCATCGGCAAGGTCGAACAGCGCGGCTACACGCTGGTGCCGCTCAACCTGCACTACAAGAACGGGCGCATCAAGCTCGACTTTGCGCTGGGCCGCGGCAAAAAGCTGTTCGACAAGCGCGACACCGCGCGCGAAAAGGACTGGGCGCGCGAAAAGGAACGCATCATGAAGCACGACACGCGCGCCCCGCGCAAGAGCAAGGACGACTGACCCCAGAACGGCAGGCTCAGGCGGCCACGGGCAGCAACGGGCGTTCCGCTTCCTGTCCCGGACCCGCGATGCGATTGCGTCCCGCCGCCTTGGCCGCGTAGAGCTTGCGGTCGGCCCGCTCGAAGAACACCTGCAGGTTCTCTCCGGGGATCCAGTCCTCGACCCCCGCGCTAAACGTATACGAGATCGTGCTGCCGCCGTGCGCGCAAGGCGTGCGCCGCACCGAGTCCAGCAGCCGCTCCGCCACTTCCAGCACCGCGTCGCTGCGCATGTCGGCGAACAGCACGCCGAATTCCTCGCCACCCACCCTGCCCACGTGGTCGCCCGTGCGCAGCGTGGCCGTTGCCAGCAGGCCGAAATGGCGCAGCACGGCGTCGCCGGCCGCATGGCCATGCGTGTCGTTGATGCGCTTGAAATGGTCGATATCCAGCAGCAGCAAGGTCAGCGGGCGGCGCATGCGCAGGGCCTGCGCGCAATAGCGCTCGGCCTGCAGCCACCAGGCCTTGCGCGACATCAGGCCGGTCAGGAAATCGGTGTTGGCCTCTTGCTCGCGGTCGGCCAGCATGCGGTCGTGGATGATCATGATGGTGCCCAGGGTCAGGCACGGCATGATCAGCACGCCCAGCGTCAGGAAGGCGACGCTCCAGATCGTGGGGTCCAGGAACGCCGAGACCGAATCCAGCCCGTACAGATAGACGCCCGCCCGCGCCGCGCAGACCAGGGCGGAAATCACGGTCACCGCCCACACGAAGCGGTAGCTGTAGCGCGACCGGTGCGCCGGCATGTTGCGCTGGACGATGACGGCCACGCCCAGCATGAAACCCATCTGCAGCAGCGACATCGCCACGATGCGCGGTTCGACCTGCCAGTTCACGTAGGTGTAGCCCGCCACCACCGCCAGCGCCGCCACGCAGCCCAGCGTCATCAGGTGCCTGGGCACCGAAAGCCCGAGCAGCCTGCGCACGCCCGCGTAATAGGCGCACAGGGCCAGGGCGATGGCCGTGTTGGGCACCAGCACCGACAGCCACAGCGGCGCCTTGGTGTTCTGCAGGGCAAATGTGGAAAACGCCAACAGCGTGAGCAGGTTGGCGCGGATGGTCTCGCGAATGCCGGCCATGCCGCTGCGCGCCAGGGACCCCAGGACGCACAGGGATAGCACCCCCGCCAGCGCTGCTATCAGAAGCAAATTAACGGGAGCGATCATGGGCCGGGCGCCTGGGGGCGCGGTATCAGGTGTTGCGCGTGGACTTCACAATGGTCATGGCGGAGGCGATCATGCCGCCCACGTCCGCCAGATTGGCCGGCAGGATCAGCGTGTTGCCTTCCTTGGCCACGTTGCCGAACGCCTCGACGTAGCGCTCGGCCACCTTGAGGTTCACGGCCTCCATGCCGCCAGGCTGGCGCACCGCGTCGGCCACCTGGGTGATGGCCTTGGCGGTGGCTTCGGCGATCGCCAGCACCGCCGCGGCCTCGCCCTGCGCCTGGTTGATCTGCGCCTGCTTCTCGCCCTCGGATCGCGCAATCGCGGCTTCGCGCTCGCCGGTGGCGATGTTGATCTGCTCCTGGCGGCGGCCTTCGGACGCGGCGATCAGCGCGCGCTTCTCGCGTTCCGCGGTGATCTGCGCCTGCATCGAACGCAGGATCTCGTTCGGCGGCGTCAGGTCCTTGATCTCGTAGCGCAGCACCTTCACGCCCCAGTTCAGCGCCGCCTCGTCCAACGACGAAACGATGTTGCTATTGATGGAATCGCGCTCTTCGAAGGTGCGGTCCAGTTCCATCTTGCCGATGACCGAACGCAGGGTCGTCTGGGCCAGCTGGGTGATCGCCGAAATATAGTTCGACGACCCGTACGAGGCGCGCATCGGGTCCGTGACCTGGAAGTACAGCACGCCGTCGACCTGCAGTTGCGTGTTGTCGCGCGTGATGCAGACCTGGCTGGGCACGTCCAGCGGGATTTCCTTGAGCGAGTGCTTGTACGAGACGCGCTCAATGAACGGGATGACGAAGCCGGCGCCCGGCGACAGGACGCGGTCGAACTTGCCCAGCCGCTCGACCACCCAGGCATGCTGCTGGGGAACGATGGCGATCGCCCTGATGACGATCAGGATCGCCAGCGCAACGATGACGAGCAGGACGATAGTGGAAGTATCGATCATGATTTGAAGCCTCTTTTCGGATGGATGCGCTGGCGTTCCCTGCAATGCCGGCCAGGGGTCCAACGGCTGCCCGCGCCGCAGCGCGGGGCGGTACTGCTATGCCGAGCCGGGCGCGCCCTTGGGGGCCAGCACCAGGATCGAACCGCGCAATTCGGTAATGACGTGTTCGCCGGCCTGCGGGGCGCACCCCTTGGCCAGTTCGGCCTGCCAGTGGGCGCCGCGGTACCACACGCGCGCGGCGCCGTTGTCGGACCAGGCCTCGACCATGACGGTCTGGCCGATGTCCAGGTTGACGTCGGCGTTGCGGGCGGAATTGACTTCGCGCTTTTTCAGGACGCGGGTCTTGCGCAGGACCAGCAGGCCCAGCAGCAGCACCACGCCGCAAGCCACCAGTTCCCATTGCAGGCCCGCGCTGAACCAGGCCGCAATGCCGCCCGCCGCCAACCCCAGGGCGACCAGCAGCAAGTAGAAGGTTCCCGTCGCCAGCTCCCCGATGAGGGCAAGCGCGGCCAATCCCAGCCAGATCCACATAGTCTTCTTATCGCCTGTAAGGATGAGTCTCTGAGCGGATTGTACGTATTTCCGGGACGGAACGGGAGACGCCGCGCGCCCTCGGGAACAATCGCGCTGGATTATGATGTGCCCTGGCGCACCCGACCGCCGTACCGCCGGACCGCCCGACTGGCGGCTCGCCGCGCCGACCTCATCAATGCACATCCCTTTATGACCGCTGCAACTCCTTCTGCACTGCCCGTCCTGATCCTGCACACCGGCGATCCGGACGATACGCTCAAAAGCCAGTTCGGCGGCTATGCCGAACAACTCGTGCGCGCGGCCGGCCTGGCCGCCGATGCCGTCGAAATCGTGGCCGTCTACGAAGGCCAGCGCCCGCAGGCGCCCGCCAGCTACCGCGCCGCCCTGATCACCGGATCGCCCGCCATGGTCTCCGACCGCGAACCCTGGAGCGAAGACACCGCCGCCTGGCTGCGCGAAGCCACCGCCGCCGGCCTGCCCATGTTCGGCGTCTGCTACGGCCACCAACTGCTGGCGCACGCGCTGGGCGGCAAGGTCGGCTACAACCCCGCCGGGCGCGAAGTGGGCACCCAGACCGTCGAGCTTCTTCCGACTGCCGCGGGCGACAAGCTGATGGCCGGCGTGCCGTCCACCTTTCCCGCCCAGATGCTGCATGCGCAGACCGTGCTGCAGCCGCCTCCCGGCGCGGCGGTGCTGGCGCGCTCGGACCTGGACGAACACCAGATGATCCGCATCGGCCGCAACGTCTTTTCCACCCAGTTCCATCCCGAATTCGGCCCGGACTTCATCCGCGCCCACCTGGACCGCTTCGGCCGCCGCTACGCCGCCGAAAATCTCGATGTGCCCGGACTGACCGCGAACGTGCGCGCCACGCCCGTGGCCGCAGGGCTGCTGCGCCGTTTCCTGGAAACCTACGCGCCGGCCGCCTGAGGCCCTTCGCGCCGGCCTGCGCAACAAGCGGAGTGCGGCGCCCGGCGGCCCTTGAGACGATAGCGGCAAGCGTACCCAATCACGCGCAAGTCAGGAGTCCCGTCATGAGCCCCGCCGCCGCCCCCCTGAGCAAGCAGCACGCCGCCGCGATCGAGCGCGCCTGCCGCGCGCTCGAAGCCGAGCAGCCGCCAGACCTGTCCACGCTGGCCGAGCAGGCCGGCATGAGCCGGTTCCATTTCCACCGCGTCTTCAAGGCCGCCACCGGCATCACCCCGAAGGCCTACGCCAACGCCCTGCGCGCCAGCCGGGCGCGCCAGCACCTCGAGCAGAGCGCCAGCGTCACCGACGCGATGTACGACGCCGGATTCAATTCCAGCGGACGCTTCTACGAGGCCGCGCCGGCCATCCTGGGCATGACGCCCACGGCCTTCCGCAAGAACGGCGAAGGCGTCGACATCCGGTTCGCGGTGGCGCAGTGTTCGCTGGGCGCATTGATGGTGGCGGCCAGCGACACCGGCATCTGCGAGATCGCCCTGGACGAAGATCCCGACCAGCTCGTCAGGAACCTGCAGGACCGCTTCAAGGCCGCCCGCCTCATCGGCGCCGATCCGCGATTTGAACGCTGGGTGGCGGCCGTGATCGGCTTCGTCGAAGACCCCTCCCGCGGCCTGGACCTGCCGCTGGACGTGCGCGGCACGGCCTTCCAGCGCAAAGTCTGGGAGGCGCTGCGCGAGATCCCCCTGGGCGCCACCGCGACCTACGCGCAGGTCGCCGAACGCATCGGTTCGCCCCGCGCCGTGCGCGCCGTGGCACGCGCCTGCGCCACCAACAACATCGCGCTGGCGATTCCCTGCCACCGCGTGGTTCGCACCGACGGCTCGCTGGCCGGCTACCGCTGGGGCATCGACCGCAAGCGCGAACTCATCGCGCGGGAAGCGCAGGCTGCATAGCCCCACCTTCCCTGATGACTCGCTCAGGGCGGAAACTCCAGCCCCCCGGCCACGAATGGCGAAAAAAAACCCCGCGCCTTCCCAGGCGCGGGGCTTTTTTGATCAGCCGTCAGATCAGTTCTTGGCCAGACGCTGCCAGGTGTCGACAACGGTGTCGGGGTTCAGGGACATCGACAGGATGCCCTCGTCCTTCAGCCATTGCGCGAAGTCCGGGTGGTCGCTGGGGCCCTGGCCGCAGATGCCCACGTACTTGTTGGCGGCCAGGCAAGCCTTGATCGCGCGGCGCAGCATGAACTTGACCGCTTCGTCGCGTTCGTCGAAGTCCGCGGCCAGCAGTTCCATGCCCGAATCGCGGTCCAGGCCCAGCGTCAGCTGGGTCATGTCGTTGGAACCGATCGAGAAGCCGTCGAAGAACTGCAGGAACTCCTCGGCCAGGATGGCGTTGGACGGAACCTCGCACATCATGATCAGCTTCAGGCCGTTTTCGCCGCGCGCCAGGCCGTGCTTGGCGAGCAGGTTCACCACCTTCTCGGCCTGGCCCAGGGTGCGCACGAACGGCACCATGATCTCGACGTTGGTCAGGCCCATTTCATCGCGCACCTTCTTGAGCGCTTCGCATTCCATGCGGAAGCACTCGGCGAAGTCCTCGGCGATGTAGCGCGACGCGCCGCGGAAGCCGAGCATGGGGTTCTCTTCCTCGGGCTCGTAGCGCGAACCGCCGACCAGTTTGCGGTATTCGTTCGACTTGAAGTCCGACATGCGCACGATGACGGGCTTGGGGTAGAAGGCGGCGGCGATCGTCGCCACGCCCTCGGCCATCTTCTCGACGAAGAACGCGCGCGGGCTGGCATGGCCGCGGGCCGCCGATTCCACGGCCTTCTTCAGTTCGCCGTCCACATTCGGGTAGTCCAGGACCGCCTTGGGGTGGATGCCGATGTTGTTGTTGATGATGAATTCCAGGCGCGCCAGGCCGACGCCGCCGTTGGGGATCTGGGCAAAGTCGAATGCCAGCTGCGGATTGCCCACGTTCATCATGATCTTCAGATCGATGGCGGGCATGTCGCCGCGGCGCACTTCTTCCACTTCGGTTTCGATCAGGCCGTCATAGATGCGGCCCTCGTCGCCTTCAGCGCAAGACACGGTCACGGCCTGGCCTTCCTTCAGGAGGTCGGTGGCGTTGCCGCAACCCACGACCGCCGGAATGCCCAGCTCGCGCGCGATGATCGCCGCGTGGCAGGTGCGGCCGCCGCGGTTCGTCACGATGGCCGAGGCGCGCTTCATCACGGGTTCCCAGTTGGGGTCCGTCATGTCGGTGACCAGCACGTCGCCCGGCTGGACCTTGTCCATGTCCGAGATGTCGCCCACCACGCGCACGGGACCGGAACCGATCTTCTGGCCGATCGCGCGGCCGGTGATCAGGACCTGACCGGTGGCCTTCAGGCGGTAGCGCTGCTGCACGTCGTTGACGCCCTGCTGCGACTTCACCGTTTCCGGGCGCGCCTGCAGGATGTAGATCTTGCCGTCGACGCCGTCGCGGCCCCACTCGATGTCCATCGGGCGCTGGTAGTGCTTTTCGATGATGACGGCGTAGCGGGCCAGCTCATTGACCTCGTCGTCGGTCAGCGAATAGCGGTTGCGCTCGGAAACCGGCACGTCGACCGTGCGCACGGCGCGGCCTTCGGGACGCTCGGGGTCGAATTCCATCTTGATCAGCTTGGAACCGATGCGACGACCGACGATCGGGAAATGGCCCTGGGCCAGCGTGGGCTTGAAGACGTAGAACTCGTCGGGGTTGACGGCGCCCTGCACCACGGTTTCGCCCAGGCCGTAGGACGAGGTGATGAACACCACGTCCTGGAAGCCCGATTCGGTGTCGATGGTGAACATCACGCCGGCGCTGCCCTTGTCGGAACGCACCATGCGCTGGATGCCGGCCGACAGGGCGACATCGGCGTGGGCATAGCCCTTGTGCACGCGATAGGAAATCGCGCGGTCGTTGTACAGCGATGCGAACACGTGGCGGATCTTGTCCAGCACGTCGTCGATGCCCACGACGTTCAGGAAGGTTTCCTGCTGGCCGGCGAACGAGGCGTCGGGCAGGTCTTCGGCCGTGGCGGACGAGCGCACGGCGAACGAACCCTTGCCGTCGGCGTCGAGCTTGGCGAAGGCGTCGCGGATCTGGGATTCGAATTCCGACGAGAACGGCGCATCGACGATCCATTGGCGGATCTGCGCGCCGGCGGCAGCCAGCTCGCGCACGTCTTCGGGGTTCAGCGTGGTCAGGCGTTCAGCGATCCGCTTGTCCAGGCCGGAGGCCTTCAGGAAATCGCGGAAGGCGTCGGCGGTCGTGGCAAAGCCGCCCGGCACGCGGACTCCCGCGCCAGACAGCTGGCTGATCATTTCGCCCAGTGATGCGTTCTTGCCTCCTACCGAGTCCACGTCCGTCATGCGGAGCTGCTCGAACAAAACAACATACGACATTGAAGTCACCTTTTACAATGGAATGAAAGCGAGTTTGGTCAATGCATGAAAAGCGCTGTTTTGCGGCGCCGGCGGATGCGCTTGCCGGCATGCAAAAGGGGCTTTTTCAGACGCTGACCAAACTGGCCTTGGACCGCCCTTGGGGTGACTTATAGGGGCCTGATTGTACTCGGTGGAGTACGTCCGGCCATCTGCCTGGTTGGAATTTTTTACACATGACATCTACCCCTATCGTACGTACGGTATACATCGTTTCCGACAGTACCGGCATCACCGCGGAAACCTTCAGCCAGTCGGTGCTTTCGCAGTTCGAGGAGGTCGATTTCAAGCCTGTCCGGCTGCCTTTTGTCGACACGCTGGAAAAGGCGGCGGAGGTCGCCATGCGCATCGACCGCAGCGCCCAGGACGCGGGCGTTCCGCCCATTGTGTTCAGCACCCTGGTCAACCCGGAAATCCTGGCGCGTGTTCGGCAGGCGAACGGCATTTTCCTGGACCTGTTCGGCACCTTCGTCAGCCACATCGAACAGGCGCTGGGCCTGAAGTCCAGCCACTCCATCGGCCGCTCGCACATGCAGGCCAATTCCGAAAAGTACCGGAACCGCATCGACGCCATCAACTTCAGCCTGGCGCACGACGACGGCCAGTTCGTGAACCAGCTGGACCAGGCGGACGTGATCCTGGTGGGCGTGTCCCGCTGCGGCAAGACGCCGACTAGCCTGTACCTGGCCATGCAGTACGCCATCAAGGCGGCCAACTTCCCGCTGACGCCCGACGACTTCGAGCGCGGCACCCTGCCCTCCACCATCGCCCCGCACCGCGGCAAGCTGTTCGGCCTGTCCATCCAGCCGGAACGCCTGGCCGAAGTGCGCAACGAACGCCGCCCCAATAGCCGCTATGCGCAGCTGGAGCAATGCCGCTACGAAGTGGCCGAGGCCGAACGCATGATGCGCCGCGAGGGCATTTCGTGGCTGTCCAGCACCACGAAATCGATCGAGGAAATCGCGACGACGGTGCTGCAGGAAGTGGGACTGGATCGCGGCTGAAAAAAAGGGCGCGCCATGGCGCGCCCTGCTTGAACCCTCCCCGTATCAGGGACGCAGTTTCACGCGTTCGCGCGAACCGGCTCCCCAGTACTTGAGCGGGCCCATCTCCTGCTGGGCGGTTGCCTCGGATTCCTCGAGCCGCATGTCCTGCCGGCCCATATTTGACGAATTCCCGCTCACGCCTTCGATGCTCAGCCGCACGTAGCGCGTCTGGCCGGGCGCCAGGGTGAACGACAGCGTGTCGTCGTCGCGCAGCGTGTCGATTTCATACTTGCCGGCAGGCCGGTTCACGAAGAAAAAGCTGCCGGGTTTGGAACGGCCGACTTTCACGCCGTTTACCCGCAAATACGGCTGGCTCGACACCACGCCGACGGGCGCCGGCGGTTGGTAGAAATAGATCCGGCCCGTGTCCGGGACCATGAACGGTATGGTGCCCGCGACATCCTTGTAGCGCGCGCCGCCGCAACCCGCCAGCAGCGCCGCGCCCAGCGCCACGGCGGCAATCATCCTGATGCTGCGTTTCATGCTTGCTTCTCCAGGCCGGGCCTCACAGGCCGGACACCTGTTCGGACGAGGCAGCGCCCCAGTACCGCATCCGCGACAGCTCGCTCTCGGCCTGCTCGGGCGGATCCACCAGCTCCATGGACAGCTTGCCGGCGCCCGTGCTTCCCAGCGATTCGGCCATGATGCGCACATAGCGGGTCTGCCCCGGATCGAGCTTGAAGCTCACGCCGTCCTGGGTCCAATACAGATTGGTCACTACGTAGCTGCCCGCCGGGCGGTCCACGAAGAAGAAGCTGCCCGGCTTGTTGCGACCGACCACGTCCTGGTTCACGCGCAGTTTCTGTTGGGCTGCCGCGGTGATCGACGCCTGCGGCTGATAGAAATAAATACGGCCCTGCCCCTGCGCGAGCGGCGGGATGCGGCCCTGCAGCGACTCATACTTGGGACCGGCGCAGCCGGCCAGCGCGACGGCAGCGGCCGTAGCCGCCGCCACTTTCAGCAAAACGTTCATTGACGCATCTCCACGGGCAGCGACACAGGGCGGGTCAAAGGCATGTAGGCGGATTCACCGGGCAGATAGAAGCCCACCAGCTTTCCGGAAGAGGCGACAAGATAGGCCTCTCCCTGGCGGCGGGTCTGGACCGTGAACAGCCCGCTCAGCGAGCGGTAGACGTCGCCCTGAGGCAAGGCGCCCACGCGCTCCCATTGCGACGCCGCAGGCAAGGTGGCGGCGCTGTCGTTGGGAAGCCGGACGCTCACCATGCGCGAAAGCTGTATCACGCTAGCCCTGTCCGCCGACGCGACCGGCACAAGGCTGGCCTTCTGGGTCGAGACGGACATGCATGCGCCCAGCGCCAGGGCGCCAGCCAAAGCCACAGCAACAGTCCTGCCCGCGCGCGACGCGCGTGCGAACTTTGGAATTACCGACGACGCCATAGATACCTCGGCAAATTAAAGTGCGTAAGTATATGAGTGCGTCAGTAAATTACAAAACGTGGCGCATCATTCGTAGCGCAGTTGCTCGCGCTCCCGGCGGCTTGCGCCCCAGTACCGAAGATCCGACAACGCCTGCTGAGCCGCCTCGGGCGAGGCCTCCAGCTGCAGAACCTGCCTGCCGCCCGAGATATCCACGCGCACGTACTGCGTCTGCCCGGCGGCCAGCGGCACGGTCAGCGGTTCCTTGCGCTCCTTGCGGTCGGTCGCCGTAATGACGGCGAGTTGCCCGGGCGCCCGGTCCACAAAGAAGAAGTTGCCCGGCTTGGAGCGGCCAACCTTGGCGCCGTCCACCAAAATGGTGGGCTGGGCGATCTTGCCGCCATTCGGCGTCTTGGGCTGATAGAAGTAGATCCGGCCTTCGGCCGCCTCCAGCGCGGGGATGCGCGCAGCAACGTCGACGTACCGGGGACCGGCGCAGCCGGCCAGCAGCAACGCCACGCCCGCGGCGGCAAGACTCGATTTGACCCAGCTCTTCACGCTTCGCCTCCTTTGGCTTGCGCGCGGGCACTCGCCAGCGGCGAGCGCGGACCACGCAAAACGGGGGAGTATAAAGCGGGGACAGTGCAGGCAATCCAGCGAAAAGCGGGAAAACGCGGCCTGATCAGCCGGCCTTGCCGGCCAGCGCCTGACGGCGTTGCTCAAAAAGGCATATCGCCGCGGCCGCGCCGACGTTCAGCGACTCGACCGCCGCCATGTCATGTGGAATGCGCACCTTGAGACTTGCCGCGGCCAGCAGCGCCGGGGCCACGCCCTGGCCCTCATGCCCGAAGACCCAGGCGCAGCGCTCCGGCAGGCTGCCGGCGTACAGGTCGCGCGAACCGTCCAGCGCGGTGGCCACCAAAGGCACCCGCAAGCCGGGCAGCAAGGCGGCAAGATCGACGTGTTCATGGATGGCCAGCGCAAAATGGGCGCCCTGCCCGCTGCGCAGCACCTTGGGAGACCAGGCCGCCGCGGTCCCCGTCGCCAGGAACACGCGCTTCACGCCCGCGGCGGCGCAGGTGCGCAGGAGCGTACCCACGTTGCCGGGATCCTGGATGCGATCGAACAGGACGCAGGTTTCGTCCACCTGCGCCGGGGCCAGCGGGACCGGCGGCGTGACCAGGAACGCCACACCCTGCCCGCTTTCCACCGCGGCCAGGGAATGCATCAGCCGCGCGTCCAGGGCCAGGCAATCCCGGTCGGGGACGGCCGCGGCCAGCGCCGCGATATCGGGTTGAGACAGGCGTTCCACGTCGAAGATCGCCTGATCGGGCGCGCCATGATGCTGCAGCCAGGCCTGGCACAGGTGCACGCCGTCCAGCAGCACCGGCGCGCCGCGCTTGCCCGCGGCGCCAGCCAGCTTGACCAGCGCCTTGACCGCGGGGTTGTCGCGGGAACTGATGTGCTTCATGACGCCAGGCCGAAGGCCTTGATGGGGGCGAAACTGCGCCGATGCTCGGCGCAAGGGCCGTGTTCGCGCAGCCGCTGCAGGTGCAGCGCGGTGCCGTAGCCCTTGTGCTGATCGAAGGCGTACTGCGGGTAGAGCGCATGCAGGCGCAGCAGATCGGCGTCGCGGGCCGTCTTGGCCAGGATGGATGCCGCCGAGATCGCGGGCACCAGCGCATCGCCCTTGACCACCGTCTGCACCGTGCAGCTCAGCTTGGGCGCCTGGTTGCCGTCCACCAGCGCCAGCTGCGGCATCATCGCCAGGCCCTGGACGGCGCGCTGCATCGCCAGCATCGTGGCGCGCAGGATGTTCAGGCTGTCGATTTCCGCGACCGTGGCGCTGGCGATGAACCAGGCCATCGCATGTTCCTTGATCTGGAGCGCCAGCGCCTCGCGCCGCGCTGCCGTGAGTGCCTTGGAATCAGCCAGGCCGTCGATGGGACGGGCCGGGTCCAGGATGACCGCCGCGGCATAGACCTCGCCCGCCAGCGGGCCGCGGCCGGCCTCGTCGACCCCGGCCGTCAGCAGCGCCGGCTGCACCGGGGCCGCGAACAGATCAGGCTGCTCCACCTGCCACCTCCAGGATCGCCTGCGCCGCAAGCGCCGGCGTGTCTCGCAAAAGCTCTTGATGCATGGCCGTGAACCGGGCCTCTACCCGGGCCGTGAGCACGTCGTCGGTCAACGCCTGCCACGTCGCTTCGGCCAGCTTTTCCGGCGTTGCGTCGTCCTGCAAGAGTTCCGGCACGGCAAAGTCCCGCAACAGCACGTTTGGCAGGCCGACCCACGGCAGATACGGCCGCTCCTGCCCGGACTTCCAGGCCATGATACGGCGCATCCAGGGCGACAGCACGTAGGAAATGACCATGGGACGCTTGAACAGCGCCGTTTCCAGGGTGGCGGTGCCGCTGGCCACCAGCACGGCCGTGGCGGCTTCCATGACCGACCACGCCACGGGCGCCTTGCGGTCGCCGCCCTCGCCGTGCAGATCGTGCGCGGTGATGCAGCGCAACCCCGGCACGGGATACTGGGCCAGAATGGCCAGGAATTCCGCGCGCCGCTGATCATTGACCATGGGAACCACGCACTGCAGGGCCGGATCCTTCTTCAGCAGCATCTGGGCCGCCTGCAGGAAGCGCGGCGCCAGCAGGCGGATCTCGGACGAGCGGCTGCCCGGCAATATCGCCAGCACGCGGGCGTTCTGGTCGATACCCAGGCGCTCGCGCGCCGCCGCGCGGTCAGGCTGCATCGGGACGGCGCCGGCCAGCGGGTGGCCCACGTACGTCACCGGAATGCCTTCCTTGCGATAGATTTCTTCCTCGAACGGAAACAGCACCAGCATGTGCGACACCGATTCGCGGATCTTGTGGATGCGCTCGTAGCGCCATGCCCAAATGGACGGGCCGACGAAATGCACCGTGGGCGTGCCTGCCTGCCGCAGCTGATGCTCCAGCCTCAGGTTGAAATCGGGCGCGTCGATGCCGACGAAGACCGACGGCGGTTCAGCCAGCCAGCGGCGCTTGACGTCGCGATAGGTGCCCAGCAGGCTGGGCAGGCGCTTGAGCGCATCGACGTACCCGAACACCGTCAAGGCATGCATGGGATGCCAGGCTTCGAATTGATGGGCCTCCATCTGGGGCCCGCCGATACCCTCGCACCGGACGCCGGCGTCTCGCGCTTGCAGACCGGCAATGATGCGCCCGGCCAGCAGGTCGCCCGAAGGCTCGCCGGCCACCATGCCGATCCGCGTGCTCATGGACGGATGATGCCGCGGGAGGCGACGTCCAGGAAATCGAGCATCGTCTGCAGGTGCTCCGCGGCCTCGGGGATGGATTGCTGGCGCTCGCGCAGCTCGGCGCGCGCCGCGTCCAGGGGCAGCCCCCGGCGGTAGATGATCTTGTAGGCTTCCCGCAGCGCCGAAATGGCGGCGGGCGTAAAGCCGCGGCGCTTGAGGCCTTCGACGTTGACGCCAACCGGACGGCACGGATTGCCCGCGGCCAGCACGAAGGGAGGCGTATCCTGCATGAGCGAGCTGTTGCCGCCCGTCATGGTGTGGGCGCCCACGCGCGAGAACTGGTGCACACCAGTCAGGCCGCCGATGATGGCCCAATCGCCCACATGGACGTGGCCGCCCAGCTGGACCGAATTG
This sequence comes from Achromobacter spanius, assembly GCF_039673305.1. GTDB lineage: Bacteria > Pseudomonadota > Gammaproteobacteria > Burkholderiales > Burkholderiaceae_B > Achromobacter > Achromobacter spanius_F. The sequence continues at coordinate 22,911 of NZ_JBDJLJ010000035.1, forward strand.
GCCAGGATCGTGTGGCTGCCGATATGGCAGTCGTGCGCCACGTGGACGTACGCCATGATCCAGTTGTCGTCGCCCAGCGTGGTTTCGCCGCCGTCCTGCGTGGTGCCGGTGTTCAGGGTGACGAACTCGCGCACCGTGTTGCGGTCGCCGATGGTGAGCCGCGTGGGCTCGCCCGCGTACTTCTTGTCCTGCGGCATGCCCCCGATGGAGCAATAGCGGTAGAAGCGGTTATCGCGCCCGATGGTGGTCACACCATCGACCATGCAGTACGGGCCGATTTCGGTCCCCGCGCCGATGGTCACATCGGGCCCCACCACTGCGAACGGGCCGATGACCGCGGTCGGGTCGATTTTTGCCGCCGGATCGACGACAGCGGTGGGATGGATATTTCCTGCCATTTACTCTTCCAGGCTGCGAATCGCGCACATCAGCTTGGCCGACGCCACTTCCTGGCCGTCGACCGTCGCGCGTGCTTGATACTTACAGATGCTGCGGCTGAGGCGCTCTGCTTCGACCTCGATGCGCAATTGGTCGCCCGGCACCACGGGGCGGCGGAAACGCGCGCCATCGATGCCGACCAGGTAATACGCCGTCTTGGAACCTTCGCACTTCAGGCCGCCGTTTTCGTCGGTGAACGAAAACAGCGCCGAGGCCTGGGCCATGGCTTCAACGATAAGTACGCCCGGCATCACCGGATGGTGAGGAAAATGGCCGTTGAAAAACGGCTCATTGATCGAAACGTTCTTGATGGCGACGATGGACTTGCCAGGCACCATTTCAACGACGCGGTCGATCAGCAGCATCGGATAACGATGCGGCAGCCTCTCCATGATCCCCTTGATGTCGAGTTCCATTTTTCTATGCTTTCCTGCGAAATGAAATAATTTGGCGGCGCGGACGCGCCAGGGCGGCGATCGCGCCCTAGGCCTTTTCCAGCGTCCGCACGCGGCGGCGCAATTGCGCCAACTGTTGTATCACGGCGGCGTTGTGCTGCCATTCGCCATGCTCCGCGTACGGGAAGACCCCGGTATAGCGGCCAGGCTTGGAAATATTGGACGTCACCGCGGTGCCGCCCGAGATATGGACATCGTCGCCCAGGACCAGGTGCCCCGACAGCATCGCCGCGCCGCCGATGGTGCAGCGCTCGCCGATGGTCGTGGAACCGGCCACGCCGACGCAGGCCGCCATGGCGGTATGCGCGCCGACGCGCACGTTGTGGCCCACCATGATCTGGTTGTCCAGCTTGACGCCGTCAGCGAGCACGGTGTCTTCGAGCGCGCCCCGGTCGACGGTCGTGTTGGCGCCGATTTCGACATCGTCGCCAATGGACACGCCCCCGAATTGGGGAATCTTGCCCCAGGCGCCCTTGCCCAGGGCGGGGTCCGGAGCAAAACCGAAGCCGTCCGCACCAAGCACCGCGCCGCTATGCAGAATGACCCGGGCGCCGATCTTCACGCCTTCGTACAGCGTGACATTGGCATGCAGGCGCCCGCCCGGTCCGATGGACGAGCCGGCGCCGATCACGCATCCCGGCCCCAGCACGGTGCCGCGGCCGATCCGGACGCCGGATTCCACGACGCAATTGGGACCGATGCGCACGTCTTCCTCGAGGATCGCGTCGGGCGCGACCACCGCGGAAGGATGGGTGTCGGCAGGCAGCGCGGGCCGGCGGGCGGCGTCGAACCACTGCGCAACACGCGCGTAAAGCAGGTAGGGATGCTTGCAGACGACCAGCGCGAAGGGCGGATGGGAACTGTCGGCTTCCAGCGCTTCGGCCACATCGGGCGAAACGATGACCGCTCCTGCCCCGGTTGCGCCTAGCTGGCTCTGGTAGCGGGGGTTGGCCAGGAATGCGATTTCCTGGCTGCCCGCCGACGACAGGGTTCCGATGCCGCAGACCCGAAAGGGGTCCGCGCCGGGAACCGCGCTGATGCGCCAGTCCAATCCCTGGGTATTGGCGGCGCCCAACAGTGCTTCAAGTGTGGGCGCGCGGGCAAGATCCAGTAAAACCGGCATGACTAGACGGGTATCGCTTACTTGCCCAGGCTCTGGATCACCTTGTCGGTGATGTCGATGCGCGGGTTGACCGTCACGGCGTCCTGAATGATCAGGTCGTAGCTTTCCTGCTCGGCGATGCGCTTGATGGCCTCGTTGGCCTTGGCCACGATGCCCGAGAACTCTTCGTTGCGGCGGCGGTTGAAGTCTTCCTGGAATTCGCGGCGCTTGCGCTGCAGGTCGGTATCCAGGTTGGACAGTTCACGCTGACGCTTGACGCGGTCGGATTCGGACAGCACGGGGGCGTCCTTGTCGAACTTCTCGGCTTGCGAGCGCAGGCTGTTGTTCAGGCGTTGGAGCTCGTCGTCGCGCTTCTTGAATTCGGCTTCGATCTTGCTTTGGGCAGTCTTGGCCGGACCCGATTCACGCAGGATACGCTCGGTGTTGACGAAACCGATCTTGGTGCCTTGAGCTTGCGCGGGAATCGCGGCAGCCGAACCGAGAATGAGCGCACCCACCAGGGCAATGGAGCCGCCCAGCTTGCCACGGCGCTTCGCGCCCGGCGTCTTCGATGATTTAAGTGCGAAATCAGACATCATGAAAATCTCACCTTCCAGTAAGGCAAAGCCAAAGTGTGTATTGTGCCACTAAACAGCAAGGGCGCCGGGCCGGTGGGCCACGCCCTTGTTTTCAAGAGTAACGCCTAGCTCAGAAACCCGTCCCGATCTGGAACTGGAAGCTTTGCTTGTCGTCGCCCTGCTTCGAGTTGAGCGGACGCGCATAGGACAACTGCAGCGGACCCATCGGCGATTGCCACGACAGGCCGATACCCGCCGAGAAACGCCAGCCGCAAGGATCCTCGACTTCGGTGTTGTCGCGGCCGCGGGTGCAGCTCAGGCCGCTGCCAGCCGACACCTGGCCGGCGTCGCTGAAGATGAACCAGCGCAGCGTGCGGTCCTTGGACGCGCCCGGGAACGGCAGGTACAACTGGGCATTGGCCACGATACGGCGCGTGCCGCCCAGGTAATCGCCCGTCTTGACGTCGCGCGGACCCAGCGAAGAACCTTCGTAGCCGCGAACGGTGCCGATGCCGCCGGCATAGACGTTCTTGATGACGGGGTAGTCCTTGTTGCCGTAGCTCTGGCCCCAGTCGACCATGCCGTTCAAGGCCAGCGTGTAGGAGCCGCCCAGGGGCACGAAGTACTGCTGCTGGCCCGTCAGCATGGTGTATTGCAGGTCGACCGTCGACACGTCCGCCTTCAGGCGCGTGTACGAACCCTTGGTCGGCGCCAGCGCGCTGTCGCGCGTGTCCTTGGACCAGCCGGCGCTGAAGATCACCGAATTGGTGGAGTCGCCGTACTGGCTGACGAAATCGTCATAGGCCTGCGGCGAGTTGTCGTACAGATCGATCTGGTTGCGCTCGATGTTCGCGCCCAGGAAGATCCGGTCGTATTCCGAGATCGGAATACCGAAGTTCATGCCCAGGCCCAGCGCCTTGACGCGGTAATCGCCGTCGTTGTTGTTCCAGGGTTCAGTCACGCGGTAGTAGGCCGACGTGGTGCGGCTGATGCCGTCCTTGGTCCAGTACGGATCGGTGTGCGACAGCACGATGGCGCGGTTCGTCTTGCTGGTGTTCAGTTGCAGCGTCAGGTTGGTGCCGCTGCCGAAGACGTTGTCTTCGCTGATGCCAGCCGAAAGAATAGCCTTTTCGGACGAGCCGTAGCCCACGCCCAGGTTGATCATGCCGGTGGGCTTTTCCTTCACGTCGACGTTGACGTCGACCTGGTCGGGTGAACCCGGCACCGGATCGGTCTTCACGTTGACGTCGCTGAAGTAACCCAGGCGGTCGACGCGGTCGCGCGAGGTCTTGATGTCCGCGGCGTCGTACCAGGCGGCTTCCTGCTGGCGCATTTCGCGGCGCACGACTTCGTCGCGGGTGCGGGTGTTGCCGCCGATCTGGATGCGGCGCACGTAGACGCGGCGGCTCGGATCGACGTAGAAAGTCAGGTCGGCTTCGTGCTTGGCGCGGTCCAGCTGCGGGTTCGGGTTCACGTTGGCGAACGCGTAGCCCAGCTCACCCAGGTAGTCGGTGATGGCCTTGGCCGAATCGTTGGTCTTGGCGGCCGAGAAGGTCTCATCGGGCTTGACCTGCACCAGCGCGTTGATCTCCTTGTCCAGGCCGAGCAGGTTGCCAGCCAGCTTCACGCTGCGCACCTTGTAGGGTTCGCCTTCGTGCACGGTGATCGTGATGCGGATGTCCTTGCGGTCCGGCGAAATCGTGACCTGCGGCGGTTCCACTGAAAACTCGAGGTAGCCCTGGTTCAGGTAGAACGAGCGCAGGGTTTCAAGGTCGCCCTCGAGCTTTTCGCGCGAGTACTTGTCGGTGTCGGTGTACCAGGTCAGCCAGCCCGGCGTGGTCAGCTTGAATTCGTCGAGGAGGTCGCTTTCGGAGAAAGCCTTGTTGCCGACGAAGCGGATTTCCTGGATGCGCGCCACCGAGCCTTCGAACACGTCGAAGCTCACGCCCACGCGGTTGCGCGGCAGCGGAGTCACGGTGGAGGTCACTTCGACGCCGTATTTGCCCTTGGACAGATACTGCTGCTTCAGTTCGTATTCGGCGCGCTCGAGCATGGAGCGGTCGAAAATGCGGCCTTCGGCAAATCCCACCTGGCTCAGCGAGGTGGTAATGGCCTTGGAATCGAATTCGCGCATGCCGTTGAAATTCACGGATGCGATGGTGGGACGTTCCTGCACGACCACGACGACGACATTATTGTCGGTCTGGATCTGCACGTCGGTAAAGAAGCCCGTTCCGTACAGGCGGCGAATCGCCTCGGTGGCTTCTTCTTCGGTGAATTTTTCACCGACCTTGACGGGGAGATAACCAAAGACGGTGCCGGCGTCGGTTCGTTGAATACCCTCTACGCGGATATCCCGCACGACAAAGGGTTCGAAGGCGTGGGCCATGGCCGGCAACAGCAAAGCGGCAATGAGACCCGGCAGTACACCCTTTTTGTGATGAAACATCCGGCGAAAAGACATCCTTGAGTATCCTCGGTCGTGCAAATGGCGGGGGATTTTATGCTAAATCGCGTTCAAGTGAACAAACGCGTGAAATCGTTGAACAGCGCAAGCCCCATAAGGCCTGCCAATAAACCAATGCCGGCGCGTTGTCCGATGTCGATCCACTTTGCTGGCGGCGGGCTGCCCCGCACAATTTCGACGAGATAGTACAGCAGATGGCCGCCATCCAGCATAGGAATGGGAAGCAAATTTAAAACGCCCAGGCTGATGCTGATCAATGCGATATAGGCGATATACGCAACAATGCCGATCCGTGCGGTCTGGCCGGCGTAGTCGGCGATGGTGACCGGGCCGCTGACATTACGCCACGAGACATCGCCCGTGACCATGCGGCCCATCATGCGCAAAGAGAACCAGGCGGTATCCCAGGTGCGGACGGCGCCGCGCCACAGGCTTTCGAACACGCCATACCGGACCGTCACCATCGGCACATTGCCGCCGAGCTGGACGCCAAGCCGGCCGATTTCCTGGCCATTGACCACTTCCGGCCGGGGCGTGACGTTCACGGTGATATTGGCGCCGTCGCGCGTCACGGTGAGCGCCAGGGTTTTGCCCGCGCTTTCCTGAATCTGCTTGACCAGTGCGCCCGTGTCGGGCGCGGGCCGGCCGTCCACGGCCACGACCAGGTCGCCCGTGCGCAGGCCGGCTGCCTGCCCTTCCCCGCCGTCGATGACGCCACGCACGGCGGGCTTGGGCTGGGCCAGGCGGATGCCGGCGGCGGCGAGCGGGTCGCCTTCGGCCGGGTCCATGGTGTTGGCGGGAAGATCCAGATCGCGCTGCTGCACCGCACCCGTGGGCGTGCTCACCTCGATCCGCGCGCGGCCGCCCGTGGACATGACGTCCATCAGGCGCCAGCGGGCGTCAGACCAGGAGGCGACTTCCTCGCCGTCGACCGCCAGGATGCGGTCGCCCGGGAGCAGGCCGGCGCGCGCCGCAGGCGTGTCGGCGGCGGGCTGGGCGATGATGGCCACCGGCTCTTCGGTGCCGGCCATGTTCAGGCCCGCATAGAGGAAGACCGCGAGGATCAGGTTGAAGATGGGTCCGGCGGCGACGATGGCGATGCGCTGGCCGACGGGCTTGTTGTTGAAGGCCCCTGCCGCAAGCGACGGGCTGGCGCCGGCGGGCGCCTCGTCCAGCATCTTGACGTAGCCGCCCAGCGGCAGTGCGGAAACCGCCCATTCCGTGCCGTGGCGGTCTGTGCGGCGCAGGATGACCTTGCCGAATCCCACCGAGAAGCGCAGCACCTTCACGCCGCACAGTCGAGCGACCCAATAGTGCCCCAGCTCATGGAAAATAATCAGTGAGCCAAGCGCCACCGCAAAGGCCAGCAAGGTGAAAAGCATGGGATCGGAATTCTAGGAAATCAGAAGCAAGCGCGGCCGGCCATCAGGCCAGCCCCAGGTTACCCGCAAAGACGCGCGATTCGGCGTCAAGTGCAAGCACGTCGTCAAGACTGTTGAGCGTAACAGATGCTTGCCGCGCTTGCCACTCGAGGGCAGCCTCGATGACTCGCGGAATCCAGGTGTAGGCCAGGCGGCCATCCAGGAAAGCGTCGACCGCGACCTCATTGGCCGCGTTGAGCGCCACGCAGGCGCCCTGCCCCGCGCGCAGCGCCGCAAAGGAATGCGCCAGGCAGGGAAATCGGGACAGATCGGGTTTTTCGAAGTCCAGCCGACCGAGCCGCGTGAGATCCAGCGGCCCCACGCCGCTTTCCAGGCGCTCGGGAAATCCCAGGCCGTAGGCGATCGGGGTACGCATATCGGGTTGCCCCAGCTGCGCAAGCACCGATCCGTCGTTGTATTCGACCATCGAGTGCACCACGCTTTGGGGATGCACGACGACTTCGATCCGGTCAGCCGGCATGGCGAACAGCCAGTGAGCCTCGATCACCTCCAGGCCCTTGTTGAGCATGGTGGCGGAATCCACCGAAATCTTGCGGCCCATGCTCCAGTTGGGATGAGCGCAAGCCTCGGCCGGAGTGACTTCGTGCAGGTCTTCCAGATCGCGGCTGCGGAACGGGCCGCCCGATGCGGTCAGCAACAGGCGCCGCACGCCCGGCGCCGGGCTGTCAGGCGCCAGCGCGCGCCCGTGATGGGGCAAGCATTGGAAAATCGCGTTATGTTCGCTATCTATTGGCAGCAGTTCAGCGCCGTTATCGCGAATAGCCTGCATGAACAGCGATCCGGCAGCGACCAGGGCTTCCTTGTTGGCCAGCAGCACGCGCTTGCCCGCGCGCGCCGCAGCCAGGGCTGCGGGCAACCCGGCCGCGCCCACGATGGCAGCCATGACGGAATCGCATTGGGGATCGGCCGCGGTATCGGCCAGCGCCTGAGCACCCACGCGGATCTCGGGCGTCTTCTGGCCGGATGGCCAGGCATCGATGAATTTCTGCCGCGCGGCGCCGTCCGGCACCACCACGACCGCCGCACGGCTGGACAGCGCCTGCTCGGCCAGACGCTCCATCCGGCTATGCGCAGACAGCGCGTACACCGCCATGCGCTCGGGATGGCGCGCGATTACATCCAGCGTGCTTACGCCGATCGAACCGGTCGATCCCAGCACCACGACGCGTTGAAAAGCCGTCAAAACAAAACTCCAGACAAAAGTAGCGCGAAAGGCGCGACCGGAAGAATCGCATCGATACGGTCGTAAACGCCCCCATGGCCCGGCAGCAGCGTGCTGGAATCCTTGCGGCCGGCCCGGCGCTTGAGCAGCGACTCGAACAGGTCTCCCACGATGGACAGCACGCCCAGCAACGCCGCGATCGGCAGCGCAAGCCAGAACGACCAGCGCTCCACCAGCGCGTGGCCGAAAGTCCCGGCCCACAGGCTGGAAAGCCCGATCCACACCACGGCGCCCAGGACGCCGGCAATGGCACCTTCGATCGTTTTGCCCGGACTCACCCGCGGAGCCAGTTTACGCTTGCCGAAGGCGCGCCCGGCAAAATAAGCCGCAATATCCGCGACCCAGACCAGCGCCAGCAAGGACACGACGAACCCCGCGCCCCGCGCCATGTACATCTGCGCCAGCACCGCCCATGCCGCGAAGGCAGCAGGCACCGAAAATACGGACCAGCCCAGGCTTGCGGGCGCCGCGTCGGAGCGCCCGCGAACCACGGCCGCGACCCCGCCGAAGAGCCAGACCGCCGAGACGGCGGGCACCAGGTAGCGCAATACCCAGTCCGGATCGGTCACGCCGGCGCGTTCGCCGGCCAGCCAGGCATTGGCGAGCGCAAGCATGCCCGCGAACAGCAGCACGGCGACGCCGACGGAAATCAGGGGGGATGGCGGTTGCGGCAGCGTCAGCCGCAGCCACTCCCAATTGGCGCACGCGGCGGCCAGGGCCAGCAAGGCGACAAACCACCACGGATTGGCGCTGACCATTGCGGCCGCAAGAATGGCCAACAAGATGACGGCGGTAACGATACGCTGGCCCAACATATGACGGTCTCCTCGTGTTCAGCCTGGGAAAGACGCGCTTGGTCGCCTTCCGCCTATTTGGTGCTGCTTTCGCTGACTTGCGCGCTGGTGCGGCCAAAACGCCGTTCGCGCGTGCGGTACCAATCAAAGGCAGCCGTGAGTTCATTGGCGCCAAAGTCCGGCCAGTAGCGGTCCGTGAAGTAGAACTCCGCGTAGGCCATCTGCCAGATCAGGAAATTGGAAATGCGCTGCTCGCCGCCGGTGCGGATGAACAGATCGGGCTCAGGCGCCCATGCCATGGAAAGATGTTTGGCCAGGCGCTCTTCGTTCACCAGGTCGGGATTGGCCGCCAGGCCGGGCTCGGCCGCCAGCATGGCGCGCGTCGCTTGAAGAATGTCCCAGCGGCCGCCATAGTTGGCAGCAACCGTCAGATGCAGACGGTCGTTGTGGGCGGTGCGTTCCTGGGCCGCCGCGATCAGTTCGCGCAGGCGGGGTTCGAACGCGCTGAGGTCGCCGATGACATGCAGGCGCACGCCCTGCTCTTGAAGCTTGCCGACCTCGCGTTCCAGCGCCTGCACGAAGAGGCGCATCAACAGGGAGACCTCTTCGGCCGGACGGCGCCAGTTTTCGGAGCTGAAGGCGAACAGCGTGAGATACCGGACACCGGCGCGGCCGCAGGCCTCGACCACGCGCCGCACCGCCTGCACGCCCTTGGCATGCCCGGCCGTGCGCGGCAGCAGCCGCCGCGTCGCCCAGCGGCCGTTGCCATCCATGATGATAGCGACGTGCTCGGGGATGTCGCGGGTGTCGGGAACCGCCTGGGTCGAACTGGTTGCCATTAGTGTGGGGACTGCGCGCGGTGAACCGGCGAAAAACAGGAATACGGGAAAAAACCTGCGCCGTCGCTTCCATTGCTCCGTAGAAGTACCGCGAGGCAATGGACTGGACGGCGCATGGGCAGGAGAATCCTGACGCAAAGGGCCGCCGGCACCGCCGGCGCACCCCGCAGCGTGCTGGGATTATACGGTCATGATTTCCGCTTCTTTCTGGACGACCATCTTGTCGATGTCGGCGACGGCGCGGTCCGTCAGCTTCTGGACGTCGTCCTGGGAACGGCGTTCGTCGTCCTCGGAGATTTCCTTGTCCTTGACCAGCTTCTTCAGCGCTTCATTGGCTTCGCGGCGCAGGTTGCGCACGGCGATCTTGGCGTCTTCGCCTTCGCTGCGCACCACCTTGGTCAGGTCGCGGCGACGCTCTTCAGTCAGCGCGGGCATCGGGACACGGATGGTGTCGCCCATCGAGATGGGGTTCAAGCCCAGGTCGGATTCGCGAATCGCCTTTTCGATCGGGCCGGCCATGTGCTTTTCGTACGGCTGCAGGCTGATCGTGCGGGCATCCACCAGGTTCACGTTGGCGACCTGGCCAACCGGCACGGGCGAACCGTAGTATTCGACCTGCACGTGGTCCAGGATGCCGGTGTGGGCGCGGCCCGTGCGGATCTTGGCCAGGTTGGTCTTGAGCGTATTAAGCGACTTGGCCATTCTGGCCTCGGCGGATTTGCGGATTTCTGCTGCGCTCATGGAATTTCCTTTTCTTTAAACGTGTACCAGCGTGCCTTCGTCCTCGCCGCTCACGACTCGCTTGAGCGCGCCGGACTTATTGATCGAAAACACTTTGATCGGCAGCTTCTGGTCGCGGCACAGCGCGAAGGCGGTGGCGTCCATGACTTCCAGACGGCGGACGATCGCCTCGTCGAAGCTGATGCGCGAATAACGCGTGGCGGTGGGATCCTTGTTGGGATCCGCGCTGTAGATGCCATCCACCTTGGTGGCCTTCAACACGATCTCCGCGCCGATTTCCGCGCCGCGCAAGGCAGCAGCCGTATCGGTGGTGAAGAAGGGGTTGCCGGTGCCCGCCGCGAAGATGACGACCTTGCCCTCTTCGAGGTAGCGCAGGGCCTTCGGGCGGATGTAGGGCTCGACGACCTGATCGATATTCAGGGCCGATTGTACCCGGGTGTCGATGCCCTTGTGCTTGAGCGCGTCTTGCAGCGCAAGCGCGTTCATGATGGTGGCCATCATGCCCATGTAGTCGGCGGTTGCGCGGTCCATGCCCTGCGCACCCGGGGCGACGCCACGGAAGATGTTGCCTCCGCCGATGACGATGGCCAGTTCGACGCCGGTGGCGGCGACTTCGGCGATCTCATCGGTCATACGGACGATGGTGGAACGATTGATGCCGAATGCATCGTCGCCCATCAGCGCCTCGCCGGAAAGTTTGAGAAGAACCCGTTTGTATGCTCTGCTGCTCATAGGTGATATCCCGAAGAACAATCCGACGAAAGTGTAAGACAAGAATGGGGAGTCCCCAACGCCGCACCCGCTGCGCGGGCTTGCGGCCCTGGGGAATGCTCCCCGTTGGGCCGCCATGCGGCGAAAAGGCCGGACTAGAATTTAATCTAGCGCCGGCCTTTAAGCACTACCTTAGAGGTCAGGCGGCGCCGGCGGCGGCGGCTGCAACCTCAGCGGCAAAGTCGCTGGTCTTCTTCTCGATACCTTCGCCGACGACGAACAGCACGAACTTGCTGATCGAAGCGCCCTTTTCCTTCAGGTGCTGTTCGACCGTGTGCTTGTCGCTCTTGACGAACGGCTGAGACAGCAGCGTGACTTCCTTCAGGAACTTGGCAACGGAACCTTCCACCATCTTTGCGACGATATCGGCGGGCTTGCCCGATTCGGCAGCCTTCTGCTCGGCAACCGAGCGCTCGGCGGCGATGTCGGCCGGGTTCACGCCGTCGGCGTTCAGGGCCTTGGGCTTGGTGGCGGCGATGTGCATCGCCAGGTCCTTGCCCACTTCTTCGGCGCCGGTGTATTCGACCAACACGCCGATCTTGCCGCCGTGCACGTAGCTGGCCAGCGAATTCGGGGTCTGGATGCGCTCGAAGCGGCGGATCGAGATGTTTTCGCCGATCTTGCCGATCAGGGCGGTGCGGGTGGACTCGACAGTGCCGTCGCCGTACGGCAGCGCCGACAGGGCGGCCACGTCGGCGGGGTTCTGCGTGGCGACCAGCTCGGCCAGCTTGTTCACAAAGCCGACGAAGTCGTCGTTCTTGGCGACAAAGTCCGTTTCGCAGTTGATTTCGATGACGGCGCCTTGCTTGGCGTCGGCGGAGATGAACAGACCGATCAGGCCTTCGGCGGTGACGCGGGCAGCGGCCTTGCTGGCCTTGTTGCCCAGCTTGACGCGCAGGATTTCCTCGGCGCGGACCAGGTCGCCTTCAGCTTCCGTCAGGGCCTTCTTGCATTCCATCATGGGCGCGTCAGTCTTTTCGCGCAGTTCCTTGACCAGGGCAGCGGTAATTTCAGCCATGTTTGCTCCAAATTTTGCTAAGACACGCCCCGGCGGGCCGGGGCAGTGGTTTGATTCGATGGGACGCCCGCATTAGGCGGGCCTGGAAGATGGGAGCCCACCTTCGCAGCGCCGGCGAGGCGGGAGCGGACCGTTTCGGCGCCGCTCCCAGACACTACCCGCCGGACATGACAGCAGGCTTAGGCCTGGTTGTCTTGCACTTCGACAAACTCTTCCTGGCCTTCGCCCAGTTCTTCAACCAGACCGTTCAGGTTCTGCTCGCGGCCTTCCAGCACGGCGTCGGCGATGCCCTTGGCGTACAGCGCGATGGCCTTGGCCGAGTCGTCGTTGCCGGGGATGACGTAGTCGATGCCTTCGGGCGAGTGGTTGGTGTCAACCACGGCGACCACGGGGATGCCCAGGGTCTTGGCTTCGGCGATGGCGATCTTGTGGTAGCCGACGTCGATGACGAACATGGCGTCAGGCAGACCGTTCATGTCCTTGATGCCGCCGATCGACTTGTTCAGCTTGTCCAGTTCACGTTGGAACAGCAGGCCTTCCTTCTTGATCATGCGCTCGGCGCCGCCTTCGGCGACAACGACTTCCATGTCCTTCAGGCGCTTGACCGAGGTCTTGACCGTCTTGAAGTTGGTCAGCATGCCGCCGAGCCAGCGGGCGTCGACGTAGGGCATGCCGCAACGGGCGGCTTCGGAAGCGACCAGCTCGCGAGCAGCGCGCTTGGTGCCGACGAACAGGATGTTGCCGCCGCGAGCAGCCAGCTGCTTCACGAACTTGGTGGCTTCCTGGTACTTATCAACCGTCTTTTCCAGGTTGATGATGTGAATCTTGTTGCGGTGGCCGAAGATGTACTGCGACATCTTGGGGTTCCAGTAACGGGTCTGGTGACCAAAGTGGACACCCGCTTCCAGCATTTCGCGCATCAAAGACATGTAATTCTCCAAGGGTTGGTTTCTTGCGCCGCACCTGCATCAGCATCTTGCTGACACCCTGGGTGGTGTTGCGCGCGATTTCCCGCACATGCGGGATGACAAAATTTTAACCGGGCCGGCCGATCACTGCCGCAATAACTATGACGCTGCAGGCTTTTCGCCTGAAGCGGCACGCCTTTAACGACTACTACGCTGCCGCGATAAACCCAGACGGCCGCCACGACAAGAGCCTTGCGCCGCGTGGCTTGCATCGCGCCTGTCCGACACTCCAGGAGTTTCCTGGAAGTTTCTTCAAGGCGCACCCGGACTTGTTTTGTTGGCGGCGAAATCCAGTTCATCGCATCCATGGCCGCTAGGCCTGGCCGCGCATCAGGCAGCTGGGGCATTTCTTCAAAAAGCGCCCCTTTTCAGGAACCGCCTTCAAGAAATTAATTCAGCGCCCATACCGAACCTGCATCACCGCTCGAAAACACTTCCGGGCTTACAAGCACGCCGCGCCCAGCTGGCGCCAGACTTCAGAACCCAAGCGCTTCCAGCCGAAACCCCTGCCCGGCGCCCATCTTTTCCCAAGCTCTGCGGCTTGCCCGAATTCGCTCCACAACCTTCGCTTGCGGTGAAACTTCAGGGCTTGCCGCCGATCTCATGAAAGAATCGCGCAAAACCAGGATTGCTGCCGGGAACGTGGAACCAGAGGGCCCGCACCCGCCGGGTTGGCTACGCTGCCGCTGGCCGTGGTTCCTGCCCATTGGATATCGATGTACCCAGTGGGTTCGCCACAACCGGCTGCAACTCTTGCCGGTAACCCGATTGCTCCCCAAATTTTTAGGGAAGCCTATAATTCTACTATTCTTTCAAGCAGACATTCAAGCGAGAGATCGCTAATCTACTCCATGGGCACAATCACCAATCCGGCCGACCTGGCCAAGATGCGCGCAGCCTGTCAGGACGCCGCCAAAGTCCTCGACTTCATCACCCCCCACGTCAAGCCGGGCGTCACAACCGGGGAGCTGGACCGCCTCTGCCTGGAGTACCTGACCGACGAACTGAAGGTGAAATCCGCCACGGTGGGCTACGCGCCCCCCGGCTATCCGCCCTTCCGCGGCGCCATCTGCACCTCGGTGAACCACCAGGTCTGCCACGGCATCCCCGGCGACAAGGTGCTGAAAAATGGGGACTCATTGAATATCGACGTCACCATCATCAAGGACGGCTGGTTCGGCGACACCAGCCGCATGTATGCGGTCGGCGAACAGTCCATTCTGTCCCGCCGCCTGACCGACATCACCTTCGAGTGCATGTGGAAAGGCATCCAGCAGGTGAAGAACGGCGCCACCCTGGGCGACATCGGCAACGCGATCCAGAAGCATGCCGAATCCAACGGCTTTTCGGTGGTGCGCGAGTTCTGCGGCCACGGCATCGGCCAGCGCTTCCACGAAGACCCGCAGGTGCTGCATTATGGCAAGCCGGGGTCCGGCGTGAAACTGGTGACGGGCATGCTGTTCACCATCGAGCCCATGATCAACGCCGGCCGCCGTGAGATCCGCCAGCTGTCCGACGGCTGGACGGTCGTTACGCGCGACCACAGCCTGTCGGCGCAATGGGAGCATGCTGTCTGCGTTACCGATACCGGGTATGAAGTACTAACCCTTTCGCCCGGCATGCCCCAGCCCCCGGCCTTTATCACCGAACCCATCGTCATCCCCGCCGTCTGAAGCGCCGCTGCCAGCCATGACCGCCGAAATCCTCACCAAGCTGCGCGAACGCATCCAGGAATCCCGGCGGGCCGCGGTGGCCCAATTCCGGGAACATGAACGGCCGGACACGCTGCTGTCCGAACTGCGCCGCATCGTGGATGCGGCGCTGCGGGACCTGGTCAAGCACTATCCCCTGCCTGTCGGCGCCACGCTCGCGGCCGTGGGCGGCTATGGCCGCGGCGAACTCTACCCCCATTCCGACGTCGACCTGCTGATCCTGCTGCCGCACGTTCCCACGCCCGAAGACGAATCCGCCATCGAGCAACTGGTGGCCTCGCTCTGGGACCTGGGACTGGAACCCGGCCACAGCGTGCGCACCATCGAGGACTGCGAACGCGAAGCCGACGCCGACATCACGGTCGAAACCGCGCTGCTGGAATCCCGCTGGCTGGCCGGCAGCCGCGTGCTGATGCGCAAGTTCGACGCGGCGACCAAGTCCCGCCTGGACCCGCGCGCGTTTTTCCTGGCCAAGCGCACGGAAATGCAGCAGCGCCACGCGCGCTACCACGACACGCCCTACGCGCTGGAGCCGAACTGCAAGGAATCCCCGGGCGGCCTGCGGGACCTGCAGGTCATCCTGTGGATGGCCCGCGCGGCGGGCTTTGGCAACACCTGGAGGTCCGTTGCGCAGGCCGGCCTGCTGACCTCTTCTGAAGCGCGCGACCTGCGCAAGGCCGAACAGGCCTTCAAGCGGCTGCGCATCGAACTGCACCTGCTGTCGAACCGGCGCGAGGACCGCGTCCTGTTCGACCTGCAGCCAGCGTTGGCCGAGGTTTACGGCATCCACGCCACGGCCACGCGCCGCGGCAGCGAACTGCTGATGCAGCGCTACTACTGGGCGGCGCGCCTGGTCACGCAGCTCAATGGCATCCTGGTGCAGAACATCGAGGAACGGCTGTTTCCGCGCCCCGACAGCGACGCGCGCGACATCGACGACGATTTCCGCAACCTGCGCGACCGCCTGGACATCATTCGCGACGACGGCTTCGAACGCAATCCCACCCTGCTCCTGCGCGCCTTCCTGGTGATGCAGCAGCACCCGGAACTGACCGGCATGTCCGCCCGCACGCTGCGCGCCATCTGGCATTCGCGGCACCGCATCGACGCGCAGTTCCGCCGCAATCCGGTGAACCGCAAGCTGTTCCTGCAGATCCTGCAGCAGCCGCGCGGCATCGTGCATGAATTGCGGCGCATGACCATGCTCAACATCCTGCCGCGCTACCTGCCGGTGTTCCGCCGCATCGTGGGCCAGATGCAGCACGACCTCTTTCACGCCTATACCGTGGACCAGCACACGCTGGCTGTCGTGCGCAACCTGCGCCGCTTCACCATGCCCGAACACGCCCAGGAGTATCCGCTGGCCAGCCAGCTGATCGCGGGTCTGGACCGGCACTGGCTGCTGTACGTGGCGGCGCTGTTCCATGACATCGCCAAGGGCCGCGGCGGCGACCATTCCGAACTTGGCGCCCGCGAAGTGCGCAAGTTCGCGCAGGATCACGGCATGGATCCCGAGGACGCCAAGCTGGTGGAATTCCTGGTGCGCCAGCATCTGCTGATGTCGGCGGTGGCGCAGAAGCGCGACCTGTCCGATCCGGCGGTCGTGCAGGACTTCGCCGCCGTGGTGCAGGACGAGCGCCACCTGACCGCGCTGTACCTGCTGACCGTGGCGGACATCCGCGGCACCAGCCCCAAGGTCTGGAACGCCTGGAAGGGCAAGCTGCTTGAAGACCTGTACAAGCTGACCCTGGCCGCGCTGGGCGGCGCGCACGCGGACGCGCACACCGTGCTGACGGAACGCAAGGAAGAGGCCGCGCGCCTGACCCGGCTGGCCGGGCTGCGCGACGACGCCCGCGAGGCCTTCTGGAACCAGCTGGACGTGGCGTATTTCCTGCGCCACGACGCGTCCGACATCGCCTGGCATACGCGCCACCTGTATCACCAGGTCGAACCGGCCCAGGCCGTGGTCAAGGCCCGCCCCACCGAACAGGGCGAAGGCCTGCAGATCATGGTCTACACGCGCGACGCGCCCGACCTGTTCGTGGCGATCTGCGGCTACTTCGACGCCAAATCGCTGTCCATCCAGGACGCGCGCATCCACACCACTCGCCACGGCTGGGCGCTGGACAGCTTCATCGTGCTGTTGCCGGAAGGCGCGAGCGACCTGCGGGCCCAGGCCACGCTGGTCGAGCACGAACTGGCCGAACGCCTGAAAGATCCGCAGGCTGCCGCGCAGGCCCAGCCCGCGCGCGGCAGCTGGTACGGCCGCGGCCGGCAGTCGCGGGTGTCGCGCGTGTTCCCCGTGATGCCCCAGGCCGAGCTGCAACCCGACGAGCGCAGCACGTCCTGGCGCCTGTCCGTCACGGCCACCGACCGGCCGGGCCTCCTGCACGCCCTGGCGCGCGTGTTCGCCCGCCATGAGGTCAACCTGCTCATGGCCAAGATCATGACGCTGGGCGACCGAGTGGAGGACGTCTTCATCGTGGACGGGTCCGCCCTGGCGCGCCCCCGCAGCCAGATGCAGTTCGAGCGCGACATCCTTGATGCGCTCGCGGGCGAGGACGCCCAGCAGCGCGCCGCCTGACCCGCCGCGCCGCAAGGCGCCGAAGCATCGCCATGGCCGCTCCGGAAGGCATACAATCCGGTTTTCGGCCAGGCGATGCTCGCTCTCATGCAGCTAAATGACTATCTGCGCGTTTTCGGTGGCAGCTTCTTCTTTGCGCTGGCCACCCTGCTGCCCTTCCTGAATCCGCCCGCCATCGCGCCCATTTTCCTGTCGCTGACCGAGGGCGCCTCGTCGTCCACGCGCGTGGTGCTGGCCAAGCGGGTCGCGATCAACGTCTGCCTGATGCTGGTCGTGGCCATGGTGGCCGGCAACGTCCTCCTGAGCTTTTTCGGCATTTCGCTGTCCATCGTGCGGGTGGGTGGCGGCATGCTGGTCATCGCCAGCGCCTGGCGCCTGGTCAATTCGCCGGACGCCGACACCGAACGCGTTGCCCGCATGGCCGAATCGTTCACACCGGAAATGGCCAAGGCGCGCGCCTTCTATCCGCTGACCTTTCCCATCAGCTGCGGCCCCGGATCCATCGCGGCGGCCATCACGGTGGGCGTTTCGCTGCGCGACCAGAACCACGTGCTGAGCCTGGTGCGACTGGGCGGCTCGATTCCGGGCATCATCGTCGTCTCGCTGACGCTGTACGTCTGCCTGCGCTTCGCCGCGCAGATGCTGCACCGTCTTGGCGACAACGGCACGGCGGTGTTCATGCGGCTGTCGGCCTTCATCATGCTGTGCCTGGGCGTGCAGATCTTCTGGGAGGGCGCGCGCGAATTGATGCTGGGCGTACTGACCCAGGTCATGCAACCAATTCCGATTCCCAAGGCCTAAGCATGGCCGGGCGCGCTCCCGGATCCGTCCAACCTCTTTCATCGCAACAATGACCTCTCGCTCCGAACGCCTGCTCCGCCTGATCGCCCTCTTCTGCTTCGGCGCCGTCGGCGTGGCCCTCGTCTCCCAGCACGTCTTCGACATGCCGCCCTGCGCCTGGTGCGTGATGCAGCGCCTGATCTACCTGGTGATCGGCGTCTTCGCGCTGATCGGCGGCTTCGGCGGCGGACGCGCGCTGACCCGCGTCTGCGGCGCCCTGGCCGCCATCCTGTCCCTGTCGGGCATCGTGGCCGCCTGGTACCAGTACAGCGTGGCCGCGAACATGCTGTCCTGCGACCAGACCTTCGCCGATCGCTTCATGACCGGCATTGGCCTGGAAAGCGCCATCCCTGCCCTGTTCGGCATCTACGCCACCTGCATGGACGCCAAGGTGCCCGTGCTGGGCATCGAGTACGCGCTGTGGAGCCTGGCGCTCTTCGTGATCGTGTTCTTCATGGCGCTGCCGGTCGCGTTCCGCCGCGGCCGGGCAAACTAGCGCCCCGTGTCGACGCCAGGGAACGACCGGCACGCCGACACGCTGCGCGCGCTGGTCCTGGCGGATGCGCGGCTCATGCGCTGGCTGCGCGCCGCACGCGACCACGCGCCCGCCGATGGCTGCATCGGTGCAGGCGCGATACGCACGCTGGTCTGGAACCATCTGCACGGCTTTCCACCGGACAGCCACACCCCCGCCGACGTCGATTTCGTATACTTCGACCCTGCGGACCTTTCCGCCGCGCATGAAGCAGACGTGAAGCGGCGCCTGCAGGATGCCGCGCCGGATGCACCCTGGGAGGCCGTCAACCAGGCCCGTGTTCACCTGTGGCGGCGTGACAGCCGGGGCCTGGCGCCCCCGCCGGCGGATTCCCTTGCCGCCGGCATCGCCGGCTGGCCTGAAACGGCAACGTGCGTGGGCGTCGCGCTCGGCCGCGATGACCGCCTGCGCATCATCGCCCCGCACGGCCTGGCCGATCTGTTCGGGCTGGTGCTCCGGCCGAGTCCCGCCGCGGATCCCGCGACTTATGCGCAACGGCTCGCGGCCAAGCGCCACCTTGAAACCTGGCCGCGCCTGGCGGTCGAAACACCGCGCAATCCTTGACGTGCAAACCTTGAAATACCTTACCGGCTATCCGGAACCCCTGCTGGCGCAAGCTCAAAAACTGCTGGACCAGGACAAGCTGGGCGCGGCGCTCCTGGCCAGGTATCCGGGCGGCCCCCATGGCGTGCGCACCGACAAGGCGCTGTACCAGTACGTGACGGACCTGAAGAACGCCTACATGCGCAACGGCGACCAGATCAACAAGGTGGCGTTCGACAGCAAGATCCACGTGATCCAGCATGCACTGGGCCAGCACACCTACATTTCGCGCGTGCAGGGCGGCAAGCTGAAGGCCAAGCATGAAATCCGGGTGGCGACGCTGTTCAGGAGCGTGCCGGAAGAGTTCCTGAAGATGATCACGGTCCACGAGCTGGCGCATCTGAAGGAAAAGGACCACAACAAGGCCTTCTACAACATGTGCCTGCGCATGGAACCGCACTACCACCAGTACGAGTTCGACCTGCGCCTGTACCTGACCCACCTGGAGGCCACGCGCGCGCCGCTGTGGGATCCGAAAGCGTAGCCGCCTGGCGCCGCAAACAAAAATGCCGTCCCGAGGGACGGCATTTTTCTGGCCGCGAAACGCGGGCGCCGTTCAGGCGTCGTCGGAGGTGAAACCCATGTTGAAGCGCAGGCCGCCCGCGCCTTCGTCCTGGCCGGCTTCCGAGCGCGATTGGCCCAGGCGGGCCAGGTACTCGGGGGTGATGTCGCCGGTGATGTACTGGCCGTCGAAGCACGATGCCTCGAAGCGCGTCAGCTTGGGGTTGAGGTCGCGCACGGACTGCTGCATGTCGTGCAGGTCCTGGTAGACCAGGCTGTCGGCGCCGATCGCGCGGGCGATCTCTTCGTCGGTGCGGCCGGTGGCGATCAGTTCGCTTTGCGTGGGCATATCGATGCCATACACGTTGGGGAAGCGGACCGGAGGCGCGGCGGACGCGAAGTACACCTTGTTGGCGCCGGCGGCGCGCGCCATGTCCACGATCTCGCGGCTGGTGGTGCCGCGCACGATGGAGTCGTCGACCAGCAGCACGTTCTTGCCCTTGAACTCCATGCCGATGGCATTGAGCTTCTGGCGCACGGACTTACGGCGCACGGCCTGGCCCGGCATGATGAAGGTGCGGCCCACGTAGCGGTTCTTGATGAGCCCTTCGCGGTAGTCGAGGTTAAGGCGGGCGGCCAGCTGCATCGCGGCGGGACGCGACGAGTCCGGGATGGGCATCACGACATCGATGTCGCCCAGGCGCATGTTGCGCGCAACCTTGTCGGCCAGGTATTCGCCCATGCGCAGGCGCGCGTCGTACACCGACACGCCGTCGATCATGGAATCGGGGCGCGCGAAATAGACGTATTCGAAAATGCAGGGAACCAGTTGCGGGTTGTCGGCGCACTGCCGAGCGACCAGGCGGCCGTCCAGGTCGATGAACACGGCTTCGCCGGGCTCGACGTCGCGCACGAAGGCAAAGCCGCTGCCTTCCAGGGCGACGGATTCCGAGGCCACCATCCATTCCACGCCTTCTTCGGTTTCCTGGCGGCCGATGCACAACGGACGGATGCCGTTGGGGTCGCGGAACGCGAGCAGGCCGTAGCCGGAAATCTGGGCCACCACGGCATAGGCGCCGCGCACCCGCTTGTGCAGGGCGGCAACCGCACGGAACATCGCGTCGTCGTCGAGCGACACGCCGTTGGCCGCGGACTGCAGCTCATGCGCCAGCACGTTCAGCAGCACTTCCGAATCGGAATTCGTATTGATGTGGCGGCGGTCGACGCGGTAGAGCGATTCGCGCAGTTCACGCCAGTTGGTCAGGTTGCCGTTGTGCGACAACATGATGCCGAACGGCGCATTCACGTAGAACGGCTGGGCTTCTTCTTCGCTGGCGCTGGAGCCTGCGGTGGGATAACGCACCTGGCCGACACCGGACGTGCCGGGCAGCGCGCGCATGTTGCGCGTGCGGAAGACGTCGCGCACCAGGCCGTGCGCCTTGTACATATTGAACTGGTTGCCTTGCGACGTCGCGATGCCCGCGGCATCCTGCCCGCGGTGCTGCAACAGCAGCAAGCTGTCATAGAGCAGCTGGTTGACCGGCCCGCGCCCGATGACCCCTACGATTCCACACATGGTGAGATTTCCTGGTTGATTTGAAGCTAATCAATACGGCAGATACGTCGCCAAGGTTGGCGGCAACCACGTCTTGATATGTTTGACGGCCTCGATGGCCGAATGCGAAAACATGGCGTCCTTCCACCATGGCTCTTCCGGCAGCGGCGTGTAGCCTGCGGCGGCGACCAGCGCCAGCACGATCAGCAGGCCACGGGCCAGACCGAACATTCCGCCCAGGCCGTGGTCGGCCGGACTGAGTCCGGTGCTGCGGATCAAGGCGGCGAGGGTCATATTGACCAACCCGACGCCGAGCAACACGATGATGAACACCACGGCGTATGAGACTCCCATGCGCAGCAGCGTCGTTTCAATATAGGGTTCGAGCCACGTATAGACCGTGGGCCCCCACCATATCGCGGCCACGAAGGCCAGCAGATAGGCGACCAGCGACAGCACCTCTTTGAGCAGGCCGCGCACCAGGCCCAGCACACCCGATACCGCCAGGATGGCCAGCACGACGAAGTCGAAACCGGTCACTATTGGGCGGCAATGAAACCATTGTCATAGCCCAGGGTGCGCAAACGCGCCTGGGCCGCCTGTGCCGCCTCGCGCGAGGGGAACGGCCCCACCCGCAGACGGTACTGCTGCTTGCCATCTTTCGAGACCTGCTCGACGAATGCGTTGGTCACGCCGGCCTGATGCAGCTTGCTGCGGCGCGACTGGGCGTCTTCCGAGGTGGAGTAGGCCGCGATTTGAAGCACGAAATTGCCTTTGGACGCCGCCGGCTTGGGCGCAGGCGCGGCAGCGGGCGCGGAGCGGCCCTCGAGCAGCGCCAGGGCGCGGGCGCCGTCGTCCGAGCGCGAATCCGGCTTGGGCGGCGTGGCCGGCTTGGGTTCGGGCTTGGGCTTTGCTTCGGGCTTGGGCGGCACGGCCGGCTGCGGGGTCGCGGGCGGCGTGGCCGGGGCTGCCGCCACGGGCGGCGGCACGGACGTCACGGCAGGCGGCGTGGGCACGGGCGCATGATCCGCGGGCGCGGATTCCGGCGCGGCGGGCGCGGCAGCCTGCGGTTCGGAGATCTGGGGCTGGAACGGCGTGTTGCGTTCAGGCACCTTGATGGGGATGTTGTCGGCCACGGGCGCGGGCTGCGAGTCCAGCACCATGGGCAGCACGATGACGGCGGCAAGCACCAGGGCCACGGCGCCCGCAAGCCTGCGTCGGGCACGGCCGCGCAACTCGGCGGCCTGGACCTCGCTGGGCACGGCGGCCCGTTTGGAGGCCTGCGCCTGCTCGGCGGGATCTTTGCGTTTGAAAAAACCCATGGAAGAGAATTCCTTGCGGCGCCTTGCGGCAATACGGCGGCGGGCCGCCACCACGCGAATGGCCCGATTTGCCTATGCCTTGCGACCCAGAGCCTGCAAAACCGAGGCTACGGTGAGAAACGACCCGAACACCACGATTCTATCATTCTCCCCTGCCCGTTCGCGCGCTGCGGCAAAGGCCTGGGCCGGATCCGCGTAGGCCTGGATGCCCGGACTTTCGCTGCCGGCGGGCAGCGGGGGAAGCGCGGCGCCGACCTGGTCCGCGAGCGCCTGGCCGGGCGTGCCGCGCGGACCGGGCAGACCGGCACAGTACCAGTAGTCCACGCGGGATCCCAGCTTGGCCACGACCCCCGCGAGGTCCTTGTCGTTGAGCATGCCGAAGACCGCATGGGTGTAGGGATGGAATCCCATGTTGTCCAGGTTCTGGGCCAGCACGGCGGCGGCATGCGGGTTGTGCGCCACGTCCAGGATCACGGTGGGCTGACCCGGCAGGATCTGGAAGCGGCCGGGCAGCGAAGCCTGCAGCAACCCCAGGCGGACGGCCTGCTGCTGCACCGGGAGGCGGTCGCGCACGGATTCAAGGGCAGCCAGCGCGGCCGAGGCGTTCAGGAGCTGGTTGGCGCCGCGCAAGGCCGGATAGGCCATCGCGCTGCGGCGCTGCTCGCGCCCCCCGTAGGCCCATTGCTGGCGGTCGCCGGAATAGTTGTAGTCGCGCCCGAACAGCCACAGATCCGCGCCGATTTCCTGGACGTGGTCCAGCAGCGATTGCGGGGGCACAGGATCGGCGCAGATGGCGGGCCGGCCGCTGCGGTAGATGTGGGCTTTCTCGAAGCCGATCTTCTCGCGCGTGTCACCCAGCCATTCGGTGTGGTCCAGGTCGACGCTGGTGACAATGGAGCAGTCCGCGTCGACGATGTTCACGGCGTCCAGGCGCCCGCCCAGGCCGACTTCGAGCACGACGGCGTCCAGCCTGGATTGGGAGAAGAGGCGCAGAATCGCCAGGGTGGTGAATTCGAAGTACGTCAGCGACACGTCGCCGCGGGCGGCCTCGACCGCCTGGAACTGGGCGATCAGGTCCGCGTCGGAGGCGATCTGGCCGTTGACGCGGGCGCGCTCGTTGAAATCGATGAGGTGCGGGGACGTATACAGCCCGACCTTGTACCCGGCGGCCAGCAGGATGGCTTCCAGCATGGCGCAGGTCGAGCCCTTGCCGTTGGTGCCGCCGACGACGAACTTCACGCCGGGCAGCGCCAGGCCCATGCGCCCGGCGACTTCGCGCACGCGGTCCAGGCCCATGTCGATGGCGGTGGCATGGATGGACTCCAGGTACTGCAGCCAATCGGGCAAGGTTGCGGCAGCGTCAGGCGTACGGGCAGAAGACATGGCGGATTCGCGAAAGAAAATCAGCCTTCGATTTTAGCAGTCCGCGCACGGTGTTTTCCCTAATCCCCTAGGGAGCGGCACGGTATACCGTGGAAGAAAACGCTTGCCCAAGTTTTTCTCATACGTAAAAATAAATTCATGTATGAAAAATAAAAGGACGAGACATGACGCAGCAAAAGACCCCCGCCTGGCTGGTTCGGGAAGCCGACGTGCCTGGCTACCACCCCGCCAACCACACCGGCACGCTGAACCGCCGGCTGATCGGTCCTGACACCGTCGGCGCCCGCGGCGTCGAAGTGCTGCTGGGCGTGATCGACAAGGGCAAGGGCGCGCTGCCCCACGCGCACCCTGGCATCGAGCAGGTCTGTTATCTGATTTCCGGCACGGCCCGCGCGCAGGTGCAGGACGAATGGGCCGACATGGGGCCGGGCGACTGCTGCTACTTCCCGCCCGACATCCCGCACGTCTTCACCGTGACGAGCGAAGAACCCGCACGCCTGCTGGTGATCTACACGCCCCCCTACGAAGAATCCCCCGATCGCGTGATCCGCGACTTTCCGGCGCCACCCCCAGCCGCCTGAAGCGGCGACCTGACGGGCAGCGGCCGCAGAAGCCGCGCCCTTCCCACCTATAAAAGACTGGAGACAAACCCATGCAACCCTTACGCCTGCTAGGCGCCGCGCTGGTCAGCGGCGCCGCCCTGATCGCAGCCCCCGCCGCCCATGCCGCGGACTACCCTTCCAAGCCGATCACCCTGGTCGTGCCCTTCCCGGCGGGATCCGGGACGGACGCCGTGGGACGGATCTTCGGCTCGGAACTGTCGGCCATCCTCGGCCAGCAGGTCGTGGTGGAAAACAAGCCTGGCGCCAACGCGACCATCGCGGCCAGCTATGTGGCGCGCGCCAAGCCGGACGGCTACACGCTGTTCGTCACGACCAATACGTCGCATTCGGCCGCCCCCTGGCTGATGAAGAACGTTCCCTATGACCCGGTCAAGGACTTCACGCCCATCGCCCGCGGCGGCAACCTGCCCTTCATCCTGGTCGTGAACCCCAAGCGCCCCTGGAAGACGGTGGGCGATCTGGTTGCCGACGCCAAGAAGAATCCGGGCCGCATCACGTACGCCAGCGGCAACAGCACCGGCATCGTCGCCGGCGCCACGCTGGCCAACCGCGCCAAGGTCGACATCCTGCATGTGCCCTACAAGGGCACGCCGCAAGGCCTGACCGACGTGGTCGGCGGCCAGGTGGACTTCATGTTCACCGACCTGGCTTCCGGCCTGCCTTTCGTGCAGTCGGGCCAGTTGCGCGCCCTGGCCGTCTCCACCGCCGAGCGCAGCGCCATCGTGCCGGACCTGCCGTCCATGGCCGAAGCGGGCGTCGCCGACTTCGACCTGAACTCCTGGAACGGCTACTTCGGCCCGGCCGGCATGCCGCCGGAGATCGTGGCCAAGCTCAATGCCGCCATCAATCAGGTGGTCGCCAAGCCCGAGGTGAAAAAGCGCCTGGCCGGCCTGGGCTTCGATGCCTTTTCCAGCACGCCCGAAGCCTTCGCCCAGTTCGTGGGCGAACAGCGCGACCTGTGGGGCAAGCTGATCCGCGACGCGGGGATCGAGCAGCAATGATCGATCAGCCGCTTCCCGATACGCCCTGCGCCGGTCCGCTTGCCGGCGTGCGCATCCTGGACCTGAGTTCGGTAGTGATGGGGCCGTACGCGACCCAGGTCCTGGCGGACCTGGGCGCGGACGTGATCAAGGTGGAATCGCCGGCGGGCGACAACATGCGGGCCGTCGGTCCCATGCGCAACCCGGGCATGGGCCATATCTACCTGCACCTGAACCGCAACAAGCGGTCCATCGTGCTGGACCTGAAGACGCCCGAAGGTCTGGCCGCCTGCCTGAAGCTGGCGGAAAGCTGCGACGCCCTGCTCTACAACATCCGGCCCCAGGCGATGGCGCGGCTGGGACTGTCCTACCAGGCGGTGGCCGCCCGCAACCCACGCATCGTCTACGTGGGCGCCTATGGTTTCGGCGAGTCCGGCCCCTACGCCGGCCGCCCGGCCTATGACGACCTGATCCAGGGCCAGACCGGCATCGCCGCGCTGTCCGCCCAGCAGAGCGGCGACGTGCCCCGCTACGCGCCGCTGACGCTGGCCGACCGCGCCGTCGGGCTGCACGTCGGCATCGCGCTGGTGTCCGCGGTGCTGAGCGCCCGGACTCTCGGCCGCGGCCAGCAGGTGGAGATACCCATGTTCGAGGGCATGGCGCACCTGGTGCTGGGCGACCACCTGGGCGGCGCCACGTTCGAGCCGCCGCTCGGCCCCACCGGCTATGCCCGGCTGCTGGCCCCGCATCGCCGGCCCTACGCGACGGCCGACGGCTACATCTGCCTGCTGAACTACAACGACAAGCACTGGCGCAATTTCTTCAATCTGATCGGCAGGCCCGAACTGTCGCTGGACCCGCGCTTCTGCACGCACGGCGCGCGGGCGGCGAACATCAGCGAGGTCTACGCCTTCGTGGCCGAGGTGATCGCCACGCGGCCCAGCCAGGCCTGGCTGGACGATCTGGCCGGGGCGGACATTCCCGCTTCGCAGCTATATACGATCGACGGCCTGATCCAGGACGAGCACCTGGCCGCCACGGGCTTCATCCAGGAAATGGACCACCCGTCGGAAGGCCGGATCCGCACCACCGGCCCGCTTGGCCGATACGAAGGCACCCCCACATCCCTGCGCCGCCCCGCCCCGAAGCTGGGCCAGCACAGCCGCGAAGTGCTGGCCGAGGCCGGCTACGACCCGGCGCATATCGACGCCATGATCGCCCGTGGCATTACCCAGGACGGAAACGAAGATGGACTTTGAATTCACCCCAGACCAGTTGGCATTGCGCGACGCGGTCTCCCGCATCTGCGACCGCTATCCCGACGAATACTGGCTGGAGCGCGACCGCGAGGGCGGCTTTCCGGAACCGCTGCACGCCGACCTGGCGCGCGATGGCTGGCTGGGGATCGCCATGCCGCAGGAATACGGCGGCGCGGGCCTGGGCATGACCGAGGCCGCGCTGATGATGCAGACCATCGCCGCATCGGGGGCCGGCTTTACCGGCGCGTCGGCCGTCCACATGAACATCTTCGGCCTGAATCCGGTGGTGGTGTTCGGCAGCGACGACCAGCGCGCCCGCTGGCTCGAACCGCTGATCGCCGGACGGGAAAAGGCCTGCTTCGCCGTCACCGAGCCGGACGCCGGCCTGGACACGACCAAGCTCAGCACCCGGGCGGTGCGCCAGGGCGATGAGTATGTCGTCCACGGCCGCAAGATCTGGATATCCACGGCGCAGGTGGCCAACAAGATGCTGCTGCTGGCGCGCACCACCCCGCTGTCGGAAGTGGAAAAGCCCACGCAGGGCCTGTCGCTGTTCTATACCGACCTGGACCGCGAAAAGATCGAAGTGCGCGAGATCGAGAAAATGGGCCGCAAGGCCGTCGACTCGAACATGCTGTTCATCGACGGCCTGCGGATTCCGGTGGCCGACCGCATCGGCGAGGAAGGCCGCGGCTTCGAATACATCCTGCACGGCCTGAATCCGGAGCGGATCCTGATTGCGGCGGAAGCCGTGGGCATCGGCCGCGCGGCGCTCGACCGGGCGGTCAAGTATGCCGGCGAGCGCACGGTCTTCGGCCGTCCGATCGGCAAGAACCAGGGCATCCAGCATCCGCTGGCCCAGGCCTGGATGCAGCTGGAGGCCGCGGACCTGATGGTGTTCAAGGCGGCCAGCCTGTACGACGCGGGCAAGCCCTGCGGGCCGGCCGCCAATTCAGCCAAATACCTGGCGGCCGAGGCCGGCTACAACGCCTGCCAGACCGCGGTGATGACGCTGGGCGGCATGGGCTACGCGAAGGAGTACCACGTGGAGCGGCTGCTGCGGGAGAGCTTCATCCCCCGGATTGCGCCCGTCAGCCCGCAACTGATCATGTGCTTCATCGCGGAAAAGGTGCTGGGACTGCCCAAGTCGTATTGAAACGGCGGGCGACGCCGCGCCGGCGGGCTCAGGCCTGCTGTTCCAGGCCGGTGCAGGCGGCGCGCAGGATGCGGGCATAGGCTTCCTGCTGGGGCTCGATGCGGTAGATCGGCCCGCCCACCGAAATGGCGTAGTGCTCGCCCGAGAGCGTGACGGGCCAGGCGATGGCGCCCACGTCCGGGATGGATTCCCCGCTGTTCATGAACCACCCCCGTTGGCGCGACACCTCGATGTCCGCCAGCAGGGCCTCGCGCGTCACCAGCGTGCGTTCGTTGTAGCGGGTCATGGCGCCCTGCCCGAGCACCGCGTCCCGGGTGGGGCCGTCCAACAGCGACAGCAGTGCTTTTCCCAGCGAATTGGCGTGTACGTCCTTGAACTCGCCGGCAACAGGCGCATATCGGATCGTATGCGGCGAATCCAGCACATCCAGATAGACGACCCGGCCGTCGGTCGCCAGCTTGGCGAAGACGATGGTTTCGCGCGTAGCGTCCCTTAATTCAACAAGGCTGGGATAAACCCGGTCCAGGACAGGATCCGCCCGCGCGATGCGCTGGGCCATGGCCAGGAGACGTCCGGTGGGGTAATAGCCCTGGCGACGCCCTGTCTCATAGAGATAGCCCAGGCCGGTCAGGGTGCGGATCAGCGCCAGGCAGCTGGACACCGGCACATCCAGCAGGCGGGCCAGTTCCGACAGGGGCAGCGCACGTTTCTCGCGGGCGTACGTTTCGATGATTTCGATGACTCGCAGCGCCGTCTTGACACTCATTGACCGATCCGAACCCTTAGCACGTGAACCATCTGTTTGCGCGGGGCTAAAGTTCCCTGCGGCCGTGTCGTTATGGTAACTGAGAATTTCCTGAAAACAGCGCGTTCCTCCGAGACGCCCCCTCGCCGTTGGAGTGATCATGGCCGTAACCCCGTTAGCCCCCGCAGCGTTCGCGTCGTTACCGGTTTCGACGGTAATCGCCGCCCCAGACCCGTCAGCAACCGCCACGCCGGCGCCCGCAAGCACGAACAGCGGCGCCTCCGACAGCGCCACGTCGGATCAGTCCAATGCGCAGAAGCTGCCCCTGGATAAAGCAATCGACGAAATCAACGACCAGATGAAAGCCTGGTCGACCCAGCTTCAGTTCGAAATCGACCCCAACGTGCACCAAGTGGTGGTGTCCGTGGTCGACGCTGAGTCTGGAGACGTAATTCGCACCATCCCCAGCGAAACGGTGCTCAAAATCGCCAAAATGATCGTGAATATGCAAGGCAACGGGATCAAGACCAGTGCCTGATACGGCCCTTAAAACGCCGTTCACGCCCTGTTTTTATGCGGCCCGGTGAGAGAACCGCCGAATTAGGCCTGCCTTATGCCCTTACCCGGCCAATCGCCGGCATCCCTTTTTTGACAGAATTGCATCGCTAGGAAGGAATTTCACATGGCCACCATCACCAACCTCGGTTCGAATTCAGGCTTGCCCCTGGAGGACATCCTCACGAAGCTGCAGGCAGCCGAGGAAAAGAAGCTGGAGCAGTACACCGTACGGCAGACCAGCTTTGAAACCCGCGTCACTGCCTACGGCCAGCTGAAAAGCGCCGTCGAGGCCGTGCAGAAGGCTGCCGCCGTGCTGGGCAAGACCGAAACGATGGGCGCCGTGAAAGGCAGCGTGACCGGCGGCGACGCCCTGACCGCGACCGTGGCCGCCGAAGGCGCCGTGGCGGGGGAATACACGATCAACGTGAAGAGCGTTGCCACCTCCCAGACGCTGCAATCGGGTGCGGTCGCCGACCGCAAGGCATCCAACGGCGCCACGGGCTCGTTTGAAATCGAACTGGCCGACGGCACCAAGAAAACCGTCGACCTGAAGGACGACACTTCCCTGAACGGCATCGTCAAGGCGGTCAACGCCGACGACACGCTGGGCGTGCGCGCCACCGTCATCACCGACGGCGACGGCAAGAGCTACCTGATGCTGACCGCCAAGAACACCGGCGTGCAGGCCTCGGTCAAGTCCATCACCGTGACCGGCGACCAGTCGCTCAAGGACGTCCTGAACTACAACACCGACGCCGGCGACACCAGCACCAAGATGACGGCCACCGCCGCCGTGGACGCCGAGATCGACATCAACGGCATCACGGTCAAGAGCGGCACGAACAATATCTCGACCGCCATCGACGGCGTGACGCTGAACCTGACGACCAAGACCGAAGCCGGCAAGCCGATCACGCTCAAGCTGGAAAGCGATCCCTCGGTGGCCAGCAAGGCCATCCAGAGCTTCGTCACCGCCTACAACACGCTGCAGACGACGATCAAGAACCTGACGGCGTTCGACGCGACCGCCGCCACCAACCAGCCGCTGACCGGCGACGGCACGACGCGCAGCATCCAGTCGTCGCTTGCCAGCGCGCTGCAGTTCGTGACGGGCGAAGGCTCGATGCGTTCGCTGGCCGACCTGGGCATCACGACGAATCCGAACACGCGCCAACTGACGCTGGACCAGACCAAGCTGGACAAGGCCCTGGCCACGAACAGCGCCGACGTCACCCGCATGCTGTCCGGCGCCGATGGCCTGGCCGCCAATTTCGAAAAGGCGACCAAGGACATCCTCAGCGACACCGGCTCGATCAAGACCAAGACCGACGGTCTGGCCAAGTCGATCGAAAACGTGAAGAACCAGTACACCCGCGCCAAAGCCGCCGGCGAAGCCCAGCTGGAGTTGATGCGCGCCCAGTTCGTCCAGTTGGACAAGTTCGTTGCACAGCAGTCGGTCACGGCCAACTACCTGACCCAGCAGTTTGCGGCCATGAACAAGTCGAACTCATAACCAAGAAGATGCTTTAGATGACGTACGCCGCACGCCGCCCCACAGGCTCATACTCCGTCCGCTCCTACGCCGATATCGGCCTGGAAACGCAAGTAATGAGCGCCACCCCGGAAAGGCTGATCACCCTGCTCTACCAGGGTGCGCGTGCGGCGATCGGGCAGGCGCGCATTCACCTGCAGGAAGGCCGCGTGTCCGAACGGGGCACGGCAATCACCAAGGCGATCAAGATCGTCGACGAAGGCCTGAAAATGGGCCTGAACATGGAGGCTGGCGGCGACATCGCCGCCAATCTCAGCCGGCTCTACGATTACATCGTCCGCACGCTGTTGATGGCGAACCTGAAAGCGGACGTCGAGCAGCTCGACATCGCAGACCGCCTGCTGGCGGATCTGGCCGAAGCCTGGCAGACCTCCATCGACCGGCCTGCCCCCGGCGCACAGCTTTGATGGCCCACACGACGAATTCAGCCAGCCATCCAGCGCCCGAGATTTCTATGACGTCCCTTACCCAGTACTCCGCCATCCTGGAACAGTATCAGGAGATCGCCATATCCACGGGCGAAATGTTGACGGCCGCCCAGGCCGGCGACTGGGATACCGCGCTCATGCATGGGCAACTCTACTGCGAGCAGGTCGAGCGCCTGCGCCATGCCGAACGCTCCAGCCCCCTGGATGAAGCCGGCCGCAGCATGAAGTACGACCTGCTCGTGCGCATCCTTGAAAACGATGCGATGACGCGCGATCTGGCGCTGCCGCAACTGGCGCGGCTGGGCGAACTGCTGGGGCGCATGAAGCGCCAGCAGACCCTGCTGTCCGCCTACGGCAACCAGGCGCCTGAAGAATGAGCATCGGTCCCGCCGCGCTCGGCAACGTCCTGGTGCAGCGGTTGGACGCCGTGCTTGGCACGACGATGTCCGCCGCGAACGCCAATCAGGTTTCCGGCGCGCGGCCCGATGCGGTCAGCCAGCCCGGCAGTCCGGAGAAAGCCGGACCGTCGGACGGATCGGCCCGCGATTCCCGGCAAGGCATACAGACTGGCGGCGCCCGAGGCGACCGCCAGAATACTGTTGTCGACCCCAAAACCGCCGCGGCGCTGGCGCTGGCCGCCCGCGGCCTGGTCACCAGCAGCGACACGACCGCATCCGCGCCGACCACGCTGGGCACGACCGCCCGCACCATTCTCGCCCTGCTTGCCCAGTTTCCCGAAGCCGCGCCTCCCGTGCAGGGCCGCGCGC
>NZ_JBDJLJ010000036.1:0-52427 GCF_039673305.1 Achromobacter spanius
CCGTGGCTGCGAGCAACCTCGATGCGCCCGAGGGAATCTGAAGGAACGGCCGCAGGCCGTGACGAAGATGACGAGGGGGAAGTCCGGAGCGAACGCTCCGGACCGCAATCGTGGGCGCTCGCAGCCACGGCGCCCGCGACGCCGGGCGACCTACGAAGATCTCGGGCCTATGAAGACGCCACGCCCCGAAAGAACTCGGACCTAGACGAAGACCTCAAACCCACAAAATTCATCCGCACTTCATCAAGAATCGCCTAATTCACCTTGGCCCCCGACACCTCCACCGCCCGCTTCCAAGCCACAAGCTCCCTCTCGATATGCGCCTCAAAATCCC
The DNA here is from genome assembly GCF_039673305.1 of Achromobacter spanius. GTDB lineage: Bacteria > Pseudomonadota > Gammaproteobacteria > Burkholderiales > Burkholderiaceae_B > Achromobacter > Achromobacter spanius_F. The sequence continues at coordinate 335 of NZ_JBDJLJ010000036.1, forward strand.
CAGGCGTAGACCCGACCACCTCATACCCATATCCCGCCAGCTGCCGCTTCACCTCCGGCGCCGACACCACCTCCGCAATCCCCTTGCTCAACGCATCCACGACCGCCTGCGGCGTGCCCGCCGGCGCCAGCACCCCGTACCAGCCGTTCACCACGAAGCCCGGCACGCTTTCCGCCACCGTCGGCACATCGGGCAGCAACGGCGATCGGCGTTCGCCGGTGACTGCGATCGCTTTCAGCTTGCCAGCCTGCACCTGGGGCAGCGACGTGGAGATGCTGTCAAACATCAGCGACACCTCGCCGCCCAGCAGGGCCACGACCGCGGGGCCGCTGCCTTTGTAGGGGACGTGCATCATGTCAGCGCCTGTCTGGTTCTTGAACATCTCGGCGGCGAGATGACTGGTGTTGCCGTTGCCCGCCGAGGCAAAGCTGAGCTTGCCGGGGTGGCTCTTGCCGTAGGCGATCAGTTCGGGAATCGTGTTCGCTGGCGTGCCCAGGGGTGCGGCCACCAGCATCGGAAGCGTGGCGACCAGCGAGACCGGCGCGAAGTCCTTGCGCGTGTCGTAAGGCAGCGAGGGATAGAGGCTGGGGTTGATGGTGTGCGCCGCCAGCACCATCAGCAGCGTATAGCCGTCGGGCTTGGCGCGCGCCAATTGGGCGGAGGCAATGGCGCCGCCCGCGCCGGGCTTGTATTCCAGCACCACCGGCTGGCCCCACTTCTTCTGCAATTCAGCACCCAGCGGGCGCGCCAGCATGTCGGCGCTGCCGCCGGGGGGATAGGGGATCAGCAGGGTAATGGGCTTGTCGGGGTAGTTCTGCGCGGCGTGCGCCGCGCCCAGGCACAGCATGCCCATCGAGACGGCGGCCAGGATCGATCGGATCATCGGAAGCTCCTTTGCCCGAAACCGGGCGCAAGACGTCATTCGTATCGCGGCACCCCCGCGCCATCCACCACGATGATGCGAGGCGCCTGCGGAAAATGCAGCGGCGCGTCGGTGACCGAGCGCAGGAACGCCTCGCTGACGCCCTGCTTCATCGCATGCACGTGCAGGCCGGCGGGCGTTACGTCGATGACGGCCAGGTCGGTGTAGATGCGCGACACCACGCCCTTGCCGGTCAGCGGATAGGTGCATTGCCTGAGCACCTTGGACGTTCCGTCGCGGCCGCGGTGCTCCATGGTGACCAGCACCTGCCTGGCGCCGACGGCCAGGTCCATCGCGCCGCCCACGGCGGGGATGGCGTCGGCGGCCTCGGTCTTCCAGTTGGCCAGGTCGCCCTGCTCCGAGACCTGGAAGGCGCCCAGCACGGCGTAGTCCAGGTGGCCGCCGCGCATCATGGCGAAGGACACGGTGTGCTCGGTGATGGAGGCGCCTTGCAGCAGGGTGATGGGCTGGCGGCTGGCGTTGATGAGGTCGGGATCGATCTGTTCGCCGACGGCGGCCGGCCCCATGCCGAGGATGCCGTTCTCGCTGTGCAGCAGGATTTCGCGGTCGGGCGGCAGGTAGTCGCCCACCAGGGTCGGCATGCCGATGCCCAGGTTGACGATGGCGCCGTCCGGGATGTCGCTGGCCAGCAGCTGCGCGATCTGCTGGCGGGTCAGGCCGATGGTCTCTTGCATGTCAGGCCTCCACGCGCGCCACGGATTTCACGAAGATGCCCTGCGTCATGATCTGCTCGGGCGCCATGGAGCCCAGCGGCACGATTTCGTCCACCTGCGCGATCGCATGGCGCGCCGCCATGCACATCACGGGATTGAAGTTGCGCGCCGCGTGGCGGTACATCAGGTTGCCCCAGCGGTCGCCCAGGTGCGCGCGGATCAGGGCGTAGTCGCCGCGCAGGGGCTGCTCCAGCACGTAGCCCACGCCGTCGATGATTTCCTGCCTGCGACCCTGCGCCAGCTCGGTGCCATAGCCGGTGGGCGTGTAGAACGGCCCCAGGCCCGCGCCCGCGGCGCGCAACCGTTCGGCCAGGGTGCCCTGCGGCACGCATTCCAGTTCCACCTCGCCCGCGCGGTAGGCCCGGGCGAAGGCTTCGGAGTTGGGCGGACGGGGGTGCGAGCAGATGATCTTCCTGACCTGCCTGCGTATCAACAGGGCGGCGATGCCGCGTTCGAACGTGCCCGCGTTGTTGGAGATGATGGTCAGGTCGCGCCGCCCCGATTCCGCCAGGCATTGCAGCAGTTCGTAGGGCACGCCCGCTTCGCCGAAGCCGCCGACCAGCACCGATGCGCCGTCCGGAATCACCGCCACGGCCTGCGCCATGGATGCCTGTATCTTGTCGATCACTTATTGCTCCTGCACGAGGCCCGCCGCATCCACGATGGACTTCCAGCGCGCGCGTTCCTGGTCGATGAAGGCGGTAAATTCGGCGGGCGTGTTGCCGCCGGCCTGCCCGCCCATGGCCCGGAAGCGTTCGCTGATCTCCGGGCTGCGCACCACGTCGCGCGTGGCGGCAAAGAGCTTGTCGATGGCTTCTGGCGGCGTGCCGGCGGGCGCGACCAGTCCGAACCAGGCGGTGACCACCATGTCCTTCACGCCGGCCTCGGCCATGGTCGGCACGTCCGGCAGCTCGGCCAGGCGCTTGTCGCTGGTGACGGCCAGCGCGCGCAGCTTGCCGGACTGGATGTACGGCATGGAGCTGGGCAGGTTGTCGATCATGAAGGTGAACTGCTGGCCCAGCAGCGCGGCCACGGCGGGGCCCGCGCCCTTGTAGGCGACGTGGGTGCCGGCGATGCCGGCGCGCTGCTTGAACAATTCGGCGGACAGGTGCGGCGATTGGCCCGCGCCCGAACTGCCGAAGGAAACCTTGGCCGGATCCTGCCTGGCCTGCGCCAGCAGGTCGGATACCGAGCGCGCCGCCGAGGCTTCGTTCACGACCAGCACGTTGGGCACCGAAATGACCAGCGTCACCGGCGCGAAGTCGGACGGTTTGTAAGGCAGCGTCTTGTAGAGCGCGTAGTTGATGGCGTTGGGGCCGATGTTGCCCATCAGCAGCGTGTAGCCGTCGGGCTTGGCACGCGCCAGCGCCTGCGCGCCGATGATGCCCGCCGCCCCCGCGCGGTTTTCCACGATGACCTGCTGCCCAAGCCTGGCGGACAGCTTGTCCGCGATCAGGCGCGCCGAGATGTCGGTGGTGCCGCCGGGCGCGGCGGGAATGATGAGGGTGATGGGCCGTTCAGGCCAGGCCGCCTGCGCCGGGTTCGCGATGGCGACGGCCACCGCGCCGGCTGCCAGCCAGCGATGCGCACACATCATGCTTGTCTCCCTGCGTGATCATTGATTGATCAACTTGTGAGCATGAGTGTGGGCGCGGCGCGGTCAAATGCCTATTCTGGAATCCGGAGGTGTGGGTTCGCCTGGGCTGAAGAGCGCGGACCCGCGCGGGGGTGCCGCCGCGTGGCCGGGCAGCCCGGGAAAAAGCGGCTACTCGCCCGCCCGCTCCCAGCGCCGCTGGATAGCCTTGGCCGCCACCACGCCGTCCGCCATCGACGTGACCACGCACGGATGCATGCGGTGCGCGACCTCGCCGATCGCGTAGATATCGGGCACGCTGGTCTCGGCGGTGGCGAAATCGGTGCGGATGTAGCCGCGTTCGTCCCGAGCCAGCCGCAGGCCATCGGCAAACGCCGCCTGGGGTTCCCAGCCGTAGAAGACCAGGATCAGGTCGTATTGCTGGCCGTCCACGCTGCGGGTGGCCGGGTCCACCTTGTACGGCCCGATGCGCACGCCCTCGCGGCCGGCGCGCGTGACCCACTGCTGCTGGGCACGCACGCTGCGCGCGTACAAGTGGACGGCGCGCGCGCCGCGGTTGCGCACGTAGACGTAGTTTTCGAAGGCGTTGTCGCCCCCGCCCAGCACCGCCACGGACAGGCCGGAATAGTCCTGGGCGACGATCGGCGACCCCGGGCCGATCAGCACGCCCGGCCAGGAGGCCCCCGCGGGATGGTCGGGCAGGCCCTTGGCGCGCACGCCCGAGGCGATGACCAGCGTGCGGGCGCGGACCAGGGATTCGTCGCCCGCCGGACCGGCCAGCGTGGCTTCGATGCCGCCTTTACAGGGTCTGACGCCCGTCACGCGGGTTTCCAGCCGCAGGGGCACGTTCGCGGCGCGCACGCTGGTGTCGATGTTGGCCGCCACCTGCTGCCCAGTCACCCCGGGCAGGACGGCAATCCAGTCGTCGGCGAACGGATTGTCATTGCCCAGGCCGCCCAGGCGGGGGCTGGCCTCGACCAGCAGCGGGGACAGGCCCAGGCGCGCCAGCCAAAGGGCGCAGGAGGCGCCGGCCGGGCCGCCGCCTACAATGACCGAATCGTGCATCTGTTGCATTTCACCCCTTAATGACAGCGCCGGCGCCTCGCGGGCGCCCGGACATGGCCGGATTGTAGCCAGCGCGCCCCCCTGTCCCGCCGCCGCCTTACAATTCCGGCTATTCCACCCAGGTTTTCATCATGCCCACTCGCCGCATCATTCTTTCCGGGCTTGCGCTCGACGCCCGCATCGGCATCCTCGAGCACGAGCGCCGCGCCACCCAGCCCCTGCATGTCGACGCCGACTTCGACGTGGACATCCAGCGCTCGGTCGACGACCACGACATCCACAGCGTGCTGGACTATCGCCGCCTGCGCGAGGCCATCGTCGAAGAATGCACGCAGGCGCACGTCAACCTGATCGAGACGCTGTCCGAACAGGTGGCTGCGCGCCTCCTGGCGGATTTCCAGGAAATCCGCGCGCTGCGCCTGCGCATCAGCAAGCCCATGGCCTTCTCCGACTGTGCGGCGGTGGGCGTGGAAATCCAGATTACCCGCTGACCATGAACGATATCGCTCCCCCCGGCGTGCAATTCCGCACGCCCGCCGACGAAAAGGCGCGCTTTGAAGCCAACAAGCTGACCAAGCGCCTGGCGCGCGAGACCACCCGCGCCCTGTCCGACTACAACATGATCGAAGGCGGCGACCGCGTGATGGTCTGCCTGTCGGGCGGCAAGGATTCGTACGCCATGCTGGACATCCTGCTCCAGCTGCAGAAGCGCGCGCCGTTCAAGTTCGAGCTGATCGCGGTCAACCTGGACCAGAAGCAGCCGGGCTTTCCCGACCACATCCTGCCGCAGTACCTGAAAGAACTGGGCGTGCCCTTCCACATCGAGACGCAGGATACGTATTCCATCGTCACGCGCGTGCTGGAAGAAGGCAAGACGATGTGCTCGCTCTGTTCGCGGCTGCGCCGCGGCATCCTGTACCGCGTCGCATCGGAACTCGGCGCCACCAAGATCGCGCTGGGCCATCACCGCGATGACATCCTGGGCACGTTCTTCCTGAACCTGTTCTACGGCGGCAAGGCCAAGGGCATGCCGCCCAAGCTGGTGTCCGACGACGGCCGCCACACGGTGATCCGGCCGCTGGCCTACATCCCCGAGACCGACCTGATCGCCTACGCGGAACTCAAGCAGTTCCCCATCATTCCGTGCAACCTCTGCGGCTCGCAAGAGAACCTGAAGCGCAAGGAAGTGGGCCGCATGATCAAGGAATGGGACCGGCAGCACCCGGGCCGTTCGTGGAACGTCTTCAATGCGCTGTCGCGCGTGGTGCCGTCGCACCTGATGGACCGCGACCTGTTCGACTTCGTGGGTCTCAAGCCCACGGGCGTGCCGGACGCCAATGGCGACACGGCGTTCGACGCGGTCGATCCCGACGACGACGCGGACGAGGCCTGCGGCGACACGCCGCAAGCGCTCGAGCCCGGCGCGATCATCGAGAAGAAGGTGGTGTTCTCGCGCGGCTGAGCACGACCGCCGACGGACGAAAAAAAAGGGCTGCCCGTGCAGCCCTTTTCATTGCGGCCGGCCTTGTCAGCCGTTCAGCACGCGGATCGGCTTGCCCGCCGCCCAGGCCTTCACGGCTTCCAGGCAGTTCTGGTAGAAGGCCTCGAAGTTCTCGCGGCTGACGTAGCCCAGGTGCGGCGTGAGGATCACGTTGTCCAGGTCGCGCACGCTGTCGGTCGGGGACAGCGGCTCTTCGGGATAGACGTCCAGGCCCGCGCCGGCGATGCGGAACTTCACCAGGGCGTCCATCAGCGCTTCCTGGTCGACCAGGCCGGCGCGCGACGTGTTCACCAGGTAGGCGGTGGGCTTCATGGAAGCCAGCGCCGTGGCGTCCACCACGTGGCGGCTGCGCTCGGACAGGATCAGGTGCAGGCTGACGACGTCGGACGTGGAAAACAGTTCGTGCTTGTCCACGCGCGTGACGCCGGCGGCCTGGGCGCGCTCGTCGGTCAGGTTGGGGCTCCAGGCCACCACGTCCATGCCGAAGGCCTGGCCGACCTTGGCCACCGCGGCGCCCAGCTTGCCCAGGCCCACCACGCCCAGGCGCTTGCCCGCCAGCGGTTCGGGCATGCCCGTCTGCCACATGCCGCGGCGCATGGCCGCGTCTTCGGCGGGCAGGTGCTTGAACAGCCCAAGAATGTGGGCCCAGGCCAGTTCGGCCGTGGCGGTGTTGGCGTCGGCGCTGCCTGGCGCGCCGGACACGGTGATGCCCTGTTCGGCGCACGCCTGCATGTCGATGGCGTTGTTGCGCATGCCTGTCGTGACCAGCAGGCGCAGCTTGGGCAGGGCCTTGATGCGGGCGGCCGGGAACGGCGTGCGCTCGCGCATGGCGACGATCACGTCGAAGGACTCGAGCGAGGCCTCGACCTGGTCGTCGGGAATGAAATTGTTGAAGATCTGAACCTCGGCGTCGCCGCCCAGCGAGGTCCAATCCGCATAGCGCCGGGCTACGTCGTGGTAATCGTCGAGTATTGCGATTTTCAAGTCTTGTCTCCGGGTGGGATGGCGCAATCCGCGCCACCCACCCGGGCCGGCGCGCGTTGCGCCGGTCAGTTCAAACGGGCCTTGAGCTGGTCCAGGGGCATCGCGCCGCTGATGCGCGAGCCGTCGGCAAAGAACAGGGTCGGCGTGCCGCGGACCATGAGCTGCTGCCCCAGGGCCAGCAGCTTGTCTTCGGGCACGTCGCAATTGGCGGTGGCGGGCTTCTGGCCGCGCAGCATCCAGTCGTCCCAGGCCTTGCCCGGGTCCTTGGCGCACCAGACGTCGCGCACCTTGACCTTGGAATCAGGCGACAGGATGGGATACAGGAAGGTGTAGACGGTCAGGTTGTCCACACCCTCGAGCGTCTTGCGCAGCTGCTTGCAGTAGCCGCAGTTGGGGTCTTCGAAGATCGCAACCTTGCGCGAGCCGTCGCCCTTGACCTGCTTGATGGCCAGATCCAGGGGCAGCTGGTCGAACGTGACGGCGCTGAGCTTTTCCTGGGATTCGCGCGTGACGTCGCGGCGCGTCATGGCGTCGATCAGCGGTCCTTCCATGACCCAGTTGACGCCTTCGTCGGTGTAGATCAGGTCCATGCCGAGCTGCACTTCGAACAGTCCGTACGGCGTGCGGCGGACAGTCGTGACGTTCATGCCGGAAAACCGCTGCTGGAAGCGCTCTTTGACGGCAGCCGACTGCGGATCCAGTTCGGTGGTGGAGACGCTTTTCTGACCCTTGTCCGCCTGGCCCACGGACGTCGTGGACACGGACTTGCCATCCTGGGCCGCGGCGGACGCGGACAGGCCCATGCCGGCGGCCAGGAAACATGCCGCCAGCGTGGCGGATATGCGGAATTTCATCAGTACTCCTGAACTTGTCTATCGTGTTCTCTGGCGGAAAGCGTAACCGATTCGGCGTTGCGTCCCCGGTGAGCAGTCCGGGTGGGCGATGTCTATCAGACGGCCGCCCACCCTTCAAGGTTCCGCCAGGCGCCCCGAGGGCGCGACTAGTTGGCGGATGCCCCGGCAATCAGGCGGCGCTTGATCAGCGGCGCCCGCTCGACCCAGTGCATGCCCGCGTTGCGCAGCCAGACCAGCGGCGTGGCCTTCGATCCGAACAGCTTGTGCAGGCCGTCGGTGGCCAGGCGCATGGCCAGCACCGGCTCGGCGCGCGCGCGCTGGTAGCGGTGCAGGACGCGCAGGTCGCCAGCCTGGCGGTAAGGCTCACGCCCCGCGACGATGCGGGCCAGCGTTTCGACGTCGCCCAGCCCCAGGTTCAGGCCCTGCCCCGCCAGCGGGTGCAGGCGGTGCGCGGCGTCGCCCGCCAGCGCGATGCCGGGCGCCACCATCTGGGCGCGCTCCAGCGTCAGCGGAAAGCCGTGCAGCTTGCTGCGCACTTTCAGGCGGCCCAGCCGGCCCTCGGCGGCCTCGGCCAGCAAGGCTTCCAGGCGGGCGGCCTGCGCTTCCTGCGGCAATGCCAGCAGTTCCTGCGCGCGTTCGCTGCGCATGGACCAGACCATCGACACCTGCGGACCGTCCGCGGTGTCGGGCAGCGGCAGCAGGGCCAGCACGCCGTCGTCGCGGAACCACTGGAAGGCCGTGCCATGGTGCGCGAGTTCCGCGTCCAGGTGCACCACCAGGCCGGTGTCGTCGTAGGACACGGATTCGTGCTTGAGCCCCGCGGCGGCGCGCAGCGGCGACGCGGCGCCGTCGGCGCCCACGAACAATTCGGCCTGGATGCGGGCGCCGCTTTCGGTCTGGATGGCGCCGGCGTCGTAGCCCGTGCAGCGATCTTCGAGCCAGGCGATGCCGAACATGCGCACGGCCTGGATCAGCACGCGCTCGATTTCGCCGGACTCCACGATCCAGGCCAGCTGCGGCAATGCCGCCTGCCAGGCGTTCAGGTTCACCTGTCCGTCGGCGTCGCCGTGGATTTCCATGGCCTGGACCGGCATCAGGCGCGACGCAGGCATCGCGTCCCACACGCCCAGTTCGGCCAGGAAGCGCTGGCTGGCGGGCGAAATGGCGTAGACGCGCGGGTGATAGCGGTTGGGATCGGCGGGGGGCACGGCGGCGCGCGGCGCCAGCACGGCCACGCGCTGGCCGCGCCGGGCCAGCGCCAGGGCGGTGGACAGGCCGACGATGCCGGCCCCGCAAACTACGATCTGATGGCTCATCTTGCGGAAGGCTCCCCGGCTTGTTTGGGCCACAGCAGCCACATCTGGCCGCGCTGCTTCATGCGGCCGGCCTGCTGGCCGGCTTCTTCGCCGTAACCCCAGTAGAAGTCGGCGCGCGCGGCGCCCCGGATGGCCGTGCCCGTGTCCTGCGCGAACACCAGGCGCTGCAGGGGCCGGTCGGAGGCCGGGAAGGTCGTGGCCAGGTACACCGGCGTGCCCAGCGGCACGAAGGTCGCGTCCACGGCCACCGAGCGCTTGGGCGCCAGCGGAATGGCATACGCGCCCTTGGGGCCCTGCTCGGGATCGATCACCGGCTCTTCGCGGAAAAACACCACGGCCGGGTTGGCACTGAGCATTTCGGGAACGCGCTTGGGATTGCGCTGCGCCCAGGCCCGGATGTTCTGCATCGACGCCTGGTCGGCGGTGAGCTCGCCGCGGTCGATCAGCCAGCGGCCGATGGACGCGTACGGCTGGCCGTTGTGGTCGGCGTACGCGACGCGGATGGTCTTGCCGGCGTCGGGGCCGTCGGTCAGCTGCACCCGGCCCGATCCCTGCACCTGCAGGAAGAAGTTGTCCACGGGGTCGTCCACCCACACCACCACTGGCGGACGGCGGCCGGACGAGGATTCGATGGCGGCGCGGGTGTCGTAGGGCACCACGCGCTTGCCGTCCAGCTTGCCGCGCACCCGCTTGCCGGCCAGGTCGGGATAGATCGAGCCCAGGTCGATCGTCAGGAGGTCGGCGGGCACCGCGTACAGCGGCCATTGGTAGGGTCCGCCCTGGCGGCGCGAGCCGCGCACCAGGGGCTCGTAGTAGCCAGTCACCGTATTGGCCGCCGGCTTGCCGTCGTCGGCGTTCAGGCGCCACGGTTGCAGATAGGTCTGGAGGAAGCGGCGCACGGCCTCGACGTCGCCGGCAGCGGGCGCGCGCGCCGGGTCGACGGCTGCGGCGCAAACCGGCTGCCAGGCGCGCGGCGTGGCGCGCGCGGGCGCAGCCAGGTTGCCGCTGGTGGGGCGCATCAGGCCCTTGCAGTTGCGCAGGAAAAGGGGCCAGAACTGGGAAAGGTCGTCCGCGGTCCAGCCGGGCATCTCGGACCAGTTTGCCGGCTTCAGTTTGCCCGCGAGCTTGCGCGGCGCGGTGTCCGGCAGCGCCGCCAGCGACGGCACCACGAGCGGACCGTCAGCGGCCGGCGTGCGGGTGCCGGGAGTGCCGGGAAGGCCGGATTCAGGGGGAATATCCGAGGGGGTGGAACATGCCGCCAGCAGGACCGACAGCACGGACAGGCTAAGAATGCGCTTCATGAGCAGATGGAAAAACGTGCAACGGGATGGCCGGGCCAGGCTCAGTGCAGGGTGCGCGGCATGGCCAGGACGAATTCGGAGATCGGCACTTCGAACGGGATGCCGTTCTCGCCGACGCAGTGATAGATGCCGCGCATCGTGCCCACCGGCGTGGGCAAGGGACAGCCGCTGGTGTATTCGAAGGTCTCGCCCGGCGCCAGCAGCGGCTGCTGCCCGACGATGCCCAGGCCGCGGACTTCCTGCACGCGCTGGTTGCCGTCGGTGATGATCCAGTGGCGGCTGATCACCTGCGCGGGATGTTCGCCGGTATTGGTGATGCGGACGGTGTAGGCGAACACGAACTGCTGTTCGCCGGGATCGGACTGTTCGGGCACGAAGCGCGGAGAGACGGTGACGCTCAGGTCGTAAGGTTTCACAGTCCTTCCCTGTGTGGCTGCAGGCAGGCGGCCGGATCCCGGCGCCGACGCTTGAAAAAACGCAGTTTTGCGGCCGCCGGAACGGGCCGTTCCCGATACCGCGGCTCAAACTGCAATAATGGCACATTATGCCCTTCCCGACCCCGAACATCATGTCCAAGCAAACGGCCTCCACCCGCATTACCCCCAGCATCCTGTCGGCTGACTTCGCCCGGCTGGGCGAGGAAGTCCGCAACGTCGTCGCCGCGGGCGCCGACTGGATCCACGTGGACGTGATGGACAACCACTATGTCCCCAACCTGACCATCGGCCCGATGGTCTGCGCGGCGATCCGCCCGCACGTCCAGGTGCCGATCGACGTGCATCTCATGGTCGAGCCCGTGGACGCGCTGGTGCCCCAGTTCGCCAAGGCCGGCGCCGACTACATCAGCTTCCACCCGGACGCCAGCCGCCACGTCGACCGCACGCTCTCGCTGATCCGCGAGAGCGGCTGCAAGGCGGGCCTGGTCTTCAATCCCGCCACCCCGCTGTCCTACATGGACTACGTGATGGACAAGATCGACCTGGTCCTGATCATGTCGGTGAACCCGGGCTTCGGCGGCCAAAGCTTCATCCCCGGCGCGCTCACCAAGCTGCGCGAAGCCCGCGCCCGGATCGACGCCTGGATGCAGGCCGGCGGCCAGGAAATCGTCCTGCAGGTGGACGGCGGCGTGAAAATCGACAACATCGCGGAAATCCGCGCCGCGGGCGCGGACACGTTCGTGGCGGGCTCGGCCATCTTCGGCAAGCCCGACTACGCCGGCATCATCAAGGCCATGCGCGATCAGATCGCCATCGGCGAAACCACCGCCATCTAAGCTCAGGAAACCGACATGACCGCCTTTCGCGCCGCACTGCTGGACCTGGACGGAACCCTGCTCGACTCCATTCCCGACCTGGCCTTTGCCGCCAACGCCATGCGCGTCGAACTGGGCATGATCTCGCTGCGCGAAGACGTGGTGGCCACGTTCGTCGGCAAGGGGGTGGACAACCTGGTGCGCCGCAGCCTGGCCGGCTCGCTCGACGCCGCCGACCCGTCCCCCGAGGAATTCAGCCGCGCCCGCGAGGCCTTCTACCGCCATTACCACCTGGTCAACGGCGAGCGCGCGCAGGTCTACCCCGGCGTCCTCGAAGGCCTGAAGCTCATGCGCGAACAGGGGCTCAAGCTTGCGGTGGTCACCAACAAGCCCACGGAATTCACCCTGCCGCTGCTGCAGCGCACGGGCCTGGCGGGCTTTTTCGACGCCGTGGTCTGCGGCGACACCTGCGAGCGCCGCAAGCCCGATCCTGACCAGGTGCACCACGCGTGCGACCTGCTGGGCGTGACCCCCGCCGAGGCCGTGACAATCGGCGATTCCATCAACGACGCGCAGGCCGGCCGCAGCGCCGGCACGCAGGTGCTGGTGGTGCCTTATGGCTACAACGAAGGCCGCGACGTGCGCGAGCTGGATGTCGATGGTATAGTTGACACGCTTGTCAACGCCGCCCAGTGGGTTGCGCTCTGGAATCAGAACCAGAACGCAGCAAAAATCCCCGCCTGAAGCGGCTGCGCAAACCGATACCGCGAATTCACTGAATACCCGTCAATGAACGTTTCCATCCAGAACCAAATGCTCGGCGCCTCGTGGCGCTGGTGGCGTTTGTCTTCCGGGTGGCGATGATTCCCTTCCCGGCCCTAGACGCGACCTTGCCGCCTAGCGCCGACACTGTGTAAACAGCGCCCAACCCGGAACCAGTTACCTGGACCGGGTTTTTTGTTGCGTGCCCGGTCCGAAAGCAAACACCGCTTACGAGACCCGACATGACCGAAATCGAATTCAAGGCCCTTGCGGCACAAGGCTACAACCGCATCCCGCTGGTCGCCGAGACGTACGCCGACCTGGACACGCCGCTGGGCATCTACCTGAAGCTGGCCCATTCGGGCCCCCTGGCCGGCCGCATGACCTGCCTGATGGAATCGGTGGTGGGCGGCGAGCGCTTCGGCCGCTATTCCTTCATCGGCCTGCCCGCGCGCACGGTGATCCGCGCCAGCGGCACCCGCACCGAAGTGCTGCACGACGGCAAGGTCGTGGAAACCTACGACGGCGATCCGCTGGCCTTCATCGAGCAATACCAGAGCCGCTTCAAGGTGGCGCTGCGTCCGGGCATGCCGCGCTTCTGCGGCGGCCTGGCCGGCTATTTCGGCTACGACACGGTGCGCCACATCGAGCCCTGCCTGGGCCCCGCGGTCAAGCCGTTCCCGGCGGGCATGGAAGGCGGCACGCCCGATCTGATGCTAATGCACGTGGACGAACTGGTCATCGTCGACAACCTGGCCGGCCGCATCTACCTGATGGTCTACGCCGATCCGGGCCAGCCCGAATCCTACAGCCGCGCGCAGCAGCGCCTGACGGACCTGCGCGCGCGCCTGCGACGCCCCGTGGAAATCCCCTACAGCCACGCCAGCATGCAGACCGAAGAGCGGCGCGACTTCAAGAAAGAGGACTACCTGGCGGCGGTCCTGCGCGCCAAGGAACACATCGCCGCCGGCGACCTGATGCAGGTGCAGATCGGCCAGGTCATCGCCAAGCCCTTCCGTGACTCCCCCCTCTCGCTCTACCGCGCCCTGCGGTCGCTCAATCCCTCCCCCTACATGTACTTCTGGAACTTCGGCGACTTCCAGGTGGTGGGCGCGTCGCCCGAGATCCTGGTGCGACAGGAGCGCACGGTGGAAAACGGCGAACCGAAGTCGCAGATCACCATCCGCCCCCTGGCCGGCACCCGCAAGCGCGGCGGCACGCCCGAGGAAGACGCGGCGCTGGCGGCCGAACTGAAGGCCGACCCCAAGGAGATCGCCGAACACGTCATGCTGATCGACCTGGCCCGCAACGACGTGGGCCGCGTCGCCCAGGTGGGCAGCGTGAAGGTCAGCGACACCATGGTCATCGAGCGCTATTCGCACGTGATGCACCTGGTGTCCAACGTCACCGGCACCCTGAACCCCGGCATGAGCAGCATGGACGTGCTGCGCGCCTCGTTCCCCGCGGGCACCCTGACGGGCGCGCCGAAGGTCGAGGCCATGAAGATCATCGATGAGCTGGAACCCGTGCGCCGCGGCATCTACGGCGGCGCGGCCGGCTACCTGAGCTACGGCGGCGAGATGGACGTGGCCATCGCCATCCGCACCGGCGTCATCAAGGACGGCACGCTGTATGTGCAGGCGGCCGCCGGCATCGTGGCCGATTCGAACCCCGAAGCCGAATGGGCCGAAACCGAAGCCAAGGCCCGCGCGGTGCTGCGCGCGGCCGAACAGGTGCAGCACGGCCTGGACGAACCCATCTGAGACTGGCGGCAACCGCCCCCCGCTTACCGCCCGGGCCGCAGGACGGCCCCGAGGAGAAAAAAATGCTGTTGATGATCGACAACTACGATTCCTTTACCTACAACCTGGTGCAGTACTTTGGCGAACTGGGCGTCGACGTGCGCGTGGCCCGCAACGACCAGATCACGCTGGAGGAAATCGACGCCCTGAACCCCGACCAGATCTGCGTGTCGCCCGGTCCCTGCTCGCCGGCCGAGGCGGGCATCTCGGTGCCGCTGATCCAGGCATATGCCGGCAAGAAGCCCATTCTGGGCGTCTGCCTGGGCCACCAGGCGATCGGCGCGGCCTTCGGCGGCGACATCGTGCGCGCGCAGCAAATCATGCATGGCAAGACCATTCAGCTCTCACACACGGGCACCGACATCTTCGAAGGCCTGCCCACGCCTTACACTGTCATCCGCTACAACTCGTTGACGATCGACCCGGCCACGCTCCCGGACTGCCTGGCCGTCACCGCCACGGCGCCGGATGGCGACATCATGGGCATCCGCCACAAGACCCTGCCGCTTTACGGGGTACAGTTCCACCCCGAATCCGTGCTGAGCGAGCATGGCCACGCCCTGCTGCGCAATTTCCTGAACCTCGCCTAAGAAGGACGCATCGTGACTATTTCCCCCACCGAAGCGCTGACGCGCTGCATTGAACACCGCGAAATTTTCCACGACGAAATGCTGCATCTGATGCGCATGCTGATGCGCGGCGAGATGTCGCCGCAGATCGCCAGCGCGCTGCTGATGGGCCTGCGCGTCAAGAAAGAAACCATCGGCGAGATCACCGCCGCGGCGCAGGTCATGCGCGAGTTCGCCACGCCCGTGGTCACGCCCAACCCGAATGACCTGCTGGACATGTGCGGCACGGGCGGCGACGGCAGCCACACCTTCAATATCTCGACCACCGCCATGTTCGTGGCAGCCGCGGCGGGCGTGCCCATTGCCAAGCACGGCAACCGCAGCGCCTCGTCGTCCAGCGGCAGCGCCGACGTGCTGGAAGCCCTGGGCGCCAATCTGGTGCTGACGCCCGAGCAGGTGGCCGAGTGCATCCAGGCGACGGGCATCGGCTTCATGTTCGCGCCCGCCCACCACGGCGCCATGAAGAACGTCGCCGCCATCCGTAAAGAGCTGGCCGTGCGCACGATCTTCAACATCCTGGGCCCGCTGACCAATCCGGCCGGCGCCGCCAACCAGCTGATGGGCGTGTTCCACCCCGACCTCGTCGGCATCCAGGTGCGCGTGCTGGAGCGCCTGGGCTCGCGCCACGTGCTGGTCGTGCACGGCAAGGACGGCATGGACGAAGCCTCGCTGGGCGGCGCCACCATGGTCGGAGAACTGAAGGACGGCAAGGTCCGCGAATACGAGATCCATCCCGAGGACTACGGGCTATCCATGATGTCCAACCGCAGCATCAAGGTGTCCAATCGCGAGCAGTCGCGCGAGCTTGTCATAGAGGCGCTGGAAAATGTCGAGGGCGCAGCCCGCGACATCGTCGCCCTCAATGCCGGACTTGCCATCTATGCCGGCAATAAAGCCGATTCCATTCCCGAAGCCTTAGCGCTAGCATTTGAACTAATTTCCACCGGCGCGGCGCGAGCCAAGCTGGAAGAATTCTGCGCATATACCCGGACTTTCCAGAAATGAACGATATTCTCGCGAAGATCCTCGCCGTCAAGGTCGAGGAAGTCGCCGCCGCCCGCCAGATGCGCAGCGAAGCCGAAGTCCTGCGCGAAGCGCAGGCGCGCCAGGACGTGCGCGGCTTCGCCCAGGCCATCGAAGACAAGATCTCGCAGGGCAAGGCCGGCGTCATCGCTGAAATCAAGAAGGCATCGCCTTCCAAGGGCGTCATCCGCGACGCCTTCGCGCCCGCCGAGATCGCGGCCACGTATGCCGTGCACGGCGCGGCCTGCCTGTCGGTGCTGACCGACGTGCAGTTCTTCCAGGGCTCGCACGACCACCTGCGCCAGGCGCGCGCGGCGTGCTCGCTGCCCGTGCTGCGCAAGGACTTCGTGATCGATCCCTACCAGATCATCGCCGCGCGCGCGATGGGCGCGGACTGCGTGCTGCTGATCGTCGCCGCGCTGACGCCCGCGCAGCTGCGCGAATACGAAACGCTGGCCATCGAGCTGGGCATGGACGTGCTGGTAGAGGTGCATGACGCCCAGGAACTGGAGATCGCGCTGACCCTCAAGACGCCGCTGCTGGGCATCAACAACCGCAATCTGCGCACGTTCGAGACCAGCCTGCAGACCACGCTGGATCTTCTGCCGCGCATTCCGGCGGGCAAGCGCGTCGTGACCGAAAGCGGCATCCTCAAGCCGGAAGACGTGAAGCTGATGCGCGATCACAAGGTCGACGCCTTCCTGGTGGGCGAAGCGTTCATGCGCGCCAAGGATCCGGGCGCCGAACTGGCCCGCCTGATCGGCTGATGCACTGAGCGGCACGCGCTGCCCAGGCGGGCAAGCGCCGCGCGCTGGCCTGGGGCCGAACCGCGGCAGTCAGCGCGGACGCGTCAGCCCCAGCGCTGCGGCGCGACGGTAAACCGTGCTGCGGTGCACGCCCAGCGCGCGCGCCGCGCGGCTCACGCTGCCGCCGTGTTCGGCCAGGGCGTTGCGGATCGCGGCGTCCGTCATGGCCTGCAGGTCGGCGCCGTCGCCTGCCGCGGGCGCGGCGGTTGCCGCACCGCGCAATTCCGCGGGCAGCATCTCGGCGTCCACCCTGCCGGCGGGACCCGCCAACACATGCAGGGTGCGCAGCACCGACACCAGCTGACGATAATTGCCCGGCCACGAATACGCGGCCAGCACGGCCTCGATGACCGGCGGCAAGGCCGGCCCCGCGCCCTGCGCGGCCCACAGGCCGCGCAGCAGCTCCAGCCGGTCCGCGCGCGCGCGCAGGGGTTCCAGCGTGACCGTGTACTCGGCGATACGGAAGTACAGGTCGGGACGCACCGGCGCGTCGGGTCCGTCATGGACCAGCGGCCGATGCGTGGCGCACACCAGCGTGAAATCGACCCGCACGGGCCGCGCGGCGCCCAACGGCGAGACCTCGCGCGTCTGCAGCACGCGCAGCAGGCGCGATTGCAGCAACAGCGGCATGTCGCCGATCTCATCGAGGAACAGCACGCCCCCATGCGCCTGGCGCAACAGGCCCTTGCTGCCCTGTCGGCGCGCGCCGGTGAACGCGCCTTCTTCGTAGCCGAACAGTTCCGATTCGATCAGGCTTTCGGGCAAGGCGGCGCAGTTCACCGCCACGAAGGGGCCTGACGCCCGCTGGCCGCGCGCATGCATCTGGCGCGCGAACACTTCCTTGCCCACGCCGGTCTCGCCCTGCAGCAAAATCGACACGCCGGCGTCGGACAGGTGCACCGCGCGCGCCAGCGCGCCCAGGGTGGCGGCGTCGAAGCTGAAGGTGGTCGCGGGCCCGGCGCCGACAACCGGCGGCGACGCCGGCACGGCCGGCGATTTCGGGGCCCGCGTGCGCGGCCAGCGCAGCCGGGCGTGATACACCGCGCCCAGCCGCGTGTGCACCCGCCCCGCCGCGTCGGGGCAGCGTTCGATCTCGCCGTCGAAGACATCGGCGTAGCGGTACACGCCCAAGGCGGTGGCGGCCAATCCCAGCGCCTGCAGCGCGTGGCGGTTCGCCCCCACCAGCAGGTCCCCCTGGAACGCCAGCAGCGCTTCGCCCGGTTCGCCCAGGCCGGAATGGTTCGCGTGCAGGCGCAGCACGGCGCACTGTTCATAAGACTGTTCGAACAGCTGGTGCTCGATGCGGTCCACGGCGTCGCGAACCAGCGCCAGGACATCGGGACGGATGTCGCGCGCCTGGCTGGACAGGTCCAGCACTCCCAGCGTGCGTCCCTCGCTGTCGGTAATGGGAACGGCCGCGCAGGTCAGGATGCGGTTGGGTTCGAAATAGTGTTCCGCGCCGTGCACGGCGATCGGCCGGCCTTCGACCAGCGCGGTGCCGATGGCGTTGGTGCCGGCGGCGGCTTCGTCCCAGGGCGCGCCCGGCATCAGCGCCACCCGGGAGGCTCGATGCGCGAAGCCGGTATCGCCATCCGAATCCAGCACCAGGCCCTGCGCGTCGGACAGGATGACCAGGTTGCCGCTGCCGCCGGCCTGGCGGCGCAGGTACGACATGGCGGGTTCGGACATCCGGCGCAGCGCTTCATTGCGCTGCTGGGCCTCGCGCAGCTCGCCCTGCGTCATGAGTTCGGCGCGGCGCACGCCGCGCATGTCGAAGCCCAGGTCGGCGCAGCGGCGCCACGAGCGCAGGATGGGTTCGGCGACCATGCCGCCGGGCACCGCGCCCTGCTGGTTGAACAGCAGGCGCGCCTGCGTCAGCGTCTGCCGACGGGAATGAGAGGCCATGCATGTCTCCTTGGACGGGCGTTCTGCGACACCTGTTCCGCGACACCGTCGCAAAAAGCGACGATGAGGGTGCGGGCCTGACAGGGAGCTGCTGTGCCCAAGGGGGCTGCCTGCCTTGGGGCGGCCCGGCGGCAAAGCCTTCCGCACACGGAAGCCTACTTTCGCACGCGTGCGGCACGCTGTCCAGCGGGGTTGGCCCGACTGGCATGCGGTTTGCTTGATACAGGGCAGGCAGCCCACTGCCGCCATCCCAACAATACGGAGACAAGCATGGACATCGCGACCCGCGTTACCCCGGAAACCTATGGCACCCGCCTGGACCTCAAGACGCAGTACGACAATTTCATCGACGGAAAATGGCAGTCGCCCGCGGATGGCGAATACTTCGACAACGTCACGCCCGTCACCGGCCAGACCCTGACCCGCAACGCCCGCTCCAAGGAGCGCGACATCGAACTGGCGCTAGACGCCGCGCACCGCGCCGCGCCGAAATGGGGTTCGACCCCGGCGGCCGAACGCGCCCGCATGCTCATGAAG
The DNA here is from genome assembly GCF_039673305.1 of Achromobacter spanius. Taxonomy (GTDB): domain Bacteria; phylum Pseudomonadota; class Gammaproteobacteria; order Burkholderiales; family Burkholderiaceae_B; genus Achromobacter; species Achromobacter spanius_F. The sequence continues at coordinate 19,322 of NZ_JBDJLJ010000036.1, forward strand.
ATCGCGGACGTGATGGAAGCCAACCTGGAACGCCTGGCCACGGCGGAAACCTGGGACAACGGCAAGCCCATCCGCGAAGCCCGCGCCGCCGACATCCCCCTGGCCATCGACCACTTCCGCTACTTCGCCTCGTGCATCCGCAGCCAGGAAGGCTCGCTGTCCGAGATCGACCACGACACGGTGGCCTATCACTTCAATGAACCGCTCGGCGTGGTCGGCCAGATCATTCCGTGGAACTTCCCCATCCTGATGGCCGCATGGAAGCTGGCGCCTGCCCTGGCCGCCGGCAACTGCGTGGTGCTCAAGCCCGCGGAGCAGACGCCGCTGGGCATCCTGCTGCTGATGGAACTGATCGGCGACATCCTGCCCCCGGGCGTGGTGAACGTCGTGACCGGCTTCGGGCTGGAAGCCGGCAAGCCGCTCGCCTCCAGCAAGCGCATCGCCAAGATCGCCTTCACCGGAGAAACCACCACCGGGCGGCTGATCATGCAGTACGCGTCGCAGAACATCATCCCGGTCACGCTGGAACTGGGCGGCAAGTCGCCCAACATCTTCTTCGCGGACGTGGCCGCGCAGGATGACGACTTCCTGGACAAGGCCGTCGAAGGGTTCGTCATGTTCGCGCTGAACCAGGGCGAAGTGTGCACGTGCCCCAGCCGCGCGCTGATCCAGGAATCGCTCTACGACAAATTCATGGAGCGCGCCCTGAAGCGGGTCGCCGAAATCAAGCAGGGCAATCCGCTGGATGCCGACACCATGCTGGGCGCGCAGGCCTCCACCGAGCAGCTGGAAAAGATCCTCTCGTACCTGGACATCGGCAAGCAGGAAGGCGCCGACGTGCTGGCCGGCGGATCGCGCGCGCAGATGCAGGGTGCGCTGGAAGGCGGCTACTACGTGCAGCCCACGGTCTTCAAGGGCCACAACAAGATGCGCGTGTTCCAGGAGGAAATCTTCGGACCGGTCGTGGCGGTGACGACGTTCAAGGACGCCGACGATGCGCTGGCGCTGGCCAACGACACGCTCTATGGACTGGGCGCGGGCATCTGGTCGCGCGACGCCAACACGTGCTACCGGATGGGACGCGCCATCAAGGCCGGCCGCGTGTGGACCAACTGCTATCACGCCTATCCCGCGCATGCGGCGTTCGGCGGCTACAAGCAATCCGGCATCGGACGCGAAAACCACAAGATGATGCTCAACCACTACCAGCAGACGAAGAACCTGCTGGTGAGCTATTCGCCGAAGAAGCTCGGGTTCTTCTGATCCGCGATTTGCGGCAATCCGCGCGCCGGGCCCCGCCCGGCGCGCCTGCGAGGAATCCGTCCATGCCAGAGCACACGCCACGCGTGGTCGCGACCGACGAGGCGCGCCACCTGATCGATACCTTGCGGGCCAAGCACGGCCCGCTGATGTTCCACCAGTCCGGCGGCTGCTGCGACGGCAGCTCGCCCATGTGTTATCCCCAGGGCGAATTCATGGTGGGCGGCTCGGACGTGCTGCTGGGCGAACTGGAAGGCTGCCCGTTCTACATGGGCGAGGACCAGTTCGCGTATTGGGAGCACACCCAGCTCGTCATCGACGCCGTGCCGGGTCGCGGCGGCGCCTTTTCGCTGGACAGCGCCGAAGGCAAGCGCTTCCTGCTGCGATCGCGGCTGTATTCGGATGAAGAGTGGGCGAACATCGCGCCCGTGACGAAGGGATGAACGCCTGATGCGGACGGCGGGCGCCCGCAGCGGCGTTCCGCCGTCACCCGCGCTTGCCGTGGCTGACGCGCTTGGGCAGGCCGTCATCCTGATCGCCGGCGCGATCCGCCTGCTTCCACTGGAACGACACCCGCCGGATGCGGGCGGCGCGGAATTGCGTGAACGAGCGGCCGCCCGGCATGGGCGCGCCGCGATAGGCGCTGCTTGCGTTTTTCATTGCTGAACTTGCGTTGACGAAAAAACCTGCGATGCGTGGGAGTTCAAGCGCGGGCGGCCGGCGCCCAGGCGCTGGAGGGCGCCGCGCGGCGCGTCCAGTCCAGCGCGTCCTCGAGCCGGTCATTGCCCCAGAACATTTCACCTTCCACGAAAAAGGTGGGCGCGCCGAACAGGCCCAGGTTGCGCGCGCGGTCCACCTGGCGGCGCAGCGCTTCCTTGGCGGCTTCGGACTTGCCGCGCGCAATCAGCGCATCGGCGTCCAACGACAGTCCGGTCAGCAGCTGGTGCACGACGTCTTCCGCCTGGATGTCCAGGTCGTCCTGGAAATTGGCGCGGAACACGGCCACGCAGAAATCCCGGCCCCAGGGTTCATCCTGACCCAGCAGCGCGATGCGCGCGGGCAGCACGCTCATGCGCGGGAAGAGGCGCGGGCGGTTGTAGACCACCCCGTACTTGTCGGCCAGGCGGGCGATATCGCGCATCATGTAGGCGCCCTTGCCGGGGAACAGGCGAAACGGCGTGTCGTTCCAGCCCTGCGCCTGGAAGATCGGGCCCAGCAGGAAGGGCCGCAGGTCGACGCGCACGCCGGCCGCCCGCGCAAGGCTGTCGATGCGCTCGATCGCCAGGTAGCTGTAGGGGCTGGCGAAATCGAACCACATTTCGATGCGGGGCGAATCGGGCAAGGACGCGGTCATGACTGGAACTCCGGATGGCCTGCGGGGCCAGGGCAAGGACGCTTCGACATCGGGTCGCGCCCGCCCTGGGAAAGTAGCGCGACCTGCGCATCCGGCAGGCCGCTGAGGACGACGTCGCGATTGCTGCCGATGGTCAGGGATTCGCCCGCCTGCAGCACGCTGTCGTCCAAGCGGCGGTATTCGGATATCCACAAGGCGCCGGCGTGACACACGATGCGGACGCCCGAAGCGCGCTTGAGCAGCATAGTCGAGCCGCCGGCCAAACGGAATGACATTCCCGCAGTGCAACATAACTGGATCATGGCGCGCCTCCTGGCCGCGGCAGCGGCTATCGCGGCGAATCAGAGTCATATTGGACGCCTCGTCGTACTATTGCTCAAGCGACATTTCCGCCCGACTCGCATGAGTTTTACGAATGCCATATCCCCTTGCGAAGCTCCCCCCGCTTGATCTCGTCCGCGGCTTCGTCGCCGTCGGCCGCCGCATGAGCATCACGCTGGCCGCGCAAGACCTGCACGTCACGCAATCCGCGGTCAGCCGCCAGATAAGGGCGCTGGAGGCGCACCTGGGGGTGCCCCTGCTGGTGCGCGGCTTTCGCAGCGTGACCTTCACGTCCGAAGGGGCGCAACTGTTTCGCATGGCCGACGTCTGGCTCAGCCAGCTCGGGGACCTGACCGAACAGTTGCGCGCGCCCGAACGGCGCACGCCCGTCACCGTCACCACCACCATCGGCGTGGCCTCGTTGTGGCTGCTGCCGCGGCTGGGCGATTTCCAGGCGGCCCATCCGCAGATCGACGTGCGCGTGGCGGCCGACAACCGGCTCATCGACATCGACCGCGAGGCCGTGGACATCGCCATCCGCTATAGCGAGCGAGCCACCGTGCCCGACGGGGCGGTGTGGCTCTTCGGGGAATCGGTGGTGCCGGTGGCGCATCCGTCGCTCAAGGCGCGCGAACTGGATGCGCGCGAACTCCAGCGCCACGTGCTGCTGGAATTCGACGACCCCACGCGCCCGTGGCTGCAATGGTCGGAATGGCTGAGCGCGCGCGGACTGGGCCGTGTGCGCGCCAAGGGCATGCTGCGCTTCAACCAGTACGACCAGATCGTGCATGCCGCGCTGGCGGGCCACGGCATCGCGCTGGGCAGGCTGGCTCTGATCGCCCCCATGCTGGCGGACCGGCGGCTGGATATCGTCGGCAGCCAGGAGGCCAGCGCCACCGAACACGCCTACTGGCTGGTGCGCAATGCGCGCCGCAGCACGCCCGACGCGGACGTCGTCACGCAATGGCTGGTGGCGCAGGCGGCCGGCACGGCGCGCGACTTGAGCAACTGAGGCGGGGCAGTCGCCGCGCGTCAGTCCACCCGCACCTGCGGGTCGCCTGCCGTCATCTCGCCGATCACGGCCGCCTGGTCAAAGCCCTGGCTGTGGAAGATCTCCAGCACCGCGTCGGCCGCCTCCGGCGCGCACGACACCAGCAGGCCGCCCGACGTCTGCGGGTCCGTCAGCAACGCGCGCTGCGTGTCCGACACGCCCGCCCCCAGCCGCACGGACTCGCCATAGGACGCCCAATTGCGGCCCGACGCGCCGGTGATCACGCCGTCCGCGGCGAACTCCTGCACGCCCGGCAGCCAGGGCAGCGCATCGAGCCGCAGCCGGGCCGTCAACGTTGCGCCGCGCGCCATCTCCAGCGCATGGCCCAGCAGGCCGAAGCCCGTCACGTCGGTGATCGCGTGGACGCCATCCAGCGCGGCCAGCGCGGGCCCCGGCCGGTTCAGGCGGGTCGTCGTGTCGATCATCACGCGGTAGCCGTCGACATCCAGCCGGTTCTTCTTCAGCGCCGCCGACAGGATCCCCACGCCCAGGCCCTTGCCCAGGATCAGCACGTCGCCCGCGCGCGCATCCGCATTGCGCCGCACCTTGGCCGGATGCACCAGCCCCATTGCCGCCAGCCCGTAGATGGGTTCGACGGAATCGATGCTGTGCCCGCCGGCCACCGGAATGCCCGCGTCCGCGCAGACCGATTCGCCGCCCCGCAGGATCTCGGCGATGACGCTGTGCGGCAACACGTTGATCGGCATGCCGACGATGGCCAGCGCCATGATGGGCGTGCCGCCCATCGCGTACACATCCGACAGCGCGTTGGTCGCCGCGATGCGTCCGAAGTCGAACGGGTCGTCCACGATGGGCATGAAGAAGTCGGTGGTGGCGATGAGCGCCTGCTCATCGTTCAGCCGGTACACCGCCGCATCGTCGGCGGTTTCCGTGCCCACCATCAGGTTGGGATAGCTGGCCGCCGGCCCGAAGCGCGCCAGCAGCGCCGACAGCACGCCCGGCGCGATCTTGCAGCCACAGCCGCCGCCATGGGAAAGCGAGGTCAAGCGCGGCGCGGCCGCGGACGCAACATCCTGGGTCATCTGAGTCTCCATGGGTCAGTCGAAAAAGGATAGCACCGCCCCCGGAATTGGCCCTATGATGAATCGCAGCAAGCAGCAACGGACGGCCGCCCGGCCACGGGCGTACCGACAGCCAAACTTCACCGTGCGTGAGGGCTCTATGGACCGCCGACACTTCCTCCGTTTCTCGGGCGCCCTGTGCGCCGCCACCGCCGCGCTGCCGCACGCCGCGCGCGCCCAGCAAACCCCCGTCACCACGGCGTGGCGCGCCTTCGAGCTGACCACCACCGTCAGCGTCAAGGACCCCGGCGCCCACACCCGCATCTGGCTGCCCGTGCCCTACGCCACCGACACGTCCTACCAGCGGGGCGTTCGCAACACCTGGCAGGTCAGCGGCGGCGGCGCCGCGCAACTGACGCAGGCGCCCGGCTACGACGTGCAGATGCTGGCGGTGCAATGGCCCGACGCGCAGGCGCCGCGCACCGTCACGATGACCAGCCAGGTCCAGACCCGCAACCGCCGCATCGACCTGACGCAACCGCCAACCGCCGGGGCCGGAGCCGAAAGCCCCGCCGCGCTGCGCGAATTCCTGCAGCCCACGGCGCTGCTGCCCACCGACGGCATCGTCAAGACCACCGCCGACCAGATCACGCGCGGCCACCAGGGCGACCTGGCGCGCGCCCGCGCCATCTACGACTGGGTCGTGGAAAACACCTGCCGCACCGCCTCTACCCGCGGCTGCGGCGTCGGCGACGTGCGCTACATGCTCACCGCCAACGACCTGAACGGCAAATGCGCCGACATCAACGCCCTGTTCGTGGCGCTGGCCCGCGCCGCCGGCATTCCCGCGCGCGACGCCTACGGCCTGCGCGTGGCCAATTCCGAACTGGGCTACAAGAGCCTGGGCAAGGCCGGCGATGTCACTCGCGCCCAGCACTGCCGCGCCGAGTTCTACGCCGCGGGCTATGGCTGGATTCCGGTGGACCCGGCCGACGTGCGCAAAGTCATGCTCGAAGAGCCTCCCGGCGAACTGCCCCTGACCGACGCCAAGGTGCGCGCCGCGCGCGTGATGCTGTTCGGCGCGTGGGAAATGAACTGGGTCGCCTACAACCATGGCCACGACGTCGCCCTGCCCGGGTCGGCGCACGACCCGGTGCCCTTCCTGATGTACCCGAACGGCGAAACCGCGGACGGCCGCCTGGACAGCCTGGATCCCGACGGCTTCAGCTACAGCATCGCAGCGAAACCCCTCTCCATCTGATCCCCATCCGCGCAGGGACACGCCTTGTTCAGTCGCCGCCGCCTCCTGCAATCCGGCTTGTCGCTGGCGGCCCTGCCTCTCTGGGCCCGGGCCGCCAGCGACTCCGCCCTCAAGACCGCCACCGGCCCCGACTGGGCGCCCTGGACCGGCCCCACGCCGCCCCTCGCCCTGCCCGACTTGTCCGGCCGCGAACAGAAGCTCTCGGCCTGGCGCGGCAACGTCGTCATCGTCAGCTTCTGGGCCACCTGGTGCGACCCCTGCCGCGACGAAATCCCCATCATGTCCACCATGGCCAAACGCCACCGCGAAGAAGGGCTGCGCCTGGTCGCCGTGAACGTCGGCGAATCGCAGGCCAAGATCTCGGCCTTCCTCAAGAAGTGGCCCGTCGCCGGCACGGTCCTGCACGACCGCAACAGCGCCGTGTCAAAGAAATGGGAGGCCTTGGGGCTGCCGGCCAATTACCTGGTGGATCGAGGCGGGTCGATCAGGTATTGGCACCTGGGTGAGCTGGACTGGAAGTCGAATTCCGTGGGCGGGGTGGTGACGCGGATGCTGCGCAGTTGAGGTGTGCAGCGGCGCCGGCACACCGGCCGGTGTCTGACACCCGGGCAGGGATGCGGTGACTCGGAAAAGTGTCTCGTCAGGGTGTCAGACACCTGCGCAGACACCAGTAGAGCGCGCACACTCTATGACGCAAGACACCACGTAAGCCAAAAGCGGCGGCTGGGAGGGCCGCCGCTTTTGGCGGGCGACGCACACTTTCTCCATCAGCAGACCTTCCGCCCACAAGAATGCCAAGCACACCGCTCGCCCCGGCAATCGGGCAAGTGAACGCCGACCGAGCCCGCTGTGTCGCGGGGGCTGCGTTGCGGGCCGTTCAGATAGCGCCCGACGGAATCCGAAGGAGTCGCCGAAGGCGAGGACGAGGATGAGGATGGGGCAGTCCGGAGCGAAGGCTCCGGACCGATATCGGAGGCCCGCAACGCAGCCCCCGCGACGCAGCGGGCGGCCCAAGAACTACGCCCGTCCCATAACAGCGGGCGGCCCAAGAACCACGCCCGTCCCACAGCAGCGGGCGGCCCAAGAATCAGCCCGTCCCAAAGCACCCGACATCCCAAAAGAAACTGGCGGAAGGCAGCAGGAGTCGAACCTACCTGGGAACGTCTGACGCCCCCAACCGGGTTTGAAGCCCGGCCGTGCCGCCGGGCACGAATGCCTTCCGTGGCGGACCGCCTATGATACCGGCTCGGCGGGCCGCTGCATCGCCGCGTAGGCGCTGTCCGCGCGCAGCACATGCGTATCCCGCACCCGCCGCGTATATCCCACGCGATCGAAGAACTCCAGGATCTGGATCGCCCGCTTGCGCCCCAGTCCCGTCGCATCCCGGAACACCGCCGCGTTCAGGCCTTCCGGCCGTCCCGCCAGGTCCGCCGCCAGCGCCGCCAGCGTGCGCACCTGGTCCCGGTGATAGAACAGATCCTTCACTACCTGCGCCACCTCGCCGCGCCGCAGCAGCTTGCGCAGCAGCTGACGCACCGCGTCTTCCGGTTCGCCCTGCGCCCGCGCCAGGTCCCGCACCCACGGCGGATCGAACGCGCCCTGCTCCAGCAGCGGCAGCAGCCGCGCCGCCAGCGCCGACTCCGCATCGGCCAGCGTCGACGTATGCGACGGCAGATGCAGCCATGGGCCATTGCGCACGATCCGCCCGTCCCGTTGCAGCTGATCCAGCACCGACGTCCAGAGCGCGTCCGGCCCCGCGGGCATCGCCATCCGGCGCAGCCGCGCGCTGTCCGGGCCGGGTTCGTCCGGCGCCCCCTGGTGGAAAGCCGCCAGCGCCTGTTCAACGCGAGCGCGCAGCGCGTCCCACTGCGCGCCCAGCATCAGCGTGCGAGGCGCCTGCGCATTGCGCGGTTCGATCCACAACGCCCCATGCGGCGCCGCGATCTCGCTCACCGGCCTGCCCGTCAGCCGCTGCAGGGCCGCTTCATCCAGGCCCAGCGGCGCATGCTCCAGCACGGGATACAGCCCGCCGCCGTCCAGCATGTCCGTCAGCGCCTGCAGGCCCTGCAGGCGCGCCGCCGCGCGCCGCTTGCGGTCGGGCGCGTTAGGGTCCAGCACCCGGCCGCCGCCCACCGTGCGCGTCGCCTGCGCATTGCGCACGATGTAGCGGTCGCCCGGCATCGCGCACACGGGTTCGTCGAACACCAGTTGCGCCCAGCCCGACTGCCCCGGCGCCAGCGACTCCGCGCTGATCGGCACCACGTGCGCCACATGGCGCGCCGCGCCGATGTGCACATGCAACGGCGCCCAAGCGCGCACCGGCGCATCGGCCGAAGGCAGCAACGTCAATGCCACGTCCACATGCCGCGACGGCAGGAAGCAGCGCGCGTCGGCAATCCAGTCCCCGCGCGCGATCGCGTCCTTGTCGATGCCCGCCAGGTTCAGCGCGCAGCGCTGCCCGGCCGCGCCCGTCTCGCTTTGCCGGTTCTGCGCGTGGATGCCGCGCACCCGCACCCGCGTGCCGGCGGGCATCAGCCGCAGATCGGCCGTGTCGTCCGCGGCCCGGACCTGCCCGGCGTGCGCCGTGCCGGTCACCACCGTGCCGTGGCCCGTCAGCGTGAACACGCGGTCCACCGCCAGCCTGAAGAGGCCCGTCGCATCGCGCCGCGCCAGCGCCTGGGCCTCGTCGTGCAGATAGGCCTTGAGTTGCGCCACGCCCGCATCGTCCGCCTGCGACGCGCTCGTACCGAACACCGGCGCGCCTTGCAGGAACGTGCCGGCCGTCAGCGCCGCGATCTCGCCCCGCACCGCCGCCTGTTGCGCGGCATCCGCGCGGTCGGCCTTGGTCAGCGCCACCGCCCCCCGCGCCACGCCCAGCATCGACAGGATCGCCAGGTGCTCGCGCGTCTGCGGCATCACGCCGTCGTCCGCGGCCACCACCAGCAGCCCGAAATCGATGCCGCTCGCGCCGGCCGCCATCGTGTGCACCAGCTTTTCATGGCCGGGGACGTCAATGAAGCCCAACACATCGCCGTTGGCCAGCGGCGTATAGGCGTAGCCCAGTTCGATCGAAATGCCGCGCGCCTTCTCTTCCTTGAGCCGGTCGGTGTCCACGCCCGTCAGCGCGCGCACCAGCGTGGTCTTGCCGTGGTCGATATGGCCGGCGGTGCCGATGATCATGCCAGGGGCTCCGCCAGTTGACCGGCGAAGGCGGCTTCGTCGCGCGTTTCCAGGCAGCGCAGGTCCAGCCACAGCGTATCGTCCGCGATGCGGCCGATCACCGGCACCGGCAGCCGCCGCAACTGCGTCTCCAGCTTGTCCAGGTGGCGCCCGGGGCGACCGCTGCCCGCGTAGCGCACGGCCAGGCCATGGCTGGGCAGCTGGTCGACGGGCAAGGCGCCGCTGCCGATCTGGCTGAACATCGGCACCGCCTCCACCGCGTAGTTCGGCCCCGCCGCATGCGCCAGCGCGCCGCGCAGCCTTTCGGCCTGCGGCTGGATGTCGCGCTGCGGGCGCGTCAGCAGGCGCAGCGTGGTCAGCCGCTGCGCCAGGAACTCGGGCGCCCGGTACAGGTTCAGCACCGGCTCCAGCGCGGCCAGCGTCAGCTTGCCCACGCGCAGCGCGCGCTTGAGCGGATTCTTCTTGATCTTGCGGATCAGGTCCGCGCGCCCCACCAGCAGGCCGGCCTGCGGCCCACCCAGCAGCTTGTCGCCGCTGAACGTGACCAGGTCCGCTCCCGCCGCAATGGTCTCGCGCACGGTGTCTTCCTTGGGCAGGCCGTGCTGCGTCAGGTCCACCAGCGTGCCGCTGCCCAGGTCCACGGTGGCCGGCAGGCCGCGCGCATGCGCCAGCGCCGCCACCTCGGCGATGCCGACGCTCTTGGTGAAGCCCGTCACGGCGTAGTTGCTGCAATGCACCTTCATCAGCATCGAGGTGCGCGGACCGACGGCGTTTTCGTAGTCGGCCGCATGCGTGCGGTTGGTGGTGCCGACCTCGACGAGCTTGGCGCCCGCGCGTTTCATGATGTCGGGAATGCGGAACGCGCCGCCGATCTCGACGAGCTCGCCCCGCGACACCACGACCTCGCGGCGGTCCGCCAGCGCGTTCAGCATCAGCAGCACGGCGGCGGCGTTGTTGTTGACCACGGTGGCGGCCTCGGCGCCGGTCAGCTCGCACAGCAGGTCGTCGATCAGGTCGTCGCGGTCGCCGCGCCCGCCGGTATCGAGGTCGAACTCCAGGTTGGCGGGCGAGGTCAGCGCGCGCAGCACCGACGCCACGGCCTCGTCCGGCAGCAGGGCCCGGCCGAGGTTGGTGTGCAGCACCGTGCCCGTCAGGTTGTAGACGGCGCGCAGGCGCGGCTGCGCGGCCTTGTCCAGCGCCGCCGACGTACGCGCCGCCACGGCGGCGGCGTCCAGTTCGCCGCGGGCGACCCCGTCGTCCAGCGCACGCCGGCGCAGCGCGTCCAGGTCGCGGCGCAGCGCCGCGACCACCTGGGTGCGGCCGTGCGCCTCAAGCGCCGGACGCAGCGCCTCGGCATTGAGCAGGCGGTCGAGCGAAGGAATGTCGGACGCGGCCGCCGGGCCGGCGTCGGACGAGTGATCTGCCATGCAAGACTCCGTAGTCAACTTGGGAGGCAACCGACCTGCGCCCACGGGTTCTAGTCCTGGTCCCCGTGCCACAGCAGCGGATTGCCGCTGGAACGCGAATAGCCGGCCTCGCCCACCAGCACGTCCAGCATCAGGCTGGCCAGGTCGTCCGCCACCGGCTCCACGTACAGGTCCTTGTCCTGGTAGAAGATCTTGCGGTAGGTGTGGCAGTGGTCGCAGGTTTCCGCCTTGATGGCGGGCGAGCGACCCTCGATGGCCTGGTAGGCGACATGCTCGACGTCCTCGCAGTGCGAGCATTTCACGCGCACCATGTGCCACTGGGTCGAACAGAGGCTGCAGCACAGGTAGCGGTAGCCTTCGAACTGGCCGCCCACGCGCACGATGCTGGCGACCGGCAGGCTGCCGCACACGGGGCACACGCCGAACGGGCTGGCGACGGGAAGCTGCCTGGGATCGAAGCGGCTGGCCAGGTCCGTCCAGTACACCTGCAGGGCCGCCATGACGAACGGGGCGGCGGCGCTGTCCACGCCCTGGTCCTGTTCGGACAGCACGGCTTCGGCCAGGTCTTCAAGGGATTCCGTGTCCTGGTCCAGCGCGCGGCGCAGCGCGGCGCAGACCTCGACGGCTTCGGCGGGCACGCCCTGGGCGCGCGACACGTCATCCACCAGTTGGCCCAGGATGCGCCGCCACAGCGCGTCGCGCGGCCAGCCCACGGCCTGCAGCGGCGGCATGCCGTGCGCCTGGGCCAGCGAAATGCGGTCTTCGGAGGCTGGCGGCGCCGCGCAGTCCGCCAGGGCCCGGTGCTGGGCATCGACCAGGTGCGCCATCAGCAGCAGGTAGTCGGCGACGGGATTGCCGTCCGCCAGCTTGCGCAGGCGCGCAGCCCGCGCGGCAAAGACTGTCTGGCGCTCGGGCAGGGCGATGCGGGGAATGGCGTTGTGGTCTAGCGCTTCGATTTCGCCGCGCGGAAGAATTCGCTGCAAGTCTCGTCTCCAGAGAAACAAACACGGCTGCCAGCCTCGGAAAGAGGATAGCAGCCGTGCGATCACTACAGGACGGCCCGGAAAAAAGGGCCGTTTGGGGCAAAGCGCGCCCGCGCCGTTTGCGGACTGACGTGCGGACGAGATACGCGGGCTATTTCTTCACCTGCTCCCGGAACCAGGCGCGGTGGTGCTTCCACGCCCAGCCGGCGGTGACGTAGCCACGCAGCATCGCCGTCAGCGAACCCTTTACCCAGATCGCCGCGTAAATATGCACAATGATCGCGCAAATCAGCACCAGCGCACAAACCGCGTGCAGCACCGAAGCGGCCCGGACTACCCAGATCGGGAAATAAAACGCGAAGTACTCGCGCCAGATCACGATGCCGCTGACCATCAGCCCCAGCATGCACAGGATCAGCACATAGAACAGCAGCTTCTGGCCGGCGTTGTACTTGCCGACCTCGGGCAGCTTTTCCTCGCGGTTCTCGACCACGTCGTCGAGCTGCCTGAGCCACTGGCGGTCTGCCTTGGTCATGAGGTTGTGGCGCCACATATGGCCGGCGAACACGGCGAAGCAGGCGAACATCACCACGCCGATGAACGGATGCAGGATCCGCGTCCAGGGTCCGCCCCCGAACAGGTTGGACAGCCAGTACATGGCCGGGTGGAACAGCGCCAGTCCCGACAGCGCGAGCAGGATGAACGTCAGGGCGATGATCCAGTGGTTGGTGCGTTCGCCCGGCGTATAGCGCCGGATGCGGCGATAGTGGCGGTCTTCATTCATGGCGCGCCTCCTCTTCGGCCCTGCGTTCGTCTTCCTCGGTGACCTCGTTGCGGCCGACCCGGGCGTAGTGGAAGAAGCCCGCCAGCGCGGTCAGCGCCATCGCGGCCAGCCCCAGCGGCTTGGCCAGCCCCTTCCACAGCGACACCATGGGGCTGATCTGCGGATCGGCCGGCAGGCCGTGGTACAGCCCTGGCTGGTCAGCGTGATGCAGCACGTACATGACGTGGGTGCCGCCCACGCCCGGCGGGTCGTACAGCCCGGCCTGCTCGAAGCCGCGCGACTTCAGGTCCTCGATGCGTTCGGCGGCATGCTGGTGCATGTCGTCCTTGGTGCCGAAGACGATGGCGCCGGTGGGACAGGCCTTGACGCAGGCCGGCTCCATGCCCACGGCCACGCGGTCGGAGCACAGGGTGCACTTGTACGCCTTGTGGTCCTTCTTGGAAATGCGCGGCACATTGAACGGACAGCCGGTGATGCAGTAGCCGCAGCCGATGCAGTTTTCCTCGTGGAAATCCACAATGCCATTGGTGTACTGGATGATGGCGCCGGGCGAGGGACAGGCCTTCAGGCAGCCCGGGTCCTCGCAGTGCATGCAGCCGTCCTTGCGGATCAGCCATTCCAGGTCGCCGGCGGGATTCTCGAATTCCGAGAAGCGCATGACGGTCCAGGAATGCTCGGTGAGGTCGGCCGGGTTGTCGTAGACGCCCACGTTGAAGCCGATCTCGTCGCGCAGGTCGTTCCATTCCATGCAGGCGCTTTGGCACGCCTTGCAGCCGATGCACTTGGAGACGTCGATCAGCTTGGCCACCGAGCCCGTGACAGGCTCACGGATGCCAGGCGGCGGCGTGGTCGTGGCGGAGCGCCGCCGGATGTCTAGGGATTGCATGGACATGTCGGTTCTCCTATGCCTTCTCGACCTTGACCAGGAACGACTTGAATTCCGGCGTCTGGGAATTGCCGTCGCCCACGAACGGTGTCAGGGTGTTGGTGAGGAAGCCGGGCCTGGCGACGCCCACGAAGCCCCAGTGGATGGGAATCCCCACCTGATGCACCGTCTTGCCTTCGATGGTCAGGGGACGAAGCCGCTTGGTGACCAAAGCCACCGCCTTGATGTAGCCGCGGTTGGAAGACACCTTCACGCGCGATCCGTTGGGGATGCCGATTTCCTTGGCCAGCGCCTCGCCGATTTCGACGAACTGCTCGGGCTGCAGGATGGCATTGATGCGGACGTTCTTGGTCCAGTAGTGGAAGTGCTCGGTCAGGCGATAGGTGGTGGCTACGTGCGGGAAGTTTTCCACGGTGCCCATCGCGGCCAGGTCATCCTTGAAGATGCGCGCGGCCGGATTGCTGGTGACGCCCTTTGCCTTGGGGTGCAGCGGGTTGTAGCCCAGCGGGTTCTCGAAGGGTTCGTAGTGTTCCGGGAACGGTCCTTCGGCCATGCCCGCCCGCGCGAAGAAGCGCGCCACGCCTTCGGGGTTCATGATGAACGGACCCATGCCGCCCGCGGGATTTTCATCGCCCTTGAAGTCGGGGATGTCCGCGCCGGCCCAGATCTTGCCGTTCCAGGAGATGAGCTTGCGCCGCGGATCGAACGGCTTGCCTTCCAGGTCGCACGAGGCGCGGTTGTAAAGAATGCGGCGGTTGGCCGGCCACGCCCAGGCCCAGTTCAGGGTCTGGCCGATGCCGGTGGGGTCGCTGTTGTCGCGGCGCGCCATGAGGTTGCCGCCCGGGCCCCAGGCGCCGGCGAAGATCCAGCAGCCGCTGGACGTGGAACCGTCGTCGCGCAATTCCGCAAAGCCCGCGAGCTGCTCGCCGCCCCTGCGCGTGATTTTCGTGGGGTCCTTGGGATCGACCAGGTCCACGAGCGCCCTGCCCGCGTATTCCTTGGCCAATTCCTCGGCGGAGGGGTTTTGCGGATTGGAGTAGGGCCACGACAGATTGACGATCGGGTCGGGGTACTTGCCGCCCTCGTCCTGGTACATCTTGCGCAGGCGCGTGAAGATGAGCGCCATGATTTCGATGTCGCTCTTGGCTTCGCCCGGGGGTTCCGCGCCCTTCCAGTGCCATTGCAGCCAGCGGCCGGAATTGACCAGGGCGCCGTCTTCCTCGGCGAAACAGGTGGTGGGCAGGCGGAAGACCTCGGTCTGGATCTTGGCGGGATCCACGTCGTTGGCCTCGCCGGCGTTGCGCCAGAATTCCGAGGTTTCAGTGACCAGCGGGTCCATGATGACCAGGAACTTCAGCTTGGCGAAGCCGTCGTTCAGCTTGGCCTTGTTGGGCGCCGCGGCCAGCGGGTTGAAGCCCTGCGCGATGTAGCCGTTCATCTTGCCCTGGACCATGAGCTCGTAGACTTGCAGCATGTCGTAGAGCTTGTCCAGCTTGGGCAGGTAGTCGAACGCCCAGTTGTTCTCGGCCGTGGCGGCGTTGCCCCACCAGGCCTTCATCAGGCTGACGTGGAACTTGTTGTAGTTCTGCCAGTAGCTGAGCTGGTTGGGGCGCAGCGGCTTGAGCGTGCGCGACTCGATGTACTTGCCGAAGTCCTGCTCGGGTTCGTTGGGCAGCGTCATGTAGCCCGGCAGCAGGTTCGACATCAGGCCCAGGTCGGTCAGGCCCTGGATGTTCGAGTGCCCGCGCAGCGCGTTCATGCCGCCGCCTGCGATGCCGATGTTGCCCAGCAACAGCTGCACCATGGCGCCCGTGCGGATGATCTGCGATCCGATCGAATGCTGCGTCCAGCCCAGGGCGTACAGGATGGTGGCCGCGCGGTTGGTTGTGGCCGTGGAAGCGAGCATGTCGCACACCGTCAGGAACTTGTCCTTGGGCGTGCCGCAGACGCGCTCGACCATTTCAGTCGTGTAGCGCGAGTAGTGCTTCTTCAGGAGCTGGTAGACCGTCCGCGGATGCTGCAGCGTGGGGTCGGTCTTGACGAAGCCGTCATCGCCGCGCTCGTAGTCCCAGCTTGCCTTGTCGTAGGTGCGCTTTTCGGCGTTGTAGCCGGAGTAAAGCCCCGCGTCGAACGTGAAGTCCTCGCGCACGATGAAGGAAAAGTCGGTGTAGTTGCGCACGTACTCGTGCTGGATCTTGTCGTGATCCAACAGGTACTTGATGACGCCGCCCAGGAAAATGATGTCGGTGCCGGTGCGTATGGGCGCGTAGAAGTCCGCCACGGATGCCGAGCGCGTGAAGCGCGGATCCACGACGATCAGCTTCGCCTTGTTATGGGCCTTTGCTTCCGTGACCCATTTGAACCCGCAAGGGTGGGCCTCGGCGGCATTGCCGCCCATGATCAATACTATGTCCGCGTTCTTGATGTCGACCCAATGGTTCGTCATCGCTCCACGGCCAAACGTCGGGGCAAGACCTGCCACCGTCGGGCCATGTCAGACACGGGCTTGATTGTCGAACGCCAGCATCCCCATGCTGCGCACGGTCTTGTGCGTGATGTAGCCGACCTCGTTGCTGCTTGCCGAGGCCGCCAGCATGCCGGTGGTGAGCCACCGGTTGACTGTCTTGCCGTCCGCGGTCTTCTCGACGAAGTTGGCGTCGCGGTCGGCTTTCATGAGCTTGGTGATGCGGGTCAGGGCGTCGTCCCACGACATCCGCACCCACTTGTCCGACCCGGGCGCCCGGTATTCCGGGAACTTGAGGCGGTTGGGGCTGTGGATGAAGTCGATCAGGGCCGCGCCCTTCGGACAGAGGGTGCCGCGGTTGACGGGGTGGTCCGGATCGCCCTCGATGTGCATGATGCTGGCGCGGGCATTCTTCGAGCCGTCGCCCAAGCCGTACATCAGCAGACCACAGGCGACCGAACAGTAGGGACAGGTGTTGCGCGTTTCTGTCATGCGCGCAAGCTTGAACTGGCGTACTTCGGCCATGGCCGTGCCGGGGGCAGCCCCCAGCAAAGCCAGGCTGGAGCCTGCCAGCGTCGCACCGGTCACCTTGAAGAACTGGCGGCGATTCATGTTGACCATGAAGCACTCCTCTCCTGGTGAATGAAGAAAGCCGGACCCGAATTCAGGAAAGGCCCTACGGCTTCCACGGATATGGAAGCTAGTATATGCCCACGATTCGGCGCGCGCCATGCGGCGTCCGGCTGACGCAGTCTGAAATCTGGCGTCAAAATCCGCTTTTTTCGGGGATTTTGCGCGAATGCCGCGCTGCTACCATGGCGGGCGGCGATGCCATTGCGGCGGCGCCGCACTGCCCGGGCCGCCGCTGCCGCCGCCCCTTGTCTATGCATGACCGTTGGAGCGCCGATGCGCCGCCTTGCCCCCCTGGCCCTGTTCCTGGCCTGCGCCATGCTGGCGTTGACGTCCCCTGCCGCGCTGGCGGCCCCCGCCGCGCTGACGCCGGCCGCCGCGGCGACCGAGTCTGCCCAGCAGGCGGCCATGGAGGGCTACCTGTACTTCTATCCGCTGGTCGCCATGGACCTGACCCGGCGCCAGTTCACGCACCCGGCCCGGGGAGCCCAGGGCGCGTCCGCCAATACCTTCCTGCATGGGCGCACCCTGCCCCAGGCCGGCGCCGCCACGCCCTGGGCCAATCCGGACATGCTGCGCAGCACGGCGTGGGTGGACCTGACGGACGGGCCGGTCGTGCTGTCCGTGCCGGATACGCAGGGGCGGCTGTACACGCTGACGCTGCTGGACATGTGGACGGACGTATTCGCCACGCTGGGTAAGCGCAGCACGGGCACCGGCAAGGGCAACACCGTGATCGTGCCGCCGGGCTGGTCGGGCACCCTGCCGTCGGGCATGGCGCGTCTGGACGCGCCCACCACCCACGTCTGGGCCAAGACCCTGATCCAGGCCGCCGGCGCCGCCGACTTGCCGGCGGTCAACGCGCTGCAGGACGGCTTCGTCCTGACCCCGCTGGCGCAGTGGAACCTGCCCGCGCAACCGCCGCGCGTGAGGCCGGACCCGTCGCTGGACCTGAAGATCCCGGTGCGCGAGCAGGTGGACTCCATGCCCACCGAAGCGTTCTTCACCTATGCCGCGGAGCTGCTGCGCAAGCATCCGCCCCACGCCACGGACCAGCCGGTGCTGGCCCAGCTGCGTCGCGTGGGACTGGTCCCGGGCCGCAATTTCGAAGTCGACAAGCTCGACCACGCCGCCACGCAGGGCATGCGGCGCGGCGTGCGCGCCGCGCGCGAACGCATGGACGCCGCCGCCGGCAACTCCCTGCGCGGCGCGAACGGCTGGCAGCAGGAAACGGCCAGCATCGGCGTCTATGGCAACGCCTGGCTGCGCCGCGCGCTGACGGCCCAGGCGCAGCCGGGCGCCGGCCTGCCCGAAGACCTGACCGTGTTGCTGCTGGCTGCCGACAGCCAGGGCGCGCTGCTCGATGGCGCGCATCGCTATGCGCTGCATTTCGAGCGCGAACAGTTGCCGCCCGCGGACGCGCTGTGGTCGCTGGCCGCCTATGACCCGCAGGGCATGCCCGTGCCCAATCCGGTCAACCGATACGCGCTGGGCGACCGGGATCCGCTGCGCTACAACCCCGACGGTTCGCTGGACCTGGTGTTCAGCCATGCCGCGCCCGCGCCCGATGAGCAGTCGAACTGGCTGCCGATCCCCGCGGCGGGGCCGGTGGGCGTGCTGCTGCGCGTCTATTCGCCCGGTCCGGCCGTGGTGGACGGATTATGGGCGCCGCCCGCCGTGCGCCGGGACGAACCGGAAGCGGCGGCGGATACGGCGCCCGCGCCGCAGGCTCCGGCCGAATCGCCAGCCGCCGCGACTCCCTCGCCCCCTGCCGCTGCCCCGGCATCCGCTGCTTCGGCCGCTGCCGCCCCCGCCCGCGCCGCGCCGGCGGCGGCCGTCAAGAAACCCTGAACACCGCCCAGGAGTTGGCGCCATGTCAGGCGCCAGCCGCTAACATTGGCGTTTTATTCAAGAATGAGCCGCCCGCCATGGACGACGCCTTTAGCCACCAATTGTCGATGACCATCCTGATGACGCCGGACATGGCGAATTTCTCGGGAAATGTGCACGGCGGAACCATCCTCAAGTATCTGGACCAGGTGGCCTACGCCTGTGCCAGCCGGTACGCCGGCCAATATGTCGTGACCCTGTCGGTCGACCAGGTGGTCTTCCGCGAACCGATCCACGTCGGCGAACTGGTGACGTTCCTGGCGGCCGTGAACTACACGGGCCGCACGTCGATGGAAATCGGCATCAAGGTGGTCACCGAAGACATCCGCAAGAAGCTGGTGCGCCACACCAACAGCTGCTACTTCACGATGGTGGCGGTGGACGAACAAGGCGCCCCCACCGCCGTGCCGCCGCTCGAGCCCCGCACGCTGGAAGAGAAGCAGCGCTTCAAGGCGGCCGGCCTGCGCCGCGAACTGCGCCAGGAAATGGAACGCCGGCACGGCGAGATCAAGCGCGAAACCACGCACGACGCGCCCGACGCCTGAGTCCGCGGCCGGAATGAAGCTTCCGGCCTGCCCCAAAAAAAAGAAGGCTGGATCACGTCCAGCCTTCTTTTTTTTCAGGCGCGTTCCACGCCGGCGGGCGGCGCGGGCGGGGCTGCGGCGGGTTCGCGGTCGCGGCCCAGCATGCGCTTGATGCCCAGCCACTGCTGCGACCAGAAGCCGCGGCCGTAGTCGCGTCCGCCCAGTTCGGCCTGCTGGTCGTGGATGCCGGTGGGACCGTAGCCCACGCCGAAACGGGCCGTGCGGAACAGGACGTCCCAGATGGGGAACAGCGCCGCAAAGTTGTAGCCCCCCACCGGCCCCGGCGACGAGGCGTCGTAGGCGATGGAGTGGTGGTGGCGGTGAAAGCGCGGGCTGACCAGCAGGCGTTCGCCCAGCGCGCCGAAATGCATGCGCAGGTTGGCGTGCGAGAAGCTCTGCGCCAGCTGGGTGATGGCCACCACCATGACGAACTGCGCGGGCGGCACGCCCACCAGCTGCGACACGAATACGACCAGCACGTCGCGCAGCATGTCGTCCAGCAGATGGTTGCGGTCGTCGCTCCAGATGGTCATCTGGCGCTGGCTGTGGTGCACGGCGTGCAGCGCCCAGAGCCAGCCGAAACGGTGCTGCGCCCGGTGGTAGAAGTAGTCCACCGCGTCGAACAGCAGCAGGTAGATGATGAGGCTGACCCAGGCCTTGTCCGTTACGCCGGGCCAGTACTGGTCCAGCTGGAACGGCGCGAAGCCCCAGACGTGCAGCTGGCCGAAGATGCTGTCCCAGAACGGATCGATGGTAAAGAACAGCACCAGCCGGAACGCGCCCAGGCGGTGGATCAGGGTGTACAGGACGTCGATGCCGATCTGGCGGCGGTCGGTGACGGGTTCGACCGGACGCAGGCGCTGCAGCGGGCCGAACACCAGCACCAGCACCGCGACCTGCAGCAGCCCGACCAGCAGCCACATCGTGGCGTCATAGCCGTCTTCGATGAAGTTGCTCAGGCCCAGGTGGAACAGCGCGGGCTGAATCGCCGTCTCGAAGAGCCATTGCTGGCAGTCCCCGAAGAGTTGGCTAAGCGTATCCATGATCAATGATGCGTGGCGATCCAGTCGCGATAGGCCGGATGGGTGTTCAAGGTAGCGAAACAATAGCCCTTGCGCTGCAAACCTACAATCAGCGGCTCGAGCACGGCGGGCGCCCAGGGATCCTGGCGCGACCAGATGCCCAGGTGGGCCAGCAGGATGTCGCCTGGCTTGATGGTGCGCAGCGCCTGGTCCAGCAGCTTGGCGTTGGGGTATTTGTCGCTGGGCAGTTCGTCGCCCAGGAAGCCGGCCTGGGCCCAGCCCACGTGCTCGAAGCCGCAGGCCTTGGCCGCCTTGAGCAGGGCCGGCGAGGTCTTGCCTCCGGGTGCGCGGTACAGCGGCAGCATGTTCTGGCCCGTCATCTGGTGAAAGCGGCTGACGGAGCGCTTGATCTCGGCGCAGTACTGTTCAGCGGTCCATTCGGCCCGCTTGCCGGCATCGGGACCCGCGCTGGGCTTCACGCGGAATTTGCCGCCCGGCAGGTCGCCCTGCCAATAGACGTGGTCGTAGGTGTGCGAGCCGAAGGCATGGCCTTCCGCGGCGCGCGCCTTCCACCAGGGCGCCCACACGTCGTCCAGGCTGGACCCGTCGGTCAGCGTGCGCTCGTTGGCCAGGAAGAAGGTGACCTTGACGTGATGCCGGGCCAGCACGTCGGCGATCAGCGGCGCGACGCCCATGTGGCCGGTATCGAACGTCAGGTAGACCGGCTTGTCGCAGGTGGCGGCCGCAGGGGCCGCGCCGGCGGTTGCGGTTGCCGTCGCCAGCGTCAGGCACAGGGCCGCGTGGGGGATCCTACCGGGTAGGCGCATGGTTCAGCGTCCAGACGCCATGCGGCGACTTGCCCACGGAAACCTGATTGACGACCTTCTTTTGCTCCAGGTCGACCACGGTGAGCTTGCGCGCCCAGCGCGAGGTGACCAGCAGCGTCTTGCCGTCGGCCAGCACGTCCATGCAGTCGGGGCCGCCAGGCACCGGGAAGGTGTCGACGACGGCGAGCGTCTGCAGGTCGATGCGGCTGATGGAGTTGGCGGTGCGGTTGCTGACGAACAGGTGGCGGTGATCGCCTTGCGCGCGGAACGCGTGCGCGCCGGCGGCGGTCTGGATGCGCTTGACCAGCTTGGCCGGGCCGTTGCTGACGTCGTAGGCCTCGACGTAGGAATCGCCGGTCAGCGCCACCAGCAGGGTCTTCTGGTCGGGCGTGAGGAACACGTCGGCGGGCGTCTTGCCCACGGACACCGTCCATTTGGGCGTCTGCGTGGCCAGGTCGATGGCGATCAGCTGGTCGCTGTCCTGCAGCGTGACGTAGGCCGTCGTGCTGTGCTTGTCGATCATGATGTGGCTGGGCGTCTTGCCCGCCTGGATGCGTTTGACCAGCTTCAGGTCAAAGCCTTTTTCCAGCGGCTTCCAGGCATAGATGTCGATGTGGTCCAGGCGGTTGGCCGCCGTGACGAACCACTTCATGTCCGGCGAGAACTGCAGCTGGTAGGGATCGACGATGCCGGTCAGCGTGCGCTGCACTTCGCCCGTCTTGGGATCCATCAGGGTGATCGTATCGCCGGTGGCGTTGGCCACCATGAGCGACTTTTCATCGGGCGTCAGGTACAGGTGATGCGGCTCTTTGCCGGTGGGCACGCGCCGCAGTTCCTTGTAGGTGGCCGGATCGATGATGCTGACGTTGGCGTCCAGGGAATTCAGGACGAAAATCGGGGCGGAGGCCGCCGCTGCGCTAAGCGCCATCCCTACGCCGAAAAGGGCGTAGCGGACAAAATGCATGGGGTTCAATTTGAAGATCCGGCAAGGGGAAATCGGGCGGGGTCCCGGTGCTCGCCATTTTATGCACAGCCGCCTGACAAATGGGCCACAACGGCGACCCAAAACAGGCTTTGGCGACAAACGCACACGCCTGTTGCGAGGTCGCAACAGGCGTGCAATTCGGCCCTGATCAGGCCCCCATTCAAGCCCGCAAAATCAATTGGCGGCGGCGGCTTGCGCGTTCGCGTCGACCCAGCTTCCGTCGCGGATGTCGCGGTCGCGCAGCGCCGCCGCGCGCGCGGCGGTGGACGGGCCCAGATCGCTTTCCAGAACGGCGCCGTCGGGGCCGACGACGAAGGTTCCGATTCCTGTCTGGCCATACCGCGCGGGCCAGGCGACGATGCGGTACGAATTATCCTGTGCGCCCGGAATCACCTTGTAGCGGTAGCCGTAGTAGGCATCGTCCAGCGGCACGTCCGGCCCCATGGCCAACGCGTCCGGACCGAAGGCCTGCTCCGGCGCGCCGGGCAGCTCGGGCCAGTAAAGGCCGTCCCGGTAGCCGGGGCGGCTGACCAGGCGGCCCGCATAACGGCCCTGCCCCACGCCATCCCGATAGCGGGTCTGGGCGGCCTGAAGCTTCTCCAGGGTTTCAATGGCGGTGAGCTCGTTGCGGTCGATGGCGCGGCGGCGGATTTCCGCTTTGCCCGCAACCGGATCGAAGCGCCATCCCTGGCCGGCGCGCACGATCGGCACTGGCAGCGTCCATCCGGAATCGCCGACCGCCACCCAGGAGCGGCCATCGTCGGCCACGATGTCGTGCTTGCGCGACCAGGCCGCGAGGTACTTGTAGATATCTTCCTGGTCCACGCCGCCCGGCACGATCTGCCGGTGGTTCGGGCCCAGCACCTTGGCCAGGGCGTCGACGTCATTGAGGGCCAGCGCGTCGGTGAATGCCTGCGCGGCCGCCTGGGCGCTGGGATACACGCTTTGCGCCATGACGGGGGCCGCGAAGCCGAGCGCAAGCACCGACGCGGCGCAAAGCGCGCGTAAACGAGCAATCGTCATAGGAACTCCGTTGTCCATGGTGCTTATCTCCGGCCGCCGCCACCGCCCCGTCCGCCGCCGCCGCCGCGATGCGCCGCGCCGCCGCCGCGAGATGGCGCGCTCATGCCCGTGCTGCGATGGGAACCGCCGCCCCGGCTCATTTCGCCGCGCTGGTTCTGCTGCCGCATGCGGTCGCCATCGCCGGCGCCGCTCAGCGCGTTATGGCTGTTGGAGGCGCGGGCACGGTCGCGCGCGGCCGATTCGTCGGCGCGCTGGCGCTGGGCCGCGGCCTGCCGGTCCTGTGTGGAGACGCCGGAGGCGCGGTCGCCGGCCCGGTCCTGGGTGGACGTGCCGGTCGACCGGCCTTGCGCCCTGTCCTGGGTGGAAACGCTGGATGCGCGGTCGCGGGCGCCCTGGCCGCCCTGCGGCCCCTGGCCCTGCCCCCGGCCAGCCGCGCCTTCGCCCCTGCCCGCGCCCTGTCCGCGCCCGCCATCCGGACCGCTGTGGCCGGCAATGGGTTGCCCGGTCCGGCCTTCGAAGGACTGCGCGGCGCGCTGGCGTGCGGCGTCGCGCGAACCCGCTGCAGGCGCCGCGCCAGCCGCACGTCCGCCCTGTCCCGCCACCTGCGAACGGTTCTGCAGACCGGCCTGCCGCTGACTGTCGAAACGCTGGCGGCTGGCCTGGTCGGCATAGGGCGTATTGCCGCGATTGGCGGCATTGTGCTGCCAGGTGGACCGGTTATTGGTGACGTTGTTGCGGTCCATGCGGTTGTTGACATTGATGTTGTTGTAGCGGTCGACGTCGATATCGATGTCGCCATGTCCCCAATTGACGTCGCCCCACATGGAGTTGATGGCCGCGACGCCCAGCCCGAATCCGATGCCGGCGACCAGCGAGGTCGCGAACATCGACCCCGGCGGCGGCGGATAGTAGTAAGGGGGATAAGAGGGATACGCCCAGGCTCCGTAGACCACCGTCGGGTTGTAGCTGGGCACGTAGACCACCTGCGGGTCCGCGGGCTCGATCACCACGACGGTCTTTTCGTTTTGGGTCGTGGTCTTGACCGTCTGCTGCGGCGTGCTCTTCAGGTTGCCCGCCTTCTGGGCCTGCGTGCGCAGCCGCTGGACGGAATCCATGACGCCGTCGGGCTGCGCCAGGAAGGCGTCGCCGACGGACTTCACCCAGGCCGGCTCGCGGCCCATCATGTCCATGACCGAAGGAAAGGCGACCAGCGACTTGACGCTGGGATCCCAGGCTTCGCCTTCGGCCGCCTTGACGGCGTCGTCGCCCGATTGGCTGGTGTGCGCGGCCGACCATTTGGCGGCGGCCGCGATGTCGTCCGGGTAGGTGGCGCCCATGAGGATCTGCGACAGCAGCGAATCCGGGTAGAGCGCCACGGGCGCCATCAGCTGGTCCAGTTGCGCGTTGGTCAGCTTGGTTTGCGCCGCGGCCGGGAAGCAGACCGCCAGCCCCAGGCACATCAAGCCGATGAACCACTCTTGCAGTCGCCGCATTTCCGTTCTCCGTTCGCAAAGCATGTAACTACAAGCCAGGAGGAAACCGCCGGATATCGCGAAGACAATATATGCCTAACGCCGGCGCTTTGGAAGCGCCGACGGGGTACAACTTTCCTGCGCTTTTCGGCCTACAGCTTGGCGACGGACACTTCGGTCGCCTTGACGAAGGCCAGGACTTCGGTGCCCACCTGCAGGTCCAGCTCCTTGACCGAACGCGTGGTGATCACGGACGTGACGATGCCCGCCGGGGTGTCGACGTCCACCTCGGACACCACCGGTCCCAGGATGATTTCCTTGATCTTGCCGCGGAACTGGTTGCGTGCGTTGATGGATTGGATGCTCATGGTCTTGCTCCTGAAGTGAAGGGCGGCGCCGGGAATGGCGCCTGGATGGGTGAGCCGGCCCGCGACCTCACACCGCGAGCCTCAGATGACGGATCTGGATGACCGGCGCCAGGGGCCTGTCCGGGTCCGGAGTGTCCTGCTGGCGCAGCGCGGCACGCAGCACCCGTGCTTGCAGCGCCGCGAACGCGGCGGAACCGCGCGCGCGCGGCCGCGCCAGATCGACGCGTTCGTCCAGCACCACGCCGCCCTCGTCCAGCACCAGGATCCGGTCCGCCACGGCCACGGCCTCGCCGGCATCGTGGGTCGCCAGCACGGCCGTAAAGCCCTGCCCGCGCCAGGCGTCTTCCAGCACGCGCTGCATGCCGATGCGAGCCAGCGCGTCCAGGCCGGCGAGCGGCTCGTCCAGGAGCAGCAGGCCGGGACGGTGCGCCAGCGCGCGGGCCAGCGCCACGCGCTGGCGCTGCGCTTCGTTCAGGCTGGCGGGCCAGGCGCCGCCCAGCCCGGCCAGGCCCACCTGCTCCAGCGCGGCGCCGGCCAGGGCCTGGTCGGGCAAGCCCAGCGCGACGTTGTGCAGCACCCGCTTCCAGGGCAGCAGGCGCGCGTCGGGCAACAGCGTGCGCACGCGATGGTCGGGCGCCCATTGCGGAAAGTTGTCGAACAGCACCGGCGCCCGGGTGGGCGCGCCGCCCTGTTCGCCGCTGGGCGTTTCCGTGCCGGCCAGCAGACGCAGCAAGGTGCTTTTGCCGCTGCCGCCAGCGCCGACCACGGCCACGAATTCGCCGGCGGCGATCTCCAGGTCCAGCGCCTGCAGCGCATTGCGGCCGCCGTAGCGCTTGGCCAGCCCGCGCAGGGTCACGCGCAGCGCGGCGGGACGCGCGCCGCCGCCCTCGTGATCGTGATCCGGCGTGCCGCGACCTGGCGCTTCCAGGTGCTGCAGCAGCTCGAATTCGTTGGGGTGGATGAACATGGCAGCGGTTGAGCGCGCAGGCCGGCGGCCGGCCCTAGCGCGCCGCCTCCAGCTTCTGCTGATAGTCGGTCTTCACGAAGCCCGCGAAGGACTTTTCGGTGACGGCCAGGAACTCCGGCGACGCATAGGCCGCCGCGATGTCCTTCACATAGGGCTTGTCGCGGTCCGCCGTGCGCACCGCCACCAGGTTCTGGTAGGTGGGCGTGGTCTTTTCCAGCGCCAACGCCTCGGTCAGCTTCAGGCCCGACGCCAGCGCGAAGTTGCCGTTCACGAACGAGTAGTCGGTGTCTTCCAGCGAACGGGGCAGCTGCGCCGCTTCCAGCGGAATCAGCTTGATCTTCTTGACGTTGACCGCCACGTCCTTTTCGGACACCTGCAGCGGGTCGTAGCCGTCGCGCAGCTTCACCCAGCCCAGCTCCTGCAGCACGACCAGCGCGCGCGCCTGGTTGGTGGGATCGTTGGGCACGGCCACGCTCACGCCGTCGGGCGCCGCGTCGACGCTCTTGTACTTCTTGCTGTAGATGGCGATGGGCGCGGTGGGCACCTTCACCAGTTCGGACAGTTCCAGCTTGTTCTTGGCTGCGAAGTTCTTCAGGTACACGACGTGCTGGAACGCATTGGCGTCCAGCGCGCCCTGCGCCAGCGCGAAGTTCGGCTGCACGTAGTCGTTGAACTCCACGATCTTGACCGTGTAGCCCTGCTTTTCCAGGATGGGCTTGATGCCCAGCTTGATCTGGTCGCTGTAGGGGCCGGCGGTCGCGCCGAACACGATTTCCTTCTTGGCGGGATCGGCCGCCTGGGCGGCGCCGGCGAAGGTCAGCGCGGCCAGCGCCGCGCCCAGGAGATTGCGGTAGTGCGTCATGGTGGTCCTTTGGTGTCAGCGTTTGTCGATGCGTCGCGCGACGGTGTTGCCCGCGAACTGGATGATCTGCACCAGCACGACGAGCAGCGCCACGGTCAGCACCATCACGTCGGTCTGGAAGCGGTAATAGCCGTAGCGGATGGCCAGGTCGCCAATGCCGCCGCCGCCCACCACCCCGGCCACGGCCGAGTAGGACAGGAAGCTGACGGCCAGCACCGTCAGGGCCAGCACCAGCCCCGACCGCGCCTCGACCAGCAGCACGCGGCGCACGATCTGCAGCTCCGATGCGCCCGCGGCATGGGCGGCCTCGATCACGCCGCGCGGCACTTCGCGCAGGCATTGCTCGACCAGGCGGGCGAAATACGGAATGGCCGCGAAGGACAGCGGCACGGCCGCCGCGACCGGCCCGATGGAGGTGCCGGCGATCACCCGCGTGAACGGCACCAGCGCCACCAGCAGGATGATGAACGGAAAGGACCGCACCGTATTCACGGTCCAGCTGAGCAGGCGATGCGTCACGGGCCGGTCCAGCGACTGGCCCGGCCCGGTCAGGAACACCAGGATGCCGAGCGGGCCGCCCAGCAGGATGGACGCCGCGAGCGCGATCGCCAGCATCAGGAAAGTCTGCCCGACCGCCACGCCCAGCTCGGGCAGCAACTGCACAAAGGTTTCCAGCATCATGCGACCTCTTCATAGGGGTGGGTGGCCTCGCGGATCAGCTCGCGGCCCAGCGGCGAGGACAGGTGCACGTTGGCGCCCGAGATCTCGGCCTGCTCCAGCACCTGGCCGTTCTCCATCACCGCGACGTGGCGGCACAGGGCGCGCACCACGGCCAGTTCGTGCGTGACGATCACGATGGTCACACCCAGGCGCTTGTTGATGTCACGCAGCACGCTGAGCACCGAGCGCGTCGTCTCGGGATCCAGCGCCGAGGTGGGCTCGTCGCACAGCAGCACGGCGGGTTCGCTCGCAAGCGCGCGCGCGATCGCGACGCGCTGCTTCTGGCCGCCCGACAGCTGCGCGGGATGGCTGGCGGCCTTGTCCGTCAGCCCCACGATTTCCAGGCAGTCGCGCACCCGGGCGGCGACCTGCTGCCGGTCGCGTCCGCCGTGCACGCGCAGCGGGAAGGCCACGTTCTCGAATACCGTTTCGTTCTGCAGCAGGTTGAACTGCTGGAAGATCATGCCGATGTTCTGGCGCGCCGAACGCAGGTCGCGCTTGGACAGCGCGGTGAGCTCGGTGCCGGCCACCCGCACCGCGCCTTCGTCCGGACGCTCCAGCAGGTTGATCAGGCGCAGCAGGGTGGACTTGCCCGCGCCGCTCTTGCCGATGATGCCGAACGTGTCGCCCGCGCGGATCGACAGCGACACGTTGCGCACGGCGTCGAACCGCCCGGCGCGCGTGGCGAAGGACTTGCTCACCGCATCCAGGCGGATGACCGGCTGCGGCACGGCGGGGATATCGGACAAGGCGGAAATATCGGTCATTGCTCGGGCCATCACGAGTAGGCAGTGGGTTCGGGCACCTGGTCCAGCAGCGCGTAGCGCCCCAGGTCGCGGATCTTGTAGGACACGGGGTCGTGCAGGGTGTGCACGCGGGCGTTGCGCCAGTAGCGGTCGTAGCCGTAGCGCGCCGCGGTGGAACTGGCGCCCGTCACGTCGAACAGTTCCGATCCCACCGCCAGCGCGGCGCGATGCGCCAGCACCTTGGCCTGCGCGCCGGCCACGGCGACCTGCCCGCGCTCCTCGGCGGTCACGGACGGTCCGCGCGCCAGCGCGGCATCCAGCTTCAGTCCGGCCTGGTCGGCCAGGGCCTGCGCCGCCTGCACGCGCAGCCAGAATTCACCGAAGCGCTCCTGCACGTAGGGATCGTCCGCATGGCGCTGCACGCCCGAGGCGAACCACGGCTTGGCGTCTTCGCGCACGTAACGGCGCGCCTCCAGGTAGGCGCCGCGCGCGATGCCCAGGTAGAGATTGGTCATGATGAGCTGCGCCACCTGCGATCGCAGCGTGGCCCGCGCGGTGGGCGCGACGCCCGGCGCCTGCAGGACCTGGATGGCTTCGAGGCGGACATGGTCGAAACGCACGGTTCCGCTGTCCGTCTGGCGCTGGCCGAAGGCATCCCAGTCGGGATTGACCGTGATGCCGTCCGCGCGCGTCGGCAGCGCGGCGATCAGCGCCGTGCCGGACGGCTTGTGCCACGCGGAGAAGGTCAGCAGGTCGGATCCGATGGAACCCGAGCTGAAGCTCTTCACGCCGTCGATGCGGTAGCCGTCCAGTTCGGCGCGGGCGATGACGCGCCTGTCCAGCGGATTGAGCGCGTTGCCCCAGAAGAGCTGGCGTTCGGCGGTGGGCTGCAGGAAGTACGCCTGCTGCTCAGGCGTGCCATACAGCAGCACGCCGGCCACCTGCAGATGATGAAAGCCGAACACGTGCGCA
This sequence comes from Achromobacter spanius, assembly GCF_039673305.1. Classification (GTDB taxonomy): domain Bacteria; phylum Pseudomonadota; class Gammaproteobacteria; order Burkholderiales; family Burkholderiaceae_B; genus Achromobacter; species Achromobacter spanius_F. Next base: position 48,383 of record NZ_JBDJLJ010000036.1, read on the forward strand.
AGCGCGCTGTCGACTTCGGCCAGCCGGCGCACCGCGGCCAGCACCTCGGACCAGCTTGCGCCCGCGCCGCCGTAGGCGGTGGGCACCGACAGCCGCAGCAGGCCGCTGGCGCGGATCAGTTCGCGCTCGTCCGCCGCGTGCCCGCCTGCGCGGTCGCGCGCGACGGCCGTGGCGGCAAGCCGGGCCGCCAGGGTTTCCAGCGGCGTGGCGACGCCGCTGGCGCCGGCCTGGGCGGGACTGGCGCCTTCGCCATGGCGGGCCTCTTGCCATGCAGGGATCTTGGCCATCAATGTATTCCTGAAAAGAGTTCCGGGCGCTGCGCCGGACTCCAGCGCAGCAGGTAGCGCCGCAGCGCATGGACTGCCGCAAAGGACGCCGCGCTCAGCAGGGCATACAGCACGATGGCCAGCACCGCGAGGTCGGTGCGCGCGGTTTCGTGCGCCTGCGCCGCCAGTTGCCCCAGGCCCGACGGAGCCGGAAAGCGTTCCAGCGCGACGAGAACCAGCCACACAAGAACCAGTCCCTGGCGCAACCCCGCCAGAATGGTTGGCAATGCGCCGGGCAAGAGGACGTGCAGCCACAGGGGCCAGCCCTGCAGGCCGTGTTCGCGGCCGGTTTCGAGCAGGCCCGCATCGACGCCGCGGATGCCGCGGACGGTGTGCAGGTACACCGGAAAAAACGCGCTCAGCGAGAGCAGCGCCAGCCTGGCCGCTTCGCCCACGCCCACCCACAGCAGGATCAGCGGCGCGAACGCCAGCACCGGCACCAGGCCCAGCGCCTGCAGCAGGCTGTCGGCCTGCGCGCCTGTCCTGCGCGCGACGCCGGCCAATGCGCCCAGGACCACGCCCGCTCCGCCGCCCAGCAGCACGCCGGTCAGCGCGCGCAGGCCGCTGACGCCTGCCTGTTCCCAGAGCGCTCCGGAACGCGCAAGCGCCGCGCCCGCCGCCGCCACCGACGAGGGCGCGGGCAGGATGCGTTCGGGCAGCCAGCCCGCCTGCGCGGCGGCCTGCCACGCGGCCAGGACCAGCAACGGCGCCAGCCAGCGTGCGGCGGGCAGGTCCGGACGGCCAAGGGTGCGTGCCGCGCCCATCAGCTTGCCGATTCCTTGGGAACCAGCTCGGTCGCCATGACTTCGCCGAAGGGTCCCGTCAGCACCGTGTTGCCGGGCTTGCGCTGGCCCTTTCCGGGCAGGAGCGGAAACACCAGTTCGGCGAAGCGGTACGACTCTTCCAGGTGCGGATATCCGGAGAAGATGAAGGTATCGATGCCGAGGTCCGCGTATTCCTGGATGCGCGCGGCGACGGTTTCGGGGTCGCCCACCAGCGCGGTGCCGGCGCCGCCGCGCACCAGGCCGACGCCCGCCCACAGGTTGGGCGATATTTCCAGGTGCGAGCGCCCGCCGTTGCCGTCGGAGAGCTGGCCGCCGTGCAGCGCGGCCATGCGGCGCTGGCCTTCGGAATCCATCTTGGCGAACGCCGCCTGCGCGGCCGCGACGGCGTCTTCGCTGAGATGGCTGATGAGTTCATCCGCGGCCGCCCACGCCGCTTCCGCGGTTTCGCGCACGATGACGTGCAGCCGGATCCCGAAGCGCACGCTGCGGCCATGGCGCGCGGCGCGTTCGCGCACATCGGCGATTTTCCGGGCGACGGCGTCGGGCGGTTCGCCCCAGGTCAGGTACACGTCGAGCTGTTCGGCCGCGAGTTCATGCGCGGCCTCGGACGAGCCGCCGAAGTACAGGGGCGGATAGGGTTTCTGGACCGGCGGATAGATCACCTTGCCGCCCTTGGACACAAGCTGCTCGCCCTCGAAGCTGAAGCCTTCGGCCTGGTGGCTGTTTTCGAGGATACCGCGCCAGATCTTCAGGTAATCGGCCGTGATGGCGTAGCGCTGGTCGTGGCTGACGAAGACGCCGTCGCCTTCGAGCTCGCCCGGATCGCCGCCGGTGACCACATTGACCAGCAGGCGTCCTTCGGACAGCCGGTCGAAAGTGGCGGCCATGCGCGCGGAGACCTGCGGCGAGCTGACGCCGGGGCGGATCGCGACGAGGAATTTGAGGTTGCGCGTGGCGCCGATCAGGCTGGACGCCACGACCCATGCGTCCTCGCAGGACCGGCCCGTGGGCAGCAGCACGCCGTCATAGCCCAGGGTGTCGGCGGCCACCGCGACCTGGCGGAAATAGTCATAGCTGGCGGCGCGCGCGCCGCGGCTGGTGCCGAGATAGCGGGAATCGCCGTGCGTGGGAATGAACCAGAAAACATCCATCGGAAAACTCCAGGTCAGACGCTGAACCCGCCCGCCAGCGCGAGACGGCCCAGGTCGTAGGCTTCGTTGACGGCGACGCCGCGCGGCAGCACCTGTTCGGAAAGGCGTTCGACCGAATCCTCGAGCCGTCCGCGCACGTCGTCATCGATGTCGGCGTTGCCTTCTTCGTCCAGGCGCACCTGCTTGTCGGTGGCGTAGACGCCGGCCAAGATGTGGCGCGCGCCAAGCGCCGACAGGACGGGCTTCAGGCCGTATTCCAGCGCCAGCAGATGCGCGGGACTGCCGCCGGTCGCGATCGGCAGCACGACCTTGCCGGCCAGCGCCTTTTCATCCAGCAGATCCAGCACGGCCTTCAGCCCGCCCGAGAACGAGGCTTTGTAGACCGGCGTGGAAATCAGCACCGCGTCCGCGGCCGCTACCCGCGCACGCAGCGCCCCGGCGGCCGCGCCGCTGTAGTGGCCTTCGATCAGCTCTTCGGCGGGGATGTCGCGCAAGCCCAGCTCGCTGATCCTCAGGCCGCGGCTGCGCAGGATCTGCGCGGCGTGGCGCAACAAGGCGGAAGAACGGGAACGCTGCGACGGGCTGCCCGCCAGGGTGAGGATGCTCATGATGAATCGTGGGTGCGTGCGTTAGAAGGCGGGAACGAGCGAGCCTTTGAATTCGCGCTCGATGTAGGCGCGCACTTCAGGCGACTGGTAGGCGGAGACGAGCTTCTTGACCCAGGGCTGGTCGCGGTCCTTGGTGCGCACGGCGATCAGGTTGGCGTAGGGGCCATCGGCGGCCTCGCGCCCGATGGCGTCGCGCGCGGGCACAAGACCCGCCTGTTCGGCGTAGTCGTTGTTGATGGACGCGGCGGTCAGGTCATCTAGCGAACGCGGCAACTGCGCGGCATCCAGCGCGACCAGCTTGAGCTTGCGCGGGTTGGACACGACGTCCAGCGGCGTGGCGTTGTTCTTCTGTTCGGCCTCGGGCTTGAGGGTGATGAGCTTGTAGGCGGCCAGCAGGCGCAAGGCACGGTTGCCGTTGGACGGGTCGTTCTGGATGCCGACCGATGCGCCTTCGGGCAGGTCATCCAGCGCTTTGATCTTGCGGGAGTAGAAGCCGAGCGGCGCGGTGACCGTCAGGCCCACGGGCACGATGTCGAAGCCGCGCGCCTTGATCTGGTTGTCGAGGAAGGGCTTGTGCTGGAAGGCGTTGGCATCGAGGTCGCCGGCATTCAAGGCGGCGTTGGGAAGCTGATAGTCGTTGAATTTGACGAGCTTGATCTGGAGACCGTCGCGGGCGGCGACTTTCTGGACGACATCGAAGATCTTTTCGGCGGTGCCGACGGAGATGCCGACAGTGATCGAAGACTTGTCCTGGGCCTGGACGGTTGCGGCGAATGCGAGCGTCAGTGCGGCGGTGGAGAGAAGGCGAGTAAGCGGTGACAACATGATGTCGTTTCCGGGTGCGTGAATGGTGGAGACGAGGTGATTCTGTCAGCGCGGGAGTGGGGGAAGAAATACTTAGTCGATATGAGGTTATGGGGGGAGGTGGGTTTGATTTTTTTTGGAAATATGCGGGTATTACTGGGGGTTTTGTTTATTGATCTATGAGTTGTTTGTGCGGGGGGTTGCGTGGAGGTTTAGGTTGGGTTCTTGAGGCGCCCGGTGCGGCGTGGGCCTGGGGTGGCGGGGCTACGATTGCGGTCCGGAGCGTTCGCTCCGGACTGCCCCTTCGTCATCCTCGTCACGGCCTTCGGCCGCTCCTTCGGATTCCCTCGGGCGCATCTACACGCCCCGCC
>NZ_JBDJLJ010000037.1:0-50758 GCF_039673305.1 Achromobacter spanius
CTCCAGAGTGGATCGGGCGTGACGGTTGTCGCGCCACGTCCTCATCATCGTGGCGCGCCGCCCCATGCGGCCGCGCTGTGAACCAAAGCATCCACCCCGGCAATCACGCGGGCAAGAAAAAGCCACCGGAAGACGGTGGCTTTTTCGGGGGACTCGGCGGATTACTTGCGGGCGCGCCAGTACCGCACGTACTCGGTTACGCCGGTCTGCACGTCGCGCATGGGCGCCGTGAAGCCCGCCGCCCGCAGCTGGGTGACATCCGCCTGCGTGTAGCTCTGGTAACGGCCCTTCAGATCGTCCGGGAACGGGATGTAGCGGATGAGATCCAGCTCCGTCAGTTGGGCCAGCGTCAGCTCGGCCTCGCCGCGCTCGGCGCGCAGGGCGTTGACCACCGCGGCCGCCACATCGTTGAAGGGCTGCGCCCTGCCCGTGCCGCAGTTGAAAATCCCGGACTGCTCGGGATGGTCCAGGAAATGCAGGTTGACCGCGACCACGTCCTCGACGGAAATGAAGTCGCGGCTCTGGCCGCCATCGACATAGCCGTCCCAGCCCGCGAACAGGCGCACATGGCCATGCTCAAGGAACTGGTTCATGTTGTGGAACGCCACCGAGGCCATGCGGCCTTTGTGCTGCTCGTGCTGGCCATAGACATTGAAATAGCGCAGGCCCACCACCTGTGCCGTCAGGCTGTCCATGCGCTTGCGCAGCACCTGGTCGAACAGGAGCTTGGAGTAGCCGTAGACGTTCAGCGGGCCTTCGTTGTCGGGGTGCTCGACGTAGATCGACGAACCGCCGTACACCGCCGCGGACGACGCATACAGGAACGGAATCCGGCGCGCCTGGCAAAACTCGAACAGCTCCAGCGTGACGCGGTAGTTGTTGTCGAGCATGTAGCGGCCGTTGCGCTCGGTCGTGTCCGAGCACGCGCCCTGGTGCAGCACGGCGCGCACCTCGGGCAGGCTGCCGTCGGCGACGCGCCGGCGGAAGTCGTCCTTGTCCATGTAGTCGGCGATCTTGCAGTCGACCAGGTTGACGAACTTGTCGCCCTCGGTCAGGTCATCGACCGCGATGATGTCCTCGATGCCGCGGCGATTGAGTCCGCGCACCAGGTTGCTGCCTATGAAGCCCGCGGCTCCGGTAACGACGATCATGAGGATTCTCCTGCCAATTCCGCTGCGGTGACGACGGACGTGCCCAGCTTGCCCACGGCGATGCCGCCGGCCTTGTTGGCCCAGCCCATGGCCTCGGCCCACGGCAAGCCGATGGCGCGTCCGACCGCCAGCGTAGCCAGCACGGTGTCGCCCGCGCCGGACACGTCGAACACCTCGTGCGCCTGGGCGTCGGTGTGGTCGCGTCCCGCATCGGTAAACAAAGTCATGCCCTGCTCGGAACGCGTCACGAGCAAGGCTTCGAGGTCCAGGTCGGCGCGCAAACGCTGCGCCCGATCGGTCAATTCGGCTTCGGAATTCCAGCGGCCCACCGCCTGCTGCATTTCCGAACGATTGGGCGTGACGAGCGTCGCGCCGCGATAGCGGGAATAGTCATCGCCCTTGGGGTCCACCAGCACCGGGATGCCGGCGCCGCGCGCCAGCGCGATGAGCGACTCCACGCGGGTCAGCACGCCCTTGGCGTAGTCCGACAGCACGACGATGTCGTGGTTGGCCAAATGGCGGGCCAGCGCGGCATCGACACTGTCCAGCGAGGCCTGCGACGGATGCTGTTCGAAGTCGACCCGCAGCAACTGCTGCTGGCGCCCCAGCACGCGCATTTTCAGCGTGGTGTGCAGGGCATCGTCGGCGATCAGGTCGCCCTGGATGCCGGCTTCGGTGGCCAGGCGCCTGACGCTGTCGCCGGCTTCGTCCTCGCCCAGCACGCCGACCAGGGTGACGTGGCCGCCCAGGGCCGCCACGTTGCGCGCCACGTTGGCGGCGCCGCCCAGGCGGTCCTCGCGGCGTGCAACGCGCACGACGGGCACCGGCGCCTCGGGCGAGATGCGCTCCACTTCGCCGAACCAGTAGCGGTCCAGCATCACGTCGCCAACCACGAGCACACGGCTACGCGAAATGGCTTCGGCGGGAAAAGAGTTCATTCAAGTTCTTCCAGACGGCGCGGCGCATAGGTTTCCCAGGCGTTGCAGCCGGGACATTGCCAGTAAAAGCGACGCGCTTGAAAACCGCAACTGCGGCATGCGTAGCGATCGAGCCGTTGCGTATGCTTGTGGATCAGGCTGCGCAGCAGGGTCAGATCGGCGCCGGGCACGGGGCCGTGGTCCGAATCGCCCTCGCCATTGGCCAGTTCGGCCTCGAGCAGCCTGTCCAGGCCCAGCAGCGAAGGATGGCTGCGCAACGCGCCGCGGGCAAAGGCCCAGGCCGTCGCGGCGCCCTGCTGCACGCGAAGCTCGCGGAACACCGCATTGAAGAGGTCCAGCGAGGCATGGCGGGCGTATTGCTTCTGCAGGAACTCGAGGCCGGCCTGCGCCTGGTTGGCGCCGCGATAGTTGGCCAGCAGCTGTTCGGCCACCAGGCCCGAATATTCCGGGACATCGGTCATGACCGATTCCAGGTACAGCCTTTCGCGCTTGGGGTCCTGTTCAAGCAGTGCCAGGCGCGCGCGCAGCATGGCGGTGCGCACCTTGGCGCCCTTGCTGGATGCGGCGTCGGTGGTCGCCAGGGCGTGATCCGCGGCGTCCAGCGCTTTATGGGCGGCCTCGACGTCGGCGGGCTTGGCGGTCAGGGCGGACTGCGCCTGTTCGCAGTAGTAGTGCACGATCTGCGGAACGGGCTCGTCGACCAGGCCCTGCAGCGTCTTCACGGCCTCGATGGCTCGCGGCCAGTCGTGTTCCGATTCAAAGATGCGGATCAGGGAGCGCAACGCCGGCAAGGCGTAGCGCGTGTCCTTGAGCTGCTCGAAGCCGCTTTCGGCCCGGTCCAGCATCCCGGCTTTCAGGAAGTCCTGCGCCAGTTCGTGCTGCGCATGCTCGCGCTCGGCGGCAGGCAGGTCGGAGCGGTTCAGCAGGCTCTGATGCACGCGGATGGCGCGCTCCATTTCGCCGCGGCGGCGGAACAGGCTGCCCAGCGCAAAGTGCAGCTCGGTGGTTTCGGGATCCAGCTTGGCGACCTCGACGAAGGCGTCGATGGCGCGGTCCGGTTCCTCGTTGAGCAGGAAATTCAACCCGCGGAAATAGGAGTCAGGCAGGCTGCGGGTTTCCCGCAACATTTGCCGGATGTCGAAGCGCGCGGCCAGCCAGCCCAGCGCGAACAGCACCGGCACGAAAATCAACCACCAAGGTTCAAAATCCACTATTCGGACTCATGCGGTAATTCGGTGCGAAAAAAAAGGGGCGGCCAGGCAATGTCACAGCGGCGACATGGGAGCGACGGCCTCCGGCGGCACGACCGGCGGATTGCCGCTGACCGCGGCCTGGATACGATCCAGCTCGCGGCGCAGGCGGATTGCCTCACGGCGGCGGCGCAACGCGGCGGGCACGGTAAGCAGCAGGCCGAACAGGGCGCCCAGCACAAACACCACCAGCATGACGACAATCAGGGGAACGTCCTGCACGACGTAGTCGGCGTAGAACTTCACCGCGACGGGATCGGTGTTCTTCAAGGCGAACATCAACACCGCAACAAACACGAGCAATCGCAGGGCCCAGACTAGATAGCGCATGGCGCATGCTCCAGATGATTCGAGACTGTCAATTGTAAGCGACCTCTCTGTCCGCAGAGAAAAAAATGCCCGGCGACGCGCGCTGCCGGGGCTCACAGTGCCGGAGCCGATGGAAAGGCGAGGCGGAAAAACAAAGCCCCTTGATTTCTCAAGGGGCCCTGTTCGCGGTCCGATCTGCCCGAAGGCAGCCCTGCCTGGCCGACGCGTCAATGCATGGCGTGCAAACCTGCCATGGAAGACGGCATCGACTCGCTCGATCCGGAGGATTGAGCGTCCTCGTCATTGCCGCCGACCAAGTCCACCCGCTCGCGCAATTCCTTGCCCGCCTTGAAGTGAGGTACCTGTTTACCAGGCACCAGCACCTGCTCGCCGGATTTGGGATTGCGCCCGACACGGGGAGACCGCTGCGACAGCGAGAAGCTGCCAAAACCGCGGATCTCGATGCGCTGACCCGAGGCCAGGGCCTGGGTCATTGCATCCAGCACGGTCTTGACCGCGTAATCGGTGTCGCGGGCGGCCAGCTGAGGATAGCGGGCCGCCAAGGCGGCGATCAGCTCCGACTTGGTCACGAATTAACCGTCGTTGCGCTGTTGGTCCAGCTTGGCCTTCAGCAGCGCGCCGAGGTTGGTGGTGCCGGACGAAGCGCTGGCGTCAGACATGCGCTGGATCGTGTCGGCGGTTTCGGCGTTGTCGCGGGCCTTGATCGACAGCTGGATCGAGCGCGTCTTGCGGTCGATGTTGACGATCATGGCTTCGATGTTTTCGCCGGCGGTCAGAACGGTGGTGGCGTCTTCAACGCGGCCCGAGGAAATCTCGGAAGCGCGCAGGTAGCCTTCAACGTCCACGGACAGCGTGACGACGGCGCCCTTGGCTTCGACGGACTTGATGGTGCCCGGAACGACCGCGCCCTTGTCAAACGTCGCGACGAAGTTGTTGAAGGGGTCGCCTTCCAGCTGCTTGATGCCCAGCGAGATGCGTTCCTTGTCGGTATCGATGCCCAGAACCACGGCTTCGATCTCGTCGCCCTTCTTGAAGTTGCGCACGGCTTCTTCGCCAGCTTCCGTCCACGACAGGTCGGACAGGTGAACCAGGCCGTCGATGCCGCCAGGCAGGCCGACGAACACGCCGAAGTCGGTGATCGACTTGATGGCGCCGCGGACCTTGTCGCCGCGCTTGAAGTTCGTGGCGAACTCTTCCCACGGGTTCTGACGGCACTGCTTCATGCCCAGCGAAATGCGACGACGGTCTTCGTCGATTTCCAGGACCATGACTTCGACTTCTTCGCCCAGGGTGACAACCTTGCGCGGGTCGACGTTCTTGTTGGTCCAGTCCATTTCGGACACGTGGACCAGGCCTTCGATGCCGGCTTCGACTTCAACGAACGCGCCGTAGTCGGTCAGGTTCGTGACCTTGCCGAACAGGCGGGTGCCTTGCGGGTAGCGGCGAGCCAGGCCCACCCACGGATCTTCGCCCAGCTGCTTGACGCCCAGGGAGACGCGGCTCTTTTCCTGGTCGAACTTGAGCACCTTGGCTTCGACTTCCTGACCCACTTGCAGGACTTCGGAGGGGTGACGCACACGGCGCCAGGCCATGTCGGTGATGTGCAGCAGGCCGTCGATACCGCCCAGGTCAACGAACGCGCCGTAGTCGGTGATGTTCTTGACCACGCCCTTGACCACGGCACCTTCGTGCAGGGTTTCGAGCAGCTTCTGACGCTCTTCGCCCATGCTGGCTTCCAGCACCTGGCGACGCGACAGCACAACGTTGTTGCGCTTGCGGTCGAGCTTGATGACCTTGAATTCGAGGGTCTTGCCTTCGTACGGGGTGGTGTCCTTGACCGGACGCAGGTCGACCAGCGAACCCGGCAGGAACGCGCGGATGCCGTTGGTCATGACGGTCAGGCCGCCCTTCACCTTGCCGGTGATGGTGCCGGTAACCAGTTCGCCGTTCTCCAGGGCCTTTTCCAGCTGCAGCCAGGCCGACAGGCGCTTGGCGCGGTCACGCGACAGGATGGTGTCGCCGTAGCCGTTTTCCAGGGAATCGATGGCCACCGAGACGAAATCGCCGGGTTGCACTTCGAGCTCGCCCTGGTCGTTCAGGAACTCTTCCAGGGGGATCAGCGCTTCGGACTTCAGGCCGGCGTTGACGACGACGAAATTGTGGTCGACGCGCACGACTTCGGCGCTGATGACCTCGCCGGACTTCATGTCCTGGCTCTTGAGGCTTTGTGCGAAAAGGTCGGCGAAGCTTTCGCCGCCGGTGGCGGTAGTGGAAACGGAAGACATGGGGTTGAAATCCATTGGGCCGAAATGGCCGTTAAGAACACACCGCAGCGGATTGCCCGCCACAGTGGAGTCAAAATACCTGCTTGCCGGTTTACCCTTGCGGGGTGGCCCGTGGGGGTGTCGCCAAGCTTGAGCAGGGCCTAAATCAAAAAAAGCCGGTGGAGCAGCGCTCCGCTGGATTCGGGCTGGGGCCAAAATTTGGGGTCAAACCCTGGGCCCCCAAGCCTGGGGCCGGAAATCAAGTCCCGGCCTGCGCCTTTTGCCAGAAATCCAATATTGCCTGCACCGTCTCTGCAATCGTCAGATCCGACGAATCCAGCACGTGTGCGTCTGCTGCGGGAGCCAGCGGCGCGGTGGCGCGGCCGGTATCGCGGGCGTCTCGCTCGCGCATGTCTCGCAGAAGGTCATCTAGATTAGCAGAAATTCCCTTTTCGATCAACTGCTTACGCCGCCTCTCCGCCCGCGCGACCACGTCGGCCACCAGGAACACTTTCAGGGACGCGTCGGGGAACACCACGGTGCCCATGTCGCGCCCGTCCGCCACCAGCCCGGGAGGCAGCCGGAACGCGCGCTGGCGCTCGAGCAGCGCCTGGCGCACGCCAGGAAACGCGGCCACCTGGGACGCGAAATTGCCGACTTCCTCGCGGCGGATGTCATGGCCGACATCGGCGCCTTCCAGGTAGACGTGCGGCCCCTCGAAACCGACATCCAGCGTCTCGGCGACGCGGGCGACGCCCGCCTCGTCGCCGGCCGCCACGCCGCGCCGGATGGCGGCCAGGGCGGTCAGGCGGTACAGCGCGCCGCTGTCCAGCACCGCCCAGCCCAGCGCCTTGGCCACGCGGTGGGCCACGGTGCCCTTGCCGGACGCAGTGGGGCCGTCGATCGTGATGACCGGAGCCTGGGAAGAAGTCGTAGCAGTCTGAGTCATGGAAAAAATACAGCGCTAGGCCGACACGAGGCCGGCATAGACATCAAAATAACCCGGGAACGTCTTGCTGACGCAGCCCGGATCGAGAATCCGCACCGCTGCGGGCCCGAAGGCCGCGAGCGAAAAGCACATCGCCATCCGGTGGTCGTCCCAGGTGCCGATCTGCGCGTCGCGCCACTGGTCCTGGGCAGGCGGCGTCACGCGCAGCCAATCCGGCCCCGATTCCACTTGCGCACCCAGCTTTTCAAGTTCGGTCTGCATGGCATGGATGCGATCGGTTTCCTTCACGCGCCAACTGCCGATATTGCGCAGCCGGCAGGGGCCGTCCGCGTACAGGGCGAGTGCGGCGGCCGTCATGGCCGCGTCGGGGATCAGGTTGAAATCCGTGTCGAACGCCTTGAGGCGCCCACCTTCGGCCACCCGCACGCCGGAGACTTCGATCCAATCGGGACCGTAGGTCACTTGCGCGCCCATGTCGGCCAGCGTGCCGGCGAAGGCGACATCGCCCTGGATGCTGTCGGCGCCCACGCCGGTCACTCGCATGGGACCGCCGCCGATCGCGCCCAGCGCCAGGAAGTAGGACGCCGTCGAGGCATCCCCTTCCACCGCGATCTGGCCGGGGCTGCGATAGGCCGCGCCCGCGTCGATCACGAAGCGGCTCCAGCCGTCGCGCCGCACCTGCACGCCGAAGCGCGCCATCAGGTTCAGCGTGATCTCGATGTAAGGCTTGGAAATCAGCTCGCCGACGACCTCGATGGTCACGGGCTTGCCGCTCGCGCCCGCCTGCAGCGGTGCGGCCAGCAGCAAGGCCGTCAGGAACTGGCTGGATACCGAACCCTGGACGCGCGTCACCGCATCGTCGGCGATCTCGCCGCGGCCGATGTGCAGCGGCGGGTAGCCCGGCTGGCCCAGGTAATCGATGCGTGCGCCCAGCGCGTTCAGGGCGTCGACCAGGTCGCCGATGGGACGCTCATGCATGCGCGGCACACCAGACAGGCGATAGTCGCCGCCCATCAGAGCCAGGGCGGCGGTCAGCGGGCGAATCGCGGTGCCGGCGTTGCCCATGAACAGGTCAGCGCTTTCCACCGGGAAGCGGCGCACGCCCTGCACCGTGACGCGGCCCGCGTCCAGCTCGGACACCTGCACGCCTAGCTGGCGCAAGGCGGCCAGCATGACGCGCGTATCGTCGGAATCCAGCAGGCCGGTGATGGCCGTACTGCCTTCGGCGATCGCCGACAGCAGCAGCACGCGGTTGGAAATGCTCTTGGAACCCGGCAGGGCCATCACGCCCTGCGCGCGCCGCACGCGCGGCAGGTCCAGGTAAGGCAAAGCGCCCATGTCAGCTACTCCTTGCGCCAGTTGCGGCGCGCGCGCGCGGCCGTGACCTGCTGCGTCAGCAGAGCGTCGCCATCGCCGGTGGCGAGGGCGCGCTCGGCACGGTCCAGCACGTGGCGCACGCCGGCCAGTTCGGCCAGCATCGCATCACGGTTGGACAAAAAGATATCCCGCCACATTTCCGGCGAACCGGCGGCAATGCGGGTGAAATCGCGAAAGCCGCTGCCCGCCAGCGTCAGCCGGGTATCGGCGTCGGCGGCGGTGGCCACCTGTTCCATGTAGACCGCCGACAGCAGGTGCGGCAGATGGCTGACCGACGCCAGCACACGATCATGCGCGTCGGCATCCATGTCGATGACGTCGGCGCCGCAGGCCTGCCAGGCGCGACGCACCAGATCCCGGGATGCGGCGCTGTTTTCCGGCAAGGGCGTGAGGATGACCATGCGCTTGCGATACAAGCCGGCGTCGGCGGCCTCCGGGCCGGTGCGCTCCGCGCCGGCAATGGGATGGCCCGGCACGAACTGCCCGATACGGTCGCCCAACGCGGCGCGCGCGGCCTCGACCACCTCGGCTTTCGTGCTGCCTGCGTCGGTCAGCACCACGCCGTCGGAAAGGTGCGGCAGCATTTGCGCCAACACGTCCTTCAGGCCGCCCACCGGGGTGGCCAGCAGAACCAGATCCGCCCGGGCGGCGGCCTCTTCGGCCGTGACGGCCTCGTCGATCAGACCCAATTCGACGGCACGCGCCAGCGACTGCGCATTGCGACCCACGCCGAGCACGCGGCCCACCTGCCCCGCCTGCCTCAATGCCGCGGCAACCGAACCACCGATCAAGCCGACGCCCACAACCGCCAATACAGGAATCAGGGGGCCAGCGGCCCCCTGTTCGGAAGAAGGTAACGCGTCGTTCATTCGGACAGGATGGCGGTCAGGGCGTCGATGAATCGGTCGTTTTCTTGCGGCAGGCCGATGGAGACACGCAGCCACTCGGGCAGGCCGTCGCCCGCCACGGGGCGCACGATGACGCCGCGCTTGAGCAATTCGAGGTTGATGCGCGGCGCGTCGCCCACGTGCACCAGCACGAAGTTGCCGTAGCTGGGCACGTAACGCAGCTTCAGGCGGTCGAATGCGGCGCAAAGCTGCGCCTTGCCGGCCTTGTTGGACGCGTACGCTTCCTCGAGGTAGGCGGCGTCGCCCAGGGCGGCGATGGCGGCGGCCTGTGCCAGCGTGTTGACGTTGAACGGCTGGCGAACGCGGTTGAGCAGATCGGTCAGGCCCGGCTGCGCCACCGAGAAGCCCACGCGCAGGCCGGCCAGGCCATAGGCCTTGGAAAAGGTGCGCGAGACGATCAGGTTCGGATAGCGGCGCGCCAGCGCCGTGCTGTCGAAGCGGAATTCCGGATCGAGGTATTCGTTGTAGGCCTCGTCGAGCACGACGGTGACGCGGTCGCCGTGCGCGGCATGCACGCGTTCCAGGAACTCGGCAACCTTGTCGCCCGGGACGAAGGTGCCGGTCGGGTTGTTCGGGTTGGCGATGAACACCAGCCGCGTGTCGTCGGCGATCGCGTCGAACATCGCATCCAGGTCGTGGCCGTATTCAACCGCCGGCACCACGATGTGGCGCGCGCCGCGCGCCTGGGTGGCCAGGCGGTAAACGGCGAACGAGTGCTGCGCATACACCGCCGACGTTCCCTGTTCCAGCAGCGCCAGCGCGGCGATTTCCAGGATGTCGTTGGAGCCGTTGCCCAGCGTGATCCAGTTCATCGGCACGCCGTAGCGTTCGGCCAGGGCCGCCTTCAGGTCGAAGCCGTTGGGATCGGGATAGCGCGCCAGCGATTCGGCGGCGGCCAGCATGGCCGCGCGCGCCGACTTGGGCATGCCCAGCGGGTTTTCATTGGAGGCCAGCTTGACGATGGTGGCCGGATCCAGCCCGAATTCGCGGGCCAGTTCTTCGATCGGCTTGCCCGCCTGGTACGGCGCGATGGCGCTGACGTGCGCGGGGGCAACGAGGGGCTTGGATGCGTTGGTCATGGTGTGAGAGGTGTCACTGCGCCGGATAGGAGCCCAGCACTTTCAGGTAGGCAACCTGCGCCTGCAGGGCCGCCAGGGCGCGTTCGACGTTCGGGTCGTTGCGGTGACCCAGGACGTCGACGTAGAAATAGTATTCCCACTGGCCGGTACGCGCGGGCCGCGATTCGAAGCGCGTCATCGACACGCCGTTGGCGGCCAGCGGCGCCAGCATTTCATAGACAGCGCCGGCGCGATTCGGGACGGCCAGGATCAGGCTGGTCTTGTCCTTGCCGCTGACCAGGGGCTCGATGTTGCCAATGGCCAGGAAGCGCGTGCGGTTGTGAGGGTCGTCCTGGATGCCGGCGGCGACGATCTGCAGGTTCCAGGCGGGCGCCGCCACTTCGCCGGCGATCGCCGCGATGCTGGGATCGCCCGCTGCGGCGCGCGCCGCCTCGGAATTGCTGGACGCGGCCACGCGCTCGATGTCGGGATAGTTGCGCGTCAGCCAGCCCTGGCACTGGGCCAGCGCCTGCGGATGCGCGGAAATGGTCTTGATGCCGTCCATGCTGCCCGACTGCGACATCAGGCAGTGGCGGATGACCAGCGACCGTTCGCCCAGGATCTTGACCGGCGTATTGAGCAGGAGATCCAGGCTGCGGTTGACGGCGCCTTCGGTGGAATTTTCCACGGGCACCATGCCCACATCGGCCTGGCCGGCCTCGACGGCGCGAAAGACTTCGTCGAACGACGCGCAGGGCAGTTTTTGCACCGCGTGGCCGAAATGCTCCAACGCGGCCTGTTCCGAGAACGAGCCTTGCGGCCCCAGGAACGCGACCGTCATGCCGCGCTCCAGGCCGCGGCAGGCCGAGATGATCTCGGTCCAGACCGATGCCACGCCGGCGTTCGGGAACGGGCCCGGATTGATCTGCTGCAGGCGGCGGATCACTTCGGCTTCGCGCTCGGGGCGCAGCACCGGGCCGTCCGCATGAGCAGCGTGCTTGGCCTCGCCCACTTCCAGCGCGGCGCGGGCGCGCTGCGACAGGAGATCGAGGATTTGCGCATCCAGGTCGTCGATGCGCTTACGCAAGGGGAGCAGCTTGCGCTGCAGCTCGTCATCCATGGCGGCGCTCGAATTCCTTCAGGTACTCGACCAACGCCGCCACCCCTTCCAGGGGCACGGCGTTGTAGATGGAGGCACGCATGCCGCCCACGCTCTTGTGGCCCTTCAGCTGGGTCAGGCCGGCCGCCTCGGCGCCTTGCAGAAAGGCGTCGTTGAGCGACTCGTCGCGCAGCACGAACGGCACGTTCATGCGCGAGCGCACGGGTGCGTGGATAGGATTGCGATAGAAGCCCGAGCCGTCCAGGTAGCCGTACAGCAGGTCGGCCTTGGCCTTGTTGGCCGCTTCCATGCCGGCCACGCCGCCATGCGCCTTCACCCACTTGAACACGAGCCCCGCGATGTAGATCGCGAAGGTGGGCGGCGTGTTGTAGCGCGAATGCTCGGCGGCGACGTTGGCGTAGTCGAAGGCGGACGGGCAGATCGGCAATGCCTGGCCGATCAGGTCGCGACGCGCGATGACCATGGTCACGCCGGCGGGGCCGGCGTTCTTCTGCGCGCCGGCATACATCATGCCGCAGCGCGTCACGTCCATCGGACGCGACAGGAAATGCGAGGAGGCGTCGACGACCAGCGGCACATCGGGCGCACCCAGCGCGGCGGTGTCGGGCCAGTCCATGAACTCGACGCCGCCGATGGTTTCATTGCTGCACAGGTGCAGGTAGGCCGATTCCTTGCGCACCTGCCAGGTTTCCACCGGCGGCACCCAGGTCAGCGGCGCCTGCTCGCGCCCGTCGAGCACGGCAGCCTGCTCGCTGCTGGCCGCCACATGCGTGCTGCCGTAGCGGCCGGCTTCCTTGTACGAACGCTTGGACCAATGGCCCGTCACGACGAAGTCCGCGGCCGGCGCGCCGCGGCGTCCCATGAGATTCATGGGGACGATGGCGTTTTCCCCGGAACCGCCGCCCTGCATGAACATGACGGCGTAGTCCGCCGGCAGGCCCAGCAGTTCGCGCAGATCGGATTCGGCTTCATCGCAGATCTGCACGAAGTGCTTGCCGCGATGGCTCATTTCCATCACGGACATGCCGCTGCCGTGCCAGTCCAACATTTCCGCAGCGGCTTGCTGCAGCACCACCTCGGGCAAGGCCGAGGGGCCTGCCGAGAAGTTCCAGGGGCGGGCCATTATTGCTCCGTAGGTTCGGTCGAATCCGCTGCGTCAGTGCTGTCGTCGCCGCTGGCTTCCTGGCCGTCTTCGTCCAGTTCGCCGTCATCGTCCGCATCGCTTTCGACGACGCGGCGCACGCCCGACAGCGTGCTGCCGTCGTCGACGTTGATGAGCGTGACGCCCTGCGTCGCGCGGCCCATTTCGCGGATTTCCGCGACGCGGGTGCGCACCAGGACGCCGCCAGTGGTGATCAGCATGATTTCGTCAGACGGCATGACAAGCACGGCGCCCACCACCTTGCCGTTGCGCGAGGTGGTCTGGATGGCGATCATGCCCTTCGTGCCGCGGCCGTGGCGCGTGTACTCGGCGATCGGGGTGCGCTTGCCGTAGCCGTTTTCGGTGGCGGTCAGCACGGTTTGCGTTTCGTCGCCGGCAACCAGCAGCGCGATGACCGTCTGGGTGTCCTCGAGCATCATGCCGCGCACGCCGCGGGCATTGCGGCCCATGGGACGCACGTCGTTTTCGTCGAAGCGCACGGCCTTGCCGGCGTCCGAGAACAGCATGACGTCGTGCTTGCCGTCGGTGAGGTCGGCGCCGATCAGGTAATCGCCGTCGTCGAGGTCCACGGCGATGATGCCGGCCTTGCGCGGGTTGGAGAAGTCGGACAGCGGGGTCTTCTTGACCGTGCCGCGCGACGTCGCCATGAAGACGTAGTGGTCTTCGCTGAATTCCTTGACCGGCAGCACCACCGTGATCTTCTCGCCGTCAGCCAGCGGGAACATGTTCACGATCGGCTTGCCGCGGGAATTGCGCGTGCCCTGCGGCACTTCCCAGACCTTCAGCCAGTACACGCGGCCGCGGTTGGAGAAGCACAGCAGGAAGTCG
This sequence comes from Achromobacter spanius, assembly GCF_039673305.1. Lineage (GTDB taxonomy): Bacteria > Pseudomonadota > Gammaproteobacteria > Burkholderiales > Burkholderiaceae_B > Achromobacter > Achromobacter spanius_F. The sequence continues at coordinate 13,336 of NZ_JBDJLJ010000037.1, forward strand.
TGCGTATTGGCGATGAACAACTGGTCGATCCAGTCGTTTTCCTTCATCGCCGTCGCCTGCTTGCCGCGGCCGCCGCGCTTTTGCGAACGGTACTCGGACAGGGGCTGGCTCTTGATGTAGCCGCCGTGCGACAGGGTGACGACCATGTCGGTGGGCGTGATCAGATCTTCGGTGTCGAGCTCGGTGGCGTTCAGTTCGATTTCCGAACGGCGCGTATCCTTGGCGCCGGTCGAGAATTCGGCCTTGATCGCCTGCAGCTCGTCGCTGATGATGGACGTGATGCGCTCGGGGCGGGCCAGGATATCGAGCAGGTCGGCGATCGTGGACATGATGTCCTTGTATTCGCCGACGATCTTGTCCTGCTCCAGCCCGGTCAGGCGTTGCAGGCGCATGTTCAGGATTTCCTGGGCCTGGGTGTCGCTCAGGCGATACAGGCCGTCGCCCTGCAGGCCGAATTCGGCGTTCAGGTCGTCCGGGCGGAAGGCCGCGCGGCCTCCCGGCGTGTCGCCGTCGGCGCGCGACAGCATTTCGCGCACCAGCGACGAATCCCACGACTTCGCCATCAGTTCCTGGCGGGCCACCGGAGGCGTCGGCGCCGCCTTGATGATCGCGATGAAATCGTCGATGTTGGCCAGCGCCACCGCCAGGCCTTCCAGCACGTGGCCGCGTTCGCGGGCCTTGCGCAGCTGGAACACCGTGCGGCGCGTGACCACTTCCCGGCGATGCTGCAGGAAGTAGTCGATCATCTGCTTCAGGTTGAGCAGGCGGGGCTGGCCGTCGACCAGCGCCACCAGGTTCATCCCGAAGGTGTCCTGCAGCTGCGTGTTCTTGTAGAGATTGTTCAGGACAACCTCGGGAACCTCGCCGCGCTTGAGTTCGATGACCAGGCGCATGCCGTCCTTGTCGGACTCGTCCCGGATATCCGAGATGCCTTCGATCTTCTTGTCGTTGACGAGCTCGGCAATGCGTTCCTGCAGCGTCTTCTTGTTGACCTGGTAGGGAATCGCGTCGATCACGATCGCCTGGCGATTGCCCTTCTCCATGTCCTCGAAGTGGGTCTTGGCGCGCATGATGACGCGGCCGCGACCGGTGCGATAGCCTTCGCGCACGCCGGACATGCCGTAGATGATGCCGCCCGTGGGGAAATCGGGCGCCGGGATGAGCTCGATCAGCTCATCGACCGTGCATGCCGGATTGCGCAGGCAGTACAGGCAGCCGTCGACCACTTCCTGGAGGTTGTGCGGCGGAATGTTGGTGGCCATGCCCACCGCGATGCCCGAGCTGCCGTTGACCAGCAGGTTGGGCAGGCGCGACGGCAGCAGGAGCGGTTCCTGTTCGCTGCCGTCGTAGTTGGGGCCGAAGTCCACCGTTTCCTGGTCGATGTCGGCCAGGAGTTCATGGGCGATCTTGGCAAGGCGGATTTCGGTGTAGCGCATCGCCGCGGCGTTGTCGCCGTCGATGGAGCCGAAGTTGCCCTGGCCGTCGACCAGCATGTAGCGCATGGAAAAATCCTGCGCCATGCGGACGATGGTGTCGTAGACGGACTGGTCGCCGTGGGGGTGGTACTTACCGATGACGTCCCCGACGATACGCGCCGACTTCTTGTAGGCGCGGTTCCAGTCGTTGTTCAGTTCGTGCATCGCGTAGAGCACGCGCCGGTGGACGGGCTTGAGGCCGTCCCGCACATCCGGTAGCGCCCGCCCGACGATCACGCTCATCGCGTAATCGAGGTAACTGCGGCGCATCTCTTCTTCCAGCGATACCGGAAGCGTCTCCTTGGCAAAGGAATCCATATATATAACGACAGAATCGTGTAAGGAGGAACCCGGGCCGGGTAAACAGGAAATTCTATCATTCGATTGGAAGACCGGCCTGATGGGCCGCGGGAAGACGCGCGGCGACCGCCAAAACCGGTCAAGTCCGGATGCCGCCTTGCCGCGCCCATCCGCGCCCTGCGGGCCTGTTGTCAAAAACCAACATGCGAAACCGAAGGAGCGCCGAAAACGTCATATCCAGCATTAATGCGCCTGTCCAGGGAAGCCAAAGCCCCCCAAATGCCTTAAGATTGTTTCCAGCACGCAGGAAACCCAGTAGCTATTCCTTTGAACCAGCTCTTGGCGTTGCTATACTGGCCCCGTTTTCCTGATATGCGGCGGGGGTTCGCTGCGAGTCACTTATCCAGCTTCAAGCTCAACGAGGAGAAACATGAACAAACCCTCCAAATTCGCTCTGGCGCTCGCCTTCGCCGCCGTCACGGCCTCTGGTGCAGCTTCCGCGCAAACCGTGGACAACTGGCGCAACCCGTTCGGTGACGTTTGGAAGAACGGCACGAACGAACTGTGCTGGCGCGATGCCTTCTGGACCCCGGCCACCGGCATCCCCGGTTGCGACGGCGTTCCGGTTGCACAGCAGAAGGCGAAGCCGGCCCCGATGGCGGCAAAGGTCGTGTTCAATGCTGACACGTTCTTCGACTTCGACAAGTCGGTCCTGAAGCCCGAAGGCCGTCAGCTGCTGCAGCAAGTCGCTCAGCAAGCCCGCGGCATCGATCTGGAAACCATCATCGCCGTCGGCCACACCGACTCGATCGGTACCGAACAGTACAACCAGAAGCTGTCCGAGCGCCGCGCCGCTTCGGTCAAGGCTTACCTGGTCAGCCTGGGTATCGACCCCAACCGTATCTACACGGAAGGCAAGGGCGAGCTGCAGCCGATCGCTTCCAACAAGACGAAGGAAGGCCGCGCCCAGAACCGTCGCGTTGAGATCGAAATCGTGGGTAGCCGCAAGTAATTGCCGGACTAGCTACAATAAGGGGGCCTCGCATAGCGAGGCCCTTTTTTTCGCCTGCCATGCACCCATCTGGTGCAACGGCGAGCCTCCTCCTCGCCTTGCGCGCTGGACCCCTCTATATATAGAGCTGCCTTACGCTGGACTGCCCATGACCACGCAAACTCACGATACCGCGCAAGCCTCCGTCAACGCCGACCAGGCTGAAATCGACAAGTTCAGCGCCCTGGCCAGCCGCTGGTGGGATCCTGAAAGCGAGTTCAAGCCGCTGCACGCCATCAATCCGCTCCGGCTGGAATGGATCCAGGAGTGCGCGGGCAGCCTGGCCGGCAAGAAGGTGCTGGACGTCGGCTGTGGCGGCGGCATCCTGTCCGAAGCCATGGCCCGCAGCGGCGCCGAGGTGACCGGGATCGACCTGGCCGACAAATCCCTGAAGATCGCTCGCCTGCATGGCCTGGAATCGGGCGTCAAGGTGGAGTACCGCAAAGTGCCCGTGGAAGAGCTGGCTGCCGAACAACCCGGCCAGTACGACGTGGTCACCTGCATGGAAATGCTGGAGCACGTGCCGGATCCGGCCTCCATCGTGCGGGCGTGCTCCACCCTGGTCAAGCCGGACGGCTGGGTGTTCTTTTCGACGCTGAACCGCAACGCCAAGTCCTTCCTGTTCGCGATCGTCGGCGCGGAATACGTGCTGCGTCTCCTGCCCCGGGGCACCCACACCTACGACCAGTTCATCAAGCCCAGCGAACTGTCCGCGGCCGCCCGTGGGGCCGGCCTGGAGCCCGTGAGCATGCGCGGCATGGAATACAACCCGATCACCCAGATCTACACGCTGTCGGCCGACACTTCGGTCAACTACCTGATGGCTACCCGCAAATGAGCGCCCTGATTCTGTTCGATTTCGACGGCACGCTGGCCGACACCGCCCCCGACCTGGCCGCCGCGGCCAACCGCCAGCGCACCCGCCGCGGCCTGGACCCCCTGCCCTACGAGGCGCTGCGCCCCGTCGCGTCGCAGGGCGCCCGCGGCCTGCTGCGCGTGGCGCTCGGGCTGCAGCCCGGCGACCCGGATTACGAACCGACCCGCCTGCAATTCCTGGAAGACTACGCCGCCGGATCCACAGTACACAGCAAGCTGTTTCCCGGCATCGAGGACCTGCTGGCCGACATCCGCAGCCGGGGGCTGTCGTGGGGTATCGTCACCAATAAGGTCACCTATCTGACCCTGCCCATCGTCGAGTTCCTGGACCTGACGCGCGACAGCGCCGTGCTGGTCTGCGGCGACACCACCGCCCATGCCAAGCCGCACCCGCTGCCCCTGCAGCATGCCGCGCGCGAAGCGGGTTTCGCCACCGACCGCTGCGTCTATGTCGGCGATGACCTGCGCGACATCCAGGCCGCGCACGCGGCCGGCATGCCCGCCGTCGCCGCAGCCTACGGCTACGTCGGCGAAGACGACGACGTCATCGCCTGGCAGGCCGAAACCTGCGCCCGCACCCCCGCGGAACTCTGGTCCGCCATCCAGCCGCTGCTGCCCAGCGACCTGCGTTAAGGTCACAAGCGTCGGGCCGCCGATCGGCCGCCCGACCCTAGCGGTGATTCGGTCTCATTAGTGATTCTGGCCGAACAATCTTTCCGGATTCGCGGGCTTTATCCCGTGGACCGAGTCCCCTAAAGTGTCAACCGTGCATGGCATTCGGGGATTTCCCGATTGCCTGCGTTCCGGCCGATGCCGGCGCTGCGGCCCCAGCCATCCGCAACGACAGATCCGCACACAGACGGCCTTGCGCCCTCTTGCACCGTGCCCGCTTCCTTGCCGCGGCGCACATCCGACCTTTTTACTTCACTGCCACCGCCTGACCGCGCGACGCCCCCCGGCATCGCGCCAGAGGACTGCCTATGCTTTTGCCCATTCTGCTTCTATCCGCCGCCGGCTTCACCATACTCACCACCGAGTTCCTGATCGTCGGCCTGCTTCCCGGTCTGGCCCGCGACCTGGACGTCACGGTCTCGCAGGCCGGCCTACTTGTGACCCTGTTCGCCTTCACGGTTGCCGCGACCGGCCCCCTGCTGACGGCGCTGATGGCCAACATGGAGCGCAAACGCCTGTTCATCGGCGTGCTGGTGCTGTTCGGCCTGTCCAACGCCCTGGCCGCCGTCGCGCCGAACATCTGGATCATGGCGATCGCGCGCTTCGTGCCGGCCCTGGCGTTGCCGGTGTTCTGGTCCCTGGCCAGCGCCACGGCGGTCGAGATCGTCGGCCCCGCCCGCGCGGGGCGCGCGATCTCGACGGTGGCCTTCGGCATCGTGGCCGCCACCGTGTTCGGCATCCCCATCGGCGTGCTGATCTCGGACGCATTCGGCTGGCGCGCGGCCTTCTGGGTCTTGTCCGTGGTGGCGTTCGCCAAGGCCCTGTTGCTGCTGTTCACCTTCCCCAGCACCCGCGTCCGAGCCGACAGCGTGCGGCTGGTGACCCAATTGCGCATCCTGCGCGACCCCATGGTGGTCAGCCACGTGCTGCTGTCGCTGCTGGTGTTCACGGGCATGTTCACCGCCTATACCTACCTGGCGGACATGCTTGAACGCCTGGCCGGCTTCAACGGCGAAATCGTCGGCTGGACCATGATGGCCTTTGGCGCCGTGGGCCTGCTTGGAAACACCTTGGGCGGCCGCCTGGTGGACCGCAGCCCGCTGGGCGCCACCGCCCTGTTTTCTTCGCTGATGGCCGCGGGCCTGGCGTTCGTGGCGCCCGTCATGCAGTCGCATGGGCTGCTTGCCGTTGCACTGGGCGTGTGGGGCATCGCGCAGGCGGCGCTGTTCATCGTGTGCCACGTGCGCCTGATGAAGTCCGCGCCGCAGGCGCCGGCTTTCGCCGCATCCCTGAACATCTCCGGCGCCAACATCGGCATCGGCCTGGGCGCCGTGGTGGGCGGGCATGTGATCGACACCTACGGGCTGGCGACCCTGGGGTGGGCCGCGGCCATCATCGTGGCGATTTCCGTGGCCCTGGCCGGGGCGATGATGATGGTGTCGCGCTCCGCCCGGCAGGCCAAGGCGGCCTGCGCGAACGCCGCCTGAACCCTGCCCGTGTCTGCCGCGCCACGCACGGAATCGCTGGCGCAGGCAATACAGCAGGCTATTGCATTTACCAGTACAATAGAGTTCTTGGGGCCGATCCGGATTCGACGTGGGTCGCGAAACAACTCAGGGCATGCCGAGCACCAGTACGCTCGTTAAACCACTGGAACACTACAAACGCCAACGACGAGCGTTTCGCTCTCGCCGCTTAAGCGGTGAGCCGCTGCACTGATCTGTCCTTGGGTCAGGCGGAGGAAGGCAACTTCCTAGGGGGGCAACCCTCGAACCGCAGCAGCGACATTCACAAGGAATCGGTCTGCGCTGGGGTCACACGGCTCAGATTTAAATTACGTGAATCGCTTTGGTCCGGCCTGTCGGTTGGCTAAGTCCAAAGTTAAAACCAAATAAATCGACTACGCATGTAGAACTGTTTGCAGAGGGCTTGCGGACGGGGGTTCAATTCCCCCCGGCTCCACCAAATACCCTAGTGTTGTCAAACACTTAAGTGTGGAGTTAAGCATAAGTTGGCAGTAATGCCTTCTTATGCTTAATTTCACGAATTGCCAAATTTTGGTTTGTCGAAAAAATATGGCAATAATAGAAAGTTTGGCCGCAAAAAAGGCGCTCCGAATTGGAGCGCCTTTTTTTATTGCGAGTAGCTGGATGGGCTATGCCCTTGATGCTCGGGACACAGACGTGTTGCTGGCAATACGCGACAGCTTGTTATAAAGATTCGGCGTTCCAGTAAGCACCCTCTTGTCGACCAGGCTGCTTACCAGCCTTAGCGCAATTCCCTGGCCGCTCTGACGAATGGATTCACAGACCTGCTCGAGAACCCGGTGGTGCTCGGCCCGCTTTTGCTCGGCCCGCTCATGAAGATGTTCTACATAGCGCGCACCTAGCTGTCGCGTTTCTTGTTTTGCATTGAGATATAAAGCCCGCTTGTTAATAGCCAGCTTTCGCGCAATCTCGGCGACGCTCTTGGGGCTTTCCTGGCTATCAAGCTCCTTACGCAAGTAAGCTCGAACGTCTCCCCAATCATGCAAGCGGCGCGCTTTTCCGGAATGGTTGTTTGACTTACTCCGTGAATCATTGTCAGCCTCCACGACGGCGAGTGACGTCCAGCCTTCCAAAGACCCTTGAACCAAGTCCAATAGCCGAACACCGCATTGCATCGACACTTGCATTAACGCATCCAGGGTAAGCGGCGCACGACTGTGCTTCCAATGATGGACCGTGGATCTCCGAACCCCGATACGTTTTGCGAAATGGGCACCTACTCCGTTGTCCAATCGCTCGGCCAACGTTTCAATGGCTTTGTGAAGCGCTTCTAAATCGGCAGAAATATCCGCTCCCGAACTTGCCGCGAGCAAATCTTCAATTTCATTGATTCTTTCGATGTCACCTTCGTGAGCGACAGCAGCACATGGCGAATCACTGACACCAAGAAATGCTCCACAAGCGGTGCACCAACCGGGGACGACGTAACTGGCTGAGTGACGGACACGGCTCTTCTTGCAGTGAGGGCAATGCTCTATGAGCTCTATTTGATGTTTCCCACATATCTTGTTTGGCCCCACGTCCCATGCCAAACGGAAATACGGTGCCCGTCCTTGCGCTAAATCCTCTTGCAAGCAACGCGGACACCATCGTTCCTGATTCGAGACCATCCCCCTGGATGCAGTGACGGATTGAAGTGGGGCAAGCGTCAGGCGGTGCAGGAAGGGTACGGTGGTCAGCGTCGACAAGGTTTGCGCCCATAACTGAGCGCTACTCCCCAAGCCTGAGATAGAACGCTCGTACCACAAGAACCGGCTCTTTCCCTCAACTCCCAGACATGTGGCCCAGCGGCCCGGGGCAATGCGGTCAATCACAAACTGTGCCAAATCCAGACTGGAACACGAATGGCTGTTCGCCAGTCGACAAAAATAACTGCTCAGGCTTTCGACCTGAGCAGTTCCCATCCCAATGGGTGCCAGCGCGTGCAAGACGGAGCGCGGCGTAAAGTCAGAACTCATTTTTCACTCTTTGTTTTCCCGGGCCGAAAAATATTCGACTCGAAGCGCGCCTCGCCATGGCGAATCTCTTCCAAAATGACAGCGTACTGGCCTTCGGTCAGCAGGCACCGGTCCAACAGTTCTTGCGACACTTCGACTTGCGCATGGGCGCGCGATGCAAAGCCTCGGATTACGTCCATTAGGGTTCCGATGCAGCCCAAGGTATTGGCTTGCAAGACACGAGAGTTTTCGACCAACAATCCACCGAAATAATCGTTGGCGCGCTTCTCTACAGTCTGGATGAATCTATTGAAAGCCAAGCAGTCGTCTGGCGAATCAACTCGGTATCGAGAGAAGTGAATTTCCTTGATGCGGCGTGCCAACTGTGCGGATAGACGGCTAACCCCAAGGATGTCGTATGAACCGAACATAATGAGTTGGCAGCCAGCGCAATTGGAAAGGCTTTTCAGGGCATCCGTTTGGCGCTTCATTCTCGCCTCAGACACATTGGTGAAATGCCCGCCCTCGTCAATCATCAGGACTTTTACGCCTCTGGCACGAAGCGCCAGCTCTACTTTTTTTCGTAGCCCCGCTGCCGTGTTTTTACTATTTCCCTGAGGATGGACGACACGGTTGCTTACTGGGTCTACGGTGTAGGCCACCGCAGGCGGAGTGCCTTCCGGGCCTTCGAGTTGCTCCAGAATGTCGGAATAAAACAGCTTCCAATTGAAATCCATCTCGGATGTCGCACGGGCTTCAATCAACACCACGGGCATCAGCCCTGCATTTTCTTGCATTGCCTGCGCATAGCGCTTCAGGATTTTTGTTTGCAGCGATTTGGCCAAGGTCGTCTTACCGACGCCGGTGGGGCCCGTCACCATCAGAATATGGTTTGCCCCCAGACTTTCGAAGGCCTCGATTTCATCAATGACTTCGTTGATACGAGGATGCGAAATCCGGCACTGCAGTAGGTCCAGAACCGGACTAGATGATGTTTCGTTGACGCTTTTCATCAGTCCAAGTCCCCGTACATGGTTGCGTCATCGGCCTTAGGATTTGTAGGAGTCCTGGCTTTGTTTGGGACCTTGCGTAATGCGCGCTCAGGGTGCGAGTCCCATCCACCAGACTGCCGTAGCGCAACGGCTTTCAGCGGTTCCAGACCAAACACCTTCGGGCGTCCGTCCTGCTGCCGACTGCCAAGCAGCCCCAGCCGCTCATGCAAGAACTCGGTTTCACCGACTTCCTGAGCCTGGCGTAGGGCTTGCGAGTCCGGCTTCATGGTCGCAATGAACTCCAGGAAGGGACCGACCGCGATATCTTCTTTACGGAACTGGGCCGAACGCGAGTGTGTCGCCAGGTATTCGGCGCTGATGGCCTCGAGCTGCTTGACGTTCATGCGCGGCAGATGCATCAGCTGCATGCAATGGGCTTCGACCCATTCCCGGTTTGGCAACTGCACGAACACGTGGGAGATGTCATAAGGGTCGTAGCGCACAGGACACTTCCTCTTGGCCAGTGCGTAGATATCGAACTGCGGCGACTGGTAGTAGAAGTTATGGACCTTCACGCCGCGCTGACGGTCAATGGTGCGCTCCGCCCCACGGTCCACGCACGGGCTCGTCGCAACAATGAAGTCTTGATTGAACAGAATTGCCCGGTGTGCACGCTCGCCGGTTTCTCGCACCGAACGCTGAAACGCCTGACGGGGCGACACATCCAACGTCGGGTGTGTCGCCTGGTCATAGAATTCAAACGCCCAGTGCGCGATGACGGTGTACAGGTTCTCCAGATTCCAGTTCGACAGGCGCTTGGGAAGATGGGAGCCTGAAAGCATGCGAACCTGCTTGGTCAGCTCCGTATTGCCGTCCAGGTTGTGAATCAACTGCGTATTGAGCGTACCGAATATGCGTTCCATGACAGAGCCGACGCGCGGCTGGCCTGCAGGACGCAGACGGATATGCACTCCCATGCTGGTCAGGAAGTGCTTGACGTCGGCTGCGACCAAGTCTTTGCCGTTGTCGCTGACAACCATCTGCGGCAGACGATTCCAGCGCTTTACAAATGCACGCAGGACCATCAACACGGAGCCCCGGTCTGGCTGGTGAAATCCGAGATGCACAGCCATGATGCGACGCGAGAACGCGTCAATCATCAGAGTCAGCCATGGGCGGCCCAGGTCCAGGCCTGTGCGTCGGCACTTTAGCTCGATGTCGAGCAAGGTGTGGTCGATATGCACGCTCTCGAACGGCCGCACCCCATGGCGCGGCGTATCGTAGGCCAGTGAGTAGTAAAAGTTCTTCCCTTGATAGGTCATCCGCTTACCGAATCGGGTTCGGCGAGACCTGTCATCGTCATGCTGGTGCAGGTGCTTCAAGAACGTCGGATAGCTGGGACACGAGAGGTTTTCTTCTCGGCAGTACGCGCGAAGCTGCTTGAAGGCCGCTGCACCGTTGGGCGCGCGCGTGGTGGCGTAAACCGTCTTGCGGATATGCTCCATAGCCGAAAGCTGGGCCTCAGACAGGCGAGGCGAGCGGTTGCCCTTTTCGTGATGACGCGGGGCCAACGTGAGAACTTCATGGCCACCGTTGATGGCTGCCAGTGCCTGCTGAGCCTTTAGGCGGTAATAGGTTCGTTTTGAGAACGGGGTGCTCTTGGCATCAAAGGGCACGGCCAGGAATCGGGCTGCGGAATGCGCCTGCTCAAGCGAGGCGGCCTTGTAGTGCGCCAGAGGATGAACATCAATGCTCGGGCACCCATCAGCCTGATTGGCCGTCAGCAAGCCTTGCTCGAAAGCGGTCAGCAGCCAGTCTTTGGCTACCGTCATGTTTTTCTCTTCGTCGATAACCCGAAGGATGACATCGCGCTCACCGAGCAGCGACACTTCCAGCACTTGTCCTTCGTACTGGAACTGTGCCCCTGGCCGCAGGTTGAGCGAGAAATCCAGTTCATGAGCGGGCCGGGAAGATGTCACTGAGCAGGCCTGCTGAAAGCGCATCAACGTCTCATCCCGGTACAGCATGAAATCGTGTGGCTGGCTCAGTAAGGCTGTGTCCAGGTTGCAGGCCACATGGCCTTCGACAATGGCGGTATTGATGTCATCAGCCAGGAACTGAAACGGAGCGTCCAGCAAGTCCCCAACGCTGAGAGCGGCATGCTCGGCCAGCGCCTGTTTGAGCTGAGCGATGACCGTCGCAGACGCCGCGGGTGCGCCAACATGCAAATAGTCCTCGAGGATTTCCCAGTTCTTGGTGCGATTCTTCGGAATCTCGGCGCCGCTGTGGACCTCATAGGCGATGCCCATCTCGGCCAGTGACTGCTCGATTTGATGGCTGCGCCACCGCTCGCCTTCCTTCTGGTAGCGCCAGGGAAACTTGCGCGCCAGATGCAGCAGCTTTTCTTCGGTCTTCCACTCCTGCAGCAGGACGTGCCTGCGTGTGATTACCAAGAAATCGGGCGTGTGCTCAATGGCGTGGACCTCTCCGGTTTCCGGGTCCACAAGCTCAAGCTTGAGCGTGCAAGGCTGGGGGTAATACTCCAGCACCTGCGGCTCCACCTCGTGACTCAGCGCGGCGGCGTACTCCACCGTGCGGCTTTCCGTGGCAATTTCCCGCCCCATCTTGCGGCTGGCAAGCAACGTAATGACGTTGCTACCACGCGATTGAACCTCACGGACCGGGGCATGTTGCCTGGCGTCCGCAGCGAGTCGCCGCCCCCCGTCGGGTAGGCCAAGCTCGTCCAATAGTTGCTCGAATGCAGGCGTCGTCAACATGTCCTGCCTCCATGACGAAGTTATGAGAGCGGGCGTATAGGTACCGGAGGCCAAAACGCGCATGAAATCCTTTAATTATAGGAATAATCCCTTTATTATGGGATTTCGAAGGCCGTACGAGTCGGCCTCGGATGCAATCCGCAGAGGTCAGGTGATGAGAGAGAGCAAGCAGGCAGTCTCGCCAGGGCTGCAAGCCTATGAACAGAGGGTGAGCCAGGAACTGCGCGTTCTGATGGCGCAAAAAAATCTGGCGCAGAAGGCCGTCGCCCGGGCTCTGGAGAGAATGGGCATCAACGAAACGGCGAAGGGATTGTCCGCCAAGCTGGCCGCGGGAACGTTTTCGGCGGCCTACTATCTGGCGGTCAAGGACGTGATTAAGTCCTTGTAGACAAAGGGAAAAACGCAGCATGGCAAGCTCCCGGCATATGTCATACCCTCTCATAAATAGGGGACACGCCGACGAGCTTTGCGGGAAAGCATCGGTACGCATATAGCGCTATGCCGTATCAGTCCACTGCTGCTACTGACGTTCCGATGCTACCCCCACATATGCGGCTTACACAAATCATCCGCACAAGAAAACCGAAACATGCAGGCTGCATGTTGTACTCAGGTGTCGCCGGGGTTCCGGCTGCGGAAGGCCCCAACCGTCTGGTACTACCCATCGTGCTTTACAAGGCACCACCAACAAGGCGCTCCGAATGACAGGGCACTACACCCCCAGCGAGATGGAAGCGGTCATTGGGAAGGTTCTCCAAACCTACCGCATTCATCGCAATATCGACCAAGTCACGCTTGCCGAGCGCGCCGGTATCAGTGCGCGCACGCTTCGCAAGCTGGAATCCGGACATGGCTCGTCATTACAGACCTTCTGTCGCGTCATGAAAGCGCTGGGCCGCGAAGGTTGGCTCGACGGCATTGCCCCCGTCCCCACCATCAATCCGTTGATGCTCACTAGACCAGGAGAGCCGAGACAACGGGCAAGCAAGCCAAGGAAGAAGACGCCTGCACTTTAACGACGCCACAGGTCAAACGACCCGTCCCTCGCGAAAATCATCTCGCTGTTTATGTCACGGGGCGCATGCTCGCGCGCAACGCGTATCTTCAAAAAATAGCAGCCCCCCATCACCCTGGGTAGGTTCGGGACGCAAAGCTCCCGGGTAGCATCTTGAACTCCCAGGGCACCGGACACAGAGACGCCACGGCAACCACCCCATGGGTAGAGGGTGGTACACCGCGACAACGCAAGCCGATACCACCACCCTCCCTGGCTGCCCATCGCGCGTGATAGCTCATGCGGGCAGCAGGCCATCATCACTGCATCAACGCCGGTCATCGAGGACGAGATACGCAACACGAAGGTCGAGGAGCCCAGCGCTCGCTTCTCAGGTTTGTATATTTTTTCTTTATATTTTTACGCTGGCCGATTTTCCAGAAATCCCTTGGAAACTTGGCCTTTCTGGCGTTGAGCGCAGCGATAAGTCCCCCTTTGAGTAGCGACAAGTCCCCCAGAATTTAGCCACAAGTCCCCACCCTGCCATCCCTGGCCACACTGCGCTGCATGTGAAAAGCCGCGTCGTTCCTATACTCGGTCCGGCCTGTCGTAAGCGTCAGGTGACTATTAGGATTCGATTGAATGAGCCGGAACTCCGTCTCTTACTCTCTGCCACTGCCATATGGGCTGGGCAGCAACACCCTCACCGCAAGGGCATTGGTCAGAAGCGCCGTCTTCAGTACCCAGCCCTATCGCGGACCGAGCGCGCGGCCCTGCTACCAACGCCCCACCCGCTTGGCATCAGCCGATGAGTTTGAAGTCTGGCAATTGTCGGGCTGGCAGCTCGACCAGGCGGACGCAGAGTTGTGGCATCAAATCGTGCGCGTGGCGGTGCTACAGAACCAAGGCACCGTGACCTCACACGCCACGGTCAATGTTTCCCATACCCAATTGATGTCTGCGACGGCACGCAACAAGGGCGGCAAGACACGTACGCTCTTGTCGAGCTCGCTGCAAAGGCTGATGGCCGCGACGTTCGAAATACAGTCTCGTCGCCAGGCCGTCCTTTTTCAGCCATTGATGGCCGTCACCGCTGCCAGTACCCAAGCCGGACGACTGGACGTCACTTTGGGAGCTGGATTGCCAGAGCTTGTTCAAGGGCGGCAATTCGTTATTCTCAGGCGTTCAGAACGCACCCCGCTTCTTAGGGAGCCCCTCGCCTGCGGGTTGCATGCGTACTTCGCTAGCCATGTCATGCCCTACCCCATCAAATCACATACCTTGAAACGGCTGCTGGGCCGCGGCTCCATGCAGGACAGTAAATGGCGGCTGGCACTCACCGCGGCACTGGTCCGGCTGCGTGAGGTAACCGGATGGTCTGTCTGCAATCTCGGCACCGACGGCAAGGTGACGGTGGTGCGCACTCAGGGAAAAGCCCCGAACGCTGCGTTCCCTGGGATGCCGATTCCAGAACGCATGGCAACCGCAAGCCTAAACGACGCCAGCATGGAGCTCGAGTGTATTCGCACGGCCATCGACATCTGAGGCCAACCAGGCGCGAGGCGCTTTGCATATACTGGCGTGAACCCATGCCAGCGAGAGTGTCATGCGCAAATCGTCCCCTGCGTCCAAAAGGCGCCAGTTGTCCCTTCAGGAGGCCATTGAGGTCGCGAAGACTGCACCTCCGATGTTTACGCCAGAGCAGTGGGCGCTCATGGGGACAATCCACGAGTCGGCATATGTGGGGCTGCCGCCGGCAACCTCTGAGCATACGCAGCCTTCTGCGCAGTCGCGACAAAGTTGATATTTCCGTAATCGCACGACATTGGCCGCGCGCGGAGAGGGCTCCTCCAGGCCACCCTGCACGTCGACTATAACGATGAACGTTTCGCCAACGCGCCACACCCTCGTCGCGCGTTTTACCGCCTCATGCGCGAAGCCGAAAGGTGACGCCGGTCTTCGACGTGAACTCGACAGGTCAGGCGACCCATTCCTTCCCAAACCTTTCAGCCAGCATCAGTACAAGCTCACCGGCAGCATCCGCCATCTCAGGTGGATATTTGCACTTGCGCAGGATGCGCTTGACCATGAGTCGCATGGCTAGCCCTTAGCATTTCGTCGGTCAGCTCGCGTACGGAAGCTTCATTGTCATCTTGGGCGTCGTAAATGCGAAATTCTCTCACTCCACACCACCTTAGCGGTTTCACATGGTAACATTGCAGAACGCTAGCGCTTTGCTAGCGTTCTGCTGGGGAAATTGATGGCCATTGGCAAATCTGAAGTTGTCAGCGTGCGAGTAGAACCACATCTAAAAGCCGCGCTGCAATCGGCAGCTGAGCGCGAGATGCGCAGTTTGGCCAACATGGTTGAAGTCATGGTGGTCGCGTACTGTCGTATGCATGGCTATCCCCTAGAAGGGGTGCCCGACGACGCGCTTCCGAACACTATGCAGCTAGGGTCAAATCGTGATTGAGGACCGTGAATCCCTTCTTTCGAAACTAGGATTCCGTTTTGGCATAAATGGACCGCATGCTGCCCGGACCATGATGCTAGAAGACCTGCGCGTGTTGCTATCTCATACGTCATCGCAAGCAACTCGCACAGACTACGCCTCAGCGATAATCGACGGCAACATTCTGGGGAAAGCCACTCGCAAAGCCCGTGAACTCGCATTGAGGCATTTGGCTGTGCTTTATGGTTTGGATACGACCAACCCTATTTTCCGCGCTCTCCGACG
Source organism: Achromobacter spanius (assembly GCF_039673305.1). Lineage (GTDB taxonomy): Bacteria > Pseudomonadota > Gammaproteobacteria > Burkholderiales > Burkholderiaceae_B > Achromobacter > Achromobacter spanius_F. The sequence goes on from NZ_JBDJLJ010000037.1 coordinate 28,694, forward strand.
ACTCTGGCAGTCAAATGAAGCAGCACAACCTCTTCTGGCATTTTCAGTTGCTTTGGCCCGCGACCCACTACTTCGTGGAACTCAGTCATTTATCTTGGAAAAGCCGTTGGGGTCAGTAGTTCCTCGAGAGGAGCTGGAGAATCTCATTCTCCGCGATTACCCTGACCGTTTTAGTCCTGCCTCGTTAAAATCATTCGCTCAGAATATTGCAGGCTCTTGGACGGCTGTTGGACTGTTGCATGGTCACAGACGGAAGGTAAGAAGCGCACCATCGCTTGAACCAGAGTCGATAGCGATGCTGCTGTTCTTGAGTCACCTCGAAGGTCGTACTGGCCAACGCCTTTTCTCTTCCGGCTGGATGTCCATGCTTGGCGTCCCACAGGACGAATTGGAAGCTCTAACGAATTCAGCTTCACACCGCGGCGCACTTGTATTTATGAATGCGGGTGGAGTAAAGGAAGTACGCTTCCCCGGCTACCTTACATCAGAAGAAGAGAATCTTCGCCTGGAGGTCTCCCGTGTCGTCTAAAGTCACCAAACTGGTTTCCGCATATCGACAGCACCTCACTGTGCCATGGCAATCAGGGCTGGCTGCGATTCAACGCGTCATCTTCGCCGTTTATGACAAGGCGGACGAATTACGTTTGCGTGCCAATGTTGGCGAGTTCGAGCTTGCTACTCAAGAAGCAGACAAGGAATGGTTGCTCCTGGATATCACGAACACCTTTCCGGAATGGATGGCGTCGCAGGAATACCGCGAAGCCTACTTCGAATCGCCTGACGATTTGGCTGGTTACCAATCTGGCGAGCTCACTGAATTTGCGGCTCACATCATTGCGGAGCTCAAAGCCCGCATTGAAGTGGAAGCTGGGCCCAATACCGTAATTGCGCTGTTAGGCGTAGGTACACTCTTCGGCCTAGCGCGCGTTTCTCTGTTGGTCGAAGGCATCAAAGAAGCGGTTCAAGGCAGACTGCTGGTGTTTTTTCCGGGCGAATACCATCCCGATACTCATACCTATCGATTGCTAGATGCTCGCGACGGCTGGAATTATCTGGCGGTACCACTCATTGCTCAAGCCTGAATAACGACATAAGTACAAGCTAAGGACCTGTATGCAGAACAAAGACATTTACAACAAACTGCCAAAGGAGAATAGGCTCGTCAATAACGGCGTCGCCGAGGTATCCGAGGACCACTCTTCTGCGGCGCAGGACGTTCTGCGCTACGAATTGGAAACTTTTGTCTGTGATGGTCAATACGAAAAGGGGCTTGAGACCATCCTCGACAAATTCTTGATAAACCTCGACTCTGGCACAGAGCAGCCAGGCGTCTGGATTTCCGGCTTCTACGGCAGCGGCAAGTCGCACCTGGCCAAGATGCTGCGCACCCTGTGGACCGACTACCAGTTCATTGACGGCGCCACTGCCCGCAGCCTGGCAAAGCTGCCTACCGGTATCTTTGAGAAACTGAAAGAGCTCAGCACCCAAGGGAGGCGGCACGGTGCGCTCCATGCGGCCGCAGGTAAGCTCGGCGCGGGTGCCGGTGACAAAGTGCGCCTGGCTTTACTCGGCATTATTTTTAAGTCTAAGGGACTACCCGAGCAGTACAACCAGGCTCAGTTGGTGATGTGGATGAGTCGTGAGGGCCTCCTGCCAACCGTTGAAGCCGAGATGAAGGCCGCGGGTCGTTCGCTGGCCCAAGAGCTGCCGCACATGTACGTGTCCGGCCACCTTGCCAAGGCTCTGTTGAAGGCTCGCCCGGACTTGGCCCACACCGAAGCCGACGCCCGCAGGCTGCTCAAGGAGCAGTTCCCTCAGGTCACCGACGTCACCAGCGAGCAGATGACCACCGCCATCGAAGCCGCATTGGCGGTAGATGGCAAGTTCCCCTTGACGCTGGTGGTCCTAGACGAAGTACAGCAGTACATTGGCGCCGATGCCGAAAAAGCCTTCCAGGTGCAAGAGGTGACTGAGACCCTCAGCAAGCACTTCAACGGCAAACTGCTGTTCGTGGGCACAGGGCAGTCCGCCCTGTCTGGCATGCCCAACCTTCAGCGCCTGATGGGCCGCTTTCCGGTGCAGGTGATGCTGGGCGACTGGGACGTCGAGAATGTCACCCGCCAAATCATCCTGGCCAAGAAGCCCTCGGCCCAGCCTGAGGTCGAGCACGTCTGGCGCGCCAACCTCGGCGAAATCTCGCGCCACTTGCGCGGCACCAAGCTCGAGCATGTCACCGACGACGAAGACGTGATGACGTCCGATTATCCGCTGCTGCCGGTTCGCCGGCGCTTCTGGGAGCGTGTGCTCCGGACCATCGACACCACCGGTACAGTGTCACAGCTGCGCAGCCAATTGCGCGTGGTGCATGAGGCAGTGCTGGCCACGGCCGACGCTCCCCTGGGCCATGTCGTCTCGGGCGACTTCCTGTACGACCAAATTGCCGCAAACCTGGTGTCCACGGCCCAACTGCCCAAAGAGGTCTTTGAGAACGTCCAGCGGTTCGCAGCCGGAGACCCACACGCCCAACTCAAGGGCAAGCTGCTCAAACTCATCTACCTCATCAACAAGCTGCCCGCCGATGCGGCGATGGACATCGGACTGAAGGCAACCGAAGACGTGCTAGCAGACCTGCTGGTCACAGATTTGTCGGCCGGGTCCTCGGAACTGCGCAAACAGTTACCCGCACTGCTAGACGAGTTGCAAAACAAGGACCGTCTGGTCATGGCACTAGCTGGAGGCAGCGGGACGGAGTTCCGCCTGCAGACCCGCGAATCCAGCGCCTGGTACGACGAGTTCCGCGCGCGAGAGGCCGAGTTCAAGGCCGCACCGCAGCGAGTCGAACAGAAGCGAGCCGAACTGCTCAAAGACCGCTTTGGTGACGTGTTTAAGAAGGTTCGAGTCGCCCAGGGTAAGGACAACGTCGAACGCCGTCTGACGCCAACCTACGACGACAGTCTTCCCAAGGACCACGACAAGACCCTGTACCTGTGGATTCAGGATGGCTGGCAGACGGAGGAGAAATCCGTAATCGCCGAAGCCAAGGCTAGAAGCGCCGAAGACCCCACGCTGTTCGCCTTCCTGCCCGCCCAGCACAAGACCGAGCTGGCCAACGCCATCGTGGCGCTGGAAGCGGCGCGCACTACGCTGCAGATGAAGGGCAGCCCATCCACCGAGGAGGGCCGCGATGCCCAACGCTCGATGGAAAGCCGCCAGCGCACCGCCGAGAAGGAACTGGCGGAGTTGCTGGACCAGTTAATGGCCAACGTACGCGTACTCCAGGCCGGAGGGCAGGAAGCGCAGGACGGCAACGACTTGGCCGACCGAATCAACCGCGCTGCCAAGTCCTCGGCCATCCGTCTCTACAGCCAGTTCGACGCGGCCGACCACGACCTGTGGAGCAAGGTGATTGAGGAGGCGCGCAAGGGCAATTTGGAGGCCCTGAAGTTCGTTGGCCACACGCAGGAGGCTGACAAGCACCCGGTCTGTCAGAAGCTGCTAGCCTACATTGGCCCTGGCAAGAAAGGGGCTGAGATTCGCGACAATTTCGACGCGCCTCCCTTCGGCTGGCCGCGCGACGCAATCGATGGCGCCCTTTACGCGCTGCTGGCCACCGGACACATCAAGGCAACCGATGCCGTCTCAAAGGCCCTAGACGCCAAGAGCCTTGACCGCGCCAAGCTGACTCAGACCAGCTTCCAGCGCGAGAGCGTCAACGTCACGCCGCCGCAGCTCATCAAGATTCGTTCGTTGTTCAGCGCCGTGGGTGTGCCTTGCCAGCCAAAGGAAGAGCTCGCGAAGCTGCCCGCGCTCTTGGTCAAATTACGCGACCAAGCTTCCAAGGCTGGCGGCCCGGCGCCTGGTCCTGAAGCCCCGAAGCAAAGCGCTCTCGAAGCCATCGAGCGACAGACCGGCAATGCCCAGTTGCTGGAGCTGTTCACCCGCTACGACGAGTTGCTGGGCCTGTCCAAGAGCTGGAGAAAAACCGCTGACGACATCGCCAAGCGCCTCCCCATGTGGAGCAAGTTGGGCGACCTTTTGCGCCACGCAAAAGCGCTAGGGCCCTACGCCACATTGAAAGCCGAGGTGGATGCCATTGCGGCCCAACGCAGCCTGCTGCGCGACCCTGACCCGGTACGGCCACTGTTGGACAAGACGGTGGACCTGCTGCGACAGGCGCTGAACTCGAAGCTGGATGCCTTTCAGAAAACGTTCGACCAACAGCAGGCCCAGCTTCACGCCGATGCGGACTGGAAGAAACTCAGCAACATGCAACGCGCGGACCTGAGCATCAAGCACCACCTGACCGCACCTGCTGCGTTCCAGCTAGGCACGCCCGAGCAGTTGAAGGATGCGCTGGACGACTGCGACCTGGAGCACTGGGTGTCTAAGACCCAGGCGCTGCCCAGCCGATTCGAGGCCGCGCGCCACGCCGCCGTGCAATTGCTGAAGCCCAACGTCGTCCACGTTACGCTGCCCAAACGGACACTGAACGACCAAACCGAGCTGAAAACCTGGCTGGCAGAGGTTGAGGCCTTGTTGGATGCCAAACTGAAGCAAGGGCCTGTGGCGCTCTGAACGCGGCACAAGGAGACCCGGTAGCCAGTAGCGTACCTGGATTACGTCGAGAACAAGATACAGAACACCATGTCGAGCCACAGCATCAACAACCAACCCTTGCCCAAGCCCCTGCGAAGCCAGCTCGAAGCCACCGTCAAGGCCGCCCGCGACGTGGCCGAAAAGGGTGTCCACGCCGCCCTGGCCCAGCTCGCGGTCGGCGAAGCCAAGGCCCCCGACTACCTGACTGCCGAGTTCAAAGCCCTGCGCCGCCGCCTGCGCGCGCACGGTCGGGCCTTGGGCGATAAGAAGGCGGACGACGACAGCCAACCCCTCCAGCACCTAGTCTGGGAAGTGGCCTACGAGCACTGGCATCGCATGCTGTTCGCCCGCTTCCTGGCCGAGAACGGCCTACTGCTTTGGGAGCCCGGCGCAGCAGTGTTGCTGGACGACTGTGAAGCCCTGGTGCAGGAAGCCGACCCCGCGATGAACCTGGGTGCCAAGACGAAGTGGGAACTGGCCGGCAAGCTGGCCGCCCGCATGCTGCCCCAGGTATTCAAGCCGCAGAGCCCTGTGTTCGAACTGGCCTTGGCACCCGAGCACCAGCGCGAATTGGAGCGTCTGCTGGCCGTGCTGCCGCCGGAGGTGTTCAAGTCCAGCGACAGCCTAGGCTGGGTCTACCAATTCTGGCAGGCCAAGCGCAAGGACGAGGTCAACGCCTCAGAGGTGAAAATTGGCGCCGACGAGCTGCCCGCCGTCACCCAACTCTTCACCGAACCCTACATGGTGGACTTCCTGCTCCACAACTCGCTGGGCGCGTGGTGGGTAACGCGCCACCCCGGCAAGACCTGCCCCGTGCCACTGACCTACCTGCGCACGCTGGAAGACGGCACGCCGGCCGCAGGCAAATTTGAAGGCTGGCCCAACAAGCTCGACGAGTTCAAGCTGCTCGACCCCTGCTGCGGCTCGGGCCACTTCCTGGTGGCAGCTTTCCTGCTGATGGTGCCCATGCGTATGGCGGCCGAGGGCCTGAGCGCGATGGGCGCAGTGAACGCCGTGCTCGCCGACAACCTACATGGCCTAGAGCTGGACGCCCGCTGCGTGGAAATCGCGGTCTTCGCGCTGGCCCTGGCGGCCTGGCGCTTCCCGGACGAGAATGGCGACCCGCTGGGCGTGCGCGCCGACATGCCAGCGCCGCAGGTGGCCTGCTGCGGCCTGAAGGTGGCGGCCAAGCCCGAGGGCTGGATGGCGCTTGTTCCAGATGACTTGCCGGGGGACCCGCCCAGAGCGGCCTACCTGCGGCAGGAGCTGCGCCTGCTGCACGCCAGCTTCGCCCAGGCGCCGCTGCTGGGCAGCCTGCTGGACCCGGCACGCAGCCTGAAGAACGACCTGGCCACCTCCAGCTTCGACACCCTGCGCGACCTGCTGGGGCGTGCACTGGCCACCGAGCGCCCAGCCACGCTGTGGGGGCAGGCCAGCGAGTTGCAGGACGACAGCTGGGACCTGGCAATTACCGCCAGGGGCCTCCTGGATGCGGCCCGGCTACTGGAAGGGCGCTATCACCTGGTGGTCACCAACGTGCCCTACCTGGCGCGCGGAAAGCAGCACGACACGTTGAAGGACTACTGCGAGACCCATTACCCGGAGGCCAAGAACGACCTAGCCAACGTTTTTTTGGAGCGTTGTTTGGAGTTTGCACAAGAGCCGAGCGGAACCCTAAGTACAGGCGTTGTGCAAATCGTGATGCCTCAGAATTGGTTGTTTCTGACGAGTTATCGTCGGCAGCGCCGAGAGTTGCTCGGGCATGTGTCTATCAACCTTATAGCTCTGCTTGGAACTAAAAGCTTCCAGACGCCAATGTGGGACTTCAACGTCCAACTCTTTACGGCCACAAAATCTACCCCTGTAGGTGCGACTGGTTTCTCAGGAATCGACGTCGGCGCAGGCACATCTGCTGACGAAAAGGCGCGACTGCTCCCAACCACAGAAATCCAGCTGAGGGCACAAGAGACACAACTTGCAAATCCAGATTCAGCAATTCAAGTGATGCCTGTGCAAGGCGGCCTGCTGCTACGGAATGTCGCATCCTGTTTTCAGGGTACTTCAACTGGCGATACGGAGCGATTTATACAAGTCTTTTGGGAGCTGGGAGGGAGTACGCCGGGAGTGGAGTTTTTGGAATCAACTCCATCAAGCCACAGCGCCTATGACGGCAAGTCATGGATTGTTCATTGGAAAGATGTATCCGAATTTTCTGGCGCTGCTGTACGTGGGCGGGAGGCCTGGGGCAAGAAGGGCGTCATCATTGGGCAGATGCAAGATTTGCCGGCAACTCTCTATTTGGGTGGTCGATTCCCTGACAAGGCGCCAGCCATCATTCCTTTGAATAGCTCTGACCTTCCTGCCGTATTCGCCTTCTGCACCAGCGGCGAATTCGCTACTCTGATGAGGAAGGTCAATCAAAAACTAAGTGTGAACAATGGATATGTAGGCAAAGTTCCGTTTGACCACTCCCATTGGACGGCGGTTGCCGCCGAACGCTACCCCGACGGCCTACCCAAACCGTACTCCAACGACCCCACCCAATGGTTATTCCACGGCCACCCCCAGCCTGCCATCGACCCATTGCAAGTCGCCGTCGCCCGCCTGGCCGGATACCACTGGCCGGCCGAGACCGACACGGCGATAGAACTGTCCGACGAGGCACGCACCTGGATAACCCGCTGCGACGAGCTGACCGAGCACACCGTTGACGACGGCATCGTCTGCCTGCCCTCGGTGCGCGGCGAGCCGGCCGCGCATGACCGGCTGCTCAAGCTGCTGATATCGGCGTGGGAGACCGTGCAACCCGGCAGTTGGAAGCCTGCCGTGCTCGACAAGCTGCTGGCCCTTGCCGACTGCGCCGGCAAGGGCCTGGACGTCTGGCTGCGCGACAAGTTTTTCGAACAGCACGCCAAACGCTTCCACCACCGCCCGTTCATCTGGCATGTATGGGACGGCCTGAAAGACGGCTTCGCCGCGCTGGTGAACTACCACCAGCTCAACGCGAAAAACCTTGAGCGCCTCATCCATACATACCTCGGCGACTGGATACGCCAGCAGGAGGCTGGCATGCGCGATGGCGTGGACGGCGCCCCCACCCGCCTGGCTGCCGCGCAAGACCTGAAGCGCCGCCTGGAGCTCATCCTCGAAGGCGAGTCTGACGGCAAGACCGGCTACGACATCTTCGTGCGCTGGAAGCCACTGGCCGAGCAACCCATCGGCTGGAACCCTGACCTCAACGACGGCGTGCGCCTGAACATCCGTCCATTCATGACCGCAGAGGTCCTGCGCCACAACAAGAAGCCCAAGCTCAACATCACCTGGGACAAGGACCGCGGCAAGGATGTCGAGAGCGCGCCCTGGTTCAAGGTCTTTGGCGGCGACCGAATCAATGACCACCACCTGACGTTAGCTGAGAAGAAGGCTGCCAAGGAGGCTCGCCGTGGCTGACTACGAAGGGATGCGATGGTTCAAGTGCGACTTCCAGGTTCAAACGCCAGAGGATGCTGCGCATTGGGGTGATGCTGACACTCGCTTGCCAGAACCGCGACGGCCCATGGTTCTGCCGGCACCTGATGCCGATGGCGTCGTAGGCCCCGCCAAGGCTAATGAAGGCCGCCTCCAGGAGCTTTCACGAATCTACCTACGTCGGTGCCACGAACTGGGGCTTGAGCTGATTGGCGTCACAGACCACAACTTCTCACAGAAGACAGACCCTCGGGACTGGTTCCTGACGCATCTGGTCGAGCAGAACAAGTCCGTCGCCAGAGAGTTGGGCTGCCAGCCGCTGCAAATCCTTCCCGGGTTTGAGGTGGACATTGGCTATCACGTGCTGTGCTTGTTCGAGCCAGCCAAGAAAGCTAGCCATGTTTGGCGAGTGAATCGCCTGCTGTGCAAACTGGGCCTCGATGAGAACGAGCGCTTCCGGCAAGGGCGTCCGATGCCACTGCGGCGGAACAACGCGACCGTCAGCTTGAAGGAACTGCTTGAGCTCGTTCAAGACCAGCACAATGGCATCGTCATCGCGGCCCACTCTGACCAAAACGATGGCCTGCTGAACGACCCTCGCCATATCGAGGACTACAAAAACAAGAAACTGTTGGCTCTGGAAGTCACGGCCAACCCGCCAGTTCAAAGAATTTTGGACGTTGTAGAGGGGCGCGACCGGGCCTGGGCAAGGCCAGACTGCCATCCGGCCTATGTCATGTCGTCGGATGCCAAGTCGCTCAAGACGGATGCACAGGGGCAACCCCTGGCCAACTCGCTCGGCTACCGGCACACCTGGCTCAAGATGTCCAGGCCCTCCATTGAGGCGCTGCGTCAGTCGTTCTTGGACCCGCTGTCCCGCATCCAGCTGCAGGGCGCTCGCCCAAGCGACGCGTTGGTGCATCCCCGCATCACCAAGGTTTCTGTTCGAGGCGCAAAGTTCCTGGAAGACCAGGAGGTGCACTTCTCGGAGGGCTTCAACTGCGTCATCGGTGGACGTGGCAGCGGCAAGTCGTCATTGCTGGAGTACGTGCGGTTTGCCATTGGGTACGAGGAGCCCGCGGTCAAAGGCGAGGATGGGGACCCTGCGCTGCAGCGCAAGCGCAACTTGCTGAAGGATTCGCTGACTACGGAAGCCGAACTGCGGGTCACTTTCGAGGTGGGGAACGGCGTCTCAGATACTTTGGTCTATGCGCCAGGGAAGCCTTCTGGCCAACAGCGTTGGCTGGATGGTCGCGAAGTGGCGGACCTGAATACGGTGCTCCGCCAGCTTCAACTGCAGTTCTTCAGCCAGGGCGAACTGAGCCGCATGACCAACGGCGAGCAGGGGCAGGCGCAGGTCTTGGCTCTGATTGACACAGCGGCCGGAGCCCAGTTGCTGGAACTGAAGACCGCCGAGCGGGACCTCAAAGCGGGGCTCAAGTCGCTCTTCCAGAGCACTCGTGACGCAGCGCGGCTACAGGCCGAGGCGGCCGAAGCACAACAAGAGGCCGTCGAACTGGAACGGCAACTGAAGGCGCGTGAGGCCGTACAAGAAGACTCCCAGCGGAATCAGCTGGCGCAGGAGGCCCGTCGTCATCTAAACCGCATGAAGTTGGCGGATGAGCCAATCACTCAGGCGGTCGACCTGCTGCTTCAGCGCCTCGGCATACCGATGGACGCACTCGCTCCCAATGCGGACCGCTGGCCCAACGCGGACTGGTTCAAGTCGGCAACAACTCGCATGGACCAGGCGCGAGCCGACTTGGCCACGGCCATCACTAATGCCATGGAGGCCTATCACCAGGTGTCGGCGGCCTGTGTCGGGGAAGATGCCACACGCTTAACCGAAGAAGCCATCGGCGCCGTGCAGGAGGGGTTTCGAGCCGCGTGCGTGGCGAGCGGCATTCATGAAGACGACATCGCGCGAATGCAGAACCTAGAGGAAACGCGCCAGGAGAAGCTGAAGCTGGTCGAGGAACGGCAGAAGCGCCTGGAGGAAGTGCAAACCGAAGCAGACAAGTTCCCGCTGGTGCTAAGCGAACTGCATGCGGTCTGGCGCTCGCAATTCGACGTCCGACGGGAGACGGCACAGGCTATCCAGGCTGCTGTTGCCTCACAAACAGTCCGGCTGACCACCACGCTGATGGCCGACGAAGCATCTTTCAGGTCTGCATGGGCTCGATTGGCTCCCGCAGACAAGCGCGGAAAGCTTGCCAGACGATGGGATGACTTCGGCGAAGAACTTCTCCAAGCATGGAGGCAACGAGGCGATGCGTCCGTCTGGGAAACGCTGGAAACCGCCAGAGCTGACACGTCGTTGTTGGAGACAGTGTTGCTGGAGGGACTTCACCAGCCGCTGTTCTCTCACCTCGACAGCGAAAACGTCCGTCCCTTGTGGGAAGACGTGCGCATCTCGAGAGTGAGCGACGGCATCGATGTCGAACTCTTGCGGGAAGACCGAAGCGTCGCTGGCTCGATGAGAGGCACGCTTTCAGAGGGACAGCGAAACACCGTCCTCCTGAACCTGATGCTCGCGAGAGGGGAAGGTCCCATCGTGATTGACCAGCCTGAGGACGAACTGGACTCGAGTTTCATCTACCGGACGTTGGTTCGTGACTTGCGGGCGGCAAAAAGCAAACGGCAATTGATAGTCGCAACGCACAACGCGAACCTGCCAGTCAATGCAGACGCCGAGCAAATCTACGCCCTAGAGGCACGCGACGGCCGCGGCAAGCCCCGCGCTCAAGGAGGCCTCGACCGCAAAGGCGTCGCCGAGGCAGTGCTGGATATCATGGAAGGCTCTGAACAGGCCTTCAAGCAACGCAGCGAGAAATACCACTTCTGACGAGAAGACCAAGGAAGCATAAGGATGACCATGAATGTCTTGTCTCGCGTGGCCGAGTTGCTCGGCAAGGCCGCCGCCGGCAACTCCCACGCGGCTGCCCCGACTGCCGCAGTGCTCTGGCCGGACAAGGACCGCCAATGGGAGCCGGCTATGAGCCTTGTACGGCAGACGATGACCAATGTGCTCACTCTGGGCGAGTTCAACGTCACGAGCCGCACTGGTCCTGCCATATGGTTGAAGTGCGCCATGGCCGGGCTCGTACCTGAGGTGCCCCTGAGTGGCGTGCCGGTCCTCTATCTTCCTGGCGTCAGCCGGGCAGAGCTGCGCGCCATTGAAAGCTGCCCAAGAGACCTACAGCCGCTAGCCGAGCTGCAGTACCGCGGCGTGTTCTGGAGTCAAGCCAACGCGAAGGACTGGACGGTCAGCGCTTTCCTCGCATCAAAGAACGGCGGCCTCGGTCTAGACGTAGCGCAGGACAAGGCGACGCTGGAAGCGCTAGGCCAGGCTCTGCGGGCAGGCGTGCTACTCGAACGGCCGCTGGTCGAGCTTCAAGGGCGTGCCATCAACGCGGAATGGCTGCTGAGCTTGCTGGCACCGAATCCCACCCGAGACCTGCTGCAGTGGATGAACGCGCCCGACGAAACACGCCAGCAATGGGGCGACGTGCTATGGGATGTGTTCAAGAAGCGCTGCAAATCCGACTTCAGCTTCGACCCAGTGGCCGACGGCGTTCTGATGGCTGCCGAGCGCCTGGCCAGAGGAGAAGGCAAGTGGGCCGCGGTTGCGATGCTGTACCGGGACTCGTTCGCCAGCCTCCCAAACATCTATCCGTTGGTGGCCAAGGTCCAGCCGCCGCAACTGGGGCTCTTCCCGGACGAGAAGCAACTGGCCGGCTACCCGCAGGTCAACGAGGAAAGCGAAAACACCCTGCGCTATGCCTTGGCAGCCTGCGCGACCATGGATGCGGCGCAGGCGCGCTCAGCGGTTGCCGAAGCAGAGAAGGAGCATGGGTCCCGCCGCGGCTGGCTGTGGGCTCGCATGGGGCGGGCGCCGCTCGCAGCCGCGCTGGAGCATCTGGCAGAAGTTGCCCAGAGAAGTGCAACTCTACCCATCGGACAGACACCAGCAGAACTGGCAGCCAGCTACCAGCAGTCAGGGTGGCAAGTCGACCTGGCAGCACTGAAAGCTCTAGGCTGCGTCCAGGCCAAGAGCGATGCGGAACCCGTTGGGGCGGCCTTGCGTGCGATGTACCTCCCCTGGTTAGAGGAATCTGCCAAGAGGTTGCAAGAGGCGGTCAAGGGCGCGGGTGGCTTGCAGGTACTGCCAGCTCAGGACGACGGAACGCTCGCGGAGGGGACCTGCACGGTTTTTGTCGACGGCCTGCGGTATGACGTCGCCCGACTGCTGGAGCAGCGCCTTGCGTCGCTGGGCACAACAAGCCTCAAAGCCAATTGGACGAGTATGCCCTCGGTCACGGCATCTGGAAAGGCGTGGTGCTCGCCCGTGGCCAGCTTCATTGCCGGCACAACTGACGATGTTGACTTCGTACCCAGGGTGGCCGCCGATGGCAAGCCGCTCTCGGGCCACAACTTCCGTAAGCTGCTGGCCGAGAAAGGTGTGGCACCTCTGGAGAAGCACGAAACAGGTGACCCGCAAGGTCGCGCCTGGACCGAGGCTGGTGACCTGGACCACTATGGGCACGAGCACGGTGTCCGCCTAGCGCGAGATATGACGACCCAGCTAGACCAGGTCTTTGAGCGAATCACTGAACTGGCCGACGCCGGCTGGAAGCGCATCCGCGTTGTGACCGACCACGGTTGGCTATTGGTGCCTGGTGGGCTGCCGAAGTCCGAGCTGGCCAAACACCAGGCCGAGACGCGGTGGGGACGCTGCGCCGTCCTAAAGGACAGCGCCCATGGCACACCACTGACATTCGGGTGGGACTGGTGCAAAGACGTGCAGGTAGCGTACGCGCCCGGGGTGACCAACTTCATGGCGGGCGCAGACTACGCGCACGGCGGCATCAGCCTGCAGGAGTGCCTGGTCCCCGTCCTGCAACTGGAGTGCGCCGGCACGGCTGCAGCAGGAGCTGCCGTGAAGATTCAGTCGGTCACGTGGAAGGGCCTGCGCTGCTCGGTGGTGGTGGCCGGCGCCTCCGCGGCGCAGCGGGTGGACATTCGAACCAAAGCGGCACTGGCCTCCAGTTCGCTGGCAGTGAGCAAGCCGTTGGAAGGCGGTAAGGCTAGCCTGGCGGTGGAGGATGATGAGCAGATAGGCGCGGCAGCCGTGGTAGTGGTGCTTGGAGCTGACGGCGAGGTCTTGCAGAAGCAAGCAACCACGGTAGGAGAAAAGTGATGATGCAACTCGATGAACTGGACCGCAAGGCCACGGCCACTTACGAGGGCTACGTGGTGCGCAAGGACCTGGTCCGCACCTTCAGCCGCCAGTTCCCGGTGCCGACCTACGTGGTCGAGTTCCTGCTTGGCCGCTATTGCGCCACGACGGACGAGACCGAAATCCAGGAAGGCCTGGACATCGTGCAGCGGCAGTTGGGCTCGCGCACGGTCAAGGCGGGCGAGGAGGAGCTGTTCAAAGCACGCGCGCGTGAATCCGGCTCCGTGAAAATCATCGACATCATCACGGCTCGGCTCGACTCCAAGACCGACTCCTACGTAGCTACCTTGCCCAGCCTGCGGTTGAACGACGTTCGGCTGACGCCGGAGATGGTCAAGGACAACGAGCGCATGCTAACCGGCGGCTTTTACGCCGAGGTCACGCTGGGTTATGACGCATCCATTGCCCAGGAAAAGGGCGGGCGCCCCTTCGGCGTTGATGGGCTGCGAGCTATCCAGCTGTCGAAGCGCGAGGTTCTGGACGTCTTGGCCAAGGGCCGAGAGCAGTTCACAACCACGGAGTGGCGGGACCTGCTGCTGCGCAGCGTCGGGTTCGAGCCGGAGACCTTGTCCGAACGGGCCAAGGATGCGCTGCTGCTGCGCATGGTTCCCTTCGTTGAACGTAACTACAACCTGGTTGAACTGGGTCCGCGCGGCACCGGCAAGTCTCACCTCTTCCAGCAGGTGTCTCCGTATGCACACCTCATCTCCGGCGGAAAAGCTACGGTGGCGCGCATGTTCGTTAACAACGCCAGTGGTCAGCGTGGTCTTGTATGCCAGTACGATGTGGTCTGCTTCGACGAGGTGTCCGGCGTGTCCTTTGACCAGAAGGATGGCGTAAACATCATGAAGGGCTACATGGAGAGCGGTGAGTTCTCACGTGGCAAGGAGAGCATCCGCGCCGACGGTTCCATCGTGCTGGTAGGCAACTTTGATGTCGACGTCGAACATCAGCAGCGTATCGGCCATCTTTTCGGGCCTCTTCCTGCGGAAATGCGGGACGACACTGCGTTCATGGACCGCATCCACTGCTTCCTGCCCGGCTGGGACGTCCCCAAGCTCAACCCGGCGCTGTTCACTGCTCACTTCGGTTTAGTGAGCGACTTCCTTTCGGAATGCTTCACTCAACTGCGTAACCAAAGCCGAGTCTCTACGCTTCAAAACAGGGTCTACTGGGGCGGCGCTCTCTCGGGCCGAGACCTTAACGGCGTCAATAAGACTGTCAGCGGCCTCCTTAAATTGCTATATCCGAATGCAGAGACCTCGGTTAGCGACGAAGACTTGGAGTGGGCGGTGCGTTTGGCTCTGGAGGTGCGACGCCGAGTCAAGGAACAACAGAAGCGAATCGGGGCAGCCGAGTTCCGCAATACCCACTTTAGCTACACCATCGGAACCGAAGGTGTAGAGAAGTTTGTAAGCACCCCAGAGCTTCAGAGCCAAGGAGGAATTGGCGATGAACCGCTCGAATGTGGGCAAATTTGGACTCTAAGCCCAGGCGGGCAGGATGAGCATCCGGGACTTTTCCGCCTAGAGGTTAATGAAGGGCGTGGCAGCGGCGTGAAAGTTCTCAACAACCCTATACCAGCCCCATTCAAAGAGTCGATTCGTTATGCGGAGCAGAATTTGTATGCTCGCTCACAACAATTGGTGGGGGATAGAGACCCACGGTCGCACGAATTTTCCGTGCAATTGCGTGGTTTCGATGCCGCAAAATCTGGCGCTAAGACTGGCGTGGCTGCGCTCATCGCCTTGTCTAGCGCGTTACTGAAAAAATCAGTGCGCGGCGGCCTCGTTGTAGTTGGGGAAGTGACGCTAGGCGGCACCATAGAACCTATCCATAACGCAGTGACATTGGCCGAAATCGCTGTTGAAAAAGGGGCCAAATCTTTATTACTTCCGGTGTCCTGCCGACGACAGCTGTTCGACCTATCTGATGAGATGGCAACGAAGCTAGATATCGAGTTTTATCAGGACGGGCGCGATGCGTTGTTGAAGGCGATAGCAGATTGACTGCGCCTCCGTGGCTGGCCCTAGGATGAAGGAACCTCTACCAGCTCGCGGTAAAAAAGAGGTAACGGCATCCATGGGCCATTTTCCCAGTTTCAGCTCTAGGACATGAGCCCCGGGACTTCCTACCCTGATGGTCGAGCTCTGGGCACCTCAGCGCGCTGCCAGCGCGTAAAGTGGCATGGCACCACCACGCAAGGCAAATCACCACGACCTTGCTGGCAGCCCACCAGAGTCTAAACGGCGTCAAGCAGTGACAGACCGCAACACCATACTGCCATGCAGTGATAGGCGAGTACCCGAACATATCCACCTGCCACGAACAAGGTTCGAGGGATGCTGAAAGGGTAATGAGTTATAGAAGAAGCTCGTTATAACAAGTCAGCCCTCTCCCCTTGAGCTGATTTAAAAACTGAATGCGTAGGTCTGGGTCCGACGCCAACTGCTTCCGAATACCGGATAAGAAGGCGTCCCGCTGAAGGCGCAGGCTATCGAACTTAGCCTGAATCGCCATGTCTACCTCAGGGTCCGAATGAGGAGTTTTACGGTCGAACAAAGGTAGTTTATGGTCTTCAACCTTAGCATCTTCGTCCTCATCTCGACTGACCAGTGCCTCCACCTCCTCGTAGGCTGTTCGGAAATGAGCATCTTGGAGCTTTATGGCAAGTTCAAGTTCAGACTTGGCCCTGGCTAGAGTTCCTTCGAGTAATAGCCTTTCCGAATAGAGACTGAGCTCGAGTTTCGAAGTCGCCTCCTGCAACGCTCTCGCTCGACCAACCGATTCGTTTACAGCCTCCACTCCGTCGCCCACTGCTCGCAATGCTCCATTGATTTTCTGGAGGATGCCGGGCGAAGATGTCTGCTGTCCAGCCCGCTGCGCGCGCGTACCACCAGGCTTGTCAAAACTGAGCGACGGCGTCCTAGCTAATATGCCCTCTCGCCCCTCACCGACAGTTTTGGCCTTGAGCGGGCCGAGTGTATTCGCTTGACCAACAGAGCTTGTAGCAGTCGCTTTCTGCTTCGCCAACCGGTCTTGCAGCAAAGATAAAACCGTACCGATATCGTTCAAGGGAGGACGGGGAGTCTGCGCAAGGCCGATAGCGGAAAGCCTCATCTTTGGCTGACTCAATGGCGCGACTTGCGCTCCCGCAGCCTCCCCAGCTCCATTCGGCTTGTATTTGCACGACGGAAAGTTGGAGCATGATAGGAAGTTACCGTGACGGCCCGACCTCGTCACGAATACACCTTGTTTGCATGCGGGGCAATTGCGCTCCTCAATCACCTCGTCGCGCACATTAGTAACCGCAACGGCTCCATCTGCTCTCAACTCTTCGAGAAAGGTCGACCGTTTACCTCGAACCGTAAACATAGCCACGCCGCGCCGCGCCCGCGTCAAGGCAACGTAGAACAAGCGGCGCTCTTCGCCTAGAGGATAGGAGTCGCCTGCGGGCATTGCCAACGCAAGTACGGGGTCATCCGCACGCGTGCTCGGAAAACTTCTCCCGCGCATTACGCTGAGCATTTCTGGAAGTATGACGTAGTCCGCTTCGCTACCCTTTGACCGATGAATCGTGTGAAACGACACGTCTAACCACTTCAAGAAGGGTGCCGAACGAGCAGGCACATACTGCTTTTCCGCCCTGTAGCGGCCCAAAATATAGACTGACACCTTTCCGTCTCGGCCAGGCGGAACCACCCCATCTTGAACGGCCCGACCTAGGTTACTGAGGAACTCGTGAACGGCATCCATCAGCTCATTCTTATCATCGACCTGAATCGCCTGGAGGACGGGGCCCGATGCCGGAGTCTTCGAAGTCACCCTTTTGCGAAGCTGAGCTGGGTTTTTCGATACGAAGTGACTGGACACATCACACAGCGCTTGCGGACAGCGAAACGTCTGCTCGAGCTTAAGAATTTTTCCATCTCTAAACCATTCACGAAATCCGGTCACAACCGAAACGTCGGCGCCCGCAAATCTGTTGATAGACTGCCAGTCATCGCCGACGGCAAAGAGGAATCGACCTGGCCGCTTCACCAACGCGCGGCACAGCCTCGCCCGTGCACGCGAAGCATCCTGGAACTCGTCCGCCATCACCACCTCGTATGGTGCGACATACCGGTCGTTCTCCAAGTACGCAGCAGCAAGATTCAGCATATCCTCGAAGTCGATTCCACCCTCTGCACGCAGTGCGGCATCCCACCCCTTGATAACAGGTTCGATGATGTCCAAGAACATCTGATGCCGGAATTTGAAGCAATCCTTGGGCATCGAATCAAGAAGTGCACGCAATGCCTCCATCGTCATCGAATTGCTCTTGACATGAGAAATGAACGTGCGCACTAGACCTATCAGGTCGGAAGGCGTCATCGGCGCCTTCCCACCCAGCGGAATTTTCCGGTCAGGGTTAGGGTCGAGTGCAATCCCTCGGCTCGTGAGTTCGTGCTCCAAGTGTGTGAAGGCTGCACCGACGCGGATGTGGTGCGACGTAGTTTCAACTAGCGAAGTCCCGCGCTCACTGTGTAGCCGTCGCTTCCACTCAACCCCGGAAACATAATCAGCGAAGTGGGGAGGCGCATTGCCCTGCTCGTCGAGGGCAAAATGCTCGTGGTAAAGGTCTATCCCTGGATAGTAGAAATCAGGCCGGTATTGCCGGTGCTCTGAATCCGCGGTCTTGAACTTGTATTGGCTCTCGTACTGGTACTCTACTCCGTTATAGAACAGCCAATTCGCTATAGTCGCCTCTTCTTGGCTGCGCACTCGTTTGCCATCGACAGTCAACGTCCGGCCGGCCCCCTCAGCATCCCATACGTCGGCGGAGCTACCACTTCCGAACTTTGGCAGGTCTCTCCCAAAAACAAACCGAAAGAGGTCCCATTTGGTCCGAAAACATGGGTCGCTGTCCTTGAGCTGGTCGACAATCTCGGTGAGTTTCTGGCATCCCGCGATGGCGTCGGTTGCCCAATCGGGAACATCTGGCTTTTCTCCTGTAGCCTTGCCGATGATGTTTAGACCTAACGAGTGGAACGTAGCAGTTTCGACCGAAACACCTTGCATACCTAGGCGCTCAAACGACCGGTGAGCCCGCTCTGCGAGCTCTTCCGCTGCCGACTTATTGAATGCAAGCATGACAATTTGGCTCGGTAGCACAAAGCCACGGTGCACAGCATAAGCGGCCTTCGCCACCATTGTTGACGTCTTCCCGGACCCAGCAGACGCCACGGTTTGCACGCGATTGTCAAAGCAGATTACGGCTCTTGCTTGCTCTTCCGTCAGAGGTTTGCTTTCAACGGTGTCGAATAGGCTTTTGCAGTGCTCCAGCTCGGATATCGTATGCTGCTCATTGAATGCGCTCCAAGCAGCTCGATGGTCCTCCGCCCAATGTGCCAGCGTTGCAGACACTGACTGAACGACATGCCCCAACCGAGCCTGCACCTCGTGTTTCTTCAAGCGTTGGTTGATGGCTTGCAAGTCTACGGCTGGACGAACTCTTTCAAGTTCACGCTGCGTCTCGGAGGTGAACCAGCGCCGCGCTTCGCGGGCGGTGTTTTCTCGTGCCGATTTGTCGCGCAGCCAAGCTTCCATCTCAGCCTGGGCCTGCTGGAGAAAGGCAACGTCTTCGCGTAAGCGCTTTTGCACCAACGCCGCATCGCGCGCTGCGTTTAACGTTTCCATCTCACCATTGGGGAGACCGTCGACCCTCAGCTCGCTAGGACGCCCTGGGTGCAGAGTAAAGTCCGACCAGAAATATCCGCGAGTAAAGCGGTAGGCCGTTTCTTCTTCTATGTTGACCCGGTAAATTTGACCAGTGATGGTCAGTTGAAACTGTGCATCTTGGATGCGCAACACCCAATCCGGTGACCCAGTGAGATACCGCCCCCAAAGACTGGGGCTCCACTCGTTAACCATTCCACGGCCCTTCGATATGTAATGAAACGTCGTTGGCGCGTGTCACCGCAACAACCAGCATAAATAGTAACTCACTGTAATACGGGCAGAAGACGGCCTGAAGACCGTGTGCATCCGGACTTTCTCTGCGGAAACGATATCTGCATAGCGTCGAGAATTTTTGGTCGAAAGCGAACTTGCACAAATGCCTCAGTCAAATGACGATTTCAGCAATCTGAGTAGAAAAACACGCCATAGCGCGCCACTAACAATGTTTCATATGGCAACATATAGGAATACTAGCGGCTTGCTAGTGTCCTGCTGAGATAAATGTAAGAGCCAATCGAATATCTGAAATTGTCAGGATTCGAGTTGAGCCGCGTTGCAGTGCGGCGCAACGCAACGGCATCTGACCGCGAGATATGCCGTCTGGCCCACGTGGTTGACCTCCGCTTGACACTGGCAGACAGACAAGCACCGCGCCCGAAGTCGTTTGACCGGCGCAAAGGAGAGCAACTCAGTGGAAATTCGCCTCATTGAGAAGGCCGGGGTACCAGCGTCGGAAATTGACGCTCTTCAGCGCATTCAGAAGGTATTCGACGCCTCGAAGTTCACTAAAGAGTGGCGTGGCTATGCTTCCTTCAAACTACCGCGTGGTGGTCCCGGTGCCGGAGACGACGACTTTGACCTCGTACTCGTCACGAATACGCATATCATCGTCCTAGAGTTGAAGAACTGGCGCGGCAACAAACTCAAGGCGCGAGGAGGAAATTGGTATGTTGACGGCCAACCCCGCGGCCGCTCTCCTGTTCCACTGGTCAACCTGAAAGCGAAGCGCCTCGGTACGACGTTGGAGACCCGCGTTGGAGCAGCCAAAAGACCTTGGGTGTTGTCTTTTGTAGTACTAACCGGGAGCATCAAAGAGCTCGACTTCTCAGAGGAACCGGGAGAAGCCAAGTCGACTCTCTCATTGGAAGCATTATTGGCTTGGTCGCAAGAGGCAAAGTATCGACAATGCATAAGTCAGCCATCCCGCATCAATCCTCTCGGGTTCTTGACTGCATACGACCTGTTCTTTGAAGGACAGAAGGGTCGGCCGGCTGGCTTCAATATCCATGGCTATCGCCCTGAAGCGCAAGCGCTTTGGGAACATCCGAAGAAGCTCTATGCAGAATTCCGAGCTAAAGAGACGCAGGACCCCGACAAGCTTGCCTTGCTTCGTCAATGGGATTTTGGTGCGTTGGGCAGCGAGCTCATAGGTGAGGGTGAGCGTGGATTCATCGGCCTCCGTGAGCAGCGCGTCTTCGAGCACGTAGAACCCCGGAACGAAGAACTTTCACGTAGCCTGCTACGGCCTATAGCTCGAATGGCAGAGGCCGACGTCACACGTGACTTTGCTGAACTCTATGCACTGCCACCCAAGGTGACGCGGCTCAGCGAATTTGTTAACTCCGGCTTACCCAAACTCACCTCGCCGGAACGTATCGTTCTGGTCAAAGCGATGCTGCAGCGGTTCGCTGATTTGCATGACCTAAACGTCGCTCATCGCGATATTGGTGCTCATTGTCTGTGGGTCGAACGCCCGGCCAAGGTGGTTATCTCCGGCTTCCCTGCGGCTTATTATCCCACTATGACTACCATGGGCGCGTTCCGAGAACGCGTGCAAGTGGAGCGCTCTAATCTGCCGGAGGACGCCAATCAGTTAGAAGCGGCGACTCCCTTCAGACGCGACATCTATATGCTCGGCGTACTGGCACATTTGATATTGCATGGCGAACGCCCTGCCCGCATAGACGGACACTATGTGTGGGAATCGCGGGCATCGGATGCGTTCGACGGAGCGCTAGACACAGTACTGAAAAAGGCGCTTTCCCGCGAACCGAAGGACCGCTTCGAAACAGCGCGCGAAATGCTAGAAGCCCTGAACGAGGCTTCCAAAGGCGACAACGAACAGGTCATCGACCTTGCTGCGTTTGACGTCTATCGCGCCAAAAGTCGAGTGCGCGACTATCCTGAGGAAGGAGAGCCGCTCATTGACGACGATGACTTACTTGCCTTTCGCAGCACATTCGAAGGTGAACCGGTTCTGGTCAAAGAATGGCATGGCGTCGAACCCGACCTGAAACACCCAGACCAAGCCATTCGCCTACTATCATTCTTAGAACGGGCTCGCAACCTGCGGGCCGCAGCGCTGCCGGGCGTTGCTACAGTTCTTGATAGCGGATTGAGCAGACGCAGTCTGCTGGTGGTGCAACGCTGGGTGGAAGGAGAGACGCTGACGGAATGGTTGACTCAACCTCAGGAACGGGAAGCTAGACTGAGAATCGCGCGCGAGCTGACTAGCACCCTGGCTCAGATGCATGAGTTCGAATGGCCACACGGGGACATAAAGCCCGACAACATCATCATCACGCCTGATGGCCAACCTGTCTACGTCGATATGTTGGATTTCAGAAGGACCTCTGGCGACGCCTACTCCACCGCATACCTGCCCCCAGACTATAAGACGCTTTCTCCCCTGGGTAGAGACCGGTACTCCCTGGCAACAGTGCTGAACGAACTGCTGATACAAGGACAAGAGCAAGGTAGTTTGTTGGGACTCGAGCGGGTACAGGAGGAAATTCAGCAACTACTCACACAACGTCAAGTCTCGGCGCTTGAGCCGCTGCAGAGTGCTTTGGACGGCAAGGGGCAATCAACAGAGCTTCCTGACGTAGAACCCTATCGTGTCACCATTCGAGGATTACGGAATACCGGAGTGAGCTAGCCCGGGTTTTCCGGACACCCGAAGAAGTAGACAATACTTGAAGGAGGTGTCCCATGGATAAATCCAAACCCGAAGCCAAGCCGAGCGATGTCAAGCGCCAGTA
>NZ_JBDJLJ010000038.1:0-49897 GCF_039673305.1 Achromobacter spanius
CTTCGTCACGGCCTGCGGCCGTTCCTTCAGATTCCCTCGGGCGCATCTACACGCCCCGCGCACCCCAGGCCCCCGCCACGCCAGGCTCTGACCGTTCGGGCTTGCGCATTGCGGGGGCGGATGGGTTCTTGAGGTTCTTGGCAACCATTGGGGTCTGGTGGTGGATCTTGCGGGGCCCGCCCCATGCCGGCCGCGCGGGCGGCCTCGTGGGGCTTACGCGGTGTCTTGCGTCGGGACGTTGGGTGCAGGTGTCTGACACCCGTATGAGACGCCGCGCATTGCGCATAGGCCTGGACGGGCGTCAGACACCGTCGCGCATGCGATGCCCACCCCCCCAATGCCGCACCGCAGGAATCACCCGCCCACGCGCCGTGTCTCCCTGGGCAATTCCCCGAACCGTTCCCGGTAGTACTCGGAAAAGCGGCCCAGATGCCCGAAGCCCACGCTCAGCGCGACTTCCGTGACGCTGGCTTCCATGTCCGTTTTCAGCCTGTTCCTTGCCGCATCCAGCCTGAAGGCGCGCAGCGCGTTCATCGGGGTGGTGTCCCGGTGTTCCTGGAACAGGCGGGTCAGGGCGGTGGCGCTGGCGCCGGCGTGGCGGGCGATGTCGTTCAGGGTCAGGGGGGCGCCCAGGCGTTCGCGCATGTAGGACTCGGCGATGCTCAGGCGGCGCGGCACGGCGTCGCCGGCGTGGGTTTGCCAGGTGTTGGGCTGGTTGTAGAGCAGGTGCAGGACCAGCGTGTCTTCCAGGTGCTCGAGCCAGGCGGCGGGCGGGCGGCGGGCGCCGTCGTCCAGGGTGGGGAGCAGATGGATCAGGCTGGCCATCATGCTGCGCCAGGCGGCGCCGATGGGCGTGTCCAGTCGCAGCGCGGGGCTGAAGTCCAGGGGGCGGGAGGCGGCCTCGCCGAAGGCGCGCTGGCCCATGGCTTCCAGCTTGCCGCGCGGGATCTTCAGCAGCAGCTGTTCGCAGCCCGCTTCCCAGTGCAGCCGCAGGCGGCGGTTGGGGGCGATGACGGCGGCGCAGTCGGGGTCGGCGTTGACGCCTTCGTCGCCGCATTCGATGCGGGCGCGGCCGCGCAGGGGGACCTGCACCAGCATGAAATCCTGGAGGCGGTCGGGTTCGATGTGGACTTCGGCGCCGTAGCGCAACGTACAGACCGTCAGCGAGCCGAATCGGCCCCGGTTCAGTTCGGCGTCCACGCGGCCGCCTTTCCAGGTCAGGCGGTGTTCCTTCAGGGCTTCGGACACGCGCGCGCGGGTCTCATCCTGTTGCGTGGAGCTGAATACGCGCCGTTTGAGCAAGGGCGCCAGCTCGAGTCGGGACCAGCCGTGCATGGATGCCTCCGGGACGGGACCGATCCCGTATCAGCAGGCAGCCTAATTTAAATGGGCCGCATTGGGAATTAAGTGAATCCCGGATAAGCGTGGCGGTATTCGGATAGAGCCGGAAAGGCCGGCGGCCTAATCTTGCCTGCAGGCGCTGTACGCGCCTGTTGGAGGGAGTACGCCGCGGCGCGTAAGCTGGGCGACTTGGATCGGCGGCATGCGTGTACCGACGGCAGACGGGTTCTGTCAGCTTTCCGCCAGCGCGGCTGGCGGCGAAAACGGGGTGGCACATGAATCGAATTTCCTGGAGCCGGCGCGCGCTGGCGGCGCTGTTTTGCCTGACGGCCGCGACCGGTGCGTCGGCCGCGGACAAGGTCAAGGTGGGCCTGCTCACCACGCTGTCCGGGCCGGGCGCGGCGCTGGGCAACGAGATCCGCGACGGATTCAATCTGGCGCTGCAGCACACGGGCGGCAAGCTGGGCGGGGTGCCGGCCGAAGTGGTGGTCGCCGACGACCAGCAAAAGGCGGATACCGGACGCCAGGCGGTCGAGCGCCTGCTCAAGCGCGACCGCGTGGACGTGATGACCGGCATCGTGTTTTCCAATGTGCTGCTGCCTGTGATGCCCGCCATCCTGCAATCGGGCACGATTTATCTCAGCACCAACACGGGGCCGGAAAACTATGCCGGCGCCGGCTGTAATCCCAATTTCTTCGCGGTGGCCTGGCAGAACGAGGACATCCCCGCCGCCATGGGCAAGTACGCCGCGAACCAGGGCTTCAAGAGCGTGGCGCTGATCGCGCCGGACTATCCGGGCGGCCGCGAGTCGCTCAATGGGTTCAAGCGCCTGTACAAGGGCGGGCTGTCGGAAGAGATCTACACCCAGCTCGGCCAACTGGATTACGGCGTGGAGATCACGCGGCTGCGGGCCAGCAAGCCGGATGCGGTGTTTTTCTTCCTGCCGGGCGGCATGGGCGTGAACTTCATCAAGCAGTTCAACGGTGCGGGCCTGTCCAAGGACATCGCGCTGCTGGCGCCGGGCTTTTCGGGCGACGAGGACACCATTGCGGCGGTGGGCGCGCCCATCCAGGGCCTGCGCAACACCTCGCAGTGGGCCGCCGATCTGGACAACCCCGCCAACCGCAAGTTCGTCGAGGACTTCAAGAAAACCTACAACCGCAGCCCGACGCTGTATGCGTCGCAGGGCTACGACGCCGCGATG
Organism: Achromobacter spanius; assembly: GCF_039673305.1. Lineage (GTDB taxonomy): Bacteria > Pseudomonadota > Gammaproteobacteria > Burkholderiales > Burkholderiaceae_B > Achromobacter > Achromobacter spanius_F. The sequence goes on from NZ_JBDJLJ010000038.1 coordinate 2,547, forward strand.
CTGCTGGACAGCGCGGTGCGCCAGACGGGCGGCAAGCTCGATGCCGACGCCCTGCGTCCGGCCTTGCGGCGTGCCGACTTCAAGTCCGTGCGCGGCGACTTCAAATTCAATCGCAACCAGTATCCGGTCCAGAACTACTACCTGCGTGTCGTCGAGGCGGGCGCGGGGGGCAAGCTGGCCAACAAGCTGACGGGCACGGTGCTGACCCAGTACCAGGATCCGTTCGCCGCCGCCTGCCAGATGAAGTAGGGCCGCCGGATTCCCGCAATTCAGGAGATACGCATGACTCAGAGCATTACGACGCGCGAGGTGACGATCGCCTCGCACGATGGCAAGTCCTTCGGCGCCTATCTGGCGGTGCCGGCCTCGGGCCGCGGCCCGGGCCTGGTGCTGTGCCAGGAGATCTTCGGCATCAACGACTTCATGCGCCGCGCGGCGCAGCTGCTGGCCGAGGAAGGGTATGTGGTCCTGGCGCCGGACCTGTTCTGGCGCCAGCAGCCCGGCATCCAGCTCACGGACGGCCCCGCCGACATGCCGCGTGCCTTTGAACTCTACAAGGGGTTCGACGTGGACCTGGGCGTGAAGGACATCGCGTCGACGCTGGCCGCGCTGCGCGCCCTGCCCGAACAGGAGGGCGGGGCGGGCGTGCTGGGTTATTGCCTGGGCGGCAAGCTGGCCTACCTGGCCGCCTGCCGCACGGACGCGGACGTGGCGGTGGGCTACTACGGCGTCGGCATCGAGGACAGCCTCGAAGAAGCCTCCAGCCTGCGCGGGCGGCTGGTGCTGCACATTGCCGAGCAGGACGGCTTCTGTCCGCCCGAGGCGCGCCAGCGCATCCTGGAAGCGCTGGGCGGCAAGCCGGGCGTGGAACTGTACGTTTACCCCGGCATGGACCACGCCTTCGCGCGCACGGGCGGCGATCACTACGATAAGCCATCCGCGCTGATGGCGCATCAGCGCAGCATGGCGGCGCTGCAGCGCGCGATCGGCCCGGAATTCGACTATTCGTACCTGTGGGACAAGCACTGCGAATACGAATTCGGCACGCGCGACGTGGCCGCGACGATGGCCACGATGGTGGCCGAGCCCTACGTCAACCATATCCCGACCATGACGGGTGGAGTGGGCCACGAGGAGCTTTCGCGCTTCTACCAGCATCACTTCGTCAACAGCAATCCGCCGGATACCCGGCTCGTGCCCCTGTCGCGCACGGTGGGCGCGACGCAGATCGTCGATGAGCTGTTGTTCTGCTTCACCCACACCACGGAAATCGACTGGATGCTGCCGGGCGTGGCGCCCACGGGCAAGTACGTGGAGATTCCGCTGGTGGCCATCGTGAAATTCCGCGGCGACAAGCTCTACCACGAGCACATCTACTGGGACCAGGCCAGCGTGCTGGTGCAGGTGGGCCTGCTGGATCCGAAGGGCCTGCCCACCGCCGGCCGCGAGACCGCGGCCAAGCTGCTGGACGAGACCCTGCCTTCCAACACGCTGATGGCGCGCTGGAAGGACAGCGAGAACAAGTAGGGAGACGACATGCCTTATACCGATGAGCAACTTGCGTCCCTGGTGCGCGGCGACAGCGTGCACCGGGACCTGTACACCGATCCGGCCATCTTCGACCTGGAGATGCAGCGCATCTACGGGCGCGCCTGGATCTACGTGGGTCACGAAAGCCAGGTGCCCAAGACCGGCGACTACCACACCACGCGCCTGGGCGACCAGGACGTGCTGATGGTGCGCGCCGCCGACGGCCGCGTGCACGTGCTGTACAACCGCTGCCCGCACAAGGGCGCGAAGGTGGTGGCCGATGGCGAGGGCTGCGTCGGCAAGTTCTTCCGCTGCCCCTACCATGCATGGACCTTCAAGCTGGACGGCAGCCACCTGGGCGTGCCGCTCAAGCAGGGCCTGGAAGGCACGTCGTACGATCCCGCGGACCCGTCGTTTTCGATGCGCCGCCTGCCGCGCGTGGACAGCTACCGGGGCTTCGTGTTCGCCAGCCAATCCCGGGACGGCCAGGCGCTGGAAGACTTCCTGGGCGGCGTGCGCTCGTCCATCGACAATCTCTGCGACCGGTCGCCAGTGGGCGAGGTCGAGGTGGCGGGCGGCATTTTCCGCGTGATGCAGAAGTCCAACTGGAAGGTGTTCTACGAGAACCTGCACGACACCATGCACGCCCGCGTCACCCATGAGTCTTCGTATGCTGCCGCGCGCGACGAGGCCAAGGAAATGGGCGAAATGCCGCTCGAGCTGCACATCATGGACGGCAACGGCGAGCCCTACGAATTCTGGGAAAAGCTGGAACTGCGGGCCTACGACAACGGCCACGGCTACATGGAAGGCATCTTCAACCCGGGCGCCGCGGAACGCGATCCCGTGTCGCGCGCGCACTTCGAATCGCTGACCGCCGCCTACGGCGAGGATCGCGCGCGCGAGATCCTGGGCATGAACCGCCACAACACCGTCATCTACGGCAGCGGTTCTCCCCATACCGTGTTCCAGCAGTTCCGGGTGATCCGCCCGGTCGCGGTGGACCGGACGCTGATTGAGATCCAGACATTCCGCTGCAAGGGGGCGCCGGACGGGGTGTTCAAGCGCGCCATGCTGTACGCCAACGTCATCAATTCGCCGTCGTCCAACGTCATGCCGGACGACATCGAACTCTACAACCGCTGCCAGGAAGGCAACGCCACGCGGGGCGGCGACTGGGTCAGCATGCACCGCTACCACGGCAGCGACCGCAGCGACGCCGAAGGCATGGTGTCCGTGAACGGCACCAGCGAACTGCCCATGCGCAATCAGTTCCGCGCCTGGAAGGAATACATGGAGGCCGGTCCCGCCGCCGCGGAAAAAACGGCCAAGGGAGACGGCGCATGTTGCTAGATCTGGATTTCGACGTCGGCACGGCCGACCTCTCGCCGGCCGACGTGCCCGCCGACGCCTACCACCGCATCGCGCAGTTCCTGTACCGCGAGGCGCGGCTACTGGACGAGCGGCGCTACGGCGACTGGCAGGCGCTCTGGACCGGCGACGGCATGTACTGGATGCCGCGCAAGCCCGGCCAGCAAAGCCCTTACGATCACATCTCGCTGTTCTGGGAAGACCGCATGCTGCGCGACGTGCGCATCCGGCGCCTGGAGCATCCGCGCAACTGGTCGCAGCAGCCGCCCACGCACACCGTGCGGCTGGTGGGCGGCGTCCAGGTCGAAGGCGTGGACGCGGGCGGCAACCTGGTGGTGCATTCCGTCTTCCAGATGACGGAGTGGCGCAAGCGCCAGCCGCGCCAGCTGGCGGGGCGCTATACCCACAAACTGGCCGCCGAGGGCGATGGCTGGCGCATCCGCATGAAGCGGGTGGACCTGGTCAATTGCGACGATGTGCACGATGCCTTCGAGGTGTTCGTGTGAAGGACGCGGACGTCGCGGTGCTGGCGCTGCACTATCAGAATGATGTGCTGCATCCGGAAGGCAAGATCCGTGTCGGGCTGGATGCCGACAGCGGGGCGCGCCAGCGCCTGCTGGACAACGCCGCGGCGCTGCTGGAGGGCGCGCGCGCCCAGGCGTTGCCCATCGTGCATGTGCGCATCGCGTTCCGGCCCGATTACGCGGACCTGCTGCCCAACTGCGCCATCTTCCGCAACGTGGCCACGATAGGCGCGGTGCCGGAAGGGCAGTGGGGCAGCGCGTTCTACGACGGCCTGCAGCCGTTGGCCGGCAGTTCGCGCGAATTCATCGTCAAGCACACGCGCATCAGCGCTTTCTATGGCACGCCGCTGGAAGAGACCTTGCGGCTGCTGGGCGCGCGGCGGCTGGTGGTGGCGGGCGTGGCCACGCATTCGGTGGTGGAAGGCACGGTCCGCCATGCCGCCGACATCGGCTTTTCGGTGATGGTGGCGCAGGATGCCTGCGCCTCTGCCGAGCCGGCGGTGCACGAGGCGTCGCTGGCCAGCATGCGGCTGATCGCCCAAACGGGCTCGGTGGCGCAGGCCATGCGCTGGGCCGCCGCGCCGGACTGATCAAGGAGCATTCATGGATTTCACAGGCTTTCCCGGCCTGGCGGGCAAGACCGCCATCGTCACCGGCAGCACCCAGGGGCTGGGCGCCGATATCGCGCGGGGATTCGCCGCAGCCGGCGCCAGCGTCGTGCTGATCGGCCGCAACGCCGACGCCGGCCAGTCACTGGCGCAGGCGCTGGGCGCGCGTGCGCTGTATTGCGAAACGGACATCGGCCAGGACAGCCAGATCCAGGCAGCCATCGACGCCGCGCTCGCGCGCTTCGGGCGGCTGGACTTCCTGGTCAACAACGCCTGCCAGTACGCGGACCGTGGCCTGGCCTCGACCCGCGACGAATGGCACCGCACGCTGGACACCAACCTGGTGTCGGCCGCGATCTTCACGCAGCTTGCGGCGCCGCATCTGCCGCGCGGCGGCGTCGTGGTGAACATGGGCAGCACGGGCGGCAAGTTCGGCGCGGCAGGGCGGGCGCTGTACCCGGCGTCCAAGGCCGCATTGCTGCAGATCACCAAGAACTTCGCGGTGGAGCTGGCGCCCGCGGGGGTGCGCGTCCTGGCGGTGTCGCCGGCGTGGACCTGGTCGCCGTCGGTCGAGCAGCTGTCGGGCGGTTCGCGCCAGGCGGCCGACGCGGTGGGCGCGCATTTCCATCCGCTGGGCCGGGTCGGCTCGGGCGACGAGATCGCCGCCGCCGTGTGCTTTGCGTGCTCGGACGTGGCGTCGTGGATGACGGGCGTGGATATCCCGGTGGATGGCGGATTCTCGGTCCTGGGACCGGACCGCGGCATTTCACCGCGCGCCTGGTTCAAGGAACTGGCGCCCGGCGACGGCGCCTGACGCTTGCGGGAAGACCGGCGCGGCGCGACCCCTAGCGGATGACGATCTCGCCTTCTTCCAGGCCGGCCTTGCCGCCCACCTGGTCTTCCAGGAACTCCTGCATCTTGTTGCCGAGTTGGATCGTCGCGCCGCTGCAGAAGCGCCGGGTGGCGGCGATGGTGGCGTTCTGCTGGGGCAGCAGGTCGCGCACGAGCTGGGCTTCCTCTTCCTCCAGCGCGGCCAGGTCGCCGATCAGCTTGGCGTGCGTGTTGCGCGCGCGCTCGACGACGTCGCCGGTGGCCCGCTGCGGGTTGGCCTGCAGGAACATCAGCAACTGTTCCAGCTTCGCCTTTTCCTCGTTCATCTTCAGGCGCTTGCGCGTCAGGGCCGTGCGCTTGATGTCGGCGTGCGGGTCCAGGCCGGCCTGCACCAGCGTCGGGATGCCCGAGGGCGAGCCGATGGTGCCGGCGCGAACCGCCAGCAGGGCGCGGGTTTCGCCGCCCGTGATGGCGCTTTGCTGGGTGTTGGGCGGACCGACATTGACGCTGCCGCCGGCGGCAATGCTGCTTTGCCGGATTTCGCGCTCGACGTCGATGTCCTGGCCCGCGCTGATCACGGCGTTCTCGATGAACTTCGCGCGCAGCGCGCCGCCACAGACGATGTGGGCGGTCCGGTTGGCGGCGGAGGCATCGTGCAGCGTTTCGGCCATGCCGATGATGCCGCCCTTGACGGTGACGCTGCCGCCGGCTTCCACCAGCGCGGCCTCGATGGTGCCGTTGACGACCACGTCGCCGGTCACGCGCACTTCCATGGTGGCGCTGATGTCGCCGCGCACCTGCAGCGAACCCTCGAACGTGATGTTGCCGGTGGACAGGTTGACGGCGTCCACCTCGACCATCGGGTTCACCTGCACGCCGTGCGTGATCAGCGTGGGCGTGCCGGCAATGGCCGCGCGCAGCAGCAGCGGATCCTCGGGGTCGACGGCGACGCCGGACAGTTCCTTGGAGAAGGGCGTGTCGGGCAGTTCGTCGGGCAGCACGGCCTCGCCCAGGACGTTGGTGCCGTCCACGCCGGGCAGCGGCGGGATCCGGCGCATGAGCGGCGTGCCGGGCGACACCAGGAGCAGGCTGCCGAGGTCGCGGTAGTCCACCTGGGCCAGTTCGTCGATGTCTTCGGCGCGGGGCTTCAGGCGGTCCAGCAGGCTTTCGAAGCGGGTCGGCGTGCCGCGGGTGGGCGGCGTGCCCTGGGCGGCCAGGATGGTCTCGGCGCGGCCCAGCGCGACGGCTTCGGCCAGCGCCGTGTCCAGCACGCCATGGACGATGCCCTGGTCCGCCAAGGCCTGGCGCACCGCTTCCAGCGAGACGGGCTTGCCGCCCTTGGGCGGGTGCAGCGTCAGCGTCGCGGCCATGCGGGTCGCGTTCAGTTCGATCTCGAAGGCGCCGTCCACCACTTTGCCGACCGGGCTCTGCACGGGCTCGGCGGCGGTGCGGCACAGATCGATGAAGGCCAGGATGGCGTGGCTGTCGAGCGCCTCGGCGGCCCAGCCCTGCGCGGCCGCCGCGGCAACCAGCGTGTCCCAGCTGGGCAGGTCGGTGTTGACCACGGGGGCATCGGCGATCTCGGACTCATCGGTTTCGACGGCAATGTCGCCCGCGCTTTCGTCCGCCTGGGTATCCGTTGACGAGGCGGCGGGGGCGGGCGCTACGCCTGGCACGGCCGACTCGTCCGGCCCGGCGCCGGCGGGAGCGGGCCGGGGCGGCGGCGTGTAGACCGCAGTCAGGACGTTGGTCTCGGCGTCCAGCAGCAACTGGAGCATGTTTTCTGCGCCCATTTCACCCTCTCTCCTGCCCGGCACGAGTCGGCCAGGTTCAATCATTTAGTAATTGAACGAAATATTACGTCATATTCTAAGCAGCGTCGGGGGTTACTGGCCAGTAACGGCAAATTTATCGGCCGCATGGCTTAGTTATGTCCCCGTTTTTCCCTGTGAAACCGGGGCGCCGACCGGCACTAGGGCATCGGCAGGAAAGACAAACCGGCATGGGCGCAAGCAGCATAGGGGCTCGCCAACGCGTCTCAGGACGCCGCCGGAGCCCCGTCCCATGTCCCAACCACCCACCCCCATTCTTTCGGCCATGCGCGCCCTCCTGGCGCGCGCCGGCGGGATGGCGGCGGTGGCGGCCCTGGCGACGGGCGCTCTGGCGCTGGCGAGCTCCGCGCCCGCCCACGCCGCCGAGACCTACCGCTACAAGGATCCGTTCGGTGTCTGGCGCACGATGAAAGTGCCCACCGGCTACGGCAAATACTACAAGCGCGCGCAGGCGCGGACCGCGGTGCGCGGCGGCGCCGACAAACTATGCCTGGCCTGTGAGCCCGAGGCCGGCGACGGCGCGCGGCGCGTGTCGCGGGCCGCCGCGGCCCCCGCTTCCGCGCTGATGTGGGGGGCGATCAAGCCGACCACCAAGCACGACAACCTGATCGCCCGCGCCGCGCAGGATTCTGGCGTCGACCAGGCGCTGCTGACGGCAATCATCGCGATCGAATCCGGCTTTCGCAGCGATGCCCGCTCGCCCAAGGGCGCGCTGGGCCTGATGCAGCTCATGCCGGCCACGGCCGCGCCGCTGCTGTCGGTGGACGACGTGGAGCGCGCGCTGGTGGATCCGGCGACGAATGTGCAGGCCGGGTCGCGCCACCTGCGCCGGCTGATCGACCGGTATCCCGGCCGCCTGGACCTGGCGCTGGCCGCCTACAACGCGGGCGAGGGCGCGGTGCGCAAATACGACGCGGTGCCGCCCTACGCGGAAACGCAGGCCTACGTGAAGAACGTAACCGCCCTGTACGAGCAATACAAGGCGCCATGAAAAAAGCGGCCCGCGGGCCGCTTCGGGGTGCCGGTCAGAGGCCGGCGAAGACCTTCTCCGCAATGTCCAGCGTGGACTGGATCACGGCGTCGTCGTGCGTTGCCGAGACAAAGCCCGCTTCGAACGCGGACGGCGCGAAATGCACGCCGTGGTCCAGCATGGCGTGGAAGAAGCGGTTGAACGCCGCGGTGTCGCAGGCCGAGACCTGGGCGAACGAGGCGGGGACCGTGTCGCTGAAGTAAATGCCGAACATGCCGCCCACCGAATCGGCCGAGAATGGCAGCCCGGCCTTGCGGGCGCGCTCCTGCAGCCCTTGCGCCAGCTTGGCGGTCTGGGCCGACAGCTTGTCGTAGAAGCCCGGCGCGGCGATCAGGCGCAGCGTGGCCAGGCCCGCGGCCACTGCCACGGGATTGCCGGACAGCGTGCCAGCCTGGTACACGCCGCCCAGCGGGGCGATGTGCTTCATGATGTCGGCGCTGCCGCCGAAGGCGCCCACCGGCATGCCGCCGCCGATAACCTTGGCCAGCGTGGTGATGTCGGGCTTGACGCCGGTCAGGCCCTGCACGCCTTGCGGGCCCACGCGGAATCCGGTCATGACTTCGTCGAAGATCAGCAGCGCGCCGTGCTGCGTGCAGACCTCGCGCAGGCCTTCCAGGAAGCCCGGCGCGGGCTTGATCAGGTTCATGTTGCCGGCCACCGGCTCCACGATGATGCAGGCGATGTCGGCGCCGTGCTGGGCGAAGGCCTCGCGCACGGCGTCCAGGTTGTTGTATTCCAGGGTCAGCGTGTGCGACACGAATTCCGGCGGCACGCCGGCCGAGCTGGGATTGCCGAAGGTCAGCAGGCCCGAGCCGGCCTTGACCAGCAGGCTGTCGGAATGGCCGTGGTAGCAGCCTTCGAACTTCACGATCTTGGCGCGGCCGGTGGCGCCGCGCGCCAGGCGGATGGCCGTCATGGTGGCCTCGGTGCCCGAGCTGACCAGGCGCACCTGTTCCAGCGACGGCAGGCGCGAGATCAGCACTTCGGCCAGTTCGATCTCCGCTTCGGTGGGGGCGCCGAAGGACAGGCCGTTGACGGCGGCTTCCTGCACCGCGCGCACCACTTCAGGGTGCGAATGGCCCAGGATGGCGGGGCCCCAGGAGCCCACGTAGTCGATGTACTGCTTGTCTTGCGCGTCCCACACGTACGGGCCCTGCGCGCGCTTGATGAAGCGCGGCGTGCCGCCCACGGAGCGGAAGGCGCGCACGGGCGAGTTCACGCCGCCGGGGATGCTGCGGCAGGCGCGTTCGAAAAGCTGAGCGTTGGTGGACATGGCGTTCAAGACTTGCGGTTGGGGTTGGCGGAATAGGGCGCGGCGCAGGCCGCGGCGGCGGCGCGGATGCTGGGCGCCTCGAACAGGCTGGTGATGACGGCAATGGAGTCGGCGCCGGCCTGGGCCACCAGCGGGGCGTTGTCCGGCGTGATGCCGCCGATCGCGACCACGGCGGGGCGCGGCGCGTCGCGGTCGTCGACCAGGCGACGGGCCTCGGTCAGGACGGACAGCGGCGCGCGCACCGTATCCGGCTTTACCGTGGACGCGAACATGGCGCCGAAGGCGATGTAGTCGGCGCCCGCGTCGAGCAGTTCGCGTGCGCGGTTCAGGTCGTCGTAGCTGGAGCCGCCCAGGATCAGGTCCGGTCCGGCCTCGGTGCGGATGCGGGCCAGGCTTTCGTCGTCGCGGCCCACGTGGGCGCCGTCGGCCCCCACGTCCAGCGCCAGGCGCCAGTCGTCATTGATCAGGAAGACCACGCCCAGCTCGCGGCACAGCGGCGCCAGCGCGCGGGCCTGCGCGGCGCGCACGGCGTCGGGCACGTTCTTGCGGCGCAGCTGCAGCGCGCGCATGCCGCCCGCGGCGGCGTCGCGCACCGCCTGCAGCAGGCGGTCGGTATCGTCCCATTCGGGGGTGACGCCATACAGGCCGGAGGGAAAACGCAGGGGCTTCATTGGGGCAGCATCCGGTTGGGAATGCGCCGGCCCATGCCCGGCAGGAAGCTGGCGGCGACCGAGGCGTCGGCGTGGGCCAGGCCCTGCCGCACGGCTTCAGGCATTTCCAGCCCGCGCGCCAGCATGGCCGTGATGGCGGTGGCCGCCAGGCCGCCGGCATCGCCGTTGCGGTCGGGGGGCGCCTGCCAGGGCCAGGTGTGCGTCTGGCCGCCCGGGCCCAGCAGCACGTTGGCGAAATGGCCGGGGCGCTGGGGGCTGCCCAGCACCAGGACCCACTCGGCGCCTGCCGCCACCAGGGCGTGCATGGGCGTCGGTGCGTCCCCGATATCGATGTCGCCATCGGCGTGCCACTGCGCCAGGCGCAGGTGTTCGATGACCAGCAGGTCTGTCTGCGGCAGCACCAGCTCCAGGGTGGCGGCCAGCAGGTCGTCGGCTTCGTCCTCGTCGGCGGCGTCGGCCGGCAACTGGGCGCGCTGGCCCAGGTGCAGCACCAGCGGCACCTGGCTGTAGTCGGCGGCGACCTGCGCGGCGACGCTTGCCGTTTCCGCGGTGTATAGTCCGCCCACCTTGATGGCCTGCACGGACATGTCTTCGAGCAGGCAGCGCGCCTGGTCGTCCAGCAGGTCAGGCGAAACGGGATGGATTTCTTCGATGCCGGCGGTGTCCTGCACGGTCAGCGCCGTGACGGCAGCCAGGCCGTGGCAGCCCAGGCGGGCGCACGTCACGGCGTCGGCGGGCAGGCCGTCCGACCCCGAGGGATCGAGCGGACCGAAGACCAAAACGAGAGGGGGAGTAACGGGGGCCACTTGACTGCGCTTGGAGTGAGGGTTGCCCGCGACGCATTTGGCATGAATCAGGGGAACCCCTATTGGGTTTCGGTAAGATTGTCCCCATTCTAATGGAAGCCCCTCACCTTTGCCCCGCCGCGGGGAACCCGGTGGGGAATTGATGTAAGAGAGAACTATGCGTACTTGGATGTGTCTGATTTGTGGCTGGGTCTACGACGAAGAGGCCGGCCTGCCCGACGAAGGCATCGCTCCTGGCACCCGCTGGGAAGATGTGCCGCCGAACTGGGTCTGTCCCGAATGCGGCGCCCGCAAAGAGGACTTTGAACTGATGGAAATCTGAAGCCGTACCGCCGACTTATTCCGCCAGGGCTCGTAAGATGGGGGCATACCCCATCCTCGTAACCGTCGGACTGCCGCCAGGCATGATGGATCGCGTTCGCGCGCTCTCCAACGGTTCTTTCAGACTACCCACGAAGGGGTTGCCATGACGGAAAAACTTCACGAAGACGCCACCACGCAGGCGGCCAATTTCGCCAATCAGTTCCTGATCGCCATGCCCGGCATGGTGGAAGGAAGCCTGGCCGGATCCGTCATCTACGTGTGCGAGCACACCGAGCGCGGGGCGCTGGGCCTGGTCATCAACCGGCCCACCGACCTGACGCTGGGCACGCTGTTCGAACGCATCGACCTGACGCTCGAGATCGGGCCGGTCAAGGACACCTACGTCTATTTCGGCGGCCCGGTCCAGACCGACCGCGGCTTTGTCCTGCACGCGCCCGCGGGCGACTACAGCTCCAGCATCAAGCTGGGCGACATGGCGCTGACCACCTCACGCGACGTGCTGCAGGCCGTGGCCGACGGCAACGGGCCGGCCCGCATGCTGGTCACGCTGGGCTACGCCGGCTGGGGCGCCGGCCAGCTTGAAAGCGAGATGGGGCAGAACGCCTGGCTCAGCGTCGGCGCCGACGACCACATCATTTTCGACGTGCCCCCCGAAGAACGCTACCCCGCGGCCTTGAAGCTGCTGGGCATCGATCCTGTCATGCTGGCCGGCGACGCGGGCCATGCCTGAAGAAACGCTGCTTGCCTTCGATTTCGGCGAAAAGAAGATCGGCATCGCCATCGGCAACACGCTGACCCGCCAGGCGCGTCCCCTCGAAATCATCTTCAGCGAAGTGCGCGACGCGCGCTTCGGCCGCATCGCGGCGCTGCTCCAGGAATGGCAGCCGCACCGCGTGGTCGTGGGCCTGGCGCTGGACGCCGATGGCGGCGAACAGCCCGCCACCGCGCGCTGCCGCCGTTTCGCCAACCAGCTGCACGGCCGCTTCGGCGTCGCGGTGGAACTGGTGGACGAACGCGGCTCCAGCATGGAGGCCCAGCGCCTGCTCGGCACCCATGCCGCGGACGACGCGATGGCGGCGGCCGTCATCCTGCAACGCTATCTGGATACCTTGCCCGCGGCGTGATGGCCGCGGCCCGTCTTGCCCATGCTCAATCCGCAACTCGATCGCCGCGGCGAACTCCTGCACCTGCTGACCACGGAAGGCCTGCCCCGGCGCCACGTCGAGCGGCTGCTCGAGGCCGCACGCGCGAGCATGGGAGCCGGCGATCCGCAGCCTGATCCGGCGCCGGAAATGCCGGTTTTCCTGTGCCTGCCCGACGCGGACGCCGCCGCCCGCGAAGCCTTTGCCGCCGCGGCGGCCAGCCTGTCGATGCTGCCGGTGCCGCTGGAAGCGCGCGCCGCCGAGGCGCTCGCCGAAACCGTCGGCGCGCTGGCGCCCGGCGTGCTGGTGCTGCGCCACGAACAGAGCGGCGCGGCCCATTGCGCCGCCGCGCATGCCGCCCCGGGGCTGCGCGTCCTGAATGCGGGCGATGGCCGGCACGCCGATCCCTTGCCCGCGCTGGCGCTGGTCCAGGCCATCATCGAAACCAAGCCTGACCTCACCAGCCTGGTCGTGACCCTGGTGGGCGACATCCGCCATTCGCGCCTTGCGCGCTCCGTCATCCACCTGCTCACCACGCTGGGCGTGCCCGAAGTCCGCGTCGCGGCGCCGCGCACGCTGTTGCCCGACGGCCTGCCTCAGTTGGGCGTGCGCGCCTGCGCCACGCTAGAGGAAAGCCTGCGCGATGCGGACGTGGTCATCGCGATGCCGCTGAACGTCGAAGGAATCAGCGGCGCGCAGCTTCCTTCCGCGCGCGAATACGCCTGCACCCACGGACTGACGCCCGCAGCCCTGGCGCACGCCAGGCCCGACGCCATGCTGCTTCCCGCAGGCCGGCTTGCGCCCGGCGTCGAAGTGGACGGCGATATCGCGGCCGGCCTGGAGCCCGTCGAGGCGCGTCTGGCGATCCTTGAACAGCACCTGCGCGCGGCCGTCCTGCGCGCGCTGGCCGGAGACGCGCCATGAGGCTGCATATCGCCAACGGCCGGCTGATCGATCCCGCGCACGGCCTGGACGGCCAGCATGATCTCTACATCGCGCAAGGCCGCGTCGTCGCGGTCGGCGCGGCGCCCGACGGCTTCCAGGCCGACCGCCGCATCGATGCCGGCGGACTGGCGGTGCTGCCGGGCCTGGTCGACCTGTCGGCGCGTGTCGCGCAGCCGGGCCATGCAGGCTTCGCGCCGTCCGAATTGCGCGCGGCGCTGGCCGGCGGCGTGACCCGGCTGGTGCTGCCGCCCGACGCGGAAGGCCCGCCAGACGAGCCCACCAAGGTGGAATCGCTGATGCGCCACGCGCAGGCCGGGCAGTGCGCAATCCACCCGCTGGGCGCGATGACCGTGGGCCTGGCCGGTGAAACGCTGACGGAGATGGCGCTGCTGGCGCAGGCCGGCTGCATTGCCTTCGCGCAGGGCGAAAACGGCGTTGCCGACACGCGCGTGCTCTGGGGCGCGATGCGCTACGCCAGCGGCCTGGGCCGCACGCTGTGGCTGCGCCCGCAAGACCCGTGGCTTGCGCGCGGCGCTTCGGCGGCCAGCGGCGCCTATGCGGAACGGCTGGGCCTTGAAGGCCTGCCGGCGCAGGCGGAAACCGTGGCGCTCCACACCATCTTCGAATTGCAGCGCGCCACGGGCGCGCGCGTGCATCTGGCGCGCCTGTCGACGGCGGCGGGGCTGGAACTGCTGCGCGCGGCCCGGCGCGAAGGCCTGCCGGTCACGGCGGACGTGTCCATGAACAGCCTGCACCTGACCGACGTGGACATCGGCTTCTTCGATACGAACCACCACCTGAATCCGCCACTGCGCGGCCAGCGCGACCGCGACGCCATCCAGGCGGCCCTTGCCGACGGCACGGTGGACGCCTTGTGCTCCGACCACACGCCCGTCGACGCGCGCGGCAAGGCCGAGCCGTTCGCGGCGTCGACGCCCGGCGCGACCGGACTGGAACTGTTGCTGTCGCTGGCGCTGAAGTGGGCGCGCGACAGCCGCAGGCCCGTCGGCGAAGCGCTGGCGCGCGTGACTGCCGGCCCGGCGGCCGTGCTGGCCGCCGTCGCGCCGCACATCGGGCCGTGCGGGCACCTGGGCGTGGATGCGCCCGCGGACCTGTGCCTGGCGGACCTGGACGCAGAATGGATGGTCATGCCCGCGTCGCTGCACAGCCGCAGCGTCCGTACACCTTTCGCAGGTATGATGCTGCCCGGTCGAGTGCGAGCCACCGTGGTCGGTGGCCAACCGGCCTGGGAGACTCCAGTTTGAAGCTGCTGCGCTTTGTCCTACGGCTGAGCCTTGTCCTGCCCCTGATCATTTTCGGCCTGCTGAGCGTGGGCCTGGCCTATCCCCTGATGCGGCCCACGGCCCGCGCCCGGCTGAACCGCCGCTGGTCGCGCTGGCTGATGGCCGCCTGTGGGCTGAAGGTCACCTTCAAGGGTGAGCCGCGCCTGGAAGGCCCGGTGCTGCTGGTGGCGAACCACGTTTCCTGGATCGACATCTTCGTGCTGAATTCGGCCCGCGCGACGTCGTTCGTGGCCAAGAGCGAGATCCGCGCCTGGCCCGTCATCGGCTGGCTGGTGGCGGGCGCCGGCACGCTTTTCATCGAACGCGGCCAGCGTCACGCGGTCCATGCGATGGGCGAGTCGATGCAAGGCCGCTTCAAGCAGGGCGACGCGGTCGGCCTGTTCCCGGAGGGCACGACGAGCGAAGGCTTCGAGCTGCTGCCCTTCCACGCCAGCCTGTTCGAACCGGCCCGCTCGGCCGCGGTCGAGATCCAGCCGGTGGCGTTGCGATTCATGCAGCACGGCAAGCGCAGCGGCTACGCGGCGTTCGTGGGCGAGGAATCGCTGGTTGCGAATCTGTGGCGCGTGCTGGGCGTGACGGGGCTGGCGGTCGAGGTCGTGTTTTTGCCGCCGTTGGCGGCGCGGCATCCGGATGGCAGCCTGCCCACGCGGCTGGAGCTGTCGCATCAGGCTCGGGATGCGATTCTGGGCGTGCTTTGAGATTGGATCTGCTTAGTTGCAGTTGCAGGAGATAGCGGGCTTTGCTGTCTTGGCTTTGGTCTTTTTTTTGATGCGGGTCGAGTTGGCTGTTGTTCTGTAGGCGGGTGGCGTTCTTAAGACGCCCGGCGTGACGGGGGCCTGGGGTGCGCGGGGCTCCGATTGCGGTCCGGAGCATTCGCTCCGGACTTCCCTAGGCGGGCCCCCCCTCGTCATCTTCGTCACGGCCTGCGGCCGTTCCTTCAGATTCCCTCGGGCGCATCGAGGTTGCTCGCAGCCACGGTGCCCGCGACGCCGGGCTACGTATGTCTTGGCCTGGTGCGCTACAAGAGCTGTGGTCAGGGTATGGAATCTGCGCGGACGCCGAATTGCGGCCGCGCGGGCGGCCACAATTGGCATATGGGCATCTGGCCATCGATGGGAGTGCGCTTGCGCGCACACGCCGAGTGGTGTGCTGATGGCGCTTGTCGGCAGGGGGGGAGCGGTGATGGGCGGCGCGCGATGGCGAGTAGCCTGCTACTGCGTATCCGCACGCGCGCGCCGCCCATCCGGCACTGGAGTTGAAATGATGATTGTGGCGGTCAGTTCGTTGATGCCCGATGGGGTGCAGCGACTTCACGCGTTGAGTGTCTGATAGCTGCTAGACCATCGACGCGCGATGCGTCATCCATGCGACGCATGATGCCGCGTAAGCCTCAATAGGCCGCCCGCGCGGCCGTATTGAGGCGGGCCCCGCCAACAGAATGCCTCGCAGTCGCGCAGCGGCACCGCGAACCGAAAGACACCGCCAAAGCCCCCGAGGCCGCCCGCGCGGCCGACCAGGGGCGAGCAACGCAAGATTTTCCACAGATCAAAAACCCGGGGCAAGAACCCAGACAAAGCACCGCCACACGCGAAGCGATATCTCTGCGACGCAAGACACCGCGTAAGCTCCCAGAGGCCGCCCGCGCGGCCGGCCGGGAGCGGGCCCCGCAAGATATTCCTTTCTTCCCCAAGACTGGGCGAGAACCTTAAGAACTCCGCCCGTCCCAGCGCCCGTGAAGTTTCCAGGAGCAAAGCCTGGTGCGGCGGGAGCCTGGGCGGCGCGGGGCGTCGATAAGCCCGAGGGAATCTGAAGGAGCGGCCGAAGGCCGCGACGAAGATGACGACGGGGTAGTCCGGAGCGAACGCACCCGACCGCAATCGCAGCCCAGCGCCGCCCAGGCTCCCGCCGTGCCGGGCGTCTGAAGAACTCGACCACGCCGCTCGCAACGGCATGACGAGCTCATTCAATCCTAATGCGATCCGCCCAAATAAGCCGCCACCACAGCCGGATCATGCTTCAACTTCTCCGCACTCCCGTGCACGGAAATCCGCCCGTTCTCCAGCACATACCCGTAATCGGCCACGTTCAGCGCCGCCGCCGCGAACTGTTCCACCAGCAGCATCGTGACGCCCTCGTCCTTCAGCCGCGCAATGATCCGGAACACTTCTTCAACGAGAATCGGCGCCAGCCCCATCGACGGCTCGTCCAGCAGCACCAGCTCCGGATTCAGCATCACCGCGCGCGCCATGGCCAGCATCTGCTGTTCGCCGCCCGACAATGTGCCCGCGAGTTGGTCGCGCCGTTCCTTCAGGCGCGGAAACAGGTCCATCGCCCGCCCCAGGTCCGCCTGCACGTCGCCTTTGGGACGGCTGCCGGTCAGGCGCGGGAACGCACCCAGCAGCAGGTTATCGGTGACCGAGAGCGTCGGAAACACCCGACGACCTTCCGGCGAGTGGGCCAGGCCCAGCCGCGCGATGCGGTGGGATTCCAGCCCGTCGATGCGCTTGCCGCCCAGCGTGACCTCGCCCGCGGTCGGACGGATCATGCCGGACAGCGCCCGCATCGTCGTGGTCTTGCCGGCGCCGTTCGAGCCGATCAGCGTCACCACCTTGGCCTTCGGCACTTCCATGCTGATGCCGTGCAGCACCTTCACCTTGCCGTAGCCCGCTTCCAGATTCTTGATCGATAGCATCTTGTTGTCCCCTTGGCGTCAGGCGGGCGCGCCGCCCAGATACGCCTCGATGACCTTGGCGTTGCTTTGCACTTCGTTGGGCAGGCCCTCGGCGATCTTCTGGCCGAAGTCCAGCACCGACACGGTGTCGCAGACTCCCATCACCACGTCCATGTGGTGTTCGATGAGGATCAGCGTGATGCCGTGGTCGCGCACCTTGCGGATGATGGCCAGCAGCTCGACGATGTCGGGCGCGGTCAGGCCGGCTGCGGGTTCGTCCAGCAGCAGCAGCTGAGGATCCAGCGCCAGGGCGCGGGCGATCTCCAGCAGGCGCTGTTTGCCGTAGGGCAGGTTGCGGGCCTCTTCGCTGGCCAGCGACTCCAGGCCCACGAATTCCAGCAGCGCCATCGCGCGGGCCCGTGCGCCTTGTTCCTCTGCCTTCCATTTGGGCGTGCGCAGCGCGATGCCGCCCAATCCGGTGGTGAAGGTGTGATGCAGGCCCACCAGCACGTTCTCCAGCGCGGTCATCTCGCCAAAGAGCTGGACGTTCTGGAAGGTGCGCGCGATGCCCGCTTCCGCGATGTCCGCCGGAGCCAGGCCGACCAGCGACTTGCCGGAGAACTCCACGGCGCCGGCCGTCGGCACGTAGATGCCCGTCAGCACGTTCATCATCGTGCTCTTGCCCGAGCCGTTGGGCCCGATCAGCCCGTGGATCGTGCCGCGCTTGACGGTCAGGTCCACCTGGTTCAGCGCCTTCAGGCCGCCGAACTGCATCAGCACGCTCTTGGCCGCCAGCAGGGTCTCGCCCTTGCCGGCAACGGCGTCGGGCACGGCTTCCTGCTCTTTCACCAGGTCTTTCTTGACCGCCAGCGCGGCGCGGCGGTTGGAGAAGAACAGGTTTCGCACGAAGCCCACGATGCCGTCGGGCAGGTAGTACACGACGAACAGGATCATGGCGCCGAAAATGGTCAGCCGCCAGTCGGTGACCGCTTCCAGCCAGTACGAGAAGGCCGCCAGCACGATGGTGCCGACGACCGGCACCACGACCTTGCGCGGCTCCGTCCGGCCCTTGGAAATGGCCACGACGCTGCCGACGGTCACCAGGATGGCGACGGCAAGCGCGATCAGCCGGAAGGTGCCGATATCGTCCAGCATCTTGGGCAGCAGCACGATGATCGACGCGCCCAGCAGCGCGCCCGTGCGGCTCTTGCGGCCGCCCATGATGATGGCCAGCAGGAACAGGATGGTGAGTTCGAAGTTGTAGGTGTTGGGCGAAATGTACTGTTCCGAGTACGAATACAGCGCGCCCGCCAGGCCGGCGAACCCGGCGCTGATGACGAAGGCGATCACCTTGTGCCGGTACACCGACACGCCCATGCAGTCCGAGGCGATCGGGCTGTCGCGCAGGGCTTCGAACGAGCGGCCCAGGTGCGATTTCAGGATCCGGTGCACCACGATCAGCGAGATCACCAGTAGCGCGGCCACCAGCCAGAAGTACTCGCTCTTGGTGAGCACGTGCCCGGCGATGGACGGCTTGGAGATCTTGATGCCCAGGGGCCCTTCGGTCAGGAAGGTCATCTCGTTGATCAGGATCTGGATGATGGTGCCGAAGGCCAGCGTCACCATCGCCAGGTAGGGGCCCGTGACGCGCAGCGCCGGCAGGGCCAGCACCGCGCCGAACGCGGCGGCGATGATGATGGCGGCGGGCAGCGTCAGCCAGATGGGAATCTGCAGATGGAAGACCAGCACGCCGGCCACGTACGAGCCGATGCCGAACAGGCCGGCATGGCCCAGCGACACCTGGCCGGTGTAGCCCACCACGATATCGAGCCCGAACAGCAGGATCGAATAGATCATGATGGTTTCAATCAGGTGCAGGTAATACGTGTTGGTCACGCCCAGCGGCACGGCGGCCAGGCAGGCCACGGCCACGATGGATAGGAGCAGGTGCAGGGGTTTCATCGCTTACACCTTCTTGATCGCGGTCTTGCCGAACAGGCCGGCGGGCTTGAAGGTCAGAACGAGCAGCAGCAACACCAATCCCGGCACGTCTTTGTACCCCGTCGAAAGATAGAAACCGGTGGTCGTTTCGGCGATCCCCAGGATCAGCCCGCCCACCACCACGCCCATCCCGCTGGACAGGCCGCCGATGATCGCAACGGCGAAAGCCTTCAGGCCCAGCACCGCGCCCATGGTGGCGCCGGTCAGCGTCAAGGGCGCGACCAGCACGCCGGCGAAGGCCGCCGTCAGGGACGACAGCGCGTACGAGAAGGTGATGACCATGCCGGTGTTGATGCCCATCAGGCCCGCGGCGTCGCGGTCGTTGGACGTGGCCACGAAGGCCTTGCCGTAGATGGATTTGCGATTGAAGATTTCCACCAGGATCATCATGCCCAGCGCGCCGAACACCACCAGCAGTTCCATCGGCAGGACGTTGGCGCCCAGCACCTGGATGGGCGCTTCGGGCAGCGGCGAGGGAAAGCGCAGGTCGTCGCGGCCCCAGATGTTCTCGGCCACGTTCTTGAAGATGATGCCCAGCGCAATGGTGGCCATGATCCAGCCGAACTCCGACCGCGTCTTGATGGCCGGCCTGACGCCGACGCGTTCGACCAGCGCGCCCTGCGCGAAGCCGAAGATGCAGACGATGGGAATCATGACCCAGTAGTTGACGCCCAGGCCGACGAGCGTGAGTCCGACGAGGGCGCCCAGCATCAGGGCTTCGCCCTGGCCGAAGTTCAAGGTGCCCGACGTGGCGAATGTGAGCTGGTATCCGAACGCAATGACCGCATAGATCATGCCTAGCGCGATACCGCTATAGATGAGCTGTAGAAGAATCATGGTGTGTGTCTTGAGGCGCTGTGTTCCGTCCCAACCCCCTTGGGCAGAACGCTGTTTTCAGGCGGCTGCATGCCCCGGGCCCCGGGGAACGGGGCGCGGGCGGCGGCGGCCGGGCAGCCGCCGCCTTCCTGCTTGTCGGGATTTAGTTGGCCTTGATGACGCGGCCGCCCTTGACCTCGCCGATGACCACTTCCTTGACGGTGATCGCGTCGTGGTTGTCGTGCGTGAAGGGCTTGTTGTAGGTCATCACCACGCCTTCGACCGGCGCTTGCAGGTTTTCCAGCGCTTCGCGCACCTTCGGACCGTCGGTGGAGTTGGCCTGCTTGATGGCCGCGGCCAGCAGGAAGATCGAGTCATAGCCCTGGGCCGCCGACACCGGCGAATCGATGCGGTTGTTCTTGGGCTTGAACTTGGCCAGGTAGGCGTCGATGAAGGCCTTGCGCTTGGGCGTGTCCGGGTCCTGGATGAAGGTCTGCGGCATGCGCGCGCCTTCGCCGTTGGCGCCGGAGTTGTCGATGTAGTTGGCCATGGACAGCGTCCAGCTGCCGATGATCGGCACCTTCCAGCCCAGCTTGGTCATGCCGTTGGCGATCTGCGCCAGCTCGGGGCCGATGCCGTAGGTCAGCACGGCTTCGGCGCCCGCGGCCTTGGCCTTGAGCAGCTGGGCCGTCATGTCGACGTCCTTGATGTTGAATTTTTCGACCGCCACGGGCTTGATGCCCTTGGCGTCCAGGGCCTTCTCCAGGTCTTCGCGGCCAAGCTGGCCGTAGTTGGTGGAGTCGGCCAGGATCGCCACCTTCTTGAAGCCGCGGCGGGTAATCGCTTCTTCCACGATCATCGGGGCCTGGATGCTGTCGTGCGCGGCGTTGCGGAACACGTAGTTGTCTGGGTATTCCGGCGCCTTGAACTGGTGCGTGATCACGCTGCCCGTGGCCACGTTGTTGAACACGGGGATCTTGGCGTCCTGGTAGAAGCGTTGCGAGGCAAGCGCCACGCCGGTGTTGATGTAGCCGACGGTGGCTGTCACCTGCTCCTTGTTGATGAGTTCCTGGGCGATCTGCACGCCGCGTTCGTTCTTGGCTTCGTCGTCGCGTTCGACCGCGACGAGCTGGCGGCCGAGCACGCCGCCGTTCTTATTGATTTCCTCGATGGCTAGGCGCACGCCGTCGCGCATGCTGACGCCCATGGAGGACGAGCCGCCGGTGTAGGGGCCGGCGACGCCGATCTTGATGGGGTCGGCGGCGTAGGACGCGGCCGATGCGGCAAATGCAAGGGTTCCTGCGAGCAGCTTCAAACGAAAATCCATGGATGTCTCCGTTGTAATTGGTGGAACTGCGTGGAAAGCCGTGTGCCGGCGCCAGTCGGCGGGATGTCGTGGTAGTGGCGCTCTCCTTTGTTGCGTGTCGTGACTGTCTGCTTAATCGCTTACGCGAATCTGACCCGGCGGGGGTTTTCCGCGTAAATACCTAGTACGGATGCGGGGTTCCTGTCATTGCGCTGAATGACTGAGTTGACCGGGACAAGGTGAGCGGCGCATGGCGCGCCGCAAGCGTGCAGTCGTGCAGGCCGCATCCTAGCCATCGCGGCCGGGCGGCGTGCGGAATTTCATTCCGCTCGGTACTGGAAATTTATTCCTGATCGGCTTGCGAGCCGCATGGCCATTGGGCGGCGCGTTGGCACACGTCAACCAGCCATAGGGAAAACGCTTGGGCCGCGCCGCCAGGTGCGCGCGAGCTTTCGGTGCACAAGTAGTACTGCGATTCACCGGAAATCTGCACGTCAAGCAATCGAACCAGCTTGCCTTCATCGAGCCATTCGGCCGCCAGGGAACGGCGCGTGAGGGCGACCCCCTGGCCTGCGCGCGCGGCGGCCAGCATCATGCCCAGATCGACCAGCCACACGCCCCGCGAGGGTTCGGGCCAGTCGAGCCCCGCCGCCGCCAGCCAGGGACGCCACGGCTCCATGGGGCAGCGCAGCAGGTCTGCCGGCGCCAGGTCCTCGGGCCGCAGGATCGGGCCGCGAGCCTTCAGGTAGCCGGGCGAGCAGACGGCGAACACCGGGTCCTGCGTGAGCTGACGCGCGTGCAGGCCGGGATACTTGCCGCTGCCGAAGCGGATCCAGACATCGGCATTGGGCGGCATGATGTCCAGGTACGGGATGGACAGCAGGATTTCCAGTTCGACGTCGGGGTGGCGCGCCGTGAAACCGGGCAGGGAGGGAATGAGCACCTGGCGGGCGAAGGTGGGCGTGGAGACGACGCGCAGCGTTTCCAGCTTGGGCTCGCCGCGCTTGTGCAGCGTCGCGTCGGACAGCAGGTCGAGCGCCGTGCGCACCTGCTCAAGATATTCGCGCCCGGCGGCGCTTAGCGTGGCGCCGCGGCTGCTGCGTATGAAGAGGGTGACGTCGAGCAGGGTTTCCAGCGCGGCGATGCGCTTGCCGATGGCGCTGGCGGTGACGAAGAGTTCTTCGCTGGCGCGTTCGAAAGAGCCCAACCGGGCGGCCGCCTCGAATGCCTGGATGGCGGCGAGCGGCGGCAGGCGCACGTCTTTGGAAGGAGAGGGTCCGCGCATGATCGTCTGGCGGGCCGGCCGTGCGCCCGACGAAAAGTGGTGAAGCGCCGATTATAAAAGTGAAGGGGCGGGCAGGCCCTGCCCGTACCGGCGCAGCACTTGGGCGATCTCCACGCGGTAGCCGTCCAGCCATTGCGACTGGGCCGTCTTGGCCGCCAGATGCGTCGGATGCCGGATCAGCGCGTCCAGGGCGTCCAGAGATTCCCAGTAATAGACGTTGGCGAACAATCCCCGGGCGGGGTCTTCCCAGGATTCCTCGCCCAGGTAGCCCGGGATCACCCGCGCAGCGGCCGCAATGTGCTGGTCCAGGCGATGGAATTCGTCGTCGAACTGCTTCTTCGCGAAGATGAAGGTGGAGGTATAGATGGCCGGACTCCGGGTTGAAAGCTCTAGACGCCCTTGACCGCCAGGCTGACCGCCAGGCCGGCCATGACCACCGCGATCACGCCGTCCAGGACGCGCCATGCGGCCGCGCTGGCGAAGAAGGGCGCGAACAGGCGCGAGCCGATGCCCAGCACGGCCAGCCACAGCAGGCTGGCCGTGAAGGCGCCGGCCGCGAACGCCATGCGCGCGTCGTCAAAGCCGTGCGCGAGCGAGCCGACCACCACCATGTCCAGCCAGAAATGCGGGTTGAGCAGCGAAAATCCCAGGGCGCCCAGCATCGCGGCGCGGCGCGACGGCACCACGTCGCGCGCGGCGGCCAGCCCGCCCGTGGCGGTCCAGGCGCGGCGTGCGGACTGCGCCGCGTACCACGTCAGGAAGGCCACGCCGAACCACAGCACGGCGGTGGTCAGCCAAGGGAACCAGGACGTCAGCGCCTGCAGGCCGGACACGCTTGCAAAGATGAAGACGGCGTCGATCAGCGCGCAGATGGCGACCACGCTGAGCAGGTGCGCGCGCATGAGCCCCTGGCGCAGGATGAATGCGCTTTGCGCGCCGACCACGGCGAACAGGCCCAGCCCGGTGGCGGTGCCGCTGGCCCAGGCGGTAAGGAAGAGGGGGGATGACAAGGTGGCGAACATGATGCGGATACCTGTGACTGCAGCGCCTGTGGCGACGCTTTGATGACTGGCCGGGCGCGGGGGAAGCGGCCGGCAACGCATCATTTTCCCTTGCCATGTGTATGAAATACAGCTAATTTTCCTTCACTATATTAAGTATTTCTAATCATATGAAAATCGATCATGGCAACCTCCGCGCGCTGGCGGCCGTGGTGCGCGAGGGCAGCTTCGAACGGGCTGCCTTGTCGCTCAGCGTCACGCCGTCGGCGGTGTCGCAACGGATCAAGGCGCTGGAAGACCGCATGGGCCGGCTGCTGGTCCAGCGCACCGTGCCCGCCGCAGCCACGGCGGACGGCCAGGTGCTGGTCCAGCTTGCCGAACAGACCGCCCTGCTGGAGCACGACGCGCTGAACCGGCTGGGCGTGGCCGATGACGACGTTCCCCACGCCAGCATCCCCATCGCCGTCAACCACGACAGCCTCGAGACCTGGTTCGTGGACGCGGCGCTGCAGTTTTCGGCGCGCACCCGCGCCACGCTGGACATGCTCTCGGAAGACCAGGACCACACGGCCGCATTGCTGCGCAATGGATCCGTGCTGGGCGCCGTGACCACGCTGGCCGATCCGGTGCAGGGCTGCCGCATCCACGCGCTCGGCAGCATGCGCTACGTCGCCACCTGCACGCCGGCCTTCCACAAGCGCTACTTTTCCGCGGGCGTCAACGCGCAGACGCTGGCGCAGGCGCCTGTGCTCGTGTTCAACCGCAAGGACGCCTTGCAGGCGCGCTTCGCGCACAAGATCGCCGACCCGGCGCCGTGGGAACCGCCGGTGTGGTGGGTGCCGTCCACGCGCGCCTTCGTCCAGGCCACGCTGGGTGGACTGGGCTGGACCATGAATCCGCTGCCGCTCGTGCAGGAGCACCTTGACGCCGGTCAACTCGTGCTGCTGCGCGGCCGGGCCTGGGAGGACGTGCCGCTCTACTGGCAGCATTGGCGGGTAAACTCCGAGGCCATGGAAGCCTTGACCGACTCGGTTCTGTCAGCCGCCCGCAGCCTGGTCAGGCGTCGTTAACGTCTCAGGAGGACACCCATGAATATCCGCAAGTTTGCCGCCATTGCCGCTCTGGGCCTGTGCACCGCCGGTACGGCGTGGGCCAAGGACTACAAGGTGGGCCAGGTCGAAGTCGACGATCTCTGGGTTCGCGCTTCCGCGCCGGGCCAGGCCAACGGCGCCGGGTATATGGACATCGACAACGACGCCAAGACGCCGGACCGCCTGCTTTCGGTGGTGTCGGACGCCGCCGAACGCGTCGAACTGCACACGGTGCAGACCGAGAACGGCGTGTCGAAGATGCGCCAGGTCGAAGGCGGCATCGCGCTGCCCGCCGACACCGAGGTCAAGCTCAGCCCGGGCGGCTACCACGTCATGTTCATCAAGCTGAAGGCGCCGTTCAAGGATGGCGCCACCGTGCCGGCCACGCTCAAGTTCGAAAAGGCGGGCGACGTGGCGGTGGAGTTCAAGGTCAAGCCGGCCTCGCACAACCCCGGCATGAGCCACGATCACGGCGCGATGAAGCACTGATCTGCAGGCGTCCGGGCCGACCTCGGACAGCCATGAAAAAGGCCGACTCATCGAGTCGGCCTTTTCGCTGGCGTTGCCGTTGCCCGGCGCCGCGCAGGCATGCGGCGAAGATCAGTACAGGCCTTGCTGGCGCATGGCGTCGGCGACCTTGACGAAGCCGGCGATGTTGGCCCCGTCAAGGTAGTTCACGTATTCGCGCTCGGTGTGGCCGTGGCGCACGCAGTTTTCGTGGATGTCGCGCATGATGGCGTGCAGGCGGGTGTCCACTTCTTCGCGGGTCCACGACAGGCGGGCCGAGTTCTGAGCCATTTCCAGGCCCGACACGGCCACGCCGCCGGCGTTGCTGGCCTTGCCCGGGGCGTACAGCACGCGCGCGGCGATGAAGGCCTTGGCGGCTTCCAGCGTGGCGGGCATGTTGGCGCCCTCGGCCACGCACAGCACGCCGTTCTTGATCAGCGTCTGGGCATCGGCCAGTTCCAGTTCGTTCTGGGTGGCGCAGGGCAGGGCCACGTCCACGGGCACGTGCCACGGGCGCTTGCCGGCTTCATATTGCAGGCCGAACTGGCGGGCATAGGTGTCCAGGCGGCCGCGCAGGTCGTTCTTGACGTGCATCAGCGCCACCAGCTTCTCGTGGGTGAAGCCGGATTCGTCCACGACCGTGCCGTTCGAATCCGACACGGTGACCACGCGGGCGCCCAGCGCCATGGCCTTCTCGATGGCGTACTGCGCCACGTTGCCCGAGCCCGACACGGACACGCGCAGGCCGTCGAAGGACTTGCCCACGCGCTTGAGCATTTCTTCCGCGAAATACACGGTGCCGTAGCCGGTGGCTTCGGGGCGGATCAGGCTGCCGCCGAAGGTCAGGCCCTTGCCGGTGAACACGCTGGCGGTGGAGTTCGACAGCTTCTTCATCATGCCGGCCATGAAGCCGACTTCACGCGCGCCCACGCCGATGTCGCCGGCCGGCACGTCCGTGTCCGGACCCAGGTGGCGGTACAGCTCGATCATCAGGGCCTGGCAGAAGCGCATCACTTCGGCGTCGGACTTGCCCTTGGGATCGAAGTCCGAGCCGCCCTTGCCGCCGCCCATGGGCAGCGTGGTCAGCGAATTCTTCAGGGTCTGTTCGAAGGCCAGGAACTTCAGGATCGACAGGTTCACAGACGGGTGGAAGCGCATGCCGCCCTTGAAGGGGCCGATGGCGGAGCTGTGCTGGATGCGGAAAGCGCGATTGACCTGGGCGCGGCCCTGGTCGTCGGTCCAGCAGACGCGGAACTGGATGACGCGCTCGGGCTCGACCAGGCGCTCTAGCAGGGCGTGCTCGGCGTAGTGGGGGTGCTTCTCGACGAAGGGCCACAGGCTCAGCATCACCTCCTGGACGGCTTGCATGTACTCGGGTTGCTGCGGGTCGCGCGCGGCGACGCCACGCAGGAAGTCGTCCAGACTCTGCACTTTCACCATGATCTCCTCGGGGGTGCTTCGAATAGGTGCGGAAATGCGCCAGATTGGGGCGCTGAATACTTGTTCTGGTGCATGACTGCACCCGGATGGTGCGGAATTGTAGGGGCAAATTGTTGCCCTGCGCAAAGTTGGAAATTGCGCCATCGCCTTGATATCAAACGGATTTTTCTTGCTGATATATGGGGACGGTTTAATCGGGCGGAATGCGCCAGGCTGTGGAGAAAAGGATCAAATAGCCTTGCAAGGCTTGAATTTCCTGGGGAAATTAATATGTCCCCAATTGTAGGGGTGCGGCGCTCATAGGGCAGTGACCCTTCGTCGCCAGGGAAATCCGATTCCCGGCAAGCCTCTTGGGGCCTTCGTGCCGGGAAAATTTCCTTTATATGTCCCTGTTATTTATTTGAGAAAAATCACGCCCGGAGCGTCGTGTCGTAGTCGATCGTCAGGGGCGCGTGGTCCGAGAATCGTTCGTCCTTGTAGATGGCGACGCTGCGGGCCTTGGCCGCGATGCCGGGCGTGGCGATCTGGTAGTCGATGCGCCACCCGACGTTCTTCGCCCAGGCCTGGCCACGGTTGCTCCACCAGGTGTACTGGTCGGGACGGTCGTCGATGGCGCGGAACACGTCCACGAAACCGCGCTTGTCGAACACGTCCGTCAGCCAGGCGCGCTCTTCGGGCAGGAAGCCCGAATTCTTCATGTTGCCCTTCCAGTTCTTCAGGTCGATTTCCTTGTGGGCGATGTTCCAGTCGCCGCAGATGACGAATTCCCGGCCGGTCGTCTTGTGCTCGTGCATCAGCGCGTCGATCCACGGCCCGAAGCTGTCCAGGAAGCGGTACTTCGCCTGCTGGCGCTCGTCGCCGCTGGAGCCCGAGGGCAGGTAGGCACTGATCACCGACAGATCCTTCCAGTCGGCGCGGATGATCCGGCCTTCCGAGTCGAACTCTTCGCAGTCAAAGCCGGTGTTCACCCGTTCCGCGGGGTCGCGCAGATAGATGCCCACGCCGCTGTAGCCCTTTTTCACGGCATGGTGGAAATGGCCGGTGTAGCCGGGCGGATGGCGCAGCTCGTCGGTCAGGTCTTCGTGGGATACCTTGATTTCTTGAAGGCACAGCACGTCGGCCGCGTGGGTCTCCATCCACGGTTGCAGGCCCTTTTTGAAGGCGGACCGGATGCCATTGAGGTTGATCGACGTGATGCGCAGCAAAGCGAAACTCCTGAAGTGCGGCCGCAAGGCGCGGACAATGCCAGGAATTTAACCGACTCGGCGTCGCGGCCCGGAACCCGCCCCGACAGCGGATAAAATGGCGGGATCTGCCATCTACCGGACCCCCTGCATGCCCGCCGCTCAATCCTCCGCCACCGCCCTTGATTTCGTCCGCTTCGCCCTGAACGAGGGCGTGCTGCGTTTCGGCAGCTTCAAGGTCAAGTCTGGTCGAATCAGTCCTTATTTCTTCAATGCCGGCCTGTTCAACAGCGGCCGTTCGGTCGGCAAGCTGGCGGGCTTCTATGCGCAGGCGCTGCTCGACTCCGGAGTGGCCTTCGACATGCTGTTCGGGCCCGCCTACAAGGGCATTCCGCTGGCGACGGCCACGGCGGTGGCGCTGGCGGGCCACCCGGACATGCAGGGCCGCAACGATGTGCCCTTTGCGTACAACCGCAAGGAAGCCAAAGACCACGGCGAAGGCGGCACGCTGGTCGGCGCGCCGCTCAAGGGCAAGGTCGTCATCATCGACGACGTGATCACGGCGGGCACGTCGGTGCGCGAATCGGTGGAGATCATCCGCAACGCCGGCGCCGAGCCGGCCGCCGTGCTGATCGCCATGGACCGCATGGAGCGCGCGGGCGCCGATGACGCGCTGTCGGCGCATTCGGCCGTGCAGGACGTGGCCAAGACCTACGGCATTCCCGTGGTGGCCATCGCGTCGCTGGCGGACATCATGGCGCTGCTGCAGGACGACGCGGCGTTCGCCGAGCACACTGACGCGGTGCAGGCTTACCGGACGAAGTACGGGGTGTAGAACCCCCGGGCTGGCAAGTGCTTGCCGGCCGCTGTCCGTATCGGGCGACAGGAGATTCGATCCTGTTGGCAGGATACGCAAGCCCCTTTACGACGACGTTGCAGTCAAGCGCCGCCTGCGCCAGCCGCTTGTCGAAAGTGGCCAAGGCGGCGCCATGCCACAGGGCGAGTTCCAGGTATGACGCATCGTATACAGTGAGCGCGTGTTGCCGGGCAAGGGATACGCTGCGGGGCAGCCAGGTCGCGGTGGCACGAGACTCGTTTGTCACGGGCGTATTCTTCAATCGAGCGGAGAACGCGGCCAGCATTCCCGGGGTGGCTTGCTGCTGCCGCTCAATGCGCAGCGCACCCTGGGCGACTTCCAGCGCCCAGATCAATGGGACGAGCGCCGGTTCGTCAGTCAGGTCTTCCAGTATGGCGAGTGCTTGAGCGCTATGCGTCTGGCTGGGTAATTGCAGCCAACTCAAGGCGACCGACGCATCGAGTACGAGCTTCATTCGTGTGTTCCTTTGACCGCGCGCCACCAGGTGGCTTCGTCCACGTAAGGGATGCCCTTGGTCTGCTTGAGTCCTTCGAGTGCGCGGTGCGCTTCTTCGGTGAGCAGGGGATTGACCTGCCGAAGCTGGGCATACGCCGCGCCGTCGCGGGTGATGACGACGCGAGTGCCGCTGTGGGCGGTTTCGATGAGTTCGTCCAGGCGCTCCGCGACCTGTTCCTGCGGAATGGATAGATAGGGGGCTGTCATGGCCAAGTCTCCAGGTCGAAATCGACCAGACCATTCTTGGCCAAACAAAAGGCCGCGGCAAGATGCCGCGGCCTTCGGTTTAGTCTGATATTGCGCCGGTCCGCACGATGGCGCACCGGCCCGTGAATCAGCTATCGAGCTTCTGCTTGAGCAGATCGTTCACCTGCTGCGGGTTGGCCTTGCCGCGTGCGGCCTTCATGATCTGACCGACCAGGGAGTTGAACGCCTTCTGCTTGCCGGCGCGGTACTCGTCCACGATGGCCGGATTGGCCGCCAGCACCTCGTCGATCATGGCGCCGATGGCGCCCGTGTCGCTGATCTGCTTCAGGCCGCGGGCCTCGATGATGGCGTCGGCCTGGCCGCCGTTTTCGCCGGCCCACATGGCGCCGAACACTTCGCGCGCGATCTTGTTGGAGATCGTGCCGTCGATGATGCGACCGATCAGGGCGGCCAGCGCCGGCGCCGCCACGGGCGATTCGGCGATGGTCTTTTCTTCCTTGTTCAGCACGGCGGCGACTTCGCCCATGACCCAGTTGGCGGCCAGCTTGGCCTGGCCGGCCGGCAGCGCGTGCGCGACGGCTTCGAAGTAGGCGGCCAGGTCGCGGCTGACGGTGAGCTGGGCGGCGTCGTACGCGGGCAGGCCGTATTCCGATTCGAAGCGGGCGCGCTGGGCGGCCGGCAGTTCGGGCATGGCGGCGCGGACCTCGTCCACCCAGGCGCTGGAGATCACCAGGGTGGGCAGGTCGGGGTCGGGGAAGTAGCGGTAGTCGTGCGCGTCTTCCTTGCTGCGCATGCTGCGCGTTTCGTCGCGGTCGGCGTCGTACAGGCGGGTTTCCTGGACGACGGTGCCGCCGTCCTCGATCAGTTCGATCTGGCGCCGCGCTTCATAGACGATGGCGCGTTCCAGGAAACGGAACGAGTTGACGTTCTTGATCTCGGTGCGGGTGCCGAATTCCTTCTGGCCCACCGGGCGGACCGACACGTTGGCGTCGCAGCGGAACGAGCCTTCCTGCATGTTGCCGTCGCAGATGCCCAGCCACACGACCAGGCTGTGCAGCGCGCGCGCATAGGCCACGGCCTCGGCGGCGGAGCGCATCTCGGGTTCGGTCACGATTTCCAGCAGCGGGGTGCCGGCGCGGTTCAGGTCGATGCCGCTGGCCGGGGCGCCATTGGCGAGGTTGAAGTCGTCGTGCAGGGACTTGCCGGCGTCTTCTTCGAGGTGGGCGCGCGTCAGGTTGACGGTCTTTTCTTCTTCGCCCACGAAGAACGACAGCGAACCGCCCACGACCACGGGCAGTTCGTACTGGCTGATCTGGTAGCCCTTGGGCAGGTCCGGGTAGAAGTAGTTCTTGCGCGCGAAGACCGAGCGCGGGGCGATGGTGGCGCCCACGGCCAGGCCGAAACGGATGGCGCGCTCAGCCGCGCCGCGGTTCATGACCGGCAGGCTGCCGGGCAGGGCCAGGTCGACCTCGTTGGCCTGCGTGTTGGGGGCGGCGCCGAATTGCGTGCTGCTGCCAGAAAAAATCTTGGAGTCGGTGGAAAGCTGCGTATGCGTTTCCAGGCCGATGACGATTTCCCAGTTCATGTCAGGCGTCCTGCTTTACCGGCGATTGCTTGTGCCAGTCGGTGACTTGTTGGTAGCGGTCGGCGACGGCCAGGAGACGGCCCTCGTCGAAGTAGTTGCCGATGATCTGCAGGCCGACGGGACGATTCTGCTTTTCCCCGCCGAAGCCGCAGGGGATCGACATGGCGGGCAGGCCCGCCAGGCTGACGCCCAGCGTGTAGACGTCGGCCAGCCAGTCGGCGGTCGGGTCGTCGCGGTTGTCGCCGATGTTCTTGGCGACCGTGGGCGTGACCGGGCCCATGATGACGTCGCACTGGCCGGCAAAGGCGCGCTGAAAATCCTGCGCGATCAGGCGGCGCAGGCGCTGGGCCTGCAGGTAGTAGGCGTCGTAGTAGCCGTGCGACAGCACGTACGTGCCGATCAGGATGCGGCGCTTGACCTCGTCGCCGAAGCCTTCGGCGCGCGAGCGGCTGATCATCTCGTTCAGGTCGCCGTACTGCTTGGCGCGGTGGCCGTAGCGCACGCCGTCGTAGCGGGCCAGGTTGCTGGACGCTTCGGCGGGGGCGATGACGTAGTAGGCCGGGATGGCCAGTTCGGTGCGCGGCAGCGACACCGGCACGCGTACGGCGCCCAGGGCCTCGAACTGCGCCAGCGCGGCCTGCACCGCGGCGGCGACGTCCGGCGCCAGGCCGACGCCAAAATACTCTTCAGGCACGCCGATGCGCAGGCCCTTCAGGGGCTGGCTGCCGGCCGCGTCGAAACGTCCTTGGGTGGCGTCGAAGTCGCGGCGCACGCGGCCGGCCTCGTTCGCCACGCCATCGCATTTTTCCAGGCTGGTGGCGTCGCGCGGGTCGAAGCCGCTGATGACATCCAGCAGTTCGAGCAGGTCGCGGCTGCTGGGCGCCAGCGGGCCGGCCTGGTCCAGGCTGGAGCCGAAGGCCACCATGCCGTAGCGCGACACGGTGCCGTAGGTCGGCTTGATGCCGCTGACGCCGCACAGGGCGGCGGGCTGGCGCACCGAGCCGCCGGTGTCGGTGCCCGTGGTGGCGGCCACCAGGCGGGCGGCCACGGCGGCGGCGGAACCGCCCGAGGAACCGCCCGGCACCGCGGCGTGGTCCCAGGGGTTCTTCACGGCGCCATAGGCGGAGTTCTCGTTGCCGGACCCCATGGCGAATTCGTCGCAGTTCAGCTTGCCCACCGACACCGCGCCGGCCGCGCCCAGGCGTTCGACGACCGTGGCGTCGAACGGGCTGACGTAGCCCTCGAGCATCTTGCTGCCCGCGGTGGTGCGCCAGCCGCGCGTCACGAAGGCGTCCTTGTGGGCGATCGGGATGCCGGCCAGCGGGCCCGCGGTGCCGGCCGCCAGGGCGGCGTCGGCGGCGCGCGCCTGCGCCAGGGTCAATTCGGCGTCAATATGTAAAAAGCTGTTCAGGCCGCTGGCCGCTTCGGCGGCCGCCAGGGCGCTTTGCGCCAGGTCGACGGCGCTGACCTGGCGTTGCGCGAGGGCCGCGCGCAGGGCGGCGATCCCCTCGAATTGGGTGTGCAGGGCAGGTTTCGTCATGACTTATTCCAGGACCTTGGGAACCAGGAACAGGCCTTCCTGGGCATCGGGAGCATTGGCCAGCAGCGCTTCGCGGCGGGCTTGCGAACCGGCCTCGGTCACGGCGTCTTCACGCAGGCGCAGCACAATGTCCTCGTGGGCGGACAGGGGGTGGGCCAGGGGTTCCACGCCTTGGGTATCGACGGACTGCAGCCGTTCGATGAGGTGGAGGATGCCGTTGAGTTCGGCCTGCGCGACGGTGCGCTGGTCGGGGGTCAGTTCGATTCTGGCCAGCCGGGCAATGCGGGCCACATCTTTATCATTGAGCGCCATGGGGGAATTGCAAATTCGATGAGCGAAGGCCGAGGGGCGGGACTGGGCAGTATGCACATGCCGAACCCGTTACAAAGCTTGAATAGCCTGCATTTATGCGCTATTTCCGGGGAAATTATAAGTTATGATTCACGGTTTAATCGCCGTGATGACAGGCGGACCCGACGTTTTTCGGGCCAAACGCCCCGCGGCATGACCCCAATTCCCCCCAGAATTTAGCTGAGCTCCCATGTTCGGATTCCTGCGCAGTTATTTTTCCAGCGATATGGCGATCGACCTCGGTACCGCCAATACGCTGATTTACGTCCGCGGCAAGGGTATCGTTCTCGACGAACCCTCCGTGGTCGCAATCCGTCATGAAGGCGGGCCTCACGGCAAGAAGATCATCCAGGCCGTCGGCCACGAAGCCAAGCAGATGCTCGGCCGCGTGCCCGGCAACATCGAGGCCATCCGGCCCATGAAGGACGGCGTCATCGCCGACTTCACGGTCACGGAACAGATGCTCAAGCAGTTCATCCGCATGGTGCACCCCCGCAACATGCTGGCGCCCAGCCCGCGGATCATCGTCTGCGTGCCCTGCGGCTCCACCCAGGTTGAACGGCGCGCCATCCGCGAATCGGCGCTTGGCGCCGGCGCTTCCCACGTTTTCCTGATCGAAGAACCCATGGCCGCCGCGATCGGCGCCGGCCTGGCGGTATCCGACGCCAGCGGCTCCATGGTCGTGGACATCGGCGGCGGCACCACGGAAGTGGCCGTCATCTCGCTGGGCGGCATGGTCTACAAGGGTTCCGTGCGCGTCGGCGGCGACAAGTTCGATGAGGCCATCGTCAACTACATCCGCCGCAACTACGGCATGCTGATCGGCGAACCCACCGCCGAACTCATCAAGAAGGAAATCGGCTCCGCCTTCCCGGGTTCCGAAGTCCGCGAAATCGAAGTCAAGGGCCGCAATCTGGCCGAAGGCGTGCCGCGCAGCTTCACGGTGTCGTCCAACGAGATCCTGGAATCGCTGACCGATCCGCTCAACCAGATCGTTTCGGCCGTCAAGATCGCCCTCGAACAGACGCCGCCCGAACTGGGCGCCGACATCACCGACAAGGGCATCGCCCTGACCGGCGGCGGCGCATTGCTGCGCGACCTGGACCGCCTGCTCCAGGAAGAAACCGGCCTGCCGGTCGTGGTGGCCGACGATCCCCTGACCTGCGTCGTGCGGGGTTGCGGCGAGGCGCTGGAACACCTTGAGAAACTGGGCGCCATCTTCATCAACGACTAATCCCGCCCGCCAGCCCGGAGCCCCGCTTTCTTTTGGCTCCGGCCGCTGCGGGAGCCTCGGACGCGGGCGCCCGGGCTGAAATTCATGCAACGACAAGGGACTCCCCCCCTATTCAGGCGCGGCCCACCCGCCGAGGTGCGGCTGGTCGTCCTGGTCGTCCTTGCCTTGGCCCTGATCGTCATGGATTCCCAATGGCGCATGCTGGAGCCGGCGCGCCGGGCGATCTCCGTGGCGCTGTATCCGTTCCAGCGCGCCGTCATGGCCCCGCGCGACCTCGTCCAGCAGGTCAACGAATGGGTCAACGCGGCCAATCTCATCCGCAGCGAAAACGAAGCCCTGCAGCGCCAGCGCATCGAGCTGGCCCAGGTCGCGTCCCATGCGGCCCAGCTGGCCGCTGAAAACTCCCAACTGCGCCGCCTGCTGGGCGTGACCGACACCGTGGCGCAGTCCGCCGTCGTGGTCGAGGTCATGTACGAGCCCACCAACGCCTTCACCCAGCGCCTGGTCTTCAACAAGGGCAGCAAGGCGGGCCTGGCGCCCGGCATGCCGGTCATCGACGAAGGCGGCGTGGTCGGGCAGATCGTGCGCGTCACGCCCATGACCGCCGAGGCCGCGCTGGTCACCGACGAACAGGTCTCCATCCCCGTGCAGCTGCTGCGCAACGGGCTGCGTCTGATCGCCTTCGGCGGCAATTCGCCCGGCAAGATGGAAGTCCGCTACCTGGCGGCCAATGCCGACATCAAGGAAGGCGATACTATTGTCACTAGCGGCGTCGGCGGCCTGTTTCCCGCCGGCCTGCCCGTGGCCAAAGTGACCTCGGTCGAACGCGATACCGCATCCGGTTTCGCGCGCGCCGTGTGTGAACCGCTGGCCCACCCCGAACGCTATCGCCACTTCCTGGTCCTGCAGGTGGATGTGGATCGCGCCGAGTCCAACCGTCAGGAGGTCGATTCCGGTGGATCGGACTAATCAAGCCGCCGGGCAGCCCCGGCGCCGCCTGGGCACGCCCAGCAACGTGCAGCCCGACAGGCTGTCGGGTCCCGCGCACGGCGTCTTTGTCTGGGGCACCGTGCTGCTCGCGTGGCTGGTGTCGCTGCTGCCGTGGCGCCTGTGGCAGGGCGCACCCGACGTACTGCTGCTGATCATCGCCTTCTGGTGCGTCCACGAACCGCGCCGCGTGGGGCTGTTCACCGCGTTTTTCTTTGGCTTGCTGATGGACGTGCACGACGCCGGCCTGCTCGGCGAGCATGCCCTGTCCTACACGCTGGTCGCCTACGGCGCCGTGGTCCTGCACCGGCGCCTGCAGCGGTTCGATCTCTGGAGCCAGGCGATGCACATGCTGCCTGTGTTCTTCATCGCCCGCTTCGTCACCCAGATCATCCATGCGTGGCTGGCCGGAAAATGGCCGGGCTGGGACTGGGGCATCAGCGTGCTGCTGACGACCGCCCTGTGGCCGCTGGCGGGCTGGGTCCTGCACCTGCCGCAACGCGGTGTCGACGACGCCGAATCCTCCTCCGCCTGATGGCGGCGTCGCGTCATGTTTGAATTCAAGAAAACCGGCCAGCAGCAGAAGCAGCGCTTCCGCCTGCGCGCCTGGGTGGGCGGCGCCTTTGCGCTGGTCTGCTTCGGCGTGCTGGTGGGCCGGTTCTGGTACCTGCAGGTCGATCGCTACGAAGGCCTGTCCGAACGCGCCGACCGCAACCGCATCGCCGTGGTGCCGATTCCGCCGCGCCGCGGCGAGATCCTCGACCGCAATGGCGAGGTCCTGGCCCGCAACTACCGCACCTATACGCTCGAGGTCGTCCCCGCCCAGGCGGGCAACATGAGCGAGCTGTTCGCGCGCCTGACCGAGGTCGTCTACATCAGCCCGGCCGACCAGCGCCGCTTCAAGCGCCGCGCCGCCGAGTCCAGCCGCTACGCCAGTCTGCAGCTGCGCAACAACCTGAACGAGACGGAGGCCGCCTGGTTCGCGGCGCACTCCTTCCAGTTTCCGGGCGTGGAACTGCGCGCGCGCTGGGTGCGCGAATATCCGCAGGGCGTGTCCGCCGCGCATGTGGTGGGCTACATCGGCCGCATCGCCGACAACGACATCGAAGAACTGGACCGTGCCGGCCAGCTGGGCAACTATCGCGGCACCGAGGTCATCGGCAAAAAAGGCATCGAAAAGACCTGGGAAGAGCAACTGCACGGCCGCACCGGCCTTGAAGAGGTCGAAGTGACCGCGGGCGGACGCCCCATGCGCACGCTGCGCCGGATCGATCCGGTTCCGGGGTCGGACATCATGCTGTCCATCGACATGGGCCTGCAGAAGGTGGCCGAAGAGGCCTTCGAGGGACAGCGCGGCGCCCTGGTGGCCATCGATCCTGACACGGGCGAGGTCCTGGCCTTCGTGTCGCAGCCGTCTTTTGATCCGAACCTGTTCGTGGACGGTATCGATGTGGACAACTGGCGCATGCTGAACGAGTCGCCCGACCACCCGCTGATCAACCGTCCCCTGTACGGCACCTATCCCATCGGCTCGACGTACAAGCCTTTCGTAGGCCTTGCCGCCCTGGAGCTGGGCAAGCGCCGCGCGACCGACCGTGTCTCGGACCCCGGCTACTTCGAATTCGGCGGGCAGAAATTCCGCAACGCCGGCGGCGCGGCCTACGGCATGACGGACATGCACAAGGCCATCGTGGTGTCGTCCGACACCTATTTCTATTCGCTGGGCCCTGAAATCGGCGTGAACGCGCTGCACGATTTCACCAAGCAATTCGGTTTCGGCCAGATCACCGGCATCGACCTGGAAGGCGAGAAGCGGGGCGTGCTGCCGTCCACCGACTGGAAGCGCTCGGCCTACAAGGACAAAGAGCGCCAGCGCTGGTACGCGGGCGAGACGATTTCCGTGGCGGTCGGACAGGGCTACAACGCCTTCACGCTGCTGCAGCTGGCGCAGGGGACGTCCACCCTGGCCAACAATGGCCTGTACCGTCGTCCGCACCTGGTGCACGCGGTGCGCGATCCGCGCACGGGCGTGGCCAAGCCCACCGAGTCGCCACCCGACTACCGCATTCCCCTCAAGCAGGCCAACGTGGACGTGATCAAGAACGCGATGGCCGACGTGGTGCGGGCCGGCACGGCGCGGCGCGCCTTCGCCAACACGCCGTACCAGGCCGCCGGCAAGACCGGCACCGCGCAGGTGTTCAGCCTGCGCGGCGGCCACTACCGCGCCAGCGCCATCGACGAGCGCCTGCGCGACCACGCGTTGTTCATGGGCTTTGCGCCGCTGGAGCACCCGCGCATCGCCGTGTCGCTGATCGTCGAGAACGCGGGCTGGGGCGCCAGCGTGGCGGCGCCGGTGGCGCGCAAGGTGTTCGACTATTGGCTGGCCAAGGACCGGCAGGACAAGATCGTGCGCCCCGAGCGCGCGGACGCCATGGCCACCGTTGAAACCATTACTTCCGACCTGGTGCGTCAACAATGAAGCGTCTGGGCCTGATCCTGCTGCGCGTGTTCACGGCATTCGACTGGCCGCTGCTGGCCATCCTGCTGATGTTCGCCGCCCTTGGCCTGACGGTCATGCATTCCGCGGTGGGCGGCACCGACTGGCGCTTCGCGGAGCAATCGCGCAACTTCATCATCGCGTTCTTCGCGATGTGGACGATGGCGCTGATTTCGCCCAAGCTGTTGATGAAGCTGGCCCTGCCGTTCTATGTGGTCGGCGTGGTGCTGCTGCTGGGCGTGGAATTCTTCGGTGAAACCAGCAAGGGCGCGACCCGCTGGCTGAACCTGGGCGTGACGCGCATCCAGCCGTCCGAGATGATGAAGATCGCCGTGCCGATGATGCTGGCCTGGTACTTCCAGCGCCATGAAGGCGCCGTGCGCATCCGCGACTTCCTGGCCGCGGCGGCGATGCTGGCCGCGCCCTTCGGCCTGATCGTGCTGCAGCCGGACCTGGGCACGGCGCTGCTGGTGTTCGGGGCGGGCTTCTTCGTGATCTATTTTGCGGGCCTGTCGTTCAAGCTGCTTGTGCCGGTCATGCTGGCGGGCATCATCGGCATCGGCACGCTGGTCTATTACGAAGACCAGCTGTGCGAACCGGACGTGAACTGGGTGGTGCTGCACGATTATCAAAAGCACCGCGTCTGCACGCTGCTCAATCCCAGCTCGGACCCGCTGGGCAAGGGGTTCCACACGATCCAGTCGATGATTGCGGTGGGCTCGGGCGGCGTGTACGGCAAGGGCTACATGAAGGGCACGCAGACGCACCTGGATTTCATCCCCGAACGCACCACCGACTTCATCTTTGCCGTGTACGCCGAGGAGTTCGGCCTGTACGGCGGCATTGCCATCCTGGTGCTGTACGGCCTGATGATGGCGCGCGGGCTGACGATCGCGTCCCGGGCGTCTTCGCAATTCGGGCGGCTGCTGTCCGGGGCGCTGACGATGATGCTGTTCATCTACGTGTTCGTGAACGTGGGGATGGTGACGGGAATCCTGCCGGTGGTGGGGGTGCCATTGCCATTCATGAGCTATGGCGGGACGGCGCTGTTCACGATGGGGATCGCGTTCGGGATCATGATGAGCATCAGCCGGCATCGGTCGGTGAAGACGTAGTCGTTTGATGTTTGCCCGTGCTGCCCAGTCCTTTGGTCTTCGTAGGTGCAGTCTTCGGTAATTTCTCCCAATCTTCGTGGACCGCCCGTCGTCGCGGGCGGCGGCACGTCGGCATTTGGGTGTCCGGTCGGCACGCGCTGAGATGGGTTTGCCAATGCTCCTGCCGCAATCGTAGCCCCGCCCACCCCAGGCCCCCGCCACACCGGGCGTCTTAAGAACCCACTTCATAGCAGCCCAAGAACGCACCCCACAAAAACAAGCGGGCGCCTCAACACATTGAGACGCCCGCAATCGGCCCGCTGCAAAAACCCGTTACGGCAGCGCCTCAGGCACGCCCAGGTCCGCGGCCAGCTTCGTCAGCCCATCCCAGATCCGGCTGTCGAACTCGACCGAATCCGCATTGACCGCGCGGTTCCGGGCCTCGTATTCGCCTGGATACTGCACCGATTCGACGCCGGGCTGCGGCTTGCATGCATGCAGGTAGTCGATGAACGCGCCCACCTCCATCGACCGCCAATCCGTATTGAAGTCCACCTGCGGATCCAGCAGCAACGCGAACATGTTGTTCGTCGCCACGCCGATGCGCGGGTGTTCGGGCTGGATCGTGCCGCCGCCCGACAGGACGCCGGCCAGCAGTTCGGCCACCAGTCCCAGCGCGTAGCCCTTGTGGCCGCCGAACGGCAGCAGCGCGCCGGGGGGATCGGTGAACAGCGCGCCCGGGTCGGTGGTCGGGTTGCCATCGGCGTCGATCAGCGATCCCGGAGGGGCCTTTTCACCCTTGGCTGCCAGCACCCGCGCCTTGTTCACGGCGATGGAGCTGGTGGCCATGTCCACGATGAACGGCGGGCGGCCGCCGGGCAGCGGCCCGGCGAAGCACAGCGGGTTCGTGGTCAGGCACGCCTGTGCGCCGCCGAATGGGGCGACGGTGGGCGAACGGTTGATCACGTTCGTGAAGGCCAGCAGGATCAGGCCCTTGGCCGCCACCATCTCGCCGAAGTGGCCCATGCGGCCAAGGTGGTGGCTATGGCGCAAGGTCAGGATGCACTGGCCGTGCTCCTGCGTGCGTTCGATCGCCTTTTCGATGACGACCTTGCCTACGTACTGCCCCAGCCCGTGATGGCCGTCATAGGCCAGCATCGCACCCCGGTCGTTGACCAGTTCGGGCCGGCCATCGGCTTGCGCCAGGCCCTCGGACAGCACGCGGCGGTAGTTCGTCAGGATGGACAGGCCGTGACTGGTGTAGCCGACGCGGTCGGATTCGACCAGGTGCTCGGCCACGTCGCGGGCGATGTCTTCGGGCACGCCTTGCGCCATCAGCACTCGGCGGCCGTACTCGTTGGCTTGGGCGATCGTGAGTTTCATGACGGCGCCTCCTTACAGCCAGCCCAGCCAGCGCCAGTAGGTCATGCCCATCAGCAGCATCAGCAGGTAGCCTACGATGGTGACGATGATCCCTACCTTGGCGAACTGCTTGGCGTTGAAGGTCTCCGTACCCAGGCACACCATGTTCTGCGGCGCGTTGATGGGCAGGATGAAACCGTAGCTGACCACGAAGCCCAGCAGCATGGTCATGCCCAGGCGGCTGAAGTCGCCCGGCAGCGTCGCCAGCACCGAGATCAGGATCGGCAGCATGGCCGAGGTCAGCGCGGTGGCGCTGGCAAAGCCCAGGTGGATGACGATGAGGAAGGCGGCCAGGATGGCGAAGATGGCCAGCGGACCCAGGTGGTCAAGTCCGGTGTGCTGCACGACCTGGTTGCCCAGCCATTGGCCGGCCTGCGTCGTCAGCAGGGCGGTGCCCAGGCTGATACCCACACCGAACACGATCACGGTGCCCCATGGAATGCGCGACTGCACGTCTTTCCATGTCATCACGCCAAAGCGCGGGAGCATCAGCAGAACCAGGCCGAAGTAGGTGGTCGACGTCGTGTCGAACTTGTGCAGCTTGCCTTCGGTCGACCAGAACAGCAGCAGCATGATCGAGACAGCCATCAGGCGCTTTTGCGCGCCAGTCATGGGGCCCAGCTCAAGCAGCGACTTCTCGACGGCTTCCTTGCCGCCGGCGATGCTGTTGCTTTCGGGTGGCAGCAGCTTGAGCACGATGACGATCAGCACGGCCGACATGATCAGCGACCAGGGGGCGCCGGCGATCAGCCAGTCCGACCACGCCACGCGTTCGCCCAGCATCTTTTCCATGAAGCCGACCGTCAGCAGGTTCTGCGCGGCGGCGGTCTGGATGCCGACGTTCCAGATGCTGGTGGCCTGGGCCACGATGATCATGATGCCGGCCGCGATATTCGAGCGCTTGTCCACGCCGAAGGCCGCGATGACGCCCATCATGATGGGCACCACGGCCGCGCTGCGCGCGGTGGCGCTGGGCACGACCAGGCTCAGCACGATGGTCACCGCGATACATCCGATCAGGATGCGGCGCGTGCTGGTGCCGACCTTGGACAGCGTGACCAGCGCGATGCGCCGGTCCAGCCCGGTGAATGTCATGGCCGCCGCAATGAACAAGGCGCCGGTGACGAGCGCCAGCGCCGAGTTCGAAAAGCCGGTCAGCGCCATGCTGATGGCGGCCGACGTGCCGTAGAGCACGTTGGGGTCTTTGATTGTCGGAGCCGTGCCCAGCAGGAAGGCCATCAGCGTCGTGATCATGATCGCGCTGGCTTCGTAGGACACGGCTTCGGTAATCCAGACCACCACGGCGAACGCCAGGATG
The DNA here is from genome assembly GCF_039673305.1 of Achromobacter spanius. Lineage (GTDB taxonomy): Bacteria > Pseudomonadota > Gammaproteobacteria > Burkholderiales > Burkholderiaceae_B > Achromobacter > Achromobacter spanius_F. The sequence goes on from NZ_JBDJLJ010000038.1 coordinate 43,647, forward strand.
GCCAGCATGCGGTGGCCGGCCACCGGCAGGTCCGCCGGCAGGGGCATCATCAGCACGCCGATCATCACGACGATGCCGGCGACAAGGCCGATGGGAATTTTGGTTTTCTTGGGGGCTTGCGAGGCGGGGACTGCGGTTTCCGCGGCCATATCCTTCTCCGGTTGAGGTCAAACTGACGAAACACCGCCCGCGAGCACGGGATCAATCAAATCGGTGTGTCGACGCTACAGGATGATCGTGACGGCATTCAGGAAAACCCGTATTGATATGGGTCAATGGGGTGAAGCTTAGTGCTTGTGGAAACCTTGCTCCGGGCATTATGCTCGTCGCCCCTTTTGGGCCGCAAGCCTGGAGTGTTGCTTCAAAGCCAATTAATTGTGCCGGCAAATGCAGCAGCTGGCACGTTAATTCGACGTTAATTCGTTCGTGTTACGGCGCAAATGGGCGGCTCAGCCCAGCGCCAGGCGCAGCTGTTCGTCCAGGTGCAGCGTGGGCGCAACCCGCCAGCCGCTCTGGGCATAGCGCAGCCAGCGGCCGAGCACCAGGTGCGTCAGCAGGCTGGCGTGCGCGGCGACGTTGGCCTCTTGGGGCAGGCCGCCGTCGGTGATGGCGATGCGCAGCGATTGCTTCAGCGACGCCTCGATCCGGTCGTTGATGTGGTTGATGCGTTCTTGAAGCCGGTTGTCTTCCGTGACGAGCGCGTCGCCCGTCAGCACGCGCGTCATGCCCTTGTTGCGCTCGGAGAAGGTCAGCAGCATGGCGACCGTCTTGTGGGCCTGGCTCAGGCCGTAGGGCTCGGCGGTGGCGATCTGGTTCACCAGCGTGAAAATGCTGGTTTCGATGAATTCGATCAACCCTTCGAACATCTGCGCCTTGCTCGCGAAATGCCGGTAAAGGGCGGCTTCCGAGACCTCCAGGCGCGCGGCGAGGGCTGCCGTGGTGATGCGGGACGCATGCGGCTGCTCCAGCATTTCGGCCAGAGTCTGCAGAATCTGGGTCTTGCGCTCGCCGGGTTTGCTCGCCATGGACGGGTCTGCTCTGCGCAGGATGACGGTGAAGGGGGGAGGAGCGGGCGTCAGCCCCGCAGGGGGCGCCGACGTAACAACAAATCACTGACGGAGTTTACCCGCAAGTCGACGTAAGCCGGTCGTTGCGTTCGTCCACGCGCGAAGGGCGTGCCGGGGTGATACACATGAACGGTGCGCAAGCCCGCCTTGCGGGCGCCGCGCAGATTGGCCAGCGTGTCTTCCACCAGCACGGCGCGGTGGGCGGGAACGCCTTCGCGGGCCAGCACGTAGCGCAGCAGCGCGGCCGAAGGCTTGGGACGGAATTCGCCGTGCAGCCGCATGTGCTCGATGGCCCACAGGCTGTCGAACTGGCGCAGGATGCCCAGGCGCGCAAGCACCGCGCGGGCGTAATGCAGCGGCGCATTGGTCAGCAGCACCTTGCGGCCCGGCAATTGGCGCAGCTTGTGGGCCAGCGCCTTTTCCGAGCGCACCAGCGGGCCGACATCGAAATCGTGGCTGCGGTGCAGGAACTCGTGGGCGTCCACGCCGTGGTGGCGGACCATGCCGATCATGGTGGCGCCGTAGCGTTTCCAGTACAGCGAACGCACGCGGTTGGCCGTATCCACGTCCACGTTGAGCGCTTCGGCCACGGCCATGGTCATGCCGTGGTCTATCTTGGGGAAGATGGCGTGCGACGTGTCGTGGAGCGTGTTGTCCAGGTCGAACAGCCACAGGCGTTGGGAACTGTCCGTGGGGACGCTGCGCGAGCGGCGCATGCGCACCGCCGGCCGCAGCAATTGACGATGGACTTGCATCAGATGCGCGGCGCGGCAGGGCGAAGCGTCATCAGTGCGAGCTGATCATCGTGCCGACGCCCTGGTCGGTCAGGATTTCCAGCAGCAGGCAGTGCGGCACGCGGCCGTCGACGATGTGCACCGAATTCACGCCGTTCTTGGCGGCGTCCAGCGCCGACGAGATCTTGGGCAGCATGCCGCCGGAGATCGTGCCGTCCGCGAACAGTTCGTCGATGGTCTGGGCCGACAGGCTGCGCAGCAGCTTGCCGCCCTTGTCGAGCACGCCCGGGGTGTTGGTCAGCATCAGCAGCTTTTCGGCGCCCAGGACCTCGGCCATCTTGCCGGCAACCACGTCGGCGTTGATGTTGTAGGCGGTGCCGTCTTCGCCATAGCCGATAGGCGAGATGACGGGAATGAACTGGTCGTCCTGAAGCGCCTTCACGACGGCCGGTTCGACCATGGTGATGTCGCCCACGAAGCCGATGTCGATCGGTTCGGCCGGATTGTCCTTGTTGGCCATCAGTTTCTTCTGGGCCTGGATCAGTCCGCCGTCCTTGCCGGTCAGGCCCACGGCCTTGCCGCCGACCTCGTTGATCATCATGACGATGTCCTGCTGGACCTGGCCGCCCAGCACCCATTCCACCACTTCCATGGTTTCCGCGTCGGTCACGCGCATGCCCTGGATGAAGGTGCCTTGCTTGCCGATGCGGCGCAGCGCGTCATCGATTTGCGGACCGCCGCCGTGAACCACCACCGGATTGAGACCCACCAGCTTGAGCAGCACGACGTCGTGCGCGAAGCTGCGCTGCAAACGTTCTTCCGTCATGGCGTTGCCGCCGTACTTGACCACGATGGTCTTGCCGTGAAATCGTCGGATATACGGCAGTGCTTCGGACAGCACAGCGGCTTTGACAGCAGGAGACGAAACGGCAGCAGGGTCGGGGGTGTCGGTCATGGCAGCTAAGTCGGCAAATAAGTAATCAGTAAAGTTGAGGGGCGGTAAAAAAATGCCTGCACAAGAACGCGTTTGGGACGCGCTAGCGCAAGCATACGACGGATTGTAGTACCCACAGGTTTCTTATGCTTCAAACCTATGTCCATATGCCCGACAAATAACCGGCATTCAGGTAAATTGGGGGCGTTTTCGCAACGGCGCGCCCCGCAAAAGGGGGTTGGTCGGTACCGGCGGGGCATCGCTCCCCATTTTCACCTATAAAAGAGGCAAGACATGCGTTTGAACTTCGTCCGTTCCGCCCTGGCGGCGTCGGTCCTCCTGGTCGCGGCCAACGCCGCCCATGCCGAAAAAGTGGTGGTGGGCGCCACGCAGGTGCCGCACGCCGAGATCCTGGAAGTGGTGAAGCCCAAGCTCGCCAAGGAAGGCGTGGAGCTCGACATCAAGGTGTTCAGCGACTATGTGCAGCCCAACCTGCAACTGGCGGACAAGCAGCTGGACGCCAATTTCTTCCAGCACAAGCCCTATCTGGACTCCTTCAACAAGGACCGCAAGGCCACGCTGGTGCCGGTGGCCCTGGTGCATGTGGAACCGTTCGGCGGCTACTCCAAGAAGATCAAGAGCCTGTCCGAACTCAAGGACGGCGCCACCGTCGCCATTCCCAACGACCCGTCCAACGGCGGCCGCGCGCTGGTCCTGCTGCAGAAGCAGGGCGTGATCAAGCTGAAGGATCCCTCCAACATCCTGGCCACGGCCGCGGACGTGGTCGAAAATCCCAAGAAACTGAAGTTCCGCGAACTGGAAGCCGCAATGCTGCCGCGCGCGCTCGACGACGTCGACTTGGCGCTGATCAACACGAACTACGCGCTGGAGGCCGGCCTGGTTCCGACCAAGGACGCCCTGTTCATCGAAGGCGCCGACTCGCCCTACGCCAACGTGCTGGTGACCCGCAGCGACAACAAGGACGCGCCGGGCATCAAGAAGCTGGTCGACGCGCTGCACTCGCCCGACGTGAAGAAGTTCATCCAGGACAAGTACAAGGGCGCGGTGGTTCCCGCCTTCTGATGCCTGGGGGCGGGCGGCCCGGACGTCCGCGGCCGGCACACCGTTCTGCCCACGAACCGCCCGTCGACCGGGCGGTTTTTTGTTGGCCTGCGGGTGGGCCCGACGTCCGGATCGGGCGCAAAAAACCGCCCGGGGGCGGTTTCTTCGAGGGAGCCTCGGGGAGGCTTCAGCCGGCGGCCAGGGCCTTCTCGACGGTGGCGTGGAACTCGGCCTTGTCGTATTCGCCCAGGTAGCGCTTGATGATGTGCCCCTGCTTGTCGATCAGGAAGGCCGTGGGCGTGAGGCGGATGTCGCCGAAGGCGCGCGCGATATCGCCCTTGGTGTCCAGGGCCACCGGGAACGGCAGCTTGCGCGTTTCGGCGAAGTTCAGCACGAAGTTGGGCGGGTCGTAATTCATGGCGACCGCGATTGCCTCGTATCCCTTGCCCGCGTATTCGTTGTAGGCCGAGATCGTGTCCGGCATCTGCTTGACGCAGGTGACACAGCTGGTTGCCCAGAATTTGACCAGCACGACCTTGCCGCGCAGATCCTGCATGGAGAAGGTCTTGCCTTCCAGCGTGGTGAAGGTGACGTCGGGGGCGGTCTGGGCGGGGCGCAGGGCGAACCAGGCGCCGACGCCGACCGCCACGAGGACTGCCAGGGCTACGATGGCTTTTTTCATTTGATGGGCATCGCCTCGACGCCGCTGCTCGTGCCGGACGCGCTATCGGTAGCCGCGCCGGCGCCGCTTTCGATGGGCGCCTTGGTTTCGGTGGTGGTGGATTTGGAACCGCTGCCCGACAGCCGGATGGCTTCTTCGCGGCTGATGGTTTCGAAGAGCTTGACCACCTTGGCCACGCCGCCCACGTCCGCGGCGGCATTGGCGGCGTACTCGCCTTCGGCCTGGGTGACCTTGCCCATCAGGTAGACGACGCTGTGGTCGGTCGTCAGGGCGATGGTGCCCGAGGGCACGTACTTGGTGTTGATCAGGGCGGTCTTGACCTTGGAGGTCAGCCAGGTGTCGTTGGAGCGTGTGCCGAATGAGGCGATGGGGCCCACGTTCAGCTGGTTGATGACCTGCTTGACGTTCTCCACGCCCTGGGCGATGGCGGTGGCCTGGCTCTTGGCTTCTTCGGTGGGCACGTCGCCGGTCAGCAGCAGGTGGCCGCCGTAGGCCATGGCGTTGACCCGGGCGGTGTCGCCCAGCTTCTGGGAGATCTGGCTTTGCGCCTTGAACGCCATGTTCTGGTCTTCGAGCTGGACGCCGGACGTGCGGCGGTCCGTCACGACGACCGCCGTGGTGGCGGCGGCGCCGCCCACGATCAGGGGCGCGCAGGCCGACAGCGAGAGCGCCGCGGTGGACAGCGCGGCGGCCAGCATCAGCGGACGGACTGCGGGTCTGACGTCAGAAATCATTCGGTGTCTCCAAGCAGAAGAGCGTCTATGCCGTCGCACAGCGCGTGCAGCAGCAGAATGTGGACTTCCTGGATGCGCATCGTGCGATCGCTGGGAACACATAGATGGACGTCCATCGGCGTAATGAGTTCCCCCATGACGCCGCCGCCCTTGCCGGTCAGGGCCAGAACGTGCATTTCGCGCGCGCTGGCGGCTTCCATGGCGCGGACCACGTTGGGCGAATTGCCGCTGGTGGAGATGGCCACGAGCACGTCGCCGGCCTGGCCGAAGGCGTTGACCTGGCGTTCGAAGATTTCGTCGAAGCCGTAGTCGTTGCCGACCGCGGTGAGGATCGAAGTGTCGGTATTGAGCGCAATGCCCGCCAGCGGCAGGCGTTCGCGTTCGAATCGGCCCACCAGTTCGGCGATGAAATGCTGCGCGTCGGCGGCCGAGCCGCCATTGCCGCAAGCCAGAATCTTGCCGTTGTTCGCCAGGGCGCCGAACAGCACGTCCACCGCCACTGCCAGCGGCTCGGCCAGGACGTTCATGCTTTGTTCGCAGGCGGCCATGGCGTCGCGAAAGTGCGACGTCATACGAGAGGTCATATCCATGGGCGCGATTATCTCACGGGGCAGGGCCGCCGTTTCGTCCAGGCGTAACGGCAAGGGACGGGGCGTTGCCGGCCGCGGTCGGGCTGGCGCGGCGTCAGGGCAGCCAGATTGCGCCGCGCAGCCACCGCGGCTGGCCGTCGTCGAAGACGACGGCGTCGAAACGGGCGGCCGGGCACACGCCGCCCCAATGCCGCCTGGCCAGCTCAGGCAGCCAGTGTGCCGCCGCGCGGGCCAGGCGGGCCTGCTTCTGGCGGCCGATGCTGGCGGCGGCGTCGCCGGAGCGGCTGCGGGCGCGTGCCCGGACTTCTATGAAGACCAGCGCGTCGCCGTCGCGCATGGCCAGGTCGATTTCGCCGACGCGGCACCACAGGTTGCGCGCCAGCAGCGCCAGGCCTTGCGCCCGCAGCAGGCGCAGCGCGGCGGCCTCGTGGTGGTCGCCGTGGCGCTG
>NZ_JBDJLJ010000039.1:0-49658 GCF_039673305.1 Achromobacter spanius
CGGGGGGGGTGGCCGGGAAGGGGGGGCAATTGGTGGGCTCCCGCGCCGTGTAGGGGGGGGCGGATGGTGTGTTTGGGGGGGGGGGGGTTGGGGGGCTCGGGCATCGCGCAGTCGCTGGCCGGCCGAGGCTGGCGGGTCACCGTGCTGGGCGCCGGGCGGATGCACGGCGCGCCGGCGCATGCGGGCCACCTGGCCGCGGCGCTGACGCCGGTGGTGGCGCGCGACGACAACGCGCGCGCGCGCCTGTCGCGGGCGGGCAGCGGGCGGGCCCTGGCCCGCTGGCGCGGCCTGCCGGGGGGCGCGGCGCCCCGGGTGTGCGGCACTGTCCAGCTGGAGCGCGATGCGGGCAGGTCGGCGGCCCTGGCCGGCACGCTGGAGGCGCTGGCGTTTCCGGCCGACTGGGTGCGCCAGGTAACCCAGGACGAGGCGAGCGCGCTGGCGGGCCTGCCGGTGGCGCGCGGCGGGGTGTTTTTCTCGCAGGGCATGCTGGTGCAGCCCGGACTGCTGATCGAAGCGCTGCTGGCCACGCCCGGAGTGACGATCCTGCCGGGCAAGGCGGCGCGGGTGGCGCCGGCGGGGCAGGGATGGCAAGTGCTGGACGAATCGGGCGCCGAACTGGCGCAGGCCGATACCGTGATTCTTGCCAATGCCGCCGGCGCGCGCGAAGTGCTGTCCTTCAGCGGGCTGCTGGCCCCCTTGCCGCGCATGGCGCAGATGCATGCGCTGGCCGGCGAGGTCACGCTGGTGCCGGCGAGGGCGCTGGCGGGCGGTCCGCGGTGCATCGTGGGGGGCGAAGGCTATCTGCTGCCCGACGTCGGGGCCGGTTGCGTCGTCGGCAGCACCTATGTGCACGATGCCGCCGAGGCGCGGATCGGGGCGGAAGGCCAGCGCGTCACGCTGGGCAAGGCGGCCGGGCTGCTGGGTGGGGGCTTTCCCGAGTTCGACTCCCTGGTGCCGGGCAGCCTGCCGGGCTGGGCGGGATGGCGCGCGGTCCTGCCGGGGCGGCTGCCGGCCGTCGGCGAGCTGCCGCACGCGCCGGGACTGTGGCTTGCTGCGGGCTATGCGTCGCGGGGGCTGTCGTGGTCGGCGCTGATGGGCGACCTGATCGCGGCGCGTCTCATGGGCGAACCGTCGCCGCTCGAGACCGATCTGGCCCGAATGATTTCACCGCGATGAAAAAAAATTATGCGCGCGCCGGGAGCCAAGCCCGGCTGGCGTAGAATTGTAAAAAATGCCGGAATTTGGCGCGAATAGGCCGCATTTGACCTCCGAGTCGGCGTTTTCGCGTCTCGGCGGCGTCTGCGTTCCCGGCCGCTGGCCAAGGGCTTTATGCCCCTTTTTTGGATGAGATTACCGTCCAAAAGAGGGACCGAGTTTATTTCAAAGCTCAAATCCGTCAAAATAGCGTCTTTTGATGGTTTTTGGCTTAAGCCGGGGGATGCTCTGTGCCGCCCAAGTTCGACTTTGCCCATACTACCCAGCTCGACAACATCGAGCTGCTGACGTCCCGCCCCAGTCGCATCGATTTCGACGCGGGCGATGGGTTGCACCTGGTAGTCGAGGCGCATGCGCCGGGTGTTTTTCGCCTGCGCTGCGGCGAGGCGAACCACTTCAATGACGATAAGCCCGGTGCGCGTGCGCGCGCCGTGGCGGAAATGCTGCTTGCGCGCCAGGAGGCCGTGAGCGAAGCGGCCATCGCGCCCCGCGAGGGTGGCGATGGCTGGCGGATCACCCAGGGCGACGTGTCCCTGGAGATCCAGACCAATCCTGTCCGCGTGGCGCTGTACCGCAACGAAGAGCGGGTCTTCGAATCCGAGGTCTCCGCGCATGCGCCCGCTTTCGGGCACAACGCGCTGGACCAGGCCGACGACGCCGTATGGACCGCCGGCTTTGCGCTGGCGGCCGGCGAGCGCGTGTTTGGCCTGGGCGAAACCCCGGGCGACCTGAACCGCCGCGAGGAATCGGTCGTCTCCGACGACCCCGAGCACCGCGCCCTTCCGCTAGCGTGGAGTCCGCGCGGCTGGGGCGTCTACGTCAATACGATGCGCCGGGTCGAGCATTCGGTGGGCGTGGCCCCCGCGGATTCGGCCTATGTGCTGACCGTGGACGACGCGGTCCTGGACCTCTTCCTGTTCGCCGGCGAGCCGGCCGAAATCCTGAATCAGTACACCGCGCTGACCGGCCGCGCCGGCCAGCCCGTGCTGTGGGCGATGGGCGCGTGGCTGCAGCAGGCCGCGGGCGAAATGCCGACGCAGACGGTGGCCCTGGTGGCGCGCATGCGCGAAAACCAGATTCCCGTCGACGCGGTCACCCTGGCGCAACCGGCGGCGTGGGGATTCCAGGCCGACAAGACCGTTTTTGAATGGGATTCCCAGCGATTCCCCGACGCCAAGCAGATGCTGGCGCTGTTCCACAAGCACAACGTGCACGTGGCGGCCTCCGGTTTCCCGGGCGTCCTCAAGACCAGCCCGCTGTTCGAGGAACTCGAAGACCGCGGCTGGCTGCTGGCCAAGGACGACGGATCCGCCCAGGTGTTCGACGGCAATGCCGCCACCTCCGGGCAGCCGTATGGCCTGCTGGACCTGACCTATCGCGACATCTACAACCTGTGGGTGGAACGCCACCGCCAGCTGGTGGAAGACGGCCTGGATGCGCCGGCCTGCGACGCCCAGATCGCCATCCCGGACGGCGTGACCGCCCGCAACGGCGAAACCGGCCCGGCCCTGCGCAGCATGTATCCGCTGCTCGTGCGTCGCGCGCTGTTCGACGCGGTTGCCGGACTGAAGGTGCCGCCCGAAGGCGTGGTGCCCAGCGCCGACCTGTTCCCGGCCGCCCAACGGCTGCCGTGGCAAGTCGGGCCCCAGGTTGAAAATACCTGGGAAGGCCTGCGCCACACCCTGCGCACCTCGCTGTCGATCGGCGCCAGCGGCGTGCCCGTGCAGGTGCATGGCATCGGGTCGGCCTCGCGCGACCGTTCCGGCATGACCCCCGAGCTGTATCTGCGCTGGCTGACCGCCGGCGTGTTTTCGGCCAACTTCTCCTTCCAGGGCGTGGAAGGCCTGATGCCCTGGGATTTCGGCGACGAAACCCTGGCTCACGCCAAGACCTGGCTGCAATGGCGCTACCGCCTGGTGCCCTACGTGCTGGGCGCCATCGAGGACTCGGCCCGCACCGGCCTGCCGGTGCAGCGTTCGATGGCCCTGTCGTTCCCGAACGATCCGCATGCCCATGAATGGGACCTGCAATACCTGCTGGGCCCGGCCCTGCTGGTTGCGCCGGTAACCGAACCGGGCAACCAGGTGCGCGTGTATCTGCCCAAGGGCGAGGCCTGGTGGGACCTGAACACCGGCCATCGCTACGAAGGCGGCACCACCTGGACGATCGACTGCGAACCGGGCCAGTTCCCCGTTTTCGGCCGCGAAGGGCACATGCTCTGTCTCGGGCCGGCCGCGCAGCATACGGGCGAGTTCAACTCGGCCCGCATCCTGGACGAGGTCTGGATGTTCGGCATGCCGGTGCATAACCCGGTCGTCATGCGCAACAAGATCCGCGTGATGCAGATGCAGGGTTCCAGCTATATCAAGGGCCTGGAAGGGTTGCGCATTTCGCCGTCCGAGGGTCTGGAGGTCAAGCGCCGCGGGGCGGAAGTCCGCATTTCGCGCGCGCGCTGAACCCGGCGGGGCCGCAAGCCGGCCGCCGTCAAAAAAGGGCAGTCAGGAAGGCTTTCCTTCCCGGCTGCCCTTTGTGTCTTTGGCTTGCGCGCCGGATAGGGGCGCGGAGCGGTTCCGTGGCGGTACTCCCAGGGCGGTTGCTGCGGTTTATATTACTTGTAGTTATTAAAAATGGAAAAAACGGTCGTTCTCTTTAGAAGAGAAAAGATACAAAATCGCTTGCCATGATTCACATCGAGAACCTATCCAAGACCTATGCCACGCCGCACGGAGAATTCCAGGCGCTGCGAGGCATCAACCTGCATATCGAGCAGGGCGAGGTCTTTGGCATCATCGGCCCCAGCGGGGCCGGAAAAAGCACGCTGGTCCAGTGCATCAACCTGCTGGAACGCCCGAACGAAGGCTCCATCGCCATCGGCGGCCAGGCCCTGACCGGCCTGAATGAAGCGCAGCTGCGCGGACAGCGCCGCCGTATCGGCATGGTGTTCCAGGGATTCAACCTGCTGTCGCGCCGCACGGTGTACGGCAACGTCGCCCTGCCGCTGGAAATCGCGGGCGTGTCCAAGGCCGAGATTCCGGCGCGCGTGGAGCGCCTGCTCGCGCTGGTCGGCCTGGAGCACCTGCGCGACCGTTATCCCAGCCAGATCAGCGGTGGCCAGAAGCAGCGCGTCGGCATTGCCCGCGCCCTGGCCAACGATCCGGACGTCCTGCTGAGCGACGAAGCCACGTCCGCGCTGGATCCCGAAACCACGCACAACATCCTGGCCCTGCTGCGCGACATCAACCGCAAGACCGGCGTGACCGTGGTCATGATCACCCACCAGATGGAAGTCGTGCGCGAAGTCTGCGACCGCGTGGCCGTGCTGTCGCAGGGCGAAGTGGTTGAAGTCGGCAGCACGCGCGAAGTCTTCGCGCAGCCGCGCCACGAAGTGACCCGCAACATGGTGTCGGCGGCAACCGCCTCCGATCTCACCGACGCCACGCTGGCCGCCGTGAAGGAACGCATCCAGGCGCTCGCCGCGGCCAAGCCGGGCCAGGCCGTGCGCCTCCTGCGCCTGTCGCTGACCGGCACCGACGCGTCGGGCGCATTCCTGTCCGACCTGTCCAGGCAGTTTTCCCTGGACGTGGGCCTGGTGCAGGCGCGCGTCGAAGACATCCAGGGCGTGGCCGTGGGCACGATGTTCGTGCTGGCCCAGGGCGCGCCCGCCGCGCTCAAGGACGCCATCGCCGCCCTGAACGCCCGTGACATCACCGTTGAAGAAATAGCTCATGAGTCCGCAACTGATCGACCTGCTTATTACGTCGCTGCTTGACACCCTGCTGATGGTCGGGGTGGCCAGCGCCATCGCGGTGATCATCGGCATCCCGCTGGGTGTGACGCTCACCGTGACCGCGCGCGGCAACATGCTCGAAAACCAGCCCGTCAACCACGTGCTGGGCGCGGTGATCAACGCCACGCGTTCGGTCCCTTTCGTGATCCTGATGGTCGCCATCATTCCGTTCACGCGCCTGGTCGCGCAGACCTCCATCGGCACCACCGCGGCCATCGTGCCGTTGTCGGTCGCGGCGATTCCGTTCATGGCCCGCATCGCGGAGAACGCCATGCGCGAAGTGGATCCCGGGCTGATCACCGCGGCGCGCGCGATGGGCGCATCGCCCATGCAGATCATCATGAAGGTGCTGCTGCCCGAGGCCTTGCCCGGCCTCATCGCCGCCACCATCGTCACCGTCGTCAGCCTGATCGGCTACTCGGCCATGGCCGGCGCCATTGGGGGCGGTGGCCTGGGCGACCTTGCCATCCGCTACGGCTACCAGCGTTTCCAGTCAGACGTCATGGCCGCGGTCGTGATCGTGCTGATCGTATTGGTCCAGGCGATCCAGAGCCTTGGCGACCGCTTCGTGCGCCGCATGTCGCATCGCTGATTTTTCTGGCGCAGGTTCATTCTCTTTCTACTTCCGTAATTCGGGATATCGCAACATGAGCATCAAGGTTTTGAAGTCGCTGGCCGCGTTCGCCCTGGGCGCCGCCGTTTTCGCCCAGCCCGCGCTGGCTCAGGACAAGCCGCTGAAGATCGGCGTCACCGCCGGCCCGCACGCCCAGATCTTTGATGTGGTCAAGGCCGAAGCCGCCAAGCAGGGCCTGAACATCCAGGTCATCGAATTTTCCGACTACGTGCAGCCGAACGTGGCGCTGGCGTCGGGCGACCTGGACGTGAACAGCTACCAGCACCAGCCCTACCTGGACAACGCCAATGCCGACCGCGGCTACAAGCTGGTCAGCATCGCCAAGACCGTGATCTTCCCGATCGGCATCTACAGCAAGAAGATCAAGTCCCTGTCCGAGCTGAAGGAAGGCGCCCGCATCGCGCTGCCGAACGATCCCACCAACGGCGGCCGCGCATTGCTGCTGCTGCAGGCCAACGGCCTGATCAAGCTGCGTCCGGAAGCCGGCCTGAAGGCCACGCCGATCGACGTGATCGAGAACCCGAAGAAGCTGCGTTTCATCGAACTGGACGCCGCCCAGCTGCCGCGTTCGCTGGACGACACCGACGCGTCGGCCGTGAACACCAACTTTGCGCTGGAAGCCGGCCTGAATCCCGCCAAGGACGCCATTGCGCAGGAATCGCCGGATTCGCCTTACGCCAACGTGCTGGTCGTGCGCGAAAAGGACAAGGACCGTCCCGAGTTCGCCAAGCTGGTCGCCGTGTATCACAGCCCGGCCGTCAAGCAGTTCATCGAGACCAAGTACAAGGGCGCCGTGGTGGCTGCCTGGTAAGCAGGCATTCCCGCATCCCGGAAACGGCCGCCGCGAGCGGCCGTTTTTCTTGGGACGAACGGCGTCAAGGTTGTGACCGGCCGTCATTTTTTGACAAGCCCCACGAAATCCGCCATAATTTCGGGCTTCGGTCGGGTTGTTAGCTCAGTCGGTAGAGCAGCGGACTTTTAATCCGTTGGTCGCGAGTTCGAGTCTCGCACAACCCACCACCCCAATACATGCAGCATCAGGTGCCGACGTATCTGGTCTGTGCAAGAAAAAACGCCGCTGTCGATATTCGACAGCGGCGTTTTTCTTTGGGTTCGCGATGTGGCGAGACTGGCGGAGGATCTGATGGCCGGTCTGTGAAGTCGGTCTGTGAAGCCGGTCTGTGAAGCCGATCTGGCGTTCACAGTGAGCTGTAGCCGGCGCGGTGCGCAGGCGCCGCGATTGCGACACCCGCGCACCTTTTGGAAGCCTCGGAACCAGAAACCTCAGAACCGCGTGGACAGCCTCAACAGGCCTGACTGCTGCCGGTTGCCGCCGCCGAACTGCGCGTCGTAGGCCACGCCGGCCGTGGTGTTGCGCGTAATGGCCACCTCGGCGCCAAGCCCGATCACTGCGGCATCGCGCGCGATCGGAACGCCCGTTACCGAGAACGTGCTGCCGCCCTCGAAGGCCAGTTGCTGCTTGGGCTTCACGTCGCCCATCGCGTGGCGCCAGCCCAGTGTCGCGGTCAGGCGGCCGGGCGCCTGGTCGGAGCCGAACTGCCACGCGCTGCGCAGGCCCAGCGTGGTGCTGGTGACGTCGTCGGAATTGCTTTCGCCGTGCAGCGCGGCGGTGCCGCCCGATTCCGAGAAGCCGCGGGTGCGCAGCTGGTTCCACGCCAGGCCGGCGTAGGGCTCGATGCTGTAGGCATCGCCCAGCGGCAGGTTGTAGCCGAGTTCGGTGAATACCTGCGTCGACGAAGCGTGATAGGACGACTCGAGTCGCTGGTTCAGGCTGCCGGCCGCCACATTGCGCTTCGTGTCGATGTCATGCCAGGTGTAGGCCGTGCCGGCCATGAAGCGGATCTGGCCGGGACCGGCCTGGAAGTTCTTTCCGCCGAACACGGTTGCGGTGTAGCTGTCGACGCTGGTGCGCGACGAGACGTCGGCGATCGAGTTGTGGCTGCCCGTGTAGCCGAGCGCGCCGCCGAGACGCCAGCCGTCACCGACCGTGCCGTCGCCGCCCACGAAGAGTCCGCCGGCGGATTGATTGACGCTGGACGCGTTGCCGTCGCTGCCGAACTTGCTCCAGTTGCCGAAGACCTGCGCCCAGACCGGCGATGCGCCGCTTTGCGGCAGGGCGTCGGAGGACGGCGAGCCCAACTGGGCCGTGGGCTTTCCGGGGCGCGTGGGCGCGTCGAGGTTGCCGCGCAGATGAGCCAGCGGCAGGGTGCGCGCCGCATCTCCCTGGCTGAGCAGCACGCTCGAGGTGCTTGCGTGCGCTTCGCCCGACAGCATCTTCAAGGCCGAGCGGGCCTGCTCCGGCGTCATGGAGAGGACCGCCGTCGTCACCTGGCGAGCGCCGGTGTCCTGGCCGGATGCAATGCCGCTGCCGATCACCGGCGAGTCGGTGCCCGTCGACGGCGATACGCTGGAGGCCGACGAGGATCCGTTGCCGGTCGTGGTCGTACCGCTGCCGGTCGAGGTCGATCCGTTGCCGGCCGACGCGGACCCACTCCCGGTCGAGGTCGATCCGTTGCCCGCCGACGAGGAACCATTTCCGCTCGCGGGCGGATCTTCCTGGTCCAGCGCGTTGCCCACGTTGCCTGCGTTGTCCGTGTCGCCGACGCTGCCGATCGGCACGTCGTTGCGCGTAAGGGTCATGAACGCGTTCTTCGCGTCGTAGCTGAGCGTGGGCGTCAGGAACGCATACGCGCTGGAGGCGCCGGTGAACGTGCCCTGGATGCCGCCGTCCGCCGTCAGGATGTTGTAGGTCGTGCGCGGCGCATAGTTGCCGTTGGGCCCCACGTGCGCCACGGTGCCGTCCAGGGTGGCGACGCCGGTGACGTGGATGCGGTCGCTGGCGCTGCTGGCCGGATCGGCGTGCACGCGATAGATGGTGTTCTGGCCGAAGGCGAGGTTGCCGTTGACGGTGAGCGTGCCGATGGGCGAACCATCATTGCCGGGAGAGATGACGGCCGTGGGGTAGAGGGTGGTGGTGCCCACTTGGCCGACGCCCGCCAGCACGACTTCGCGGCCGATATCCATGGGGCCGTTCAACTTGCCGTTGATCTCCAGTGCGCCGTCGGCGATGAAGATGGGGCCGGTCAGGCCGCTGCTGTCGGCGTTCAGGATCACCGATCCCACGCCGGTCTTGACGAAGCCCTCGGTGCCTTGCAGCGGGTTGTCGATGATCTCGACGAATCGGCCGGCCGCATAGGTGCCGTCGCCGACGACGATGACGGGCGGATTGCCGCCGCTGCCGACCAGCGTGATGGGAGCGCCTTGCAGGCGATACCGGTCGGTGGCGAACTGCAGGCCCGACACGCGCACGGGGCCCGCGCCGCCGTCGACGGTCACGGTGCCCGCCGCGCCGGTGAAGATGGCGTACCCGCCATCGGGCAGCGCGCCGGTGGCATTGGTGGGGCTGTTCCAGTTGGCGCTCGCGGCGCTCCATGTGCCATCGCCGCCGCCGGCGCGCGTGGCGGACGCGACGCCATTGCCGTTCCACAGGTTGGTCGTGCTGGGACCCAGGATCAGGTTGATGTGCTTGTCGTCCGTCAGCGTCTGGATCGTCGCCGCCGGCGTGGAGTCGCCGGTGACCGTGCCCAGCGTCAGGCCGTTGCCGCTCAGCGTGCCGCCGTACGACATGATGCGGTAGAAGCCGGCGTTCGTGCCCAGCGTATTCACCGACACGTTCAGGGTCGCGTTATTCAGCGCGACGTTGCCGCCCACGGTGATGTTGTCGCCGGTGCCAGGCTGCGTGATGGGCAGTCCGGCATAGCCCGTCTCAAAATCGAACACGGCATTGTTCATCGACAGGTTGCCGTTGACCACGAGGTTGCCGTTGGAAACGCCGGTGGGCGTGTCGACCCAGTAGCCGGGCGCAACGCGCGCGTTGCCGCTCACATTCAGATCACCATTGATGGAGCCGAAGCCCGCTACCGTGCCATTCGAGGTGGCGTTGACATTCCCCCCAAGCGCGACGCCCGCTCCGCCGCCGTTGCCGCCGATCACCAGCGTGCCGCCGTTGACGTCAACCCCGCCGGGGAAACTTGCCGAGCCGTCGAACACTTGCGTGGCGCCCGAGGCAACGGTCAGGTCCGCGGCCATGACGCCGCCGCAGTAGGTGGTGCTAAGGGCGACCGTCGCTGTCAGCCACTTCTTGGTGCCATATATCAAAACGTGGGTCCTTTTTCTCTTGATTATTAATTTGATGTCCAGGCATTACTGAATTGCAGTAAAGGTGTTGCGACGTAACAAAACAATATGCGTGGACTTAATGTGCTTTTGAAAAAAAGGACGCACTGTATACCGATTTTTTTGTAATACCAAGAATTAATATATGGATACCATCCTGTATGTATAAGTGGTTGGAATCTAAGGTGTATTTATTATCTAAATGGTTGATGTGGATACCATCCTTATTATAAAAATGGCACGCATTGATACAAACGATATTATTAAAGCGGCGCGGATGAGTGCTAAGGGTTCTTCCGGGTTTTTCGCGCGGCTAATCGCTTTGGTGAAATAAATGGGCGGCAGTGCGCGCAGTATGCGAGACGCGGGCTGCACTGATTCTGGCGGCTTGGGAAATCAGGCCGGATGGCGGCGCCGGGCGTGGAGACGAATCGAAGTGCGCCGGCGGGCTTTCAACGCCTATCGGCCCAGGTGGAGGAAACGCGAAAGAAAGCCTGGCGGCCGGGATGGCCGTCTGGCTGCTATTTCTTGTCCGAGAGCTTGAAGGTGATGGGAAACTCCACCACGATGCCCGAGGCGGGAAACTCGCCTTCGGCGTAGGCGCGCTGGAGGGTGGCCATGGCGGCGCCGTCCAGGTCGGGGCTGCCCGATGACCGGGCGACCCAGGCGTTGATGGCGCCGCCTATCGATACGTTCACGGCGATCACGACCGTGCCCTCATGGCGCTTCAGATTGGCCGCGGCCGGATACCTTGCGGGTGGCACGATCAGACGCCGTGGAAAATTCAGGCCGGATGGCGCCAGCGCGTCTTCGATGAGATAAACGCGCGAGCCGTTGGGCTGCGAGGTCTGGAGGCGCAGCCTGTACCGATCATCCACATTCTTGTTCAGCGGATTCGCCAGCGCTTGCGCTGGCGTACCCGCAGGCGCCTGCTGCTTGCGCTGCGCCTTGTTGTGTTCTTCCAGCAATCCCGCCGCGGCGACGGCGGCGACCAGCCCGAACCACCACCAGCGCCGAACGAAGGCCATTACCGAGTCCAGCATTACCGCCCATCGCGGTACGCGCATCGCCGCGTCGTAGAAGGCTTCCTGGCGGCCGGGCGGCACTTGCAGCGCGAACCACAGCGGCACTTGGCTGCGCAACCGGTGGATATGCGGGATTGTCCGCCGCGCCACCCGCCAGGACGGGTTCGCCTTGCGCCTGAGCAGCTTGATCGCGCGTTCATGGGTGTTGCGATAGGCGCGCTGGTGGCACTTCCAGAGCGCACGCTCCCGATCCAGCTGTTCGACCAGGTGGGGCGTGGCGCGGCGCCCCTGCAACTGAAGGACGGCCCGGTCCCAGCCAAAGCGCGCGGTGGCGTCCTTCAGCAGTTGCATGCGGCCGTCGGGGTGCTGCGAAAGCGCGTGCAGCAGGGCGGCGGACACTTCATCGGCGGCGTCCAGGTGCGAGAGCGCCGGGTCTGCCTGCATCCGGCGCCAGAGGTCGGGCAACT
This sequence comes from Achromobacter spanius, assembly GCF_039673305.1. Taxonomy (GTDB): domain Bacteria; phylum Pseudomonadota; class Gammaproteobacteria; order Burkholderiales; family Burkholderiaceae_B; genus Achromobacter; species Achromobacter spanius_F. The sequence continues at coordinate 11,326 of NZ_JBDJLJ010000039.1, forward strand.
GGTCATCCTGCGCCCGCATTAGCGCCTGCACCCAATTGTCGATGGCGCGGGCGCGCTGGCGGGCCATGCGTCGCGAGTTCTCGGATCCGTCCGTTTGCGTACGGAGCTTGACCTGCGGTTGCTGCAGGCGGAAGTCGACGGCGGGAGGCTCGGGCGGGGCGGAGGGCGGCTGCGGATGAGGATACGGACTGACGGGCGCGCCGGTGTGCGCCTGCGCGCTGGCAGGGGGCGTGTCGTCAGCCTGGCGGCCGGCCCATTCCTGCGCACGTTCGTAGGCGGCGCGCAGGCGTTCGAACGCCTCGGCCTCCGTTTGCTGGTCTATCAGCTTGAGCGCGGCCGCGTAAGCGCGCCGGATCGCCTTCGAGTCGCGGGTGGGCGCAATGCCAAGCACGTCGAACATGGATAGCCTCAGCCGGGATCCGTTTCAGGGAAGAACACCTTGGCGCGTTCGAAATAGGTGATCGCTTCCCGCAGGCGCGCGCGGGCCTGGGCGGTGACGCGATTGTCCTGGCGCGAAAGCGCGGCTTCGAATTCGCGGATCTCGTGGGCCATCTGTTCGCGCTCGTGGTCGCGCAGAAAGGTGTACACGCGCTCGGCTTCCGCCTGCAGCGTCCGGTTCTCGAGCAAATCGCGCGGATGGATTTTCAATTCGGCCAGCGCCGCGAAGCGCGCGGCGATCTGTTCGTCGCTGAGCGAGTCCTCGTTGCCGCGGATGATGAGCCGGTAGGTCTGCTGGGTGTGCAGGCGCGTCGCCTCGACCTCCAGAATGCCGTTGACGTCGTAGGTGAAGCGCACGTCGACCAGGCCCTCTTCGCGCGGGCCGCGGTCCAGCGGGATGTGGAGTTCACCCAGTTTGATGTTGTCGCGCACCAGGCGCGATTCGCCCTGGTAGATCTTTAGCACCAGTTCCGCCTGACGGTCCTGCGTGGGGGCGTAGTTGGAGACCCGGCTGGCCGGAATGACGGTGTTGCGTTCGATGATGGGCGAGAAATGCCCCTCGGCCATGCCGCCGTTCGACAGCGGCTGCACGACTTCGACGCCCAGCGAGTAAGGGCAGACGTCGGTCATGACCACTTCGCGCAGCGCTTCGTCGCGCGCCTTCAGCCCCGCCATGACCGCAGCGCCCAGGGCCACGACCTCGTCGGGGTTGAACGCCACCGAGGGAAAGCGCCCGAACATGCGCGTGACCAGGTTGCGTATCATCGGCGAGCGCGTCGCGCCACCGGCCAGCACCACTTCGTCGATATCGGCGGCGCGCACGCCGGCGTCGCGCAAGGTGCGCTCCAGCGGCGCTCGCAGTCGGGCGACCAGGGGTTCGACCAGTTCCTGGTAGCGGCTGTCGGAGAGCGTCAGCGAGTACGGCTTGCCGCGCCATTCCACGGCCAGCTCGGCGGACGCCTCTTCGCCCAGGCGGCGCTTGGCGGCTTCGGCGTGCGCCGTCAGGTGCTCCATGAACTGCGCGTCGTCGCGCGCCTTGGCCGGGATGCCGGAAGCGTCGAAGAACCAGCGCGTGACGGCCAGGGTAAAGTCTTCGCCGCCGAGGAAGTTGTCGCCCGCCGTGGAGCGCACTTCCATGACCCCCTCGAACATGTCCAGCAGGGAGACGTCAAAGGTGCCTCCCCCCAGGTCGAACACCAGGAACTGCGATTCGCCGTCGCGCTGGTGCAGGCCGTAGGCGAGGGCCGCCGCGGTGGGTTCGTTGATCAGGCGTTCCACGTGCAATCCGGCCAGTTGGGCCGCGGCCCGCGTGGCCTTGCGCTGGCCATCGGAAAAATACGCGGGAACCGAAATGACCGCCTCGGTGACCGGTACGCCAAGATGCGCCTCCGCGTCTTCCTTGAGCGCGCGCAGGACCAGCGATGACAGCTCTTCGGCCCGGAAGCGCTGCTTGCCCAGGCGAAATTCCTTGTCGCTGCCCATGTGGCGCTTGAAAAGGGAAGAGGATTGCCCCGGATGGCTTTGCAGCCGTTGGCGCGCCGCCCGCCCGACCAGGACGGTGCCGTCTTCATCCAGGCTGACGCAGGAAGGCGTCAGTGTGTCGCCCAGCGAATTGGGGACCAGATGGGCGGCGCCATCCTTCCAGTACGCGATGAGGCTGTTGGTCGTGCCCAAATCTATGCCGACGATCATTTTGTGCGGTATTAACAGAAATGGAAATGTTTTGTCATGCGGGAATATACCCGCGTCGTGGCCGAACGTCATGGCGGCTTGTTCGAAATGAGGGATGGCGTTCGGGCCGCGGCGGGGGATGGCTTGTCGCCCAGGACCATCGGACTTTGGGGGAAGGCCGCGCGCAGTGTTGCCCGGGCATCGGGCATCGCGTATAACGTCCTAGCGATATGTGCGCTGCAGCATCGTTCATGTCGGCTGTCTTTTTTCGATCGCAAGCACGACCCCTGCCTTCCCCGCAAGGAGTTCCATGGTGGCCCGATCCAAAGCTTCAGCGACTGCGCGCGATCCCCTGTTGATCGATCTTGCCCTGCAAGGAGGCGGCGCGCATGGCGCGTTCACCTGGGGCGTGCTGGACCGTTTGCTGGAAGAGTCCTGGCTGGGCATCGACGGCATCTCGGGCACGTCCGCCGGCGCGATGAACGCCGCCGTGCTGGTGCTGGGCCATGCGCGCGGCGGCGCCGACGGTGCTCGCGCCGCCCTCGAGGATTTCTGGCGCCGGGTGTCGCGCGCGGCAACATTCAGTCCGTTTCGTCGCAGTCCGTTCGACGTGCTGACGGGCACCTGGTCGCTCGACCGGTCGCCCTTGTTCGTCGCCTACGAGCTGGCTTCGCGCGTGTTCTCCCCCTATGACCTGCACGCGTCGGGATTCAATCCGCTTTCGGACATCCTCAAGGAAGCGATCGACTTCGACGAGCTTGCCAAGGCTCCCATCCATCTGTTCATCACGGCCACCAACGCGCGCACGGGCCGAGGCCGGGTGTTCAAGAATGCCGAGGTGACCGCGGACGTGCTGCTGGCCTCGGCCTGCCTGCCCACCATGTTCCGCGCCGTGATGATCGACGGGGATCCCTACTGGGACGGCGGCTACAGCGGCAATCCGACCATCACGCCGCTCGTGCGCGAATGCAAATCGCGCGACACCATCCTGGTGCAGATCAATCCGGTCGAGCGCCCTGGCGTGCCCAGCAGCGCCCGAGAAATCCTGAACCGCCTGAACGAAGTGACGTTCAATGCGCCGCTGCTCAAGGAACTGCGCATGATCGCGCTGCTGCGCCAGGTGGCCGATCCGGGCAACGGGGAGGGCGCCATGTGGGCGAACATGCGCATCCACCGGGTCTCGTCCGACAAAATGGTGGAGCTGGGCTACTCGTCCAAGCTCAATGCCGAGTGGGAATTCCTGCGCATGCTGCGCGACGAGGGCAGAAAGGCGGCCGATGAATTCCTGACGACGCATGGCCATGACCTGGGCAAGCGGTCGACCCTGGACATCGACGAAATGCTGGGCGAGGTCTGACATCATGGGCCTCTTCGGAATCCTGCTTGCCCTGGTTCTGCTGATCTGGCTGGCGTATCGCGGCTGGAGCATCCTGCTGCTGGCGCCGGCGGCGGCGATCGTGACCGCCGCCGCGTCGGGCGAGCCTTTGCTGGCTCACTGGACCCAGACCTTCATGGGCGGCGCGGCGGGCTTTGTCGCGCAGTTCTTCCCGTTGTTCCTGCTGGGCGCGCTGTTCGGCAAGCTCATGGACGACAGCGGTTCCGTCACGGCCATCGCCAACTTCATGACGCGCAAGCTGGGCGCCAAACGGGCCATCCTGGCGGTGGTGCTGGCGGGCGCCATCGTGACCTACGGCGGCGTCAGCCTGTTCGTGGCTTTCTTCGTGCTGGCGCCCATGGCGCACGCGCTGTTCAAGGCGGCGGCCATCCCGGTTCGGCTGATGCCCGCGGCCATCCTGCTTGGCACGTCCACGTTCACGATGTCGGCCCTGCCGGGCACGCCGGCTGTGCAGAACGCCATCCCCATGCCGTTTTTCGCAACCACGCCCTTTGCCGCGCCTGGCCTGGGAATCATCGCCAGCGCGATCATGCTGGGGTTCGGCCTGTGGTGGCTGTCGCGCGCCGAAGCGTCGGCGAGGCGCGCGGGCGAGGGCTACGTGGCGCCGCCGGGCATGGCCGGGGATGTCTCCGAAGACGTGGTGGTGCGCGAGCGCGCCACGGTGGCCCGCGAGTTCGATCCCGCCGAAATCCATCACGGCCAGCGCAGCGCCGATGCGCCGTCGGCGCTGGTGGCGGCCATTCCCCTGGTGGTCGTGATCCTCGTGAACCTGCTCATGACGCTGGTCGTGCTGCCGCGCATGGACACGGCGTGGCTGGCCGAGCCGCGCTGGGGCGGGACGAGCCTGGCGGCGGTCGGCGGCGTCTGGTCGGTGATCACCGCGCTGCTGGCGGCGATCGCGGTGCTGGTGGTGTTGAATTACCGGCGCCTGCCGTCGCTGCGCGACACCATGGACGCCGGCGTGAACGCGTCGGCGCTGCCGCTGCTGAGCGTCGCCAGCCTGGTGGGCTTTGGCGCGGTGGTGGCGTCGCTGCCGTCGTTTGCGGCGGTGCGCGACTGGGTGCTGTCCATCGAGGGCGGACCGCTGGTGTCGCTGGCCGTGGCCACCAATGTGCTCGCGGCGCTGACCGGTTCGGCCTCGGGCGGGCTGACCATCGCCCTGCAGTCGCTGGCCGCCACGTACATGGAGCTGGCCCACACCCTGGGAATCGACCCGGCGCTGATGCACCGCGTGTCGGTGATCGGGGCGGGCACGCTGGACAGCCTGCCCCACAACGGCGCGGTCGTGACGCTTCTGGCCGTCTGCGGTTCGACGCACCGGGAGGGCTACATGAACATCGTCGTGGTGGGGATCGTCGGGCCCATCATCGGGCTGGCCGCCGTCATCGCGCTGGGAGGCGCGTTAGGTTCGTTCTGACGGAGCGCCGGAGGGACGCGGTCCGCGGGTTCGGTTCACGACAGCGCGCGCGCCGGCAGCGCCGCGGACAGTTCGTTCAGGCTCAGCCCGCAGCAGCGGGCCCTTTCCGCCAGCGTTTCGCTTTGCTCCAGGGCTCGCCGGCTTTCCTCGAGCAGCACGTCAAGCTGCTCTTGCGGGGTCGCCGCCATGGCCCAGGCGCGTTCGGCGAACAGCGCGGAAAACTGGTCCACGCAATGCTTGCAGATCGCCGCGCCGTTTTTCTCGAGCAGCGCCGCGCCCTGGACAAGCGTCGATTGGCAAAAGTTGCAGGCGAGGGCGCGGTTCATTCGGGGAGCGGCGGATTCAAGGGGGGATGAGAGGCCGCCGCGATGACGGCGCCTGCCTTGAACAACGGCGCGGCGCGCCAACTCTTAAATCGGACGCGGACGCGGGCGCGGGCCGGGCCGGGCAGGGTCAACCCCTAGTCCAGATTGAACCCGCCGGGCCCCGCCTGGCCGAGCAGTTCCCGGGCGCACTGGACGGCCTCTCCGGCCGTCGCGACCGCCAGGAACGGCATGCCGAAGGCGCGGGCCATCTTTTCGCCGCGCTTGCGGATCTTGTCCAGCGCCTGCGAGTCCCGCTCCACGGCGATGAACGCGCGGCAACGCGCCTTCAGGCGCGGCATGTTGGTCGTCTGCCATTCGATCATGGCCTTGCGGTCTTCATGGGAAGCCTCGATCCGCATGTCGGGCACCACCATGACGAAGGTCCGCGGGTTGTCCACCAGCATTTCCATTTCGCGGATCCAGCTGGCCGAGTAGCCCAGAGGCGCGCCGCCGTGGCGGGACGTCACGATGGGGAACTGGGACAGGTCGTGGAAGAAAAACTGATCGTGGTTCATTCGAATTCTCCGTGAGGGGCGGCGGGCGCCTCCCTGGCGCAGCCGCAACTGCCGTAGAGCACCAGGCTGTAGGAATCCAGCTCGAAGCCGCAGCGCCTGGCGATCTTCCTGACCAGTTGCGCCATGGCGGGATCGCTGGACTCCCGGATCTGCCCGCAGCGCGTGCAGACCAGATGGTCGTGGTGCCCCTTGTCGTTGAGCTCGAATACGGTGGTGTGCGTATCGAGCTGTGTGCGTTTGAGCAGGCCCGCGTGCTCAAGTTGCGTGATCACGCGATAAACCGTGGCCAGGCCGATATTGCTGCGGTCCGAGATGAGGTTCCGGTAGATGTCCGCAGCGCTCATGTGCTGATCGGCATGGCGGTAGAAGATGTCCAGGATCTTCAGTCGTGGGAAGGTGGCCTTGATGCCGGCATCGCGCAGCCGTGTGTGGTCCATTGAAAATTCTCCGTTCGGGGGGCTGATACCCGATTGATGAGAATGATGTACATTTTCAAATGGACCCGCTAACGGGAACCCGTCAACCTGTAGCTCAAACCTGCCAACCATGCTTCATCCGGCCGCCGCTCCCGCGTTGCCCGACGTCCTGCTGACGCCGTTCAGCGTGCGCAGGCGCCGCGAATCCAAAGGCATCGCGGTGCCGGCGCACGCCCATGAAGAGGGCATGCTGGTGCTGGTCCACGAGGGTCTCATCATGGTGCAGTCGGGCGCCAGGGTCTTGACGGTGCTTCCCGGCAGCCTGGGCTGGATACCGCCCGGCGTGCAGCATGGAGCACGCTGGTTCGGCGAGGCGCGCGGGTCGTTCCTGCACGTCCACCCGGACGTCTGCGGACGTTTGCCGCCGCACTGCCGGTCGTGGCCGTCGTCCAAGCTGATCGAGGCGTTGATCGACCGGTTCACCGGCGGCGCGTGGCATGACACGCCGCCCGCCTACCAGGCCCAGCTGTTCGAGGTGCTGCTGGAGGAACTCAGGCAGCGCGGCGCGGAAGCGTCCGTGCCGTTGCCGATGCCCGCCGATCCGCGATTGCAGGACCTGGCCAACACGCTGCTGGACACGCCGGACGACACCGCGGGCATCGATGAGTGGGCCCAGCGCCTGAACATGTCGTCGCGCACGCTGATGCGCCGCTTCCGGCAGGAGACCGGCGTGACCCTGGGGCAGTGGCGGCAGCAGGCCCGCCTGCTGCGGGCGCTGGAAATGCTGTTTCGGGGCGGGTCCGTGACGCAGGTGGCGCTGTCCGTGGGCTATGAAAGCACCAGCGCGTTCATCGGCAGTTTCAGGACGGCGTTCGGCATGAGCCCGACGCGCTATATCGCGGGGCGCGCGTAAGGCCGAAGGGCGTTTCGTGGCCGCAGGACGTCAGGCCGCGGCCGGCTGGTCCGGATGCATGGGACCCTGCGGGTCGTTCTCGGCATCGGGCCGGGGCGGCACGGCGGGCAGGCCCAGTCCCAGTCGCAGCCGCTGGCAGTCGGGATTGGGCGACCCGTCCGGCATCCAGATATCGAACTCGCGGCAGGGCGTGGGGCGGTTTTCGTAGATGGCGCAGTGGATGCCCGGCTTGCCCAATTCCCCGCGCAGCGAGATGCAGCGGCCGCCGCCCATTTCCGTGCCCTTCATACAGGCCCGCAGCGGGCTCATCTGGGTGACCAGGTCCAGGGGCACCTGGCCGCCGTTCTCGCCGGCCAGTTCCCCGCAGTAGAAAGACACCCTGAAGTGCGCACAGCATGCGCCGCAGTCCAGGCACGGGTTGGCGGCGGGATCGTCGCCGGCCAGGACGGCGGGCGAAACGAACGAAATGAGCGTGGTGTCTGACAGGGACATGGGGGGAGGGATCCGAAAGCCTGTCCGGCTCCCCGCAATGCCGCGGACGGGGCTGCACCGGGGCGGCCCGCCGAGCTGATCCGGGGGCGCGCGCGATCAGGGCCGGCGCGGGATCAGGCCGGAAATAGTAGCTGGATTCGAACTGCGGCCGCCACGACTTTTTTCAGGGACGTTGCTGAGTTAGCATCGGTAGCCCGTCAGCCGCCTGGAGCCTTCCCCTTGAACGCAAGAACCGATTTCCCCGATGGCCTGGCCCGCTGCGGCTGGGTGGACACCTCCGCCGAATACATGGCGTACCACGACACTGAATGGGGCCTTCCTGAAGGCGGCGACCGCGCCCTGTTCGAACAGCTTTGCCTGGAAGGCTTCCAGGCGGGCCTGAGCTGGCGCACCATCCTGTCCAAGCGCGAGGCCTTCCGCCGCGGCTTTGCCAACTTCGAGCCGGCCAGGCTGGCGGCCTACGGCGAAAAGGAAGTGCTGGCGCTGCTGGCCGACGCGGGCATCGTGCGCCACCGCGGCAAGATCGAAGCCATGATCCACAATGCCGCGCGCGCGCTGGAAATGATCGAGCACGAGGGCTCGCTGGCGGCGTATTTCTGGCGCTTCGAAGCGCCGCCCGGCGGGCCGTCGACGTATGGCGCGTCGTCTTCGGAACAGGCCGTCGCCTTGTCCAAGGCGCTCAAGAAGCTGGGCTGGAAATTCGTCGGGCCCACCACGGTCTATGCCTTCATGCAGGCCGTGGGCATGGTCAATGACCACCACCCGGACTGCCACTGCCACGCCCTCAGCGAAAAAAAGCGCAAGGCATTCGCGCGGCCACGGGGGTGACGCCTAGCGGGCCGGCGGCGGCGCTCAGGGGGCGCTGCCGCTTGATGGACGCGCGGGAGCCCGCCGCGCGCCGGGCTGGTTTCTGCTTCAGCCTTCCGCGCCCGGAAGCTGGGTGGTGTTCCCCGGCAGGCTGTAGCGGCCTTCGCGGTAGGCCCAGCTGGGCCACAGGGCGTGGGCCAGCGCTTCGGTGGCCAGGGCCTCGTCCAGCGGCACGGATGCGTAATCTTCCGGCGCCGTGTAGCGGTACTGCACCGGCGGCTTGTTGGGCGCCAGCACCAGCAGGTCGTCTTCCTTCAGGTAGCCGTAGGTGTTGTCGTACTGCATGATGGCCCGGCCCGGCGTGCTGCGCGTCAGGTCGTGCCCGATCATCGGGTGTTCGGTGTCCACCCCGATCAGCGACAGCAGGGTCGGAGGCAGGTCGATCTGGCTGATCAGGCGGTCGTCGCGGCGCGCGGCGATGCCGGCGCCCAGGATCACCGCGGGGATATGGAAGTGGCGCACCGGCACCAGGCTGGCGCCGAACACGCGCGAATCGTGGTCCGCCGCCACCAGGAATACCGTGTTTTCCCAATAGGGCGATTCCTTGGCCTTTTCGAAGAACCGGCCCAGTGCCCAGTCGGCGTAGCGCACGGTGTTTTCCACCGTGGCGGGGTTGCCGTCGGTCTGGATGCGGCCGGCCGGATACTCCCACGGGGAATGGTTGGACACGCTGAAGGCCAGCGTGAACGTGGGCTGGTCGCCGTCTTCGCGCAGCAGCCGGTCAAGCTGGTTGAACATGTCCTCGTCCGAGGCGCCCCAGGTGCCCACGAAGGCGGGGTCGACGAAATCGGAGCGGTCGACGATCTGCCTGAAACCGTTGCCCAGGAAGAAGCCCTTCATGTTGTCGAAGTGCGATTCGCCGCCGTAGATGAAGCGCGAATGGTAGCCGTGGCGGCCCAGCAGGTCGGCCAGCGAAAAAAAGCCGCGCTGCGAACGGGGCAGCTTCAGCACGGCCTGCGCGGGCGTGGGCAGAAAGCCCGTGGTCACGGCCTCCAGGCCCCGCACCGAGCGCGTGCCGGTGGCATAGGCGCGGGTGAAGGTCCAGGCCTCGCGCGCCAGGGCGTCCAGCTCGGGCGTCAGGTCGGCGCCGCCCAGGCCCGCGCTGTACTGCGCGCCCAGGCTTTCCTCAAGGATGATTACCAGGTTGAACGGACGGGGCGTCTTGCGGGTGGCCGGCTGGCGGTGCAGGCTGGGGTAGTCGGGATTGGCCGGCGGATTGGGCAGGCCGGCTTGCGCCAGCACCAAGTCGTGCATTTTGCCGTCGTCCATGCCGCCGTACACCGCCGACGCCGACTTTTCGTTCTTCATGCTGTAGACGGCATAGAAGACGTTATAGAGGGAATTCAGCGCCAGGGTGTTGAGCATGCCGTCCGAGCTGTACGCCACGGAAGACGGGTTGATGGGCCGATGGCCCAGGGTGCCTCGAATGGCCAGGATGACCACGGCCAGGATGGCCACGCTGGCAAGCGGCATCTGCCACCAGGTCAGTTGGGGATCGGGGCGCGCATGGCCGAGCAGGGCGTACGCGCCCCAGCCGATCAGCGCCAGCACGGCCAGTCCGCCCACCAGTGCGCCCTTGTAGCCGCGCCAGAGCATGCCGGAAACTTCGCGGGGGTGCTTCAGGTACTCGACGAACAGCCGGTTGGGGCGGGAGTCGTATTCCACGATGAAGGGCGGGGTCGCCACTTCCAGGAAGGCCAGCAGAATGAATGCGACCAGATACCAGACGGCGGCAACCGAGGCGGCGATGGGGATGTGGCCCAGCAATGGCGACAGCACCGCCGGCAGCGCCGCCAGCACGGCGATCTGGTGCGCGTCGATGCGCAACCCCCGCCACAGCAACGGCAGGAGGCCGCCGGCATTGCGCACCCGCTGCCATTGCCACGCCGCAAGCGCCAGGCGGCTGAGCGTCAGCAGCGCAAACGCGGCCAACACGAAAATCAAGGTTGAATGCCGCATCGGGCCTCCAGGTTGTTCTGCTGTCCGGCCCGGCAGGGGCGGAATCCATCAATCGGCCATTGGAACCGGCCCGGCGTCAAAAATTCGCTCAAGACGCGCGGTTCGGCCTGATCCGGGCAGGCCCAGTCGTCTCTCTTTGTAACAGCTGGGGGCCAGGGCGGGCACGCTTCGTGCTGCGCAGATCCCGCGGGCAAGTGCGCCAGCCTGGGATACCCGCTTGCCCACACGGAAAGATCCGCACACATTATGGCGTCGCCACGCCCGACTGGCGCTGCGGGCCGCGATACCCTTGAGTGGCAACAAGGGCCGGCAGCCGGTTAGCCGGCTGCAGAGCCAAGGATAGTAACCATGACGCGAACAAGAAAAATAGCGATCGGGATTGTAGGGGGCATTGCCCTCATGGTGGCGGTATTGGTGGTGGTGATCTCCACTTTCGACTGGAACCGCGCCAAGCCCATGATCAACGAACGGGCCAGCGCCGCCATCGGCCGCCCGTTTGCCATCAATGGCGATCTCAGCGTGCAATGGCAGCGCCAGCCCGACGAGGGCGGTTGGCGCGCCTGGGTGCCCTGGCCGCGCGTGATTGCAAACGATATCTCCGTCGGCAACGCGCCGTGGGCGAAAGCGCCCCATTTCGCCACGCTCAAGCGTGGCGAGTTCAGCCTGGCGCCCTTGCCGCTGCTGCGCCAGCGCGTGGTCATCCGCCGGATCCAGCTGACCGAGCCGTCCGCCGACCTGGAACGTCTGGCGGACGGCCGGGCCAATTGGGTCTTTACGCTGCCGGAAACCGGAGAGCCTTCGCCCTGGGTGCTGGACATCAATGAAATCGGCTTCGACAAGGGGCGGATCGGACTGGTCGACGAAGTGCTCAAGGCCGACCTGACCGTGCTGGTGGATCCCCTGGGCAAGCCCGTGCCATTCGCGGACGTGGCCGGGGCTTCCTTCGTGCCGCAGGATGCATCCGCGCGGCAGCCCCGCGATTACGTGTTCGGCTGGAAGGTCGACGGCAAGTTCAAGGGGCTGGCCACCAAGGGAGAAGGCAAGGTCGGGGGCATGCTGGCCCTGCAGGACGCCAGCCAGCCCTTCCCCTTGCAGGCCGACGTCGCCATCGGCGGCACGCGGGCGTCGGTCGCCGGCACCTTGACGGACCCGGTGAACCTTGGCGCGCTGGACCTGCATCTGAAGCTCTCGGGCGCGTCAATGGCGCAGCTCTATCCGCTGACCGGCGTGACCCTGCCGGATACGCCGCCTTACTCCACGGACGGGCATCTGGTGGCCAAGCTGCAGAACCCGGGGGGCGCGGTGTTCGACTACAAGGGCTTCAACGGCAAGGTCGGCAACAGCGACCTGCATGGCGACATCAGCTTCGCCCTGGGAGCGCCGCGCCCCAAGCTGACCGGCAAGCTGTCGTCCAAGCTGCTGCGCATGGCCGACCTGGGGCCCCTGATCGGTGTGCCGTCCGGCGGCGGTACGCCGGCTGCCGCGGACAAGGCCAAGGATGCGCCGGCCAAGCCCAAGGGCGGCAAGGTGCTGCCGACGCAGGCCTTCCGCACCGACCGCTGGCGCGACATGGACGCCGACGTCACGCTGGAGGCCGCGCGCATTGTTCACGACAGCAAGCTGCCGCTGTCGGACCTGTCCGCGCACGTGGTGCTGCAGGACGGCAAGCTCACGCTGGACCCGCTGCGCTTCGGCATGGCGGGCGGGACAATGAGCGCCACGGCGCGCCTGGACGGATCCGGCGCGCCCCTCACTGGCCGCGTCGAGATGCATGCCCGCCGTCTGCGGCTCAAACAGCTGTTTCCGGCGACCGAAGCCATGCAGAAGACGCTGGGCGAGTTGAACGGAGACCTTGCAGTCAGCGGTTCGGGCAACTCGGTCGCCGCCTTGCTCGGGACGGCGACGGGCGACGTGAAGATGCTGGTCAACGATGGCGTCATCAGCCGCAGCCTGATGGAGATCGCGGGGCTGAACGTGGGCAACTACGTGGTGTCCAAGCTGTTCGGCGACGACGAGGTCAAGATCAATTGCGGCGCGGCCGACCTGGAGATGAAGAACGGCGTGATGACGCCGCGCGTGTTCGTGTTCGACACCGAAAACGCGCTGATCAACATCACTGGCATGGCCAACTTCAAGGACGAGACCGTGGACATGGACATCTCGCCCGAGAGCAAGGGATTCCGCATCTTCTCGCTGCGTTCGCCGCTGTACGTGCGCGGCACCTTCGGGTCGCCCGACGTGGGCGTGCACGTGGCGCCGCTGGCCGCGCGCGGTGCGGGCATGGTCGCGCTGGGGGTGCTGTTGACCCCGGCCGCCGGCCTGCTTGCGCTGATCGCGCCCAGCACCACGGACGACAACGCCTGCGGTCCGCTGCTGGAAGAAATGCGCAAGCCGCCGAAGGCGCCGGCGCCCGCCAAGGGGAAGTAGGGTTCAGCCCTGGCGCTGACAGGCCCTAGGACACCAGCCGCGAGCCATCCTGCGCGGCGTCGTCCGCGATGCAGACCGCATCGCGGCCATGGTTCTTGGCGTAGTAGAGCGTCTGGTCCGCGCGCTGGAAAACGGCCTCCAGGCTCTTTCCGTGTTCGGGGTAATGCGCCACGCCCACCGAGATGGTGATGGGAGCGGGCACGGGCGATTCCCGCGACGCCAGCCGCGACCGCAGGCGCTGCGCGATGGAGATGGCCGCCGTCATGCTGGCGCCCGGCAGCAGCATGACGAACTCTTCGCCGCCGGTGCGCGCCAGCGCATCGCCGCCGCGCGAGCCTTCGCGCATCACGTCTGCCAGCGCCTGCAGCGCCTGGTCGCCCGCGGCGTGGCCGAAACGGTCGTTGATGCTTTTGAAATGGTCGATGTCGATGGCGACGACGGCCACGGGCGAGGCTTCCGCCTCCAGCAGCGCCAGCGACTCGTCCAGTCCGCGGCGGTTCAGCAGGCCCGTCAGGGTGTCCGTCGTGGATTCGCGGCGCAGGTCGCTGAGCTTGTGGTGCATCGACGCCAATCCCATCAGCAGCGCGCGCCTGAGCTGGGCGGCCTCGAAATACCAGGAGCGCACGCCGCGGATGCGGTCTGCCGAATCGGGATCCTGCATGCGTTTGGCGATGCTCGCCATTTCGCCCAGCGGGCGGGCGATCCAGCGCGACAGCAGCCAGATCAGCGCCACCGACAGCAGCAGCAGCGGCAGGGTATTGCGGGCGGTGGCCATGAGCAGGTCGCCCAATGGCTGCAGCGTGCTGGCGACCGGGCGCTGGGCGATGATGCTCCAGCCGGTGCTGGGTACGGGCGCGTAGCCGGCCAGCATGTCGCGGCCTTCGCTGTCGATGAAGCGCTTCTCGCCGGTCTCGCCGCGCCGGGCCGCGGCGAATAGTTCATTGTCGGGTGCGGTCTTGCCGAGCTGGCTACGGTCGGGGTGATAGATCAGCGTGCCCTTGCGGTCGATCACGTAAAGAAAGGACTCGTCGCGATAGAAGTGCTGGTCGAGCAGGCGGTCCAGCACGTTGTCTTCGTGCAGGTACAGGGATCCGGCAATGAATCCCAGGTAGCGATAATCGCGCGAAAAGATGGGCTGGGTGTAGAGAATCTGCCAGCGGCCATTGCGGGCCTGGAAGGGTTCGCTGATCGTCGGCCCCTTGGCCGCCAGCGCTTCCCCGACCGCATCGCTGGTCAGTTGCTGTCCCTGCAGTTGCGGATAGGAGCTCGACACCGCCAGCACCTTGCCTTGCGGCGACGCGACGAAGCTGGAATTGAAGTGGCCCAGCTGCTGCTCCTGGCGCCGCGTTTCGGCGGCCATGGATTCGGGATGGGTCTCCATGTCGGCCAGCATGTCGGCGCTATAGGAAAGATAGCGCCGGATATCGTTCAGCAGGGCGTCTGAGGTCAGGGCCAGCTTGGACGCGTAGATGCGGTTCGCTTCCATCGCGTTGTGCAGCAGCAGGTCGCGCTGTACCAGGTAGCTGGCGTGCAGGCCGCCCGCCAGGACCAAAATGACCGACAGCAGGCTGATCCACAGGATGAGATGCCGCAGGTCGACGCGGAACATGACGGCGTCCGTCAGTTGCGGGCACGGCCCGGAGGAACGCCGGACGGCGGCGCGCCGTCGCCGGCCAGGAAGTCCCACGCGCACATCGCCTGCCGCGCCACGGCTTGCAGGGTCTTGCGGCTGGCGCCGTCGCGGGCCTGGATGGACATGCCGTGCAGGACCGTCGTGTAGAAGGCGGCCAACCCCTTGAGGTCCGTGCCGGCGGGCAGTTCGCCTTGCAGGACGCCCGTATTCAGGCGGGCGAGGATGCGGCTTTGCATCTCGCGACGGTTGTCGCCCAGGAAGTCGCTGACGCCGGCATGGTTCACGCAGCCTGCGGGGGCGCCCAGCACGATCATGCAGCCGGGCGGCAGTCCGGGCGCGGTGAAGCGTTCGGCCGAGGCCATCAGCATGGACTGGATGGCTTCGCGCGCGGTGGGCGCGGCCAGCAGCGCGCGCCGGGCCGACCCGCCCTCGGTTTCGCGGTAAAGCGCCACGGCTTCCCGGAACAGGCTTTCCTTGGAGCCGAACGCGCCGTAGAGGCTGGGCGAGTTGATGCCCATCGCTTCCGTCAGATCGGCCAGCGATGCTCCTTCATATCCCTTCGACCAGAAGACTTCCATGGCCTTTTGCAAGGCCTGGGCCCGGTCGAAGTTCCGGGGGCGCCCACGTTCTGCCATGCCCGCGATTTTACTCGCGAGCCATATTTTGTGTTGATCGATAAAAAAATCATTGACGGCCGGGCCCGTACGCAGCGATTATATTTGTGTTGATCACTACAAAATTAGGACGAGCAATGCAGAATCTGACGGGAAAAGTGGCTTTCGTGACCGGCGGCAGCCGTGGAATCGGTGCGGCCATCGTGCGCCGCCTGGCCGCCGACGGCGCGGATGTGGCGTTTACGTACGTGAGCGCGTCGTCCGCGGCGGGCGCACGCGCGCTGGTGCAGGAGTTGACCGAGCAGGGGCGCCGCGCGCGGGCGTTCCAGGCCGATTCCGCGGACGCTGACGCGGTCAGGCTGGCGGTGGAAGACACCATCCGCGAACTCGGCCCGGTGGAGGTGCTGGTCAATAACGCCGGGATCTTCCTGGCCGGCGCCGTCGGCGACACCAGCCTTGAAGACTACGAGCGGACGATGGACATCAACGTGCGTGCGCCTTTCGTCGCCATCCGGGCGGCGCAGGCATCGATGCCGGACGGCGGGCGCATCATCAACATCGGCAGCTGCCTGGCCGGGCGGGCCGGCCGCGCCGGGGTGGCGCTGTATGCCGCCAGCAAGTCGGCGCTGGTCGGACTGACGCAGGGCCTGGCCCGTGACCTGGGCGCGCGCGGCATCACGGCGAACGTCGTGCATCCCGGCCCCATCGACACCGACATGAATCCGGCCGATGGCGACCGGGCGGCGGACCTGGTGGCGGTGCTGTCCTTGCCGCACTATGGTGAAAGCCGCGACATCGCCGGGATGGTCGCCTTCCTGGCGGGCCCCGACGGACGCTACGTCACGGGAGCAAGCCTCGCGGTCGATGGCGGATATGCGGCGTGATGGTGCTTCTCTGAAAGTTTTTTTCCAACGCGACTTGCGCAAACAAAAAAAGCCACATATAATCTTTCTTCTTCGCAGCACACACATAACGAAACGCAACAGCGGCAAAGCAGTAAGTCGCAAGAAGCAGATCGGAAATGCGTGAATTGCAGGGCTGTTAGCTCAGTTGGTAGAGCAGCGGACTCTTAATCCGTAGGTCGAGTGTTCGAGCCACTCACAGCCCACCAGAATTCCTGGATTTTCTCTTGGAAAATCCTAGCGACTAGCCCACCGGAAACGGTGGGCTTTTTGCTTTGGCTCGTGCTTTGGTCACGCCGCCCTGGCGTGAGGCCGGCGCGTCTTCAGTCCTGCACGGTCAGGCCATACACCGCGTACAGCTGAATCCCTGCCAGCGCCTTGAACACCGGCTGCATCAGGCGATAGAACGGATTGAATCCGCGCATCACCACGTCTTGCAGGTGCAGGTGCAGCCGCGGATGCGGCCGCGTGAGGTCGGCCTGCTTGCGCGGCCCGCAGCGGAATTGCGCATCTGTCTTGCCAAGAAAGGTCGTGAACGAGGGCGCGGGGGTGGTGCGCGGGCGACATGCGCTCAGGCATGCGCGGGTTGCCGGGCGTGGCCGCGGTCGATGCGGTACAGGGCGAGCATGGGAATGATCAGCGCCAGCAGTGCGGCGCCGTTGATCCACAAGTGCGAAGGGATTCCCGCCCGCCAGGCGATCATCGTGTCCTGCGGCGCCCAGAGCAGCAGGCCGGCGCTCAGCCAGAGCCAGATGCTGGCGATGCGGTGGCGGGCCGCGACATGGATCAGGGCCAGCATGTAGACCGCGTAGCTTTGCACGGTGGCGCCGAAGATGGCGAGCCACCAGACCAGCGAGTTGCGCGCTTGCGGAGGCGTGGCGCCTGGCCAGAAGGCCTGCTCGATGCCGCGCAGATAGCCGTCGAACAGGACGGTGTGGCCGCCCCACGAGAGGGCGATGCCGGCGATCAGATGCGCCAGCGCGGCGGCGTACAGCCACCACAGCAAGACACGCCGGGAACGAAACAACGACATGCGGGATCCGCGTCCAGATCAGACGAACGCGCAGATGAACGATTCGCCAGTGTAGCGGCTTATCCCGCGCGCGGCGGGCGCGGCAATGCGATGAATGCCGCGTCCGTCGCTCAACCGTATTCCAGTTGATAGAAGTGCTGGCTGGCGATCAGCGTGGCGCCGCAGGACGTGCGCATGCCTTCTAGCGCGGTCATGCGGTCCGAGCTGACGTTCTGCACCCCTTCGACAATGGTGTGCGTGTCGCCGCATTTGGGGCAGGTGACGCGGTCGCCGACGCGCGCCATGGGATGCCCGAAGATGACGACAGTTTCGTCGCCGGTGACGACGACGCCGCCGTGCGACGTTTTATCGCCCTTGCGAATGACGGAGCGTTGGGACATGTTGGGTGCCAGATATTTTTTTACAGATACGTGCCGTCCGGTGCAAGCCGGGCCGGGCCGACCACGAAGGTGCCGTCGGGCGCCATGCGCACGGGACCGCCGCCGCCTCTGTAGCTGCCGTCGGGGGCGCGTTGAGGGCTGCCTGCCACATAGGTGCCGTCCGGCGCGCGGGTGATCGGGCCGTCGCCGCCGACGATGGTGCCATCGGGCGCGCGGCGCGGGGTGCCTGCGATGAAGTGCCCGTCGGGCAGCATGCGGATCGATTTGGTCGTCATGAATGCTCCTGGGTAGGAGCGCAAATCATAGCGAAGCATCGTGATGCGCCTTGTAATAGGACGTGTCATCTTTGAACGTTATACGTAAACAGTTGTGGGATGATTTGCGCCTACTTACATTCTTGCGCCTATGACCGACATCAACGCCTTGCTGCAACCGATCCCCGGCGACGCGCCATGCGGCGTCGATCTGGTGTTTTCGCCCGAATTCGACGCGATCCGCGAGGCGCGTCGGCATGATGATCCTCAACTCGACCAGGGCGATTGGGTCATCGACCTGAAAGAGGCCGATTGGCCGGAGGTGGCGCGCATTTGCTCCACCGTGCTGCGCGAACGCAGCAAGGACATCCGCATCGCGTCGTGGCTGGCGGAGGCCTGGGCCAAGACGCGCGGGTTTGCGGGCCTGCGCGATGGCTACCTGCTGATCGACGGCCTGTGCCGCGATTACTGGGAAGGCCTGCATCCCGTGCCGGAAGATGGCGACGTGCAGCAGCGCGTGGGCAACCTGGCGTGGCTGCTGTCGCGTTCGCAGCAGCTCATCGGCGAGATTCCGCTGACCCAGGCCGATGGCGCGCGTTACGGCGCGGTGCTCTGGGAGGCGGCAAGCCAGCTGGCCAATGCCGTGAAGCGCACGCCGGACAACGCCAATGAATTGACGCGCGGCAAGCTGACGCTCGACCGCTTCGATGCCGCGCGACGCGATACGCCGCCGTCGTTCTATTCCGAGCTGGATACGCAGCTCGAGGGTTGCACGCAGGCGCTTGCACAATTGGAGCGCACGCTGGACGAGCGGCTGGGCGAAGACAGCCCGGCGTTCTCCCGCGTCCGCGAATCGCTGCGCAATGTCACGGAACTGGCGCACCGGTTCGCGCGCGACGCCGGCCTGCTGGTCCGCGCCGACCTGGCGGCCGCGCCGCCGCCGGCATCTTCCGCGCCCGCCGTTCCCGTCCGAGTGGAGCCCACCTTGCCTGCCGCCGATCATTTTCCCGTTGTCGATGCGCCGGTCCATGGCGCCCCGCCGGCCGCCGCGCGCGGGCCGATCCAGACCCGCGAGCAGGCGCTGGCGCAGCTGCGCGAGGTGGCCGATTTCTTTCGCCGCACCGAGCCGCACAGTCCGGTCGCCTATCTGGCCGACAAGGCGGCGAGCTGGGGCGAAATGTCCTTGCACCTGTGGCTGCGCACCGTGGTCAAGAACGACGAGACCCTCTCGGGCCTGGAAGAACTGCTCGGTATCAAGAAGGCCGGCGAGGGAAGCTGAAACGCCAGGCAGCCGGCGCGCCGGCAACGCTGCCGGCCGGGCCTGGCGCCATGCCCCGACATGGCCGGGAGGGCTCGGCGGCGCCGTCCGGCGCGCGCGGCCTTAACGCGCCGCGCG
Source organism: Achromobacter spanius (assembly GCF_039673305.1). GTDB lineage: Bacteria > Pseudomonadota > Gammaproteobacteria > Burkholderiales > Burkholderiaceae_B > Achromobacter > Achromobacter spanius_F. Next base: position 30,414 of record NZ_JBDJLJ010000039.1, read on the forward strand.
GAACTCGATACGCCGGTTCTTGGCGCGGCCTTCCGGCGTGGCGTTGGTTGCCACCGGCTGGTCAGGGCCGGCGCCCATTGCCTCAAAGCGCGATACCGGCAGGCCCTTGTCCACCAGATAATCCCGCACCGCGTCCGCGCGCGCCTGGCTGAGCGCCAGGTTGGTGCTGCGGCTGCCCGAGCTGTCGGTGTGGCCGATGATCTGGATCTTGTCGGCGCGCAGCTTCGGCACTGCGTCGGCCACGCGGTCCAGCAGCTCGCGGCCGCGTGCCGTCAGGCGGGTGCTGCCGGTCTCGAACTCCACCACGCGATTGCTCAGCAGATTGTCCAGCACGTCCTGCTCGTCTTTGCCGGCCGACACGCGCAAGCCGTTGACGATCTTGTAGGTGGGGTTGAGCGAGGTCGCGAAGGTGCTGGCGATCTGCTGGCGCGAGGCTTCGTTGTCCACCTCTCCGCGCAGGCGGATCTGCGTGCCGTCGATTTCAAGCTGGCCGCGGTTGATCTGCTTGAGCGGGCTGTCCAGCAGCTTGCCCACGTGCTGCGACCAGTTCGGCGGGGCGACCACGCCGCCCACGTCGATGCGGTCGATCACGTTGCCCACGCCGTACACTTTTTGCAGCCGTTGCAGCACGTCGGCTTTGGTGGCTTCGTCCGGCACCGCGCCGCTGGCGACCACCTGGCCAGGTTGGGGAATGACATTGGCGGGCACCACCGTGGCCGCGTCCTGGGCGTAGGCCGACCAGGAGCAGGCCGCGGCCAGGACCAGAGAGAGAGTGCGCATGTCCTAGGCTCCGATAAAGACTTCGCGGAAGGTCTCCAGCGCCTGGCGCAGGGAGAGCCGCGGTTGATCCAGATAGCTCGACAGCTTGGCCAGGCCGTGGCTGGCGCTGACGTGGTCACGCACCCAGGGAGCGTCCTCCAGCACGATGTAGTGCTGCGACAGGGTCTGCGGCGTCGACAGCAAGGTCGCCAGCGTCTGCGGCGACGCGCCGCGGAAGCCCACCACCAGCCTGTGCTTGCCCGCGATCTGCCCGATGAACATGGCGATCTCGAAGTCGGCGCGATTGAGGAACGGCGCAATCAGCGTCATCCAGTACGTCGCCACCAGGTTGATGTAAAGCGGGTCGTCCGGCAGCGGCAGCGCCAGGCCGGTATCCAGCTGCGACGAACCGCTGGACATGACGGGCGCGAGCAGGATGCCCAGCGCCAGCACGATGTCGTGCATGTTGGCTGCGTGGCCGTTGCCGCGCAGCATCGCTTCCACGCGCTCGATAGTCTGCAGGTCGATGAAGGCGTCGAAGCCGTCGTCGGCGGCGGTGCGGATTTCGCCCTCCAGGTCATTCAGCGTTTGCAGCGCGGCGGCAGGGTCGCCTTCCTGCATGAGCTGCGAGGCCGCCGTCCCCATGCGATTCCACATGCGGCTGAAGGCCAGCGGGCTGCGCGCGATGAAGTCCAGCGGGCGCGACACTTCCACGGAAGTCGCGCTGATGAACGGGAAGCGTCGTCCGGACTGGTCCCGGCTGGGCTGCAGATGACCCGCGATGGCCAGCTTGCCGCGCGAGCCCAGCACCGCGAACGGCACGGGTAGCGCCTCGTCGTAGAGGGTTTTCCAGTGCGGGTCCTGCGCCAGGATCTCCATCGTGTTCGCCACCCAGGCGTCCAGCGTCGCCATCAGCTGGGGATGCGAGGTGTTCTTGACGAAGTCGCCACGCGACGGAATCTTGCCGAAGTAGGCCGTACGGAACATGGGGGACTGCGGGTTGCTCATTGCTGCGCTCCGGCAGGCGTCGGGGCGACGGAGGGTTGAGGGGACGCGCCCGCGACCGTGGCGGGCAGGCGCAGGTTGCGCAGGCCCTGGCTGCCCGGCTCGGCGCCGCCGGCGCTGGCCGCTTGCGCGTTGCTGATGATGCGCAGCCGGACCGGAACGGTAATGTTGGACTTGGTCCAGCTCATCTCGAAGCTGCCGTCCGGGTTGGGCTTGCGTTGGGCGCCTGAAATCAGGCGTTCCAGGCCGAAGCGGCCGGGTTCGTTCACGATTTCGACCACGGTGCCGTCGAAGGCGGTGGCCGTAATGCGCGCACCGGGCGCGCCCTGCGCGTTGGGCCAGACAAAGTTGACCCATTGCGGCGGCGTGTTGCGGTAGCGCAGTTGCTGGCCGTCGATCTCGATCGTGTACTCGGTCACGCCGCCAGCCGGTTTGGGCTGGATCTGGAACAGCGTCTGCGGTTGGCTGGCCGAGCCCGATCCGGCAGCGCCGCCCGACAGCGGCGCGACCCATTGCGCGAAGTTGGCGGTGAACGACGGCTGCAGATCGATGCCCATGTCGCCCCAGGTGCGGGCCGTGAGGATGTCGCCGCGGCGCACGGTCAGCGGCCCCAGGGTTTCATTGACGTACTTGGCGATGCTGCCCTGTGGTCCGAATACCTGCGCGATTTCTTCGCCGCTGGCCTCGATGCCGGCCTTGGTCGAGAACGGATACTTCTCCGACAGGTTCTGCGTGAAGCCCTGGTAGACCTGCGCGTTCCAGACCTTGTTCAGCTCGGTCTGGGCCGGCTGCATGGCGACCGCGTAGCCCTGGATCAGCGGGCGCACCAGCAGCGGGCGCAGCGTCTCGCGTTGCGCCGGCGTCAGGCCGGCGAGCATCTGCTCGTCCACCAGCTTGAGCGCGTCCGCCAGTTCCGAATCCTTGCCTTCCAGCGTCTGGCGCATCAGCAACAAGGCGCCAGGGCCCGGATCTCCCTGGTTGTTGATCAGGTTGAAACGCGTGCGGATCTTGGACAGGGCATTCATGTAGTTGCCCATCAGGGACTGGTTGTCGCGCGTGACCACCAGGCGCGCCACGTCCGAGAACTCGCGGCCCACCGGCCCCATCGGGATCTGTTCGCCGCCGGGCGCCGCCTCGGTCGGCTTGGGCTGGCCCTGGCGCAGGATCACGCGCTTGAACCAGGCGACAACCCCTGTCTGCGCCTGCGAGATGCCGGTGTTGATCAGCGACGGGTTGTCCCACGACGTCTGTTCATACGTGGTGTTGATGAGCTTGACCAGCGGCGAGTTCTGCGGGTCTCCCAGGCGGTTCATGCCGTGCACCGCCTGATCGAAGCTCGTAAAGGGCTTGATCGTGACGCCGCGCAGCATTTTCTGCCACTCCTGCGCGTACTCGGTCTTGTACATCGTCGCCAGGCTCTTCTGGATCTGCTCGGGGCTGCCTTCCAGCGTGAGGTCGTCGCGCGCGTTCACGCCCAGCACCCAGTCGCTGGTCTGCACTTCGCGGCGCGCGGCTTCGCCGATGGCCGGCTCGATGTATTGCTCCCAGGCCTCGCGCGTGAACGTGCCCGGCACCGCGTAGCTGCCGGCCACGACGGCGGCGTCGGCCTCGCCCATGATGCGCGCCACCGTCATCGCGGGGAAGCGCGTGGCCGCGCGCGCCTTCAGCGTGGCATAGGCGCGTTCGCGCGCCGGCATGCCCTGCATCACGCTGCGCAGGTTGCCGCGCGTGCGTTCCACCATGGCCAGGTTGGTTTCGATCTGGGGCCAATCCGCATCGGCCGCGCGCGCCACATAGAACGAGATCAGGCGCTCGGCGCTGCGGATCAGCTGGTCGCGCGGCATGGCGCCCCGGTTGGTTTCCAGCCATCCGCGCCAGAAGCGGGTGATCTGGTCAGACAGATGCGTGGGGTCCACGTGTTCGCGGTTGGCCATCATCAGGTACGTCTTGAGCGCGTTATAGGCGTCGTCGACGTTCGTGGGCGAGGCGTCCTGGAACAGCGTGTCGCCGGCATTGGCGCGCACCGGCTGGGCTTGCGGCGGGGGCGTCGGACGGGTTGCGCCCGCCGCGGCCGCCTGCGACACGTCCACGCGGCCCAGATAGTCCTCCAGGCTGGCCTTGACCGGCACCAGCATGAATTGGCGCAGGCCGTTGTAGTACTCGGCCAGCAGGCGCTGCTTGAGCACGTCGCCCTGATACAGGCCTAGTCCCAGGGACAGCGGCCGGCTCGTCGAATAGCGGTCCAGCTGCTCAATGCGGTCCTGGAGGATTTCCATGGCTTCCAGGCGGCTTTGCAGGTCGGTGCGCTCGCTTTGCAGGCGCACCACCTTGTCCAGATCGGCCTGCACATTGCTGGCCAGTTGCCGGTTGCCCAGGTAAGACCAGCTCCAGCCGCCCAGCACCAGCCCCAATGCCAGCACCAGGCCGAAGAAGGTCAGGTAGCGCATGCGAACCTTGTTCGGGCTGGCGTGTTGGCGCACCAGCTTCTTGTCGGCGAAGATCACGCTGGAGAACAGGTCCCGCAGGAAGAAGCCATTGTGCGACGTCACGCTGCGTGCCGCTTCGCGCGAGGCCGGGCGCAACGCGAAGCGCTCCGCGAGCTTGTCGGTGGAGGTGCTGCGCGAGGCGCCTTCCTGCAGCGCGCTGGTGAAGTAGAAGCCCCGGAACACCGGCTTGTACTGGAACGGATTGGTTTCGAACAGCGTGGACAGAAAGGTGCGCAGCGCCGGCTTGATGCCGGCGAACTCCAGCGGGAACGTCAGCAGCCCCGGGGGCAGGGCGCCGCTGCGGCGCAGCGAGATCTGCGCCGTGCCCATTTCCTTCAGGCCTTCATAGAGTTCGTCGAAGCGCTCGTCGAACAGCGTCAGCACATCGCGGCTTTCGTCGGCGCCGTACGGCAGCGTCGCGCCCCAGACGCGGTCCCGCTCGCGGGCATCGGCATCGGCGAAGAATTCGGAAAAACCCGCGATCAGGTCCGCCTTCGTGAAAATCACGTATACCGGCGCGAACACTTCCAGCCTGTCCGTCAGTTCCTGCACGCGCTGGCGCAGATTCTTGGCCAGGTTGATGGCGAACTCCGGGCCGGCGTCCGTCAGTTCGCTGATGCTGGCCGCCACGATGATGCCGTTGATCGGGGCCTTGGGGCGATGCCGCTTGAGCAGATCCAGAAAGCTCATCCACTCGTTGCGGTCTTCTTCGTGCACCGAATAGCGGCCGGCCGTGTCCAGCAGGATGCCTTCCGTGGTGAAGAACCAGTCGCAGTTGCGGGTGCCGCCCACCCCACGCACGGCGGCGCCGTTCTTGTCGGCGAAGGGGAACTGCAGGCCCGAATTGATGACGGCGCTGCTCTTGCCCGCGGCGGGGTTCCCGATGACGATGTACCAGGGCAGTTCGTACAGGGCTTCGTTGCCGGACGTCTGGCCGATCTTGGACGTCTTGATGGTGCGAACGGCCTGCGTCAGGCGGGTGCGCAGCGCGTCGATTTCGCTGCGGTTGGCGGCGGGGCTGGCGGCGGCGCCCGTCTGCACCTGCTGCTCCAGCATGTCGCCCAGCTTCTGGTTGGCGCGCCGCGTGCGGCGACGCCGCCAGAGGTAGACGCAGAGCCACAGGAGCAGCAGCACGCCCAGCGCCGCGCCGGCCCAGGCCATGGCGATCTGCATGGTGTCGGCGAACAGGAACAGGAAAGCGATCAGCGCAATCAGTCCGATGAACATGAAGGTGCGCGGGTTGGCGAACGCGCGGCCGCTCCAATAGCGGAAGTCGCTCATGGCGCTGGAAAATCGAGAAAGCAATCCTGATGGGCTACGCATGGTTTTCGCTTTTTTTATGGGGTCAGGCGGTGGCGCTGGCGGCGGGTCGGGAGACCAGCGCGGCAGCGCGCAATGCGGGGTCTTGCAGGGTTAGGGTCAGCACGGGCTGGTCGAACTGCATGCAGGTTTCGCAGGCCGCGGCCAGCGTCAGCAACGACGCCGCGGCGCCGGTGTGGCCACAGGCCACGCCGACGGCAAGGCAGTCTTTGCCGGCATCCAGGTGGGCGAACAATTGCGAGGCCACGCTCAGCGGTTCCAGGGGGCGGCTTCCCCGGTGATCGGCATCGCTGACGATGTGGGCGACGCTGTCGGGCGAGACATTGGCGGCTTCCAGCAGACCGCGCGCCAGGTCCACCAGCGGCGCTTCGGCCAGGGCGCCGCGCGCGTCGGCCGATTTCTGCCGGTGCGCCACGGGCGACAGCGTGACGCGCAGGTCGGCGCGCGCATCCGGCGGCCCCAGCAGCAGGCCGGCGGCCGCTTCGCCCGGCACGCGGCCGTGCGGATTGGCGTGCGTCAACAGCAAGGACAAGCCGTCCCAATGGGAAACCTGCTCGGCGTCGATATAGCTGTCGGCGGCCAGCACGATGCGCCATTGCGGTTCGGCGTGGGCGTCGGGCGGTTCGGCGGCGAACCGCCGCAACAAGAGGTCGGCGGCCATGGCGTCGTGCGCCAGGTGTTCGGCGGTGCTGATGCGGGTATCGGGCCAGGTCCCGGCGGCCGAGCGCACAGCCGCGAGCGTGCGCCGGCGTGCCGCTTCGGACCAGTCCGCCGGCATCATCACGTCGAAATGCAGCGGGGGCCAGTCTGCTTCGCGCGCGGGCACGTCCAGTTCGGTAACGCGCGCATGCGCGTCCTGGGTCAGCGCACGCGCGACATCGGCCAGCAGGGCCGTGGCTCGCAGGGTGGCCATGGCCAGGGCGTCGGGAGGCGCGCCCAGGTCCCGCGCGGCGGCATACAGCTCCATCTCGTCCATACCGGGCACGCGAGCGGCAAAGATCGGAAAGCCCTGCGGCGTTTTGAGTTCGGGGTCCAGATCGGGGCGCTTCTGTTCGGCCAGGGCCTCGGCGATGGCCGGGGCATCGGGGCCCGCGGCGGCGCGCGCGGCGACCGCAATGAGCCGCAGCTCGGCCGGGCGTGCCGGCGCATCGGCCAGCGCCTCTGTCGAGGCCTGTGCCGGCGCCGCCTTGGGCGCGCGTGCGCTGCGCACGACACGCGCACCCATCCAGAAGGCGGCCAGCAGCGCCAGCGGCAACGCAAACAGATACAGCCCGATGTCCACGCCGGTCGGCAGCGTGCGCGACTCCTGCCACCAGATGATGACGGCCAGCCACACCACGGCGAACAGGGCCAGGACGAGCAATCCCTTTTTCAACACGCGAGCCATTACTTCGCGGCCTCCCGTGCTTTTTGCATGACGCCAGGCCGGCGCAATTCCACGTGGCCGAAGTCCATCATCTTCCAGCGGCCGCCCCAGGTCAGGCCGACGAGCTCCGCCGTCTGGCCGAACAGCTCATAGCCGCGCATGGCCCATGGGTCTTTTTCGGAGATCACGATCTTGCCGTCGCGATAGAACGCGCTGTCCGCCGCCAGGCCAAACTGGTGATAACTCTGGAAGGCGCCGGCGTTCGTCACGTGCGATCCCATGCCAGCCAGTTCTTCCTGCCGCTCGGGACTGCGGTAGCCCTCAATGAGCGCCATTTCATAGCCGTGCTGCTCGCGCATGATGCGGTAGGCCAGCAGCAGCCGCTGACGGAAATCGGCATCCAGCAGATCCCAGTTTCGGCTCGCGCCGCCCAGCTTCGGACGCACCAGTTCGACCTCGCGCGTGGTGAAGGCTTCGGGGGGCAGGGCAGGGGGCGGAGCCAGTCTTTCGCCCTCCAGCAAGGCCTGGATCCGGCGGTCCGGACCGGTCGTCGAGGTGCTGTAAACGAATGTGTGATTGTGTCGCATGACGAAAGCGAAAAGTGACGGAAGCAATACAACTGTCAGCCCGATCGCCACCTGCCAGCGATACCTTCCCACCCAGTCCATCGACGCGCCGAAGCCCTTGCTGATCGCGCCCGCCGTGCCGCCCACGGCCCCTCCGGCATGGCTCGCGCCACGCGTTGCGCCCCGCGCCACGCCCTCTACGCACGCGCGCACACCCCGGACGGCGCCTTGGCGCAACGCGGGGAAAAACAGGAGAGCGGAGACGCCCACCGCCAGTAAAAAATACAGGGGCAGTAGCAACAGCAAGATAGGTCCCTCATGTGAAGGCGTAATCTTTTGTTTTATTCGCGCATGAGGCAAGCGATCCGGCGTTGCAAACAGCGTCCGACCCTTAGGAATCGTAACAAGGAGCAATGATCGAAATAAGCCTATCGGGTATTCTCGTCGGGCTTGGTTACAGGGGGGCTGCACTCGCCTCCTGCTGACACGGGAATCCGCATGGCAGAAGAGAAAGAAGAAGCTCGCCCCACGATGACCGCGCCGACTCTGCTTGGCGCTTCGCCTGCCGCAAGGGGTGAGGCCGACTCGTCGCGTATCCTGGCCGCACTCGAAGGACGCGCGCCGGAAGCGGAGGTTAAACATCTGGCAAGGCCGCGCCGTTCGCGCGCGCGGCGCTGGACGGCGCTGGCGTTGCTGCTGGCGCTATTGGCAGGCGGCATCACCTGGGTGATACACGAAGAAGGCGCTGCGCCCATGGTGGCGCAGGCCCCTGCGGTCGCGCCCGGCGCCACGCCCGCGCCGGCTCCCGCCGCTCCGCGGCAGCAAGCATCGCTTTCTCCATCGTCATCTGCTGCCGTCGATAACCCGCTCAGCGCCCTGCAACAGCCGCCCGCGGTGGCCTCCATCGTTGATGAAGCGCCGCCCGCGCGCGATGCGGACGTGGGCCGTGGCGAACCCGATCCGCAAGGCGAGCCGACCAATCCCTTATCCGTGCTGGCGATGACGCCGTCGCCGGCCGCCGCCGCGCCTGCGCCCGGTCCCACGCGCCAGGCCGCGCAACAACTTGCGCAGCATGCCAGTGCGCCGCGCGCGGCCAAGCCCGCCGCCACGGCGCCGCGCAAGACCGCCAAGCCGGCCGATACCGATGCCGCGCTGTTGTCGGCGCTGATGAACTATGGCTTGCCGCCCGCATCGCCGCCGGGGACGCGCGTCTACAAGACAGATGGCATCTTCATGCGCGAGATGCCGGGTTCGCCGCTGTCCGAGCGACTGAAGGAATGCCGCAGGCTGAGCTTTATCGAGAGCGAGCAATGCCGCCTGCGCGTGTGCGCGGGCCAGTGGGGCACCGCAGCGGAATGCCCCACGCCGCAGGCCAACATCGAACCCTGAATTCTTCCCGGCCGGAATCGGCCGGTATTGCCCACGTCCCCACGAGGTTTTTGTTCCATGGCTGTCAACGCAAGCAACGGCAGTTTCAGCGCCGAGTCCCGTCTTTACCGGCTCGACGGCGAGGGCGCGGTGTCGTCCTTGCAAGTCGAAGGCTGGGTCGCGCGCGAGGGCCTGTCCACGCTGGGCGAGATGCGCGTGGTGGCGCTGGCCGAAGACGCCGCGCTGGACTTGAATGACATGGTGTCGCGGCCCGCCACGCTGTGGAGCACGCGCGCCGATGGCACCGAGATCGGCCGCAGCGGCGTGGTGCGCGCGGCCGAACTGCTGGGCGGCAATGCGGGCATGGCGCGCTATCGCGTGACCCTGGCGCCGTGGCTGTGGCTCGCCACGCAGCGCCGCGACAGCCGCATCTACGAGAACCAGCCGGTCCTGGACATCGTGCGCCATGTGCTGGACGGCTACGAGGGCTACACCTACAAGGTGTCCGCCGAGGTCGAGAACCACCTGGCCGACCTGCCGGCGCGGACCTACACCACGCAATACCGCGAAACCGATTACGCCTTCCTCTCGCGCCTGCTGGCCGAAGCCGGACTGGGTTGGACGACTGTCGAAGACGACAGCACACCCGCGCGCCACGCCGTTTTGATCTTTGCCGACAGCCGCGATCTGGCCGAAGACGCCGAATCCGCGGGTGCGGGCGTGCGGTTCCAGCGCGCCCACGCGACGGAATCGCGCGATGGTGTTCAGGTCATCGCGCGCCAACTGCGCCGCGCGGTGGAAAGAGTGACGGTGTTGGCATGGCATGAAAGCGGCAAGCATGCCATCACGGGCCAGGCGCTGGCCGGCCCCGCCAGCGGTTCCGAGGACGAGAGCGGCGGGCTGGAATGGTTTGAACCGTTGGGACACGGCGGGCTGATGAACCAGGCGCATGCCCAGTTCCAGGCGACCTTGCTGATGCAGGCCGTGCAGGCCAGCGCCGAGACCTTTGTCGGGCGCGGCAATGTGCGCACCTTCCGTTCGGGCACGCGCTTTACGCTGCAGGATATGTCGCCGCTGGGGCCATCGGGGGAGTCGGGCTTCGAACCCGTGTTTGCGCTGGATCGCGTGGAACATGCGGGCATCAATAATCTGCCTGGCCAGAACGACGCGAGCCTGGCGGACCGGCTGGGCGCCCTGGACGACTTTCTCTGCTTTGAAGACGAGGTGGTTCAGGGCGACGGACAGCCACTGGATCAGGACGACGCCGCGATTGGCGAGGGACGCCCCGAGGCGGCCGTGATGGCGCGCGCGCACGATGTGGGCTATGCCAACCGGTTTCGCGCGGTGCGCTGCGACCGCCCCTGGCGCGCCTTGCCTGCGGCGGCGCGCGGCGCCAGGCTGGCGGGCGCGCCGTCCGCCGTCGGCGTCCACACGGCCATCGTCACCAACGCCGAGGGTGCGACCGAGGCCAGCGGCGAAGACGAGATCCACCGCAATGCGCGCGGCGATGTGCGAGTGCGCTTCCATTGGCAATCCGATGGCGAGGGGCTGGCCAAGAGCCGCTGGGCGCGCGTGGCGCAGCGCCAGGCGGGCGCGGGCATGGGGATGAGCTTCGTGCCGCGCATCGGTCAGGAAGTGCTGGTGAGATTCCTGGATGAGGACATCGATCAGCCCCTGGTCGTGGGCGCGCTCTACAACGGGCGCGGCGAAGGCGGCATTCCTTCCACGCCTGGCGGCAAGGCGGGCGAACCGATGAACACCGAGGTGTACGCGGCTGCCGCCGACGGCAAGCCCAGCGCACAGGCCAACCTGGCCAGCGGCAACGCGCCCGCGTGGCACGGCGCGGCAAGCGGCGACGATCAGCATCGCAACGCGGCCGCGTTGAGCGGCTTCAAGAGCAAGGAATTCGGCGGCGACGGCTACAACCAGATCGTCTTTGATGACAGCGACGGCCAGCTGCGCATGCAGATCAAGTCCTCGCAGGCGGCCAGCGAATTGAACCTGGGCCACCTGATCCACCAGAGCGGCAACTATCGCGGCAATGTGCGCGGCGTGGGCGCGGAGCTGCGCACGGACGCGTTCGGCGCGGTGCGCGGCGGGGGCGGCGTGCTGCTGACCACGTATTCGGCCGGCGGCAGCGAGCCCGCGGGCGATGCGACGGCGACGCTGGCGCTGGCCGGGCAGGCCGACATCATGGCGCAGTCGTTCGATGGCGTGATCGGCGCGCACCAGGGAGTTCGGCTGGCCTCGGCGCGCGGCACGGCTTCGGCAGGCGCGAGCCGGTTGGATGGCGAACGTTCGCCGCTGGCCGCCATGGCGCACGCGGTGTCGGGCACGGTGGCGGGCGATGCGCTGGGCGGCGCCGCCAGCGACGCATCGGCCAAGCACACCGAAGTGGTCGACGGCAAGGTGCCGCACCTGACCGATCCGCTGGTGTTGATGGCGGGCCGCGCGGGGCTGACGCAGGCGGCGGGGCGCAACGTACAGGTTGCGGCCGGCGAACTGGTGCATTGGTCCTCGGGGCAGGACCACAATCTGGCCGTCATCGGCTCGCTGCGCGTGCATACCGGCCAGGCGCTGGGCATCGTGGCCGGCGTGCAGAAGGGCGGCGCGGAATCCGGCCTGGACCTGATCGCCGGCACCGGCGACGTGGATGTGATCTCGCAGCATGACGTGCTGACGATGCAGGCGCAGCAGGACCTGCGCATGGTCAGCGCCAATGCGGGCATCGAATACGCCTCGCCCCAGCGCATCCGCATCGCCAACGCGGCGGGCGCCAGCATCGTGATCGAAGGCGGCAACATCACCGTGACGGCCCCTGGCCGCATCGACGTCAAGACGGGCAACAAGCAATTCGCCGGGCCGACGCAGATGCCGTACCCGTTCCCGCAGTTCACGGTCTGCAAGACCTGCATTCTGGACGCCCAGGAGAGCGTGCAGTCCATCACCGAAAAGGCGTGACGGCGATGGCTTACTCCTGGCAGGACGCGCTGCTGTCCACGTTCGCCGAATTGCCCCATCACCGCGGGCCCTACGGCGAGGCCGCGCGCGCGTATGTGATCGTGGATTTCCGTGGCCATCCCGACCTGCTGGCGCGATTGACCGCGACGGAAGATCTGAGCTTCGGATCGGTGTGGGCGCAGACCGGCCTGGACATCTACGGCGATGTGGCGCCCCTGCTGATCGAAGTCGACGGCGCGTCGCAAGGCGTGCTGCGCGGGCCGCGCTACGAGGGCTTCAATACCGTGCTGGTGCGCGTGCTGGAAGCGCTGCATGAACGTTCCGGCGGCCGCTACGCGATGATGAGTTTCGCGTCGGCCGTGCCGCTGGAGAAGCTGATTGCGCACTTCGGCCCCTTCTGCGACTACGCCTTGCCGGACGCCAGCGAGTTCTTCCTGCATTGGTACGACAGCCGCATCCTGGCGCGCGCGTTGCAGGTCTGGAACCCCGAGCAGCGCGCGCGCTTCGCCGGACCGTTCGTCACGCTGCGCTATGCGCTGCGCGATGGCACGCTGGCGGAACTGCCGGGCGCCGGCAGGCTGCCTGCTGCGCGTGCGGCCAGTATCGAGCCATTCACACCCGAGCAGCATCAGATGCTGTTCGATCTGGACTACCCGGACAAGCTGGCGGTGCAACTGCGCCGCCTGTATCCCGGCCTGTTGCCCGGTGACCCGGGCCAGGACGAACTGGTCCCGCGCGTGGAAGCGCAGCTGGAACGTGCGCGTATGCACGGTGTGGCGGGCGACAAGGACACGTTCGACTACGTGGCCTGGGGCGTGGCGATCTCGCCGCGCTTTGATGAACACGCCTTGATCCGCGAGGGACTGCGCACCTATCGGCCGGGTGCCGAGGGCGGGCTGGCGCGGGCGTTGGAAGGCGTGCCGGATGCGGTGTGGGATGAGGTGCAGGCGCTGCATCGGGCAGGGCGGGATGGCGCCGATGCGTAACGTGCTGGCGGGCGCTTTGCTTGGGCCTGGCGGCGGGCTGCAATGGGGAGCCGACTTATCCGGGGATCAGCGTAGTGACCTACAACTACACACCTTGGGACTTGGAGCAGGTGCATATTGTCGAGGCGTCGGGCGGTAAAGAGTTTGGCCTCGCGGTCGCGGCGCTGTCGATAGCGAAACTGGCGCAGTTGAAGGCGTCTGGCAGCCTGCCGGGAGATAAAAATGTCTGACCCCGCTGACGCGCATAGCGTCGGGGAATCGGGGGCCCCACCGGGAGACAAGATGAGGAGGCCAGGATTTTTTTCTTGGTGTCGCACAACGCGGGAGTGATGGATGCGTAAAGCACTAATCGGAATTTTGATGTGGGTTGGCCTGGTGACGGGTTGCAATGCGGACGCAACTTATGAAGGGGTCAGCGTAATTACCTACAACTACACCCCCTGGGACCTCACATCCGTTCGAATAGCAGATGGCTTCGGCGGTGTGGCGGGAAGCGGCATGATTCGATCGGGAGGAGGCGAAGGTAGTGTCTCGTGTTGCTACACCCTGAAAGGCACTGACTTCACAGTTAAGTGGAAAGGCGGTGATGCCGATTTGATGCGTAAACACATGTTCGACGGAAAATTCGATGATGTGATCTTCACCAAAGAGGCAAAGGTGCATCTGCCACCCCAGGAGTCTCCTCCTGGCGACGGGCCAGTTATCCTGGAATTGCACATTTACCCTGACGAACATATGGAGTTGGCGTTGAGCCGAAAGCTCCTGGGCCAAGTCAGAATTCCAATCCCTGATACGACAAGGTGGCTTTACGAACACCATCGAGAGGAACTGACGAACTACGAAGACATACACGAACTGCGTTATGTCCTCGCCAAGATCGCGAAGCAGGCGTGGGTGCGCTATCGCATCGAAGACGCCGAGGATATGAAAGCGTACATGTATCTCTACTTCACCGTTGCCTCCAATTTTGATGCGGATACCGAAATTGCAGCTCTCTTGAATGATCCGAAGCGGGAACCCGGCGATTTCGGCCGGGCCGTTACGTCTTTTAGCAAGGAAAAAATTGCACAACTGAAGGCCGGTGGAACTCCCCCTGGAGATAAGAATGTCTAAATTTCAGTTGCCTGAGCAGGACCGTACGCCAGCCTCCGTGTTGAAAGCGATCGCGGAAAATGAGGCTGCTTATCCCAAGGATTCTTGCACCGAATGTGGTCTGACGCTGCGGATGGGCTTTTTCTTCGATGGATTCGGGCGCAATAAAGATCTGGATGAGGACGATCCATCCTTCTTGTCGAATGTGAGCAGGCTATGGATGGCGCATTTCGCTGAGGAAGACAGCGAGCGACCGAAAAAGCAGCATTGGTTGCGGTTCTACTATTCCGGCATTGGGGTCGAACTCAACCAGGGCGCGAAGGTGGATGAGTTTGTCAATGCGATGGCGGTTGCCGGCGGGAAGCTGGCCGACAAGGCTGTTTCCAATGTGAAAGGCGCAGCCCAGAACATTACGCGTATTGACGAGGTGCCCGATGTCGATGGGGTGGGGCGAGCACGCAAAGCGGTGAAAGAGTCCATAAAAAATGGTTCTTATCAACCGATGGTCAAAGCATACAAAGACGTCGTTAAAGACGTTAGAACGCTACCTGAAAAAACCGTTCGGATATGGAATGCCCTGGATGTGGAGCGCATTGGCGATCGTGCGAAGGCGACGGTTCGAGGCGCCTGGGCCGGGTTCAAAAAAAATCCGTTGAAGGTCGCCTGGACTACTGTCAAAGAGGCCGCCAAGGCCACGATAATGGAAGGCACCCCGATCATACGGGACAACGCCGGTGTCGCGTACTTGTTGGGGACAGGGGTGGACACGCGCTTGGACGCGGCAAAGCGCCAATTCAAGGTGGCTTACGAAGCTGCAAACGCTGGGACAGAGAAGGTCGTGCGTATCGAGATATCTGTCTTCGGCGCGGAGCGAGGCGGAATTCTTGCAAAGCAGTTCGTCAACGACATCGTCAAGAAGTACAAACGCCGCCACGATCAGGACCTTGTCATCCTCGGTAAGGATGGTGCGCCCGATGCCGAGATACGCATACGATTCTTGGGCCTGTTCGATTCGGTCGCATCGATCATGGACGAGAATACGTTCCTGAGTCTCCTGCCGATTGCCGATCTCATCAAACAGACCCAGAAGGACCGCACGTTAACCGTGCCCGCCGCTGTTGAGAAGACCGTGCATTTCGCCGCGGCCCACGAACTGCGGCGCAATCAACGCATGGACTCGTTGGAAAAGACGCGCGGTTTGCAGTATCTGTATCCCGGTTCAAGTGGCGACGTCACCGGAGAGGCCCCTCCTGGATCGCTCGGAGCGCGCGCGTCTTTATCTCGTGTACCACTTCGGGAGATGATGAACCTGGCAATTTCACAGGGAGCCGCAATTCACAGCATGGAGTATCTGGCCAAGACGCTGCCCGCCGCCTATAACTTGATGAGCCTGGCCACCCCAATAGAAGACGAAGGCCAGACCTACCACGTGCAGGAGCTGGTCACCGCCTATCGCGAACTCGTCAAATATGAACCAGGCTGCGATTTCGTGCCGCACATGGAAGTCTTCCTGCGCTGGCTGGCAGTGCGATATCAGGACCCCGTGTTTCGCGCGGGGATGTCGGACCCTGCTGAGCAATGGATCAAAGATCGGGATTTCTTCACCCCCGAACAGGAACTCGCGGAAGAGCGGCGCCGCCTGTCCATGCTGTCGCCAGAGCAGCGTGCCAAGCCCGAGACGATGGCGCGCGCGCGGGAACTGGAAGCCTTGGCCAACGAGCGCCGCGAACGGGCCAATGCCAGCCGGGGCGAAGCGCCGCCGCAGCGCTTCAAGCCGTTGTGGGAGCGTCTGGAAGCGGAGTACAAGAGCCTTGAAGAGGCTGAGCAGCGAGACGCCGACACCGAACGGCGTCGTCAGGATATGGAGCGCAACAACCCGGAGCAGCTTCGCACGATTGAAAGCTGGGGGCCGGATGCGGTCGTCATGGAAAACATGCGCTACGGGAGAAAGCCGGGCGATCCGGATTATGTGGATAAGCTCCCCGATCCTCTTGCCGACATGAAGGCTGAACGCGCCGTGCAGAAACGTCTGTTGAACGTCTGGCGCGAAGCTCGGGATGGCAAGACGCAGCTTCCGACCAAGGTCATGACCTTGTTCGACTGGCTGGTGCATGACGCCATGCTGAGCAGCTGGCCGGACCATCTGCTGGCCAGCACCACGATGTACTTCCGCGTGCGCGACAAGGATGTGTTCGGCAAGACCGACGCCAAGGCCGAGATGGAACTGCGCGCCAAGGACATGCGCAATGCGGAACGGGTGGACGCCATGGCCGCACGCAACGAGCAGAACATCCGGCAGATGACGCCCGCGCGGCCCTGAGCGGCGGCGTGGCGGCGATGGCATGACGGCCCTGGAGCCCAGGGCCGTCTTTTTTTCGGTCGGCCGTTATTTCTGGCCGTCTTCGACCTCGATGGTCACCGTGTTCGATTTCACGTCCTCGGCCTCGATATAGACCTCATACGTCGCGGGTGTGGCGGGCAGGTGCAGCACGCCAGCCATGTCGGTGGTGAAGCGCGTTTCCACCGTCATACCCGGGGGCAAGGCCATCTTTGGCGGGCGCGGCCCGCCCTCCCTCGGATCCACCGACACGTTGGGCAGCTTGGGACGCACGTAGTTGAACGCAATGCCGCGATACACCTTGCCGGTGCGCGTATCCACCGCCACGAAGCGCGGCAGTTGCGGGTTGTCGACCACGGGCAGGATGCCGCGCGCGCAGATGGGAATCGTGAGCGTGTTGCCGTCGCGTATCTTCACGCGCGAGGGCGCGGCGATGCGCATCTGCGCGTCGTAGCCTTGCAGCGGCGGCATGCAGGCGTGCTCTTTCTGCGAATGCGAGGGCACCGAGGCAAAGGTGGCGGGCTCAATCCAGTCGGTAGTCATGATGGGCATGTCGATTTCGTGTGAGGCGTCAGGTTTTTCGCGAGCCAGGTCGTCATCAGAATGATGTCCAGCCTTCGGAGCAGTCCACCTTGCGCACGGCCTTGCTGCAACTGGGGCAGAAGTGGATGTTGGCGCAGGTGATGCCATACATCACGCATTGCCCGATCTCATCGCTGTACTGTCCATTCTGGTTGGGCAGGCCAAAGTAGCAGTGCCCCCCCATGTTGTAGTAGAAGTGCTGCGGCGGATCCAGCTTGGAGTCGTCGGCCGAGGGATCCTCGTTGCGCAGGCCGGGCCAATCGGGGCCGCTGGGCACCATGCCAAGCAAGTGGCCCATTTCGTGGGCCAGCGTTTCCGTCAGGTACGCCTGCGAGTTGGGCTCGTACGGGTCCAGCGTGGACACGAACAGCAGGTTGGTGCCCGTGATGGCCAGGCCGGCGTAGCTGGCGGCCACCGTGTTGAACTGGATGTTGAGCACGCCGCGCAAGGGGGTGGAGGAAATCTGCGTCAGGTCGACGGTTACCGAGAAGACGGCGCCGGAGCTTTCGCGGACGGGCGTCATCAGGTGCCGCGGGATGGGGATCGATCGTTCCGCACCGGAGGCATCGGTATAGATGTAGCGGGCGTGGACCAGCCAGTCGTCGCTGTCGTCGAACTCGTACCAGAGGCTGGCAAGGGTCCGGTCGTCGTTGACGATGGGCACGGTCATGACGCGTCCGCCGGGGCCGGCCGGCACGGGCAGGCGCATGTCGCCGCTGGTGCCGGGCGCGGCCAGCCGGTCGACGTGGCACACCACCAGCGTGTAGGGCTCGCGCTGCTTGCCGGGAGAGCTGGCATATACGCGGCGCACGGCATCCATGATGGCTTGCTGGGCGTCGACGTTGTCGGCCGCGTCCACCGCCGAGCGGCCGCGGAACTGCAGGCGCGGCAGCTGGATCATGTCGATGCCATGCAGCGCGAACTCGGCCGTGACCGGCGTCACGTCGGCCAGGTGGCCCGCCGGACGCGTGCTCATGCACATGACTTCCTGGATGTAGAGGCGTCGTGCGGTCTCGACGCGCTCCGTCTTGATCAGCTGGCCGCGTTCGTCGCGCACTTCGAACAGATAGACGTTGCGGCCGGCGGCGGGCAGGTCGATGTCATCGACGATGCGCGTGCCGTCGGCGTTCGTGATATAGCTGCGCGGGTTGGCGTGCGGCTCCTGGTAGCTGGCGCGGCGGCCCCGTTCGCGGTTGGAGTAGGCGATGTTGCCGGGGTCGGCCTTGACGGTGATGGTGAAGCGGTGCGCGCCAGCGCGGTTGAACTCCACGTGGATGCGCGGGCGCCGGGTTTGCCGCTCGGTGGTCGTCAGCGCGTTGCCGTCGTTCCAGCGTTCGTCCACGCGTTCCAGGTTCACGTACTGCAGGCGTGCGCCGTCCTGGCGGCCGCGATACGTCGATACGCCGGGCACCACGCGGCCGGAGTCGCCCGCCGCGGGCGTGTCGCCAGGCAGGTTGGTGCCTTGCGTGCGCGCCACGGGGCCCAGGCCAATGGTGTCCAGCACATCGCGGGCGATCTGTGGCAGCGGCGAGTCCGCCACGCCCGGGATCTTCATCAGCACCTCGGCCACCTTGGGCAGCGTCTCGGTGGCCAGCGTGGGCGATTGCAGGATGGCGCCGATCACGCCCGGCACCGACGAGGACGACAGCCCCGGCATGCTGAGGATGGCGCCGGCGACGGCGGGGATGTTGGCTTGCTTGACGTCGGGCAGCGAGAACAGGGTGTCGACGGCGGATCCCAGGGCGGCGGCGCGGTCGCCGGCGGCGTTCAGCGCTTGCGTCATGACGGGCACGATGGCGGCGCCGACGTTGGCGCTGACGCCGCTGGACAGGATGGTCGACGCGCCGGACATGGCGGTCGACGCCGCGCTGGCCTGCTGCGCGAAGGTGGCGAGACCGCCGCCAGCCGCCACGGCGGCAATGCCGGAGGCGCCGGAACCGCTGGCCGCGGTGGCCGCGCCTGCTGCGCCGGCGGTCGCGCCCGCTGTCGTGGCTGCGCCGCCTGCGACCGACAGGTCGGTGGCGCTCGTGGCCGGCACGCTGTCGGACATCCCGGCCGCGCGCGCGGTCGTGCTGCCGAGCACGGTGTCGGGGTTGCCGGCTGGAGATACTGCGGTGGGAGGGGCCGTCGCGGCCGGCGCGGATGTGGGCGCCGAGGCGCCTGGCGTCACGGACGGGGCGGCGGCCGGAGACGCACCAGCGGGCGCGGCGCCGGTGCCGGCGTTTGCGCTCGCACCTGCCTGGGATGCGGCGCGGGTCTCTGCGCTGGCGGTGGGTGTGGCGCCGGTATTTGCAGTGGCGCTCGTGTTGGCGCTGGCGCCAGCACTGGCATTGGCGCCAGCGCTTGCGCTTTCTCCAGCGCGGGGGCTTGCTCCCGCATCCGCAGTGGTCCCGGCAGGTCCGGAGCTAGTGACTCC
>NZ_JBDJLJ010000040.1:0-49092 GCF_039673305.1 Achromobacter spanius
GGCTGATACGCGGGAGATCTGTCGCGTATCAGCCCGGCGCGGCTGGTCTTACCACTGCGATCCGGAGAAGCGCGAGCTGGCGGCGCGTGCCTTGTTCATCGATTCGTTCACTTCGTCGATGAAGGCAAACACGGCGGCTACGGCTGCGGCCACGGATTGTCCGGCCTTCTTCAGGCTGGTCAGCGGGTGGGAATTCGGTTGGTTCTCGAGAGCGCCGCGGAGCAGGTCACGCTCCAGCGCGTCGGTCAGGCGGGCAGTGTTGTTCAGGGTCAGTTCGCTCATGGTTTGCTCCAGTCCGTTTCGTCTTGGGGTAAACCATTATAGGGATAACCCTAGATCAAAAGCAACGGCCTTTTTAGGGAAAACCCTAGTATGTTGTAAAAATGTTTACGCGGCGGGGACTTAGCGGCCATTTCGCAGTCCTCGCGCGGCATCCGCGAGTTCTCCGGCGGTCAGGCCGATGGGGCCGATCCCCTGGGCGGCCAGGGCGTCGGCCGCGGCGCCGTGGAGCCAGACGGCGCCATGGAGGGCCTGGTCCAGCGGCAGTTTTTGGGCGATCAGCGAGCCCAGCATGCCCGCCAATACGTCCCCCGTTCCCGCCGTTGCCAGGCCGGGATTGCCGCTGGTGTTGACGTGCAGGCCGCCGTCGGGCGCGCAGACAAGGGTGCCCGCGCCCTTGAGCACGATCCAGCACTGGTAGCGCCGGGCCAGCTCCCGGGCGGCGGCGGGGCGGTCGCGCTGGACCGCGTCCGTGCCGATGTTCAACAGCCGGCCGGCCTCGGCGGGATGCGGCGTCAGCACCACCGGGCCGGGGCCCCAGTTCGGCCGGACTTCTTGCCGGGCCAGCAGGTTCAGCCCGTCGGCGTCCAGGACGAGGGGGGCTTCGCGCCGCAGCACGAACAGTTCAGAGAGCGCGTTCGCGGCCAGCGCGCTGGTGCCGATTCCGCAGCCGGCGATCCAGGCGGTGACGCCCCAGTCCTCTTCGAGCAGCGAGCGGAAGTCGCGCAGCATCAGCTCGGGCTGCAGCGGGTCGCAGGGCAGGGGCTGGGCGTCCTGGACGAAGCCGACCAGCACCTTGCCGGCCCCGGTCTTCAGGGCGGCTCGGGCGGCAAGCAGGGCGGCGCCCGTCATGCCGGGGCCGCCGCCCACCACCCCCACGGTGCCGAAACTGCCCTTGTGGGAGTCCTGGGCGCGGGGGGCGAACAGGGCGGGCACGGCGGCGCGGTCGATCGGGGCGACGGCGGACGGGGCGGGGGTGTTCATTGGCTGAGGCTCCTGGGGGAATCGTCATGGCGAGGGCGGGCGTATCCACTATAGTGCGCAAAAATGCGCCGGCCTTCGGCCAGCCCCGCCTATAACTAATAGACCCCTCGGAGCAGACAATGACTGACATCACGCTGGAACACTATTCGGCCTATGAATCCCTGAAGCTGCGCCGCCATCCCGGCGGCGTGCTCGAGCTGGTCATGGGGGCCAAGGGCGGCCAGCCGGGCAAGCTGTCCACGGCCGACGACCGGATGCACCGCGAGCTCGCCGACATCTGGCGCGACATCGACACCGACCCGGATACGCGGGTGGTGGTGATCCGCGGCGAGGGCAAGGGCTTTTCCGGGGGCGGCGACCTGGACCTGGTGCAGCAGATGGCCGACGATTTCGATGTGCGCACCCGCGTCTGGCGCGAGGCCCGCGACCTGGTCTACAACATCATCAATTGCAGCAAGCCCATTGTGTCGGCCATGCACGGCGCGGCGGTGGGGGCGGGGCTGGTGGCGGGCCTGCTGGCCGACATCTCGATCGCGGCGCGCGATGCGCGGATCATCGACGGCCATACCCGGCTGGGCGTCACGGCGGGCGACCATGCCGCCATCGTCTGGCCGCTGTTGTGCGGCATGGCCAAGGCCAAGTACTACCTGATGCTGTGCGAGTCGGTGTCGGGCGAAGAAGCCGAGCGCATCGGCCTGGTGTCCCTGTGCGTGGACGAAGCCGAGCTGATTTCCAAGGCGTTCGAGGTGGCCAACAAGCTGGCGGCCGGCTCGCAGACCGCCATCCGCTGGACCAAGTATTCGCTGAACAACTGGCTGCGCATGGCGGGCCCGACCTTCGATACGTCGCTGGCGCTGGAATTCATGGGTTTTGGCGGCCCGGACGTGCGCGAAGGGATCCAGTCCCTGCGCGAACGCCGGGCGCCGAACTTCCGGCCCGACTCGCCGTTCTGAGGCGCTACTTCTTGAAGAACTTCGCGAACGCCGCCTGCGCCTCTTCGGTCTGCAGGCGGGCGCGGAACTGCTGGGCTTCGTAGTCCAGCGTTTCCTGGATGGCCTGGCGGTCGGCCCGCTTCATCATGGCCTTGGTCAGGCGCAGCGCGGCGGGCGGCTGGTTCGCGAGGTCCGCGGCGGTGGCCTGGGCCGCGGCAAGCGCCTGGCCCTTGGGAGCGACCGACGTGGCCAGCCCGGCCTCGTGCGCGTCCGCGGCGGAAAACGCCTTGCCCTGCAGCAGCCATTGCGCCGCCCGGCGCCCCGCCAGGCGCGGCATCAGCAGGCTGGACGCGCCTTCCGGGCACAGGCCCAGCGCGACAAAGGGCATGCGCAGGGTGGCGCCTTCTCCGATGTGGACGAAATCGCAATGCTGGAGCAGCGTGACGCCGATCCCGATGGCATAGCCTTCCACGGCCGCGATGACGGGCACGTCGGCGGTGGTCAGCGCCCGCAGGAAGGTCAGGCCGGCGCTGTCGCCCGCGCCGCGTTCGGCCTGGAAGTCGCGCAGGTCGTTGCCCGCCGTGAAATGTTCGCCGGCGCCGGTCAGGATGACGGCGCAAACCGCCTGGTCGGCGCTGGCCAGCGAGAGCTGTTCAGTCAGTGCGGCGTAGGTGGCGGTGTCCAGGGCATTGCGGCGGTCCGGGCGGTTGATGGTCAGCGTCAGGACCGCGCCGTCCCGGGAAACCTTCAGGCCCGCGCTCATGCGTGGGGGCCCGCGGCCAGGCGGGCCTTGGCTTCGGCGTATTCGCGCCGCAGCGTGTCGACAATCTGGCGGGTCGGTTCCACGCTGGCGATGCCGCCCACGCCCTGGCCCGCGCCCCAGATGTCCTTCCAGGGCTTGACGCGCGTCGAGCCGAAATTGGACGCGCCGCTGTCGGGCGCCGGCAGGTTGGCCGGATCCAGGCCGGCGGCCGCGATGCTGGCCTTCAGGTAGTTGCCCGGGATGCCGGTGAAGAAGGGCGTGTACAGGATGTCCGACGCGCTGGCCTGGACGATGGCGGACTTGTAATCGTCGCTGGCGTTGGCTTCCTCGCTGGCGATGAAGCGCGTGCCCATGTAGGCGAAGTCGGCGCCCATGGCCTGGGCCGCCAGGACGTGGGCGCCCGAGGTGATGGCTCCGGACAGGATCAGCGGGCCGTCATAGAAGCGGCGCACCTCGGAGATCAGCGCGAACGGGCTGAGGGTGCCGGCATGGCCGCCCGCGCCCGCGCAGACCAGGATCAGCCCGTCCACGCCCGCTTCCAGCGCCTTTTCCGCGTGGCGGATGGTGGTCACGTCGTGGAAGACCTTGCCGCCCCAGTCGTGCACGCCCTTGACCAGGTCGCCGGGCGCCCGCAGGCTGGTGATGATCAGCGGCACCCGGTGGCTGGCGCACACCGCCAGGTCCTGCTCCAGGCGGTCGTTGGACTGGTGGATGATCTGGTTGACGGCGAACGGCGCGACGGTGGCGCCCGGATTGGCCTCGCGGTGCGAGGCGAGGCCGGCCTGGACCTCGTCCAGCCAGTCGGCGAGCAGCGTCTGCGGACGCGCATTCAGGGCGGGAAACGATCCCACGATGCCGCTCGTGCACTGGGCAATTACCAGCTTCGGATTGGAGACGATGAACATCGGGGCGCTGATGACCGGCAGGGTCATCTGGCCATACAAATCGGTCACGAGGGAATGGGGCATGTCGTCGTCTCGTTGTTGGTGTTTTGGGGTATATTAATTACCTACCGACCGTCCGGTAATTAATTAATCTTTATTTAACGGCATGCGCGGAACGGCTGTCAATGGAGGTTCGCCAGAACTCCGCCAGCGTCCCGCGCGGCCTCACGCAAAGGCTGTCATGGCGACCTCCGCCCCTCCCGTCCAGAAACGCGCCCGCGCCGGGCGGCCGCCCACCCTGGCCGCGCCGCGCGAACGCATCCTGGAAGAAGCCGCCAAGCTCTTTGCCCGCAGCGGCTACGACGGCAGCTCGGTCTCGGACCTGGCCGCGGCCATCGGCGCGTCCAAGGCGGCCATCTATCACTACTACCCCACCAAGCAGGACATCTACGACGCGATCATCCTCGAGGTGCTGAACGGCCTGACGCAGGCGGTCGGCCGCGAGGTCGCCGCCGCCGAGGGCGGCGTCGACCGGCTGCGCGCGTTCATGGTGGGGCATGCCCGCTATTTCGAGCAGCATCACGCCGAATTCGTGACCATGCTGATCGGCTATTCCGGCATGGCGCTGTCCGAACGCGAAGACGCCGCCCGGCTGCGCGACGGCTACGAGAAGCGCCTGCGCGAGGTCATCGCCCAAGGCGTGGCCGAGGGCGCGTTCCGCGCGCTGGACGTGGCCGCCACGGGCCGCGCAGTGCTGTCGATGCTGAACTGGATGGTGCGCTGGTACAAGCCGGGCCAGGGCGACAGCGCGCAAGCCATCGCCGCAGGCTATTTCGATTTGCTGGTGGGCGGCATGCGCCCCTGAACACGCGGTTCTTCCGAATCCTTTTCCGTATCTGCATAGTGAGACTCCGATCATGGCCCTCGACACCGAAACCCTGAACCTGCTGCTGGACGCCGTGCGCCGCTTCGTGCATGAACGCCTGATCCCCGCCGAGGACGAACTGGCCGCCAGCGGCCAGGTGCCGCCCGGCATCGTCAATGAAATGCGCGACCTGGGCCTGTTCGGCCTGTCGATCTCGCCCGATTTCGGCGGCCTGGGGCTGACGATGGAAGAAGAGGTCCGCGTCGTGTTCGAACTGGGCCAGACCTCGCCCGCGTTCCGCTCGCTGGCCGGCACCAACATCGGCATCGGCTCGCAGGCCATCGTCCTGGCCGGCACCGACGAGCAGCGCTCCAACTACCTGCCCAAGCTGGCCAGCGGCGAACTCATCGGCTCCTTCGCGCTGACCGAGCCCGACGCCGGCTCCGACGCCATGGCGCTGCGCCTGTCCGCGGTGCGCGACGGCGACAGCTACGTGCTGAACGGCACCAAGCGCTACATCACCAACGCGCCGATCGCCGGCCTGTTCTCGGTCATGGCGCGCACCGCGCCGGAGCGCCGGGCCAATTCCATCTCGTGCTTCCTGGTGGAAGCGGGCACGCCCGGCCTGACGATCGGCAAGCCGGACAAGAAGATGGGCCAGGCCGGCGCGCTGACCAGCGACGTCGTGTTCGACAACTGCCGCGTGCCGGCCAGCGCCCTGCTGGGCGGCGAAGAAGGCAACGGCTTCCGCACATCCATGAGGGTGCTGGACAAGGGCCGCCTGCATATTTCGGCGCTGTGCGTGGGCATCGCCGAACGCCTCCTGAGCGACGCGGTGAAGTACGCGACGGAGCGCAAGCAGTTCGGCCAGCCCATCGCCGAGTTCCAGCTCATCCAGGCCATGATCGCCGACAGCCAGGCCGAACTCTATGCGGCCCGCTGCATGGTGCTGGACGCCGCCCGCATGCGCGACCGCGGTGAAAACACCACCATGCAGGCCGCCTGCTGCAAGCTCTTCTCCACCGAAATGGTGGGCCGCGTCGCCGACCGCGCGGTCCAGATCCACGGCGGCGCGGGCTACATGTCCGAGTATGCGGTGGAGCGCTTCTACCGCGACGTGCGCCTGTTCCGCATCTTCGAAGGCACCTCGCAGATCCAGCAGCTGGTGATCGCGCGCGAGACCATCAAGGCATATTCCTGATATTGCCGGGCCGGGAAGCCGGCCAGGGCGTTCGAAAGGCTAATATCCAGTCTGACGAATGCAGATCGGGAGGCGGCCCGCAGGGGCCGCCTCGTGGCATGACGGAATTCCAGGCCGGCCCGCGCGCCGCCGCGGGCCGGAAGTTCTCATTTCCCTTCTAGCGAAAAGATTACAGATGTCGCAACGTCCCGCTCCCCTCACCGGCATACGCGTGCTGGACCTGACCCGCGTGCTGGCGGGCCCCTGGTGCACCCAGAACCTGGCCGACCTCGGCGCCGAGGTGATCAAGATCGAACGGCCCGGCGCGGGCGACGACACGCGCGCCTGGGGTCCCCCCTACCTGAAGGACGAAGCAGGCCACGACACCACCGAGGCCGCCTACTACCTGTCGGCCAACCGCAACAAGATGTCGGTGGCGCTGGACATCGCATCGCCGCGCGGCGCCCAACTGGTGCGCGAGCTGGCGCTGCAAAGCGACATCCTGGTGGAAAACTTCAAGGTCGGCGGGCTCTCCAAGTACGGCCTGGACTACGACAGCCTGAAGGAACTCAATCCGCGCCTGATCTATTGCTCGATCACCGGTTTCGGCCAGACGGGCCCGTACGCCAGCCGCCCCGGCTACGATTTCATGATCCAGGGCATGGGCGGCCTGATGAGCATCACCGGCGAACGCGACGACCTGCCCGGCGGCGGTCCGCAGAAGGCGGGCGTGGCCGTGGCCGACCTGATGACCGGCATGTATTCCACCGTCGGCATCCTGGCCGCGCTGCACGAACGCGCGCGCAGCGGCCAGGGCCAGCACATCGACATGGCGCTGCTGGACTGCCAGGTCGCCATGCTGGCCAACCAGAACCTGAACTTCATGACTTCCGGCACGGCGCCGCGCCGCGCCGGCAACGCGCACCAGAACCTGGTGCCGTACCAGGTGTTCGCGGCCAGCGACGGCCACCTGATCGTCGCGGTGGGCAACGACAGCCAGTTCCGCAACTATTGCGGCGCGATCGGCCTGCCCGAACTGTCGGCCGATCCGCGCTTTTCGACCAACCCGCAGCGCGTGAAGAACCGCGAGGAACTGGTGCCGCTGCTGGCCGAGCGCATGGCCACCGGCGAGCGCGACCACTGGCTGGCCGCGCTGGAAGGCGTGGGCGTGCCGGCGGGCCCGATCAACACGCTGGACCAGGTCTACGAAGATCCGCACGTGCTGGCCCGCGGCATGAAGCGCGAACTGCCGCATCCGGCGGCCGGCACCGTGCCCATGGCGGCCAGCCCGCTGAAGTTCTCCGGCAGCCCGGTCGAGTACCGCCGTCCGCCGCCCATGCTGGGCGAGCACACCGAACAGGTCCTGTCCGAAAAGCTGGGGCTGTCGGCCGAAGAAATCCAGGCGCTGGCGCAAAGCCGGGGCTGAGTCCAATTCCAATACAGGCAGGAGATAGTTGATGACGGAGATTCAAACCATCGGCGTCGTGGGCGCCGGGGCAATGGGGCGCGGCATCGCGCAGATCGCGGCGCAGGCCGGCCTGCGGGTGCGCCTGTACGACACCAGCGCCGACGCCGTGGCGGCCGCGCGCGAGTCGCTGCGCCAGACCTGGGAAAAGCTGGCCCAGAAGGGCAAGCTGACCGCCGCCGACGCGCAGGCCGCGCTGGCGCGCGTCGAATCAGCCACCGCGCTGACCGACATGTCGAACTGCCAGTTGGTGGTCGAAGCCATCGTCGAGCGGCTGGACGTCAAGCGCGACCTGTTCGCGGCGCTGGAAGGCGTGGTCTCGGAAGACTGCATCCTGGCGTCCAATACGTCGTCGCTGTCCATCACCGCCATCGCGGCCGCCTGCAAGCGCCCGCAGCGCGTGGCCGGCTACCACTTCTTCAATCCGGTTGCGCTGATGAAGGTGGTCGAGGTCATCGACGGCCTGCGCAGCGCGCCGGAAGTCGGCGACGCGCTGGCCGAACTGGCCCGCCGCATGGGCCACACGCCCGTGCGCGCCAAGGACATGCCCGGCTTCATCGTCAACCATGCCGGCCGCGGCATGAATACCGAAGGCCTGCGCGTGGCGCAGGAGGCCGTGGCCACCTTCGCCCAGGTCGACGCCGTCATGCGCGAGCAGGCGGGTTTCCGCATGGGCCCGTTCGAACTGCTGGACCTGACCGCGCTGGACGTCTCGCACCCGGTGATGGAATCCATCTACCGCCAGTTCTTCGACGAACCGCGTTTCCGCCCGTCGCCCATCACGACAGTGCGCCTGGCCGGCGGGCTGATCGGCCGCAAGGCCGGTGAAGGCTTCTACGTCTATGCCGACGGCCAGAAGCAGGTGCCGGCCGAAGCGCCAGTGCCGGCATTGCCCGCAGGCCTGAAGGTCTGGGTCAGCCCCAAGCATGGCGAAGGCTACGCGCGCGCATCCGCCCTGATCGAAAAACTGGGCGGCACGCTGGTCACGGGTTCGACGCCCGACGCCGACGCGCTGATCCTCGTCACGCCGTTCGGCGAAGACGTGTCCACCACGGTGTCCGCGCAGGGCCTGAACGCGGCCCGCACGGTGGGCCTGGACACGCTCCACGCGTTCGACAGCGCCAAGCGCCGCACCATCATGGTCTCGCCCGCCACCGAAGCCAAGTGGCGCGACGCCGCGCATGCGCTGCTGGCTTCTGACGGCGTGCCGGTGACGGTGGCCGACGATTCGCCGGGCTTCATCGCGCAGCGCATCGTGGCGCACATCGTGAACATCGCCTGCGACATCGCGCAGCAGCAGATCGCCACGCCGGAAGACATCGACCTGGCGGTGACGCTGGGCCTGGGCTATCCGGTGGGTCCGCTGGCCCTGGGCGACAAGCTGGGCGCCGACCGCATCCTGGAAATCCTCAAGAGCATGCAGCGCGTGACGGGAGACACCCGCTATCGTCCCAGCCTGTGGCTGCAGCGCCGCGTGCAGCTGGGCATGTCGCTCTTGAAGTCGACGGCGGACTGAAGCGCCCGCCGCTGCGATGCAAGGCAAAATGCCACAAAAAAGCCCCTTGATGATTCAAGGGGCTTTTTCTTGCCTGCGGCGGGGCGGGCCAGTGCTTACTTGGCGGCGTTCACCATGAATTGCACGGCTGCTCGGATGTCGTCTTCCGAGGCGTTGGCCGCGCCGCCCTTGGGAGGCATCGCTCCCTTGCCGGTCATGGCGACCTTCACCATGGCGTCGATGCCGGTGCTGATGTAGGGATCCCAGGCGGCCTTGTCGCCGAACTTGGGCGCGTTGGCCACGCCCGTGGCGTGGCACGCGAAACAGGCCGTCTTGTAGAGCTGTTCGCCGGCCGGATTGACGGCGGCGGCCTGCGGGGCGGGCGCGGCCGGAGCGGCTGCGGCCGGCGCCGGGGCTGCGGGAGCCGGGGCTGCGGCGGCCGGGGCAGCAGCAGCGGGGGCAGCGGCAGCGGGGGCAGCGGCAGCGGGGGCTGCGGCTTCCTTGTTGGCGCCTTCCGCGGCGGGTTCAGCGGGTTCGGGCAGCGAGCCGCCGGACTTGTTGGCCATGTAGACCACGGCGCGCGCGACTTCAAAGTCGGACAGCGTGGGGTTGCCGCCCTTGGCGGGCATGCCGCCCTTGCCGTGCAGCGCGACATTCAGCATGGCGTCGTAGCCGGCCTTGATGAAGGGCGCCCAGGCCGCGTTGTCGCCCATCTTGGGTGCGCCAGCCACGCCGGCGGTGTGACAGGCCGTACAGACCGAGGCGAAGACCTGTTCACCGGTCTTGAAGACCTTGGGTGCGTTGGCGTCGACCAGTTCGAATCCGGCAACGGGGGCGATGCGCCGGGCGATGGCTTCGCCGGACAGGGCGTCCGAACCGGCGTTGGTCTTGGTGCCGGTGACCACCATGTTCACCAGTAGGATGATGATGGCGATGGGAACCACGAAAGCCAGGACGATCGTGACGATCAGTTGCTTCGGGGTCTTGATGGGGGAGGAGTGCTCTTCTATGTGTTCCTGCTCGTTGCTCATGACCAAATCCTGCTAACGGGTGGGGCGCCTGGCGGCGGCAACAGAAAATCAGTACTGCACAAGTCGGCGGCAAACCATGCCCGCCTGCAAGCAAACGCTGGATTATATAACGGTGTCATGGACGCTCGTCCAATGAGACCGGGCGGGTTTTCGATGAGTTTGCCGGAAGATTTGATCCACTTCATGCAGATCGCGGAAAACTGGGTACAATACCGCCTCCTTGCGCTGCGCCCGTAGTTCAATGGATAGAATGAGAGTTTCCGAAGCTCTTGATACAGGTTCGATTCCTGTCGGGCGCGCCATTGCATCAATGGCTTAGGCGTGGTTTGGCCCCGGCGGCCGATGCCGCGCAACACGCCGCCACATGAGCCCATACCCAGTTTGCCTATGCAGGCCTCCTTGCGCCTGATTTATGGCGCGCCTGCCTTCGGCGCCTCTGGCGCGCATTGCATTTCCCTCCCCCAACGTATCCAATTTGTGCCGCACTGGACGCCAGACGGCGCCTTTCGCATGATCGGCCGCGAAGCGGCGTAAGCCAAAAGAAGGGTTCCCGCGCCGCGCCATTTGCTGTGGAATGGACACGCGCAACGTTGCTTCGCTGGATGCGCTTGGGAAACTGCTTCGTGGCAGAGAAAAATGTGATTTCTCCCGCTGCATTCAGAAGGAGCAACGAGCATGAAATTCTTGATCGGCAAGGCGGCGTTTGTTCTGCTCGTATTTTTGGCGGGAATTACCGGGCCAGTCCACGCGCAAGAGTACACGCTTGAGCAGGTGCGGCAGATTTATGTTGAGAGCCTGACCAAGGATGGATACCGGCCGGAAGTGACAAAAGCCGGGAACATTCTGTTTCGCCGGGAAGGCCGGAACTATATGGTGAGCCTGAGTCCCGACGATCTGAAGTTCTTTCGGATGCGTACCGCTTATCTGGTGGAAGACAAGTCCGGGCCGACGCGGATCAAGCGTCTTGAAGCCATCAATTACGCGAACACGAGTACCAAGGTGTCTAAGGCGTCCATCGACAGCGATGGCGATGTGGAATGCGCCATTGAGATCTACCTTGCCGATCCCAACGATATGGGCAAGCATTTGAATCGCATGCTGGTATCGCTCGGCGTGCTCTACAAGAACTACCAGAAAAAAATGAGCGAGTGATTGCCGGCTGCGCCCGGTATGACCGAATGCACCAGGCTCCCCCCGTTCGAATGAGGGAGAGCAAGGCGTTGCCGAGCAAGCGGGGCTTTTCTTTGCCCCGCCTGATTCAATCGTCCAGCGAAGGCACGGTGCCGATCTGCATCAGGATGCGCGGCGATTCCATGTCGCCGGTTTCCTTGTCGATCATTACTTCATAGGCCGCCACGCCGGCGAACTTGGAGGCCATGGAATTCGCGATCCGGATGGCTCCGAATTCGCTGCTGGCCGGACGGATTTCCCCGGGGGCGACGCCATTGGCGGCGGCGCGGTAGGGAACGACGATGTACTGAACGAGATGAGCAGCTTCTGACACAGGAATTCTCCCCTGGACGACAGTTTTTCGGGCGAGCGCAATGTATCACGTCGCACTGTGTTTTTGTACAGTATTTTCAACTGCACGCCAACAATTTCTTGCCTGGCATCGCCACTGCAGGAAAACCCCTAGCGCCGCGCCATTGCACGCCGTCCACGCCATCTCTTAATATTTTCGAAAATCCTCAGTGTTTTATAAAACCAGGGGCAAGGGATGGAAGCGAACCGCTACGACGCCTACCGCGAGAACACCGCGGGCCGCGCCAATGTGGCCGACTCGCCGGAGCGGGTGGCCTACTACCAGGAACTTGCGCGGCTGGACACGGGCGCGCTGTGGACCGTGGCGAACAAGATCGAGCCCTGGGCGCCCAGGTCCGCGTCGGTGCCCGTGGTCTGGCGCTACCAGGACCTGCGCGGCCATGTGCTGCGCTCGGCCGAACTGGTGTCGCCCGAGGAGGCGGGCCGGCGCGTGATCTACCTGAACAATCCCGGGCGGCGCGATGTGGCGGCGGCGGTGGGCTGGCTGTATTCCGGACTGCAGGTCATGCAGCCGGGCGAGCTGGCCTCGGCGCACGCCCATTCCCATTCCGCGCTGCGCTTCATCATGGAAGGCCGGGGCGCGTACACGGTGGTCGACGGCCACAAGATGACGCTGGGCGCCAATGATTTCGTGCTGACGCCCAACGGCACCTGGCACGAGCACGGGGTGGCCGAAGACGGCACCACCTGCATCTGGCAGGACGGCCTGGATATCCCGCTGGTCAATGCGCTGGAGGCGGGCTTCTACGCCGTGCACCCCGACCTGAACCAGACGGTCACCCATCCGGTGGACGACACCAGCGGCGCCTGGGGCGGCGTGGCGCTGCGGCCGCAGGTGTCGGGCTGGACCAAGCCGTACTCGCCGCTGTTCAAGTACGAATGGGAACCCACCTACGACGCGCTGCGCCGCTACGCGCGCACCACCGCCGGCAGTCCCTACGACGGCGTCCTGCTCGAATACGTCAATCCGGCCACGGGCGGCGCGGTCATGCCCACCATCGGCGCCAGCATGCAATTGCTGCGTCCCGGCGAGCACACCCAGGCGCACCGGCACACCGGCAGCTTCATCTACCAGGTCGCCAAGGGCAGCGGCTTTTCCATCATCGACGGCAGGCGCTACGACTGGACCGAGCGCGACATCTTCTGCGTGCCGTCGTGGGCCATCCACGAGCACGCCAACCTGTCCTCCAACGACGACGCCTGCCTGTTCTGTTTCAACGACCTGCCCGTCATGCGGTCGCTGTCGCTCTACCGCGAGGAAGCGGTGCAAGGCAACGGCGGCCATCAGATCCTGTCCAACCCCTGACTACCTGGAGTTCCGAATGCGCCTGGTGACCTTCCGCGCTCATCCCACCGCCGCCGCCCGCCTGGGCGCGCTGGTCGACGGCTATGTGATCGACCTTTTCCTGCTTGGGCAGGAGGGCGGGGTGGACCTGCCCGGCGACATGCTGGAATTCATCGACCTGGGACCGGTCGCGGTCACACAGGCGACGCGCCTGCTGGATACGTTCCGCGGCAACTGGCCGGTGGGCACGGCCCTGCCGCAGGACAACGTGAAGCTGCTGGCGCCCATCCCGCGTCCGCGCAAGAACATCTTCGGCATCGGCCTGAACTACGTCGAGCACGTCGCGGAATCGAGCCGCACGCTGGACACGTCGGCCGACCTGCCCAAGCAGCCGGTGATCTTCTCCAAGCCGCCCACCACGGTGATCGGGCCAGGCGACGCCATCGAGCACAACGCGAAGATCACGCAGCAACTCGACTGGGAAGTGGAACTGGCCGTGGTCATCGGCCGGCGCGCCTCGCGCGTGGCCGAAGCCGATGCGCTGTCCTACGTGTTCGGCTACAGCGTGATGCTGGACATGAGCGCGCGCGACTGCCGCCGCGCCGGCCAGTGGATCTATTCCAAGGGGCAGGATACGTACGCGCCTTTCGGCCCCTGCATCGTGACCGCCGACGAAATCCCCGATCCGCAGGTGCTGGACCTGTGGCTGACGGTCAACGGCGAAAAGAAGCAGGGCTCGAACACGCGCCACATGCTGTTCAAGGTGCCGTTCCTGATCTCGGACATCAGCGCCGGCATCACGCTGGAGCCGGGCGACATCATCGCCACGGGCACGCCGGAGGGCGTGGGCGCGGGCCGCAAACCGCAGGAATTCCTGTGGCCGGGCGACGTGGTGGTTGCGTGCGTCGAAGGGATCGGCACGCTGCGCCATCCGGTGGTGGCGGTGTAGGAGGGCGGCGCTTGAAACCCAGGATCAAGGCCCCGCGCGAGGACGCGGCCGCGGACGGCGGCCCCGAGGTCGAAGACATCACGCTGTCCGAGCTGATCTACCGGCAGCTGCGGCGCGACATCATGCGCGGCGCCTTCGCGCCCGGGCAGTCGCTGCGCCTGGAGCTGCTCAAGCAGCGCTATGGCGGCAGCTTTTCGCCCATCCGCGAAGCCCTGAACCGGCTGCGCAGCGAACGCATGGTGCTGACCACCACGTCGCGCGGCTTCCGGATTGCGCCGCTGTCCGTGGAAGAGATGCGCGACGCCTGCGAAACCCGCATCCTGATCGACTGCGACGCGCTGCGGCGCTCGCTGGCCAATGCCGACGACGCCTGGGAGGCGCGCGTGGTGGGGGCGTTCCACGCCCTGTCGCTGGCCGCCAGGCGCGCGGACGACGCGCCCGCCCTGGACGAAGACCGCGAGGATGCCCTGGAGGCGCGCCACCAGGACTTCCACCAGGCGCTGATCGGCGCCTGCCGCTCGCCCTGGCTGCTGGACCTGTCCGCGCAGCTGTACGCGCAGACCGAACGCTACCGCCGGCCGGCGCGCGCCCGCGCCCTGGCCTACGGGCCCGAACGCAACGTCGACGACGAGCACCGCCTGCTGCTGGACGCCGCGATTTCGCGCGACGCGGAGCGCGCCACCGCGCTGCTGGCCGCGCACTACCGCAGGACGGCACAGGTGATCGAACGGATCCTGGACGCGTCCGGGGAGCAGGCGGCGGCCTGAACCGCGCGGCGCGCCTGATGCCGTAAGCTTGTCGTCCATGGCTGACCTGAAACTCCTCGAAGACCTGATTGCGCTGGCGCAGACCGGCAGCTTCGTGCGCGCGGCCGAACTGCGCCACGTGACGCACCCCGCCTTCGGGCGGCGTATCCGCGCGCTGGAGGCATGGGCCGGCGTGCCGCTGGTGGAGCGCCAGCGCCTGCCCGTGACGCTGACGCCCGAAGGCGAGGCGCTGCTCAAGACGGCGACGCAGGTGATCGAACAAATGGGCCTGGTGCGCCATCGCATCCGCAGTTCCGGCGCCGGCGGCGAAGCGGTGCTGCGCATCGCCACCGGCCGCAGCCTGGCGCGCACGCTGGTGGCCGACTGGATTGCGCGGCTGCGGCACCGCGCGCCCAAGGTGCTGACCGACGGCACGCAGGTGGAACTGTCCACCGGCAAGGCGCAGGATCTGGTGATCCGGCTGGAGCAGGGCAAGGTGGACCTGCTGTGCTGCTACGAGCATCCGGCCCTGTCCGTGCCCCTCAGTCCCTCGCGCTACCGCTACATGACCCTGGCCACCGACAAGCTGGTGCCGGTCAGCCAGATGGACGCGCGCGGCCGGCCGCGCTATCTGCTGGACGAGGGCGGCGCGGCGGTGCCGCTGATCACCTACACGGGCGGCCTGGCGATGGAGCGCATCGTCGGCGACCGGCTGGAGGCCACGCCGTATGCCCTGACGCCCTTTGTGCGCAGCGACTCGCTGGATGCGGCGCACGGCGCGGTCGCCAAGGGCGTCGGCGTCGCCTGGCTGCCCTGGTCCATGGTGGCCGCGGACTGCCGGCGCGGCGCGCTGGCGGCACTGGGCGGGCGCAGCGATGAGATCGCGTTCGAGGTCCGCCTTTACCGTCCGCGCGCCAGATTGACGGATCTGGCGGAAGCCGCCTGGGAAGCCACCGCCAACCGCAAGGCCTGATTTCAGGGCGCAAAACCCGATAAGCACAGCGATGTGCCGTTTTGGCACGGCCTGCGCCTGGGCGGCGCTCGAAAATACTTCCCGACATTCAAACGAGACGGCTACGCCGTCCATCCACAGCACCCCAAGGAAGAAAACCATGAAGTCCATCCTGCACCCGATGCGCGCAGCGCTCGTTTCGCTCTGTGCCGCCTCGGCCCTTGCCGCCGCGCCCGCCGCCAGCGCGGCCGACTATCCCGCCCGCAGTATTTCGCTGATCGTGGGCTATCCGGCCGGCGGCAGCCTGGACCTGACCGCGCGCCTCTTGGGCGAGGAACTGGGCAAACGCCTGGGCCAGACCGTCGTGGTCGAGAACGTCGGCGGCGCCGGCGGCACGATCGGCGCGCAGCGCGTGGCGCGCGCCGCGCCCGACGGCTACACGATCTTCCTGGGCTCCACCAATGAAATGGTGATCGCCCGCATGATCAACACCGCCGTGAAATACGACAGCGCCAAGGACTTCACGGCGCTGGGCATTGTCGCGTCGCAGCCGATGCTGCTGGCGGCCAGCAAGAACTCGGGCGTGAAGACCGCCGCCGACTATCTGCAGAAGCTCAAGGGCGCCGCGCCCGGCACGTTCAACTACGGTTCGTCGGGCGTGGGCACGACGCTGCACCTGGCCGGCGAAATGATCAACCAGGCCACCGGCACGCGCGCCGAGCACGTGCCTTACCGCGGCGTATCGCCCCTGGTCACCGACCTGATGAGCGGCCAGCTGGACTACGGCATGCTGGTGCTGTCCTCGGGCCTGCCGCAGGTGCGCAGCGGCAACATCGTGGCGCTGGGCCTGACCGAGAACAAGCGCTCGCCCGCCGCGCCCGAGATCGCGCCGCTGGCGGCGACGCCGGGCTTCGAATCCGTCGACATCAACCTGTGGTTCGCGCTCTACGGCCCCGCCGGCCTGCCCGAGCCGGTGGTCGCCAAGCTGCGCGGCGTGCTGGACGAAACGCTGAAGTCCGACCAGTTCCGCGCCAAGATGCAGGACGCCGGCGGCGAAGTGGCCAAGCCGGGCGTCGACCCCGTGGCCTTCCAGGCTGAAGAGACCAAGAAGTACGGCGCGTTGGTCAAGGCCGCCAAGATCGAAGCGCAATAAGGCTGCGCGCGCCGCATCACGACATCGCAAGACCAGGCATCAATCGGACATCACCATGCAATTCAAGCTTCCCGTTCCCGACCTCGCCGCCGAGCGCGCCGGCAATACCGATACACCCGGCGTGTGGCATTTTGATTCGGGCGTGCCGGGGCGGGCGCTCATGGTGTCCGCGCTGGTGCACGGCAACGAGTTGTGCGGCGCGTGGGCGCTGAAGGATCTGCTCGCGTCGGGCCTGCGCCCGCGCCGCGGCAGCCTGACGCTGGCGTTCTGCAACCTGGATGCGTTCGACCGCTTCGACCTGGCGAACCACGATGCCTCGCGTTTCGTGCAGGAAGACATGAACCGTGTCTGGAGCGCCGAGCGCCTGGACAATCCCACGACGCCGGACCGCCAGCGCGGCGCCGCGCTGCGCCCCTGGGTGCGGCGCGCCGACTGGCTGCTGGACCTGCATTCCATGCACGAGCCGGGCGCGCCGCTGCTGCTGACGGGCGTCCTGCCGCGCAACATCGCGCTGGCGCGCCGCCTGAAGGCGCCGCAGCACGTGATCGTGGACGCGGGCCACAAGGACGGCGTGCGCATGCGCGACTTCGAGCATTTCGGCGATCCCGCGCGCGAAGACGCCTGCGCCCTGCTGATCGAATGCGGCTTCCATGGCGACCTGTCCTCGCGCGCCGTCGCGCGCGACATGGTGGCCCGGATGCTGGTGGAGTCCGGCGTGGCGGACGCGTCGGACCTGCCCGACGGCTGGCTGCTGCCCGAGCCGGCCGCGCAGCGCGTGCTGGAAGTGACGGACGCCGTGGTGGCGCCGTCCATGGACGTGCGCTTTGCCGGGGAATGGACGGGGCTGGAGACCTTCGAGAAGGCGGGTTCGGCGATCGGCTGGGCCGACGGGCAGCCCGTGGTGACGCCCTATGACAACTGCACGCTGATCATGCCGTCGCTGCGGCAGTTGAAGCCCGGCGTGACGGTGGTGCGGCTGGCCCGCGACTACGCGGGCTGACGACAGCGCCGCGCGGGCGCGGCGCTGATTACTTCTGCGGCGTGTAGCGCAGCTCGTCGAGCTGGTAGCCCTGCGCCGTGGCGGCGGCCAGCGCCTTGTCGAGTTCTTCCTTGGGCAGTTGCGGCGAGCGCGACAGGAT
Source organism: Achromobacter spanius (assembly GCF_039673305.1). GTDB lineage: Bacteria > Pseudomonadota > Gammaproteobacteria > Burkholderiales > Burkholderiaceae_B > Achromobacter > Achromobacter spanius_F. The sequence continues at coordinate 17,645 of NZ_JBDJLJ010000040.1, forward strand.
CCACAGGTACTTGCGGTCGGGCGTGCCCACGACGGCCCAGCGGTACTCCGGGTCCAGCCCGATCACCCAATAGTCGCCCTTGAAGGGCTTGGCGAACGAGACTTCGAGCTTGGCGTTGTTGCTGCCTTCGACGACCGTGGCGGTGCCCGACGCCGAATCGATATCCCCATCCTTGGTGCGGCAGCGGTTGTTCACCCCGATCGTGCCGTCCGCGTGCGCGGTGTATTCGGCGGTGGTGTCGCCCACGCAGTTGCGCTGGAAGAACATGGGGAAATTCGCGATTTCGTACCACATCCCTGCATAGCGCTTCAGGTCGACGGATTCGACGGTCTGCATGGGTGGCGGCGCGGCATGGGCAAGGCCCGTCATGCTGGCCGCCAGGGCCAGCAGGATTGTTGCGGTGCGGCGCATGGGAAAAACCTCCTTGTGACTGGTAAGGTCCGCGCCGTCCGGCAGATGGGCCGCGCGAACCGAACCTCAACGATACGCCTTATTTGATCGGGGCTTTCAGCGCCGCGTGGTAGCGGGTCACGTAGGTGTCGAAATCCTCGGTGTCGGACTGCTCCAGGCGCAGCTGTTCGGCGGCCGATTGGCGTGCCGCTTCCTGGTAGGCCGCGGCCGTCGCCGCGGGCAGCGGCTGCGCGCGCAGCGTATCCGCGTGGCGGCGGCTCAGGTCCAGCGAGTAGTCATGGAACGAGAGGCCGCTGTCTTTCAGCGAGGCCAGCAGGCGGGCCGACGGCGTGGAATCCGGCAGGTCGAGCTTGGCGCGCTGCGCGGCCAGCGCTTCGGCGTAGGCGCTGCCGCCCAGGGCGGCGTCGTACAGGGCGGCGTAGGGCGCGATCTGGTCCAGCAGTTCATGGCCCCACTGCGTCAAGCCGATGGCCTGGCCTTCGCGGTCGAGCATCAGGCCCGGCTTGCGGCCTTCTTTCACGACGACCGAGAAATTGTCCGCGCTGCGCTGACAGTAGCCGTTGGCGGGGAAGAACGGGCTGTCGGATGCGGTGCAGAACAGCAGGAAGGCGTCGACGAAGCGCGAGGTGACCGCGTCGATGCCCACGGGCGAGAACGGATCGATGTCCAGGCAGCGCACTTCCACGTACTGCACGCCGCGCTCGGCCAGCGCCGTGATAGGGCGTTCGCAGCGGCCGGTGGCGCGCTTGGGGCGGATGCTCGAGTAGTACTCGTTTTCGATCTGCAGCACGTTGGTGTTGAGCTGGATCCATTCGCCGTTGCGGTGCGTGCCGATCTTCTGGTAATCGGGCCAGGGCTGCGTCACGGCGCCGTACAGGCGGCCCAGGAAGGTGTCCAGGTCGTTGTAGCAAAGCTTGAGCTGCGACTGCGCCTTGTTCTGGTAGCCCAGGTCGCTCATGCGCAGGCTGGTGGCGTAGGGCAGGTAGAGGGTGTGGTCGCCCAGCTTGTCCAGCGCGTGGTCCTGGCCGCGCAGGAAATCGCTGGCCAGCGCGGGGGCCGCGCCGAACAGGTACATCAGCAGCCAGGAATAGCGCGTGAAGTTGCGGATCAGGCCGATGTAGCCGCGCGAACGGCGGTCCTGCGACGTGCCCGGATGCGTATCCAGCACGGACCACAGGTCTTCGGCCAGCGAGAAGTTGTAGTGCACGCCCGCGATGCACTGCATCGTCTTGCCGTAGCGTTCGGCCAGGCCGCGGCGGTACACGTGCTTGAGCATGCCGGTGTTGGACGTGCCGTACCAGGCGATGGGGATGTCCGCCTCGGAAGGCAGCGTGGCGGGCATGGACTGGTTCCAGATCAGCTCGTGGTCCAGCACGCCGTAGACATGGCGGTGGGTGTCGGTGAGCTCGGCCAGCAGCGCGTCCGCGTCGGTATGCGTGCCCGTGATGAGTTCGAGCAGGGATTCGGAGTAGTCGGTGGTGACGTGTTCGTTTGTCAGCGCCGAGCCGAGCCCGGCGGGGTGCGGGGCGCGGGACAGGACGCCTTGTTCGTCCACGCGCAGGCCTTCTTTTTCGATGCCCCGCAAGGTCTGGGTGAGCAGCGAGCGGTTGGCCTCCAGGCGGGAGAGGCGGTTGGCGGCGGTATCAGTCACGGATTCTTCTCGTTTGGGGCTGTCGCCGGATTTTACGGGGTGCCGGCCTCCTGTGCTGAGGGAACCAGTACTGGGGACAGGGACAATGCCTGGGCGGTGCGCGCCAGCCATTCGTCCAGGTCAGCATAGACCGGATCGGCGATAGGCGCGGTTTCGTTGAAAATCTCGTGCCACGCGGTGTCGTACCAGCGCAGGGTCAGCAGTTCGGCCGGGGCCCTTTGGGCGAACTGGCGGCTGCCTTCGGCGGCCACGATGGAGTCGTCGCCGGCCACCATCAGCAGGGTGCGACAGGGCAGCAGGCCGGCTTCGCGCAGCGCCTGGCTGCCGTTTTCGTCCACGAAGCGGGCGAGGCGCCCCGTCATGCGGCGCCGCACCAGGGGATCGGCGCGGTAGGCCTTCACGACCGCCCGGTCGTGGGAGATCCGGGCAGCCGCCAGCCCGTGCGGCACCCGCAGGTCAGGCGCGTGCAGCGACATCCACGACAGGGTGCGGCGCACCCACAGTGGCACATTGACCACAAAGGGCGGGGAACTGAGCACCAGCCCGTCCAGGGCGGACAGGCGGCGCTGGGCGATGCGCACGGCGACCAGGGCGCCCAGGCTGTGGCCCAGCAGGATGGGCGGCCGGCCCTGAGCCTGGGTCCAGTCCCGCAGCCGGTCGACCGCGTCGGTGACCAGGTCTTCCTGGTGCCGCAGGGTGGCGGGGCGTCCGGCCGAGCGGCCATGGCCCCGGTGATCGTGCGCGCCCACGGTCCAGCCGCGCGCGGTCAGCCAGCGCGCCAGCCGGTCGTAGCGCCCGGCATGCTCGCTGAGCCCGTGCAGGAGATAGATGCTGGGGCAGCCCGGGGTGGGGTTGCCCGAGCTGGGACAGCCCATGCTGGGGCGGCCCGTCCCGGCGATCGGCGGGGCCACATTGGGCGCCGCCGGCCAGGAATAATTGGCCAGCAGCGTGCCGTCGGGCGCGGGGGTCATCGAAATCGGCGACAATTTCTGCATTCCTCGAATTGACTAGACCCTGCGGGTCCTCGGGTAATGACGATTTCATCGCTGTTTCGTTTCATGTTCAAGAAAGCCGGCCTTTTTCTGGGGCTGGCGCTGGTATTGGCCGCGTGCTCGCCCAGTTACAACTGGCGCGAAATGGACGTGGCGGACGGCCACGTGCGCGCGGCGTTTCCTGCGCGCGTGTCCACGGAAACCCGCGACCTGAAGCTGGACACCCATACCCTGCATTTCACGCTGGCCACCGCCACCGTGGGCGAAGCGGTCTTTGCCGTGGGTTCGGCGCCGCTGCCGCCGGAGATCGCGGCCAGCCCCGTGGCCCGGCAGGCGCTGGGCGTGGCGCTGATGCGCTCGCTCTACGCCAACATGCAGGCCCCGCCACTGGCGGATTGGCCGCCCTACGGCCAGGAAATCGAAGTGCGCGGCAAGGCGATGGGCAAGCCCGGCTGGCTGCAGGCCAAGGTCTGGATCACCGACACGATGATGATCCAGGCCGTGGCCGCCGGCACCGAGGAAAGCCTGCCGGCCGAACGGGCGCGGGAATTCCTGCGGCAGGTCGTCGTCAAGCCTTGACGGGGTCCAGCAGCCCCAGCCGCAGGGCCGCGATCACCGCGGCGCGCCGGCCGCGCACGCCAAGCCGGGTGCAGGCGTTGCGCAGGTGGAAGTTGACCGTGCTTTCGCTCACGCCCAGGATGCGGGACGTTTCCCAGCTGGTCTTGCCGGCGGCGGACCAATGCAGGCAGGCGGCCTGGCGCTCGGACAGGCGCCGGGCGGACGGCGGTGTTGCGCCGGCCGCGGACAACGGGGCTGGCGAAATGAGCTTGGGCATGGCGGACATGGCGGCGGGGCGGGGCGCCCGTTTGTGGACAATGGCCTCATGCTGCGGTCCGCGCCGTCAGCCAGGCAAGCAATGATGCAGCAAAGCATCAATCTTCTTATCTCGTACGGAATTACCTGATGTTGGCCATCGCGCAGTTTTACCTTTCAGCCATCGTGCTGATGTTGCCCCTGCTTTCCTGCGTGGGAATCGGGCTGTTCTGGGGCAAGCGCGATCTGCCCTTCGGCGGCAGCTTCATCACCACGCTGGTGACGTCGGTGACCACGCCCGCCCTGGTGTTCCACACGTTCGTCACGACCCACCTGGATGACCGCGCGCTGGCCGACGTGGCCGCCGCGACCCTGATCGCCCTGTTGCTGTGCGCGTTGGTGTGCGCGGCGCTGCTCAAGGCCTGGAAGCTGCCCGTGCGCAGCCTGCTGCCCACCGCCTTCCTGCCCAACGCGGGCAATCTCGGGCTGCCGATTTCGCAACTGGCCTTCGGCGATGCCGGCCTGTCCGTGGCCGTGGCGTTCTTCGCCGTCAACTCGTTCGTCATGCACACCATCGCGGTGCGGCTGCTGCCGGGCGTGAACACCAAGGGCAGCTGGAAGAGTCCGATCCTGCTGGCGTCGGTGGTGGCCGTGGCGATGCGCGTGCTGCACATCCCGGTGCCCGACTGGATCATCGAGACGGCGCGCATGCTGGGGGCGGTCACCGTGCCGCTGATGCTGCTGAGCCTGGGCCATGCCCTGGCGCTGATTCCGTCCAATGGCGTGCGCGACGGCGCGAAGGTCGGCGCGATCCGCCTGGTCGTGGGCCTTGCCACGGGGCTGGCCGTGGTGTGGGCGCTGGACCTGGAACCAGTGCTGGCGGGAGCGCTGACCCTGCAGATGGCCATGCCCTGCGCCGTGGTCAGCTACATGTATACGCGGCGCTACACGCCGCTGGGAGACACCGCGGCGGGCGCCGTGCTGGTGTCCACCGTGGTGTTCCTGCTGCTGGCGCCCCTGGCGCTGTGGTTCACCCACGGGCCGTAGGGCGCGCGGGCCGTTTCAGCCTGCACCCGCCATGGCGCGCAGCTGCGCCATCAGCGCGTCGGGCAGGTCCAGTCCGTGCTTGATGGCTTCGTCGCGCAGCTTGCGGCGGCGGTCGCCGGGCAGGCGCACGCCCTCGTCCTCGAGCATGGCTTCCACCAGCGTTTCGACGCGCTCAAGGTAGGCGTCGTTGCCCGCCAGCGCGTTGGGATCGATCGCCATGAACGCCTGGCCCAGCCGCGCCGGGCCGCCTTCGTCCACGAAGAACGACTCCGTTTCGAAGCCGAAGCGCGCGCCGGTCAATGCGCAGGCCAGGAGCTCGACGATGAGCGCCAGCATGGCGCCCTTGACGCCGCCCGCGGGCAGCATGCGGCCCGCCAGCCCGGCCTTCGGGTCGGTGGTGGGCTGGCCGTCGGCGTCCAGCGCCCAGCCCAGCGGGATCGGCTGGTTGTCGCGGGCGGCGATCATGAGCTTGCCCCGCGCCACCTGCGACAGCGACAGGTCGATGACCAGGCGGCCGCCGCCGCGGCGGGGGAAGATCGCGGCGATGGGATTGGTGCCGAAGAGGGGACGCTTGCCGCCCCACGCGGGCATCGCGGCGGGCGAGTTGCTCAGCGCCAGCGCCACCATGCCGGCGTCGGCCAGGGCGTCCAGGTGATAGGCCGCTTCGCCGAAGTGATGGCTGTTCGACACGCCGACGAAAGCGACCCCGTGTTCGCGGGCGCGCGCCGCGGCTTCGCTGGTGGCCAGGGCGCAGGCGGGGAACGCCAGGCCGGAGCCGGCGTCGATCAGGGCCGCGCCGCCGCGCTGGTGCACGATGCGGGGCACGGCCGATCCGATGGCGCGGCCCGTGCGCAGGTGCCCGGCATAGAACGGCACGCGCGACAGGCCATGGGAGCTGAGTCCCTGGCTTTCCGCGTAGACCAGCGCGCGCGCGGTGCTGTCGGCCATGTCGGGGTTGGCGCCGGCGGCGGCCAGGCCGGCCGCGGCCAGGTGTTGAAGTTCGTCCAGATAGATGTGAGCCATATCCTTCCTGTCGTGGGAGGCGCGCCGCGCCTCGTCAGCGTGCGCGGGCGTCAAGCGCTATTGTCACCCCGGCGGCCACCATGTCGGAAACGCGCGTGTTGGCCTCTTGCGTCAGGCCGGCGATGTGCGGGGTGAGGATCAGGTTGGGGGCGTCCGCAAGCGGGCTGCCGGCGGGCAGCGGTTCCTCTTCGAAAACGTCCAGCGCAGCGCCGCGCAGGTGGCCGGCGCGCAAGGCCGCCGCAAGGGCGGCCTCGTCCACGATCCCGCCGCGCGAGGTGTTGATGAGGATGGCGCCCGGGCGCATGCGCGCGATGCGGCCGGCGTCCAGCAGGTGCCGGGTGTCGGCGGTAAGCGGCACGTGCAGCGTCACGACGTCGGCCTGCGCAAGCAGTTCGTCCAGCGCCAGCGGCGCAGCGCCCGTTTCCTGCCAGGCGGGATGGCTGGCGGGCAGCGCCGCGTCGCTGCCCACGACGCGCATGCCCAGTCCTTGCGCAAGCCGCGCCGCCAATCGGCCGATGCCGCCAAAGCCCACCACGCCCAGCGTCCGCCCGTGCGCCTCCAGGCCCTGCGACAGCGCGGTTCGCGGCCACTTTCCCGCCGCGACGTCGGGCGTGGCCGCGTAGGCCCCGCGCAGGAGCGCCAGCATCGTGCCGATGACGTACTCGGCCACCGCCCGCGCATTGGCGCCCGTTGCGGGAATGACCTGGATGCCGCGCGCCTCGCAGCCGGGCAGGTCGATATTGTCCAGCCCCACCCCCAGCCGGCCCACCACGCGCAGGCGCGGGGCGGCCGCCAGCAGTTCGGCGTTCACCTGGCTGCGGTTGCGCACGATCAACGCGTCGGCGTCGCCGGCGGCCTCGAGCAGCGCGCCGCGCTGTTCGACCAGGTCCGGGGCGTAGCGCACGTCGAACCGCTGCCGCAAGGCATCGACGGCGGGCGCGTCCATGAACTCCGAAATCAGTACTCGCATCTGCCGGGCTCCTCTTCGTGGTTGGCAGGGTGGCCGCTTCAGGCGACCTGGATGTTGGCGTCGCGGATGATCTTGGCCCAGCGCTCCACCTCGGATTTCAGGTAGGCGCCGAACTCCTGCGGGCCCCGCGGCTGGGGCACGAAGCCCAGTTGCAGCAGCGCCTGCTGCATGGCGGGCTGAGAGATCTGCTTGACGATGGCGCCGCCGATGCGCTGGACCAGTTCGGGCGGCGTGCCGGCAGGCGCGAGCACGCCGGTGAAGTTCTCGACGATCAGGTCCGGCAGGCCGGCTTCGGCCGTGGTGGGCAGGTCCGGCAGGTCCTTGCTGCGCGCGCGCGTGGTGATGGCCAGGGCGCGCAGCGAGCCATTCTTCACGTGCGCCAGCGATTCGGGATAGTTGGAGAACACTACGTCCAGGTGCCCGCCGATCAGGTCCGTGAGCGACGGCGCGCCGCCCTTGTAGGGCACATGCATCAGCGGCACGCCGGTGAGTTTCTGATAGAGCGCGAGCGTCAGGTGCGGCGGCGTGCCATTGCCGCTGGATCCCGCGGACAGGGCCTTGGCCTTGGCCGCGCGCGCCAGGTCGTCCATGCTTTTGATATTGCTCTTGGCGTTGACCACCACCATGATGGGCGAGGACGCCAGCCCCGCCAGCGGCGTCAGGTCGCGGGTCAGGTCATAGCCCGCCTTGCCCGCGAACAGCGTGGCGTTGGCGGCGTGTGACAGGGTGATGGCCAGCCAGGTGTAGCCGTCCGGCGCGGCGTGCGAAACATGGGCCGCGCCGATGTTGGCGCTGCCGCCCGGCTTGTTCTCCACTACGACGTTCCAGCGTTCGGCGTCGCTCAGCGCCTTGCCCACCTGCCTTGCGGCGACGTCGGTCAGCCCGCCGGGCGGAAATGGCACGACGTAATTGATGGGGCGTTCCGGCCAGGCGCCTTTCTGCGCCAGCGCGCGCTCCCACGGCGCCAGCGCACAGAGGCCGGCGGCGCCCAGCGCGCCGAGCAGGCGCCTGCGTTGCGAGTCCTGCAGGGGGTATTGCGGTTCGCTACTCATCTGTCTTCCTCCTTGGGGTTGCGCCCGGGTAGGAATGCACACGCCTTTGCTGCCGCGGTCTGCGCCCGGGTCTGCTGATTCTTGTCGGTGATGCCGAGATGGTGCTGCGGGAATGGCCGGCGCGGTCTCCTTGCCGCGCCGGCCGGGCGCTATGCGCTTTCGAAGATCCGCGTCAGGACAAATTCACGGTGGCCCAGGGCCTCGGCCGCGGTCCAGCGGCCATTGGCGGTGGCCAGCATGCATTCCAGCAGCTTGTCGCCGGCCTGGTTCAGGTCGATCTCGCGCTGCAGCAGGCCGCTGGTGTCCACGTCGATGTGCTCGGACATGGTGCGCACGGTGCGCGGATTGGCGCAGATCTTGATGACCGGCAGGATCGGGTTGCCGATGACGTTGCCCTGGCCGGTGGGAAAGAAGTGCACTGCATAGCCCGACGCCGCGCACAGGGTCACCATTTCGGCCGCGGCCGAGGACGAGTCCATGAACCACAGCCCGGGGCCGTCGGGGATTTCGGCCTTGTCGATCACGCCGTCCACGCGGCACTTCTTGCCGATCTTCTGGATGTTGCCCAGCGCCTTTTCCTCGATGGTGGTCAGTCCGCCGGCGATGTTGCCCTTGGTCGGCTGGGATTCCGACAGGTCGCTGGTCTTCCAGCGGTCGATCATGGCCTGGTAGCGGTCGAACATGAACATGAATTTTTCGCGCACGGCATCGTTGGCGCAGCGCTCGGCCACGATGTGCTCGCCGCCGGTCAGCTCGGAGGTTTCACCGAACACCAGGGTGGAGCCCAGCGCATAGAGCTTGTCGAAGGCGTTGCCGACGGTGGGATTGGCGCCGCAGCCGGACGTGGTGTCGGATTCGCCGCACTTGGTGGACACCCACAGGTCCGCGATCGGGCATTCGCTGCGCGTGAGCGCCGTGGCGTAGTGCACGTATTCCTTGGCGCAGCGCGAGGCGCGCATGATGGTGTCGTGATCGCCGTGCAGTTCGATGGAAAAGCCCATGACTGGCTTGCCGGTGGCGGCGATGCCGTCCACCACGCGCTTGGTCCAGCCTTCCTCGATGCCGATCACGACAACGGCCGCGACGTTCGGGTTACAGCCCGTGCCGATCAGGGTGCGGAAGTGCAGTTCCAGGTCTTCGCCGAACTGAAGGCGGCCGTAGGGGTGGGGCAGGGCCAGGGTGCCCTTGATGTTGTTGGCGACGGCTTCGGCCGCGGCGTTGGAGATGTCGTCCACGGGCAGGACGATGACGTGGTTGCGCACGCCGACGCGGCCATTGTCGCGGCGGTAGCCTTGGAAGGTGGTCTGGGCAGTGATGATGGACATGGTGGATTCCTGGGCGATGGGGGGACGCTTACCAGCGCTTGGTCTTGATGTTGTGCACATGGGCGTGCTGGCCGGCCTTGATGGGCGCCACCACGCGGCCGATGTCGACGCCATACTTGAAGACCGTGTCGCCGACGTCCATGTCCTTCATCGCCACCTTGTGGCCGATGGGGATGTCCTGGGAGGCGCGCACATGGATGATCTTGTCCTCATCCATGATCCAGGCGTTCAGCTCCGTTCCGGCGGTCAGGCCTTCCACCACGGCGACCGCCACCGTGTCCTTCGCATCGTGCAATACGGCGTGAATCATTGTCTTCCTCTCTTGGTCAGAAGCGCCGCCGGGGTGTTGCACGCGGCGCGGATCACAACGGCCAGGAAATCTTAGGGCGGCCTTTTTCCAAAGTCAACTACATCATATATATGAATTGGATGACTTGAGCGAAAAGCGCGGCCGCCGCTACACTGGGGGTCCGTGAATATTGCGATGCACCCATGAACACCAGCCTGTCACCGACTGTGCCCCTGGGCAGTCCCTTGTATGAACAGGTCAAGCAGGCCGTGCTTGCCGCGCTGGCGCAAGGCGAGTGGAAGCAGGGCGAGGCGATACCGCCGGAAAAGAACCTGGCCGAGCGTTTCGGCGTGTCGATCGGCACCTTGCGCAAGGCCATCGACGACCTGGCCGCCGAGAACATCCTGGTGCGTCACCAGGGGCGCGGCACCTACGTCGCCGTGCACACGCGCAACCACCACTTCTTCAAGTTCTTCCGCATCGTCGGACAGGACGGCAGCAAGTCGTACCCCACCACCGAACTGCAACGCTTTCGCCGCGTCAAGGCGTCGGCGGTGGCGCGCGAGAAGCTCGCCTTGCCTGCCGGCGCCCAGGTGTACGAATTCCTGAACGTGCTGTCGCTCAACGGCGATGTGGTCATGGCGGACGACGTCTGCCTGCCGGAGTCGCGCTTTCCCGGGCTGACCGAAGCGCATCTGCGCGAACGCGCCAGCACGCTGTATGCCCTGTACCAGGACCTGTTCGGCGTGAATGTCATCGCCACCGACGAGCGCCTGCGGACCTGCCTGGCCGAACGCACGCATGCGCGCTGCCTGGGTGTGCCCGAAGGCAGCGCCCTGCTGGAGATCCGCCGCATCGCGTTTTCGTACAACCGCCAGCCGGTGGAATGGCGCGTGTCGCGCGTGAACACCGAGCGCTACGAGTACCTGGGCCAGGAGCCCTGGGAAGCCGGCGCCTGAGACGCCGTCACGGCGCCGGGGCGGGAACGCCCCGCGATGCGCTGCCCGGCCGCGTTGCGGAACGCCGCGGCAAGCAGTGCTAGAATTCCTGCCGCACTATCCAATTTTCGGCGCCGATTTGCCTGATCCGCTTGCGGGCGCCTTCCAATAAATCCAGCTAAAGAGGTCCGTATGACCACTCCTGCCCAGAATTCGGCCGGTGATTCGGCCAGCGGGTTCGTCCCCGCAACCGTCACGACTTCCGCAACCGTTGATCCCGGTTCGGTCGGCCTCGTCGCTCCCACCTTCATCCGTTTCGATGAGCCGCTGCCTTTGCTCAGCGGCCAGTCGCTGGCTTCGTACGAGCTTGCCGTCGAAACCTACGGCACGCTCAATGCCCAGCGCACCAACGCGGTCCTGATCTGTCATGCGCTCAATGCTTCGCACCACGTGGCGGGGCAGGCGGCGGACAACCCCACCGACGTGGGCTGGTGGGACAACATGGTCGGCCCCGGCAAGCCGGTGGACACCAATCTTTTCTTCGTGATCGGCGTCAACAACCTGGGCTCGTGCTTCGGTTCGACCGGACCCGCCAGCATCAATCCCGAGACCGGCACGCCCTGGGGCGCGGCGTTCCCGGTGCTGACGGTCGAGGACTGGGTGCGTGCGCAAGCCCGGGTGGCGGACCATTTCGGCATCGAACGCTTCGCCGCGGTGATGGGCGGATCGCTGGGGGGCATGCAGGCCCTGAGCTGGTCCATCACCTTGCCGGAGCGCGTCGCCAATTGCATCGTGATCGCCAGCACGCCGCGCCTGTCGGCGCAGAACATCGGCTTTAACGAAGTGGCGCGCCGCGCCATCATCACCGATCCGGACTTCCACGGCGGCGACTACTACGCGCAGGACACCGTGCCGCGGCGCGGGCTGTCGGTGGCGCGCATGATCGGCCACATCACCTACCTGTCCGACGACGACATGGCCGAGAAATTCGGCCGCGCGCAGCGCGCGCCCGCCGAGAACGGCGCCTACCACTATGGTTACGACGTCGAGTTCGAGGTCGAATCCTACCTGCGCTACCAGGGCGAGAAGTTCACCCGCTATTTCGACGCCAACACCTACCTGCTGATCACGCGCGCGCTGGACTACTTCGACCCGGCCCGCATGACCGGCGGCGACCTGGCCCGTGCGCTGGCGCCGGCCAAATCCAACTTCCTGCTGGTGTCGTTCTCGACCGACTGGCGCTTCCCGCCGGAGCGATCGCGCGAAATCGTGCGCGCGCTGCTCAAGAACGCCAGCCCCGTCACCTACGCCGAAATCGATGCGCCGCACGGCCACGACGCCTTCCTGCTGGAAGACGCGCGCTACCACGCGGTGGTCCGCGGCTATTACGAGCGCATCGCCCGCGAACTGGGCCTGGTCGACGCCGCCTTGACCGAAGGATCATCCGAATGACCCCCGTTACTCCCCGCTATGCCCACAGCGCGTTGCGGCCAGACCTGGCGCGCATCGCCGGCTGGATCGAACCCGGCAGCCGCGTCCTGGACCTGGGCTGCGGCGACGGCGCCTTGCTGGCCCACCTGCGCGACCATCGCCAGGTCCGGGGCGCCGGCGTCGAGCTCGACGACACCTGCGTGATCGCCTGCGTGCGCCGCGGGGTCGAAGTCATCCAGCAGAACCTGGAGGACGGCCTGGCGCTGTTCGACGACAAGCAGTTCGACACGGTGGTGCTGTCGCAGACCCTGCAGTCCATGCACCGCACCGAACACATCCTGCGCGAGATGGCGCGCGTGGCGCGCTACGGCATCGTGTCGTTTCCCAACTTCGGCTACTGGCCGCACGGCTGGGCGATCCTGCGCGGACGCATGCCGGTGACGGGCCAGATGCCCTACCAGTGGTACAACACGCCCAACATCCACCTCTGCACGCTGCGCGACTTCGAGCAGCTGGCGGACGAGGTGAGCCTGCGCATCCTGGAACGCGCCACCTTCAATGAAGGCAAGGAAGTGCGGCTGTTCCCCAGCTGGCGCAGCACGCTGGCGGTGTACCGCTTCGCGTCGCCCTGACATTCCGACACGCATCCTCCTGACGGGACGGGCGGACAGGCCCTAAAATGCCCAAGCCCGCGGCCGGCGCCTGCCGCGCCGCGGCCAAGTTTCAGGAGAGACCGTCATCACCGCTGCTTCCAACGTCTACACCAGCCCCCGCGTCGCGCCCCTGCTGGTCCTGGGCTTTGCCAGCGGGTTGCCGCTGGCGCTGACCAGCGGCACCTTGCAGGCCTGGGCCACCGTCGAAGGCGTCCCGCTTCAGGAAATCGGTTTCCTCACCCTGGTAGGCACGGCCTACACCATCAAATTCCTCTGGGCCCCCCTGGTCGACCGCTATGCGCCGCCGCTGCTGGGCAGGCGCCGCGGCTGGATGCTCGTGACCCAGCTGCTGCTGGCGGTGGCCATCCTGGCGATGGGCGCGCTGTCGCCGTCGTCCGCGCTGATGCCCCTGGCGCTGCTGGCCGTGCTGGTGGCCTTCCTGTCCGCCACGCAGGACATCGCGTTCGACGCCTATTGCACGGACGTGCTGCGCAAGGACGAACGGGGGGCGGGGGCGGCCATCAAGGTCATGGGCTACCGGCTGGCCATGATCGTCTCGGGCGGCCTGGCCCTGATCATGGCCGACCAGTGGATCGGCTGGGGCAACACGTACATGCTGATGGGCGGGTTGATGCTGCTGTGCGCGCTGGCCACGCTGTGGGCGCCCGAGCCCGAGCACGTCGCGCGTGCGCCGCGCACGCTGCGCGAGGCCGTGGCCGAGCCCCTGCACGAATTCTTTACGCGCCGCGGCGCGCTGGCGGTCCTGCTGCTGATCGTGCTGTACAAGCTGGGCGATGCGTTTGCCGGCGCCCTGTCCACCACCTTCCTCATCCGCGGCGCGGGCTTCACGCCCACCGAGGTCGGCACCGTGAACAAGGTGCTGGGGCTGGCGGCCACGATCATCGGCGCGCTGGCCGGCGGATCGGTGATGGCACGCTGGGGGCTGTACCGGTCGCTGATGGCGTTCGGCCTGTTGCAGGCCGTGTCCAACCTGGCCTACTGGCTGATCGCAGTCAGTCCCAAGAACATCTGGCTGATGGCCACGGGGGTGGGCATCGAGAACCTGTGCGGCGGTCTGGGCACGGCGTCGTTCGTCGGCCTGCTGATGGCGCTGTGCCGCCAGCGGTTTTCCGCCACGCAGTTCGCGCTGTTGTCCGCGTTGTCGGCCGTGGGGCGCACCTATCTGGCGGGGCCGCTGACCCCGCCCCTGGTCAACTGGATGGGCTGGCCGGGCTTTTTCCTGCTGACGGTCGTGATCGCCCTGCCGGGCCTGGTGCTGCTGAAGATCCTGCGCGGCACGATCGACGACATGGAAAAACAGGGCGAGGCGTAGCCCGGTCCTGGCGCCTGGGGGCGCCCGGCGACGCGCCGACGTCCGGGAGGCCCCGGGGCGCCGGCGCCTGGCTTCGCGGTTATTCGTCGCCGCTGAGGCGCACGATCAGCACGTCGCTGGGCAGGGATTCCAGCAGGCGCTCGGCCACGCTTCCGATGGCGGTGCGCAGGATGCCCGTGCGGCCATGGGTGCCGGTGACGACCAGGTCGGAACGATGGTTGAAGGAGTATTCGGACAGCACGGTTTCGGGCTGTCCGGCTTCCAGCACGACCTTGGGCGGCACGCCCTTGGGCAGTTCCGGTGTTTCGGCGATGAACCGCGCGGCGGCCTGTTCCGAGGTCTTGAAGAAGCTGCTGACCACGGCGTCGTCAGGCGTGTTCACGCCCTGGAAGGGCACGTCGTAGGCATGGAACAGCGTCAGGTCGGCATTTGGCACAAGCTGCAGCGCGGCGCGCAGGGCCTGGCGGGAGCCGTCCGAGAAGTCGGTGGCGACCAGGACATCGCGGTAGGGCTTGCGCGGACGGTTCTTCACGACCAGCACCGGCTGGCGGGCCTGGCGGGCCAGTTTTTCCACCGTGGTGCCCAGCAGCAGGCGGCCAAGCGTTTCCTGGCGCGCGATACCGGCGACGATCAGCGAGCAGCCGTAGGTGTCGGCCGTTTCCATGATGCTGGCGACGGGGTCGCCCTTGGCGACCACGACTTCCGTGGGGACGTTGGCCGCCGCCACGTCTTCGGCGAGCTCGCGTTCGACCAGGGCCTTGTGGTCGGACGACAGGCGCCGCCAGACCGGCGTGGTCAGGCGCGCGGGCGTGGCATGGGATTCCATGACATGCAGCACGATCAGCTTGGTGTTCAGTTCCTTGGTCAGCTGCAAGGCGCGATCCAGGGCGCGGTCGCCGCGTGCACTCAAGTCGGTGGCCAGCAGGATGGGGCCAATTTGCTGTGTCATACGTTATCTCCCGGTTGTGGCCAGAGGGGCGGCTCCCGCGTCCGCGCTGCCTGGCCCATTAGCGCCCGGTCGGGCACGTCTACATTGTCTCGCCGCGAAACGAGACGGTGCTTGATCGATATCAACGCAAGGACGAGCGTACGGGATGATGCGCCGCCAGGCAATGGCGCCGGCGCGGGCAAGGCTCAATACAATGTGGCCTCCTCCAGTCCCCGCCCGAGCCATGTTTACGGATATTTCGCCTGTTCTGCTGCATACGCTGTACCTGGTGGCCATCGTGGCCGAAGCGATGACCGCGGCGCTGTCGGCCGGGCGGCGGGACATGGACTGGATGGGCGTCTGCATCATCGCCTGCGTGACCGCCCTGGGCGGCGGCTCGCTGCGCGACGTGCTGCTGGGGCACTATCCCCTTACCTGGGTCGTGCATCCCGAGTACCTGTGGATGACGGGCGGCGCGGCCATCCTGACCGCGCTGATCGCGCCGGTCATGCGGCGGCTGCGCAGCGTTTTCCTGCTGGCCGACGCCCTGGGCCTGGTGGCCTTCACGGTCATCGGCTGCCAGGTGGCGCAGATGATGCAGTTGCCGATCACGGTGGTGCTGATCAGCGGCATGATCACCGGCTGCGCCGGCGGGGTGCTGCGCGATGTCCTCTGCAACGAGGTGCCGCTGCTGTTCCGCAAGGAGCTCTACGCCAGCGTGTCGCTGGTGACGGGCGCCCTGTATCTGGGATCCCAGGCCCTGGGCCTGTCCGCCAATGCCTCCGTGCCCATCGCGCTGGCCGCGGGGCTGGCGATGCGCCTGCTGGCGCTGCGCTTCAACTGGCAGATGCCCAAATTCGTCTATCGGGACGACTGGGACTGAGCCCGGCGCGCGCGCTCCCAAGACGGCTTTTTCGGTATGAAACAGTAATGCTATTTGTGTTTCAATAGATTTCTAGTATCTTGTCACTGTCTCATACCATGCATTGCGCAGTAAAAGGGGAGCCGATTGGACGTCAAAGCGCCCGCCACGATTCCATATTTCCTACAGGAACAGATTCGTGAGTTGATAGTGAACGGCACTATCCGGCCCGGGCAGCCGTTGCGGGAACAGGAACTGGAACAACGTTTCGGCACGAGCCGCAGCCCTATCCGGGAGGCCCTGCGCCTGCTGGAACTGAGCGGGCTGGTGACGCACATCCAGCGCAAGGGCTTTCGGGTCACGCTCTATACCGAAACCCAGATCCGTCACCTGTACATGCTGCGCGCCGAACTCGAGGCCTATTGCATCCGGCAGGTCGCCGAAATGCCCGACGTGGGGCCGCTGGTGGCCGAGCTGGGCCGCTTCCACGAGGCCATCGTGGCCGCGATCGGCCGCAGCGATGCGCGCGATTTCATCGCGGCCTCGCGCGAGTTCTATCTGGCCGCGGCGCGCTACACGGGCAATGCGCCGCTGACCAGCATGCTCAGCAAGCTGTACGAACAGATCGAGCCGCTGGGCTACCTGCTGGCCCGGCAGTCGCTGGAGGGCAACACGATCCCGGCGTACACCCAGGGCATCATCCAGGCGCTGGGCAATCGCGATTTCGAACGCGCGGCCGGACTGACGCGCCGCTACGTGCTGGAAGTGCTGCCGGAAATCCTGCAGGCCTACCGCGACGCGGCGCTGCAGGACGCATAACAGCGCGCCGCGACGGGCGCGAGCCCGGCTGTCAGGCCCGGGCCGGCGTGCGCACTTCGATGCCGGCCTTTTCCAGGGCCTGGCGGATGCCGTTGGCGAAGATCAGCGCGTTGGGCTGATCGCCATGGATACAGAGCGTGTCGGCCTGCACCGGCACATCTTTGCCGTCGACTGACCGCACCACGCCTTCGCGCACCATGCGCACCACCTGCGCCACGGCCTGTTCCACGTCTTCGATCATGGCGCCGGCGCGCGTGCGCGGCGTGAGCGAACCGTCGTCCTGGTAGGAGCGGTCGGCGAAGACTTCGTTGGCGGCCGCCAGACCGATGGCGCGCGCGGCGTCGATCAGCTTGCTGCCTGCCAGGCCGTACAGGATCAGCGAGGCGTCCACGTCCTTCACCGCCTGGCAGATGGCCCGCGCCAGGTTTTCGTCCTTGGCCGCCATGTTGTAGAGCGCGCCGTGCGCCTTCACATGATGCAGGCGCGCGCCTTGCGAGGCCGCCACGCCGGCCAGGGCGCCGATCTGGTAGACGACGATGTCGTAGGCCTCGTCGGGACTGATCTGGATGACGCGGCGGCCAAAGCCGGCCAGGTCCTGCAGGCTGGGATGGGCGCCCAGCGCCACGCCCTGCTTGAGCGCCGCCGCCACGGTCTTGCGCATGGTGGCGGGGTCGCCGCCGTGGAAGCCGCAGGCGATGTTGGCGGAGCTGACGTACTGCAGCACCGCGGCGTCGTTGCCCATGGTCCAGGCGCCATAGCTTTCGCCCATGTCGCAGTTCATATCGATGCGGGTGGTCATAGCGGTTTCCTTTCTAGGCCAGGAGCGCGCGCAGCGGCGCCAGCGCTTCCTGCAATTGGGCAAAGGCGCGCTCGCGCTCGCCGTCCAGGCGTTGCGCTTCGTCGAGTTCGATCTGCTGGAAGCGCAGGACCTGTCCGGGCGCGCACTGCGCCAGGGGGGGCAGGTCCACGGTGGCGATCTGCGCGATCTTGGGATAGCCGCCGGTGGTCTGCCGGTCGGCCATGAGGATGATGGCCTCGCCGCCCGACGGCACCTGCACGGTGCCGAAGCAGGCGGCCTCGGACAGCATCTGGCGCGGCTGGTGCATGGTCAGCGGCCGGCCCTGCAGGCGGTAGCCCATGCGGTCCGATTGCGGGCTGATGCGGAATTCGGCTTGGCCGAAGGCGCGGCGGCTCGATTGCGAGAACTCCGGCCAGTGCACGCCGGGCAGGAAGCGGATGAATTCGCGCGGCTTGTTGCCCAGCACGGCGGGCAGGTAGACGCGCACATTCGACAGGTCTTTTTGCAGCGCATCGGCATCGCGGTCTTGCGCAAGCGGCCGGCTCAGGGGAACGACGTCGCCCTTGGCCAGCGCGCGCCCCTGGAAGCCGCCGAAGCCGCTGCGCAGGTAGGTGGTCTGGCTGCCCATGACGGGCGGGAGCGCAAAGCCCCCGTGCACGGCCAGATAGGCGCGCACGCCGGCCGCCGGACGGGCGCCGAAGGCCAGCACGTCGCCTGCCCGGGCCACCAGCGGGCGCAGCAGGGGGATGTCCTGGCCGTTCAGCGTGGCGCCCAGGTCGGCGCCGGCCAGGGCGAAACAGGCCGGGGCGTCAAAGCGCAGCGTGGGGCCCGTCAGGGTGATTTCCAGGGTGGCGGGGTCGTCGTCGTTGCCGGCCAGCGCATTGGCCAGCCGGTGCGCGCGTTCGTCCATGGCGCCCGCCACAGGGATGCCCTGGTGCTGGTAGCCCTCGCGCCCGCGGTCCTGGAAGCTGGACAGCATGCCCGGCTTGATCACGGTGACGCTCATGGCCGGGCTCCCCGGATGCGGTCGAACTCGTCGGGGCCGATGGGCACGAAACGCACCGAGTCCCCGGGCTGCAGCAGGGCCGCGGGTTCCCGGGTCGGATCGAACATGACGAGCGGGGTGGCGCCGATGATGTTCCAGCCGCCCGGCAGCCGGTTCGGGTAGATCACGGTCTGGCGGTTGGCGATCGCCACGGCGCCCGGGGGCACCGCGGTGCGCGGCGAGGGGCGCCGCGGAATGTTCAGTTTTTCGTCGTGCACGCCCAGGTAGGCATGGCCGGGCGCGAAACCCAGCATGAACACCATGCTGCGGGGCTGGCTGTGCAACTGGATGACGCCATCGGGCGTCAGGCGGGCCGCGCGGGCCACGTCGGCCAGGTCGGGGCCGTGTTCGCCGCCGTAGCAGACGGGGATGTCGACTTCGCGTCCGCCGGCATCGCCGGCAGGAATGCCGTCGGCCAGCAAGGCCTGGATGTGTTCGGAGAGCGTGGCGTAGGTGGGGCCTTCGCCGTGGCCTCCGGGCCGGTAGTGCACGGCCACCGCGACAAACGAAGGCACGACGTCGGTCACGCCGGGCAGCCGCGCGTCGCGCAGCTTGCGGGCGGCGGCAAGACAGGTTCGGCCGACCGCCGCGTCGATCTTCTCGCCAAACGAAATGATCAGGCAGCGGTCACCCTGGGGCAGGATGCGCCAGCGGGTTTCGGCCGGAGAATGGGAGTCGGGTATTGCGTTCAACGGCACGAAACCTGTAGTGACGGATTACTTGGCGAACAAAGAATCCATGTTCTTGAACGCCTTGAATTCAAGCGCATTGCCCGACGGATCCAGGAAGAACATCGTGGCTTGTTCGCCCACTTCGCCCTTGAAGCGGATGTAGGGTTCGATGACGAACTCGGTGCCGACGTCGGTCAGGCGCTTGGCCATGTCCTGCCATTGTTCCATGGAAAGGACGGCGCCGAAATGGCGGACGGGCACATTGTGCGAATCCACGGCGCTGGTGGCCTTGTGGCCGCATTCGCTGGGCGCCAGGTGCGCCACGATCTGGTGGCCGTAGAAGTTGAAGTCGATCCATTCGGGCGAGCTGCGGCCCTCCGGACAGCCCAGTTTTTCGCCATAGAAGGCGCGGGCTTCGGCCAGGTCGCGGACGGGGAAGGCCAGGTGGAACGGCGGCAGGTTGGTTTGAGCGGACATGCAAGGCTCCGGGTCAGGCAAAGAAAAAATGATCGGTCAGAATGCGGGCCCGCCGCAATAAAGGCGGGCCTTAGCATCTGCCGATAGTTTAGGTATTGTTTTTTTTATTGAAAAACGATATTTTTTGTGCCTTACCATCGAAATTATTGATAGTGATCAAGGAATTCAAGACCTTTCTCGCCGTGGCGCGCGATGGCACCTTCACGGGGGCGGGCGCCCAGCTGGGGCTGACCCAGTCCGCGGTCAGCGCCCAGATCAAGCGCCTGGAGGAATACCTGGGGGTCGATCTCTTCGACCGAGGGCCTCGCGCGGCGGTGCTGAACGCCCATGGCCGCGAGATGCTGCCGCAGGCCGAAGAGCTGGTCGCCATGGCCGAGCGCATGGCGGCCTCGGCGGGCGCGGGCCACGTCAGCGGATCGCTGCGCATCGGCGCCATCGCCTCGGTGCAACAGGATCTGCTGGTGCATGCGGTGGGCGAGTTCCGCGCCGCCTATCCGGACGTGCGGGTGCGGATCGTGCCGGGGGTTTCGCTGTCGCTGCTGGGGCAGGTGGACGCCGGCGAAGTGGACCTGGCCGTGCTGATCCGTCCGCCGTTCGCGCTGCCGCCCGAACTGGGCTGGCAGCCGCTGATGAGCGAGCCGGTGATGCTGGCCATGCCCGAGTCCATGCCGCTTGCCCCCTGGCGTGAACTGCTCGCGACCCAGCCCTTTATCCGCTACGACCGCGCGTCGTTCGGCGGGCGGGTGGTGGACGTCTTCCTGAAGAAGCACCGCATCAACGTGCACGAGGCCGTGGAGCTCGACGAGATCGAGGCCATCGCGGGCATGGTGCGGCATGGCCTGGGCGTGGCGCTGCTGCCCAGGCTGCGGCGGCTGGACATGACGGGCCTGCGCCTTCTGCCGCTGGACGGACTGGCCTTCCATCGCGAGATCGGCATCATCGGCCGACTACCCTTCGATGCGGGCAGCGTGCGCGAGAAGATCGCGGAATGCCTGCTGCGCGCCGCGCGCGATTCCGCGGGCGCCTGACGTCCCCGGATCGTCCGGGCGCGTTGAAGGGCGCCGCTTGCGGGCCTGCGCTGCGTAGTGGGCCGCGGCCCAAAACAGAAGAGCCCCCGAAGGGGCTCTTGTCTTTTACAGCCGGTCGCAGCGCACGGTGATGGGGTGGTTGCGCAGGTCGGTCATCACGATGTCGTCGACCTCGCCCTCGACATCGGTGATCACGTAGCCGATCTGTCCGCGGGTCTGCAGGGTCTGGCTGACGATGTTCAGGCCGTGCTGCGCCATCAGGTTGTCCAGGGCGCCCAGCGCGCCTGGCGCGTTGCGGTGGACGTGCAGGATGCGCGTGCCGCCGGCCTGCTCCAGGAACGGCAGTTCGGGGAAGTTGACCGCGCCCTTGGTGGTGCCGGCCTGCAGGAAGCGCACCAGCTTCTCGGCCACTTCGCGGCCGATGTTCTCTTGCGATTCCTGCGTGCTGCCGCCGATGTGCGGGGTCAGGATGACGTTGGACATGCCGATCAGCGGGCTGGCGAGCGGTTCGTCCGCGCCCTTGGGCTCGGTGGGGAACACGTCTAGCGCGGCGCCGGCCAGGTGGCCGGACTTCAGCGCCGCGTGCAGCGCGGCGATATCCACCACCGTGCCGCGCGAGGCGTTGATCAGGATGGCGCCGCGGCGCATGCGCCCGATCGTCTCGGCGTTCATGATGTTTTCGGTGGACTTGCCGCCGGGCACATGCAGCGTGACGACGTCGGCCTGTTCCAGCAGGTCGTTCAGCGTGCCGGCGGGACGGGCGTTGCCCAGCGGCAGCTTGGCTTCGACGTCGTGGTAGATCACGCGCATGCCCAGGCTTTCGGCCAGGGTGCTGATCTGCGAGCCGATATTGCCGTAGCCCACGATGCCCAGCGTCTTGCCGCGGGTCTCGAAGGCGCCCGCGGCGCTCTTGTCCCAGTGGCCCAGGTGGACGCGGGCGTTCTTTTCGGGGATCCGGCGCAAGAGCAGGATGGCTTCGCCCAGCACCAGCTCGGCGACCGAGCGGGTGTTGGAGAACGGCGCGTTGAAGACCGGGATGCCGCGCTGCATGGCGGTGTCCAGATCCACCTGGTTGGTGCCGATGCAGAAGCAGCCCACGACGCGCAGGTCGGGGTTGCCGGACAGCAGGGCGGCATCCAGGTGGGTGCGAGAACGTATCCCCGCCACTTGCACGCCGCGCAGGGCGTCGTGCAATTGCGCCGGAGGCAGGGCCGCGGCATGCGTGACGATGTCGGTGTAGCCGGCGGCCTCGAAGACGGCGCGGGCGCTCGGGTGGATGTTCTCGAACAGGACGATTTGTGCCATGACAGCCAAGGGGTGGGTGAGAAACGCGTTTTTATTTATTGTGGACCATTTTTGCTGCAGTGCAAGGAGTAGCCATTGAGCCGGTGTGGATGAATTGTTTCAGTGAGGCGGTAAGTAGAGCGGCTAGTGCGGCGGCTAGTGCGGCGGCTAGTGCGGCGGCCAGCGCGCCGGCCAGCGCACCGGCCAGTGCGCCGGCCGGCGCCGTCGGCTAGCGGTACGCCTGGTAGACCTTGGCCTGGCCCCGCTTGTCCACCAGCACGACGTCGTGCGGCGTCTTGCGGCCGCCATATTCGGGGCCGTCCATGCCGGGCGATCCCAGCGGCATGCCCGGCGCGGCCAGGCCCGCCGCGTCGGGCTTTTCCAGCAGCAGCCGGCGCACGTCGCTCGCCGGCACATGTCCTTCGACGGCGTAGCCGTCCACCATGGCGGTGTGGCAGGAGCCGTAGTCCGCCATGCCCGCGTTGCGGCGGATGGGGCCGGTGTCCTGGACGTCGTGCGTGGTCACCTCGAAGCCGTTGTCGCGCATGTGCTTCACCCAGTCCTCGCAGCAGCCGCAGGTGGGCGTCTTCCAGACCTGCACCTTGACGGGCGTTTGCGCGGCGGCGAGCGCGGGGGCGGCCAGGGCCGCGGCAAGAACCAGGCGGCGCGTGAGACGGCGCGTAAGGCGGGAAACGTTCATGATGCTCCGTGCAGAGAATTAGGGGGCCTGTCGGGCGGGCGCAGGCGGTCAGAACCAGAAGCGCACGCCCGCGATGATGGCGGCCTGCGACCGGCTTTCGCCGGCGTCGGCCGCGTAGCTTGCGGTCTGGCCGAACTTGCGTTCAAAGGATACGCCAACATAGGGGGCGAACTCGCGGCTGACCTCGTAGCGCAGGCGCAGCGAAAACGCGCCCTGCGACAGGCCGGAACCGATGCCTCGCGCTGGGTCGTCCTTGCCGTAGAGGCTGGCCTGCAGCTCGGGCGTGAGGATCAGCCGCTGGGTCAGCAGCAGGTCGTATTCGGCCTTCAGCGCCAGGGCCGTGCGGCCGGACGAACCCACGTAGGCGGTGGTCTCCAATTCGATGTTGTACGGCAGCACGCCTTCGATGCCGATCGCGGCCCAGTTGCGCTTGGGCCCCGTGCCGATGTCGCGGCGCGCGCCCAGCTGCAGGTCCCAGAACGGCGACACGGCGTGGCTCCAGAATGCTTCGACCTTGCCGTCCGAACCGCCGCCGTTCTCGCGCTCGCCCTCGCTCTTGACCAGCAGCCTGTCCGTGGCGGTGCCGGCCCAGAAGCGGCCGTCCCACTCCAGCGCATTTTGGCCGTCCCGGTTGCGCGCGACGCCGAACTTGTCGAACAGCACTTGCCACGTGGGCGCGTTGTCCATCATGTGCGGGTGGATGCCGTAGCTGTCGTAGCCGCGCTCGCCCGTGCCGTCGCTGGCGGGCAGGCTGCCGACGGGCGGCGCGGCGGATGCTGCGGCGGGTGGCACGGTGGGCGCGGCGCCGTGGCCGGCCGGTCCATGGTCCATGCCCGAGTGGTCCATGCCGGCGTGGTCCGTCGGCGTCGGGGCGGGCGGCGTTCCGTGGTTCATCGCGCCGTGATCCATGCCCGGCATGCTGGAATGATCCACGTCCTGCGCCCAGGCAGGCTGGGCCGCCAGGGTGAAGACAAGGGCGCACGCGCCGAGCAGGGGATGTTGCGATTTGATCGTTTTCATCGTTACTCCACCACGACCGCCCTGAACATGCCGGCCTCCATGTGATACAGCAGATGGCAGTGGTAGGCCCAGTGCCCGCGCGCATCGGCGCTGACGCGGTAGCTCAGGCGCTGCGCCGGATTGAGGGTGATCGTGTGCTTGCGGACCTGGAACGCGCCGTCGGGCGATTCCAGGTCGCTCCACAGTCCGTGCAGGTGGATCGGATGCGTCATCATCGTGTCGTTGACCAGCACGAAGCGCACGCGTTCGCCGTAGCGCAGCACGATGGGCTTGGCGTCCGAAAACCTCACGCCGTTGAACGACCACATGTAGCGCTCCATGTTGCCCGTCAGGTGCAGCTCGATCTCGCGCGAGGGGGCGCGGTTGTCGTCGGGCTCGCGCACCGAGTGCAGGTCGGCGTAGGTCAGCACGCGTCGGCCGTTGTCGCGCAGGCCCACGCCGGGATCGTCCAGCCGCGTCGACACCACGTCCGGCAGCATGGAATTGCCCACGCCACGTTCGGCGGGGTAGGGGTGCCTGACCTCCACCATGCCGCCCTGGTTCGCGCCGGAACCGTGGACGCCGGCATGGTTCATGCCGGCAGCAGCGCCGCCGTCCTGCATGCCGCCCATGTCGTGTCCGCCCGCGCCTTGCCCGCCCATGTCGTGCGCCATGCCCATGTCCATCATGCCCAGCAGCTGCACGCGGTCCAGTTCCGGCACCTCGGCCTGCATGCCGGGCCGCGGGGCCAGCGTGGCGCGCGCGTAGCCGGAACGGTCCATGGCCTGCGAGAAGATGGTGTAGGCGCGGTCTTCCCGCGGCTCGACGATGACGTCATAGGTTTCCGCCACGCCAATGCGGAATTCCTCGATCTCGACCGGGCGCACGTCCTGCCCGTCCGCGGCCACGACGGTCATCTTCAACCCCGGGATGCGCACGTCGAAGTACGTCATCGCCGAACCGTTGATGAAGCGCAGACGCACGCGCTCGCCCGGCGTGAACAGCCCCGTCCAGTTGCCTGCCGGCGTGGCGCCGTTCGTGAGAAAGGTGTACGTGGAGCCGGACACGTCCGCCAGGTCCGACGGGTTCATGCGCATCTGTTCCCACATCAGGCGTTCGGCCAGCGCCCCGCGCCAGCCCTTGTCCCGCGCCTCGGCCGCCAGGCTCTGGACGCTGGGCTGGATGCGGTTGTAGTAGTCGGGCATCACCTTCAGCTTGTTGAACAGGCGCATCGGATCTTCGTCCGTCCAGTCCGACAGCAGCACCGTGTAGTCGCGGTCGGACGCGATGGGGTCGCGCCGCCGCGGATCGATCACGATGGCGCCGTACAGACCGGTCTGTTCCTGGAAGCCCGAATGGCTGTGGTACCAGTAGGTGCCGCTCTGGCGCACCTTGAAGCGGTAGGTGAAGGTCTGGCCGGGATCGATGCCCGGGAAGCTCAGGCCCGGCACGCCGTCCATCTCCGTGGGCAGGAGGATGCCGTGCCAATGGATGGACGTCTGCTCGCGCAGGCGGTTGGCCACGTGCAGCGTGACCGTGTCGCCTTCGCGCCAGCGCAGCAGCGGCGCGGGCAACTGTCCGTTTACCGTGGTGGCGATGCGCGCGGCGCCCGTGAAGTTCACGGGGGTTTCGCCGATCTCCAGGTGGAACTCGGTGCCGCGCAGCTCGGCGGCTGGCGCCGCGGGCCGCTGCGCCAGCGCGGCGCGCCAGCCGCCGATAGCGGCCAGGGCGCCGCCGCTGGCCAGGCCCTGCACGAAACGCCGGCGGGAAGAGGGAGGGAGCGCCTTCATGTCACAGCACCGAGACCGAACCCTTCATGCCCGCCGCATAATGGCCGGGCTCCAGGCAGCCGAACGACACCGTGCCCGCCTTGTCGAATCGCCACACGATCTGGCCGCTCTTGCCGGCTTCGAGCGACACGGCATTGGGTTCCTCGTGCCGCATGCCGGGATCTTTCATCATCATGTCGTAGTGCGATTTCAGGTCCGCATCGGTGCCCAGCACCAGTTCATGCCGGATCATGCCGCTGTTGCGCACGTTCAGGCGCACGGTCTCGCCGGCCTTGACGTCGATGCTGGCGGGCGTGAAGCGCATGGCGTCCGACATGTCGATATCGATGGTGCGCGTCACGCGGGCGGCATCGCCCGGCTTGCCGATGGGGGCGGAGGCCGCCGGCATGGCGTGGCCCGCATGGCTGCCGGCGGCGTAAGCGGCGCCGGCGGAAAGCGACAGGGCCAGGACGGCGGCTTGGGTGGTGCGGAGCAGGGTGCCTTTCACGAGGATCCTTTCAGGAGTGACCGTGATGGCACTTTAGGCAAGCCGGGGTGACCCGATCCTGTCGCGCAGATTACGTTTTTGTAATGTTGGCGGGGCCGGCCGGGATGTCTGGCCCCCTCAGGGTGATGGCGACGACCGTGCCGTTCGCGTCCGACGCGGCATCCACGTCGCCGCCGTGCATGCGCGCGATGGCGCGGACGATGGCCAGGCCCAGCCCGTGGCCCTCGCTGCGCGGGGCGCGCGCCTGGCCGGAACGGAAAAATCGGTCGAAGATGCGGGGCAGGTCGGCGGGCGGGATGGGCGGGCCGGGATTGCGCACCTCGACCCGCGCGCCGGCGGCGGATGCCGAACAGGCGAGCACGATCTCGCCGCCGCGCGGCGTGGCCTTGATCGCGTTGGAAATCAGGTTGGCCAGCGCGCGGCGCACCAGCCCGGCGTTGACGGCGACGCTGGCGTCCCCGGTGCAGCGCAGCCGGACAGCGTGTTCCTCCAGCGTCGCTTCGTAGTATTCCGCCACGCGCCGGGCCTCGGCGGCCAGCGATACCGTGGCCAGGTCGGCGGCGCGTTCGCCGCGGTCCGCGCGGGCCAGGAACAGCATGTCGTTGACCAGGGTCTTCAGATCTTCCAGCTCTTCCAGGTTGGACTCCAGAGCGTCGCGCAGTTCCTGCGCGTCGCGCGGCGAAGACAGCATGACCTGCGTGCCGTTGATCAGCGTCGCCAGCGGGGTGCGCAGTTCGTGCGCGACGTCGGCGTTGAAGCCTTCCATCTGCTGGTAGGCGGACTGCAGCCGGTCCAGCGTGCGGTTGAAGGAACGCACCAGTTCGTGGAGTTCGCGGTCGGTGTCTTCCAGCGGCAGGCGCCGCGCCAGATTGTCGGGCTGGATGCGCGCCGCCTGTCCGGACAGCCTGCGGGCGGGCGCCATGCTGCGCCGCACCGCCCACGCCGCCAGCACGACGGTGGCGCCCACCCACAGCGCGCAGATCAGCAGCAGCGCGGTGCCGTAGGCGTACAGGAACTGCGAACTGGTGCGCGTGCTGACCGCCACCGTCAGCTGCGCGCCCGGCAGGATGCGGTCGTTCATGGCAACCCGCAAGCCGCGCATGCGCCCGCCGTCCGGCGCCTGCAGCACGACCTGCCGGCCGTCCGTGGTTTCCAGCGTTTCGGGGGCGGGGCCGCCGTAGACGACGTTGCCCTGGGCGTCCTCGATCCAGATGCCCAGCTGGCCCTGCCCGGCGCGCATCTCGTCGAAGGTGGCGGCCAGGTCGTGCAGGCCGCTGGCGCTGTTCTGCATGTCGATCAGGTGGTCGATGAGTTCCAGCTTGCCGCTGACCTCGGTGATCTCCTGGCGTTCAACTTCGCGCTTGAGCGCCCAGAACAGCGTCGCGCCGGCCAGGCTGGACACCAGCAGGGCGATGGCGCCCAGCAGCAGGGTCAGCCGCGCCTGCATCGAGCGCATGCGGGGGCGCTTCACGCGGAGCGTTCCCCCGCCGGACGCGATTCCAGCACGTAGCCCATGCCGCGCACGGTGTGCAGCAATTTGGTGTCGTAGGGATCGTCCAGCTTGCCGCGCAGCCGCCGCACCGCCACGTCGATGACGTTGGTGTCGCTGTCGAAGTTCATGTCCCAGACCTGTTCGGCCAGGGTCGTGCGCGACAGCACCTGGCCCTGGCGGCGCAACAGCAGCGCGAGCAGGCTGAATTCCTTGGCGGTCAGGTCCAGCCGCTGTCCGGCGCGCCGGGCCCGGCGGCGCGCCAGGTCCAGCTCCAGGTCGGCCAGCCGCAGCAGCGTGGGCTCCTGCGAGCGTCCGCGGCGCAGCAGCGCCTGCACGCGGGCCAGCAGTTCGGAGAACGCGAAGGGCTTGACCAGATAGTCGTCGGCGCCGCCTTCCAGGCCGCGCACGCGGTCTTCCACGGCGTCGCGGGCCGTCAGCATCAGGATGGGGGTGTCCTTGCGCGCGCGCGCCGACGCCAGGACTTCGAAGCCGTCGATCCCCGGCAGCATGACGTCCAGCACGATCAGGTCGTAGGCGCCTTCCAGCGCCAGGTGGCGGCCGTCCGGGCCATCGCGCGCCACGTCCACGACATGGCTTTGCTCCGACAGTCCCTTCTTGAGGTAGTCGGCCAGTTTGGGTTCGTCTTCGATGACCAGGATGCGCATGGCCAAAAATTTACCATCCGCGGCGCGGCTGCGGCGCCGCGCGCGGACGGCCGGGTCAGGCGGCTTCAGCCAGGGCGATGCGGTCGGGCGGGAAGCGCAACGCGAAGACGCTGCCCTTGCCGGGCTCGCTGGTGATCAGCAGTTCGGCGTCGTGGCGCATCGCGATGTGCTTGGTGATCGCCAGCCCCAGGCCGGTGCCGCCGACGGCGCGCGACCGGCCGCGGTCCACGCGGTAGAAGCGTTCCGTCAGCCGCGGCAGGTGCCGGGCGGGGATGCCGATGCCGGTGTCCTGGACGCTGTAGCGCGCGCCGCCGTCGGACTCGCGTTCCCAGCGCACGGTGATCGTGCCGCCGTCGGGCGTGTAGCGCACGGCATTGGTCAGCAGGTTGGACAGGGCGGACGTCAGTTCGGTTTCGGCGCCCAGCACGTCCAGGCTTTCATCGATATGCCATTCCAGCACGTGGCGGCCGCCCGACAGGGCCTCGATCTGCTGGCGCGCCTTCTGCAGCAGCGCGCCCATGTTGACGGCGCGCGGGTCGCTGCCCGGCGACGATTCCAGCGTGGACAGGGTCAGCAGGTCTTCCACGATGGCCTGCATGCGATGGGCCTGCTCGTGCATCATGTCGATGTACTGGGCGCGTTGTTCCTGGGGCAGCATGTCCTCGGGCATGTCGCGCAGCGTCTCCAGAAACCCGGCCAGCACCGTCAGCGGCGTGCGCAGTTCATGGGACACGTTGGCGACGAAGTCGCGGCGCGTGGTCTCCAGGCGCTCGATCTGCGTGACGTCGCGGGTGATGAGCAGGCGCTGGTTGCTGGCATAGGCCGTCAGCTGCATCATCATCAGCCGTTCCTGGCCCTGCTGGCCCAGGCGGACCAGGATGGGCTCGGGCCACGCGGCGCGGTGCGCATATTCCACGAACTCCGGCGCGCGCAGCAGGTTCAGCAGGTTGTGGCCGCGGTCGGCCGGCAGGCGCAGGCCCAGGTGCTGGCGCGCCATGCGGTTGCACCAGTCGATCTGGAAGTCTTCGTTCAGGGTGACCGCGCCGTCAGGCAGCGCCTGGGCGGCCGCCAGCATGCCCTGCATGGTGTCGCGGGTTTCGGAGAGTTCGCGGGCGCGGGCCCGGGTGTAGCGGTACAGCGGGGCGAGGATGTCGTCCCAGGGGCCGACCGAGGCCGGCGGGGCGGAGTCGGGGTGGTTGGCCCAGCGGGAAACCAGGGTCAGCCGCCAGCTGCGCCAGAGCAGCATGGCGGCCAGCGCCGCCGAGAACACCAGCCAGCCCGCGGGGTCGCCAATGAGCCATTGCGCGAGCAAGGCAAGCACCGCCCACAGGGCGACCAGGAAAAGTGTGCGCAGCCAGATCATCGTGCGGGAGTTTTACCGCGTCGGGAGCTGGGCAGTAAACCGGTAGCCGCTGCCGCGGACAGTTTCCACGTGCGCGTCGTGGCCGCTGGGTTCCAGCGCCTTGCGCAGGCGGCGGATATGGACGTCGACGGTGCGTTCTTCCACGAACACGTGGTCGCCCCAGACCTGGTCCAGGAGCTGCGAGCGGGAGAACACCCGCTCGGGGTGCGTCATGAAGAAGTGGAGCAGGCGGAATTCGGTGGGGCCGATCTGCAGCGACTGGCTGTTGCCCGACAGCCGGTGCGTCACGGGGTCGAGCTTCAGGCCGCCCACGTCGATCACGTCATCGGTCAGCTGGGGCGCGCGGCGGCGCAGCACGGCCTTGATGCGGGCCATCAGCTCCTTCGGCGAGAAGGGCTTGGTGATGTAGTCGTCGGCGCCGGCTTCCAGGCCGTCCACCTTGTCCTGTTCCGACCCCTTGGCGGTCAGCATGATGACGGGGACGGCGCGGGTGCGCTCGTCGTTGCGCAGCTTGCGCGCCATGGCCAGTCCGGACGTGCCGGGCAGCATCCAATCCAGCAGGATCAGATCGGGAAGCTCGGCGCGGATCAGGGTCTGGGCCTGGTCGGCGTCGAAGGCGCGCAGCACCTTGTGCCCGGCGAAGGACAGGTTGACGGCGATCAGTTCCTGGATTGCGGGTTCGTCTTCGACGACGAGGATGGTGCTGGACATGAGGGATTTGGCACACTTCGGAGCGCCGGCGCGGCGCGAACATTGCGATAGTATGGCCGCAATATTTCAGGTATGTGACCGCGGCGCGTCATCTGGCGGGCCCGTCCGCCGCAGGCGTGCGCCCGATAGGCTACCATTGAACGATATATCGGGAATTCACCATGCAAAACCCCTCCGAATCGCAACAATCCGCGGATTCCGCCTCGCAATCCACGCACTTCGGCTTCCAGTCGGTGCCGGAAAGCGAAAAAGCCCGCAAGGTCGCCGAAGTCTTCCATTCGGTGGCGCAGCGCTACGACGTCATGAACGACTTCATGTCCGCCGGCCTGCACCGCGTCTGGAAGGCCTTTACCATCGGCCGCGCGGCCATCCGGCCCGGCATGAAGGTGCTGGACATCGCCGGCGGCACGGGCGATCTGGCCCGCGCCTTCGCCAAGCGCGCCGGCCCCACGGGCGAAGTCTGGCTGACCGACATCAATGATTCCATGCTGCGCGTGGGCCGCGACCGCCTGACGGATGCCGGGCTGCTGGTGCCCGCCGCCGTGTGCGACGCCGAGCGCCTGCCGTTCCCGTCCGGTTACTTCGATCGCGTCAGCGTGGCGTTCGGCCTGCGTAACATGACCCACAAGGACCGCGCGCTGGCCGAGATGACCCGGGTGCTCAAGCCGGGCGGCAAGCTGCTGGTGCTGGAGTTCTCGCGCGTGGCCAAGCCCCTGTCGCCGGCCTACGACTGGTATTCCTTCAATGTGCTGCCCTGGCTGGGCAAGAAGATCGCCAACGACGAGGCCAGCTACCGCTACCTGGCGGAATCCATCCGCATGCATCCCGACCAGGAAACCCTGGCCGACATGCTGCGTACCGCCGGACTGGAGCGGGTGCAGTACTTCAACCTGACCGCCGGCATCGCCGCCCTGCACGAAGGGGTACGCCTGGGCTGACCGCGGGGCCGTCCACGGCATGTTTCGCTCTCCCTCGGGGAACTTGTGGGGAGGCGTCTTGTCCGTTATTCTTACACCATTCAGATTACTGTAAGAAAAGTCGCGCAGATGGTTCCGTGTTTCGCGGAACCCTCCCGTTGCTCGGGGCAGCGGGGGCGCGAGTACGAGGGAGCAAACCTATGTCCAAATTCTGTCTTTCGCGGTTTGTCGCCGCGGCGCTCATCGCTGTTTCCGGCGCGGCGCTGGTGACGGCGTCGTTTGACGCCGAAGCCCGCCGTGCGGGTGGCGGCAGCAGCGTCGGCCGTCAATCCTCCAATGTGACCACGCAGCGCCAGGCCACCACGCCGCCGGCCGCCACCAACAACACGGCAGGCGCCACCGCCGCCCCGGCAGCCGCCGGCGCGGCCACGGCGGGCGCCGCGGGCGCCGCCGCCCAGAGCGGCGCCTCGCGCTGGCTGGGCC
>NZ_JBDJLJ010000041.1:0-48262 GCF_039673305.1 Achromobacter spanius
CCTCAGGCCAGGTCGAACACCAGCACTTCGGCGTTCTTGCCGCCCGACAGCTCGACACGGCTTTCGTCCGTGATCGCCAGCGCGTCGCCAGCCGACAGCTCGACGCCGTTGGCGACGATGCTGCCGCGGGCCACGTGGATCCAGGCCCGGCGGCCGGCAGCCAGCGTCAGCGCGGCCGATTCATCGCCGTCGAACAGTCCGGCGTACAGGCGCACGTCCTGATGGATCTTCATCGACCCGTCAATGCCGTCGCCCGACACCAGGGCTTGCAGCCGGCCGCGCTTTTGCGCATCCGAGAAACCGCGCTCTTCGTATTCCGGCGCGATCCCGGCGACGTCCGGTTCGATCCAGATCTGCAGCATGTGCGTTTCCGTGTCCGGCAGCGGGTTGAACTCGGAGTGCATCACGCCGCGGCCGGCGCTCATGCGCTGGACGTTGCCCGGCTGGATCGTCGAGCCGCTGCCCATGCTGTCCTTGTGGGCGATGGCGCCGTCCAGCACGTAGGTGATGATCTCCATGTCCCGATGGCCGTGGGTGCCGAAGCCGCGTCCGGCGGCGATGCGGTCGTCGTTGATCACGCGCAGCGCGCCGAAGCCCATGTGAGCGGGGTCGTAGTAGTTGGCGAAGGAGAAGGTATGAAACGAATCGAGCCAGCCATGGTTGGCGTGACCCCGTTCGGCAGCGCGGCGGATCGTAAGCATCGTGAACTCCTGTTTCAATAATATGAATGATTAGGGCTGCATCGTGGCTGAGGCTTCCTGCCCCGCCGGTTTCGTTGCAACCCCGGCATGAGTGATATTCTGCGCGTGCCGGCGTCTGCGTTTGGCGCTATATTTTGACGATTTCATTCAAATATTTTGAATATTCGTTCCATGCCGCTTCCCCCACAGCCCATCACCCCCGAACTGCTCGTGCTGGTAGACGCCATCGCGCGCCACGGCAGCTTTGCCAAGGCGGCCCGCGAACTGGGCAAGGTGCCGTCCGCCGTCACCTACTCCATCCGCAAACTGGAGGACGGCCTGGACGTGCTGCTGTTCGACCGTTCGGGGCACCGGGCGCTGCTGACACCCGCCGGCGAGGCGCTGCTCAAGGACGGGCGCTATCTCCTGCAGTCGCTGGACGACCTGGCCTGCCGCGTCAAGCGCATCGCCACGGGCTGGGAAGTGCAGTTGCGCATCGCCGTCAGCGCCGTGCTGCCCTGGCGGCCGCTGTACGACCTGATCGACGAGTTCAACACGCTGGGCAGCGCCACGACGCTGCGCTTTTCCAGCGAAGTCCTGAGCGGCAACTGGGATGCGCTGACCTCGGGCCGGGCGGATCTGGTGATCGGCGCGGGGGCCGCCGGCGAACCGACCGGGCCGTACCGGTCCCAGGCCATCGGCATGATGCAGTTCGGTTTCTGCGTGGCGGCCCACCATCCCCTGGCGTCGCTGCCCCAGCCGCTGACCCGCGCCGACATCACGCGCTACTGCGCCGTGGTGATCGCCGATACGTCGCGCAATCTGCCCGCGCAGTCGCGCGGCATCCTGTCCGAGCAGCCCACGCTGGTGATGCCGAGCATGCAGGCCAAGATCGACGCGCAGGTGCGCGGGCTGGGCTGCGGCTACCTGCCGCTGACGCTGGCGGCGCCCTACCTGGCGCAGGGCCTGCTGGTGGTGTGCGAGACGGATGAAGGCATGTCCCTGACGGAACACGTCGCCTATGCGTGGCGGGCGGAACCGCCAGGCGAAGCCTTGAAGTGGTGGCTCAAGAAGCTGGAGTCGCCCCGCCTGTGCGAAAGCCTGCTGGGGCTATAGGGGCGGCGCGGAACTGACGAAAGGCGCCCGCCGAAGCGGGCGCCCTGCCTCATTCGTCCTCGATACCCAGTTCGCGCAATTTGCGCGTGATGGTGTTGCGGCCGATGCCCAGCCGCGACGCCGCTTCCACGCGCCGGCCGCGGCTGGCGTCCAGGGCGCTTTGCAGCAGGATCTTTTCGAACTGGCGCGTCAGGGTCGCCATCACTGCGGGTTCGCCCCGTTCCAGCCGGTACTGCGCGTCGCGCAGCAACGAATCCTGCCAATTGCGCGGCGTGCCGTCGTCCGCGGCGGCCGAGGACGCCCCGGCCTGCACCACGGTGCCCATGCCGGCGGCAGGCGCCGCCGGACGCATCAGCGCGGCCCCTGCGGGCGGCTGATGCTCCATGGCGCGGATCTCGGGCGGCAGGTCCGCCCGGTCCACCGTCTGGCCCGGCGCCATCACCGTCAGCCAATGGCAGAAGTTCTCCAACTGGCGGACGTTGCCGGGAAAGTCGAACTTGGTCAGCACGGCCAGCGCTTCCGGCGTCAGGCGCTTGACCGGAACGCCCAGCGTCCGCGCGCTGGCGGTGAGGAAATGCTGGGCCAGCGCGGGGATGTCTTCCACGCGTTCGCGCAGCGGCGGCAGGCGCAGCCGGATGACGTTCAGGCGATGAAACAGGTCTTCGCGGAACAGGCCTTGTTCGACGCGCTGCTCCAGCGGCTGGTGGGTGGCCGCGACGATGCGCACGTCCACGCGCACGGGCTGCGCGCCGCCGACCCGGTAAAAGCTGCCTTCGGCCAGCACACGCAACAGGCGCGTCTGCAGCTCGATCGGCATGTCGCCGATTTCGTCCAGGAACAGGGTTCCGCCGTGGGCTTCCTCGAAGCGGCCGCGGCGCAGGTTGTTCGCCCCGGTGAAGGCGCCCCGTTCGTGCCCGAACAGCTCGGCCTCGAGCAGGTCGCGCGGAATGGCGGCCGCGTTCAGCGCGACGAATGGGCCGCTTGCCCGCACCCCGTGGCCGTGCAGCGCGCGGGCCACCAGCTCCTTGCCGGTGCCGGATTCGCCGGTGATCAGGACGGTGACCTTGGACTGCGCCAGCCTGCCGATGGCGCGGAAGACTTCCTGCATGGCGGTGGATGATGATTGCGTCATCATCCAGCGCTCGTTGTTCTGCGATCCCTCGCCCTGCCCTTCAGGGGTCTCCGGCTGCGTGGACTCCTGCATGGCGCGCTGGATGAGCGCGACCGCCTCGTTCACGTCGAACGGTTTGGCCAGGTAGTCGAACGCGCCGCCCTGGAAGGCGGACACGGTGCTGTCCAGGTCCGCGAACGCGGTCATCACGATGACCGGCAGTCCCGGATGGCGCTCCTTGAGCTGGCGCAGCAGCTCAAGGCCGTTGCCGCCCGGCATGCGGATATCCGACACCAGGGCTACCGGCGTTTCGCGCGCCAGGGCTTCCAGCACATCGGCCGATTGGGAAAAACTGCGGGTGGTGACGCCAGCGCGGGCCAGGGCCTTTTCGAGGACCCAGCGGATGGCCTGGTCGTCGTCGACGATCCATACGGGTTTCATCAGTTTGCGGGCTCCATCGGGAGGACCAGGCGAAACTCGGTGCGCCCTGGCCGGGATTCAAATTCGATGATGCCGCCGTGCTGTTGCACGAAATCCTGCGCCAGGCTCAAGCCCAGGCCGGTGCCGCCAGCCCTGGCCGTGACCAGTGGATGGAAGATGCGGTCGCGGATGTGGTCCGGCACGCCGGGACCGTTGTCGATGATGGACAGCACCAGCGCCAGCCGGTGCTGCCTGTGGGCCAGCATGACCTGCCGCGCAACACGCGTGCGCAACGTCACCACGCCGGGTTCGGTCTGCGGCCCCTGGGGCCGCGCGACCAGTTCCTGCGCCGCGTTGCGCGCCACGTTCAGCACCGCCTGCATCAGGCGGGCGGCGTCGCCCTTCAGGTCCGGCACCGAGGCGTCGTAGTCGCGCTGGATGGTGACGTCGTTGCGGAACTCGGCCTGGATCAGCGCGCAGACGCGCTCGCAGATTTCATGGATGTTGACCGGCCGCGCGTTCAGCGGCACACGTTGCGGCCCGCTCAGGCGGTCCACCAGCGCCTGCAGGCGGTCGGCTTCGGAAATGATGACCTGGGTGTATTCAGCCAGGGCCGCGCTGGGCAGCTCGGCTTCCAGCAATTGCGCGGCGCCGCGCAGGCCGCCCAGGGGATTCTTGACTTCATGCGCAAGGTTGCGCAGCAATTCGCGGTGGGCTTCGATCTCGTCAACCAGCCGGTGGTTGCGGTCGGCCAGGACGCGCTGCTCGATTTCGCGCGTCTCGATCAGCACCGGCCAGCGCTGGCCGGTCAGGCCCACGGTCGTCACGGCGACTTCCACGGATTCGGTGGCCCGGCGCAACGAGGCAAGCTGCCTCACGTCGGCGTACCGTCCGCCCGCGGCGCGGTCGATCGATGACTGGATATTCTCAGGATTGTCGAACAGGGTGGCGGCGGATTGTCCGCCCAGTTGCTTGCGCGAGCGGCCGAACAGATCCTCGGCGGCCGCATTGGCGTATTCGATGTGGCCTCGTTCGTTGACCAGGAAAACGGACGTGGCAAGCAGATCGAGAGCTTCTACATTCATTTTTCAACGTACCCGAATGGACAGGGGGAAAGCGGAACGCGTCCGCGACGGCGGCGCCGGAACCCGGCGCGCTGCCCGGCAGGCGTGGAGCCTGCCGGACAATTCGTCGAGCCGCGACCTGGCGGTGCGCGTGGTGTGGGCCCTGGTTTCTGCCTACATCATCGCCCTCCCCCAGCCACAGCCTCAAACCATCAGAGGCTGTAGTACATGTCGAATTCGACCGGGTGCGTCGTCATGCGCAGGCGCGTCACGTCGGCCATCTTCAGGTCGATGTAGGCGCTGAGCATGTCGTTGCTGAACACGCCGCCGCGGGTCAGGAACTCGCGGTCGTTGTCCAGGGCTTCCAGCGCTTCTTCTAGCGAGGCGCAGACGGTCGGGATCTTCGCGTCTTCTTCCGGCGGCAGGTCGTACAGGTTCTTGTCGGCCGGATCGCCGGGGTGGATCTTGTTCTGGATACCGTCCAGGCCGGCCATCATCAGGGCCGAGAAAGCCAGGTACGGGTTGGCCAGGGGATCCGGGAAGCGCGTTTCGATGCGGCGGCCCTTCGGGTTGCCCACGTACGGGATGCGGATCGAGGCCGAACGGTTGCGGGCCGAGTAGGCCAGCTTCACGGGCGCTTCGAAGTGCGGGACCAGGCGCTTGTAGGAGTTCGTGCCCGGGTTGGTGATGGCGTTCAGCGCGCGAGCGTGCTTGATGATGCCGCCGATGTAGTACAGGGCGAATTCGGACAGGCCGGCGTAGCCGTTGCCCGCGAACAGGTTCTGGCCGTCCTTCCAGATGGACTGGTGGACGTGCATGCCGGAGCCGTTGTCGCCGACGACGGGCTTGGGCATGAACGTGGCGGTCTTGCCGTAGGCGTGGGCCACGTTGTGCACGATGTACTTGACGATCTGCGTCCAGTCGGCGCGCTGAACCAGCGTGCTGAACTTGGTGCCGATTTCGAGCTGGCCGGGAGCGGCCACTTCATGGTGGTGCACTTCGACCGGCACGCCCATCTGTTCCATCAGCAGGCACATTTCCGAACGCATGTCCTGGAACGAGTCGACCGGCGGAACGGGGAAGTAGCCGCCCTTCACGCCCGGACGATGGCCGGTGTTGCCGCCTTCGAATTCCAGGCCGGTGGACCAGGGAGCTTCTTCGGACTTGATCTTGACGAAGGTGCCCGACATGTCGGTGTTCCAGGTCACGCCGTCGAACACGAAGAATTCGGGTTCCGGACCGAAGTAGGCGGTATCGCCCAGGCCGGAGGACTTCAGGTAGGCTTCGGCGCGCTTGGCCAGCGAGCGCGGGTCGCGGTCATAGCCCTTCAGGTCGGACGGTTCGACGACGTCGCACGACAGGATCAGGGTCGGCTCTTCGCGGAACGGATCCAGGTTGGCGGTCGAGCAGTCGGGGATGAGCAGCATGTCGGACGCTTCAATGCCCTTCCAGCCCGGGATCGACGAACCGTCGAAAGCCTGCCCGCTTTCCAGCTTGTCTTCATCGATAGCGGTGGTGGGCACGGAAACGTGGTGCTCACGGCCGACCGTATCGGTAAAGCGGAAATCCACGAATTTCACTTCGTTATCGGCGATCTGTTTCAGGACGTCTTTCGGGCTTGCCATGTCATCTCCATTAGATAAAAAGGTCGAGGGCTTTGCCCGTCGACTGGCATAAAAGAGGGAAGCAATAAGCGTGCCAGGTTTCACCCCCGGGATTCCCCGGGGAAGGCGGCACAGTCATGGAAAAATGTAGCACCGTATTGGTGCAAAAGGTGGGGCACGATTGCCCCACTATGGTGCTTGCACGCTACAGGAACATTTCCTGCAGGTCATTGAGGAAGCTCCACCCCAAGGGCGTGGCCTTCAGGCGGGTCGGATCGGCGTCCAGCAGGCCCCGTTTCGATGCTGCCTCCAATTGGTGCGCAATCACGGCCAGGGACAGGCCGGTGCGTTCATTGAAGGTCGTGGCGGCCACCCCGTCCTTCAGGCGCAGGGCGTTGAGCATGAACTCGAACGGCAGTTCCTCCGGTCCGACCGGACGGCTTTCGGCCAGATGGCTGCCGTCGCGAGCCATGGCGGCCTGCATCCAGGAGTCGGGGCTGCGCAGGCGCGCCTCGCGCACGATGCGGTCGTGGAACGACAGCTTGCCGTGCGCGCCAGGACCGATCCCCAGGTAGTCGCCGAACTCCCAGTAGTTCAGGTTGTGGCGGCAGCGGGCGCCGGGCTTGGCGTACGCGGACACTTCATAGCGGGCCAGTCCCGCCGCGGCCAGCTCGGATTCCACCATGTCCTGCATGGCGGCGCTGGTGTCGTCGTCCGGCAGGTCTTCGGGCGGAAACTTCGCGAAGACGGTATTGGGTTCCATCGTCAGGTGATACAGCGATAGATGCTCGGTGCCGAACGACACCGCCTGCCGTAGATCCGTCCGACAGGCCTCCAGCGTCTGCCCGGGCAGCGCGAACATCATGTCCAGGTTGACGCGCGGCGCGGCGCGCTGCGCCATCTCGATGGCGGCGCGGGCCTGCGCGGAATCATGGATGCGGCCTAGCTTTTTCAGTTGCGCATCGTCGAAACTCTGGATGCCCAGCGAGAACCGCGTCACGCCACTGGCGGCATAGTCGCGAAAACGCCCGGCCTCGGCGGTGCCGGGGTTGGCTTCCATCGTGATCTCGGCGTCCGGCCAGACGTTCAGGTACGCCCGCAGCATGGCCAGCAGTTCGTCCAGGCCGGCCGCGGACAGCAGGCTGGGCGTGCCGCCGCCGATGAACACGGTGGTCACCTGGCGTCCCCAGATCGAAGGCAGCGACTGTTCCAGGTCGCTGCGCAGCGCGTCCAGGTAGGCGCGCTCGGGGATCTCGCCGGGCGCGGCGTGCGAATTGAAGTCGCAATAGGGGCATTTGCGCACGCACCAGGGCACGTGGACATAGACCGACAGCGGCGGCAGGCTGGTCAGCGTGGCGCCCGCCGGCACGATCAGGCGCGACTTGGGCACGCCCAGGTCGTTGCGTATGGGTATGGTGATGGACATGCGGAATTCCTGGCGCCCCGGGGGCGCCCTCATCAAGCCTGGCTGAGCTTGCTCAGCAGCTCGCGCAGCGCGCGGGCCCGGTGGCTGACCCGGTTCTTTTCGTCGGGATCCAGCGAGGCAGCGGTCAGCGCCATGTCGGGCAGGTAAAAGTGCGGATCGTAGCCAAAGCCGTTGGCGCCCTCGGGCTGGTCGATGATCTCGCCGTGCCACAGCCCTTCGCCGATGAGCGGACGCGGATCGTTTTCGGAGCGCACCAGCGCCAGCACGGCCACGTACCAGGCGCTGCGGTCGGCGACCGATGCCAGGTTGCGCACCAGCAATGCATTGTTGGCTGCGTCGGACTTTTCGCCGCCGTGCATCTTGGCGTAGCGCGCCGAATACACCCCTGGCGCGCCGTCCAGCGCGGCCACGCACAATCCGGAATCGTCGGCCAGCGCCGGCAGCCCGGTCAGGCGGCTGGCATGGCGCGCCTTGGCCAGCGCGTTCTCGACGAAGGTGACGTGCGGCTCTTCGGCCTCGGGCACGCCCAGTTCGCCCTGGGGCACCAGTTCGATGCCCAAAGGCGCGAACAAGGCGGAAAACTCG
This sequence comes from Achromobacter spanius, assembly GCF_039673305.1. GTDB lineage: Bacteria > Pseudomonadota > Gammaproteobacteria > Burkholderiales > Burkholderiaceae_B > Achromobacter > Achromobacter spanius_F. The sequence continues at coordinate 8,007 of NZ_JBDJLJ010000041.1, forward strand.
CGCAGCTTGCCGGCGTTGTTGGACGCCAGGACGACACGGCGCAGGGAATCGGGAATCTTGGGGGAAGTCATAGCGCAAATTGTATAGGCCCGGGGCGCCGCCAGGCGATTTGCCCCGCCCTGTTGGCGTGCGTCCACGGCCACGACAAATCTTTATTGACACTTTTGTAACAGCACTTGAAGATGGCAATTCACGATTCGGCGCAACAACACAGACATATTTTGTTGTCAATATGACCTATCTTGTCACTGATCGTATCTGAATGCCACGGCGATGAACTCACTTCACGCTTTGCCAAGGCCGACCGCGGCCCGCGCCCCCCTCTCCCCGATGGAAGGCGCAGCCGCGCCTCCCAGCCTGGCGGGAATCCTGCGCGAAAGGCTGTTGCGCCCGCGCTTCCAACCGGTTGTCGACCTGTCGCAAAGCCGCATCTACGGCCATGAAAGCCTGATCCGCGGCCCCGCTGACACCCCCCTGCACTTTCCCGACGCCCTGTTTGCCGAAGCCCGCCGCCAAGGGCTGCATCCGCAGCTCGAACTGGCCAGCTTCCGCGCCGGCGCCCAGGGGTTCCACCAGAACGACGCCCCCGGCAAACTGTTCCTGAACCTCTCCGGCTCGGCCCTGCTGCACTACTGGACCCTCTGGGCCGACGAGATGCCAGCCCGCCTGCTAAAGGACTGCCCGCTGGAGCCCGCCAGCATCATCGTGGAACTGACCGAACAGGATCCGCTGTCGGACCGCATGCCGGAAGTGCAGGACGCCTTTTCCTGTCTGCGCGAAGCCGGCATGCGCATTGCGCTGGACGACTACGGCGTGGGCAATTCCAATCTTCAGCTTTGGGCGGAAATGCAGCCCGAGCTGGTCAAGATCGACCGCTACTTCTTCGACGGCATCGGCCAGGACGATCGCAAGCAGAACATGGTGCGCGCCATCCTGAAGGTGGCGCAGCACCTGGGCACCTCCATCGTGGCCGAAGGCATAGAAACCGCCGAGGATCTGGCCGTGGTCCGCGAACTGGACATCCGCTACGCCCAAGGCTGGTTCCTGGGCATGCCCGACGAAACGCTGCTCACGGAACTGACGCCGCCCCTGCGCGACTCCCTGCGGCTGCGCACGACCGCGCCGCTGGCGCAGCGCTCCGCCGGCGGCACCGCCGCCAGCCTGCGGGTCGAGGCGCCGGCCGCCCTGCTCACCCGCGACACCAACGACGACGTCCACCGCCTGTTCATCGAGCACAAAAGCCTGCACGCCGTGGCGGTGGTCGATGGGGACAACCGCCCCGTCGGCATCATCAACCGGCGGGACTTTTCCGAACACTACGCCCAGCGCTACACCCGCGAGCTGTTCGGGCGCGATGCCTGCTCGACCTTCATGAACGCCGAGCCGGTGCTGGTGGACCTGAACGTCTCCATCGACCAGCTGAGCCACGTGCTGATCTCCGAAGACCAGCGCTACCTGATGGACGGACTGATCATCACCCGCGAAGGCCGCTACGACGGCCTGGCCACCGGTGAAACGCTGGTGCGTTCAGTGACCGAAATGCGGATCGAGGCCGCCCGCTACGCCAACCCTCTGACGTCGCTGCCGGGCAACATCCCCATCAGCCGCCATATCGCGACCCTGCTCGAGGACGCCGCGGATTTCGCCATCTGCTATGGCGACCTGAACAATTTCAAGCCTTTCAACGACGTCTACGGCTACTGGCGTGGCGACGACATGATCATGCTCACCGCCGAAGTCATCAAGCGCCATTGCGATCCGCAGCGCGACTTCGTCGGCCACGTGGGCGGCGATGATTTCGTCGTGCTGCTGCGCAGCCCGGACTGGAAAGACCGCATCCAGCGCATCATCGCCGAGTTCAACGAAGCCGCCATGGCCCTGTACGACGACCAGGGTCGCCGCAACGGCGGCATCGAGGCCGAGGACCGCTACGGCGTTCCCCGGTTCTTCCCCTTCGTGACGCTGGGCGTGGGCGCCCTGACCGTCACGCCGTCCCTATGCGAGCGCATCCGCCCCGAGGACATCGCGTCGGCGGCCGCCCACGTCAAGCACAAGGTCAAGCACGGGAACCTGTCGCTGGTGACCGAGCGCTACACCGGCGCCATCCTGCCCCAACTGACCGGCTGAGGCCTGTCCCGCCGTCCGCGGCGCGCCCTGCACGATCTGGAACACCGCCACGGCGCGCTGCAGGCCTTGCGCCTGGGTTTCCAGGGCAGCGGCGGCGGCAGCGGTCTGTTCGACCATCGCGGCGGTCTCCTGCGTCGAACGCTCGATGTCCGCCACCGCATCGTTCACCGAAGCGATGCCGGCAGCCTGTTCGGCCGTGGCATTGGAAATCTCGGCCACGATCTGCGTCACCCGGTCCACCGAGGCCACCATGTCGCGCATGGCGTCCCCCGCAAGATTGACCTGGCGCACGCCGGCATCCACGCGCGCGCCGGAGTCTTCGATCAGGCCTTTGATCTCCCTGGCGGCCTGCGCGCTGCGCTGGGCCAGCGAACGGACCTCTCCCGCCACCACGGCAAAGCCCTTGCCCTGTTCGCCGGCGCGCGCGGCTTCCACCGCCGCGTTCAGCGCAAGAATATTGGTCTGGAACGCGATGCTGTCGACCACGCCCACGATCTCGCCGATCCGCCTGGCGCTGTCGGCAATGCCCTGCATGCTCTGGACCACTTCCTCCACCGCCTGCCCGCCGCGCTGCGCCAGTTGCGTCGCGCTCAAGGCCTGGCGGCTGGCCAGGTCGGCATTGTCCGCCGTCAGCTGCACGGTGTGCGCCAGCTGCGTCATGTTCGCCGCAGCCTCCTGCAAGGAGCCCGCCTGCCGTGCCGTGCGGTCCGACATGTCGGCGCCGCCGGCCGCGATCTCGCCCGACCCGGTATGGATTTCCTCGACGCCCTGGCGCACCGAGGCCACCGCCGCGGACAGCCCGGTCTGCATGCGGCGCATGGCCGAATACAGCACGCCGATCTCGTTGTCGCCGCGCAGGGCGATCGCGCCCGTCAAGTCGCCGTCGGCGATACGGTCGAAATGCGCGCCCGCCTCGTTCAGGGGCCGCAGGATGCCGCGGCGGAACGCCAGCCGGATCAGCACCGCCAGCAGCAGCACGAAGCCCAGCATGCCGGCCGCCACCAGAATGACATTTTCAAGCGTCCGGCTCGCGCCCGCCACCGCGGACTGGCCGTGCTCGCGGGCATAGGCCTGGTAGGCCTCGGCCCGCTTGACGTAGGCCGCGCTGCTCGCGGGCAGCACCTTTTCCGTCAGGCGGTTGACCTCGATGCCGTTCCAGCCCTGGATCGCCTTGCTCATGGGCAGCAGCGCCTGGTCCGCGAAAGCCGCGTACGCCGTCAGCACCTGCGCGAACAGGGGCGTGCCCTGCGCGGTTTCGTCCGCATTGGCGCGCAGGCGCGCCTGGCTGGCCGCCGCCTGCCTGAGCAACGCCTGCGCCTGGCCCAGGGATTCGTTGCGCGCCTCTTCCAGCCCGCCTTCCATGGCGGTCTTGGCGTCCGTCAGCGCAGCGCGCGCCTGGAACAGCCGGCTGGTCATGTCGGCCAGGTCGCTCGCCCGCTCGATGCTGCCGCGGCCCAGCGCCTCGATATCCGCGCGGTTGTCGCGCAGCACGGTGATGCCTGCCGCCGCAGCGACGGCAAACAGCACCACAAACAAGGCAAGAATCGCCGACAACGCCGTCGTGACCCGTAGATTTTTCCGCATATCCGTCCGTGTGTAGCCTCGCCGCCTCTGCGGCAGTGCTCCGGATTATGGACACCCAGTTTGGCAATTTCTTGACACAACCTGCCTGCCCGTATGACGCACTCCCGTCATGAAAGCGCGCTTTTGCGAACAGGAACCCCGTATTAACGAATTGTGAATTGGCACCTGCGCGCCCTTGCGGCACATTCGATCCTGTACCGAACCATTCCTTCAATCAGAACAGCAGCCCTATGCCCCACGCCTCCCACGCCTACCAGGACATCCGCGAAGCCGTGCGCGACCTCTGCGCCCAGTTCCCCTCCGAATACTTCCGCAAGGTCGACGAAGAACGCGGCTACCCCGAAGACTTCGTGCGCGCCCTCACCGAAGCCGGCTGGCTGGCCGCGCTGATCCCGCAGGAATACGGCGGCTCGGGCCTCGGACTGACCGAGGCCTCGGTCATCATGGAAGAAATCAATCGCAGCGGCGGCAATTCGGGGGCCTGCCACGGCCAGATGTACAACATGGGCACGCTGCTGCGCCACGGTTCCGAGGCCCAGAAGCGCGAGTACCTGCCGCGCATCGCCGCCGGCGAACTGCGCCTGCAGTCCATGGGCGTGACGGAACCCACCACCGGCACCGACACCACCAAGATCAAGACCACCGCCGTCAAGCGCGGCGACCGCTACGTCATCAACGGCCAGAAGGTCTGGATCTCGCGGGTGCAGCACTCCGACCTGATGATCCTGCTGGCGCGCACCACGCCGCTGGACCAGGTCACGCGCAAATCGGAGGGCATGTCGATCTTCCTGGTGGACCTGCACCACGCGGTCAAGCACGGCATGTCGATCCGCCCGATTCCCAACATGGTCAACCACGAGACCAACGAGCTGTTCTTCGACAACCTGGAAATCCCCGAGGAAAACCTCATCGGCGAAGAGGGCAAGGGTTTCAAGTACATCCTCGACGGGCTGAACGCCGAGCGCACGCTGATCGCCGCCGAATGCATCGGCGACGGCTACTGGTTCGTGGACAAGGTCACGGCCTACGCCAAAGAGCGCATGGTGTTCGGGCGCCCCATCGGCCAGAACCAGGGCGTGCAGTTCCCGATCGCCCGCGCCCACATCAACGTCGAGGCCGCCAGCCTGATGCGCTACGAGGCCTGCCGCCTGTTCGACGCCCATGAACCTTGCGGCGCGCAAGCCAACATGGCCAAGCTGCTGGCCGCCGACGCATCCTGGGAAGCGGCCAACGCCTGCCTGCAGTTCCATGGCGGCTTCGGCTTCGCCACCGAATACGACGTCGAGCGCAAGTTCCGCGAGACGCGCCTGTATCAGGTCGCCCCCATCTCCACCAACCTGATCCTGTCGTACGTGGCCGAACACATCCTGGGCCTGCCCCGCTCCTTCTGATACCCCTATCGCCATGACCGCAGACCAAGACACCCCGCACCTGAGCGCCGAGCTCGCGGCCTTTGCCGCCAACCTGCGCTACGAAGACATCCCCGCCCCGGTGCTGCGCCGCGCCGAAGACCTGCTGCTCGACTGCCTGGCCTCGATCCTGGCGGGCGCGTCCGCGCGCGCAGTCCAGGCCATCGACCGCTACGCCGCGGCGATGGGACCCGCCGACGGCCCCAGCGAAGTCCTCATCACGCGCCGGCGCACGACGCCGCTGTTCGCCGCCATGGTCAACGCGGCCGCCGCGCATGTGGTCGAACAGGACGACGTGCACAACGGGTCCGTCTTCCACCCCGCCGCCGTCGTGTTCCCACCCGCCCTGGCCGTCGCGCAGGCGCTGGGCAGCTCCGGCCGCGACTTGCTGACCGCCGCCGTGGCGGGCTATGAAGTCGGCATCCGCGTGGGCGAATTCCTCGGCCGCTCGCACTACAAGATCTTCCACACCACCGGCACGGCGGGCACGCTGGCAGCGGCTGTCACCACCGGGCGCCTGCTCGGCCTGTCGCCCGAACAGATGCTGCACGCGCTGGGCTCGGCCGGCACCCAGGCCGCGGGCCTCTGGGAGTTCCTGCGCGACGCCGCCGATTCCAAGCAATTGCACACCGCCAAGGCGGCGGCCGACGGCATTACCGCAGCCTACCTGGCGCGCGAGGGTTTCACCGGCGCCCGCCACATCCTGGAAGGCCCACAAGGCATGGCCGCCGGCATGTCCACCGACGCCGATCCCAGCCGCCTGTGCGACCGCCTGGGCCAGCGCTGGGCTTTGGCCGAGACCTCCTTCAAGTTCCACGCGTCCTGCCGCCACACGCATCCCGCGGCCGACGCCCTGCAGCAGGCGCTGCGCGACAACAACCTGACCGAAGCCGACGTGGCGCGCGTCGTGGCGCACGTCCACCAGGGCGCCATCGACGTCCTGGGGCCGGTCGTCAATCCGCAAACCGTGCACCAGTCCAAGTTCTCGATGGGCACCGTGCTGGCGCTGATCGCGCGCCAGGGCCGCGCGGGCCTGGCGGAGTTCGACGCCGGGCTGGACGATCCGGGCGTCGCGGCCTTCCGCGGCAAGGTGGAAATGGAGCTCGACCCCGAAGTCGACGGCGCCTATCCCCAGCGCTGGATCGGCAAGGTCACGGTGCATACCCGCGACGGCCGCACCCTGCACGGCCGGGTGGACGAACCCAAGGGTGATCCGGGCAACACCCTGAGCCGTCCCGAGATCGAGGACAAGACCCTGAGCCTGGGGCGGTATGCGGACGCCGCGACGGAGCAGGAATTGCGCGGGCTGATTGACGCGATCTGGGGGCTGGAGGGCGTGGGCAAGGTGCAGGCGCTCCTACCTCGCTGACGGCCGTCCAACGAAAAAAGCCGCATATGCGGCTTTTTTTGCGTGGCGGGTCAGGACGGCACGCCGCGCCCGCGCCTCGCGAAGCCGCGGTGTGCGGCCCCGCAATGGCCGGCTTCAAGCCAGCGCGGCCCGCTGCTCGCGCACCAGGCTGGCGATGCCTCCCTCGGCCAGCATCAGCATCGTGTCCAGCTCCGCGCGGGTGAAGGTCGCGCCTTCGCCCGTGCCCTGCACTTCCACGAACGCGCCGCTGCCCGTCATGATCACATTGACGTCGGCATCGCAGGCCGAGTCTTCCTGGTAGTCCAGGTCCAGCACCGCGCGGCCCTGCACCAGGCCCACCGATACCGCTGCCACCGCATCGCGGATGGGATTGACGGCCAGGTCGCCGCGCTTCATCAGCAGCGCGACCGCGTCGGCCGCCGCCACCCAGGCGCCGGTGATGCTGGCGCAGCGCGTGCCGCCGTCGGCCTGCAGCACGTCGCAATCCAGGTGCAGCGTGCGCTCGCCGAGCGCCTGCATGTCGAACACGGCGCGCAGGCTGCGGCCGATCAGCCGCTGGATCTCCTGCGTGCGGCCGCTTTGCTTGCCGCGCGCGGCCTCGCGGTCGCCGCGCGTGTGCGTGGCCCGCGGCAACATGCCGTATTCAGCCGTTACCCAGCCTTCCCCCTTGCCCTTCAGGAAAGGCGGTACCTTGTCCAGGACGCTGGCCGTACACAGCACATGGGTGTCGCCGGCCTTCACCAGCACCGATCCCTCGGCGTAGCGCGTGAATCCGCGCTCCAGGGTGAACGGGCGCAGTTGATCGACGGCGCGGCCCGAGGGGCGGGCAATGGCGGGGGTAGTGGTCACGGGGCAGGCTCCAGACGTGTGGGTTCGATTCGCGGCATTGTACGGGCTGGCGCCACGGGAAAATCGCGCTTGGAGTATCCTGCCGCGATGTATCCGGTTGAAAACACAGACCCGCGCGCCAGCACCCGGCCGCCGCGGGCCCCGGCGCAACCGGTTCCTACTCCAAGAATCACCAGGACACGCACATCATGATCCGCAGCATGACCGCCTTCGGCAACGCCCGCGCAGACTTAGAACAAGGCACGCTTGCCATAGAACTGCGCAGCGTCAACAGCCGCTTTCTCGACCTGTACTTCCGCCTGCCCGACGAACTGCGGCACGTGGAAACGCCTCTGCGCGAACTGCTCACCGCCAATCTGGCCCGGGGCAAGGTCGAGATCCGCGTTTCCTTCACCCGCGCCGCCAGTGCCGACCTGTCCAAGCTGGATCCCGCCTGGCTGGAGAGCCTGGCCGAACAGCTGCAGGCCGCCCGCCGCATCGTCCCCGACATCGCGCCCCCGCGCCTGGCCGAATTGTTCAACTGGCCCGGCCAGCGCGGCAACGACGCGCTTGATCCGCAGATCTGGGGCGCGGCCTGCCTGCAGGCCGCGCAACAGGCGCTGACCCAGCTGCAGGAAGGCCGCGAGCGCGAAGGCGAGCGCCTGGCCGGCATGATGCGCGAGTGCGCCGATGGCGTCGCGCGCGTGGTCGACATCGTCCAGGCGCATCTGCCCCAGCTGCTGGCCGACCACCGGGAAAAGCAGGCGGCCAAGCTGCGCGAAAGCGTGGAATCCGCCTTCCCCGGCGGCTTCACCCACATCTCGGGCGCGGAGCTGTCCGAGCGCCTGTCGCAGGAAGCCAACCTGTTCGCCCTGCGCATCGACGTGGCGGAAGAGCTGTCGCGCCTGCGCTCGCACCTGGAAGAACTGCGCCACCTGCTGACCGACGGCGGCGGCAAATCGGCCGGCGGCAAGAAAAATGCCGGCAGCGCCGGCAAGCGCCTGGACTTCCTGTTCCAGGAAATGAACCGCGAGGCCAACACGCTGGGCTCCAAGGCCGGCAGCATGGAAGTCACCCGCGCCGCCATGGATCTGAAGCTGCTGATCGAGCAGATGCGCGAACAGGCGCAGAACATCGAGTAGGCAGCGCGCGCGCCGCCCCGACTTACCGGACTTCGCCCGTGGCGGGCTCGCCCCGCAGGGCCGAATCCAGGTAGGCGCTCCGGGCGCGCGCATCCGGGAACCGCATGTCGCGGTAATTCACGAAGCGCGAACCGCGCGCCAGCCGGTAGCCGGCCCAGATCAGCAGGAACAGCGGAATGCCGATATAGGTGGCGACCACGCCGCCCCAGTCGATTTTGTCCTGCAGGAAAGCCTGGTAGTTCTGGCCCAGCGTGATGACCAGGCACAGCACGAACGCGAAGATCGGGCCAAAGGGGAAAAACGGCGACACATACGGCAGATCGGCCAGGCTGTTGCCCTGCTTCACGTAGCCCCGGCGGAACCGGTAATGGCTGATCGCGATGCCCAGCCACGCGATGAACCCCGTCATTCCCGACGTGTTCAGCAGCCAGATGTAGACGGCGTTCGGGCTGAAGATGAACGTGAAGAAACACAGCGCGGCCACGACCGTGGTTGCCAGCAGCGCCCACAGCGGCACGCCGCTGCGCGAAATGCGGCCGAAGATGCGCGGCGCCTTGCCTTCGCGGGCCAGGCTGTAGAGCATGCGCGTGGCCGCGTACATGCCGGAGTTTCCGGCCGACAGCACGGAAGTCAGCACGACGGCGTTCATGATGGAGGCCGCCCCCAGCAAGCCCGCGCGCTCGAAGATCAGGGCGAAGGGGCTGACGCTGATGTCCTCGACATCATTGCGCAGCAGGTGCGGATCGGTATAGGGAATGAGCAGGCCGATGACCAGGATCGCCGCCACGTAGAACAGCAGGATGCGCCAGAACACCTGCCGCACGGCGCGCGGCAGGTTGCGCGCCGGGTCCTTGGATTCGCCCGCCGCGATGCCGATCAGCTCCGTCCCCTGGAACGAAAACCCCACGACCATCGCCACGCCGATCAGCGCGGCGAAGCCGCCCGCGAAAGGCGCGTCGCCCACGGTCCAGTTGGCCAGCCCGCCGGTTTCGCCGCCGCGGATGATGCCCAGCAGCATCATCACGCCCATCGCGACGAAACCCAGCACGGCCAGCACCTTGATCAGGGCGAACCAGAACTCAGCTTCGCCGAAGCCGCGGGCGGACATGGCGTTCAGTCCGAAAGTGATCGCCAGGAACAAGGCGCTCCAGTAAAAGCCCGGCACGTCCGGAAACCAGTACGCCATGACGAGCTGCGCCGCCACCAGGTCCACCGCCACGGTGACCGCCCAGTTGTACCAATAGTTCCAGCCCAGCGCGAAGCCGAAGCCGTCCTCGACGTAGCGCGCGCCGTACGTGGAAAACGAGCCCGACACCGGCATGGCCGCCGCCAGCTCGCCCAGGCTGGTCATCAGGAAATAGACCATGATGCCGATCAGCACATAGCCCAGCAACGCGCCGCCGGGGCCGGCCTTGGCAATGGTCGCGCCCGAGGCCACGAACAACCCCGTGCCGATCGACCCGCCCACCGCAATCATGGTCAGATGGCGCGCGGACAGCGTGCGCCGCAATTCGGAAGGGCCGTTCCCGTCCGCTTTGCGCGTGCCGCCTGAGCGGCGATCATCGTGTTCCGATGGTGCCAAAATGCATTCCTTCACGTCTTGAAGGCGCCCGCGCAAGCAACCCCGGGCGCCCGGGGATTTCCGAGCAACGGGCGAGAATAGCGCAATCGCCCCCGACATGAAAAACGGCGGCGCGCCGGGGACGGATCGTCCGCGCGACGCGCCGCCAGCTCACGGAATTATTGAAACGCCGTTTCCATGAAGGTGCGCAGCTTGCGCGAGTGCAGCCGTTCCGGCGGCATGTCGCGCAGGCGCTCGAGGGCCCGGATGCCGATTTCCAGGTGCTGGTTGACCTGGCGGCGGTAGAACGCGCTGGCCATGCCCGGCAACTTGAGCTCGCCGTGCAGCGGCTTGTCGGACACGCACAGCAAGGTGCCGTACGGCACCCGGAAGCGAAAGCCGTTCGCCGCAATGGTGGCCGATTCCATGTCCAGCGCGATCGCCCGCGACTGCGCGAAACGCTCCACGAGTTCGACATGGTCCCGCAGCTCCCAGTTGCGGTTGTCGATGGTCGCCACGGTCCCCGTGCGCATGATGCGCTTGAGGTCCCAGCCGGACAGCCCCGCCACTTCTTCCACCGCCTGTTCCAGCGCCACCTGCACCTCGGCCAGCGCGGGCACCGGCACCCAGGTGGGAAGGTCGGCGTCCAGGACGTGGTCCTCGCGCACGTAGCCGTGCGCCAGCACGTAGTCGCCCAGCCGCTGCGAATCCCGCAGGCCGGCGCAATGCCCAAGCATCAGCCAGGCGTGCGGGCGCAGCACGGCGATATGGTCGGTGATGGTCTTGGCGTTGGACGGCCCCACGCCGATGTTCACCAACGTGATGCCGGAATGGTCGCCACGCACCAGGTGGTACGCGGGCATCTGCGGCAGCCGGACCGTCTGGCCCTCATCGCCCGGGCCGCTTTCGCCGCGTCGCGTGATGCGGTTGCCGGGTTCGACCAGCATTTCGTAGTCTTCGTTGCCGCTGGCCATCAGCGCGCGCGCCCGGGCGCAGAACTCGTCCACGTAGAACTGGTAGTTGGTGAACAGCACGAAATTCTGGAAATGCGCCGGCGCGGTGGATGTGTAGTGCTGCAGCCGATGCAGGGAGTAGTCCACGCGCTGCGCGGTGAACGGCGCCAGCGGCTTGGGCTCGCCTTCCTTGCCGCGCCAGGAGCCATTGACGATGGCGTCGTCCGTCACTGCCAGGTCCGGCACGTCGAACAGGTCGCGCAACGGGCGCTTGAGCGCCTCCAGGTGCTCGCCTTCCACGTAGGCGCCCTCGGGGAAGGCGAAATGCAGGGGAATCGGCGAATCGGACTCGCCGACTTCGACCGCCACCCGGTGGTTCTGCAGCAGCTGGCCGACCTGCTCGATCAGGTAGTCGCGGAACAGCGCCGGCTGGGTGATGGTCGTCTGGTAGATGCCGGGTTCGGCCACGTGGCCGTAGGACAGCCGGGTATCGATGGGGTCGTAGGTTTCCACGACGATGCGGATGGCCGGGTAGTAGGCCCGGGCCCGTTCACGGCCGTTACCGGTTCCCTTCAGGACTTCGCGGAACGCGGCCCGCAGGAAAGCCGTGTTGCGGGCGTAGATTTCGACCAGCCGGTCGACCGCGGATTCCGCGTCCTGGAAGGGTTCGAAGGGCAAGGCGTCAGGCCGGTCCATGGACGACAAAGGGTGTACTGCGTTCATCATTGAGCTTTACTCCGCCTTCTTATTTGCTTCACCTTCTTATCTGTCTTGCTCGCATCCTCGGCCCCGGGCGGCAGGCAAGCCCGAAGGCCCGGACCGATGCCGTCGATTATGCACGAGCGCATGCAATATGAAGTGTCATCTGCAGAGGTTGCAGCGCGCGCGGGTCCGTGTCGGGTACCCGGCGCTCCCAAATGAGGGTCCCGTTACGAGTTCCGCGGGGCGGCGCGTAACCCGTCCGGCCCCAGAATGCTGCATTGCACTACAAATGTAATGAAACTTTATTACACTATAATCGTGAAGCGTTCCGGGTGTTCTGCCCGTGAGCCTCCCCCTTTCCGCCGGCTTGCCCTCCCCCGGGCAAAGCCATGCCGCCCACTCCGATTCTTGAAGTGACGTAATGACTCCGCCCACGCGAAAAGCTCGATTTGCCAATTTCCGCACTCCCGCATTCCTGTCAGCGCCCCTCCTGGCCCTGACGCTGTCCTGGATTCCCGGCGCCGCCCAGGCGTCCCTGCCCGCCGAACAAGCCCGCCCCACCCTCAGTGGCCTGCGCCTGGCGCAAGAACCCACCGTGCCCACCCTGCGTGACCGCGTCGTCCAGGCAGGCCTGGATGCCATCGGTACCCCCTATAGCTGGGGCGGCGACGACGCCGAAGGTTTCGATTGCAGCGGCCTGGTCTTGTATGTCTTCCGCGAAATCGCCGGCCTGGACCTGCCCCGCACCGCACGCGCCCAGCGCAGCGAGGGACAGACCGTCTCGGCCAAGAAAGAACTGCGCCCCGGCGACCTGGTGTTCTTTGCCACGCGCGGTCGCGGCGTGACCTCCCACGTCGGCATCTATATCGGCCAGAACAAATTCGTCCACGCGCCGCGCCGCGGCACCAAGGTGCGGGTGGACGACATGAAGACCGCCTATTGGGCCAAGCGCTACGTCGGCGCCCGCGCCTACCTGGACACGACGCCCAAGCAGATGCTCGCCCAGGCCTCGCGCTGAGCGCAAGTCCGGCGGACGGCGCCCGGCGGGCGCCCAGGGGATTGATCGCAAAGGGGCCGGCACGCCGTGCCGGCGCCGATCAGGCGACTTCGGCTGAATCAGCCGCGGCCCACGAAGGGCATGTTGGTCGCCATGATCGTCATGAACTGCACGTTGGCTTCCAGCGGCAGGCGGGCCATTGCGGCCACCGCCTGGGCGACGTGCGCCACATCCATGCGCGGCTCGACCTTGGTGCTGCCGTCGGCCTGCAGGATGCCGGCGGCCATGCGCTCCGTCATGTCGGTGGCCGCGTTGCCGATGTCGATCTGGCCGCAGGCGATGCCGTAAGGCCGGCAATCCAGCGAAATCGACTTGGTCAGCCCCGTCACCGCATGCTTGGTGGCGGTGTAGGCGATGGAGAACGGCCGCGGCGCGTGCGCGGAAATCGAGCCGTTGTTGATGATGCGGCCGCCGCGCGGCGTCTGGGCCTTCATGATGCGGATGGCGGCCTGGGCGCACAGGAACAAGCCGGTCAGGTTGGTGTCGACCACTTCGCGCCAGACCGCAACCGGCAGCTCTTCGATCGGCACGGCCGGCGCGCCGCGTCCGGCATTATTGAAAAGCACGTCCAGGCGGCCGTATTCGCGCTGGGCGGTATCGAACAGATCGCGCACGGCTTGCTCGTCGGACACGTCCGTGGGCACCACCAGCGCACGCAGTCCGTCTTCCCCCGCCGCCGTGCGGGTCGCTTCCAGGGGCTCGCGCCGGCGGCCGGCCAGCACGACCCGGTAACCCTGGGCCAGGAATTCCAGGGCCACCGCGCGGCCTATGCCGGTGCCGGCGCCGGTGACCAGCGCTACGCGGGGCGGATCGATCTCGTTCGTGTTCATCGGATTCTCCTTCTTATCAACCGGCGAAATGCTACCCGAATCGCCCCGCCGATGCTGCAAGCGAAGGTTCCAAGCGCAACACAGTTTCAGCGCACTGCGTAAGCAGAAGAAAGCGCCGCAGTTCCCATGGCGCACCGGCCGCCATCCCCGTGCCCCAGGCCGCGCGATCGGCCGCGATTTGCTATTCTTCGAGTCTTAGCATCACACGCCGGTCACATTCATTCATGCACGCCACTCCCGGAAACGTCTTCATGGTCGTCGCGCCCAGCGGCGCCGGCAAGTCCAGCCTCGTGAAGGCTTTGCTTGCCCAGGATCCCTCCATCCTGCTGTCCATTTCCTGCACGACGCGCGCGCCCCGGCCCGGCGAAGAAGACGGCCGCGAATACCGCTTTGTGTCGTCCGACGAATTCAAGCTCATGCGCGAAGCCCAGAACCTGCTGGAATGGGCTGAAGTCCATGGCAATTTCTACGGCACGCCGCGCGACCGCATCGACGAAGCCACCAGCCAGGGCCGCGACGTGCTCCTCGAAATCGACTGGCAAGGCGCGCGCCAGGTGAAGCAGCGCTTCCCCCGCGCCATCGGCATATTCGTGCTGCCGCCGTCTATCGACGAACTCGAAAACCGCCTGAAGGCGCGCGGCCAGGACGAGCCGCAAGTCATCGCGCGCCGGCTCATGGCCGCGGGCGGCGAAATCGCCCATGCGCCTGAATGCGAATATGTTATTATTAATCAAGAATTTAGCGTGGCCCTGTCGGAACTGACCCAAATAGTCAGCGCCGCACGGCTGCGCTTTTCGTCTCAGGCCGCCCGCCATGCCCAGTTGTTTGCGCAACTTGGCATTCCGGCCGAACACTGAGCCGAACGCATTCTCCCCATCTTCCATCAGCACCAGGTGTCCTAATGGCTCGCATTACCGTCGAAGACTGTCTGAATCAAATCCCCAACCGTTTCAAGCTCACGCTGGCCGCAACGTACCGCGCCCGTGAATTGGCGCAAGGCCATGCCCCGCGCCTGGACAGCAAAGACAAGCCCACGGTCACAGCACTGCGCGAAATCGCGGGCGGCCTAACCGGCGTGGAAATGCTGCGTAAAGTTCCCACCTGATCATTTCCGGGGGGCGGCAAGCATGGCTTTTCCCGGGCTGAAGTACGCTTCATCTGGTCTGCTTGCCGCACTTCGTGCCGGCTCCCGCCTAGGGCGCCGCACGGGCAAGAAAGACAAGAATTCCCCTACGCCACCGTCCGTCGCCGCACAAGAAGCGGCGGACACGACCGCCTCGCCGGTCGCCTCGCTGGCGCCGCTGACCGAAATCATCGGCAGCTATCTCGACAAGAAAGATGTAGAACGCGTGCGCGAAGCCTATCGCTTCGCGGATCAGGCGCACCTGGGCCAGTTCCGCGCCAGCGGCTCGCCCTACATCTCGCATCCCATCGCCGTCACCGAAATCTGCGCGGGCTGGAAGCTCGACGTCAACGCGCTGTCCGCGGCCTTGCTGCACGACGTGATGGAAGACCAGGGCATCGCCAAGCACGAGCTTGCCGAGAAATTCGGCCCTGAAGTGGCCGAACTGGTGGACGGGCTGTCCAAACTGGACCGCCTGGACTTCGCCACCAAGGCCGAGCAGCAGGCCGAGAGCTTCCGCAAAATGCTCCTGGCAATGGCGCGCGACGTGCGCGTCATCCTCATCAAGCTGGCCGACCGCCTGCACAACATGCGCACGCTGGACGCGGTCAATCCTGATAAGCGGCGACGCATCGCCCGCGAGACCCTGGACATCTACGCGCCCATCGCGCATCGCCTGGGCCTGAACCTGCTGTTCCGCGAACTGCAGGACCTGTGCTTCGCCGCGATGTACCCGAACCGCTACCAGGTGCTGTACAAGGCCGTCCTGGCCGCGCGCGGCAACCGCCGAGAGGTCATCACCAAGATCGCCGATTCCGTGCGCGCGGCCCTGCCCGCCGCCGGCATCGAGGCCGAAGTCAGCGGGCGCGAGAAAACCCTGTTCGGCATCTACCGCAAGATGGTCGACCAGAAAAAGTCGTTCTCGGACGTCCTGGACATCTACGGCTTTCGCGTCGTGGTCCATACGCTGCCGGAATGCTATCTGGCGCTGGGCACGCTGCATCAGCTCTACCGGCCCGTGCCCGGCAAGTTCAAGGACTACATCGCCATTCCCAAGGTGAACGGCTACCAGTCCCTGCACACGACGCTGGTGGGCCCCTACGGCACGCCGGTGGAATTCCAGTTCCGCACGCGCGACATGCACCATGTCGCCGAAGAAGGCGTGGCCTCGCACTGGCTGTACAAGGGCGCAGACCTTACCCTCAACGACCTGCAGAAGCGCACGCACCAATGGCTGCAGTCGCTGCTGGACATCCAGAGCCAGACCGGGGATTCCGGCGAATTCCTGGAACACGTCAAGGTCGATCTGTTCCCGGACGCGGTCTATGTGTTCACGCCCCGCGGCAAGATCATTTCCCTGCCCCGCGGCGCAACGCCGGTGGATTTCGCCTACGCGATCCACACCGACATCGGCAACCAGGCCGTCGCCGCCAAGGTCAACGGCGAGTTCGTGCCGCTGCGCACCGAACTCAACAGCGGCGACACGGTCGAGATCGTCACCTCGCCCGCTTCGCGCCCCAATGCGCAGTGGCTCAACTATGTACGCACCGGCCGGGCCCGCTCGGAAATCCGGCACTACCTGCGCACGGTCAAGTACGAAGAGTCGGTTGCCTTCGGCGAGCGCCTGCTGGGCCAGGCCCTGCAAGAGCTGCACATGCCGCTGCCCGCCACGGACGATCCGGCCTGGCAGAAGCTGGCGCGCAGCACGGGCGCCAGCTCCCGCGAGGAAATCCTGGCCGACATCGGGCTGGGCAAGCGCCTGGCCGCCGTCGTGGCCCGCCGTTTCGCGCCCGAACATCAACTGGTGGCCACCACCGCCGCCGCGGTGGACGAACTGACCTCGGCGCGCAGCGCGCCCATCCTGATCCAGGGCAACGAAGGCCAGGCCGTCCAGCTTGCGCCTTGCTGCGGCCCGCTGCCGGGCGACCCCATCGTGGCCGGCATGCGCATGGGCCATGGGCTGGTGGTGCACACCGCCGATTGCCCGGTGGCCTTGCGCCAGCGCCTGCGCGAACCCGAACGCTGGATCAACGTCGGCTGGGACGCCCACACCGCCAAGCACCTGGCCACCCGCCTGGACATCATCACGCGCAACGAGCGAGGCGTGCTCGGCCGGCTGGCGGCGGAAGTCACCGCCGCCGACGCCAACATCATGCATGTCACGATGCACGACGACGCGGTGTCCACGGTGTCGCTGCACCTGACCATCCAGGTAGACAGCCGCAAGCACCTGGCCCAGGTCATCCGCGCCATCCGGCACGTGCCGCAGGTCCAGAAGATCGTCCGCGTGAAAGGCTGAGCCTCGGCTTGAGCCGCAGGAAACAAGGCGTCCGGCATGGCCGGACGCTTTTTTTTCGCGGCCTCAGGTCACGTGCTGCAGGAAGTCCTTGAGCCGCTGGCTGGGCGGATTGGTCAGCAGGTCTTCGGGCGGGCCATCGTGCGCGACCTTGCCGGCGTCGATGAAGATCAATCGGCTGCCGACCTTGCGCGCGAACTCCATTTCGTGCGTGACGACCACCATCGTCATGCCCTCTTCCGCCAGGTCGCGCATCACCTTGAGCACCTCGTGGCGCAGCTCGGGATCGAGCGCGGACGTGGGTTCGTCGAACAGCATGAGCTTGGGCTTGATCGCCAACGCGCGGGCGATCGCCACCCGCTGCTGCTGACCGCCAGAGAGTTCCGCCGGGTAGTGGTTCATGCGCTCGGCCAGGCCAACCTTGGCCAGCAGCGCCTTGGCCTCTTCCCGCGCCTCGGCGCGGCCCTGCCCGCGCGTATGCACCGGCCCGAACATCACGTTCTCAAGCGCCGTCATCTGCGGAAACAGATTGAACTGCTGGAAGACCATGCCCGCCTCGCGCCGGATCTCGCGCACTTGCGCTGGATCTCCCTTCACGCTCAGGCCATCGACCAGCAGATCGCCGTCGTTGATGGTTTCCAGCACGTTGATGCAGCGCAGGAAGGTGGACTTGCCGGACCCCGAGGGGCCGACCACCACCACGACCTCGCCCGCGTCGATGTTGAGCGAAATGCCATTGAGCACCGTGGATTCGCCGAAGCGCTTGGTGACGTTATGAAATTCGACCATGCTCATAGGATGCGCATCCTTTTTTCCACCAGGTGCAGGCCCAGCGCCATCAGGCCGGTCAGGATCAGGTAGATGATCGCGACCGCGGACCAGATTTCAACCGCACGGAAGTTGCTGGCCATGATCTCTTGGCCTTGCCGGGTCAGCTCGGCCACCCCGATCACGATGAACAGCGATGAGTCCTTCAGGCTGATGATGCACTGGTTGCCCAGCGGCGGAATCATGCGCCTGAACGCGACCGGGCCGATGATATGGAGCAGGATCTTGTGGAAGGGCAGCCCCATCGCCTGCCCCGCTTCCCGCAAACCCTTGTGCACCGACAACAGCGACCCGCGCACGATTTCGGAGATGTACGCCCCCGAGTTGATGATGAGGGTGGCGATGGCCGCCCATTCGGCGTCCACCCGGATGTCCGCCAGCAGGGGCAAGGCAAAGTAGATGAACATGACCTGCACCACGATCGGCGTGCCGCGGATGACCGCGACATAGACCTGCGCGATGCCCGACAATATCGCGTTCCCGTAGGCCCGCGTCACCCCCGAGAGCGCGCCCAGCAGGAAACCGCCCGCCAGCCCCCAGAAGGTGATCTTGATGGTCATGAGCGTACCCTCGAGCAGATTGGGTAGCGCGCCTTCGATTACAGCCCAGTCAAACTCCACGATCGTCCCCCTTCGGCGCGCTGGCGCGCCGCATCATGGCGGACGCGCCCGCGGGAGGGTGCCGATGCCGCTTGCGGCTGCCGCCGCGCCGGCGTCCGGCGTTGCCGCCGGATCCTGCCCCCTAACCGTCGCCTAGCTGGCGCGCCCTTGAAAAGTGCCGCTCGCGAAGCCGGTCAGGGCTTCTTGCCGAACCACTTGGTGTAGATCGCGTCGTACTGGCCGTTGGCCTTGAGCGTGGCAAGCGCCTTGTTCACCTGCGGAACCAGATCGCTGCCCTTGGGGAAGGCGATGCCGTAGAAGTCGCCGCTCTTGACCGAGCCGACGACCTTCACGCGGCCCTTGCCGGCGGTGTTGGCGTAATACTGGACATTGGGGGTATCGTGCACGGCGGCGTCGACACGGCCGGTGGCCAGTTCCAGGTAGGCGTTGTCGATGTTGGGGAACAGCTTGAGCTTGGCGTCCGGCACCTGGGCCTTCAGGAAGTCCACCGTGGCGGTGCCGGTCTTGACGGCGACCGTCTTGCCGGCCAGGGATTTGGCATCCTTGATGTCGGTGTTCTTTTCGCCCACCAGGATCGCCAGGCCGCTTTCGTAATAGGGATCGGAGAAGTCGATGACCTTCTTGCGGTCGTCGCGGATCGTGATGCCCGCGAGCGCGGCGTCGATGTTCTTGGTCTGCAGGCCGGGGATGATGCCCGCGAAGTCCATCGGCTGCAGCTTGTACTTGAGGTTGAGTTCCTTGGCGATGGCGGCCCAGAGATCCACGTCGAAGCCCGTGTAGGTATTACCCTGCTTGAACTCGAACGGCACGAAAGCGGTATCGGTGGCCACCACCAATTCCTTGCCCTGGGCCTGGACGGCCGAGGCGGCGCCGAACAGGGTCACGGACAGGCCGACCAGAGCGGCGGCGACTTTACGTTTGATCATGAAACTCTCCTCTTGGGGAGCACCAGGCACCCCGGGGTTGTTGTAAGGGCATGATTCCTGGGTTGCGCCGGGATGTCCGGCGCAACTTACCGACGATCTTAACGCATGAGTCCCCACCCGGCGGCTCCCGGAAAATTTACAATCCGCGTGACACCCGGAGGATTCCCATGGCCTACAAATACGTACGCATCGCTGGAAACCGTCGCCAGGTCGGCCAGGCGCTGGGCAAACTTGCCCGCCCCATCATGGCGGCCTACCTGGACCAGAGCGGCGCCTGGGAAGCCCTGAGGCCATGGCGCGGCCATCCGTACGTCGACGAACTCGCGCAGCAGGCGCAGGCCGCCCTGCCCCAGGTCTGGGAAGAACTGGAAGGAATGGCCGAAGGGTTGCGCATGCCCATCAAGGACGTGCTGCTGTGGCATTGCCGGGGCGATCTGCTGCACAGCACCACGGACGGCTGCACCTCCGTGGCCCTGAAAGCCGCCGACGGCTCGCGCTGGATCGGCCACAACGAAGACGGCGATCCCTACCTGCACGGCCGATGCCATCTGGTGGATGTCGCCCTGGAAGGCGCGCCGGGCTACCTGAGCTTCTACTATCCGGGATCGCTGCCGGGCCACACGTTCGGCGCAAACCGCGCGGGGCTGGTCCAGACCATCAACAACCTGCGCACGCGCCAGCGCCATCCTGGCGTGCCGCGCATGTTCCTGGCGCGCGCGGTGCTCGACTGCGCGACGCTGGACGAAGCGCTGGACCTGCTGCGCGACCTGCCGCATTCGGGGGGCTTTCACCACACGCTGGCCGCGGCCACGGACCCGCGCATCATCAGCGCCGAGGTCACGCCGGGGTCGGTATCGATCCTGGAGATCGGCAGGCGCTACGGCCACGCCAACCACATGGTGCACGTCGAGACCCGCGGACAGCCGCAGATCATCACCGATTCGTCGCGCGCGCGACAGAACCGCATCGAGGGCCTGGTGGACGGCTGGTCCGCCGACTCGGGCAGCGCGGACATGCTCGCCGCCCTGCTCGACACCGAAGGCAAATTGCCTATCCTGCGCACCGCCCGAGACGACCCGGACGACGAAAACACGCTCGCCACCGCGATCTTCGAGATACGCGATGGCGAGGTGGTCCTGCGCGTGCACGACCGCAAGGCGCGCGCGGACATCGCGCTGGACGTGATGTCAGATCCCGGCTGACCGGAACCGGACATCACGCCGGCGCGGGTCAGGCGGCGCCGTAGCCGCCGCCTCCCGGCGTTTCCACCACGAACACGTCGCCCGGATGCAGCTGGGCGCTGTCCTGCGGACCGAGCTCCTGGATGCTGCCGTCCGCGCGCTCGACCGTGTTGCGGCCCATCGCGCCCGGCTGGCCGCCGGCCAGGCCGAACGGCGCAAAGCGGCGGTTGTTCGACAGGATCGCCGCGGTCATGTCTTCCAGGAAGCGGATGCGGCGCACGCCGCCGTCGCCGCCCGGATACCGGCCCGCGCCGCCCGAGCCCTTGCGGATCTCGTAGGATTCGAGCCGAACCGGGAACCGGAACTCCAGGACTTCGGGATCGGTGAGGCGCGAGTTGGTCATGTGCGCCTGCACCACCGACGTTCCCGCGAACCCTTCGTCCTGCGGACCCGCCGCGTCGATGCGCACCGGACCTGCGCCCGTGCCGCCCGAGATGGTCTCGTAGTACTGGTGCCGCGCGTTGCCGAACGTGAAGTTGTTCATCGTGCCCTGGCTGGCCGCCAGCACGCCCAGCGCGCCGTACAGCGCGTTGACGATGCACATGGACGTTTCCACGTTGCCCGCCACCACCGAGGCCGGCGGGTTCGGACGCAGCATCGAGCCTTCCGGCACGATGATGGACAGCGGCACCAGGCAGCCGTCGTTCAGCGGGATGTCGTCGTTGACCATCGTGCGGAACACGTACAGCACCGCGGCCACGGCGATCGCGCCCGGCGCGTTGAAGTTGTTGTCCAGCTGCGCCGACGTGCCGGTGAAGTCGACCACCGCGCTGCGCGCCGCGGTATCCACGCGCACCGCCACGCGAATGACCGCGCCGTTGTCCAGCGGATACTCGTAGCTGCCGTCCTTGAGCACCGAGATCACGCGGCGCACCGCCTCTTCGGCGTTGTCCTGCACGTGCCCCATGTAGGCGCGCACGACATCCAGGCCGAAGTGGTCGCACATGCGAAGCAATTCCTGCACGCCCTTTTCATTGGCGGCGATCTGCGCGTGCATGTCGGCGATGTTCTGGTCCGGATTGCGCGCCGGCCAGCGGCCCGAGCCCAGGATGTCTCGCGCGGCCTGCTCGCGGAACTCTCCGTTCTTGACCAGCTGGAAGTTTGTGAACAGCACGCCCTCGTCTTCCACCGTCTTGGAATCCGGCGGCATCGAGCCCGGCGTGGTGCCGCCGATGTCTGCATGGTGGCCGCGCGAACCCACGTAGAACAGGATCTCGCGCCCGGCCTTGTCGAACACCGGCGTGATGACCGTGACGTCGGGCAGGTGCGTGCCGCCATGGTAGGGATCGTTCACCACGTAGGCATCGCCCGGCATCATCTTGCCGGCGTTGGCGTTCATCACCGTGCGGACCGATTCGCCCATGGATCCCAGGTGCACCGGCATGTGCGGCGCGTTGGCGATCAGGCGGGCCTGCGCGTCGAAGATCGCGCACGAGAAGTCCAGGCGCTCTTTGATGTTCACCGAGTACGCCGTGTTCTGCAGGCGGTAGCCCATCTGCTCGGCGATGGACATGAAGAGGTTGTTGAAGACCTCGAGCATGACCGGGTCGGCCTGCGTGCCGACCTTGCGGCGCTCCGGGCGCGCTTCGACGCGGCGGATCACAAAGTGGTCCTGGGCCGTCAGTTCGGCCTGCCAGCCCGGTTCCACCACCGTGGTCTGGTTGGGTTCGGAGATGATGGCGGGACCCGCCACCACGTCGCCGCCGGCCATGTCTTCACGCACGTACAGCGGCGTGTCGCGCCACGCGCCGGCGCTGTACATGCTGACCACGCGACGCGCGGCCAGCGCGCCCTCGCGGGTGCGCGACGTCGACGCCTCGCCCACGCGTTCGCCGCCGCCGGTGGCCTCGACCGAAATGGTCTCGACCACGAGTTCGCGGTTGGGCATCAGGAAGGAATAGCGCTGGCGGTAGGCGGCCTCGAAATCGCGGCGCGCCTGCTCCAGATCGGAATAGGCCACTTCCAGCGCGGTGTCGGTGCCGCGGTACTTCAGGTGCAGGCGTCGCTGCACGCTGATGTCGCCTTCCGCCACGTGCTGGCGGCGCAGTTCGCCGACCGCCTGGCCGGCCAGGACGTCCAGTTCGTCCTTCAGCTCGCCCATCAGCGCGGCGTCCAGCACCTTCTCGACCGTCTTCTGGCGCATGTCGGTCTGGTCCGCCAGGCCCATGCCATAGGCCGACAGCACCCCGCCCAGCGGATGGGCGAACACCGTCGTCATGCCCAGCGCATCGGCCACCAGGCACGCATGCTGGCCGCCCGCGCCGCCGAACACGGTCAGCGCGTACTCCGTCACGTCATGGCCGCGTTGCACCGAAATGCGCTTGATGGCCTCGGCCATGTTGCCCACGGCGATTTCGAGAAAGCCCTCGGCCAGTTGCTCGGGCGACATCTCGCGCCCGGTGGCCGTGCGCACCTCGTCGGCCATGGCGGCAAAGCGCGCGACCACGGCCTCGCGGTCCAGTGCCTCGTTGGCCTCGGGTCCGAACACCTTGGGGAAGAAGTCCGGCTGGATCTTGCCGAGCAGGACGTTGCAGTCGGTGACCGCGAGCGGACCGCCCCGGCGATAGCACGCGGGGCCGGGGTTGGCGCCGGCGGAATCCGGGCCGACGCGCAGCCGCGCGCCATCGAAATGCAGGATGGACCCGCCGCCGGCGGCGACGGTGTGGATGCTCATCATGGGCGCGCGCATGCGCACGCCGGCCACCTGGGTTTCGAATTCGCGTTCGAATTCGCCCGCGTAGTGCGACACGTCCGTGGACGTGCCGCCCATGTCGAAGCCGATGACCTTCGGGAAGCCCGCGATCTCGCTGGTGCGCACCATGCCGACGATGCCGCCGGCGGGGCCCGACAGGATGGCGTCCTTGCCGCGGAAGCGGTGTGCGTCGGTCAGGCCGCCGCTTGACTGCATGAACATCAGGCGGATACCCGGCAGTTCGCCGGCCACCTGGTCCACGTAGCGCTTCAGGATGGGCGACAGGTACGCATCCACCACCGTCGTGTCGCCGCGCGACACGAACTTGATCAGCGGGCTGACCTCGTGCGACACGGAAACCTGCGTGAAACCGATGTCGGCGGCAATCCGCGCCGCCAGCTGTTCGTGCGCCGGGGCGTGCCAGGCATGCATGAACACGATGGCGACCGCGCGGATGCCGCTATCGTAGGCGGCCTGCATATCCTTGCGCAGGCCTGCCTCGTCCAGCGCGCGGATGACCTCGCCGTCGGTGGCCACACGCTCGTCCGCCTCGACGACGGATTCGTAAAGCATCTCGGGCAGCAGCACATTGCGGTCAAACAGCCGCGGGCGGTTCTGGTAGGCGATGCGCAGGGCATCGCGGAAACCGCGCGTGGTGACCAGCAGCGTGCGTTCGCCCTTGCGCTCGAGCAGGGCATTGGTGGCCACCGTGGTGCCCATTTTCACGCACTCGACCTGGTCGGCCGGCACGGGCTGGCCCGGCGCGATGCCCAGCAGCTTGCGGATGCCGGCGACCGCCGCATCGCGGTACTGCTCGGGGTTTTCGGACAGCATCTTCGCGGTGGTGGTGCTGCCATCGGGACGACGCGCCACGATGTCGGTGAAGGTGCCCCCACGATCAATCCAGAATTGCCACTTCATAGGTATCCTCGAAAACAAGAGGCCGCCGGGGCGCGTGCGGCCACGGTCGGGTTGCTGATATCGGGGCAAGCCCCGCGTGTTGGGTTCAGAGAGAGGTCGCGGCCCGCGCCGCCTGGTCGTACAGGCCGGACAGTGCGCGCAGCGTGTGCGCCAGCTGGCGGCTGAAATCCAGGCCGCCTCCGCCCGGCGTGTCCAGCCCGGCGGTCAGGCATTGCTCGCGGATTTCTCCGTAGCGCTTGAGAATCGCCGCGCCTTCGGGCGTGACGCTGTAGAACACTTCCTTGCTGCTGCGCTCGCCGCGCACCACGCCCATTCTGTCCAGCTTCTTGAGCGCGTAGCTGACGATGTGGGTGTCTTCCACATTCAAGGTGAAGCAGATGTCGGCAAGCTTCTTGGGCCGCTGCCGGTGGTAGACGTGGTGGAAGACCATGACGTCGGTCGGGGTCAGGTCGGGCAGGCCCGCCGCCGCCATGCAACGCACGGTCCAGCGGTCAAAGGCATGGCTGGCGATCATCAGGCCGAACTCCACTTCGGAGAGGTCGGGCGCGCTGCCGCCGGCCAGATGGGCCGACGACGCTATCAAAGCGGGTGTCATAAGAGACCAAAGCCGAGTTTATTTGAGTGAAATACTAATAATTTATCTATATTTCATCAATAAAAAATAACGACTGAACGCCAGAATTCCCTCGGTTCGAGGGAATACCCCTAGCGGAACAGGGCCAGGATCAGGGGGCTGACCAGCCCATGGGAAGGTTCGCACGGATCAGCCATCCGGCGATGGAGATGCGGGCGGCGATGTCGGGCATGGCGTCGCCCGGGCCGAACCAGCGCGCGTCGGCGATTTCGTCTTCCTGGACGCGGATATCGCCCGACACGTAGTCGGCGGTGAACGCGACCATCAGCGAATGCGGAAAGGGCCAGGACTGGCTGCCGAAGTACTGCAGATTGCCGACCTTCAGCCCGACCTCTTCGTAGATTTCGCGGTGCACGGTCTGCTCGATGCTCTCGCCGGGTTCGACGAAGCCGGCCAGCGCGGTATAGCGGGCCGTGGGCGAGTTGGCGTGACGGGCCAGCAGGATGCTGTCCCCCTTGCGAATCAGGACCATCATGGCCGGCGAGATGCGCGGATAGGCCGAAAAGCCGCAGGACGGGCAGCGCAGGCAGAATTCGTGGCTGACGCGCTCCGCGGGCGTGCCGCAGGCGCCGCAAAAGCGGTGGGTGCGCGCCCATTCCGCGATCTGGTAAGCGCGGCCGGCCAGCGCCATGCCTTCGTCGTCGAACACGCCGAACAGCGAGCGCAGCTTCTTGAACGCATAGCCTTGAGGCGCTTCGATCCCCGGATCCACGCACACGGTGCGATACGGGGAGCCCACCTGCATCCATACCGGCTGCAGCGCCGCGGCCTGCAGCCCGATGCGTTCGCACAACGCCGTATCCGGCAACACGCTGGACGATTCCTCGACCAGCAACTCATCACGGCGAAAAACGAAATTCACGCTGCCCTCGGCGCTACGTATGCAATCCCGCAATCTTAGAAGAAAAAGCCGCGCGCCGGATCGCAATGCGCGCGGCGGACGAAACATTGAACCTTCAACCACCGTGCAACAGCGGCCCCTAGGAATTACCCGTAAAGGCGCGATTTCCCGCGCTTTGTTACCGCACAGCAACATAGAATGGCACGGCGCTACGGCGGCGCGACGCCGCGCCGCGCATTCTTTTTTCCGCAATGCCTATCGGGCCAGGCCCGTCTTCATCATTCGCAAAGAAGGACCATCATGTACAAGAAAATCTCGCTGCTGACCGGCAGCATCGTCCTGGCATTCAGCGCGGGCGCACAGGCCCAGACCAAGTGGGACCTCCCCAGCGCCTATCCGGCGAGCAACTTCCACGTCGAGAACCTGACGACCTTCATCAAGGACGTCGACTCGCTGTCGCAAGGCAAGCTGAAGATCACGCTGCACAACAATGCCTCGCTGTACAAGGCGCCTGAAATCAAGCGCGCGGTGCAAGGCAACCAGGCGCAGATCGGCGAAATCCTGCTGACCAACTTTGCCAACGAAGACCCGATCTACGAACTGGACGGCCTGCCCTTCCTGGCCACCGGCTACGACGCCTCGTTCAAGCTGTACCAGGCGCAAAAGCCGTTCCTGGAAAAGAAGCTGGCCTCGCAAGGCATGACGCTCCTGTACGCGGTGGCCTGGCCGCCCCAGGGCATCTTCGCCAACAAGGACATCAAGCAGATCAGCGACATGAAGGGCCTGAAGTGGCGCGCCTACAGCCCCGTGACGGCCAAGATCGCCGAACTGGTCGGCGCCCAGCCCGTGACCGTGCAGCAGGCCGAACTGGCCCAGGCGCTGGCCACCGGCGTGATCGACTCCTACATGTCGTCCGCGTCCACCGGCTACGACACCAAGACCTACGAATACATCAAGAAGTTCTACGACACGCAGGCCTGGCTGCCCAAGAACGCCATCATCGTCAACAAGAAGGCCTTCGACGCCCTGGACCCCGCCACGCAGGAAGCCTTGAAAAAGGCCGGCGCGCAGGCCGAGGAACGCGGCTGGAAGCTGTCGCAGGAAAAGAACAAGTGGTATCAGGCCGAGCTGGCCAAGAACGGCATGGAAACCATTGCGCCCACGGTTGAGCTCAAGGAAGGCCTGAGCGTGATCGGCAAGCGCATGCTGGACGACTGGCTCAAGAAGGCTGGCGCGGACGGCCAGGCCATGATCGACGCCTACAAGAAGCAGTGATATCGCCATGCGCCGTTTTCTAGATAGCCTGTACGGCGCGGCCGGCCTGCTGGCCGGCCTGTGCACGATCGGCGTGCTGGTCTCGGTGCTGGCGGCGATCATCGCCCGCCAGCTCAGTTTCAACATCCCCGGCACCGACGCCTACGCCGGCTACTTCATGGCCGCCGCCGGCTTCCTGGCTTTGGCCAGCACCTTCAAGCACGGCGAACACATCCGCGTGACGCTGCTGCTCAATTCGCTGGCTCCCGCAAGCAGCCGCCGGCTGGACATCTTCGCACTGGCCGTCGGCTGCCTACTGGCCGCCGCGTTTGCCTTTTTCAGCGTCAAGCTGACCTACGACTCCTGGCTGTTCAACGACATTTCCACATCGAACGACGCCACCCCGCTCTGGATTCCGCAGTCAACCATGGCCGTGGGCACGATCCTGTTCTTCGTCGCGCTCGTCGACGAACTGGTCCGCCGTTCACGCGGCCAGGCCGCCGCCACTTCGCAGCAAACCCATGAATGAACTTCTCGTCATCACCTTATTGGTCGTTTCGATCTTCGTCCTGCTCGGCTGCGGGGTCTGGGTCGGCCTGACCCTGGCGGGCACGGCCTGGATCGGCATGGAGATCTTCTCCAGCCGCCCGGCAGGCGACGCCATGGCCGTCACGATCTGGGGCGCATCGTCCAGCTGGACGCTGACCGCGCTGCCGCTGTTCCTGTGGATGGGGGAAATCCTGTTCCGCACGCGGCTGTCGGAGGACCTGTTCAAGGGGCTCGCGCCCTGGCTCAACCGGCTGCCCGGGCGCCTGCTTCATACCAACGTAATCGGCTGCGCGATCTTCGCGGCGGTGTCGGGTTCCTCGGCCGCCACCTGCGCCACCGTCGGCAAGATGACCATCCCGGAACTGACGCGCCGCGGCTACCCCGAGGAAAAGATCCTCGGCACGCTGTCGGGCGCCGGCACCCTGGGCCTGCTCATTCCGCCCTCGATCATCATGATCGTCTATGGCGTAGCCGCGGATGTCTCCATCGCCAAGCTGTTCATTGCCGGCATCGTGCCCGGCATCCTGCTGGCGGCGCTGTTCATGGGCTATATCGCCTGGTGGGCCATCCGCAATCCCGGCGAAGTACCGGCGGCGGATCCCGGCCTGTCGTTCATGGAAAAGCTGTCGCGCTCGCGCCACCTGATTCCCGTGCTGCTGCTGATCGGCGCCGTGCTGGGCTCCATCTACACCGGCATCGCCACCGCCACCGAAGCGGCGGCGGTGGGCGTGGTGGGCGCGCTGATCCTGTCGGCGCTGCAGGGGTCCCTCAACCGCTCCGCTTTCATGCAATCGCTGCTGGGCGCCACCCGGCTGTACTGCATGATCGCGCTGATCCTGGCGGGCGCGCAGTTCCTCACGCTGGCCATGGGCTATATCGGCCTGCCGCGCGCGCTGGCGGAATGGATCGGCGGGCTGGGGCTGTCGCAGTTCGGCCTGATCATGGCGCTGATGGTCTTCTTCATCGTCCTGGGCTGCTTCCTGGACGGCATCTCGATCGTGGTGCTGACCATGGGCGTGCTCCTGCCGACCGTGCAGGCGGCCGGCATCGACCTGATCTGGTTTGGCATCTTCATCGTGTTCGTGGTGGAAATGGCACAGATCACACCGCCGGTGGGGTTCAACCTCTTCGTTCTGTCTGGTATGAGCGGTCGGGAACTGCCCTACATCGCGCGCGCCTCGCTGCCGATGTTCTTCCTGATGATCCTGGCCGTGCTGTTGCTCTATGTGGCGCCGGGCATCGCCACCTGGCTGCCGCTGCACATGACGCTGTAGGCCGGCGCCCCGCCAGCCCCCCGCCACAAGACCCCGTTCCATGAACGGGGTTTTTTTTGGGCCCGCGCCCGGATTCGATACCCCCTCCCCCTGTTTTCCATCTGTGTAAACCAGGGAAAACGCGCAAGGATTTCTGCCCTTCGCCCCGCCCAACTTTTCTAGAATTCCATCCGTCCATGCGCGGCACCGGCATGGCGCAACCTGCATCAAGGCCCAAGCTCCGGACCCGCGCTTACCCAAAGCGTCGGTGCAGCGGCCTGGCTTGCGGCGATCCGCCGCAAGCAACCAGCCGGGCCACAAGCGCGGCGCAACCACAAATCAGCTACACCAGGAGGAGTCCTACGTGAAACGCATCACCGTGAAACGCATCAACTTAGCGCTGGCGGCAGCCAGCGTTGGCATGGCCGCCGGCGCGGCCAGCGCCGAAACCAGCGTCACCCTGTACGGCATCGCCGACGTCAGCATCCGCTACCTGAGCACCAGCGCCGGCAGCGTGGGCGAAGACGGCAGCCGCGTCTCCATGGAGAACGGCGCAATCTCCAACAGCCGCTGGGGCCTGCGCGGCTCCGAAGACCTGGGCGGCGGCAACCGCGCCTTCTTTCGCCTGGAAAACGGCATCAACCTGCAGAACGGGAAAGGTTCGGACACCACCAAGGCCTTCAGCCGCCTGGCCTACGTAGGCCTGGACGGAGGCGGCATCGGCACCCTGACGCTGGGCCTGCAGAACACCCCGATGTTCGACCTGCTGGCCGACTACTTCGACCCGCTGACCGTCGGCAACTACGACCAGAACGCCTGGCTGCCCGCCGCCATGTCGCGCGTGCGCACCAACAACATGACCAAGTACGCCAACACCTTCGGCAACCTGGCCGTGGTGGCGTCCTGGGCCAACGGCGATGATTGGGACGACCACAAGGCAGGCCAGCAGTACGGCGCCAGCCTGCGCTACACCGCCGGCCAACTGGGCCTGGGCGCCGCCTGGCAGCAGACCTACGACGGCACCGATTCGGACCTGCGCCAGCGTGCCTGGAACCTGAACGCCACGTACCAGTTCGACTCCGCCAAGGTGTTCGTCGGCTACTTCAATGGCCGCGACGAAACGGGCTGGGTCAACGGCGTCATGGGCGGCACCACCACCGCCAGCCTGGACCGCAAGGACAACGGCTACTTCGCCGGCGTGACCTGGCAGGCCACGCCGCGCTGGGCCATCACCGGCGCCGCCTACTACGACCGCAGCGAGAACGTGGTCGTGGAAGGCGACAAGGGCAAGCGCTACGCGCTCGTCGCGGTGGCGGAGTACTCGCTGTCCAAGCGCTCGCAACTGTACGGCACCGTGGACTGGAACAAGGTCAGCGACGCCGCCAGCGGCGAAATCGCCGGCAAGAGCAACCAGGTCGGCGCGGCAGTGGGCTTCCGGCACATTTTCTAACCTCCTGCGTGTCAGACACCGTGCGTGTCTGACACCAGCCAACCCCTCCCCCCCAAGCCCCCCCCCTTGATCGCCGCAAAAACCACGGCGACAATCCAACGGGTGCCTTCGCCGTTTCCCGTGGAATTCCTCTGGCCGCCCGCACCCTGCCCCTGGCCCATGCGCAGCGCCAATTCTCCAACATCAATCGGGCCCGCCGCATGAGCCTTTACGATGTCCGCGCGTTCGCGTCCGCCGCCCGCCTGCCGCGCGCGGCCCGGACATCCCTGGCCTTGGCCACGCTGGCCCTGCTGGCGGCCTGCTCCTCGCCCGTCCAGCTCATGCCGACGCCGGTAAAGTTCACGGCCGGCCAGACCGACCCCTTCAAACTCAACGAAGCCAAGGGCGACAGCACGTCGATACCGCTGCTGTACGCCACCAATCGCGCCGTCTTCATCGAGTCGCGCCAGCCGTTCTACTCGATCTTCCCCAGCGACACCCTGCGCCTGGGCGTGGCGCAGGTCCAGGTCGGCGACGGCACGCTGGATTGGGAGCAGCTGCGCCAGCTCTCCACATCGCCAAGCCAGCGCGGCAGGCCCGTGCTGAGCCTGGAGCGGATGGACGAACTGGTTGCGCTCACGCCGCAAAGCGACGCCGCGGCCTCGCCCGAGGCGCAGGCGTATTTCAGCGTCATCAACAAGGCGCTGGCCGTCAGCCAGCACCCGGACCTGATCGTCTACGTGCATGGCTTCAACAACGCGGTGTGGCGCGGCACGGCGCAAGCCGCGCAATTCCACCATTTCACCGGCCGCCAGGCCGTCGTCCTGGCTTTCCTGTGGCCGTCGGCCGGCAGCCTGCTTTCCTATGCGACCGATGTCCGGTCCGCGCGGGCGTCCGTGCCGGCGTTCGCGCGCCTGATCGAACTGTTGTCCGAGAACACCAACGCGGAGCACATCAACATCCTCGCGTTCAGCGCAGGCGCCCGGATTGCCAGCGAAGGCCTTGCCACGCTGGCCCAGCCTCGGGAAGGCGAATCGCGCGACGCCTTGCGGGCAAGGCTGCGCCTGGGACAGATCTATTTCGCCGCACCGGACGAAGACACTTACCGCTTCGTGACCGACCTGCGCCAGTACATCGACCTGACGCAGCGCGTAAGCCTGGGCGCCAACCTGGGCGACCGCGCGTTGCGCTTCGCGGCGCGGCACCAGCGTGCGTCGCGCGCCGGCCGCCCCAATGCCGATGACCTTACCGAAGAACAGATCGAATTCGTTAACGCGGCATCGCAACGGCTGAACTTCGACATGATCCGGGTGGACCCCCGCAACATTCCCGACATGGGACGCCGCGCACACAGCTTCTGGTTCAGCAACGCGTGGGTCAGCAGCGATGTCCTGATGCAGTTCCTGTGGCACAAGGCGCCGGCCGAGCGCGGGTTGCAGGAGGCATTCACGCCGCAGGGCATGCGCTTCTGGACCTTTCCCGCGGACTACGAGCAACGCGTCGAGGACCTGATGCGCGGCCTGAGGCCCGCGCCCGCTCCCCGCTGAACCGCGGGCCCAAAAAGAAGCGCCCGTCCGCACTGACGGCGGACGGGCGCAATGTTTCGCACAGGTGGCCTACAGCACCGCCATGCGGCTGTTGATGAGGTCGGTGACCAGCATGTGGCCCGGCGCGTGCGTAATGCAAAAATCGGGCCGCACGGCCGCCACGACGGATTGCGGCGTCACGCCGCAAGCCCAGAACACCGGCATCTCGCCCGCGCGTATCTCCACGGGGTCGCCGTAGTCGGGACGATCGATATCCTTGATACCGATCAGCGCCGGATCCCCGATATGAACCGGGGCGCCATGCACCGACGGAAAGCGCGAGGTGACCTGGATCGCCCGGATGGCGTCGGCCGCCTTCAACGGCCGCATCGACACGACCAGGGGGCCGCCGAACACGCCAGCTTGCTGCGTCGGAATGTTCGTCCGGTACATCGGTACATTGCTGCCTTGCTCGATGTGGCGCACCGGCAGGCCGTTGTCGAGCATCGCCTCTTCGAATGAAAACGAACATCCGATGAGGAAGGACACGAGATCGTCGCGCCAGATGTCGCGCACATCGGTGGGCTCCGCGACCAGCTCGCCCTTCTTCCAGACCCGGTACCGCGGAACGTCGGTGCGGATGTCGATGTCCGCGCCCAGTTCCGGCAGCGATGGATCGCCGGGCTCGGACATGGCGAGCAACGGGCACGGCTTGGGATTGCGCTGGCAGAAATGCAGGAAGTCCGCCGCCAGCGCACGCGGCAGGATCGCCAGGTTGGCCTGCACGTGCCCGGGCGCCAGGTTGGCCGTGGGACCGGTCAGGCGGCCGCTGCGCGCGTCCAGCCGCGCCTGGCGGGCCAGCGCGACGCTGTGTCGAAGTGGATTGGCGTCAGCCATGGAAAGTCTCGTGTTGCAGGTTGTTCGAACGATGATCAGCGGTTGGCGAACAGCGCTTCGACCGCCAGCCCGATGCCAAGGATCCGGCGGTCCGTGCCGTTGCTGCCCGCGATCATCAGGCCGACGGGCGCCGTGCCCGCCGCCTGGCAAGGCAGCGACAGCGCGCAGCCGTCCAGGAAGTTGATCAACGTCGGGTTGCGCAGGATCAGGCCGTTGGCCGCGTAATAGGCGTCATCGGAAGCCTGCAGGTCCGCCACCGCCGGCGCCACGATGGGCGTGGTGGGCATGATCAGGGCGTCGTAGCCCGCGATGCGGTGGTCCACCGCCGCGACCCACGCTTCGCGCGCGTCCAGCAGGTCCAGGTAGTCGGCCGCGGACATGTCCTGGCCGCGCATGATGCGCGACACGACGCGCGGATCGTAGCGTTTGCCGGCGCGCGCGATCAGGTCGCGGTGCCAGGCCCAGGCCTCGGCGGCGGTAAAGCCGCCCTTGCTGTTGATGGAGGCCAGTTCGGCGAATTCGGGGATCTCGATCCTGTCGACCAGCGCGCCCGCGTCCTGCAGCCGCTGCACCGCCGCCGCGAAGGTGTCGGAGACGTGCTTGTCCATCGCATCCAGCGCCAGCGTGGTGGGAATGGCCAGGCGCAGGCCGCGCACGGGCATCGCTTGCGGCACCGGACCGCCGTCGCCGGACAGGATGGCGTCCAGTTCGGCGCAGCAGCGCACGCTGGCCGCGATCGGGCCGATGGAATCCAGGTTTGCCGACAGCGGCAGCACGCCCTGCATGGACACGCGCCAGGCGCTGGGCTTGAAGCCGGTCAGGCCGCACAGGGCGGCGGGAATGCGGACGGAACCGCCCGTGTCCGAACCGATGCCCGCAACGGCCATGCCGTCCGCGACCGACACCGCGGCGCCCGAGGACGAACCGCCGGGAATGCGGCCGGTGGCGCGGTCATAGGGGTTCAGCGGGGTGCCGTAATGGGGGTTGATGCCCAGGCCCGAATAGGCAAATTCGGTCATGTTGGTGCGGCCGATGATGACGGCGCCCGCGGCGATCAGGCGCTGCACGACCTCGGCGTTCTCTTCGGCCGCGGGCTCGCCTTCGCGCGCCACCGAGCCGGCCATCGTGGTTTCGCCTTCGATGTCGAACAGGTCCTTGATGCTGATCGGCAGGCCTTCCACGGCGGAACGCACGATGCCGGCCGCGCGCAGGGTGTCGGAGGCGCGCGCCTGGGCCAGCGCCGCTTCTGCGTACAGCTTGGTGAACACGCGGGCGCCCTCGCCCGCCTCGTCCCGCGCCCGGGCCAGCGCGGCTTCGGTCAGCTCGACAGAGGTGCTGCGGCCCTCGTTCAGGGCCAGGGTCAGATCGTTCAGGGTCGAAACCATCATTGTCCTAATGCCGCCTGGCGGCGTAAAAGTGCGGACAGGCGCAACCGAAGGGCAAGCGCCTGGTGATCAAGGCCGTGCGCGGCGGGAATCAGGCCACCACAGGCAGCGATTCAACATGATAGCTGTGGCGCAGCGTGCGCTGCAGGCGCGGATCGAACAGCTCCATGGTGAAATCCGCCGCGGCGCGGATGCCGCCAATGGCGCCCACGGTGCCGCAGGTCATGCCCGCGCCTTGCGGCAGCACCGCGGCGCCGCCGGTGTAGCCGGCGATCAGGTCCTGCGGCGTGCGCAGCGTGGACAGCGGGCCTTCCTGGTACAGCACCT
The DNA here is from genome assembly GCF_039673305.1 of Achromobacter spanius. Taxonomy (GTDB): domain Bacteria; phylum Pseudomonadota; class Gammaproteobacteria; order Burkholderiales; family Burkholderiaceae_B; genus Achromobacter; species Achromobacter spanius_F. The sequence continues at coordinate 42,311 of NZ_JBDJLJ010000041.1, forward strand.
TCTCGCCGTTTTCGACGATGTACGAGCGGATGATCAGCTCGTCCCAGTGGGCCGCCACGTCGGCCAGGCGCCAGGCTTCGGTCGCCACGGGCTTGGCGCAGACCTGCTTGGACATGGCGACGCTGACCGTTTCCAGCTTGCGGTCGGTATGGTCCGACGCGATGCTGACGTACATCTCGCCGTCCACGGCGAACACGAACGTTTCGACTTCGCCCGAGGATTCCACGCCCAGCGCCTGCACGTTGGCGGCCTGGGTGAGCTGGTTCTCGGCGATGCGGTAGTACAGCGGCACGCTGGTCGGGCGCGGCACGCCGATGGCGGCCAGTTCCTCGATGTGATGCTCGATGGCGGCCATGTCGCGGCCGGCCCAGCCCGCCACGATCACGGAGTTGAAGTCCACTTCCACCTGGCGGGGATTGGCGTCGTCGATCTTGAATACGGCTTTCATATCAGTCCTGCGAAGATGTCTTTGAGGGGCGCGCGGCATGAAGCCGCGCCGGATTCAGAAAATGGATGGGATCAGCCGAAGACGCGCGGCAGCCACAGCGCGATGTCGGGCCAGAACGCCAGCAGGGCCAGCATCACGAACATGGCCGCGACGAACGGCAGGCTGCCGACGATGACCGCGCTCATGGAACCGCTCTTGCGCAGGCTCTGCACCACGAACAGATTCAGACCGACGGGCGGCGTGATCAGGGCGGCCTCGACCAGGATGATGATCACGATGCCGAGCCAGATCGGGTCGTAGCCCAGGGCGATCATGATGGGAGCGACGATGGGGATCGTCGTGATCATCATGGACAGCGTTTCCATGAAGCAGCCGAGCACCAGGTAGAACACCACCACGATCAGCAGCATCCAGCCCGGCGACAGGCCCAGGCCGGTGATCGACTGCGTCAGCGCATCGGTCAGGCCGGTGGCGGACATGACGAAGTTCAGGAAGCTGGCCGCGATGACGATCAGCATGATCATGGCGGTGGAGCGCATCGTGCCTTCCATCACCTCGCGCAGCATCGACCACGTCAGGCGGCGGAACCAGGCCGCCAGGATGAACGCGCCGAACACGCCCAGCGCGGCGGCTTCCGTCGGCGTCGCCAGGCCGGCGTAGATCGAGCCCACCACCAGGAAGAAGATGCCCAGGGGCGGTGCAAGGTGCACAAGGCTGGCGATGCGCTGGCCCCAGGTCGCGGTGATCTTCTTGCCGCCCCACGAGGGCTTGGCCACGCAGGCGATGACCACCGTCAGCATGAACAGCGCCGCCATTGCGAAGCCGGGGATGATGCCGGCCAGGTACAGCTTGGGCACCGACGAATTCGTCAGCACGCCGTAGATGACCAGGTTGATCGACGGCGGAATCAGGATGCCGAGGGTGCCGCCCGCGGCCAGGCTGCCCAGAAACAGCGGCTCGTTGTAGCCGTACTTGCGGATCTGGGGGATGGCGACGGTGCCAACCGTCGCGGCCGTGGCGACGCTGGACCCGGAGGTCGCGGAAAACAGCGTGGACGCCCCGATGTTGGCATGCATCAGCCCGCCCGGCAGCCACGACAGCCACAGGCTCATTGCGCTGTACATGCGCTCGGCGAAGCCGGCGCGCAGCAGCACCTCGCCCAGCATGATGAACAGCGGAATGGCGACCAGCAGGAATTCGTTGTTGGAGCTCCAGGAGATCTCGCCGATGGCGCGCGACAGCGGCAGCATCGAGAACAGCGGATCCAGGATGAGCCCCAGCACGCCGAGCGCGGCGCCCACGGGAATCGACAGCCCGATCAGCACCAGCAACAGTGTCAAAGCGGTGGAAATCATGCGGATTCTCCCTTCACCATGCGCTCGCCCGCGGCGGCTTCTTCGTCAGCTTCTTCCTGCGCGGAACGCACGCCGCAGATCTGCTTGACCAGTTCGATGTCGCCCGTGACCAGCGCGGCCGACGCCCGCGCCAGCATCAGCGCGACGGTGATGCACATCCAGGCCAGGCCGAGCACCCACAATCCCTGCGGGATCCACAGCGGGGTCGCGAGCGGCGTGTTGGCGGCGGATTTCTGCATCCAGGAGGTCTGCACCACGTCATAGGCGTAGTAGGTCAGGAACACCATGAAGACGGCCAGCGCCACCATGGAAATCCAGTCCAGCACGGCCGACAGGCGCACCGGAAGATATTGGTAGAGCACGTCGACGCGCACGTTGGCGCGTTGCAGCGTGGCGAATGCCAGCGCCCACGACGTGCTGATCGCGAAGGCGTAGCTGGACAGTTCGTCCGCCCCGCCCGTCGTGAAGCCAAGGAATTTGCGGGCCAGCACGTCGAAGGAGATCAGCAGCACGCTGGCCACCGTCAAGGCGCCCCCGGCCCAGACGGCCGCGCGCGAAAAGCTCTCGGCGCGCCGCAACAGGCCGCCGAGCAGGCGGAAGTGTTCGGTTTGAGTCATGAATGGAACCTCTGGGGTTCAGCCCGGTATCACAGGCCGGTATCAAAGGCAGCAAGGCGCGCCGTCCCGCGGGGAGGCGCGCCCCGGTGCTTACTTGCTGGCGGTCAGGCCAAGCGTCTTGCCGACGGTGGCGTTCCAGTCCTTGACGCACTGCGCCGAGCAGCGGGCGGCCCACTTGGGCAGCACGGCCTCTTGCGCAACCTTCTTCAGCAGGGCGTGGTCGGCCTCGGAGGGCTGCACCAGCACCATCTTGCCCTTCACGGGGTACGGGCAAGCGGCGGCGCCGGTGTTGCAGTCATAGCCTTCCTGCGTCTGGCGCGCGGCGGCGTCCCAGATGTTGTCGACCAGCGTCTTCACATTGGCCTGCAGGAACGTGCGCACCTTGGGATCCAGCTTGTCCCAGGCCTTCTGGTTGACGGCATGGATCTGCTGGTTCCAGTTGATCGGCAGCGCGACCAGGTGGGTGGACACTTCATACCACTTGGCCGAATAGCCCGACAGCGAACCGGTGATGGCGCAATCGACGACCTTGTTCTGCAGCGCGGGGACCACTTCGCCGAAGGCCATCGTCACGCTGGAGCCGCCCAGCGCCTCGACGAACTCGGCGGTGGTGCGGCTGCTGGTGCGCACCTTCTTGCCCTTGATGTCTGCCAGGCTCTTGATCTCGGCATTGCAGAACAGCACCTGGCCCGGATAGGTCGAGATGCCCAGCAGCTTGACGTTGTTGCCTTCGCCGTAGAGCTTGGAGTAGACAGGCTCGAACGCGTCGGTGACGGCGCGCGCGGTCTTGACGTCGGGCGCCAGGCCGGCCAGGTCGATCGCTTCATTGATGGGATTGTCGCTGGCGAAGTACGACAGCGTGGCCGTGCCGAATTCGATCACGCCCTGAGACATCAGGCGCAGCAGCTCGGGACCCTTCAGGCCCATTTCGTTGAAGCCCTTGATTTCCGCCGTGACCTGGCCCTTGGACAGCTCGGGGATGGTCTTGGTCCAGAACGGCTTCTCGTAATCGTTGTAGGCGGTCAGGTTCGACAGGCCGCCCACGACCTTCAGATTGGTTTTGGGCAGGTCCTGGGCCTGGACGGCGCCGGCCAGCAGGCTGGCGGCGACGGCGGCGAAAGCAAGAGACTTCTTCATGAACAAAACTCCTGGCTGGCGGGATGGTCTGTCGCGCGCGGGATCCCGTTATCCTGGTCGCGCGCCGGTAAGAATCGGTGGTTCAGGAACGCGAGGCAGAAACGGGGAAACCGCAAGCGGAACCTGCGCAAAGTCGCGCATGGCGCCTCGCCGCGCTCGGCCTGACCAGCAATCGATGCCTATTCATGGTTTTCCCCCGCACTGTTTATCCAGGCGCTGCTTTTTTCTGTAGCGCCATTGCATCGCCAGGGGACAAGAGCGTCCAATCGTAAGTTGCGATGTGGGGGTATAAATAATTTTTAAGTCTCGCCGGCGCCGCCCGCGCGGCATTTTCGCAAAGCCAGCATTGGCGCGGCTTTGCGGGCAGTCCTGGCTATCCGGAATCGGTCTGGCCGGCCGCTCGCGCAATGGCGGGCGGTCCGGGCGGCTGGGGTAAACACCTACGAAGAGAACGCGTCTTCAGGCCTGCGCCGCGACCTTCTGCGCCATCTGCGCGATGACGCGCACGGCGTGGCTGTCCGGGCCTTGCACCCAGGTCGCGGTGAAACTCAGTTCGGGCAACGGGTCGGCCTGCACCTGCAGGATGCGCAACTCGCCCCGGGCCAGTTCCTTGCCCAGGAACACCGGCGCGATCACGCTGGTGCCGATGGCGTCCTGCGTCATCCTGACCACCATGGACATGGACGCGCTGCCATACATGCGCGGCGACGTGACGCCCGCCCGCGTGAGCATGTCGCGCACTACCCGGTACGGTGAACTGTTGGATGGATACGTGATGATCGGCAGCTTGCCGATCGTCGCCAGCGTCAGGGGCTCGGGCCCCAGGTCCAGCAGCGGGCTGGCCACCCACGCCAGCGGATATGTGCATAGCGGCAGATTCTCGACGCGCGCCTCCAGCACCGGCCCCATCAGGAAGGCCAGGTCGATCTGGCGCGACATCAGGTGCGAACGCAGGACGTGTGTGGTGTCCACTTCGATCTCCAGCACCAGGGCCGGATAGGTCGTATGGATCAGCTCGATCAGGGCCGGCAGCCACGTCTGCACGATGGTCTCGGCCACGCCGATGCGCACCGTGCCGGTCATGACGTTCTGTTCGCGCGCGGCTTCGAACATGTCGCGCCGCACTTGCAGCATGCGTTCCGCGTGCGACAAAAGTTCATGCCCCTTGGCGGTCAGCTTGACGCCGCGGGCTTCGCGCTCGAACAGCTTGACACCCAGGTCGGCCTCGAGCGAGGCGATGCGCTGCGAGACGGCGGGCTGCGTGGTGTTGAGCTTGTCCGACGCGGCGCGAAAGCTGCCCAGCGTGGCGACCCAGAAAAAAGTTTCGATGTTGCGTAGTTCTATCATTGGCCCAAGACCTCTTCCCCCGGCGGGATGAGCGTATCATGTCAGCCGCCCGTCGCCTCGAATCGCGGCGCGGCCATTTCACGCTGAAAGGAGCCTTGTCCATGCCCCCGGCCGATACCGGTCGCCCGCGCGCCAGCGCGCCCGCCGCACGCGGCCCGATGATCGGCATACTGCTGCTGGTCCTTTCGATGTGGACGCTGTCCTGCCTGGACGCCAGCGGCAAGTGGGTCATGAACGCCGGCGTGCCCCTGCTGGTGCTGTCCTGGTTCCGCTACGCCATCCATCTGGTGCTGGTCCTGGCCCTGGTGCTGCCCACCCGCGGCGTGCGCGTGCTGCGCAGCACCAAACCGCGCGAGCAGCTTATCCGCGGCGGATCGATGTTCCTGGCCACGCTCATGTTCTTCACGACGCTGAGCTACATCCCGCAGGCCGAAGCCACCTCCATCAACTTCCTGGCCCCCCTGCTGGTGCTGTCGCTGGCGCCCTGGATCCTCAAGGAACCCGCCCGCCTGTCGCGCTTCGTCGCGGCGGGCATCGCCTTCATCGGGGTGATCATCGTCATCCGACCGGGCGGCGGGCTGCATCCGGTCGGCACCATCTTCGGTCTCCTGACCGCCTGTTGCTTCGCCGCGCAGTTCATCGCCACGCGGCGCGTGGCGGGCGACGATCCGTTCACCTCGCTGATCTGGAGCGGCGCGGTGGGCACCGCCTGCCTCACGCTCACCTTGCCCTTCATCCTGCCGCCCGCCCTGCCCGTGCTGCAGGGCTTGTCCACGCTGGACTGGCTGCTGCTGATCTCGACCGGCATCACGGGCGGCGTGGGCCACCTGTTCCAGATCGCCGCGTATCGCCGCGCGCCCGCCTCCACCCTGGCGCCCTTCATCTACCTGCAGATCATCAGCGCCACGTCGGTGGGCTGGCTGGTCTGGGGGCATTTCCCAGACCCGCTGACCTGGTTGGGGATCGCGATCATCTGCGCCAGCGGCATCCGCATCGGACTGATCGAATGGCGCCGCGGCAAAGCCCAGGCGGCCGCGCCGGCCAGGGC
>NZ_JBDJLJ010000042.1:0-47614 GCF_039673305.1 Achromobacter spanius
GGCTGGACCGGGTCCAGGCCAGGCCCGCGATGCAGGGCGACATCTGAGTCCGGCGCGGCGCTGGGCCTGCCGTCACCAGCCCCAGCAGGTGCCCGCCGCGGGCTTGCCGCAAGCGCGGTAATTGACCGCGAACCACAGCTTGCCGGCGCCGCGCGGCGTGAGGTCGGACGTCTTGACGTCGTCGCGCGGCAGCTCTTCGAGCGTGTCGCGCGCGGCCTTGGTGGGCGAGCCGCTGGCGGCGCCCGCAACCAGCGCGATCCGCCCCAGGCTGGCCGCATCGCGGTCTTCGAACACGATGTCGGCGTCGTTCAGCGCGCTCATCTTCAGCGACGCGTCGCGCACGGCGGCCGCATAGCTGTCGGCGGATCCGGTGGGGGCAAGGCTGCTGTTCAGCGTGCTGACGGCCAGGATCTGCGCGGGCGTGGCCGGCGCCTGCATCTTGTATTGGTCCAGCCCCTGCAGCTGGCCGGCGGCGGCCTGGCGGCGCAGCCAGTCGCCCCACAGGAACTCGGCGAATTCGGGCAGGTTGCCGTTGCTGTAGGCGATGTCCCGGGTGAAGTACACCAGCGAGCGGTAGCGGTCTTCCTGCATGCCGCCCGGCTCCTGCGCGCTGGGCAGGCCCAGGCGCGCGGGCAACTGGTCCACGGTGATGGGCTGATTCTGGCCGTCGCGCAACCAGGCGCGGCGCTCGTCGACCATGCGCTGCCAGAAGGCGGCGGCAGTCGTCAGGTCGCTGTAGTTGGCGTCCACCTTCACCCAGACCGGCAGCTTGGGACCGCCGTCGGCGATCTCGCGCAGCGACGAGAACGTGTGGTGGCCGTCGGTCAGGTACAGGTTGCCGTCCCAGCCCACGACCACCGTCTTCAGGTTGGCGGTGTTCGTGCCCGGCGCGTCCAGGCAGGTAAAGGTGTCGGGTTGGTCCAGGCGCGCGGCGCGCGCCTCCGCGATGCTCTGGAATTTCTGCGTGCGCTCGGCGCCGCCCACGTCTTCGCAGTAGTCGTCGAACTTCTTGCCGACGGTGCGGTTCAGGTAGTCCAGCTGCAGCACGGGGTCGGCGGCCCAGGTGGCGCGGTCGAAGTCGCCTTGCCAGCGGCCGAGCTTGTAGTAGATCTGGTCGTAGCCGATGGCGGCCTGGGTGGGATGCAGTTCCTCGATGCGGACCTGGATGACGTCGCCCGGCTTGGCCTGCAGGTAAGCCGTGTTGCGCGACGGCGTTTCGGGTTCGGGCGCCGGCGTTTCCGGCTGGGGGGCGGGGGTTTCCGCGACGGGCGGCTGGACATCGTCATCGTCGTCGCCGCCGCCGTTGCAGGCGGCCAGCGCCAGCGGCAGCAAGGCCAGCGCGCAAGCGCGCATCAGGCGTGAAGGGCGGACGAAGGAAGGAAGCTCGGAAGCGAAACGAGTAGGCATGGCAGTTCTTGGGGGCTGCGATCAGTAAGGGAGGCCGATCATGCCGGACGCTTGTTTCCTGCGCATTGCACTGCACCGCGGACTGGGCCGAGCTTAGGTCGGCGCGACGCCGGCCGCAAGGAGATAATGGCGGCGCGCCCGGCCGGCGGTTCGCCGCAGCGGCACGGGCATGTGGAAAATGACAAGGAGGCTGCAGGGAATGGCTTACATCAACTTCTGGCGGGCCTGCGTCGTGCTGGCGCTGTCCGCAGTCGGCTTCGGCGCCGCCGCGGGCGACCGCGCCGCCCAACTGCTCGAGGCGTCGGGCAAGGGCGACACCGCGCGCGTGCGCGAACTGCTGGCCCAGGGCGCGCCGCTGGAAGCGCGCGATGCGCAGGGCAACACGCCGCTGCTGCGCGCCACCCAGGGCAATCATGCGCAGGCCGCCGGCGCGCTCATCGAGGCCGGCGCGGACGTGAACGCCCAGAACCGCATGCAGGACAGCGCCTACCTGCTGGCGGGGGCGCAAGGCTATCTGGATATCCTGGAACTGACGCTGCGCCATGGCGCAGACCTGAAAAGCACCAATCGCTACGGCGGCACGGCGCTGATTCCCGCGTGCGAGCGGGGCCACGTCGACGTGGTGAAGCGCCTGCTGCAGGCGGGCGTGGATCCCGACCACGTCAACCGGCTGGGCTGGACGGGGTTGCTCGAGGCCATCATCCTCAGCGATGGCGGGCCGCGCCATCAGGCCATCGTGGCGCTGCTGATCGAGGGCGGGGCGGATGTGAACCTGGCCGACGGCGACGGCCGCAGCCCCTTGTTGCATGCGCGCCAGCGCGCACAGACCGAAATCGTCCGACTGCTGGAGCGCGCCCAGGCCCGCTGACAGACCTGGGCGGCAAAGCAAGCCGGCGCCGCATGGCGGGCCGGCATTGCATCCGCTTAGAACTGGTGGCGGATGCCCACGCCGGCGGCCGTGCTCTTCAGGCCGTCGATGAACGCGTAGTCCGTGCCGTACGAACCATAGGCGTACAGGTTGGTGCGCTTGGACAGGTCGTAGGTGTAGCCCACGCTGTAGACGTTCATGTTCTCATCGCCGCCCGTCAGCTTGTCGTTGGACGGGGCCACGTGCTGCCACGAGGCGAACAGGCTGCTGGAGCCGCCGACCGGCAGGGTCGCGCCCAGCATGTAGGAGTTCGCCTTGAAGCCGTCCACGAAGCGGTTGGTGCCGAACTCATCGCTGAAGGGCGTGCCGGCGGGCAGGTCCTGGCCCACGAACCAGCCGTCGGTGGTGCGGCCGTAGGCGGCGGCAAGCTTGACCACTTCCAGGTCGTAGGACACGCCCAGGGCGTACTGGCGCGGCGTGGCGCCATTGTCGATCGAGCTGCGGTTGGCGCCGTTCAACTGGTCGTAGGTCAGCGCGATGTTCAGCGGACCCTGCACGTAGCGCAGGCCGGCGGTGATGCCGCGCGTGTTGTCGGCGGTGCGAAAGCCCGTCTGGTCCGTGGTGGTGTCGTCGGCATTGAACGAATAGCCCACGCCGAGTTCGAAGCCGTTCACTGACGGGGTGCGGTACATGACCATGTTGTCCCAGCGCATGGTGTTGGCCGCGCTGAAACCCAGGCCCAGGTTGGATTGGGTGTAGCTGGTGTAGAAGGGGTCGATGTCGGCCAGGTAGTTCGAGCCGACCGTGGCCTGGCGGCCGAATTCCAGCGAGCCCCACGCGTCGTTGGCCAGGCCGATGGTGGCCTGCCGGCCGAACAGGCGGCCCGATTGGCCGCGCTGGCCGTTGGCGGAGTCGAAGCCGCTTTCCAGTTTGAAGACGGCGCGCAGGCCGTCGCCCAGATCTTCGGATCCGCGCAGGCCCCAGCGGGAGCCGGCCTGGATGCCGTTGATCATGCCGAGCTTGGAGCCGTTGTAGCCGTCGCCCTTGATCTTGTTGTAGCCGAGGCCGGTGTCGATGACACCATAAAGAGTGACTGACGGTTCTGCCTGGGCAATGCCTGCAAACGAAGCCAGCATTGCGGCGGCGAGCAGCGTCTTTTTCATCCGGGAAACTCCTGGGATATGGGTTGGAAAAAACAAAAGGAACAGCACGCCTAGCATCAATCCGGCGGTGTTCCTTGGGCTGCATTGTAGAACAATGCGTTATTTTCCGTTAACGAGCGTCAATTTCAGGCTATCTTTGATAATTCTCGTGCCTTCAATTCTGGTCGCAGGGCGTTGCCCCCTGTCTCCTCCAAACGTGCGATCCGACCGGCGGATTGACCGGCGGGCGTCATAGTGGCATCTTGCCCCGAAGCCAATCCTGTCGAACCGCCCGTGGACTTTCCCAATCCCCTCGTCACCGTCGACGCCGTCCTGCTCACCCTGCGCGACGGCGGCCTGGAGATCGCGCTGCACCAGCGCGACCGCGAGCCCTTCAAGGGCGCCATGGCGTTGCCGGGCGGCGTGGTGCATGCGGACGAGGACACGTCCACCGAAGACAGCATCCGGCGCGTGCTGCGGGACAAGACCGGGTTCGAGCCGCGTTACCTGGAGCAGCTCCAGGTGTTCTCGGGGCAGGACCGCGATCCGCGCCAGTGGTCGCTTTCCGTGGCCTATGTGGCGCTGGTGCCGGCGGCCGAACTGGAGGCGGCCAGGCGCGCGGAATTCCGCTTTGTCAGCGTGGACGCCTTGCCGCCCCTGGCGTTCGATCACGCCGCCATCGTCGGGGCGGCCGTCAAGCGCCTGCGCGGCAAATCCAGCTATTCCACGCTGCCGTTCTTCCTGCTGCCCGAAAGCTTCACGCTGACCCAGCTGCAGCACACCTATGAAGCCATCCTGCAGACCCGCCTCGAAAAATCGAACTTCCGCCGCAAGATGGAAGCCTGGGACGTGCTGGAGCCCACCGGCGGGCAGGTCGGGGGCGCCCAGCGGCCGGCGCGCCTGTACCGCCTGAAGGATTTCACCCTGTTCGACCGCAGCGTCGCCTGAGCGCGGCCGGCCGATGCGGCGAAACTCCTTAATAGTTGCAAAACAACAATAAGTAGGCTTATACTGGCGCCACTTAGTTTTGAAATGCCACTAAGGGATGACCATGTTCACCATCACTGCGCTAGTAGAAGGACAACGCCACAGCGATACGCCGGCCGCGTTCACGTTCCCGGGCGGCGAATGCCAGGTCACGATTCCGGCCGGCTTGCGGCGCCAAGCGGACGCCGCCAGCGAATTCCGCATCCACGCCCTGCTGAAGTCGGCGGACGACGTCATGCGGCTGCTGATGCTGACGGACGCGTTGCGTCGCCTGAACCCGGCCGCGCCGGTGCACCTGGACATGCCCTACGTCCCGTATGCGCGCCAGGACCGCGTCTGCAATCCCGGCGAGGCGCTGGGCGCTGCCGTGTTCTGCAAGCTGATCAATGACCAGCAATACGCCACCGTGACCATCGTGGAGCCGCACAGCGACGTCACGCCCGCGCTGCTGCAGCGCGTGCGCGTCGTCGATGCCGCCGCCTTCCTGCAAAAGGCGCTGGCCGCCCCGATGTTTGCTCGGGGCGTCACGCTGATGGCGCCGGACGCCGGCGCCCGCAAGCGGGTGCAGGCCCTGGCCCGCAAGCTCGGCGTGAGCGATGTTCGCTACGCGGAAAAAGTGCGCGACCCGCAAACCGGCCGCATCACGGAAACCCGCGTGCCCGACGATATTCCCGCGCAGCCCGTGCTGGTCGTCGACGACATCTGCGACGGTGGCCGCACGTTCCTGGAACTGGCGGCCGCCCTGCGCGACAAGACGACGCAGCCGCTGTGCCTGTACGTCACCCACGGCATCTTCAGCAAAGGCCTGGCCGAACTGAACGCCCGCTATGCCGCCGTTTTCACCGCCTGGGACTGGACCGCCGCCGAAGGCGCCGGCGCTCCCGTGCTGGTCAACTAAGAACGAAGAACTAAGAAGGAACCCGCCATGAATGCCCCCGACTCCCTGGCCCCCGCCGTCAAGAACGGCCTCAATCCCTTCCTGCAGGCGGATTTCTACAAGACCGGCCACCCGTTCCAGTATCCGGAAGGCACCAACAGGATCCTGGCCAACTTCACGCCGCGTTCGGCCCGGCTGGCGCCGGTGCTGCCGGAATTGTTCGACGACAAGATCGTCTGGTTCGGGCTGCAGGGCTTCATCAAGGAGATCCTGATCGGCCTGTTCGACCGCGAGTTCTTCGCCAGGCCGGCGGACGACGTCGTGCGCCAGTACCAGCGCCGCGTCGACAACGCGCTGGGCAAGGGCGCGGTCACGGTGGACCACTTGCGCGCCCTGCACGAGCTGGGCTACCTGCCGCTGGAAATCCGGTCGGTGCCGGAAGGCGCGCGCGTCGACATCCGGGTGCCCCCGGTCACCTTCATCAATACGCGGCCGGAATTCGCCTGGCTGGTGACCTATATAGAGACCCTGTTCAGCTGCGAGTGCTGGAAGCCGTCGACGGTTGCGACCATCGCCTTCGAATACCGCAAGCTGCTGACCTACTACGCGCGGCTGACGGGCAGTCCGATGGACTTCGTGAACTGGCAGGGCCACGACTTCTCCATGCGCGGCATGGCCGGCCTGTACGACGCGCGCAAGTGCGGCGCGGGCCACCTGCTGTCGTTCACCGGCACCGACACCATTCCCGCGATCGACTACCTGGAGGACATCTACGGCGCCGACTCCGACCGCGAACTCATCGGCGGCTCCGTGCCGGCGACCGAACACTCGGTAATGTGCCTGGGCAGCAAGGAAGGCGAGATCGAAACCATCCGCCGCCTGGTCACGCAGGTCTACCCCGCCGGTATCGTGTCGGTGGTGTCGGACACCTGGGATTTCTGGCAGGTCGTGACGGACTTCGCCGCGGCGCTCAAGGCCGAGATCCTGGGCCGCGGACCGGATGCCTACGGCAACGCCAAGGTCGTATTCCGTCCGGATTCCGGCGATCCCGTGAAGATCCTCACCGGCTACTTCTGCACCGACGTGCCCCGCGTGGCCGACCGCGCCGCGATGGCGCAGGCGCTGGAGGGCGGCTTCGAGGCCGTGCGCGATGCCGAGACCGGCGCGTACTGGCTGCTGGGCGAAGGCGCCTGCGCGGCGCAGGCGCTGCGGCCCGAAGAAGTGAAGGGCGCGGTCCAATGCCTGTGGGACACCTTCGGCGGGACCGAGACGGAGCGCGGCTACAAGCTGCTGGATTCGCACGTCGGCCTGATCTACGGCGACTCGATCACCCTGACCCGGGCGCGCGACATCCTGGTGCGCCTGGCGCGCAAGGGGTTCGCCTCGGGCAACGTGGTGCTGGGCATCGGCTCCTACACCTATCAATACCTGACCCGCGACACCTTCGGCTGGGCCCTGAAGGCCACCTATGCCGAGGTCAACGGCGAACCGCAGGAATTGGTGAAGGACCCGGTCACGGATTCGGGCGTGAAGCGTTCGGCCAAGGGCCTGTTGCGGGTGGACGAGACGCCGGCCGGCTATGTGCTGCGCGATCAGCAGACGCCCGAACAGGCGGCGGGCGGGGCGCTGGTGCCGGTGTTCCGCGACGGCTGCCTGCTGGTCGAGCAGAACCTGGCCCAGATCCGCGAACGGCTGCAGGGATCCTGGGTGTGCCCGGAACCCGGCAGCATCCGCTGGCCGGGCCAGTAAGGCGGGCCGCTCCCGCCGGCTGCAAAAAAATGCGGCGCCCGAAGGGGCGCCGCATTTCTTCAACCCGGCCGGACCGGTTCAGGGCTTGTTGCGCGCGCGCTTTTCCTCGCGCACGAAAACCGCCACGCCCACGATCACCATCAGCGCCAGCGCGTACCAGGTGATGGCGTAGACCAGGTGGTTGTTCGGAAAGCTGAGCACCGTCAGCCCCCCGACGGGCGCCTTGGCCGGATTGCGTTCCGGGCTGGACGCCGCATCGGCATCGATGAAGAACGGCGCCACATCGGTCAGGCCGCGCGCGGTGGCGATGGCCGGAAGATCGCGTGAATACCAGAGGTTGGCGGCGGGGTCGTTGTTGCGCAGGAAGCCGCTGCCGGGTTCGCCCATGCGCAGCAGGCCGGTGACCTGCCCGGGCGCGGGCGGCTGGGCGATCTGCGCCTGGGCCTTGCGCCATTCCGGCAGCACGAAGCCGCGGTTGACCAGCACCGTGCCGCCATCGGGCAGTTCCAGGGGCGTCATGACCCAGTAGCCGCTGCCCAGTTCGGTGGCGGCCTGCACCAGCGTCTGCTGGTCGAACTTGTAGGTGCCGGACGCCGACACGTGGCGGTATTCGGCGTTGTCGGACGTGAGCGCGGGCCAGTTGGCCTTGGCCGGAGCCGGCGTGGCCGGCGCGTGGGCGCGCTGGTCGACCTGCGCGATCAGGGCGCGTTTCCAGGCCAGCCGGTGCACCTGCCAGGTACCCAGGGCGCAAAGCCCGGCGAACACGGCGGCAGCAAGCAGCCCCAGGATGACCAGGGTTGCCTTGCTGCGCGGATTACGGGAGGTGTCGCGTGAAGAAGTGTCTTTTACTGCTGACATCAGGGCATTTTCCGCATGTCGTGGGTGGACATGGGCATCATGTTGGAGTTCAGGTGATACATGATCCAGATGGATCCGCTGAGCGTGATTACGACCAGCACCAGCGTGAATATTAACGCCAACATATTCCAGCCGCTTTCGGACTTGGTGTCCATGTGCAGGAAATAGATGATGTGGACCACGATCTGCACCACGGCGAAGGCCAGGATCACCAGCCCGGTGACGCGCGAGCTGTCGATCACCCGGTCCATGACCAGCCAGAACGGGATGGCGGTCAGGATGGCCGCCAGCACGAAGCCGGTCAGGTAGCTCTTGAGGGTGCCGTGGGCGGCGCCGTCGTCATCGTCGTGGTGGTCGTGGCCATGATGCCCGCCGTGCCCGGTGTCGGCCAGATTGTCCATGTGCGAGCTCATGGCAGCACTCCCATCAGATACACGAAGGTGAACACGCCCACCCAGATCAGGTCCAGAAAGTGCCAGAACATCGACAGGCACATCAGGCGGCGGCGGTTTTCGGGGATGAGGCCGTGCATGCGCACCTGAAGCATCAACGTCACCAGCCAGACGATGCCGAACGTGACGTGCAGCCCGTGCGTGCCGACCAGCGTGAAGAAGGCCGACAGGAAGGCGCTGCGCTGCGGTCCGGCGCCCTGGTGGATCAGGTGCGAGAACTCGTACAGTTCCAGCGACAGGAAGCCCACCCCCAGGATGCCGGTCACGGCAAGCCAGGCCTGGGTGGCGCCGATGCGGTTGCGCCGCATCTCCAGCATGGCGAAGCCATAGGTGATGGACGACAGCAGCAGCAGCGCCGTGTTCACCGCCACGAGCTGCAGGTCGAACAGGTCGGCGCCGGACGGGCCGGCGGCGAAGTTGCGGCCCAGCACGCCATAGACCGCGAACAGGCAGGCGAAGATGAGGCAGTCGCTCATCAGGTAGACCCAGAACCCGAGCAGCGTGCCGTTCTTGGGATGGTGTTCGCCAGGAACGTAGAAGACGGGCTCGTGGGACGGCGCGGCGCCGCCGGGCAGGGTGGGGGCGTAGGTATCAGACATGTTGCGCTAGCAGCCTCGTGCGGGCGTCTTCCGTGGCCACGACCTCTTCGGTCGGGACGTAGTAGTCGCGCTTGTAGTTGAAGGTATGGATGATCGACACCAGGATCAGCGCCGCGAACGCCAGCACGGTCAGCGGCCACATGTGCCAGATCAGCGCAAAGCCCATCACCACGCTGATTCCCGCCAGCACGATGCCCGCCCAGGTGTTGCGGGGCATGTGGATCGGAATGAAGCCCAGGCGCGGGCGCTGGTAGCCGTGCTGCTTCATCTGCCACCAGGCGTCCAGGTCATGCACGCGCGGCGTGAACGCGAAGTTGTAGTTGGGCGGCGGCGACGACGTGGACCATTCCAGCGTGCGGCCGTCCCAGGGGTCGCCCGTGGTGTCGCGAAGCTGGTCGCGGCGGCGGTAGCTGACCACGAGCTGGATGATGAAGCTGGCGATGCCGCAGGCGATGAGCAGCGCGCCGAACGCCGCCACCTGGAACCAGATCTGCAGCGACATGTCTTCAAAGTGGTTCACGCGGCGCGTCACGCCCATCAGCCCCAGCACATAAAGCGGCATGAAGGCCACGTAGAAACCCACCAGCCAGAACCAGAACGAACACTTGCCCCAGAACGGATCCAGCTTGTAGCCAAAGGCCTTGGGAAACCAGTAGGTGATGCCGGCCATCAGCCCGAACAGCACGCCGCCGATGATCACGTTGTGGAAGTGGGCGATCAGGAACAGGCTGTTGTGCAGCGCGAAGTCGGCGGGCGGCACCGCCAGCAGCACCCCGGTCATGCCGCCGATCACGAAGGTGACCATGAAGCCCAGGGTCCACAGCATGGGGACCTCGAAGCGGATGCGCCCGCGGTACATGGTGAACAGCCAGTTGAAGATCTTGGCGCCCGTTGGTATCGAAATGATCATTGTCGTGATCCCGAAGAACGAGTTCACGCTGGCGCCGGACCCCATGGTGAAGAAGTGATGCAGCCAGACCAGGTACGACAGCACCGTGATCACGACGGTCGCGTAGACCATGGACGCATAGCCGAATAGGCGCTTTCGGCAGTACGTGGACACCACTTCCGAGAAAATGCCGAAGGCCGGCAGGATCAGGATGTAGACCTCGGGGTGGCCCCAGATCCAGATCAGGTTTACGTACATCATGGCGTTGCCGCCGAAGTCCGCGGTGAAGAAGTTCGTGCCCACGTAGCGGTCCATGGACAACAGCGCCAGCACCGCGGTCAGGACGGGGAAGGCCGCCACGATGAGCACGTTGGTGCACAGGGCGGTCCAGGTGAAGATGGGCATGCGCATCATGGTCATGCCGGGGGCGCGCATCTTCACGATGGTGACCAGCAGGTTGATGCCGGACAGCAGCGTGCCCACCCCCGCTATCTGCAAGGCCCAGATGTAGTAGTCCACCCCGACGTCAGGACTGTGCGCAATGCCCGATAAAGGCGGATACGCCAGCCAGCCGGTGCGCGCGAACTCGCCCACGAACAGCGACATCATCACGAGGATCACGCCGCCCGTGGTCATCCAGAAGCTGAAGTTGTTCAGGAAGGGGAAGGCGACGTCGCGCGCTCCGATCTGCAGCGGCACGATGTAGTTCATCAGCCCCGTGACCAGCGGCATGGCCACGAAGAAGATCATGATCACGCCGTGCGCGGTGAAGATCTGGTCATAGTGGTGCGGGGGCAGGTAGCCGGCGGAGTCGCCGAACGCCACCGCCTGCTGCAGGCGCATCATGATGGCGTCGGCGAAGCCGCGCAGCAGCATCACGATGCCCAGGATGACGTACATGATGCCGATCTTCTTGTGGTCGATGCTGGTGAACCATTCGTGCCACAGGTAGCCCCACTTCTTGTAGTAGGTAATGGAGCCCAGCACCACGATGCCGCCGGCCGCCACCATGAAGAACGTGATCAGCAGGATGGGCTCGTGGAAGGGAATGGCGTCCCAGGTCAGGCGGCCGAAGATCAGCTTGGTGAGGTCAGGTTGATCAGGCATCTCGATTCCCGCAAAAAGACCGCGATTTCATGAGGCCCGTGGCGTGCCGCACGGGCCGCCCGTGCTACAGCACCAGCCCTTCGGTGGCCGTGCACATGGCGCCCACGTACTTGCGCGGCGGCGTTCCCGTCAGCCCCAGGCGCTCGCGCATCTGGGGGTCCATGGTGGCGATGTTGCGCGCGCCCGGGATGCCGGCGCCGCCTTGCGCGTCGATGGCCATCGCAACGCGCATGCACATGCGGTTGGGTTCGACGCAGCGGTTGACGATGGCGTCGAACAGGCCGGGCGCGACCGACGCGAAGTGCTGGACCGGATTGCGCTCGCTGGGCTGCTCGAGCTTCAGGTAGGTTTCGCGGCTGAGCGCGGACGCGGACTTGCGCGCCTGCGCGACCCAGTTATCGAAGCCCTGCTGGTCCAGTCCATGAAACTTGAAGCGCATGCCGGAAAAGCCCGAGCCACTGTAGTTGGCGGACAGGCCCTCGTATTCGCCGGGGTGGTTGATCACGGCGTGCAGCGTGGTCTGCATGCCGGGCATGGCGTAGATCTGGCCGGCCAGCGCGGGCACGAAGAAGGAATTCATCACCGACGACGAGGTGATCTTGAACTGGATGGGGCGGTCGACGGGCGCGGCCATTTCGTTCACGGCCGCGACGCCCTGCTCGGGGTAGAGGAACAGCCATTTCCAGTCGAGCGCGACCACTTCGACCACCAGCGGCTTGGTGCCCGCGGGCACCTCGCGGCCTTCGGACAGGCGCGCCAGCGGACGGTAGGGATCGAGCTGGTGGGTGCTGACCCAGGTGAGCGCGCCCAGCGCGATGATGATCAGCAGCGGGGCGGCCCAGATCAGGAGCTCCAGCATGGTGGAGTGGTTCCAGTCGGGGTCGTAGTGCGCTTCCTTGTTGCTGGCGCGGTAGCGCCATGCGAACAGCAGCGTGAGGATGATCACCGGCACGATGATGATGAGCATCAAGCCGGTGGAAATGATGATCAGGTTGCGCTGCTGCACGGCCACGTCGCCTGATGGCGAGAGCAGGACCGCATTGCACCCCGCAAGCAATGGCAGGGCGGCAAACAGGATCAATCCGCGGAGCCTTGGGAAGGACGACATGGTCATACCCCGAAACGTAACCGTGGGAAGTAAACGAAACACTACGCTGGAAGCCGCGAAAAATCTAGGGTAAAAAGAGCAAAAGTATGCACGGGAACGCGTGCGGGGCAGTCCTGGGCTTTGGGGCTTGCGGCTCCCGGCGTTATGGGCGTACCGTGGCACAGGTGTGTTGCAAGATCGTAGACAAGGCGTATCCAGAACCTTCTTTTGCGAGCGAACCCATGTCGACCACCACGCAATATCCCGGTCATCCCTCTCCCTTGCCGGGGCCCGGGGCGATCAGCGGCGGGGCCAGCCATGCCAAGGTGGCTCCTGGTGAAATCGCGGTGGGCGTGGTGGTGGGACGCGCCTCCGAATACTTCGATTTCTTCGTCTTCGGCATCGCTTGCGTGCTGGTTTTTCCGAAGGTGTTCTTTCCCTTCGAAGCACCATTGGAAGGCACGCTCTGGGCCTTCGTCATCTTTTCCTTCGCGTTCATCATGCGCCCGATCGGCACCGCCCTGTCCATGGCGATCCAGCGGCGCTTCGGCCGCGCGACCAAACTGACCGTCGCGCTGTTCGTGCTTGGAACGGCCACGGTGGGCATGGCGTTCCTGCCCGGCTATTCCTCCATCGGCGTGCACGCCATCACCTTGCTGGCGGTGTTCCGCTGCCTGCAGGGGCTGGCGTTCGGCGGTTCGTGGGACGGCCTGCCTTCGCTGCTGGCGCTGAATGCGCCGCCCAACCGCCGCGGCTGGTATTCAATGATGGGCCAGCTGGGCGCGCCCGTGGGCTTCATGGTGGCCAGCGCGCTGTTCCTGTACCTGCACCTGACGTTGACGCAGGCCGACTTCCTGGATTGGGGCTGGCGCTATCCGTTCTTTGTGGCGTTCGCCATCAACGTGGTGGCGCTGTTCGCGCGCCTGCGCCTGGTGGTCACCGAGGAATACACCCAGCTCCTGGAAGAGGGCGAACTGGAACCCATCAGCATCCGCGAAATCGTCAGCCAGCAGGGCTACAACCTGTTCATCGGCGCCTTTGCGGCGCTGGCCAGCTACGCGCTGTTCCACCTGGTGACGGTGTTTCCGCTGTCATGGATCGCGGTCAGCGGCACGCAGCAGATTTCCGACGTGCTGATCGTGCAGATCATCGGCGCGGTGCTGGGCATCCTGGGCACCATCGCGTCGGGCTGGCTGGCCGACCGCATCGGCCGGCGCACCACGCTGGGCCTGCTGGCGTTGCTGATCGGCATATTCGCGGTGGTGGCTCCGTGGCTGCTGGGCGGCGGCCCCAAGGCGCAAGACGCGTTCATCCTGATCGGTTTCGCGCTGCTTGGCCTGTCGTACGGACAGGCGTCCGGCACGGTCACGGCCAACTTCACGCGCCGCTTCCGCTATACCGGCGCCGCGCTGACGTCCGACATGGCGTGGCTGGTCGGCGCGGCGTTCGCGCCGCTGGTGGCGCTGGGCCTGTCGGCGCGCTTCGGGCTGGTGGCCGTCAGCGTCTACCTGTTGTCCGGCGTGGCGTGCACGCTGCTGGCGCTGCGCATCAACAAGGTGCTGGAAACGCGCGACTGACCCGTTGCACGGCGCTCAGCCCGCGTAGCCTTCCAGCACGTTCGCCACGTTGATGCCGACGTCGGCGACGGCGTAGCCGCCTTCCATCGTGAACACCGCGGGCAGGCCCAGGCCTGCCAGCATGCGTCCGACCTGAAGATAGTCCACGCTTTTCAGCTTGAACTTCGAGATCGGGTCGCCTTCGTAGGTATCCACGCCCAGCGCGATCACCAGCGCGTCCGCCTTGAAGGCGCGGACCGCGTCCAACCCCTGTTCCAGCGCCTGCGTCCAGGCGGCGAAATCGCTGCCCGCGACCAGCGGCAGGTTCAGGTTGCAGCCCTGGCCCGCGCCCTGGCCGCGTTCGTCGGCATAGCCCAGGTAGAAGGGGTACTCGGTCGTCGGATCGCCATGCACCGATACGGTCAGCACGTCGCCGCGTTCGTAGAAGATGCTTTGCGTGCCGTTGCCGTGGTGATAGTCCACGTCCAGCACGGCAACGCGCTGCGCGCCCGCGTCGCGCAGCGCTTGCGCCGCGAGCGCGGCATTGTTCAGGAAGCAGTAGCCGCCGAAGAAGTCCGCGCCGGCGTGATGGCCGGGCGGGCGCGTCAGCGCCATGGCGGCGCGCGGCCCGTGGCCGCCTGAAAGGGCGCGCGCCGCTTCGATGGCGCACGCGGCCCCGGCGGTGGCCGCTTCCCAGGTGCCGGCGGTCAGCGGACAGCCGCTGTCGAACGAGAACAGGCCGACGCGCGCGGCGAAGTTGGTGGGTTCCACGTCGTGGCGAAAGCCGCGTACGGGCCAGATCGAGGGCAGCACGTCCAGTTCGGCATTGGCGGGGTCCAGCGCGATCCATTCACGCCAGGCGCTTTCCAGGAAGTCCACATAGCGCGGGGTGTGCACACGCTTGATCAGATCCATGTCCGGCGCCGAGGGCGCGCGCAGTTCGCCGATGCCGCGCTGGTCCAGCGCTTGCAGCACGTACTCCAGGCGCGCCGGCGTTTCGTGGCACGGCACCAGTTTGCCGCGGAACATCTCCTGGCGGCCGCTGTGTTTGTCATGGACGGGGTTGTGGAAGATCAGCACGATGGATGGGTCCTGGAATGGTCTGTGCGGTTTGCGAAAGGCGCGGCTACAGCGGCCGGAAAATATACAGCGTCACGGCGGGCGGTTCGCGGAAGGCTGGCTAGTTCCGCTTCGGAAAGGGAAAGTCGAACTCGACCTGGTTCGAGTAAAGCGGTTCCCGAAGATTGCCAGGATCGGTCACGACGGCGGTCATGCGGTAATGGCCCGCCGCAAGATCGGGGACGACAGGGACGTAGTCCGCCTCGTTGATCCGGATCATGTAGGCAGGCTTGCCGTCGTCGTCCGTACGCCACAGCACCGGCGCGTCCACCAGTCCGATGCCGCTGTCCGGGGCCTGCGACCCCGCCCGTCCCAGCGTGATGGCGTCGGCCTGGAGCAGGGGGTGGACGATGCGGTCGCCCTGCGCGTTGATCAGCAGCAGCCAGATCCGCGGCGTCGGAAGTTCGACCGGCGCGGTACCGTGATTGTCCAGGCCCAGCGTGAAGCGGCCGCCGGATTCTTCGTCGTCCCAGGCGTCCAGATAGTTGAACAGGTTGAGTTCCAGTCCATTTTCGTTCGGTGGCGCGGACTGGTAGCGGTGCTTGTCGACGCGCAGCTCGCCGTAGCGCGCCCATTTCAACGCGCCGCCGCCGGTGCGCACCTGCAGCCAGCCGCGAGGTTGCAGCGCAACCACCGCCAGGCGCTCGCCCTCGGATACGGTCATGGAGGGTCGTCCGTTGACGTCGGGCGCGTCGTAGAGATCCAGCTTGCCGACCTGCACGATGCCGCCTTCCAGCGGCGAGCCTTCGCCCTCGATGTCGATGCTGTCGAGCGAGCCGTCCTCGCGGAAGCGCCAGGTCAGTTCAGCCTGCGCGGTTTCCAGGGGGAACAGCGCTTGCTTGGTCCATGAGGTGGCGCGGGCCGTGCCGTCCGGGCGCAGCACGTATTCCTCGACACCGTTGCTGCCGGCGCCATAGCGGCAGCCGACGCTGAAGGCGGGAAGCGTGGCGTCGAAGGCCGGATTGACGAAGCCGTGGCAGGGGCTGGCGTCCCCGCCGGGATGCGGAATTTCCTGGAAGCCGCCATGGGCGGGGCGGTACAGGAACAGCCGGCTCACGACCTGCGAGCCGCCGCCGCTCTGGCCCAGGACCAGGTCCTGGTAGCCGTCGTGGTCGATGTCGACGGCCTGCATCTGGTCGATTTCCTCGTCGAATTCGCCCAGCAGCTGCGCGGGGCCGTTGCCCACGCGCACGGTGGCGCGCTCCGGGGCGCCGCCGCTGGTCGTCACGGTGGCGGGCAGGCCCGCCTTGATCGGGTAGGGAAAATCGCGCGCCCAGGCGCTTTGTCCCAGCGTCGCCAGCATGGCGGCAAGCAGAATGCCTTTCACCCGTTCATCCTCCCAGTCGGATCAGGCAGGCATTATGCCCCACGGGTTTGCGGGTAAACGAGCAGTGCGCGGCCGCGGACGCTCGGTCATCCTGGTTAGAATCCGTAGACAGGCATTGCCCGCGCTATCGTGTCCCGCGCACCGTCCCCATGAACGTCCCGTTTCCCATCCGCCAAGAATGCCCGCCCGGCGCCTGTGTGTGCGACCGCGAGCGGCTGCTGGCCAATCCGGCCTCGGACCTGCGCGTCCTGCGATTGACCCGGGACGAGGAAAAGCGCCTGGTGGCGCGGCTGGAGAATCTGTCCAGCCTGGAAGACCTGCGGGCGATGCAGGGGCGCATCCAGGCGCAGTTGGGCATCGTGATCCACATCGTCCCCAGCGACAACGAAGTGCGCACCTCGCGCGGCATCGCCATCCAGCTCGAAGAACTGCCCGGTCTGTGCCGCAAGACGCGGGCGTCGCTGCCCGCTGCGATCCGGCGCGGCTTCGACAACCGGCCCGAGATCGTCTATGCGCTGCTCAACGAGCGCGACCTGCTGAGCGGAACCTGAGCGCGTTCAGGATTTCCTGCCGGCGGGCGGGCAGGGGGCCAGCGGCACGACGTCCGCGGGCGAGCGTCCGGCTTCCGGCCGGGTGGCGTCGCGTTTCTTGGCCGCGCGCGCGGGATAGATCAGCAGCACGGCGCTGCCTTGCTCCAGCCTGGGGCTTTGCGCGGTGCCATAGGCTACCGTCCAGCCGCGCAGGGCCAGTGGCGCCAGCGTGTACTGCAGCGCTGATCCGGGCGACACGTGCGCGACCTTGCCCGCGTACAGCTCCTGCTGCGGCGTGTCCACCCCGTTGATCTTCCGGTAGGTCGCGATGCTGACGAGCGCGGCCGATTCGCCGTGGCGCGCCAGCACGGCCGTCTTGTACTTGCCGGGAGGAATGTCGGTCAGGCTGACGTCGATGCTGCCGCTGCCCTGGCCGCTGGCGCTCAGCTGCACGCCGACGACATCGGCCTGTGAAAGAGGCGCCGAGCCCGTGTTGCGCACGCGCACGCTGTACTGTCCCGACGTGCCCGTCACCGTGCAGACGTCCACCCCGTAGGCCGCCGGCGACGCCTGCGCGTTGGCCATCGCGGCGCCGGCTATCAGCGCCGCCAGGGGAAGAAATAGGGCACGGGGAGATCGAGAAGGCACGGCACGCTCCTGTTGAGGGCAGCGTGCCGGAGCTGGCGCGTCGCCAGCCCCTTTTTTACACCACCTGGCGGCCGGGGGCCGCGTCGCGCTCGCGCTTGCCCGCGAGCCAGTGCAGGATGAGCGCCAGCACCAGCAGGCCGGCCATGATGAATCCCCAGCAGATCCAGCCCAGCACGGAGATCAGCGTGCCGAGGCTGCCGGCAAAGGGCAGCACCTGGTTCAGGCCCTGCGCCGCCCAGACCAGGCCCGCCTGCAGCGATTGCAGCCACGCGGGATCGACCCAGGCGGCCGCCCAGGCGGGGGCGACCCACTGCGAGGTGTCGATCGCGCTGCCCGGCACCTGGGCCGTGGCGATGGTGGCCAGCACCCAGTCGGTCAGCTGCAGCGTCAGCGCCACCAGCCCGGTCCAGAGCGCCGCGAGGACGGCGAAAGCGAGCCAGATGATTTTCTTCATTGAAGTGGTACTCCGATATTCCGAAAAAAAAGAATAGCCACGATAAAGCGGATTTTATTTCTGAAAAACCAGAGTGGATGTGACAAACATTAAGATAAAACCGAAGCTTTAACCTGCGCCAGGATTTGCCGGACCAGCGGATGGTGCTGGCCGCGGCGGTTGCGGATGGCGTGGATTTCCTCGTGGACGTCATCGCAGCGGGCCAGGGGCCGCAGTCCGCGCAGCAGCGCGATGTCGTCCCCGCCCAGCCGGCTGAGGGGGAAGACCCCCAGTCCGCGGGCGGCGAACACCGACATCAGCGCGCTGTCCTCGAATTCGCCCACCACGTTCGGATACACGCCTTGCTCGCCGAACCAGCGGTCCAGGGTCTGGCGCAGCACGGAATGGCCGGTGGGCAGCAGAACGGGCAGGCGTTCCAGGCAGCGGGGAAAGACCAGCGTATCCGATTTGCGCACGAGCTTGGCGGGGCCATACCAGTCGACCGGGGACGAAACCAGGCGGTCGCTGGTGAGCCGCAGGTTGGGGTTGGCCGGGGCGCCCTGGCCGGCCAGCACCAGGTCCAGGTGATGCCGCGCCAGTTCTCCCAGCAATTCCTCGACCTCGCCTTCGTGGCAGGTCAGGTGCAGGTCCGGGGTGTGGAGCACGGGGCCCAGCAGGGCATGCGCCGCGAGCTTCGAGATGCCGTCGGACAGCCCCACCG
Source organism: Achromobacter spanius (assembly GCF_039673305.1). Lineage (GTDB taxonomy): Bacteria > Pseudomonadota > Gammaproteobacteria > Burkholderiales > Burkholderiaceae_B > Achromobacter > Achromobacter spanius_F. The sequence goes on from NZ_JBDJLJ010000042.1 coordinate 18,357, forward strand.
ACAGCCGTACGACGGGCTTGGTGGCGGCGGCGCGCACTTCCTGGGGCAGAACCTGCCCGATCTGGAATATTTCCTCGGCGCGGGCGAAGGCGGCCTCGCCCGCATCGGTCAGCGCCACCCCCCGTCCGGCCGGCTTGAGCAGCTGGTGGCCCAGGTTCTTCTCCAGTTCGCGCACCTGGGCGCTGATGGTCTGGATGGCCATGTCCAGGCGCTCGGCGGCGCGGGAAAACCCGCCCTCCTTGGCGACCATCCAGAAGTAATACAGGTGGCGGTAGTTCAGCATCGGTGTCGGCTCACTTCGGTTTTTTCGAACCTTAACTCACTTTCAGGCTGATTTCTCCATCCGGGCGGGATCCGGATCATGGGCACCTTCGAATCTAGCGGGGCACTCATGGACACTTTGATCACCTTCTTCAACGCCGATTTCCTCGGCACGCCAGCCTGGAGCTGGCTGCTGTTCATCGGCATCGTCGTCAGCCTGCTGGCCTTTGACCTGGGCGTGCTGCACAAGGAAGACCGCGAGATCGGCGTGCGCGAGAGCCTGCTGCTTTCCGCCGGCTACATCACGGCGGCCGTGCTGTTCGGCGGCTGGGTCTGGTGGCACATGGGCCCGGCCAGCGGCATGGCCTATTACACGGGCTTCATGATCGAGAAGTCGCTGTCGATGGACAACGTCTTCGTGATCGCCCTGATCTTCAGCTTCTTCGCGATTCCGCGCCAGTACCAGCACCGCGTGCTGTTCTGGGGCATCCTGGGCGTGATTGTGCTGCGCGCCACCATGATCGGCCTGGGCGCCGCGCTGGTCAGCAACTTCGGCTGGCTGCTGTACCTGTTCGGCGCGTTCCTGGTGTTCACGGGCATCAAGATGTGGATGATCGCGGACCAGACGCCGGACATCGCCACCAACCCGATCCTGAAGTTCCTCAAGCGCCACATGCGCGTCACGGAAGGGCTGCGCGGCAATGCCTTCATGGTGACCGAGACCGATCCGGCGACGTCGAAGAAGGTGCGTTTCGCGACGCCGCTGCTGCTGGCGCTGGTGCTGATCGAGTTCGTGGACCTGGTGTTCGCGGTGGATTCGGTCCCGGCCATCTTCGCCATCACGACGGATCCGTTCATCGTCTACACCAGCAACATCTTCGCGATCCTGGGCCTGCGTGCGCTGTACTTCGCGCTGGCGGCGATGATCCACCGCTTCCACTACCTGAAGTACGCGCTGGCCCTGGTCCTGGTGTTCATCGGCACGAAGATCTTCCTGGTCGGTTTCATCGGCAAGGTGCCCCCGGCGATTTCGCTGGGCGTGACCTTCAGCCTGATTCTTGGCGGCGTGCTGTTTTCGCTGTGGAAAACCCGCTCGGATGAATTGAAGCCCCAGTAACCCCCGGCGTTTGCCGTGACCGCCCGCCCTTCGGCATCCGCCTGGGGCGGGCGAATCGTTTGGGGCTTGCCATATCTCCAGGATATGGATGGGTGGCTGGATATGAATTTGTCATATGAATGCGCCAGGCGTACAGTCGGCGGCTATCACGTCGCCACGCAAGGAACAAACATGACAAGCTGGTCCGCCAAGCAGTACACCGCCTTTGAAAACGAACGCACCCGTCCGGTGCGGGATCTGGTCGCCGCGCTGCCGAACCAGGACGTCAGGCGCGCGGTGGACCTGGGCTGCGGCCCCGGCAATTCCACCGAGGTGCTGGCCAGCCGCTACCCGGATGCGGAAGTCACCGGCATGGACAGTTCCGAGGACATGATCGCGGCCGCGCGCAAGCGCCTGCCGGCACTTTCCTTCGAGCTGGCCGACATCGCCACCTGGAATCCCGCGCAGCCCTATGACGTGATCCTGGCCAACGCCGCGCTGCAATGGGTGCCCGACCACGAAACCCTGTATCCGTCGCTGGTGGCCAAGCTGGCTCCCGGCGGCAGCCTGGCGGTGCAGACGCCGGACAACCTGGAAGAACCCGCGCACCGCCTGGCGCGCCAGGTCGCGGGCGAGGCGCCCTGGGCCGCCAAGACGGGCGAGGTCAAGCATCCCCCGCGCCACAGCGCCGCCTGGTACTACGAACTGCTCAAGCCGCATTGCGGGACGCTGGACGTGTGGCGCACGACCTATCACCATCCGCTGGCCGGCGCGGCGGCGGTGGTGGAGTGGTTCAAGGGGACGGCGCTGCGACCCTACCTGGACAGGCTGGACGCGGACGAACAGGCCGGTTTCCTGGCGCGCTACCAGTCGCTGATCGAAGCGGCCTATCCGGCGCTGGCGGACGGCACGGTGCTGCTGCCGTTCCCGCGGCTGTTCATCGTGGCCGGGCCGAAGTGACGGCGCCAGCCGGGGCGCGTCATGGCGCGGCGGACTGCCCGTCCGACTTGTCCGCGAAGTAGCGGGCGGGCGTCTTGCCCAGCGTCTTCTTGAACATGGTGATGAAGGCGCTGACGGATTCGTAGCCCAGGTCTTCGGCGGTGCGCTGCACGGAAACGCCCGCGGAAAGCCGCTGCAAGGCCAGGATGATGTGCAGTTGCTGGCGCCAGCGGCCGAAGCTCATGCCGACCTCCTGCTGCACCAGCCGCGCCAGCGTGCGCTCGCTCATTGCGACGCGCTTGCCCCACTGCGCCACGGTGCTGCGGTCGGCCGGATCCGCATTCAGCGCGCCGGCGATCTCGCGCAGCCGCGGGTGGTCGGAGATCGGCAGGTGCAGATGCTCGGTGGGCATGTGCGCCAGCTGTTCGACCAGCACCTCGGCAAGCTTGCGGTTGGCGGGGGTCGCGCTGTCCGCCGGCGGCAGGTCGGCCAGATGCGTCACCAGCTCGCGCACCAGCGGCGTGATCGCCAGCGTGCAGCAGGCGGCGGGCAGGCGCGGCGCGTCGGCCGGAACGAACAGGAAGCAGACGCGCCCGTTGGCGGTGACGCGATTGCTGTGCGGCACGCCGCCCGGAATCCAGACCGCGCACTGCGGCGGCACCATCCACAGCCCCTGCGGCACCGAGCAGGTCACCGCGCCCCGCAGCGACAGCACGAGCTGGCCCATGTGGTGGCGGTGCGTCGGGGACTCGCTGTCGCGTTCGGCCGCATGCACGGGCATGGCAAAGGTCCATTGCGCCGGCGAGTCGGGGTCCAAGGGCGCGGGCGGGGTGTGGGGCGTGAGCATGCAGGTGGCCTCACCGCGGCATCGCGGCAGGCAGTTTGGCCGAATTCAGGGATAGTTTGTCATTGTCTCGAAAGTCGGTAAAGCGCGGCCTGCATAAGCTTATGGTCGATGGAATGCCGCTTGCGTGCGTTCCCGAACTGATTCTGCAGGTTGCCTTCCATGTCGCATGTCCCGTCTTCCAACCCGTCCGGCAGCCGCCCGCTGCTGCTGATCGCGGGCATCCTGTGCATCGCCATGGCCTTGCGCGCGCCGTTTACCGGCGTGCCGCCGCTCATCGGCATGATCCGCGAGCAGCTGGGGCTGTCGTCGGCCGCCGCAGGCATGCTGATCACCTTGCCGCTGCTGGCGTTCGCGGTGGTGTCGCTGTTCGCGGCGGGGCTGGCGCGCCGTTTCGGGCTGGAACGCACGCTGTTCGCGGCGATGCTGCTGGTCGCCGCCGGCATCGTCGTGCGCACGCTGGGCGGGGCCGCCGGGCTGTATGCGGGCACGGCCATCGTCGGCGCGGGCATCGCCCTGGGCAACGTGCTGCTGCCCAGCCTGCTCAAGCGCGATTTTCCCCAGCGCGTGGCGAGCCTGACCTCCGCCTACGTGCTGACCATGGGCCTGGCGGCGGGCCTGGCGTCGGCCATCGCGATTCCGCTGGCCAATCTGGCTGGCGGCGGCTGGCGGTTCTCTACCCTGTGCATGCTGGCCCTGCCGCTCGTCAGCCTGCTGTTGTGGCTGCCGCAGCTGGCCAACCATACGCCGCCGGCGTCGACCACCGCGCACGCGCCGCACGGCGTGCGCCTGTGGCGTTCTCCGCTGGCCTGGCAGGTCACGCTGTACCTGGGCATCAATTCTTTCGTGTTCTATGTCGGGGTCAGCTGGCTGCCCGCCATTCTGCGCGACGCGGGCTTTTCGGCCGAGCGCGCGGGATCGCTGCACGGGCTGATGCAGCTGACATCGGCGGCGCCCGCGCTGTTCCTGGCGCCGATGTTGCGCCGCCTGAAGGACCAGCGGGCCGCGGCCTTCTGCGCGGCGGCGGCTTCCTTCGTGGCCTACGCGGGCCTGATCGCCGCGCCCGCGTGGGGCACGCTGTGGATCATGCTGCTGGGGCTGGGCACGGGCGCGGGCATCATCCTGGGCCTGGCGTTCGTGGGTCTGCGCGCCAGCCACGCGCAACAGGCCGCGGCGCTGTCGGGCATGGCGCAGTGCGTCGGCTACCTCTTTGCCGCGACGGGGCCCGCGCTGGTGGGCGCGCTGCACGACCGGTCGGACGGCTGGGGCATTGCGCTGGGCGTGTGCGCCGCGCTGTGCCTGGCGATGGCGGTGGCGGGCCTGTATGCCGGACGGTCTATCCAGATTGGCCGGCCTGGCTCTTCCACAGGCGGACCAGGGTATCCGGCGCATCCGCCTCGGGCACGTCAAAGCTGATCTGCGTCGTTTCCGCGCCTTCGTAAATGACTTCCACGTGGAAGTAGCGCTGGTCGCCGCCGCCGTCGGCGGCAGGAACGGCCTTGGGCGCCGCGTGCCGCAGGGCGTCGCAGACTTCCTGGCGCACACCCGGCGGGCAGGTATTCAGGTCGATGCGGCGGGGCTCGGCCAGGCCGGGCAGATAGGCCAGGCCGCCCTCGCGGGTCAGGCGCACGAGCTGAGCCAGGTCGAGCGAAGGCAGTTCTATCATGGCAGCACTCCCACGGCTTTCCAGGCCTGTTCGACCGCGCGGCGCACGGCCGCGTCGGCATTGGCGCCCGCGACCTCCAGGGTCAGGCTGGCGAACGCCTTGAAGTCGGCGTCGTGGCGCAGGCGCTTGTCGCACAGTGTGTCGTACCAGACGCGTCCCGCGCCGTTCCAGGCGTTGCCTTCCAGGGCGGTGGCCGCCAGATAAAAGGCCCGGTTCGGAATGCCCGAATTGATGTGCACGCCGCCGTTGTCCCGCGGCGTGTCGACATAGGCCTTCATGTGCGCGGGCTGCGGGTCCTTGCCCAGCACGGGGTCGTCGTAGGCGGTGCCCGGTTCGGCCATGGAGCGCAGGGCGCGGGCCTTCACCTTGGGCGTGAACAGGCCCTGGCCCACCAGCCAGTCGGCCTCGCGGGCCGTCTGCCCCAGCGAATACTGCTTGACCAGCGCGCCGAACACGTCGCACAGCGATTCATTCAGCGCGCCGGACTGGCCCTGGTAGAGCAGCGCGGCCTCGGTGTCGATCACGCCGTGGGTGAGTTCGTGGCCGATGATGTCGACGGCGATGGTGAAGCGGTTGAACACCTGGCCATCGCCGTCGCCAAATACCATCTGCGCGCCGTTCCAGAAGGCGTTTTCGTAGTCCTCTCCGTAGTGCACGGTGCCCACCAGGGGCAGTCCGTGGGCGTCGATGGAATGGCGCTTGTACACGTTCCAGAACAGCTTGTAGGTGGAGCCCAGATGCGCGTAGGCCTCGTCCACCGCGGCGTCGCCGCTGGCGCGCGCACCTTCGGCCCTTATCAGCTTGCCGGGCAGGGTCGTGCTGTTGGCGGCGTCGTGGATGGCGCGCTGGGGTGAACCTGGCGGCGCCGCGTGCTGCGCGGGCGCAAGCGTGGCGCGCGGCGGCTGTTCGGCCATCTCGCGCAGGCTGCGCTGCTGCTGATCGATGATCAACGTCTTGACGGCGGGCATGCTGACGCGCGCATCGGCGTGTTGCGCCAGGCGGTCCAGCATGTACGGCGGGACCACTCCGATCAGGGGAGCGGACTCGGAAGGACGTGGCATGGTCGGTCTCCGTCGTGGGCGCCGGATGCAAGCCTCGGCGCAAGGCCTGGTTAAGGTAGCAGAAGGGCGTTGGGGCCCGGGTAACAGGATGCGGCGCGATGCGGCCGCCGGCCCGGGCGCCTCGACAGCAGGACGCCGTTCCGGTAGTTTCGTGCGCTTTCCATTTTCCGCCGGACCGCCGCATGACGCCCGTTGACTACCGCATCGCCTCCATCGCGCTGAACGACACGCACCTCATCCTGACGCTGGCCGATGGCCGGCGGATCGAGGAACCGATCAGGCGCCACATCCGCCTGCACGAGGCGTCGCCGGCCCAGCGCGAACAATGGCAACTGGTGGACGACGGACATGGCGTGGTGTGGCCCGCCTTGCTGGCGCCTTCGGCGCAGGGCATGCTGAACGTGCACGACCTGCTGTGGGACCAGCGTTATGAGCAGGCCATGGCGGCGCTGCAGGCCGCCGACTGGAAGCTTGACCGCCTGTCGGGCACGGACCGCGAGCTGGTGGCGCTGTGGCGCATGGAAGCCGACATCAACAACGGCGGCTTCATGCAGTTTCTCTGCAACTGGGGGGACGAGACCTGCCAACTGGCCCTGCGGGCGCTGCGCAGGATCGGGGCGGTGCACATGCTGGACGTGCTGTCGCGCATGCGCGGATTGATCGACCGGTTCGAGGCCTCGCCCGAGGTGGTCCAGCTGAACGATATCTACGGCGCGATGACCGAGGAAGAGCAGCAGGAAATGGAGGAGCTGGACCACGCATTCTGGGAGTATCCGGACGCCTTGTCGCGCCTGGGACTGCGCTGCTACGGCGCCTGATTCTCCCGAATTCCGCTCCGTCGAAACGTCCGGAAACGTATCGGAACATTCCGTCGGCAAGCGCGCGCCGCGGGCCTGGCCGTGCGGGATAGAATCCGGACCTTCTTTCCCGGGGGGGACGCGCGATGAGGTATTTCCTGATCTTGGTGGGGGCGGCCGTGGTCGCCTATCTGCTGGCTCGCGGCATCGCGGCGGTGCTCTCGGACCGTAAACGAACAAGAACAGACAGGGATTCGAAATGAAGCCGACGGACATCCAGATGGTCAAGACAATCGGCGCGGTCAAGCCGCGCAGCATCAAGGTCGCCGTCGGCACCGGGATACTGTTTCTCCTGATCCTGTTCATCGCCTTCGGCTCGTGGTTCCAGGTCGACCAGGGCGAGCGCGGCGTGGTGCTGCGCAACGGCAAGCTGGTGCGCGTGTCCGAGCCGGGCCTGGACTTCAAGACGCCTTTCATCGACAACGTGATGACGGTGTCCGTGCGCGACCACACCTTCGTGTTTGAAAAGCTCGAGGCCTACAGCTACGACCAGCAGCCCGCGACGCTGCGCGTGTCCGTCACGTACCGCGTGCCGCCCGAGCACGTGGCCGAGCTCTATTCCGAATACGGCACCATCTCCAATCTGCAAATGCGCGTGCTGGAGCGCAAGACGCCGGACGCGGTGAAGAACGTGTTCGGGCAGTACACCGCCGTGCGCGCCATCCAGGAACGCCAGAAGCTGGGCCTGGACGTGAACAACGCGGTGCTCAAGACGATGGAAGGCGCGCCGGTGCAGGTGGTGGGCGTGCAGATCGAGGAAGTGGGCTTCTCGCAGGCCTACGAGCATTCGATCGAACAGCGCATGCTGGCTCAGGTGCAGATCGAGACCACGCGCCAGCAGAAGGAAACGGCGATGATCAACGCCGAGATCCAGGTGGTCAAGGCCAAGGCCGAAGCCGACGCGCGCCGCCAGCAGTTCACGGCCGAGGCCGACGGCATCCGCATGCGCGGCGAGGCGGAAGCGGCGTCCATCCGCGCCAAGGCCGAGGCGCTGGCCGCCAACACCAACCTGGTGAGCCTGAACGCCGTCGAAAAGTGGGACGGCGTGCTGCCGGCCACGCAAGTGCCTGGCGCGGCGATGCCGTTCATCGGCATCAAGTAGCCGCGGCGCCCGCGGGATGCGCCGGCGCGGCAGGCATCTGCTGCCGCCGCCGCGCGAATTCCACGATGTGTTCGCCGGGTATCGCCTTGCTGTAGTACCAGCCCTGCACGATGATCTCGGCGCTGGACGCCAGCGCCGACAGCTGCCCGTCCGTTTCCACGCCTTCGACGATGATCTGCAGGTTCAGCGCCTCGCAGAACCGCAGCAGGCCGCTCATGACCAGCGCGCCCCGGTCGTGGCTCTGCGCCAGCACGAAACTGCGGTCGATCTTGACGGCGTCGATCTGGAACTGGTGCAGGTAGCTCAGCGCCGAATAGCCCGTGCCGAAGTCGTCGATGTACACGCGCGCGCCGATGCCGTGCAAGCGGGAAAACGCCGTGTGCAGCACCTGCGCGTCCTCGACCAGCGCGTCTTCCGTGAGTTCCACCGAAACCTGGCCCTGCGCCTGCGCCAGGATATCGATCAGCTTGTCCAGGAAGGACGGCGTGGTCAGCGTGCCGCTGGTGACGTTGATGGTCATCGGCAGGGTGAAGCCCTGCGCGCGCCACGCCAGGCATTGGCGCACCGCCTGCCGGGCGACCCACAGGTCCACTTCGCGCATCAGGTCCGCCTGCGCCAGCCAGCGCAGGAATTCCAGCGGCGCCTGCTGCGTGCCTTCCGGGCCGGTTGCCCGCAGCAGGGCCTCGCAGCCGGTGCACAGGCCGGTCCTCAGCGACACCTGCGGCTGGAATTCCAGGTAGAAGTCGTATTCGCTGATGGCGCGGATGCGAGAGACCTCGGCCCGCCGCCGCGCGCGGTTCGCGTACGACGTCGCCAGGGGGTCGTGCGCATACAGCAGGGATTCTTCCTGGAGCTGCGGGAAGGTGGTGTCCAGCGACCTGAAATGGATCGTGGCGTCGGCCTTGCGCTGGCGTTCCAGCGCGATCACGCAGGGCGAGTACAGGCAGGCCCCCAGCGCCACCAGCATCAGCTGCAGCACGATGCCGCCCAGGTGTTCGCCGGCGCCGATGTAGGCATTGAACAGCACGGGAGACGTCAGCGGCAGCGCGACCGTCGCCGGTTGGAGCCAGCCAAGCTGCACGACCGCGACGGCGATGAGGACATTGGCGACCGGCGCAAGCACGAACGGGAGCAGCAGCCGAGGATTGAGGATCAGCGGCAGGCCGAACAGCAGCATCTCGTTGACGTTCAGCAGCGATACCGGAATGCTGGCCAGCGCCAGCAGCCGCAGCGATTCGCTGCGCGAAAAGAGCAGGATGGCCGCGACCAGGGAAAGCGTGGCGCCCGATCCGCCGATGAAGGCAAACGCGCCCAGCAGGGTGCCGTTCAGCGCGTAGACGCTTTCATAGCCGGCCGCCGCGGTGGTCGCGTTGAGCTGGGTGGCCTGGTCCAGCACATCCATGATGGGCGCCATGGCCTGGGCGCCATGGATGCCGAAGAACCACAGCAGGGAGTTCAATGCGGCGATCAGGGCGCCGGACGCGAACGGGTTGTCCAGCGACGCGACGCTGAGCGGGATGTCGAACTGTGCGACGGCGGGGATGCGCAGGGCGCAGGAAAGCAGCGCGATGACCAGGCCCGCCGTCAGCAGGCCGGGCACGATCATGTTCAGCGAGTCCCGGACGTTTTCGCCAATGAGTCCGTCCGGCGCAAGCTGGGTCCAGCGGCGGCGATGCAGCCACGCCATCAGCGGCACGGTCGCCAGCGGCGAGACGATGGCGATGAAGAGCATCAGGGTGGACGCCGCCCGCGGATAGGGCGCCAGCAGGCTTTCGGCGATGACCACGTACGACAGGCAGAGCAGCGCCGTGGGCAGGTGAGGCAGGCGGTGGCGGATGGACAGCATGTAGCCGATCGACATGCCGGCAAGCAGCGGCATGATGGCCGAGAGCTTGCGGTGCGCGCCCGCCAGCAGGTCGGCGATGTCGTCGGGAAGGCCCAGCAGCCGGGCACAGACGGACAGGATGAGGAACAGCGCCGAGACCAGCAGGCAGGGCAGGGTCCACAGCAGGCCTTCGCGGATCGCGCGCAGGGCATTGGCGCTTGCCAGGGCGGCCAGCCGATCTTTCGGGTATCGCAGGAAGACCGATTTCGGCATGGCCGTCGCATTCCCGGTTGGCCGGCGCATTGCTCCGCCTCCTGGGGTTGAAAAAAACGTTGCCGCATCCTAGCGCCTGCAATCGTGCTTTAGCAATCCGGGTTGCCAGGGATGCTTAGGGATTCCCCTCTGTCAAGAATCAAAAATACCGACGGTTTGAGGCAGGACAACCGGATCGGGACGCTATACGATCAGGCATACATAACGCCGCCCCTGCGCGGATGGCGCGCGCAAGAGCATAAGCTTCACCAAGAAGGAGACACGGATGTCTCAGTTGGATTGGACGCCCGGCGATACCGCGCCGGACCGTCAGGGCTATTACGAAACGCGGCTGGATACGGGCCACACCGCGATATCGCTCTACAGCGTGCTGGGCTGGATGCCGGTCAAGACACCGGGCAATCTCGTCAGTTGGCGCGCACTGCCGCCCGCCCTGGAACGCGAAGAGGCCGAACGCCACCTGCAGGAGATCCGGACCGCGCAAAGCCATGTCCCAATGGACTATTAGCGTCCGGCGGCACGCAGCGTCCTCCCGGCGCGGCGCCTTGCAAAGACAAAAACCGCATCTATAATTGCGAATCATTTTCATTTTGTCTTGATCTCTGGCGGCGACGCCGGGCCGGGTCGTCATGCCATCCTCTTTCATCGCCTCTCGCGCAGAGGTGCAGTCCGTCTATCTGGCTCATCACCATTGGCTGCGCGGCCTGCTGCAACGCAAGCTCGGAAATGCCTCCGACGCGGCGGACCTGGCGCACGACACGTTCGAGCGGCTGATCCGCGCCAACGTCCGCGAACCGCTGAACGAACCCCGCGCCTATCTGCGCACCATCGCCACGCGCCTCTTGATCGGCCGGGCGCGGCGCGCGGCGCTCGAGGCCGCCTATGCCGAGACGCTGGCGCTGCAGCCGGCGCCCACCGAGCCTTCCGTGGAAGCGCGCGCCTTGATCCTGGAAGCGCTGGAACAGGTCTGCGAGCTGCTCGACGCCTTGCCGATGACCAGCCGCAGGATCTTCCTGATGGCCCAGATCGACGGCCTGTCCTACGCCGAGATCGGCCAGCAGCTGGGCCTGACGCCCAACGCCGTGCAAAAGTCGCTGGCGCGGGCGCTGGTGCACTGCTACACGGCCGTGTACGGCTGAGCCGACGCTTCATGGACAACGCCAAGCTGCTGCGGCCGCACGCGCCTGAAGCCGGCGCCATCGACCCCAAGGTGATCCGGCAGGCCGCCGACTGGTGGGCGCGCCTGCGCGAGGACGCAAGCCCCGCCGCGCGGGATCGTTTCGAACGATGGCGGCGGGAGGAACCCGCGCACGAGCTGGCGTGGCAGCGTCTTGGCGCATTGACGCGCGACGTGGCTGCGGGGGTGGCGCAGGCCGGGCCGGCGGTGGCTTCGCGAACCCTGCTGCAGGCGCCGCTGATCCAGTCGCGGCGCGCTGCGATCCGGCTGATGGCGGCGGCGGTCGGCGTGGGCCTGGGCGCATGGGCGGTGGGCGAGCGCGACATGATCCGCCGCCTGTCGGCGGACCTGCGCACCGGCACCGGCGAACGCCGGTCGCTGACGCTGCCCGACGGCACGCAAGTGGCGCTGAATGCCGGCAGCGCGGTGGATCTGCGCTATACCGCCAGCCTGCGCGAACTGGTGTTGCTGCAAGGCGAGATCCTGGTCACGACCGCCCGCGACCCCATGGGGCGGCCGTTTGCCGTGCGCACACGCGGCGGCGTGCTGACGCCGGTGGGCACGCGCTTTCTGGTGCGCGATCTGGAAGCGGGCCGCATGCGCGTGGCGGTGCTCGAGGGCGCGGTGGACGTGCGTGGCCTTGCGCAGGATGCCGTGCCGCGACGCGTGCAGGCCGGCGAGCAGGCGGAATTCACCCTTGGCGGCGGATTCGTCGCGGCGCCCTTGCAGGCGGGCGTATCGGCCTGGCTGGAGGGCATGCTGATCGCCGACGAAATGCCCTTGTCGGACTTTTTGGACGAACTGGGACGCTACCGCCCCGGCGTGCTGAACTGCACCGGCGCGGCGGCCGGCCTGCGTGTGGTGGGCGCCTTCCCGCTGGCCGACACCGACAAGGTGCTGGCCATGCTTCAGGAGATCCTGCCCGTGCGGGTGCGTCGCTACACCCGCTACTGGGTGACCGTGGGCCTCGCCTGATCGCTGCCGGCCCCGCCGCCGGCCTTTTTTGTAACAGCAACGGCGGATATCCCGATCTCGCGCTTCATGTAGAAAAAGCAGCCCGGCCTCGAGGCTGCTCCGACCTTCATGAGCCTGGGAACCCTTTCATGTCATCTCGTCCTGTCCGCGCCGCGAGCGCCGCGGTGTTTGCCCGCCTTCCCCTGCGCCGCACGGCGTTGAGCGCCGCATTGCGTTGCGCCGCGCCCCTGGCCATGGCTTCCCTGCTGTGGCCGGCCGCGGTGCATGCCCAGGCGCAGGCGCCGCGCGCCGTCGCCTTCAGCATTCCCGCCGGGCCCCTCAGCGCGGCGCTGGGCGCATTCGGTGTGCAGGCTGGCGTGATGGTGGCATCCGATCCCGCTCTGACGGCCGGCGCCACGACCCGCGGCGTGTCGGGCACCCATACCGTCGATGCGGCGCTTGAGCGCCTGCTTGCGGGCACGGGCCTGCAGGCCGTGGCGCGCGCCGAGGGCGGATACCGCCTGCGGCAGGCGTCCGCCGACCAGGCCGCGACGCTGGCGCCCGTCACGGTGACGGGCAGCTACCAGACCACGACCGAAGGCACGGGTTCGTACACGTCGCCGGCGGTCACCATCGGCAAGACGCCGCAGGCGCTGAAGGACATTCCGCAATCCATCACCGTCCTGACGCGCCAGCGCATGGACGATCAGGACATGACCAGCCTGCCCGATGCCGTCAACAACACGGTCGGCATGGTGGGCGTGCAGGGCGTGGGCGCCGGCGTGGCGATCAATTCGCGCGGCTTCCCCGTGGATCTGCTGCAGTACGACGGCGTGTCCCTGCTGCGCAACAGCTATAGCCTGGGCAACTGGGAACAGGATTCGCTGGTGTTCTATGACCGCGTGGAAATCCTGCGCGGCGCGGCCGGCCTGCTGCAAGGCGCGGGCAGCCCGGGGGGCGCGATCAATCTGGTGCGCAAGCGGGGTGGGGCGGAGCCGTCCGTGGTGGTGACGGGCAAGGCCGGGTCCTGGGATCACTACGGCCTGACGCTGGACGCCGGCGGTCCCTTGAACGAAGCGGGCACGCTGCGCGGACGCATGGTGCTGGATGAGGACCAAAGCCATTCCTTCATCGACTATGTGTGGGACAAGACCCGCAACATGTACGCCGCGCTGGACTATGACATCACCGATAACACCACGGTGGGCCTGGGCATCAGCAACCGGTACAGCCGCTCGCGGCCCATGTTCGTGGGCTATCCCCGCTTTGAAGACGGTGGCAGCATCGACCTGCCCCGATCGACCTACACGGGCTCCACCTGGAACCGCGCGAAGAATGACCAGACCATCTTCAACGCGGACGTGACGCATCGCTTCAACGAGGCCTGGCGCTTCAGGCTGGCCGGCGTCGCGATGAACGAGAAGAATACGACCGTGCACCAGCGCGTCACCGGCCCGGTGCAGCGTGACGGCAGCGAGATTTCCTACGGCAATTTTGGCGTCGACTTCAAGAGCAAGCAGCGCGGACTGGATATGTCGGTCGCCGGCAACTTCACCGGCTGGGGCATGGAGCAGGAAGTGGTGGTGGGCGCCAATTATTCCAAGCTGACCACGAGCGACCGCTTCACGCGCGCCTGGGAGGACGGCGGCAATATCTTCGACATCGACCATCACCGCCCCTGGCAGGACATCGATTCCATCGCCGCGGCCAGCGGCTACGATTCGCGCAGTTCCTACGACATCCGGCAGAAGGGCATCTACGGCACGTGGCGCGTCAAGCCCACCGAGTCCCTGGCGCTGATCGGCGGCGGACGCCTGGGCTGGTACGACTACAGCTATAGCGGCGGCGGCAGCACCACGACGTCCACCACCACGGGCCGCTTCATCCCCTACGCCGGCATCGTGTATTCGGTGAACGAAAACTGGTCGGTCTACACCAGCTACACCACGGTGTTCGAACCGCAGACCGAGCGCACCGTGTCGGGCAGCCTGCTCAAGCCGATCGAGGGCAACAATTACGAGGTGGGCGTCAAGGGCGAGCTGGCGGACGGCCGCGTCAATACCACGCTGGCCGTGTTCCGCTACGACCACAAGAACCGCGCCGTCAATGACTACGACGCGGGCTTTGCATGCGGCGGTTGGTATTGCTCGCGCGCGGCCGGCAAGGTGCGCAGCCAGGGTGTGGAAGCCGAGATTTCCGGCGAGGTGGTCAGGGGCCTGGAGCTGTATGCCGGCTACACCTACAACACGACCAAATTCCTGCAGGATCCCGACAACCAGGGCCAGGTCTTCAATACCTGGACGCCCAAGCACATGCTGCGCCTGTGGGCCAATTACAGGCTGCCGGGCGCGTGGAACCGCCTGAGCGTGGGCGCCGGCGTCAATGCGCAGACGCAGACGATCAGCTCGGACCGTGAATTCAAGCTGGCCGGGTTCACGATCTGGAACGCGCGCGTGGGCTATCAGGCCACGCCGGAACTGAGCTTCGCGCTGAACCTGAACAACGTGTTCGACAAGAAGTACTACGTGCCGTCCTACAACACGCTATCCAGCAACAACTACTACGGCGAGCCCCGCAATGTGATGCTCACCGTGCGCTACGCGCCCAAGCTGTAGGGCGGCTCGTGTATAAATTCCCCAACGGCGCCGCCGACGCGCGCCGTCTGGGGAGATGAACTTGCGGGAGTTCGTGACGACATTTCTGGACGCGGGCGTGCTGGTGCTGGCGGTGCTGGCTTTCCTGCTGCCGGCGCTGTCCGCGCTGGCGCTGCTGCTGCGCGCCAGGCCCCGCAAATTCCCGCGCTGGAACACGCCCGGCTGGCGTCGGACCGGCATCGCGGTGCTATGGCTGCCGTTTTTCGTCATGGCGGTATATGGGGGCACCGCATGGTGGGCGGCCAGCGCCTATGACCGGTATTATTTCTTTGGCCTCTTGATCTGTTTTGTCTATTTGCTGTTCGCCATGCTGGTGTCCGGGGCTGGCCTGTTCTGGATCTGGGCGTCGGGGCGCGGGCCGGACAGCTGAGCGCGCAACAGCGCATGCACGTGACGCGCGAGGTCCTCGAGGGCGTAGGGTTTGGGCAACACCGGATCGGCGGCGTCCGCTCCGTTGGCGCCTTGCGCATTGGCGCCATAGCCTGAAATGAACAGCACCTTCAGCCCGGGCCGCAGCGCCTGGGCCGCTTCGGCCACCTGGCGCCCGTTCATGCCACCGGGCAGGCCCAGGTCGCAGATCAGCAGATCCAGCCTGATGTCGCTGGAAATCCGCTTCAGGGCGCTGGCGCCGTCCGCGGCCTCGATGACCGCATAACCCAATTCCCTGAGCGCTTCGGCGGTGACGGCGCGAACCGAGGGTTCGTCTTCCGCAACCAGCACGGTCTGTCCCAATTCGGCGCGCGGCGGTTCGTTGCGGGCCGCGGATTCGGTCGCGCTTACTTTGCCGCGATGCCGGGGAAAGTAGAGCGTCATGACCGTGCCTTTGCCTGGCTGCGACTGCACCTGCACCTGTCCGCCGGACTGGCGCACGAAGCCGTAGAGTATCGAGAGGCCGAGCCCGGTTCCCTGGCCCGCCGATTTGGTCGTGAAGAAAGGATCGAAGATGCGTTGCGCCGTTTCCGGCGACATGCCGCAGCCCGTGTCCGTGACGCGCAGCAGCAGATAGTCGCCGGCGTCCAGTCCGCGCTCGCGGGCCGGGCCGGCGGGCAGGCTGAGGTTGCGCGTTTCGATGCCCAGCGTGCCGTGGGAGGCCATGGCATCCGTGGCATTCAGGCACAGGTTGAGCAGGGCGTTTTCCAGTTGATGGGGGTCTACCCAGGCTGGCCAGAGGTCCGGCGCGCATGCGATGTCCAGCGTGACGGCGGGGCCGGCGCTGCGGCGGATCAGGTCCTCCATGCCGCGGATCAGCTGATTGATGTCGACGGCCTTGGGGTCCAGGGGCTGGCGGCGCGCAAACTCGAGCAGTCGGCGGGTGAGGGCGGCTGCCTTGTTGGTCCCGCCCTGCGCCGCATCGATGTGCCGCTGCAGGTTGTCGTGGCGTTTTTGCGCCAGGCGCCGGTTCAGCAGTTCCAGGCTTCCGGAAATGCCCATGAGCAGGTTGTTGAAGTCGTGCGCCAAACCGCCCGCCAACTGGCCCACGGCTTCCATCTTCTGGCTTTGCCGCAGCGTGTCTTCGGCCTGGCGCAGGGCCTCGGCCTGGGCGCGCTCGGCGCTGACTCTCGCCGTGGTCTCGATGACCGTGTCGATCATGCCCGCGACGTTTCCGTGCTCGTCGCGCACCGGGCTGTAGCAGAAGGTGAAGTTCGCCATTTCCGCGCGGCCGTAGCGGTGGATTTCCAGCGGAAAGTCTTCGATGAAGGTCGCCTCGCCGGCGTATGCGCGCGCGGCGATGGGACCGATCTGCGGCCAGGCTTCGCTCCAGATGTGGCTGAAGGATCGGCCCAGGGCGTCCGGCTTGGCGCCCAGGATGGGCGCGAAGGCGTCGTTGTAGATGGTGATCAGTCCGGGACCCCAGACCAGGCAGCAGGGGAACCGGGACGACAGCACCATGCTGGCGGCGATGCGCAGCGCGGCGGGCCATGCGTCGATGGGACCCAGCGGCGTGGCCGCCCAATCGTGGCGCGCCACCCGCGCAGCCATGTCGCCGCCGCCGGCTAGAAACAGGGGCACGGACGGATCATTCTGCATGGTGGTCGGGGAGGTAGCCGGAGACGATCGATTCTATCCCGGCGCCTTGGCCGTGGTAATCGGGCGGCGCTTGCGGCTCCCCGGCCGGAGTTCATATAAAATAATAACAATTCCTATTTGCAATAGATCTCGAGGTGCGCCTTGCCTGCGCCGGAATCTCCCCCCGCGGACACCGTCACGACGCTATATCGTGAACACCATGGCTGGCTGTCGATGTGGCTGCGCAAGAAGCTGGGCAGCTCCTTCGACGCCGCCGACCTGGCGCACGACACCTTCGTGCGGCTGATGGCCGGCCGCCGCCGCGAGCACGCGGGCGCCGAGCCGCGCGCGCTGCTTGCGCACATCGCGAAGGGCCTGGTGGTGGACCATTGGCGCCGCCGCGCGCTGGAAGACGCCTACCTGGCCGCCATCGCGCAGCTGCCCGCGGCCGAGGCGCCGTCGCCGGAGGCGCGGGCGCTGATCCTGGAGACGCTGCACGCCATCGATGCCGCCCTGCGGTCGCTGCCCGCCAGGACGCGCGAGATCTTCGTGCTGTCGCAGTTCGACGGCCTGGGCTATGACGACATCGCGCTGCGCCAGCGCGTGTCGCTGTCCACCGTCAAGCGCCACATGCAGGCCGCGCTGACCGCCTGCCTGATGGCCTACCAGGCCGACGCGCCGTGAGCGCCGCCATCGATCCGGCCATCCTGAAGGAAGCCGCCGGCTGGCTGGTCCGCTTCCAGTCCGAGGCCCTGTCGGCGTCGGACCGGGCGGCGTTTGACGGCTGGCGCGGCCGCAGCGCCGCGCACGAGGCCGCCTGGCGGCGCGCCGAGGAAATGCTGCGCGGGTTCGGGCAGGTGCCGCCCGCCGTCGGGGGCCAGGCGTTGCGCCGGGCGGACCGCGCCGGACGCCTGCAGGCCCTGCTCGGGCTGGCCGGACTGCTGGCGCTGGGGCCGGCCGCGTGGCTGGGCTGGCGCGAGCTGCCCTGGCGCGAGTGGAGCGCGGACCTGCGCACCGCGACCGGCGAGCAGCGCCGCATGGCGCTGGCCGACGGCACGCAGCTGGTGCTGAACACGTCCAGCGCCGTCGACATCGACTACACGCCGCAGCAGCGCCTGCTGTGGTTGCGGGCCGGCGAGATCCTGCTGACGACGGGACGCGACCCCGCGCCGGTCTATCGTCCGTTCATCGTCCGGACCACGCACGGATCCCTGCGCGCGCTGGGCACACGTTTCATGGTGCGCGACGAGGGCGGCAGCGTGCGCATCGCGGTATTCGACGGCGCGGTCGAGGTCCGGCCCGCGGTGCAAGGCGCCGCGCCGCTGGTGCTGCAGGCGGGGCAGCAGACCGTCTTCACGTCGCGCGAAGCGGCGCCGCCGGCCGCCGCCGATGCGTCGTCGGCCTCCTGGGCGGACGGCATGCTTGCCGCGCGGAACTGGCGCCTGGCGGACCTGGTGGATGAGCTGGGCCGGTACCGGCGCGGCGTGCTGCGCTGCGACCCCGCCGTCGCCGGGCTGCGGGTGTCGGGCGCGTTCCCGCTGAACGACATCGACGCCAGCCTGCATCTCCTGGAAAAGACCCTGCCGGTGCGGGTGAGCCGGGTGACGCCGTTGTGGACCGCCATCCTGCCGCGCGCCGCGGTTACAAATTAATCGCGGACCGGCTGACACTTTTTTCCGCTTCGTCCGGTGTACCGGGTGAACCGTCGCGACATGCGCGCGCCACCCAGACTCCAACGAAGGATCGTTTCATGGTTTCCCGACTCTCCCGTTCGCCGCGCCCGTCCCGTGGCATCGCCGCCGTGTTGCCCGTCGCGGCGCTGGTCCGCGCCGCGGGCCTGGGCCTGCCGTTGCTGGCCCAGGCAGCCGTCCCGGGGCTGGCCGCCGCCGCCGAAGTGGTCGAAGCCGGCGCGCGCAAGCCCTACGCCATCGCGGGCGGTCCGCTGGGCGACGTGCTGGCCGGCTTTGCCGCGGCCGCCGGCGTGCCGCTGTCATTCGATCCGGCCATGGTGCAGGGACGCCACAGCGACGGGTTGAATGGCGCCTACACGGTGCGCGAGGGGTTTGATCGCCTGCTCGCCGGCTCGGGCTATGCCCTGTCGGAACAGGGCGGCGGCGCCTATACGCTGCGCAAGCTGCCGTCCGCGTCCGGCGACGCCACGACCGTGCTGCCGGCGGTGACCGTCGACGGCGCCGGCGTGAGCCCGTCGGCGCTGCCGCCGGTGTTCGCCGGCGGACAGGTGGCAAGCGGCGCGCGGCTGGGCCTCTTGGGCAACCGCGACGTGATGGATACGCCGTTCAACGTCACCAGCTATACGTCCGAGCTGCTGCAAAACCGGCAGGCGGTGACGCTGGCCGATGCGCTGAACGTCGAGCCGTCGGTACGCTTCACCGGCCAGATCGGCGGCGTGACGGATTCGTTCTACATCCGCGGCTTTCCCATCGGCGAAGGCAACCTGGGCGAGATCGCGTTCGACGGGGTCTATGGCGTGGCGCCCAACTACCACGTCTTCACGGACTACATCGAGCGGGTCGAGGTACTGAAGGGGCCGGCGGCGCTGCTGTACGGCATGTCGCCCAACAGCGGCGTGGGCGGGGTGATCAACATGGTGCCCAAGCGGTCGCTGCCCGAAGACCTGACCCGCCTGTCGGCCGACTATGTGGGCGATTCGCAGTTCGGCGGCCGGGTGGACCTGAGCCGCCGGTTCGGCAACGAGGGCGAATGGGGCGTGCGGATCAACGGCATGCACCGGCAGGGCGACACGCCGCTGGACAACATGTATTCGCGCACGGACATCGGCGCGCTGTCGCTGGACTACCAGGGCGAACGGCTGCGCGCGTCGCTGGACCTGCTGACCCAGAACGAAAAGATCGATGCGCCGACGCGGCCCTTCCTGGTTGCGGCGGGCATCGACGTGCCCCGCGCGCCCGACGGCCGCCGCAACGCCACGCAGCCGTGGGGCTGGTGGAAGTCGGACGGCCAGTCCGCGCTGCTGCGCGTGGAATACGACATCAGCGACCGCCTGACGGTGTTCGCGGACGCGGGCGGCTCGGACACGTCCGTCTCGCGCCTGTCCGACCAGACGCCCACCATCGTCAACGAAGCCGGCGACACGGTCGTGACGCCGAACAATTTCAGGTTCGAGGTCAACCGCGCCACCTACAACGCGGGATTGCGCGCGAAGCTGGACACCGGGCCGGTGCGCCATTCGGTGAACTTCATGGGCAGCCTGTACAGCGACCGCAATCTGCAGGCCAGCGTGAACGGCACGCCGCTGACGTCCAACATCTACCGGCCGATCACGCGGCCGGAGCAGCACATCCCGGCGCCGGCCAATGTGCCCAAGGTGTCGTCGTCCGACCTGTCGGGGCTGGCGCTGGCCGACACGATGAGCATCCTGGACGACCGCGCGCAGCTTACGCTGGGCGTGCGCCACCAGCGCATCGAGTCGCGCAACTTCAACGGCACGACCGGGGTGCGCACCGTCAGCTACGACGAAAGCGCGACCACGCCGCTGGCGGGTCTGGTGGTCAAGCCGTGGAGCAACGTGTCGTTCTACGCGAACTACATCGAAGGCCTGAGCAAGGGCGACGTGGCGCCGGCCACCGCGTCCAACGCGGGCGAGGTCTTCAAGCCGTACAAGGCCAAACAGAAGGAAGTGGGCGTGAAGGTGGAGCTGGACAACGCCATGGTGACCCTGAGCGCGTTCGAGATCACCAAGCCCAGCGGTCAGCTGACCAACGGCGTGTACGGCGCGGACAGCGAACAGCGCAACCGCGGGCTGGAGCTGAACGTGTCGGGCGAGCCGCTGCGCGGCCTGCGCCTGTTGGGCGGCGTGACCTTCCTGGACGCGGAGCTTACGCGCACCAACAGCCGCGCCACGCTGGGCAACCGGCCCGTGGGCGTGCCCAAGGTGTCGGTCAACCTGGGGGCGGAATGGGATACGCCGTGGGTGCCGGGGCTGACGCTGACGGGCGGCATGGTCCACACCGGCAGCGAATACATCAACCAGGCCAACACGCAGTCCGTGCCGTCGTGGACGACGTTCGACGTGGGCGCGCGCTACGCGGTCAAGGTGCAGGGCAAGGACGTCGTGCTGCGCGCCAATGTCGTGAACGTGACCAATCGCGCCTACTGGTCGGGCGTGGCGTCCTACGGCACGATTTCGCAGGGCGTGCCGCGCACGCTGATGCTGTCGGCGTCGATGGATTTCTGACGCCGGCGCTCAGGCCTGGCGGCGGGCGAACACCATGCACACCGGGCTGCCGATGCGCAGTTCGTAGCCGTCGCGCACCAGCGTGCCGTCGGCCGGGTTGACGTGGAAGCGCTGCAGGGTGTCGCTGTCTTCGTTCAGCGCGAAGAGGAAACGGCCGTCGGGCGACAGCGTGAAAAACCGGGGCGTCTTGCCGTGGGTGTGGACGTGCTGCAGCGGGGCCAGCCTGCCGCTGGCCGGATCCACGCGGAATACGGCGATGCTGTCGTCGCCGCGGTTCGACGCATAGAGGTGCAGGCCGTGCCGGTCCATGGCGATGCCGGCGGCCCGGCTGTTGCCGGTACAGGTGTCGGGCAGGGTGGTCAGCACCTGGAAGGGGCGCAGCGCGCCTGCCTCCAGCGTGTAGGCGGCGACGGTGTTGTCCAGTTCATTGACCACGTACAGCCAGCGCCCCGAAGGGTGGAAGGCGGCGTGGCGCGGCCCCGCGCCCTCGCGCGTGGCTGCGACGCAGGCTGGTTCCGCGCTGACGCCGTCCGCGTCCAGCCCATACAGGAAGACGCGATCCAGGCCCTTGTCCGGCACCACCACGTAGCGGCCGGATGGATCGACCAGGTTGTAGTGCGGCTTGGCGTGAGGCTGTTCCTTGCGGTGCGGGCCGGGTTCGCCGGCCAGCGCGACCGTCTGCGACACGGGCGCGAGCGAGCCGTCGGGGGCGACGGGCAGCACGGCCAGGGCGCCGGTCAGGTGGTTGGACACCATCAGGTAGCGGGCCGAGGGTCCGAGCGCCAGGTGCACCGGATTGCGGCCCTCGCAGGCCTGCATGCGCCACGGCTTCAGGGCGCCGTCGCGCATGTCGCGATGCAGCGCGCTGACTTCGCCGCTGTCGCCGTGCACGGTGTACAGCACGGGCAGCGTCGGGTGAGGCAGCAGATAGGACGGGTTGAGCAGGCCGCCCACCACCTGCCTGAGCGTCAGCGACCCGGTGTCGGGCGCGTAGTCGAACACGCTGATGCCGTCGCCGCGGGCGTTGCGTTCCCGGGTGGTGCGGGAGCCGATGTAGACGTGCATGGCGCAAACCTCTTCTTGTCGATGGGGAAAAGGCCGCGTCGCGCGGCCTAGGAAGCCAGGATGCCGCTGATGCGGGCCAGGTTGTCCAGCGTGCTGCGCAGATGGCTGGCCAGCGCCTCGGCCGCCTCTTCGTTGCGCTCGCGTTCCAGTAGGTCAAGGATGGCCAGATGCTGGTCGCAATGCTGCTTGTAGCGGCTGCGATCCTGCATGGACCGGTATGACAGCAGGCGGCGCACGCGGTTGACGCGCTTGATCGTGTCGATGAAGAACGGATTGCCGGACGCTTCCACCAGCGACTCGTGGAAGCGCACGCCGCGGTCGTGGAGCTGATCGGCCGTATCGGTGGCGATGCCGCCTTCCAGCAGGTGCATTTCCGCCGCGCGGCAGCGCGCCAGCACGTGCTTTTCGATGCGGAATCCCGGTTCGAGCAGCGCGGCCGGTTCCAGCGCCAGGCGCAGCCGATAGGACTGCAGCAGGCTGTCGGGCGTGGTCATCATGGACGAGAATTCCCAGCCGTAGCCGGGCCGTCGCTGCGCCCAGCCTTCGTTCGAGATGCGCGCGAGCAGGGCCTGGGCCTGCGCGTTGGTCAGCGCGTAGCGCGTCCGCAGCTGGGCTTCGCTGCATTGCATGGGCAGCGCGCCACGCAGCAGCTCGTCGGCCAGCCTGAAATAGCTTTGCGTCACGATGTCGTCCGCCGCCGGGGGCGCGAGGTCGGCGGGGGCCTGATCCATCGCGTCGAAATCCCGCAGCAGGAAATAGCCGCGATTGGGCTTGCGCGCCACGACGCCGTGCTGCTCCAGGATGCCCAGCGCATCATTGACCGGCGAGCGCGACAGCCGCAGCCGGTCGGCGATCTGCTGCGCCCGGAGGTGGGCGCCTTCGGGCAGGCGGTCTTCCTGGATCAGCTCGAGGATTTTCGTGACGGTATTGGTTTGCGCGCTCATGGGCGATGGACGGCCGAGGACAGGGTGTCCGACAGGATAGCGGGAATGACGCCGCCCATCCGCAACAGCCGGATCTCCAGACCTGTCTCGACGGCGGCGGTCGCGCTCAGCGCCTCGATGCCGCCGGCGGCGCGCAGGATGCGCACCGGCACCCCGGCGCGGGGAGTCAGCGCCGCGGCCTGGGCATCGATCTCGATCCGGTCGCCCGGAGCCAGCTGCAAGGTGGCGGGCGTGACGCCGGCCGGCAGGCGCAGCGGCAGGATGCCCATGCCGATCAGGTTGGACCGGTGGATGCGTTCGAAGCTGACCGCCAGCACCGCGCGGATGCCCAGCAGGCGCTGGCCCTTGGCCGCCCAGTCGCGCGACGAGCCGGTGCCGAAGCGTTCGCCGGCCACCAGCACGACGGGTTGCGACGCCTGGGCATAGTGCGCCGCGGCTTCCCAGATCGGCTCCAGCGCGCCGCTGGGCGCGTGCAGCGTGTGGCCCACGGGGGCGTCCGGGCACAGCAGGTTGCGCAGGCTCTTGCTGTAGAAGGCGGCGCGCATCATGACCTGCCAGTTGCCGCGGCGCGACGCGAACACGTTCAGGTCGTTGCGGTCGTCGCCGCGCTCGACCAGGAAGTCCGCGATCAGGCTGTCGGGCGGAATGGCGCTGGCGGGCGAGAGGTGGTCGGTGGTCACGTCGTCGCCCAGCACCAGCAGCGGATGCGCGACGTAGCGGCCAAGCTGGCTGCCCGCGTCGATGCTGGCGAACGGCGGCCGGCGCAGGGCGGTGGACGCGTCGTCCCACGGAAACCGCGCCGAGTCCGGGGATTGCAAGGCCTGCCATGCGGGGTTGGCGCTGGCGATCTTGAAGGCCGCGCGGTAATCGCCGGGCCGCAGCCCCGCCGCCAGCGCCGCGTCGATGTCCGCGTCGGCGGGCCACAGGTCGCTCAGGTAGACGGCGCGGCCGTCGGGGGCGACCTGCACCGGCTCGCGGCTCAGGTCCTTTTCGGCGTCGCCGGCCAGCGCGAAGGCGACCACCAGGGGCGGCGACATCAGGAAGCCCAGGTCCAGGTCGGGGTGGATGCGCCCGGTGAAGTTGCGGTTGCCGGAAAGCACCGCGACGGGGTGGACGGCCCCGGCGGCCATGGCGTCGCGCACGGCGTCGGGCAGCGGCCCCGAATTGCCGATGCAGGTGGTGCAGCCGTACCCAACGATATCGAAGCCCACCGCGGCCAGGTCGTCCAGGAGGCCGGCGCGCGCCAGGTAATCGGCGGCGGCCGGCGAACCGGGACCCAGCGAGGTCTTGACCCATGGCGCCGCCCGCAGGCCCGCCTGGCGCGCGTTGCGGGCAAGCAGCCCGGCCGCCATCAGCAGGCGCGGGTCGGACGTGTTGGTGCAGCTGGTGATCGCGGCGATGGCGATGGCGTGCCGGGGCAGCGCGCAGGGCGTGCGGGGCGTGAAGGCGAGGCCTGCCAGGATGGAACGGGTGTCGCCGTACGGATGCAGGTCCTGCGGCCGCCGGGGGCCGGCCACGTGCATCTGCACCGCGTCCAGCGCGATGTCGACCACGCGGCTGTAGCGGGGTTCGGCGGCCGGGTCCAGGGCGATGCCGGTCCGCGCGGCGTAGGCCTGGACCCGCGCGATGTGCGCCTCGGGCCTGCCCGTCTGGCGCAGGTAGGCCAGGGTTTCGCCGTCGATCGGGAAGTAGCCGGTGGTGGCCCCGTATTCGGGCGCCATGTTGGCCACCACGCAGCGGCTGCCCGCCGGCAGCGTGGCGGCGCCGGGGCCGAAGAACTCCACGAACTCGCCCGCTACCTGGATGGCGCGCAGGCGCTGCGTCACGGTCAGGGCCAGGTCGGTCGCGGTGACGCCCGGCCCGAGCGCACCGGTCAGCCGGACGCCGATGACGTCCGGGATGCGCAGCATCGTGGGCATGCCGAACATGACGGTCTGCGCTTCCAGGCCGCCCACGCCCCAGCCCAGCACGCCGACGCCGTTGATCATCGGCGTATGGCTGTCGGTGCCGATCATCATGTCGGGATAGAGGGCGACGCCGTCGGGGCCGGGCTGCTGGCAGACCAGCGTGGCCAGCTGCTCGAGGTTGATGGTGTGCATGATGCCGGTGCCCGGCGGATGGATGCGCACGTTGGTCAGGGCCTTGGACGCCCAGCGCAGGAAGCGGTAGCGCTCGGTGTTGCGGCGCAGTTCCAGGTCCAGGTTGAGGGACGCCGCGTCGGCGCGGGCATAGGTCTCGACCGCCAGCGAATGGTCCACCGACACGTCCACCGGCAGCACGGGATTGAGGACTGCCGGGTCCACGCCGGCCTCGGCCAGCGCGTCGCGCATCGCGGCGATGTCGACCAGCGCGGGCGTGCTGGTGGTGTCGTGCATCAGCACGCGCCCCGGCTGGAACGCGATCTCGGCTTCGCTGGTGCCGTGCTCCAGCCAGCCGAACAGCGCGGCGACGGCCGCGTCGCGCTCCGCGCCCCGCATGTTGCGCAGGGCGTTTTCCAGCAGCAGGCGCAGCACGACGGGCAGCCGGAAATAGTCCGCGCCGTACCGGGCGGGCAGGTCCGGACAGGTGTAGCGCACGCCGTCCAGGACGAAGCTGGCGCGGGGCAGCGGGGCATTGGTGTTTTCCATAGCTGCCAGTTTTGCATATTGCATCTATAAAATGCAATTAAGTAAAAACCCGGCCGTCAACGAAACCGGCCGCACTGGAGAGAGACATGTCCCCCATCCGTACCCTCGCCGCCGCCGCGGTCCTGGCGCTTGCCGCTTCCCCGCTCTATGCCGCGGACCCGCCTTCGGGCCGCCCCGTCACCCTGATCGTGCCCTTTGCCGCCGGCGGCGGCGTGGACGGCATGGGCCGGCTGCTGGCCGAGCGCCTGCGCGGTGAACTGCCGCAGGGCGTGGTGGTGGAGAACAAGCCGGGCGCCAGCGGCATGCTGGGCGCGCAGGCGGTCGTACGGTCGGCGCCGGACGGCGCGACGCTGCTGCTGGGCTCCGCCGGCGAAACGGCCATCAACCCCCTGGTCTTCAAGGGCAAGATGCAGTACCAGCCGGACAAGGACCTGGCGCCGATCGCGCTGATCGCCCGCGTGCCCAATGTGCTGGTCGCCAATCCCAAGCTGCCGGTGGCCAATGTGGAGCAGCTGGTGGCCTATGGCCGCGCCAATCCGGACAAGCTGACCTACGCGACCAGCGGCGTGGGCAATCCGCAGCACCTGAACGGCGAACTGCTGCAGTCCCTGGCCGGGATCAAGATGGTGCACGTGCCGTACAAGGGCGCATCGGCCCAGCTGGTTGATGTGGCCGCGGGCAGCGTGGACCTGACCTTCGTCAGCCTGGCGGGCGCCTTGCCGTTCATCAAGAGCGGGAAGGTCAAGCCGCTGGCGGTCACGTCCGCAAAGCGCGCCTCGTTCGCGCCGGACATCCCGGCCCTGGCGGAGTACGCGCCGCTCAAGGACTATGCGCTGGAGAACTGGTTTGGCGTGTTCGTGCCGGCGGCGACCCCGGCCGACGTGCAGCAGAAGCTGGCCGCGGCGATCGGGCGCAGCCTGAAGGACGAGAAGTTCGTGGCCAGCATCCGCGAACTGGGCGGCGAAGTGCAGCCCATGAGCCAGGATGAGTTCCGCGCCTTCATCAAGGCGCAGACGGACGTCTTCGCCAAGGTCGTGGCCGACGGCCACATCACGGCGGAAAACTGATCGGGGCGCTGGCGCTACGGGCCGTCATGCAGCATCAATTCCAGCCCGACGCGCTCGCCGCCGCGCACGCGGCTGACCGCCTGGCGGTCTGTCACGCGATACAGGCCTTGCGCGCCCTGGACGGGCCGGTGCGATGTCGCGATCACCGCCGCATCGCCCAATTGCAGGGGCAGGACCATCGGGCGCGATTGCATGCGCGGGCGTTGCTCGGTCATCACGACCTCGCCGCCCGTGTAGTCCTGGCCGGGTTCCGACAGCAGGGCGATCAGCCGCAGCGGAAACACGCAGTCGCCGTCGGCGTGCATCAGCAGGGGCTGGTAATCGTCGGCGCGCAGCCGTTGGATGGCGGACAGCGCGCGGCGTTGGCCTGCCTGGATGTTCCATTGCGTGTAGGTGTCGAGGTCGTCGGGATAGGACGTGTCCGCACCCAGCGCCTTCGCCCAGGCCCTTGCGACCGGAAGCAGGCGGCGGTACAGGTCGGCGCGCACCTGACGCAGCGGCGCGGGCAGGGGATCGGGCAGCGCGTAATGGTCGCCGTGGCCCGCCTGCGCGGGCGCCCGGCGCGCGGCGGCAATCGCGTCCCGCGCCCAGCGGCGCGCCTCGCGGGGGTCGATCAGGCCGGGCAGCAACGCCCAGCCCTGGGCATCCAGCTCGTGCGCGATGCGGGGCCAGTCATAGGTGTCCAGCGGCTGGAAGGAGAGCGTGGCCATGGTCAAGGTGCGAAATGCGCGGCCTTGCAGCCTAGCGCAAGGCCGCGCGCCGCCGCACTCCGCTGCTTGCTGCCGGACCGCCTGTCCGCCAGGGGCGGCAGCGGGCTTGAAGTATGCTTGTCCGCTTCATGGATATTCCCGATGCTTCCCGCAATGACTGATTTTCCCTTTGACGCCGTGCTGTTCGACTGCGACGGCGTCCTGGTCGATTCCGAACCCATCACCAGCCGCGTGCTGACCGACATGCTCAACGAATTGGGCTGGGCCATCACGCACACGGAGACCATGCAGATTTTCACCGGAAAGGCGGTCAAGGATGAGCTGCCCCTGATCGAGGCGCGCACCGGCGCCACGATCACGCAGGACTGGTTCGACCAGTTCCGCCAGCGCCGCAACGATGCGCTGGACCGCGACCTGCTTGAAATCCCCGGCGCGCCGGACGCCGTGCGCGCCCTGCACGAGGTGCTGGACGGCCGCATCGCGGTGGCCTCGGGCGCCGACCGCCGCAAGGTGGAACTGCAGCTGGCCAAGGTGGGCATCGCCGACTGCTTCGGCGGCCGGGTGTTCAGCGGCCACGAAATGCCGCGCAGCAAGCCGTTCCCGGACGTGTACCTGGCCGCCGCGCAGGCGCTGGGCGTGGATCCGCGGCGCTGCGCCATCGTCGAAGACACGGTGACCGGCGCCACGGCGGGCGTGGCGGCGGGCGCGACGGTGTTCGGCTACAGCCCGGACGCCAATGGCCACAGCGGCGCGCAGGCGCTGCGCAGCGTGGGCGTGTCGCACGTCTTTACCGACATGCGCCAGTTGCCGGCGCTGCTGGCGGGCTGGCAGGCGGCCGCCGCCTGACGCCAGCCGGCCGCCGCGGGCGTCAGCGCCCGTGCGCGGCGTATTGCTCGCCGCCGTCGTGGTCGATCTCGGTGCCGCTCAGGTAGGCGGCGCGCGGCGCCGAGCCCGCCATGCCGATGATGTTGGCGATGACGCCGCCGCCGGCTTCGCGCATCTTCGGGTAGTAGTGGCGCGCCAGGCTGATGTAGCCGTGCACCTTCAGTTCCCATCCGGCGCGCCAGCGCTCGTCCTGCACCTGGTCCAGCGCGCCGCCTGGCACGGCGCCTGCGTTGTTCACCAGGATGTCGACGGGGCCGGCCTGCTTGCACAGGCGTTCGGCGGCGCCGGGCTGCGCCAGGTCCAGCGTGACGGCGTCGGCCTCGCGGCCGGTCTGTTAGCGGATCGCCGCCGTGGCGCCGTGCAGCGCCGCGTCGTCGCGCGCCACCAGGATCGGCTCGGCGCCTTCGCGCGCGAAGGCGACCGCGCAGGCCAGGCCTATACCCTTGGAAGCGCCCGTGATGAGCACGCGTTTACCCGTCAACTGCAAGTCCATGTGGAGCTCCTGTCGATGCGCGCCGGATGGCGCGGGCCTATCCAGGTTTGTAAACCAGATGGCCCGCGCCGTGCGGCGCGAGATGCGACAGAATCAGACAGGCGCGACGTCGACGCGATGGCCGCGCGAGCTCGGGGCGTGGCGGATGGACACGGGCAGGAACCGTTCGATGACGCTGGCATTGGTGAGCGTGTGGCCCGTGAGCTCGCTGCACGTGAAGTGCGCGGGCGCGCCGCTGTCGCGCACGGCCAGGGCCAGCAGCAGCAGCCACTGGTCGGCCAGGTGCGGCCCCAGCGCGCCGTCGCTGCCGAGATACTCGCGCACTTCGCGGGCCAGGCTGCGCGCCACGGTTTCCGCGGTGACGCCCTTGGCGCCGAAGGCGGTGAAGACTTCGGTCAGCTCCGCGTATTCCAGCACGGCCGCCAGCGCGTTGCCGGGGCCTTCGTTCTGGCGGCCGTCCACGATGCGCAGCTGCGCGGGCGCCCAGCCCAGCGCATCCCCCAGCGTGTCCAGCTCGCGGCGGGCCACGCTGCGC
>NZ_JBDJLJ010000043.1:0-46933 GCF_039673305.1 Achromobacter spanius
CGCCAGCCCCGCCCCCACCACCACCGCATGCCGCCCGCCCGAACGCGGCGCGGGAGCCGCCAAATGGCCCGCCGTCCGCGCCACCCCGACCGTCATGTGCCATTTGCCCCCATATCCGGCAGCCCGCCGCACATCGAATCCGGCCTCCCCCAGGGCGCGGCGCAGTTCGCCGGTGCAGGCCCAAGTGGCGACGGTGGCCTGCGGTGCGGCCAGCGCGGCCAGGTCGCGCAGCAGGGGCAGCGCCCACATGTCGGGGTTGCGCTCGGGGGCAAAGCCATCCAGGAAAAAGGCGTCGACGCGCGCGTCCAGGCGGGGCGCCAGCACGCGGGCATCGCCAAAGCCCAGCGTCAGGGAGACGGCGCCATTCTCGAATTCCAGCCGGTGCAGGCCGGGCAGGAGTTCCGGCCATTGCGCGGCCAGGCTGCGCCCCAGTTCTGCCAGCGGCTCGGGCGCGTACTGCTCCAGCAGCGCGGACAGGTTGCCGCGGGAAAACGGATGGCCTTCGATCGAGACGACATGCAGCGCCGCAGGCCGCTGCGGATCGTCGCGCCAGGCCTTCCACAGGGCCAGGAAGTTCAGGCCCAGGCCGAACCCCGTCTCGCAGACCGTGAATGACTCGCGTCCGCGCCAACGCTCGGGCAGCCCGTTGCCGCGCAGAAAGACATGTTCGGCCTGCCCCAGCGCTCCCGAAGGCGAGTGATACACGTCGCCGTAGGCAGGGCTGTACAGCCTGCCATCCGCGTCGTAATCAACCATTGCAGAAGTCAGGGGAACGTAAGTCACAACAATCGAGTCCAATAGAAAACAGGGTTTGGCAAACGCAGATTATCGGCTCTGAGGCGCGCCCGCGTTGGATGCACACCACGTGGCGCCTCGGATTCGGCCCATTGCCACGGGTTTGACGCATACATGGGCTTACACTGGTTTCATGGATACCTACGATCAGCCCCAATCGCTGGCCTCGCCCATCGACCTGTGCGCCGCGATCGACGCGGCCGTCACGGCCGCCCATGCCGGCGCCGCCATCCTGCAATCCTACGCGCACCATCGTGCCGATCTCGTGATCGATCGCAAGGCGCGCAACGATCTCGTGTCCCAGGCGGACCGCGAAGCCGAAGCCGCGATCATCCAGGAACTCAAATCCCGAACGCCCAAGTTCGGCATCGTCGCCGAAGAAACGGGCGGCAAGGCGCAAGGCGCCGCCACCTGGTACATCGACCCGCTCGACGGCACCACCAACTTCCTGCACGACATCCCGCATTACGCCGTGTCGATCGCGCTCATCGCGCATGCCGGCACGTCCATGTCCGCCAACCAGGTCCTGGCGGAAGACACGCCGGTCATCGGCGTGGTCTATGACCCGTGCCGCGAAGAGCTGTTCACCGCCGTGTACGGCGTCGGCGCCTGGCTCAACGGGCGGCGCATCTCGTGCTCGCGCACGCAGACCATCGAAGATTCCGTGCTGGCCACCGGTTTTCCGTTCCGGGACTTCTCTTTCGCCGCGCAATACATGCCGATGCTGCACGACGCGATCAACCGCGCGCGCGGCGTGCGCCGCATGGGCGCGGCCGCGCTGGACCTGGCCTGGACCGCTTGCGGCCGCTACGACGGCTATTGGGAAATGGGCCTGGCGCCCTGGGACGTCGCCGCGGGCACGCTCATCCTGCGTGAAGCGGGCGGCGCGTGCTCGGACATGCACAAGCAGGACCCGTGGCCGATCGGCGGGCGCGTCGTGGCGGGCAATCCGGCCATCGAACGCGCGCTGCATGAAATGATCGCGCCGCACCTGGAAAAGAAAGGCTGAGGCCGCCCGAGGCGGCCTGCCCGCCTCAGGCCGAGGTGCCCGCGGACGCGGCGGCCTGCGCGTCGGGCCGCAGTTCGCGGCGCAGGATCTTGCCCACGTTGCTCTTGGGCAGTTCGTCGCGGAATTCCACGAAG
Source organism: Achromobacter spanius (assembly GCF_039673305.1). Taxonomy (GTDB): domain Bacteria; phylum Pseudomonadota; class Gammaproteobacteria; order Burkholderiales; family Burkholderiaceae_B; genus Achromobacter; species Achromobacter spanius_F. Next base: position 1,939 of record NZ_JBDJLJ010000043.1, read on the forward strand.
CGCGGGCGCTTGTAGCCCGTCAGCTTTTCCTTGCACCATTCCTGCACCTGGGCCTCGGTCAGCGACGAATCCTTCTTCACGACGAACACCTTGACGGCCTCGCCGGAATGCTCGTCCGGCACGCCGATCGCCGCGCATTCCAGCACGCCCGGATGCTGCGCCACCGCGGCTTCGACCTCGTTCGGATAGACCTTGAAGCCGGACACCGCGATCATGTCCTTCTTGCGGTCCACGATGCGCGTGTAGCCCTGCTCGTCCATGATGCCGATGTCGCCGGTGCGGAAAAAGCCGTCGGCGGTCATCGAGTCCCGGGTTTCGTCGGGCTTCTGCCAATAGCCCAGCATGACTTGCGGGCCGCGGATGCCGACTTCGCCACGCTCGCCCAGCGGCACTTCATGGCCCGCATCGTCCAGGATCGCGACGTCGGTCGACGGCAGCGGCAGCCCGATGGAACCGGAATACGCCGTCGCATTGGTGGGATTCACCGTCGCCACGGGCGAGGTCTCGGACAGGCCGTAGCCTTCGATCAGGGGCCGGCCGGTGATCTTCAGCCAGCGTTCGGCCACCTGCTGTTGCACCGCCATGCCGCCGCCCAGCGTCAGCCGCAGGCCGGAAAAGTCCAGGCGCGCAAAATCTTCGTTGTGCGCCAGCGCGTTAAACAGCGTATTGACGCCCGGGAAGATATTGACCGGCGTCTTGCGCCACGCATTGATCAGCGAAGGCTGGTCGCGCGGATTGATGATGAGCACGTTGCGCATGCCCGCGTGCATGGCATAGAGGCCGCAGACGGTCATGGCGAACACGTGGTACAGCGGCAACGCGCTGATGATGGTGAGCTGCTGGTCGGCCAGGTCGTGGATGACCGGCTGCGCCACCGCTTCCGTCTGCAGGACGTTCGCCACCAGGTTGCGATGCGACAGCATCGCGCCTTTGGGCACGCCCGTGGTGCCGCCCGTGTACTGCAGCACCGCCACGTCGTCCATCGATATCGCGGGCGGGTTGAAAGGCATGTGCGCGCCTTCGTGCAACAGCTTGGGCAGCGACAGCGCGCCGTCGATATGCCAGGCAGGCACGATCTTCTTGATATAGCGCGCGCCCAGGTTGACCAGCGGCGCCTTCAGGCCGCCGAGCAGGTCGCCAGGGCCGGTCACGACGATGTGCTTGAGCTGGCCGCGGTCGGCCACCCGCTGCAGGGTGTGCGCGAAATTCTCGAGGATGACGATGACGGACGCGCCGCTGTCCAGCAGCTGGCGCTGCAGCTCTTCGGCGGTGTAGAGCGGATTGACGTTCACGACCGTCATGCCCGCCCGCAGCGAACCCAGCATGCCGACCAGATACGCCGGCACGTTGGGCATCATCAGCGCCACCCGCGCCCCCTTGGGCAGGCCCAGCCCCTGCAGCCAGGCGGCGAATGCGCGCGCATGGGCGTCCAGCTGGGCGTAGGTGATGTCGCTGCCCATCGCCGTGCAGGCAATGCGCGGCGCGTACTGCTTGCAGGCCCGGTCCAGCAAGTCGGTGAGCGAGGAATAGCCCTCGGTGGAGATCTCGGACGGAACGCCTTGCGGATAATGAGCGAGCCACGGACGCGTCATGGTATTTGTCTCCATTAAATAGATTTTTGATTGATGATACCCTGGCTGCGTTCCCTTCATTCCGTCCGAACTCCCCATGAAACTCCTTGAACCCATCGTCGCCTGGCACCACGATATTTCCAAGATCCGCCGCGATATCCACGCGCATCCCGAACTGGCATTCGAAGAGTTCCGCACGGCCGACGTGGTCGCGGCCAAGCTCGAGGAATGGGGCATCGAGATCCACCGCGGCCTGGGCGGCACCGGCGTCGTCGGCATCATCCGCGGCAACCAGCCGGGCGACCGCGCGGTGGGCCTGCGCGCCGACATGGACGCGCTGCCCATGCAGGAAGCCAATACGTTCGAGCATGCCAGCAAGAACGAAGGCAAGATGCACGCCTGCGGCCACGACGGCCACACCGCGATGCTGCTGGCCGCCGCGCAGTATCTGTCGCAGCACCGCGACTACGCCGGCACCGTCTATGTGATCTTCCAGCCTGCCGAGGAAGGCGGCGGCGGCGCCAAGCGCATGATCGACGACGGCCTGTTCACCCGATTCCCGATGGAAGCCGTGTTCGGCATGCACAACTGGCCCGGCATGAAGCCCGGCCAGTTCGGCCTGACGCCCGGCCCCATCATGGCGTCCAGCAACGAATTCTCGATCATCGTCAAGGGCAAGGGCACGCACGCCGGCATGCCCAACCTGGGCATCGACCCGGTCATGGCCGCGGTGCAGATGGCGCAATCGCTGCAGACCATCATCACGCGCAACCGCAATCCGCTGGATGCCGCCGTGCTCAGCATCACGCAGATCCACGCCGGCAGCGCGGACAACGTCGTGCCCAACCACGCTGAACTGCGCGGCACCGTGCGCACCTTCACGCTGGATGTGCTGGACCTGATCGAGCGCCGCATGGAAGAAATCGCGCGCCACACCTGCGCGGCGATGGACTGCGAAGTGGAATTCAAATTCCAGCGCAACTATCCGCCCACCATCAACCATCCCGATGAAGCCGAGTTCTGCGCGGGCGTGCTGCGCGACATCGTCGGCGAAGCCAACGTCAACGCCAATGTGCAGCCCACCATGGGCGCGGAAGACTTCGCCTTCATGCTGCAGGAACTGCCGGGCTGTTACGTCTGGATCGGCAATGGCACCGGCGAACACCGCGACAGCGGCCACGGCCTGGGCCCTTGCATGCTGCATAACGGCAGCTACGACTTCAACGACGAACTGCTGCCCCTGGGCGGCACCTACTGGGTCCAGCTGGCGCTCAAGCGCCTGGCCAAGGCCTGACGCCCGCTATCCGCCGTCCGTCTCGCCCACCGCCAGGCACATCGCCAGGAAGCGGCCGGCGGCGCGGGCGGCGGCGTCCGCATGCGGCACCAGGATGCTGAGCGTGCGCGTGAGCGGCCTGGGCAGCAGGCGCAGCGCCGCCAAGGCCCCGTCTTCGTGGCGCATCGACATCACCGACACGAATCCCACGCCCAGCCCCGCCCGCACCGCCTGCTTCACCCCTTCCACACCCGCCAGTTCCAGCCCGACGGACGGCGCCAAACCGGCGTCGCTGAAAGCCCGCTCGACCAGCCGGCGCACGCCGGAGCCGGGTTCGCGCATGACCAGCGCCGACGCCGCCAGGTCGCGCAGCGTGACGGCGCCCTTGCCCGCCAGCGCATGGTCCGCACGCACGATCGCCACGACTTCATCCTGCCGCCAGGCGTGGACCGCGGTGTCGGCCGGCAGGCCCGCGGGCACGTCCCCCTCGATGAACGCCAGGTCCAGCGCGGGCAGTCGTTCGACGATCTCGCGCGTGTTGCCGTCCGACAGGTGCAGGCTCACCGCGGGAAAAGCGTGGCGGAAGTCCGCCACCAGCCGCGGCAGCAGATAGCTGGCGGGAGTCGTGCTGGCCCCCAGGCGCAGGTCTCCGGTTTCAAGCCCTCGCCATGAATCCCGCACGGCCTGCGCCTGCCGGTACACCTGGCGCAATTGCCGGGCCTGCTCGGCCAGGCGTTCGCCCGCCTCGGTCAGGGCAATGCCGTGACCGCTGCGGCGGTACAGGGGTTCGCCGAACCATTCCTGCAACGAACGCAGCTGGCCCGACACCGCGGGCTGCGAGAGATGGAGCGCCTGGGCCGCGCGGCTGATGTTTCCGCTGTCGGCCACGGTGGCGAAAGTGAGCAATTGGTCCGGGGTCATGCTGCTTAATTATCAGAATTTCCGATATTAATTATTTAAATTAAAGATTTTTCAAATAATAAGCGCAGATTTAATATTTCGTCTAGTTATGTAGTTATGCCGAAAAGGCCCCGTGATGAACACCTCCACCAGCACCGCCGTCCCCTTGCCCGCCAGCCCGACCGCCCCAGCCACCGCCGCCACACCCTGGCGCGACAAGCTCAATGGCGTGCTGTTCGTGGGCCTGATGGCCGGCGCGGTGATGCAGCTGGCCGACCTGCCCTTCATCCGCCAACTGGGTTTTTCGCCGCTGGTCGTGGGGATCGTCTGCGGCATGCTGTACGGCAACTTCCTGCGCGGCACCATGCCCGCCGACTGGGGCGTGGGCGTGAATTTCACCGCGCGGCGCCTGTTGCGCATCGCGGTCGCCTTCTATGGCCTGAACATCAGCATCCAGCAGATCGTGGCCGTCGGCCTGCCCGGCCTTGCCGTGTCGGTGGCGGTAGTGGTGGGCACCCTGCTGATCGGCACGGTGGTCGGCCAGCGCCTGTTGGGGCTGGACCGCGACACCGCCATGCTGACCTCGGCGGGCAGCGCAATCTGCGGCGCGGCCGCCGTGCTGGCGTTCGAGCCCACGCTGCGCGCCGCCCCCCACAAGAGCGCCGTGGCGGTGGCCACGGTGGTGCTGTTCGGCACCCTGTCCATGTTCCTGTATCCCGTGCTCTATCACGCGGGCTGGCTCGGCCTGGACACCCAGGCGCTCGGCATCTATATCGGCGGGACCATCCATGAAGTGGCGCAGGTCGTGGGGGCCGCCAGCAACATCGACCCCGCCACCACCGAAGTCGCGACCATCGTCAAGATGACCCGCGTGGCCCTGCTGGTGCCCGTCCTGCTGGTGCTGGGCATGTACCTGCGCAGCGCCGCCGCCCAGGCCGGCGGCCAGGGCAAGGGCGCCAAGCTGCCCATCCCCTGGTTCGCGGTCGGGTTCCTGGTGCTGGCCATCATCAATTCGCTCGACATCATTCCCGCAGACCTGGTCGCCGCCATCCGCCGGCTGGACGTCTTCGCCCTGACCATGGCCATGACCGCGCTGGGCATCGAAACCCGCTTCGCCCAGATCAAGAAGGCCGGCCCGCGCGTGATGGCCCTGGGCCTCATCCTGTACGCCTGGCTATTGGTTGGCGGCTACGGGATCGTGAAGCTGGCCAGCTGATGCCCGGTGCGCGGCCGCAAGGCGCGGCGGCACACCGCCGCCGCGCACGCCGCCGTCTCGTTTTTCCTGCATAATCGGCTGGTTCCCTAGCACCGGAGCCGGCCGCATGACCTCCAGCACCAAAACCCCGTTTACGACTCTGCCTGCCCATCGCGACGCGGTGTTGCGCGTCATGCCGATGCCGGCCGATGCGAACATCCACGGGGACGTCTTTGGCGGCTGGATCATGGCCCAGGTGGACATCGCCGGATCGATCCCCGCCGCCCGCCGCGCCGCCGGCCGCGTGGCCACCGTTGCGGTCAATGCCTTCCAGTTCAAAGAGCCCGTGTTCGTGGGCGACCTGCTCAGCTTCTACGCATCCATCGTCAAGACCGGCACCACGTCGATCACGGTGTCCGTCGAGGTCTACGCGGAACGTCAGCGATTGGACGCCGAAGTCGTCAAGGTCACCGAGGCCACGCTGACGTACGTCGCCACCGACGAAGCGCGGCGCAGCCGCCCCCTCCCCACCCTTTGAGCCGTAACGCATGACGCAGTCCGCCGCCGCGCAGAAACCGCCCGCGACGCCCCGCCGCCTCGACCCGGAAGACGCCCAGACCGCCCTGGCCGAGGTGCAGGAGCGCCTGCGGCGCCAGCAGCTGGTTGCCGACCTGGTGCATCGCCAGGAAGAAGGCGACGCCAAGGCGCCGCTGGTCGAAGACCTGGTGCATCGCCAGCACGAGGCCGAACTCAAGACCCTGCTCGACGGCCTGCACCCCGCGGACATCGCCTTCATCCTGGAGTCGCTGCCCAAGGACGAGCGCCAGGCCATCTGGAAGCTGGTAAGCCCCGAGCACGACGCAGACGTCCTGCTGGAAGTGGAAGACTGGGTCCGCGAGTCGCTGATCGAGGCGATGGACCGCCAGGACCTGGTCGCCGCCACCGAAAGCATGGACGCCGACGAGCTGGCCGACCTGGCGCCAGACCTGCCGCCGGACGTCGTGGCGGAAGTCCAGAAGGGCCTGACCGAGGAAGAGCGCGCGCAGCTGCTGGAAGCCATGGGCTATCCGGAAGACAGCGTGGGCGCGATCATGGACTTCGAGATGGTCCGCGTGCGCGAGGACGTCACCCTCGAAGTGGTCCTGCGCTACCTGCGCCGCCTGCACGAACTGCCCGACCACACCGACCAGATCTTCGTGGTCGACCGCCAGGACAAGCTGCAAGGCATCCTGCCGCTGTCGCGCCTGCTGGTCAGCGAACCCGAAACCGAAGTCCGCGCCGTCATGAACTCGGACTTCCTGACCCTGAATCCGCTGGATTCCGACGCCGACGCCGCCGGCGCCTTCGAACGCTACGACCTGGTGTCCGCCCCCGTGATGGACGACCAGGGCCGCCTCATCGGCCGCGTCACCATCGCCGACGTGGTGGACGTGATGCGCGAAGACTCGCAGGAACAGGCGCTGTCCCGCGCCGGTCTTCAGGAAGAAGACATCTTCGCGCCGGTCTCCACGGCGTTGCGCAACCGCGCGCCGTGGCTGCTGTTCAACCTCTGTACCGCCGCCACGGCCTCATTCGTGGCATCCCAGTTCGAAGGCACGGTCAGCCAGATCGTCATCCTGGCGTTCCTCATGTCGATTGTCGCGGGCATCGGCGGCAACTCCGGCAATCAGACCATGACGCTGATCATCCGGGCGCTTGCCATGGGCCGGATCACCGGGCGCAACCTGTGGCAGCTGGTCAAGCGCGAGCTGTTCGTGACGCTGCTGGTGGGGCTGTGCGGCAGCGTGGTGGCCGCGCTGTTCGCGTGGGTGATCTCGCATTCGCTGTCCATCGCGCTGGTGATGATGGCCGCCATGATCTGCAACATGCTGGTCGGCGCGTCGGTCGGCGTGCTGGTCCCCATGGTGCGGGCGCGGTTCGGCAAGGATCCCGCGATGGGATCGTCGGTGCTGCTCACCTTCGCCACCGACTCCCTGGGATTTTTCATTTTCCTGGGCCTGGCCACCATCTTCCTGTTGTAGTCCCCGCGCCACACCATCCGGGCGGTTTTCGGACCGATGCGGCCTGCAGGCGGCCGTTGACAGCCCGCTGACAGGGAAGATGACGATCACTCCATTACAGTAATGGGATTGTCATCTTTCCCTATGTCCCGCAATGACCGCCAGACTCCGCGCTGCGCTGCTCTGCCTGCTGCTTTCGCTTTTCGCCCTGCCCGCCCATGCTTGCGACGATATGCCCTCGTGGGCAAAGTCGGCCTGCAACCGCCTCGACCAGATCTGGACGGAAGGCGGAAACGACCTGTACGTCAGCGGATACGCGTGGCACAACCGCTCCAAATACAGCCGCGAAAAGATCGACAGCTTCAATGAACTGGCCTGGGGCGGGGGCTATGGCCGCAGCATCTACGACGAAGACGGCGACTGGCAGGGCCTGTACGCCATGGCGTTCCTGGATTCGCACTCCAAGGTCCAGCCCATCGCCGGCTACGGCTTCCTGAAGATCGGACAGGTCAGCGACAATTTCCGCCTGGGCGCCGGCTACACGGTGTTCCTGACCGCGCGCCACGACATCATGAGCTACGTGCCGTTTCCGGGCATCCTGCCGCTCGTGAGCGCGGGCTACAAGGACGCCATGCTGTACGCCACCTACATCCCCGGCTCCAGCGGCGCTGGCAACGTGCTGTTCGTGTTCGGCCGCTGGCACTTCTGAGCCCGCGGCCGGGCGTCAGAACGCGTGGCCCAGCTTGCGGACCAGGTCTCCCAGGCGCCAGTCGTCGATGCCGTGCGCGCGCAAGGCGCGCGCCGTTTCCACCACATAGTCCAGGCAGGGGCCGGAGTGCCCCACCGCATTGCGCACCGACGCGAGCAGGCGGTCGTCGCAGAGATCGGCCGCGTATTCCCGGCATGCCCGGTTCAGCAGGAACACCAGCCCGCGCACCGGCGCCGCTTCGGTATGGCAAGTCAGCCAGCGGGGGCTGTAGGCGCCCGTGACCATTTCACGGCGCCACAGCGCCTGGAACACGGCGGGCACGTCGCAGGCGGCGATCTGGAAGGCGACGCCGCGGCAGCAGCCGCCGCGGTCCAGCCCGAACACCAGGCCGGGATTGTCCGGCGACCCGCGATGATCGTGGGACCACAGGCACAGGGACCGGTGGTAGCCCCGCACGGTGGCCAGGCGCCGCTCGCGCCACGTGAAGCCGGGATGCCAGATCAGGGAACCGTACGCGAACACCCACAGGTCATCGGCGCCGTTCCAGCCAACCAGAAGGTCATCCACCGAAAGCGCTTGCCGAGATTTTTCCAATCCGGCGCAGCCGGCGGGCACTGCCAACGACATAGGGTCCTCTGATATCCCGTTCATTCCAAGGCTGGAATGAGCGATATCCTACGCCGCCGCCCGCGCAAAAGAATTGCGAGATTGGCCGTCCGCAACGCGCTGAAGGAAATTTGCATCCGCGCCAGCCCCGGTCCCGGGAAAAAAATTGCGCGGCCGCGGCTACACCGCGTCCAGGGGCAGTTCCGTGGTGCTCTTGATGACTTCCATCGAGAAGCTGGCGCTGACGTCCAGCAAGTCAACGGCGCCGATCAGGCGGCGGTAGAAGCGGTCGTAGGCGGCCATGTCTTCGACCACGACCTTGAGCAGATAGTCGACATCGCCAGCCATACGGTGGAACTCGACCACGTTGGGCAGCGCCATCACCGCGTTGATCAGGCTCTGCGTCCATTTCTCGTTGTGCTGGCTGGTCCGGATGGACACGAACACCGTCAGGTTCAGCCCGAGGGCGCGCGGATCCAGCAGAATCGCGTTGCGCGCGATGACGCCATCGTCCTTCAGCTTCTGGATGCGGCGCCAGCATGGCGTGACGGAAAGGTTCACCTTTTCCGCGATATCGGCGACCGAACAGGTGGCGTCCTTTTGCAGCAGCGCCAGAATCTTGATGTCCGTCTGATCCATGGGTTTCCTTGACGCGAACGGTGCCAATCTTGCCTTTAACTGCCGCGCGCATCCAGCCAGGCGCCCTCAGTAGGTTCCCGGGTAGCCGCCCCCGTCGATCAGGAGGTTCTGCGCGGTCATGTAGCCCGCATGCGCGGAACAGACATAGGCGCACAGGGCGCCCAGTTCTTCGGGCTGTCCGTAGCGGCCGGCGGGATTCGAGCGCGCCCGTTCGTCCCAGAGCTGCTCGAAGGTCTTGCCGGACTGCTCCAGCATGCCCTGTATGTGGCGGGCCTGCGCATCGGTGGCGAAGGCGCCCGGCAACAGATTATTGATGGTGACGTTGTGGCGCACGGTCTGTCGGGCCAATCCACCCACGAAACCGATCAGGCCGGAACGCGCGCCGTTGGACAGGCCCAGCTCGGCGTGCGGCGCCTTCACGCTGCGCGACACGATGTTGACGATGCGGCCGAAGCGCCGCTCGACCATTCCGTCCACCACGCGCCGGATCATGTCGATCGGGCCCAGCATCATGGCGTCCAGCGCGCCGATCCAGTCATCGTGGGACCAGTCGCGGAAGTCGCCGGGCAACGGACCGTCGGCGTTGTTGATGAGAATGTCGGGGTGCGGACAGGCGGCGATGGCCGCGTCGCGCCCTTGAGGCAGCGTCAGGTCGGCCGACACCCAGCCCACGCCCACGCCGGTTTCGCGCGAGATCTCGGCCGCGGCCTGCTCCAGCGTCTGGGGATTGCGGGCCGCGATGGTCACCGCCACGCCCTCTTTCGCCAATTGCAGGGCGCAGGCCCGGCCCATGCCGCGGCTGCCGCCAAAAACAAGTGCCTTCTTGCCGCTGATCCCCAGATCCATGCCTGCTCCCTGCCGACGCGTTGTTGGCGGCATGCCCCAGCGGCCCGCCGCCCCGAAGCGGTCCAGTATAGGAGTGCGCCTGGCGGGATGGAATTTTTTTCTAATCCGCCGCCTGCAGCCGCCGAATTTGGCAAAGGCATTCCGGCGCGAAGCCCCTAAGATGAATGAAATCTTGCCTCCAGGGGTATGCCATGGCCAACGTCCAACCTGCTTGCGCCGACCTGCAATCGCTGTGCGAATCCGTGCAGGCCGCCCAGATGAACGCCGCCCGCACCCTGCTGCGCGACCTTGCCGCCAGCGTCGCCCACGCCGGCGACATGCTGCGGAACCTGCCGCCAGCCCTGCGCGACGGCCGCGCCGAGTCCTACACCCGTCATATCGCGTACGCGGATCCGCATGGCTCGTTCACCATCGCCTACCTGATCTGGCGACCGGGCCAGTTCAGCCCGGTACACGGGCACAAGACCTGGTGCACCTATCAGGTCCTGCAGGGCGAACTCACCGAAACCCATTACCGCTGGAATCCCGACGCGGCCATTGCGGTGCCGTGCGGGCAAGCCGTCCGCCGCCCGGGCGAGATCGTCACCGCCTCGCAGGGCCTGCGCCACATCCACCGGCTGGGCAACGGCGGCGACCGCGTCGCCGTCTCGCTGCACATCTATGGCGTGGACCAGGCGGACCTGTGCACCGGGGTCAACCATCTGGTGGACACGGCCAGCGCCGCCTGACCCCGGCATTCCAATGAAAAACGGGGCCCCGAAGGGCCCCGTCCGCGCGCGTTCAATCTGGGCGCGTCAACCCATCCACTGGCTGACAGGCGCGGCGGCGTCCTGCAGCGGCTGCGCCACCACGTCGATCAAGGCGGGGCCGTCGTGCTCCATGGCGGCCTTGATCGCGGCGTCCAGCTTGGACGGATCCTCGACCCGCCACGCCTTCACGCCGTAGGCTTCGGCGATGCGCGCATGGTCGGTGCGGTTGAAGTCCACGCTGTAGTAGCGCTTGTCGTAGCCGGCCTTCTGGCTGGCCTTGATCCAGCCGTAGACCGAGTTCGAGAACACCACCATCAGCAGCGGCGCCTTGTGCCGCACGATGGTCTCCAGTTCGCCCACCGTGAAGCCGAAGCTGCCGTCGCCCATCACCGACACGCACTTGGACTGCGGACGACCGACCCATGCGCCCAGCGCGGCGGACATCGAGAACCCCAGCGCGCCGTGGGCGCGGTTGGTGATGAAATGGCGGCCGGGGCGCGACACGTCGTAGTAAGCGGAAAAATACGGGCAAGGCGTGCCGGGATCGGCGCAGACCACCGCGTCGTCGGGCAGCAGGCGGTTCAGCGACTGCACCACGCGCTCGGGACGGATGGGCGCATCCAGGCTGTTGGCCAGCGGTTCCAGCTGCGCCCGGCGCGCCGCCTTGGCGCGGCCGGCCAGCACGGCGCCGTCCGTGGCGTCGGAAGGCCGGTGCGCCAGGCGCGCCTGCACCTCGGCGCCCAGCGCCTCCAGCGCCAGCTTGGCATCGCCCACCAGGCCGACTTCCGTCAGATAGTTGGCGCCGATGACCATCGGATCGATATCGATGTGCAGGATCGGCACATCGCGGTTCGGGAAGCGCCAGTGTTCGGTGGAAGTCGACCCCGCACGGCAGCCGACGAACAGCACGACGTCGGCGGCGGCCACCACGTCGCGCGTGGCCATCACGCCGCCGTTGGAGCCCACCACGCCCGCATTCAGCGGATGCGTGTCGGCCAGGCTGCCCTGCCCGCTCACGGTCACGCACACCGCGGCCTTGAGATCTTCCGCCAATGCCAGCAAGGCGCCGCAGGCGCCGGCGATGACCACGCCCCCGCCGCAGATGATCACCGGCGCGCGAGCGCCCACCAGACGCTGCGCGGCGCGCGCGACGTCGGCCGGATCCGGCGCGAAGCGCATGGCCGGGAAGCGGCCGTGTTCGGGCTGCGCCCACACGTCCGACGCGTCCACCTGCTGCTTCATCACGTCGTAGGGAAAGCACAGGTGCGCGGAGCCGGGCTTGCCGGTCGTCATGGCGCGGAAGGCCGCGCGCACCATGCCGGGGATCTGGTCCGCGCGGTCGATCGTGCGGTTCCATTTCGTCAGCGGCCGGTACAGCGCTTCCTGGTCAAGTTCCGTCAGCGGATACTTGCCGCGCGAACCCACCGCCACGTCCGACGTGATGCCCAGGACGGGAATCGAGGATTCGTTGGCTTCCACCAGTCCCGGCAGCAGATAGGTCGCGCCGCCGCCGCTGGGGCCCTCGCACACGCCGACCTTGCCGGTCACGCGCGCGTAGGCGTCGGCCATGTAGCCGGCGCTGCGCTCATCGCGGGTCAGGATGTGCTGCATCCCGTGATCCAGGCGGTACAGCGCATCGTAGAACGGCAGCGTGGTGTCGCCGCACAGGCCAAAAATATGTTTGACGCCGTTGTGTTGCAGCATCCGCACCATGGCTTCGGCGCCGTTCATGTTTTCCATGTCTTCTCCACGTATTTCTTCGGCGGGGTCGGACGGCGGCCTGCCGCCGCCCGGTGCTGCGCCGCTCAGTTGTCCAGATTGATGTTGCTGCTCTTGATGAAGGCGCTCCAGCGGTCGTATTCCGACTTCACGTACGCATCCAGCGCCGGACCGTCGGACGCAACGATCTCGAAGCCCGCTTCGGTGACCTTCTTGCGGATTTCCGGGTCGGCCAGGACGGCCTGGAAGTCGGCGGTCAGCTTCTTCACGGTGGCCTCGGGCGTGCCCTTCGGCGCGAACATGCCGCTCCACGAGTACGCGACGAACCCCGGGAATCCGGATTCCGCCACCGTCGGCACGTTGGGCAGCTCGGGCAGGCGCTTTTCGCCGGCCACGGCCAGCGGCTTGATCTTGCCCCCCTGGATCTGGCCGCGCAGCGCGGCGAAGCTCAGCCACGTCATGTTGGCCTGTCCGCCCACCACGGCCTGGATGGCCGGGCCGCCGCCGCCATAAGGCACATGCAGCAGCTCGACCTTGGACAGCCGCTTCAGCTCTTCAGGCGCCAGATGGTTCAGCGAACCCACGCCGGTCGAGGCGTAGTTGAACTTGTTGGGCGGCTGCTTGGCGGCGGCTGCCAGGAATTCCTTCAGGTTGTCCCCAGGCACGCCCGGATTCGCGCCGATCACGAGCGGAAAGCGCACGGTCTGGCCGATGGCGACAAAGTCCTTGAACGTGTCGTAGGGCAGCTTGGGCTTTACAGCCGGGTTGATGCCATGGTTGTCGAAGCTGACCAGCAGCGTGTTGCCGTCCGGTTCCGCGCGCGCCACGAAGGCCGTCGCGATCTGGCTGGCGGCGCCGGGGCGGTTCTCGACCACCACCGGGCGGCCGCCCATCTGCTGCGACAGGCGCGGCTGCAAAATGCGAGCCAGGATGTCGGTGCTGCCGCCCGGCGGATATGGCACGACAAGGATCAGCGGCCGTTCCTCGGCGACCGCCGGCGTGGCGACAAAGGCGCCTCCTGCCGCGGCCAGCGTGCATACCGCTGCCAGTACCCGCTTGATCGTGTGATTCATTCGATTTCCCCTGCTGTTGTGGTGTTGGCCGGCGCTGTCGTGGCGGGTCCGGCCTGGTCCCGCATGTAAATCGTAGAAAAGCCCGTGCGTATCACGTCGGTGATCTGGTCCAGCCGTCGCCCGATGTGCGCGCTGATCAGCGCGGGCAAGGCGTCGACGTCGCGCCGTTCCAGCGCCTGCACGATGCGCAGGTGCTCGCCCTGCGTATGGCCGCGGCGGCCCTGCTGCATATCGATCCAGCGCACGAAGTGGATGCGCGCATTGACGCTTTCCAGGGCCCGCACGAATTCGTCGTTGCGCGAGTAGCGCGCCAGCGCCAAGTGGAAAGCTTCGTCCAGTTCCAGCAGCCGCGCCGCGTCGCTGTCTTCCGGTTCGTCGCGCGAACGCTCGACGAACGCCCGCAGGCTGGCCAATTCTTCGTCGGTCGCGCGCTCGCAGGCGGCGCGCACGATGCCGGCCTCCAGCACCGCGCGGTATTCGTAAAGGCTGTGGATCTGCTTGGCGTCCAGCAGGCGGGCGATGAAGCCCCGATTGACCGAGCGAGTGAGAAATCCCTCGACCATGAGCTGGTTGAGCACCTCTCGCAGCGGCGTGCGGCTGACGTTCAGCCGGCGCGCCAACTCAACCTCGTTGATGCGTTCGCCAGGCTTGAACTCGAAACGCACCGCCATTGCCTTGACGGCGCCGTACAGCTCGGCCTGGCCGGCCGACGTGCGGGACGGCCGGGCAACGGGTCGGACTGCTGCGTGGTTAAGCGTCATGCGAGGTCGCCTGAGATCGTTTCCACCTGTAAGTGAAGTGCATACTAAAGTGCATACACTTTGATCGGCAACCCGGGTTTGCCCGGACGCGCGCAATCGCCCCCGAGACAATTCGGGCACAAAAGCGCTGACAGGGAGAAAGCGCCCGGCCTCGATCGGCCAGACGGGAGAGGAACCGACCGGGATCGCTTACAGCCCGGTGTCCAGCGTGTAGTGGGCGCCGTCCCGGTTTTCGAGGGTCAGCGTGGACAGCACTGGGGTCTGGGCGGCGGCGTCCTGCTGCACATGGATGCGCAGGTTGGCCAACGGCACGTCCCAGCCTCCATTGGCGGCTTCGGCGGTGACGCCGGCCACCAGGGCCAGGCGCTCGGCAACGCCGCGGGCGTCGGCCGCGCGGGCATCGATGCCATGCAGGCTGCTGGCGCCGTTGGGATGCGCCATGAGTTCCGGGGACCAGACGCATTCGGGCGTCAGGTGTCGGCAGAAATACATGCGGATGCCGGGCAGGGGCTGCTCGGCAAAGCGCACGGTATGGAAACGGGCCTGGACTTCCTGCCCGTCCAGCAGGGCGGGTCGGGTCAGTTCCTGCACGGGATTCACGGCAAAGCCGGCGTCCTGCAGCCGCTGGTAAGTCGCTTGCGCGTCGTATGTGCGGAACACCAGCGCTTCCAGCCCGAACGGCGAATCGGCGATTTCCTTGCGCGCCGGCGGCGCGCCCGGCGGCCAGCCCAGCAGTTCGACGTACGTGCCTTCCAGCACGATCAGGCGGTTGCACGACCCCAGGTTGTGCACGGCCTTTTCGCTCAGGTGAAAGCCCTGGCGTTCGAAGTGCGGCGCCAGCGCATCCAGCCGGTCGCGCACCATGACGACAGCGTGGTCGAATTCAGTGCGGCCGACGGAATGCAGCATGATGGCGATCCCTTTCTATCAGACCAGCTTGCCGTGGCACTGCTTGTACTTCTTGCCGCTGCCGCACGGGCACGGGTCGTTGCGACCGACCTTGGGCAAGGCATTGCGCACGGGCTGGGCCCCTTCGTCCGACGCGTTCGAGGCCAGGGCTTCGTCGTAGTCGGAGTGGTGGTATTGCACGTTCTGCACATGCGCCTGCGCCGCCTCGGCTTCGGCCTGCTCGACCTGTTCCGAGGATTGCACGCGCACCGTCATCAGCACGCGCACCACGTCGTCGCGCACACGGTCCAGCATGCCCGAGAACAGTTCGAAGGCCTCGCGCTTGTATTCCTGCTTGGGGTTCTTCTGCGCATAGCCGCGCAGATGGATGCCCTGGCGCAGGTAGTCCAGCGCCGACAGGTGTTCGCGCCAGTGCGTGTCGATCGCCTGCAGCATGATCGAACGCTCGAACTGCGACCACGATTCTTCGCCGACCTGGTCGACCTTGGCCTGGTACGCATCCCGCGCCGCGGCCACCACGCGTTCGCGCAGTTCTTCGTCGTTCAGGTTGGGTTCCTTTTCCAGCATCTCGGTCAAGGGCAGATGCAGGTGCCAGTCGGCTTCCAGCGCCTTTTGCAGCGCGGGGATGTCCCACTGTTCTTCCACCGATTCCGGCGGCACGTAGGTGTTGAACAGCTCGGTCACGGCCGCGTCGCGCAGGTTGTGCACGGTGGCACCGACGCTCGCGGCTTCCAGCACGTCGTTGCGCTGCGAGTACAGCACCTTGCGCTGGTCGTTGGCGACGTCGTCGTATTCAAGCAGTTGCTTGCGGATGTCGAAGTTGCGGCCTTCGACCTTGCGCTGCGCGGTCTCGATCGAACGCGTCACCATGCCGGCCTCGATGGGCTCGCCTTCCGGCAGCTTCAGGCGCTCCATGATGGCGCGCACGCGGTCGCCCGCGAAGATGCGCATCAGCGAATCTTCCAGCGACAGGTAGAAGCGGGACGAACCCGGGTCGCCCTGGCGGCCGGCGCGGCCGCGCAGCTGGTTGTCGATACGGCGGGATTCGTGGCGTTCGGTGCCGATGATGCGCAGGCCGCCGGCGGCCTTGACCTGCTCGTTCAGCGGCTTCCATTCGGCGCGCACCTTCTCGATGCGCGCAGCCTTGTCGGCCTCGGACAGCGATTCGTCGGCGCGGATCAGGTCAACCTGTTTGTCGACGCTGCCGCCCAGCACGATGTCGGTGCCGCGGCCCGCCATGTTGGTGGCGATGGTGATGTGGCCCGGCTTGCCGGCTTCGGCAACGATTTCGGCTTCGCGGGCGTGCTGCTTGGCGTTCAGCACTTCGTGCGGCAGCTTGGCCTTTTTCAGCAGGCCCGACAGCAGCTCGGAGTTCTCGATGCTGGTGGTGCCGACCAGCACGGGCTGGCCGCGCTCGTGGCAATCACGGATGTCTTCCAGGATGGCGTTGTACTTTTCGCCATCGGTCTTGAAGACCTGGTCGTTCTGGTCCTTGCGGACCATGGGCCGGTTGGTCGGGATGATGACCGTTTCGAGCCCGTAGATTTCCTGGAATTCGTACGCTTCCGTATCCGCCGTACCGGTCATGCCGGACAGCTTTTCGTACATGCGGAAGTAGTTCTGGAACGTGATCGAGGCCAGCGTCTGGTTCTCGTGCTGGATCTTCACGCCTTCCTTGGCTTCGACGGCCTGGTGCAGGCCATCGGACCAGCGGCGGCCCACCATCAGGCGGCCCGTGAATTCGTCAACGATCACCACCTCGCCGTCCTGCACGACGTACTGCTGGTCGCGGAAGAACAGGGTGTTGGCGCGCAACGCCACCATCAGGTGGTGCATCAGCGCGATATGGCGGGGGTCGTACAGCGACTCGCCTTCAGGCAGGATGCCAAGACGGCCAAGGATGGCTTCGGCGTTCTCGTGGCCGGCTTCCGACAGGTAGACCTGCTGGCTCTTTTCGTCGACCCAGTAGTCGCCTTCGGGTTCCGGCTCCTGCGGCTTGGGCTCGCTGGCCATGCGCTTGAGCAGCGGCGGCACCGCATTCATGCGGATGTAGAGTTCGGTGTGGTCTTCGGCCTGACCGGAAATGATCAGCGGCGTACGGGCTTCGTCGATCAGGATCGAGTCCACTTCGTCGACGATGGCGTAGAACAGCACGCGCTGGCGGCGGTCCTCAACACGGAATTCCATGTTGTCGCGCAGGTAGTCGAAACCAAATTCGTTATTGGTGCCGTAAGTGATGTCGGCGGCGTAGGCGGCCTTCTTCTCTTCGTTAGGCTGCTGCGGCACGACCACGCCCGTGCTCATGCCCAGGAAGTGGTACAGGCGCCCCATCCATTCGGCGTCGCGGCGGGCCAGGTAGTCGTTCACCGTGACCACGTGCACGCCCTTGCCGGCGATGGCGTTCAGGTAGACGGGCAGCGTGGCCATGAGCGTCTTGCCTTCGCCCGTGCGCATTTCGGCGATCTTGCCGTTGTGCAGGGCGATGCCGCCCAACATCTGCACATCGAAGTGGCGCATGCCGAACACACGCTTGCCCGCTTCGCGCACAACCGCGAAGGCCTCGGGAAGCAGGTCGTCCAGGGACGTGCCCTGGGCGTGGCGGGAACGGAATTCCTCGGTTTTGGCCGCCAGCTCCGTATCGGAGAGCGCGGAGATCTTGGGTTCGAGCCCGTTGATCTGGGTTACCAGCTTGCGATACTGCTTAAGCAGCCGGTCGTTGCGGCTGCCTATGAGTTTTTTGAGCAGAGAAACCATGCGTATGTCGGCCGCACGAGCCACGCCGCACCTGAAAGCGCTGGAGCAGCGTCACCCGTGACTTGATGTTATTGGTTGAGCGGGGGTCCGCCGGAAAACGAACCAGTTTAACGCACCTGGAGCGTAATAGCCTGGACCTATGACCAGGGTAGCACTGTTGGCCGGTTTGACCGGCCAATCCGGCAAGGGTTCAAGGCGCGGCGGCCTGAGCCACCGCGGGCGGCGCATGCTGTGGCTGCGGTCCGAGGAAAAGGCGCGGATCCAGCGGCTGTCCCGCAAGGCGGACCTCGAAGTGCAGGTGCGGGCCCGTCGAGCGGCCCGAACTGCCCACGCGGGCCACTTGCTGGCCGCGCTCGACGAGCTGCCCCTGCTTGACCATCAGGGACGAGGCATGGGCGTAGCGGGTGATCAGGCCGTCGCCGTGGTCGATTTCGACCATGTTCCCGAAGCCGGGCTGCCACTTGGCCTCCAGGACCACGCCGCCCGAGGCGGCCAGGATGGGCGTGCCGGAGGGCGCGGCGAAGTCCAGCCCTTCGTGCATGGCCGAGCGGCCCGTCACCGGATTGCGGCGCCAACCATAGGAAGACGACAGATACGGGTAGTCGGTGATCGGCATGGCGGTCGGCATGCGCGCCTGATCCGCCGAGCGCTTGGTCAGGGCGGCGTCCAGCAGCTTCAGGTTGTCGGTCTGCTGCGACAGCCGCGCCTGTATTTCGTCCAGCTGGCGGCCCAGGGCCTCGGCCGAGGCCTCGCTGGGGGGGGGATGATCGGTGAACAGATCGTCCATGACGTGCGTGGCCTCGGGCTGCGCCAGCGCCTCGGGCTGAGCCGTCGCCAGCTGCTTGGCCAGTTCCGGATCGGTGTAGGCCACGCCGGCCACCTTGGCCACGCGCTGGCCCAGGCCGTCGATGCTGACCAGCTTGGCCTGCAGCGCGCCCACCTTGGCTGCCAGCAGATTCATGTTCCCGCGCAGGAAATCGGCGTCGCGGCCCGGTTGTTCGGACAGCGGCCAGCCCATGGTGTGTACGGCGGGCAGGATGGGAGTAATGTAGCGCTGTAGCGCGGCGCCAAAGATCGCCGCCGTGATCAGGGCGCCCCCCAGGAACAGCGCCAGACGCGCGCCGCCCAGGGTGAAATGCCCGTCCTGCCCGGCACGGGCGTGCATAATCACTATTTTCAAGATTTGCTTCCTAATTCTTAGAGCCGGCATGAATAGACCCTCTTCATACCGTCAACGTTCCAGTGCCAGCCGGCGTGGGGAAAATACCGCCCTGGGATGGCTGGGTCATGACATGCGGGGCGCCGGCGTGTTGGCGACCGCCCGCAAGCACTTGCAAATTCAGTACGCGGTGGCGGCGGTGTTGCCCGCCCCGCTTGGCGCCGTATGCCAGGTGGGCAAGCTGGAAAACCAGTGCCTGCACCTGGTGGTGCCCACCGCCGCCCATGCGGCCAAGATGCGTCAATTGGCTCCGCGCGTTGCGCGGTCGCTGGCGGACCAAGGCTGGAACCTTAACGAAATTGCCATCAAGGTACAAGCGGGTTTGCCCAAGCCCGGCGCCCGTCAGGCGCGCCCTCCCAAAGAGGCGCAACCCCTCAGCGACAAGGCCCTGGGGGCCTTTGAAACGCTGCACGACAATCTGCGCCCGGGCCCGTTGGCCGATGCGGTCGCCAAGCTCTTGAAACACCACAAGGGTAGCTGAGCACCGCAGCTTTGTCCGCCACGGCAAGCGTGCGGAAACGTAGCGAAACCATGTTTTCAGACCGATGGCCGGATGGTCTGCTACCGGTTTGCGACTATTGCGCTAGCGGGTGGCGACCAGCGCCATCCTTAAGCAGGAACCCGCGCGTTCGGTCGGGGACGGCCCCCGTGCGCGGGTTCAGAGGGAAAGCCTGGCCTCAGGCCAGCTTCCATTCGTGGCGAAACGCCTGCGGCGCTTCGGCCTGCGATTCATAGGTGATCAGTTCCCAGGCGTCTTGCTGCGCCAGCAGCGCGCGGGCCAACTGGTTGTTCAGGCCGTGGCCCGACTTGCACGCCACATAGCGCGCCACCAGCGGCTTGCCCAGGAGATACAGGTCGCCGATGGCGTCCAGGATCTTGTGTTTGACGAATTCATCGTCGTAACGCAGACCGTCGCTGTTGAGCACGCGGTACTCGTCCATGACGATGGCGTTGTCCAGGCTGCCACCGCGAGCCAAGCCCATCGACCGCAGGGCTTCGACTTCATTCACGAAGCCGAAGGTGCGCGCCCGGGCGATCTCGCGCACGTACGAATGCGTGGCGAAATCGATTTCGGCGAAATTGGCGGTCGAGTCGATGGCGGGATGGCGGAAGTCGATCGAGAAGGCCAGCGCGTAACCTTCATGCGGTTCCAGCCGCGCCCATTTCTCGTTGCGGCCTTCGCCTTCACGCACTTCCACCGGCTTCAGGACACGGATGAATTGCTTGGGCGCGTTCTGCTCGACGATGCCCGCCGAGCGCAACAGATAAACAAACGTCGCCGCGCTGCCGTCCATGATGGGGACTTCTTCGGCAGTGAGGTCAATGTGCAGGTTGTCGATTCCCAGGCCGGCCAACGCCGACATGAGATGTTCCACGGTCGACACGCGGACATTGCCCTGCTGCAGCACGGACGCCATGCGGGTGTCACCCACGCCCATGGCCTGGGCAGGCAGGTCGACGACCTGCGGCAGGTCTACGCGGTGAAAGACGATGCCCGTATTCGGCTGTGCCGGGCGCAGGGTGAGCTCCACCCGCCGTCCTGAGTGGACGCCGACGCCTGTCGTGCGGACGAGATTCTGAATGCTGCGCTGTCGGAACATGGGACTTGGGGAATTTGAATCAGGAAGCCAGCAAGATAACGATCAGATTGCCGGCGTAACCGATGTATTGTAACTCTGTCCGACCCTTGCCGCCATCTGGCGCGCGGATCGACCGATACCTCCGTCCCTTTTTTGATGCCGTGCAAGGGAAACACGGACCGCTCCGCCTCCGGCTCGCCCGTGGGGACAGGCGAGCCGGAGATGAGGGAGTGCAATTAGAGCCGTTGACCGGCCCTAAGGTTCAGTCCGCCTGCTTGCGCAGGAAGGCCGGGATGTCGAAATGATCCATACCCGAGCTTTCCAGCGCGCGCACCTGGGCCGACGCCTGGCTGCGCGGATTGCGCATGACCGACGGCATGTCCAGGTTGCGGTAGTCGCCGCCCTGACCGGCCGGCATCGTGCCCATGGGCATGTTGTCGGTGCCGGTGCGCAGCACTTCAGCGGTCGTCTGCACCAGTTGCGGACGGGATTGCGCGCGGCCCAGGCCGGTTGCAACCACGGTCACGCGCAGGTTTTCACCCATGGACTCGTCGTAGGCGGTGCCGAAGATCACGGTCGCGTCGTCCGAAGCGTAGCTGCGGATGGTTTCCATGATTTCGCGCGTTTCGCGCATCTTCAGCGAGCGGCTGGCGGTGATGTTGACCAGCACGCCGCGAGCGCCGTTCAGGTCCACGCCTTCCAGCAGCGGGCAGGCAATGGCGTGCTCGGCGGCAACGCGTGCGCGGTCCGCGCCCGATGCCGACGCCGTGCCCATCATGGCCTGGCCTTGCTCGCCCATGATCGTCTTCACGTCTTCGAAGTCGACGTTGACGTTGCCTTCGACGTTGATGATTTCGGCGATACCCGCGCACGCGTTGTGCAGGATGTCGTCGGCGGAACGGAAGCAGTCTTCCTGCGTCGCGTCCTCGTCCATCAGTTCATAGAGGTTCTCGTTGAGCACCACGATGAGCGAATGCACGTGCTTGGCCAGTTCCGAGATACCGTCCTCGGCCATCTTCAGGCGCTTGTTGCCTTCGAAGGTGAAGGGCTTGGTGACCACGCCCACGGTCAGGATGCCCAGTTCCTTCGCCACCTCGGCCACGACCGGACCTGCGCCGGTGCCGGTGCCACCGCCCATGCCGGCGGTGATGAAGACCATGTGCGCGCCATTCAGCGCGGCACGGATCTCTTCGCGCGCGGTTTCAGCCGACGCGCGCCCCTGCTCGGGCTTGGCGCCCGCGCCCAGGCCGGTGCGGCCCAGACGGATCTGCACCGGCGCGTTCGTGGCCGCCAGCGCCTGCGCATCGGTGTTGGCGCAGATGAAATCCACGCCGTGCACGCCGCTGCGAATCATGTGCGCCACGGCATTGCCGCCCGCACCGCCCACACCAACGACCTTGATTACGGTCCCTTTGGTGTTGTTCTCAAGCATCTCAAAGTTCATCATGATGACTCCCTCACAAGTCCGATTTTGCAAATCACAAAAATTCCCCAACAACCTATATTTTGTGAATCGCCTCAAAGCCGATGCCGACTACATAGGTCCGCGACGGGTTTGAGACGCCTCCTCTTTCTGGCACACCCCGCAATACAGCCGCGGTTCGCACCAAGGAGCAGGCCCCAACCTGCACCCTTTAATTCATAAACCATTCCTTCATGCGCGCCAGCAGGCTCTTGAAATTGCCCGTCTGCGCAGCCACCTTGCGGCCTCGCACACGCTGCATTCGCGCTTCCTGCAGCAGTCCCATCACGGTCGAGAAGCGCGGATTGCGCATCACGTCGGCCAGGCTGCCTTCGTATTCGGGCACCGCCACGCGAACGGGCTTGAGGAACACGTCCTCGGCCAGTTCGATCATGCCGGGCAACTGCGCCGACCCGCCGGTCAGGACCACGCCGGATGCCAGCAGGTCTTCATAGCCGGAGTCGCGCACCACCTGCTGCACCAGCGTGAACAGTTCTTCCACGCGCGGCTCGATGACGGCGCCAAGCGCCTGGCGCTTGACCTGCCGCGGGCCGCGGTCGCCCAGGCCGGGCACTTCGACGGACTCGTCGGGGCTGGCCAGCACCTGCTTGGCGACGCCGTAGCGCAGCTTGATTTCCTCGGCATCGGGCGTGGGCGTGCGCAGCATCGCGGCGATGTCGTTGGTGATCTGGTCGCCGGCGATCGGCAGCACGGCGGTATGGCGAATCGCGCCGCCGGTGAAGATCGCCACGTCGGTGGTGCCACCGCCGATGTCGACCAGCACCACGCCCAGCTCTTTCTCGTCGGCCGTCAGCACGGCCAGGCTCGACGCCAGCGGCTGCAGGATCAGGTCCTGCACTTCCAGGCCGCAGCGGCGCACGCACTTGACGATGTTCTGGGCGGCGCTGACCGCGCCCGTCACGATATGCACGCGCACTTCCAGGCGCAGGCCGCTCATGCCGATGGGTTCGCGGATGTCTTCCTGGCCGTCGACGATGAACTCCTGGGTCAGCACGTGCAGCACCTGCTGGTCCGTCGGAATGTTCACCGCCTTGGCGGTCTCGATGACGCGGGCGACGTCGGTGGCGGTGACTTCCTTGTCCTTCACGGCGACCATGCCGCTGGAATTGAAGCTGCGGATATGGCTGCCGGCAATGCCGGTGTAGACGTCTCGAATCTTGCAATCTGCCATCAGCTCGGCTTCTTCAAGCGCGCGCTGGATGGAATTCACAGTGGTCTCGATATTGACGACCACGCCCTTGCGCATGCCGCGCGATTCGTGCTGGCCCAGGCCAAGCACTTCGAAGCGGCCTTCAGGCAGGATTTCAGCCACCACAGCCACCACCTTGCTGGTGCCGATATCGAGGGCGACGATAAGGTCCTTGATGTCACGGGTCATGGCGTTAGCGTTTCTTGGGAGGTTTCGGTGTTGATTTGGATTTGGTTTCCGACGCAGGCAACGGGGCCAGCGCCAGGGCGAAACCATTGGGATAGCGCAAGTCGGCCTGCGTGATGGTGCGCCCTTCCAGGCGCCCCGACACGGCGGGCCACGCCTGCACAAAGCGTTGAATGCGCGCCGCGAACGGCAGCGCCCCCGGCAGGCCGTGCGGATCCGGCGCGTCGGCGCCCGGATCGCGGCCCAGGTCCAGCAGCATGCCGTTGGACAGCACGACACGCCAGGCGTAGCGCGGGCTCAGTTCCAACTGATCCACATGCATGTCCAGCGGCGCGAACCAGCGCGCCAGTTCCGCGTAGCGCTGCACGACGAGCGATTCGGTGCCGTCGGGTCCGGAGAACTGCGGCAGCACCGTCTCGTCGTCCACCTCGCCCGTGTTGGCCGTGAACGCTTCGCCCCACGTGTTGATCATCTGGTTCTCGTTCCACAGCGCCAGCGGCTGCTGCTCCTCGATGCGCACGCGCAGCACGTTGGGCCAGATCCGCCGCACGGTCGCATGCCTGACCCAGGGAACGGACTCGAAGATCTCCCGCGCGTCGTCCAGGTCCACCGTGAAGAAATTGCCCTTGACGCGGCCCGCGATCGCCGACCGCACCGCCCCCGTCGACACATAGTGCAGCTCGGTGTCCGGCATCGATTCCAGCTCGATGGCCGACAGCGTGAAGTACGGACGCTGCGCCACCCACGCCACGCCCGCGATGAGCAGGGCGCAAACCGCCAGCACGGCTAGCGTGTTGGCGATCAGGTTGGTAGTACGAGCGTCGTTCCACACGGAATATCCAGGTCAAGCGTTGCGGGCGGGGCTGTGCACCTTGCACGAAGCCTCGGAAAGGATCTCCACGCACAAGTCGGCATAACTGATCCCGACGGCCTTCGCCGCCATGGGCACGAGCGAATGGCCGGTCATGCCGGGCGACGTATTCATTTCAAGCAGCCAGGGCCGGTTGTCGCGGTCGAGGATGAAGTCGGCGCGACCCCAGCCTTCGCAGCCCAGCGTCTGATAGGCCTTTACGGCAATCCGGGCGACTTCTTCAGCCACTTCCGGCGGCAGCGTTGCCGGGCAGAAGTACTGCGTGTCGTCCGAAAAGTATTTGTGCTCGTAGTCGTAGTTGCCGCCGGGCGCGGCGATCTCGATCACCGGGAGCGCGCGCGCCGACTTGCCGGAACCCAGCACCGCCACGGTGAGCTCGCGGCCGGTGATGAACTGTTCGGCCAGGACCTCGCTGTCGAAGCGCGCCGCGGCCGCATAGGCTTCCTTCATGTCGGAATAGCCCACTACCTTGGTGATGCCGACGGTCGAACCCTCGTGCGGCGGCTTGATGATCAGCGGCAGGCTCAGGCGGTCGGGCACCAGGCGCAGCTCGGTGTCGGCATCCAGCACTTCGAAATCCGGCGTCGGCAGGCCATGCTGCAGCCAGATGCGCTTGGTCATGGTCTTGTCCATGGCCAGCGCCGAGGCCATCGGACCGCTGCCGGTGTAAGGGATGCCCAGCAATTCCAGGGCGCCCTGGATGGTGCCGTCTTCGCCGTAGCGGCCGTGCAGCGCGATGAACACGCGGTCGAAGCCTTCGGCAGCCAGCTCGGCAAGGCTGCGCTCGCCCGTATCGAACAGATGGGCGTCCACGCCGGCGCTGATCAGCGCCTGCTGCACGCCCTTGCCCGACATCAGGGACACTTCGCGCTCGGCGGACCGGCCGCCGTACAGCACACCCACCTTGCCGAATTGCTTGCTCATGCCAGTTCTCCCACCTGGGCCGGGACCTTGCTGATCGAACCGGCGCCCATCACGATGACGACGTCGCCATCGCGCACGAAATCCACGACTGCCTGCGGCAGGTCGGCCACGTCTTCCACGAACACCGGCTCCACCTTGCCCGCCACCCGCAGCGCGCGCGACAGGGCGCGCCCGTCGGCCGCGACCAGCGGCGGCTCGCCGGCGGAATAGACCTCGGTCAGCAGCACGGCGTCCGCGGTTCCCAGCACGCGCACGAAGTCTTCGAAGCAATCCCGGGTGCGCGTGTAGCGGTGCGGCTGGAAAGCCAGCACGATGCGGCGGTCCGGCCAGGCGCCGCGCGCGGCGGCCAGGGTCGCGGACATTTCCACGGGATGATGACCGTAGTCGTCGATCACGGTGAAGGTGCCGCCGCCATGACTGGCGGGCACCGGGAATTCTCCGGTCTGCGTGAAGCGGCGGCCCACGCCCTTGAAGGCAGCCAGCGCATCGCAGATGGCGGCGTCGGACACGCCCAGCTCGGTCGCGACTGCGATCGCGGCCAACGCGTTGCGCACGTTATGCAAGCCCGGCAGGGCCAGTTCCACCTGCAGCGGCGGCAGCAGCGTATCGCCGTGCGTGCGCTGCACGTTGAAGCGCATGCGCGTGCCCTCGGGCTGCACTTCGTAGGCGCGGACCTGCGCCTCCGGGTTCAGCCCGTAGGTCGTGATGGGACGCGACACAAACGGCATGATCTCGCGCACATTGGCATCGTCCGAGCACAGCACCGCGCTGCCGTAGAAAGGCAGGCGCTGCGTGAACTCGATGAAGGCGCTCTTCAGGCGCGCCACGTCGTGCCCGTAGGTGTCCATGTGATCGGCATCGATGTTGGTCACGATGGCCATCACGGGCAACAGGTTCAGGAACGACGCGTCGGACTCGTCGGCTTCGACCACGATGTAGTCGCCCTGCCCCAGCCGCGCGTTGGCGCCGGCCGAATTCAGGCGTCCGCCGATGACGAAAGTGGGGTCCAGGTCGCCGGCGGCAAGCACGCTGGCCACCAGGCTGGTCGTCGTGGTCTTGCCATGCGTGCCCGCGACGGCGATGCCGCGCTTCAGGCGCATCAGCTCGGCCAGCATGATGGCGCGCGGCACCACCGGGATGCGCGCGGAGCGCGCGGCGATCACCTCGGGGTTGTCGCCCGCGACGGCGGTCGACGTGACGATGGCGCCTGCCCCGGTGACGTTGCTCGCGGCGTGGCCGATGGCGATCTTCACGCCCAGGCCGGCCAGACGGCGCGTCACGGCCGATTCGTTCAGATCGGAACCGCTGATGGCGTAGCCCAGGTTGAGCAGCACTTCGGCGATGCCGCTCATGCCGGAGCCGCCGATGCCTACGAAATGGATATGTTGAATTCTGTGTTTCATGATGAACGCCCCGCTGCTTGTTCACAGACGTCGGCGATATGGGCAGCCGCGTCGGGGCGCGCATGCGCGCGGGCCCGGACGGCGACAGCCTGCAGTTCTTGTCGGGAGCGCTGGGCGAGCCAGTCCGCCAGCCACTCGGGCGTCATGGCGGTCTGCGGCTGCAGCCAGGCGGCCTGCGCGTCGCTCAGGAAGCGCGCGTTGGCGGTTTGATGGTCATCGATGGCATGCGGGAACGGCACGAACAGCGCCGCGACGCCGGCCGCGGCCACTTCGGACACCGTCATGGCGCCCGCGCGGCAGATCAGCAGATCGGCCTCCGCCATGGCGCCCGCCATGTCATCGATGAATGCACGGCAGTCGGCCTGCACGCCCGCCTGGGCGTAGGCCTGCTGCAGCGCGGGCAAATGTTGTTCGCCGGCCTGGTGGACGACCGTAGGCCGGCTTTCCAGCGGCAGGCGGGCAAGCGCCAGAGGCACGGTGGAGTTCAACGCCTGCGCGCCCAGGCTCCCGCCCACCACCAGCACGCGCAGCGGACCGCTGCGGTCGGCGTAGCGTCCGGCGGGATCCGGCAGGGCGCACAGGTCGGCGCGCACCGGATTGCCCATGGCTTCGCCCTTGGGCAGCACCCCGGGGAAGCCGCTCAGGACGCGGCGCGACATCTTCGCGAGGCACTTGTTGGCGGTGCCGGCGACGGCGTTCTGCTCGTGCACGACCAGCGGCGTGCCGCGCAAAGCCGCAATCACGCCGCCCGGAAAGGCCACATAGCCGCCCATGCCCAGCACGACATCCGGACGGACGTCGGACAGGCGCGACCACGCTTGCGCGAACGCGCGCAGCAGGAGGAATGGCAGCTTCAGCAGCGCCGACGCGCCCTTGCCGCGCACGCCCTGGAAGCGCAGCGGAACCAGCTCGATACCGCGCGGCGGCACCAGCTTGCCTTCCATTTTTTCGGGATTGCCCAGCCACAGCACGCGCCAGCCGCGTTCGCGCAGCACGTCGGCCACGGCCAGGCCGGGCATGATGTGCCCGCCGGTGCCGCCGGCCATGATCAGGATGGTGCGGGCGGCGGTCATACCCGTCCTCCCCGCATCATGACGCGGTTTTCCACGTCGACGCGGATCAGCATCGCCAGCGCGCACAGATTCATCACCACGCCCGAACCGCCGTAGCTCATCAACGGCAGGGTCAGGCCCTTGGTGGGCAGCAGGCCCAGGCAGACGCCCATGTTGATGAACGACTGCACGCCAAACCACATCGCCACGCCGTGCGCCACCAGTCCGGCGAACGTGCGCTCCATGGCGATGGCCTGGCGGCCGATGTCGAAGCCGCGGTAGACGATGATGGCAAACAGCGTGATCACCAGCATGACGCCGGCAAACCCCAGCTCCTCGCCCACCACGGCCATCAGGAAGTCCGTATGGGCTTCGGGCAGGTAGTGCAGCTTCTCGACGCTTGCGCCCAGTCCCACGCCCAGCCACTCTCCGCGGCCCAGGGCGATCAGCGAATGCGACAGCTGATAGGCGCTGCCATAGGCGTTGTCTTCGTTCCAGGGATCGAGGTACGCGAACAGGCGCGCGCGGCGCCACGGCGACAGCCAGATCAGCATCAGGAAGGTGCCCACCAGCACCGCCAGCAGGCTGCTGAAATACTTGCCGTTGATGCCGCCCAGGAAAAGGATGCCGATGGCGATGGCCACGATCACCATGAAGGCGCCCAGATCGGGCTCCAGCAGCAGCAGCATGCCCACGCCGGCCAGCGCGAAGGCCATCGGCAGGAAGCCGCGGGCGAACGCCTGCATGTGCTCCTGCTTGCGGACGGTGTAGTCGGCCGCGTACAGCAAGGCGGCCAGCTTCATCAGTTCGGAAGGCTGGAAGTTCAGCGGGCCCAGCGGAATCCAGCGGTGCGCGCCGTTCACCTCGCGGCCGATTCCGGGAATCAGCACCGCGACCAGCAAGGCAATCGACACCATGAATAGCGGAACGGCCAGGCGCTGCCAGACGCGGATGGGAATCGACAGGACCACGGCGGCGCCGACCAGGCCGGCGCTCACGAACAGGCCGTGGCGGATCACGAAGTAGTAGCGACCATAGGACGCATAACGCGGGCCGTCGGCCAGCGCTATCGACGCCGAATACACCATCAGCAGGCCGAGCAGCAGCAACGTCGATGCCGCGATGACGAGCGGCATGTCGAAGTTGCGCATGCGGGTACGGCCGGGCCGTACGGCATTGACGCTGGCGGTGAGATCGGCGATCAGGCTCATCGGACAGCCTTTGCGCTGCGCGCAGCGGATTTCGCCTTGGGAGCGGCGTTGCGGCTCATGCCACCTCCCCACGGTCGCGGGCCAGGTCTTCGACCTCTTCCACGAACACCTGCCCGCGATGCGGGTAATTGCGGAACATATCCAGGCTGGCGCAGGCGGGCGACAGCAGCACGGCATCGCCCGGCTGCGCCAGGTCCGCAGCGCCGCGCACCGCGTCGCGCAGGGAGTCGACCGTCACGCAGTTGACGCCGGTCGGCGCCAGCACGCGGCCGATCTCGGGACCATCCACGCCGATCAGCATCACGGCGCGCGCATGGCGCGACACCACCGGAATCAGCGGAGAAAAGTCCTGGCCCTTGCCCTGGCCGCCCGCGATCAGCACCACCGGCTGCCCCAGGCCTTCCAGGGCGGCCACCGTGGCGCCCACGTTGGTGCCTTTGCTGTCGTTGATGTAGTCGACGCCGCCGATCGTGCGCACGAAGGCGGCGCGGTGGGGCTCGCCCGCATACTCGCGCAACGCGCGCAGCATGGCGCCCCAACCCAGGTCCAGGCAGCGGGCCAGTTGCAGGGCGGCAAGCGCATTCAGTGCATTGTGGATGCCACGGATGCGCAGGGCATCGACAGGCATCAGCCGGCTCATCCGGCCCTTGGCCCGGACAGGTTCGGGCGCATCTTTCTTGCGGCGCACGGGCGGCGCCGGTTCGTCGAAATCGCTGGGCTCGCAGGCCGTCAGCCACGCCACGCCCTGCCCCAGTTCCAGCCCCATGTCGCCCACCAGTTCCGGCAGGTCGCGGCCGAAGCTGCGCACGTGCATGGCGTTCAGCGCCGGGACCATGTCCACGGTGAGCGGATCGTCGCGGTTGACGATGGCGACACGCGCCATCTTCAGGAGGCGCGCCTTGGCCTGTGCATAGGCTTCCATGCCGCCGTGCCAGTCCAGATGATCCTGGGTGACGTTCAACACAACGGCCGCGTCGGCCATCAACGAGCGCGTGGTTTCCAGCTGGAAGCTGGACAACTCCAGCACCCACACCTGCGGCAGCGACTCGGTGTCCAGAGCATCCATCAATGCGGCCAGCGCCGCAGGGCTGATGTTGCCTGCGGCAAGCACGGTCAGGCCGCTGGCTTCGACCAGCTGGCGCGTCAGCGCGGTAACGGTGGTCTTGCCGTTGGTGCCCGTCACGGCCAGCAGGCGCGGCCGGTATTCGCGCGTCTGCGCCAGATCCGACAGCGCACGCGCGAACAATTCGATTTCACCGACGACTTCGATGCCACGGGCCTCGGCCTCGCGCAGGATATCCGCCGCCGGCGCCTGCGCGGGCGCCAGTCCGGGGCTGAGCACCAGTTGGGCGACGCCGTCCAGCAGGTCCGTGGCGAACGATCCGTCGCACCCCAGGCGGTATTCCACCTCGCTCTGCGCCAGCGCTTCGCGCAGCGCGGCGAGCCCGCCCGGTTCGGCGCGCGTGTCGGCCACACGCAAGCGGGCGCCCTGTCGGGCGCACCAGCGTGCGGCGGCGACACCCGTCTCGCCCAATCCGAGGATCAGGACGAGCGGCGCGTCAGCGCGGGAGGTTTCCATCGTATTCATCGCAACTTCAGGGTAGAGAGGCCAATCAGCACCAGCATCATGCTGATGATCCAGAAACGCACGACCACCTGGGTTTCTTTCCAGCCGCCCACTTCAAAGTGATGATGCAACGGCGCCATGCGGAAAATGCGTCGACCTGTTCCATAACGTCGCTTCGTGTACTTGAACCAGGTCACCTGGATCATCACGGAAAGGGTCTCGACCACGAACACGCCGCCCATGATGAACAGCACGATCTCCTGGCGCACGATGACCGCGATCGTGCCCAGCGCGCCGCCCAGCGCGAGCGCGCCGACGTCGCCCATGAAGACCTGCGCCGGATACGCGTTGAACCATAAAAATGCCAGGCCCGCTCCACCGATCGCGGCGCAGAGCACCATCAATTCGGCGGCGCCGGGAATATACGGAAACAGCAGGTACTTCGAATAGTCCACGCGGCCGACCACGTAAGCGAAGATGCCCAGCGCGCTGCCCACCATGACGGTCGGCATGATGGCCAGGCCGTCCAGGCCGTCGGTCAGGTTCACGGCGTTGCTGGTGCCGACGATCACCGCCCACGTCAGCGCCACGAAACCCAGCACGCCCAGCGGATAGCTCACCGTCTTGAAGAACGGCACGATCAGGTCGGCGCGCGTGGGCAGGGACATCGTGAAGCCGCTGCCCACCCAGGCCTTGAACAAGGGCCAGAGTTCCGTGTTGGCGGGCGCGGATACCGCGAACGCCAGATACACCGCAGCCACCATGCCGATGGTGGCTTGCCAGAAGAACTTCTGCCGCGCGGGCATGCCCTCGGGATCGCGATAGACCACCTTGCGGTAGTCGTCGCGCCAGCCGATCCAGCCGAAGCCGAAGGTCACCAGCAACACGACCCACACGAAGCGGTTCGTCCAGTCGGCCCACAGCAGAGTGCTGATGGCGATCGAAATCAGGATCAGCACGCCGCCCATGGTGGGGGTGCCGGTCTTGACCAGGTGCGATTCCGGGCCGTAGGCGCGCACGGCCTGGCCGATCTTCATTTCGGTCAGTTTGCGGATCACGCGCGGACCCGCCACCAGGCCGATCAGCAGCGCGGTCGCGCACGCCAGCACGGCGCGCAAAGTGATGTACTCGAACACGCCCAGCGCGCGAACATCGTCGGAAAGCAGGCGGGCGATTTCAAGCAGCATGCTGCTCTCCCTGCCCCTTGGCCGCGATACCGTCATTCGTGGAAAAAGCCGTCACTACCCGCTCCATGCGCATAAAGCGCGATCCTTTTATCAATACGCAGGACGGGCGCAAGCCGCGCAAGGCGGCAACGACTTCGTCTACCGATGCGCAGGCGTGCGCGCCTGGGCCGAATGCGGCGGCTGCCGCCCGGCTGGCTTCGCCTAGCGTGATGAACGCGTCGAGCCCATGCTCGCGCGCATAATTGCCCACCTCGGCATGCATGGCGGGGCCGTTGTCCCCGATTTCTCCCATGTCGCCCAGCACCAGGACTCGCGTGCCGGCGATGCGCGCCAGCACGTCGATGGCCGCGCGAACCGAGTCGGGGTTGGCATTGTAGGTGTCATCGATGAGCAGCGTTCCGTCACTCATTCGCTTGTGCTGCATGCGGCCGGCAACCGGGCTGAAACCCGCCAGCGCGCGCACCGCGGTGTCGAGCGGCGCCCCCGCGGCGATTGCGCTGGCGATCGCCGCCAGGGCATTGCGCAGGTTGTGCAGGCCGGGCACCGGCAGCGCCAGATCGGCAGTGCCCACGGGCGTCACCACCCGGCAGCGCGTCGTGTCCACTTCCGCGATGATCTGTTCCGCGTACACGTCCAGGCCGGGCTGCAGGCCGAAACGCAGCACGCGGCGCGGCTCGGCCAGCGCGTCCCAGATCGCGGAATAGGGTTCGTCGCCCGGATAGACAGCGACGCCGTCCTGCGGCAATGCCGCGATGGCGGCGCCGTTTTCGTGCGCAACCGCTTCCACGGTGTGCATGAATTCCTGATGTTCGCGCTGGGCATTCGTGACCAGCGTCACGGTCGGGGCCGCGATGGCGGCCAATTGCGCGATCTCGCCGGGATGATTCATGCCCAGCTCGAACACGGCGGCGCGATGCTCCGGACGCAGGCGCAGCAACGTCAGCGGCACGCCGATATCGTTGTTCAGATTGCCCGCGGTAGCCAGACGGCCCGACTCGCCTTGCCAGTCGGCGAGCATCGCCGAGATCATTTCCTTGGTGGTCGTCTTGCCATTGCTGCCGGTCACGGCCACGACGGGCAGCGCAAAACGCGCGCGCCAAGCGGCGCCGATGCGCATCAGTGCGTTGCGAGTGTCGCCCAGGACCAGTTGCTGCAACCGGGTATCGTGCACCGCGTGCGCCACGACGGCGGCGCATGCGCCCCGCGACTCGGCCTGGTCCAGGTAGTCGTGCGCATCGAAGTTCTCGCCCACCAGCGCGACGAACAGCTCGCCTTCGCCGATGCGGCGCGTGTCCGTGGAAACGCCCTTCACTTGCGGCAGCAGCAGCGCCAGCCGCGCCCATTCGCGATCGTCGAAGGGCAGCTTTTCGCCCCCGATATCCTGATAGGTCTCGTGGCCCTTGCCCGCCAGCAGCACGACATCTTCGGGCGAAGCCGCCCAGATGGTCTGCATGATGGCGCGCGCGCGGTCCACCTGAACGTCCGCCCGGGCGGATTCAGGAATGCCGGCCAGTATCTGTTCGACGATGGCTTCCGGCGACTCCGTGCGCGGGTTGTCGCTGGACACCACCACATGGTCGGCCAGCTCGGCCGCGACGCCGCCCATCACGGGACGCTTGCCCGGATCGCGCTCTCCGCCGCAGCCGAACACGCAGATCAGGCGACCAGACCGCGCGTCGGAAACGGCACGCAGCGCCAACAACGCGCGGGACAGCGCGTCCGGCGTGTGTGCGTAATCCACCACCACCAGCGGGCCCCGCCCCGCATGGGCTTGCGCACCAGCAGCCGCCGGTTCCACGGTCTGCAGGCGGCCGTCCACGGGATCGGTCGCAGCCAGTTCGCGGGCAATCTGCGCGAAAGGCAGGCCCAGTTTGTAGAGCACGCCCGCCACCAGCAGCAGGTTCGACACGTTGTGCGCACCCAGGAGGCGCGTCACGATCTGGGCTTCGCCATGCGGCGACACCAGCGTGAATATCTGGCCCTGGGAAGTGGCCTGCAGGTCGCGCGCCCGCATCGCGGCGGGAATCGCGGGGTCTTCGCTCAGGCTGTAGCCCATCGGAGACACGCTGTCGGGCAGACTGGCAAGCAGCCGCCGTCCCGCCTCGTCGTCGGCGTTGATCACGGCGGAGGTCAGGCCCGGCCAGCGGAAGAGGCGAGCCTTCGCCGCTTCGTAACGCTCCATCGTGACGTGGTAGTCAAGATGGTCGCGCGTGAGATTCGTGAACGCAGCCAGCGCAACGCGAACACCGTCCATGCGGCCTTGCTCGATACCGATGGACGACGCCTCCATGGCAACGGCCTTCGCGCCGGCGTCGCGCATCGCGGCCAGCGTGCGATGGACGGTCAGGACGTCGGGCGTGGTCAGGTCACCGCCCAACGTGCGCCCGTCGGGCAGCACCGCGCCCAGCGTACCGATGGTGCCGCACGCCTTGTCGTTGCGACTCAGGGCGTGGGCGATCCACTGGACCGAGGAAGTCTTGCCGTTGGTGCCGGTCACCGCGACCACCGCCAGCGCGGCCGACGGCCGGCCGTACCAGGTATCGCCCAGTTCGCCCAGCAGCGAACGCAGGCCGGTCACCGGCAGCATGGGCGTGTCCGCCGCCGCGGCCAGCAGTGCGTCGCTGGCCGGCGCCTCGAACAGCACCGCGCTGGCGCCCCGCGCCAGCGCCGTATCTATATAGAGACGTCCGTCGCTGGACAGGCCCGGGCAGGCGACGAACACGTCGCCCGGCTCGATTTCGCGCGAGTCCAGCTTGAGGTGCGCGGTCAAAGAGACGCGCGCATGCAACCACGCCACGGTCTCGGCAACCGTGGCGACAGGGGAAGAGTGGAAGCCTTTGGCGCTCATCTGCCTGGCTCCTTGATACCAGCAACAATCGTGGATTCAAAAGGCGCATCGGGCTGCACCCCCATCAGCCTCAGGCTCCCCC
The DNA here is from genome assembly GCF_039673305.1 of Achromobacter spanius. Lineage (GTDB taxonomy): Bacteria > Pseudomonadota > Gammaproteobacteria > Burkholderiales > Burkholderiaceae_B > Achromobacter > Achromobacter spanius_F. The sequence goes on from NZ_JBDJLJ010000043.1 coordinate 36,445, forward strand.
CCACGATATGGGAGAACACGGGCGCGGCAATGGCGCCGCCGTAATAACCGCCGGTCGTCGGCTCGTCGATGGACACGGCAACCACGATCTTCGGATCCGACACCGGAGCGAAACCCACGTAGGAGCTCCGATAGCGCTGGGTGCTGTACTTGCCGTCCACGATCTTGCGCGCGGTGCCGCTCTTGCCCGCCACGCGGTAACCCTGCACCTGGGCAGCCTTGGTGCCGTCCGGGCCGGTCGCGGCTTCGAGCATGGCGCGCACCATCGCGGTGGTCTTCGGGGTGTAGATCTTGACGCTGGTGGGATCGCTGTCGCGCTTGACCAGGGTCAGCGACACCATGTCGCCATTGCGCGCGAACACGGTGTAGGCGCGCGCCACCTGCAGCAGCGACACCGACAGGCCGTAGCCGTAGGCCATCGTGGCCTTTTCGATCAGGCGCCAACGGTCCCAGGGACGCAGGCGTCCGGGCGCCGCACCGGGGAATCCCACTTGCGGGGCCTGGCCCAGGCCCAACTCCGTGAAGCGATCCCACATTTCGCGGGATTCCAGCTTCTCGGAGATCATCGTCATGCCGATATTGCTGGACTTGCGCAGCACGCCCGCCACGTCCAGCGTGCCGTTGCGGCTCACGTCGCTGATGGTGCTGCCCTGATAGGTGAAGCGGCCGTTGCCGGTTTCGAACAGCGTCGACGTCGTGATGCGGCCCAGGTCCAGCGCCAGCGCGGCGGTGAACGGCTTCATGATGGAGCCGGGCTCGAACGTATCGGTAATGGCCTGGTTGCGCAGCTTCGAACCATGGAAGGTTTCGCGCTTGTTCGGATCGAAGGTAGGCACGCTGGCCAGCGCCAGGATCTCGCCCGTATGCACGTCCACGACCACGGCGGTGGCGCCCTTGGCCTGGTGCTTGTCCATGGCGTCCTTCAGCTCCTTGAACACCAGGTACTGCAAGCGGGTATCGATGGACAGGCGCAGGTCGCGGCCGTCCACCGGCAAGGTGACGGCCTGCACGTCCTCGATCACGCGGCCCAGCCGGTCCTTGATGACGCGGCGACTGCCCGGGCGGCCGGAAAGCTGCTGGTTGAAGGTCAGCTCGACCCCCTCCTGGCCCTGGTCCTCGACGCTGTTGAAGCCCACGACGTGAGCCATCACCTCGCCGTCCGGGTAGTAGCGGCGGGTCTCGGGTTGCTGATGCACGCCCGGCAGGCCCAGTTGCTTGATCTTGTCGGCCACGTCCATCGAGACCTGGCGCTTCAGATAGACGAAGTTCTTGTCTTCGTCCACCAGGCGGCGGCGCAGGTCGGCCGCCGGCGTCTCCAGCAGCTTGGCCAGCGAGTCGATCTGGCTGGGCGTGGCCTGCTTCACGTCTTCCGGGATCGCCCAGATGGCGCGCGCCGGCACGCTGGAAGCCAGCACCGCGCCGTTGCGGTCCATGATCTTGCCACGCGTAGCGGCCAGCGTCAGCGTGCGCTCGTAGCGCCTTTCGCCCTGCTGCTGCAGGAACTCCGTCGACAACCCCTGCAGGAACAGCGCGCGGCCGGCCAGCACGGTGAATCCGCCAAACAGCAGGATCAGCACCAGGCGCGCGCGCCACGTGGGCAGTTGTCCGCGCAGCACGGGGTTGTCGAAGAAAGGTACGCGCTTCATTGGGCGCCTCCTGCCGCAGCGGGCACGGGCGCCTGGTTCAGGTATAGCGTGCGGTCCGGAACGATGGAGATCATCTTCAGGCCGTCGCGCGCAATGGCGTCCACACGCGCATTGCGGGCGAGCTCGGCGCGCTCGAGCTGCAGGCGCCGCCAATTGGTTTCGAGGTCGCGCGCCTGCGCCTGATCACGGCCCAGCTCGATAAAGAGCTGGCGCGACTGATACCGGCTGGTGACCAGGGAAATGGCCGACAGCATCAGCAAAGCCGCAACGATCAGGCTGACGCGACCCATTAGCGGCGCCCTCCCTTGCCGCCGCGCCGCGGCGGCGGGGCCAGGTCGCTGCCGGGCAGCGAACCGATCTTCACGAACGCAAAGCCGCCTTCGGCGGGCAAAGGTGTTTCGGTGCGCTCGGCAACGCGCAGGATGGCCGAGCGGGCACGGGCATTGGCCGAGACCTCATCGTCTTCGGCCACGACCTTGCCAAGGGAGCGCACCACGGGCTGGGGCATTTCGCTTTCACGCAGCGGCAGGCGTGCATGCGCGGCGGCCGGACGAGCCGCCGCCGCGATGCATTGCTTGACCATGCGGTCTTCAAGCGAATGAAAGCTGATCACCGCCAACCTCCCTCCCGGGGCAAGCAGGTCTAGAGCTGCCGCGAGGGTGCGCGCGAGCTCTTCGAGTTCCCGATTGATGTAAATCCGTAGAGCTTGAAAGGTGCGTGTGGCCGGATGTTGCCCCTTTTCGCGCGTGCGGACGGCGCCGGCGACGCACTCGGCAAGCTCGAGCGTGGTGCGCAGCGGCCTTGTTGCGCGGCGAGCAGCAATCGCCTTTGCAACCTGAAAAGCAAACCGTTCTTCGCCATAATCCGCTATGACCTCCCGCATCTCATCCACACTGGCTTGCGCCAGCCAATCCGCCACCGTGGGTCCACGAGTGGTGTCCATCCGCATATCGAGCGGTCCGTCTCGCATGAACGAGAAACCGCGCTCAGCGTCATCGATCTGAGGCGATGAAACGCCCAGATCCAGCATCACGCCATCGACCTTGCCGATGCCGCGCTGCTCCAACTCTTGCGCCATGGTGGCAAAGCCCCCATGGACGACCGTCACCCGAGAATCCTGCGCCGCCAGCGCGTTGGCGACGGCGATTGCCTCGGGATCCTTGTCAAACACCACCAGCCGGGCTTGCTTGCCCAAACGGCCAAGCAGCTCGCGGCTGTGCCCGCCACGCCCGAAGGTGCCGTCGACAAAAACGCCGCTCTCGGCTCGCGTGGCCGTATCCGGCTCGTCCTGCTGGTGCGACCGTGCCGCACCCTTGCCGCCGAAACCGGGCAGCAAAAGCGCGTCCACCGTCGGCGCCAGCAGGACGGGCCGATGTTCGAATTCCATAACTCTTTCAGAACGAAAACTGGTTCAACACATCCGGCATACCCTTGGCTAGGTCCTCAGCCTCGCGGCTGGCCAGGGTAGCGGCGTCCCACAGCTCGAAGTGCGCGCCCAGACCGAGCAGCATCACATCGCGCGTCATACCGGAAGCGTTGCGCAGTTCAGGAGCGATCAGGACCCGGCCGGAGCCGTCCAGTTCGACGTCCTGAGCGTTGCCCAGCAACAGCCGCTGCAGCGCCCGAGCCGTCATGGGAAAAGCGGCGATCTGCTCGCGCTTCTTTTCCCACTCGGGCCGCGGATACACCAGGAGGCAGCCGTCGGGGTGGCGGGTCAGGGTCAGCCGGCCATCGGCCTGCGACATGAGCGCGTCACGATGCCGGGTCGGAATCGAGATCCGTCCCTTGGCATCCAGCGTGAGCGCGCTGCTTCCCTGAAACACCACTTTTACCCCACTTAATTGCACAATTTCCTACTATTTCCCACTCTACGGTATGGGACAGGGGCGGTCAAGCGCGTGGTTGCAATTTTTTCAATCACAACAAGGACTTAGATCAATTTGTAAATTCGCAAAAAGAAAAACCTCCCAATAAATCAGGAGGTTGCGACACACTCTAAAAGTCCTTCATCAGAAGTAGCGGCTAACGATAGCTGCCTTTCGATTTACGGCCGGCCGATTTTCTCCGGCGGGCGGGGCTTTCGGCCGACCGCCGGCCTCGGTGGTGAAAAAAAACCGGTGCGGCCAGCGCAACGCGCGCGCCCGGGCGGGACCCGGGCGGCGCATGGCGCGGAATTTCAAATGCAAGACGGGTCTATAGGCCGGATTCTGTACGCCAGGTTTCCCTGGCGGACGATCATTCCTCTGCGCGGATCATTGCTGAGCCGCTGTAGCCATCTACCCGCATACTCGGACGGAGCCGCCCGTCACGGCCGTGAGGCCGCACGCATGCCTATTTGATGTTGCTCCGGATAGAGGTTGCCGCGTTTCACCCTGCGATGCCGCCGCCCGTTGCCGGAAGACGCAATACGGAGATGGCCGTATCAGTGCGCGCAATGCGCGCCCGCGCCGCAGTCTCGTCTCTGTGGTCCTATTCCTCAGCCGCGCCCGAAGACGCGACCGGACGGCCGTTAGCCGTTACCCTGCCCTATGGAGTCCGGACCTTCCTCGATGGATTCGCATCCACCGCGATCGTCCGACCCGCCTTGCAGCCCGTATTCTATTACAGCCGCCGGCTCCGTCCCCGAGGCACCGGCATCTCGTCCGCCCGCCAACGATGCGCCGGGTTCCTGCGACAATACGCCCTGATCCGCTTTGACGCCGCAGACGCTATCCATACATGGCCCTCGAAACTCTCATTACCCTGACCGACATCCAGCTGGCGTACGGCCACCATCCGCTGCTGGATCATGCCGACTTCGCCATCCAGGCCGGCGAGCGCATCGGCCTCATCGGCCGCAACGGCGCGGGCAAGTCCTCGCTGCTCCGGCTGCTCGACGGCAGGACCCTGCCCGACGACGGCACCATCGCCCGAAATTCGGGGCTGCGCGTCGCCACCGTCGAACAGGAACCGGAACTGGACGACAACGCCACCGTCTTCGACGTCGTCTGCAATTCGGAAGGCGACCACGAGGACTGGCAACGCCCCTCCCGCGCCCGCGCCGTCCTGGAAAAGCTGGGCCTGCCCGCCGACGTGCAGATCGCGGGCCTGTCCGGCGGCACCCGCAAGCGCGTCGCGCTGGCCCGGGCCCTGATCGACGAGCCCGATCTGCTGCTGCTGGACGAACCCACCAACCACCTGGACTTCGAAGGCATCGCCTGGCTGGAAGACATGCTGCGCGGCTGGAAAGGCGCTGCCGTCATCATCACCCATGACCGCCGCTTCCTGGACGCCGTCACCACGCGCATCGTCGAACTCGACCGCGGGCGCCTCCTGAGCTTTCCGGGCAACTTCTCGCAGTGGCAGGAACGCAAGGCTCAATGGCTCGAATCAGAACGGCTGGAGCAGGCCCGTTTCGACAAGCTGCTGGCGCAAGAGGAAGTCTGGATCCGCAAGGGCGTGGAAGCCCGACGCACGCGCAATGAAGGCCGCGTGCGCCGGCTGGAAAGCCTGCGCGTCCAGCGCGCCGAGCGCCGCGAACGCGTCGGCAATGTGTCGCTCGCGCTGGCTGAAGGGCAGCGCTCCGGCAAGCTCGTCGCCGAACTCGAGCATGTCGGCAAGACGTTCGGCGACAAAACCGTCGTCGACGACTACTCCACCACCATTCTGCGCGGCGACCGCATCGGCATCATCGGGCCCAATGGCGCCGGCAAGACCACCCTGCTCAAGCTGATCCTGGGCGAGATGCAGCCCGATACCGGCACGACGCGCCTGGGCACCAACGTCGCGGTCGCCTACTTCGACCAGATGCGCGCGCAACTCGATGAAAACGCCTCGCTCGTCGACATCATCAGCCCGGGCAGCGAGTGGGTCGAGATCGGCGGCGTCCGCAAGCACGTCATGACGTACCTCGGCGACTTCCTTTTTTCGCCCGCGCGCGCGGGCTCTCCCGTGCGCAGCCTGTCCGGCGGCGAACGCGCCCGCCTGCTGCTTGCGCGCCTGTTCGCACGCCCCGCCAACGTGCTGGTGCTGGACGAGCCCACCAACGACCTGGACATCGAAACGCTGGAGCTGCTTGAAGAACTGCTGCAGGAATATGCCGGCACCGTGCTGCTCGTCAGCCACGACCGCGCGTTCCTCAACAATGTCGTCACGCAGACCATCGCCTACGAAGGAAATGGCCATTGGCGGGACTACGTCGGCGGCTACGACGAGTGGGTCGCGCAGCGCCCTGCTTCGGCGGCGCCGCAGGCCGATGCCGACAAGGCAAGCAAAGCCGCCGACGACAGCGCCACGCGCGCCAAGACGGCGCGCCCCAAGCCCGCCAAAGCCGGCAAGATCAACGCCTGGGACCTGCGCGAACTCGAGGGCCTGCCCGACGCCATCGCCGCGCTCGAGGCGCAGCAGGCCGAACTGGCGGGCAAGCTCGCGGACGGCAGCCTGTATCGCGACGCCCCGGCGGAAGTCGAGCGCATCAATGGCGAACTGGCCAAACTGGAAAGCGAACTGGAAGAGAAGTTCGCACGCTGGGAACTGCTGGAAGCCCGCCGGGACGGCACGCTCTGAAGCGCGGCGCCTCTATCTAATATAGAGACGCCCAAATAAAAAGGGTTGAACGGCGCAAAGCGGTTCAATCCTTTTTCATGCAAGTTCGCAAGCGGGGCCGGCCGCGGCCGCGCCTTTAAACGTGCGCGCGCCAGGCCAGCGATTCGCCAGCGGCCAGCGGAACCAACGTGGTGTTGCCAAAGGCCAGCTCGTCCGGGATCTGATAGGTCTCGCGGGTCAGCGTCAGCGTACCCGTGTTGCGGGGCAGACCATAGAAGTCCGGACCGTAAAAACTCGCAAACCCTTCCAGCTTATCCAGCTTGCCCGCTGCTTCGAATGCCGTGGCATACAGCTCCATCGCATGCAAGGCGGTGTAGCAGCCGGCGCAACCACACGCGTGCTCCTTCAAACCGCGCGCGTGCGGCGCGCTGTCGGTGCCCAGGAAGAAACGCGGGCTGCCGCTGGTGGCGGCTTCGACCAGTGCCAGGCGATGCGTCTCGCGCTTCAGGATCGGCAGGCAATACCAATGCGGCCGCACGCCGCCCTGGAAAATCGCGTTGCGGTTGTACAGCATGTGCTGGGGCGTGATCGTCGCCGCGATGGGGCCTTCCGCGTCGCGCACGTACTCGGCGCCCTCTTTCGTCGTGATGTGCTCGAACACCACCTTCAGTGCCGGGAAGGCGCGCCGCAACGGCTTCATGACGCGTTCGACGAAAATGGCTTCACGGTCGAACACGTCGATCGACGGGTCCGTCACTTCGCCGTGCACCAGCAGCGGCATGCCGCACTCCTGCAGGGCCTCCAGCGCCTTCGCGCATTTGCCCAACAGGTCGGTCACGCCCGCATCGGAGTTGGTGGTGGCGCCCGCCGGATACAGCTTCACCGCGTAGACCTGGCCCGACTCGTGCGCCCGCACGATCTCCTCGGCCGAGGTGTTGTCGGTCAGGTAAAGCGTCATCAGCGGGGTAAACGAAGCCGAGTTGACGCCCGCCTTGTCCAGGGCAGCAAGAATGCGGCCGCGGTAGGCCAGCGCCTGCTCGGTCGTCGTCACCGGCGGCTTCAGGTTGGGCATGATGATGGCCCGCGCGAACTGGCGCGCGGTGTCAGCCACCACGGCCTCCAGCGCGGCGCCATCGCGCAGGTGCAGATGCCAGTCGTCGGGGCGGGTGATGGTCAGTTGGGTCGTGCTTTGAGTAGACATGGAAGGGCTTCTTAATCTGCCAGCGGCATGCCCCGCTCAGCCAGCGCGCAGAACATCGCGCTGCCCAGGGGAATGACCGCATCGTTGAAGTCGAAATGCGAGTTGTGCAGCACGCAGCCGGAATCGGCTCCGCCCTGGCCCAGGCGAAAGTAGGCCCCGGGTTTGGTCTGCAGCATGAAGGAAAAATCCTCTGAGCCCATCGAGGGCGTCAGGTCGCGCACCACATTCTCTTTGCCGATCATCTCGGTCGCGATGTCGGCCACCAGGTTTGCATGTTGAGGCGTATTCAGGGTGGCGGGGTAGATGCGTTCGTAGACGACTTCAGCAGTACCGCCGAAGGCCCCTGCAATCGCGCCGACCAATTCGCGCATCCGTGTCTCGACCATTTCCTGGACCGATTTGCGGAACGTGCGCACCGTGCCCACCATCTTGGCTTCACGCGGGATGACGCTCATCGCACCCGGATGCCCGGCCTGGACTGAACCGATCGACACGACGGCGGAGTCCAGCGGATTCACGTTGCGCGACACGATGGTCTGCAAAGCGGTGATGATATGGCCCGCGATCGTGACGGGATCGATCGTCTGGTACGGATGCGCGCCATGGCCGCCGCGTCCTGTGATCTGGATCTCGAAGCGGTCGGCCGCGGCCATCATCGGCCCCGGGTTGATGCCGATCGTGCCCGGCTTCAACCCCGGCCAGTTGTGCAGCGCGTAGATCGCGTCGCACGGAAAGGTATCGAACAGCCCGTCCTCGAGCATGGCCCGGGCGCCGCCGCGCCCCTCTTCGGCGGGCTGGAAAATCAGCACTGCCGTGCCGTCGAAATTGCGCGTCTGCGCCAGATACTTTGCCGCACCGATCAGCACCGCCGTATGGCCGTCATGGCCGCAGCCATGCATCAGGCCAGGCTTGGTCGACTTATGCCCGAACGTGTTGTCCTCGGTCATCGGCAGCGCGTCCATATCCGCGCGCAACCCGATCATGCGGCCGCTATCGCAGCGTTTGCCACGGATCACGCCCACCACACCCGTCTTGCCGATGCCACGATGCACCTCGACGCCCAGCGCCTCCAAGGCGCCCGCGACGATGCCCGACGTACGAACTTCCTCGAAGCCCAGTTCCGGGTGTGCGTGCAAATCGCGGCGTAGTGCAGTCAATTCGTCATGAAAAAGCCGAATCGATTCCAACGGAGATCGTGCGTACATAGGACGTTACAGAATGACGTGATAGAGGGGACAGTCTGCGCATTTTAGTTGCTACAGAGGATAAATGCCTTTGTCTTTACTGTAGAGACACGTTATGCTCCGGCCGCAGGACAATTTTTCCAACAGCCAGAGAAGGAGCGCCGCATTATGGCCACAACCTCCAAACCCGCGACCGCGCGCAAGCCGAACGCTGCATTCATGAAGCCCCTGACCCCCAGCGCCGAATTGGCCGCAGTCATCGGCTCGGAAGCCGTGCCGCGTACCGAGGTCACCAAGAAGATCTGGGAATACATCAAGAAGCACAACCTGCAAGATGCCAGCAACAAGCGCAACATCAACGCCGATGCCAAGCTGCTCCCGATCTTTGGCAAGGATCAGGTCACGATGTTCGAATTGACCAAACTGGTCAACGCACATCTGAAGTAAGCAGGCAAAGGGCGTACGGCGTACGTCCCTGCCTTTGGATTGTCGCGACGCCCTGGCTCACCGCCGGGCGAGCTCGGCTCCACCACGCAAGTCCCATCTCCGGCGCATTCGCCATATCCACGTTCCGTGGATACGCTTCCCCCCAGCCTCATTGCCTGATCACCAGGCCCGACGCCCGCGCTTCGAGCTGCGTCGCCCACAGCGCGCGATACCGTCGTTGTTCGAGCTCCTGCTCGCTCAACCCGCCGGCGCTTTCGCCATCTCCACGTTGCGTGGATAAGCTCCCCACGCCTCATTGCCTGATCGCCAGACCCGGAGCCTGCCCTTCGAGCCCCGTGGCCGCACACAGCGCGATACGGCCATTGCGCACGAGCTCGTGGCCGTTCGAGCCTTCATGTTCCCTACGCCGACTGTCGACGGCCTGGCGCCGGCGGATCCTCAATTGGCAAGCAAAAGAAAAGGCCGGCATTCATGCCGGCCTTTTCACTCACCACGTGACACTCACGCGTATGTCGTGGGCGCGCTGCCTTCCAGGAGCGACAGCCAACCCTTTATCAGGCGGTACAACACCCATATGATCGTTGCCGCTACGCCAATCCAGCCAATGAAGATCAGCGTGGCGATGCCGCTGATGGCAAGCCAAAGCAGCGCCCACCAGAAGGTACGCAGCAGCCAGTCGAAATGGGCCGCATAGACGGTGCCGGCGGCATCCGAGCGCTTCAGGTACATCAGCACAACGGCGGCAAGCGTGGCGATGCCCAGAAATCCACTCGTCAGAAAGCCCAAGGCATACAAGCCGTAAGCCACGTGGGTCAACGTGCGCAGGTCCAATGTCGTACCGGGCACGGGGGTCTGGGGATCACTCACGATAACGCTCCAACGAATTGACTCGGTCAATCTTACCGCACAAACCCCCACCGCCCACGAGCGTTGTTATTTGGGCACATTCAATATTGGCGCGGCTTGCAGCCCAACTGCAGGCGCTTCATGCGTCCGTATTGGCATGCGTGCATGACCTCTGCGTGCGACCTGGAGACGGTCTCGGAAGCAGCTCGAGCATGCACAGATGGCGCCCGTGTCGATGACACAAAGACAAAGCCCCACCGGGTCGCGGTGGGGCTTTGAGGGATAAGAGCTTGACGATGACCTACTTTCACAGACGTCCGTCCACTATCATCGGCGCAAAGGCGTTTCACGGTCCTGTTCGGGATGGGAAGGAGTGGTACCACCTTGCTATGGTCGTCAAGCGTAGCTGCTTGAGCCGTTGACACTCGCGTCAACGTTCGAATCTTGGGTACTGCAGCGCGGGCCGAGGCTCGCGCATCTTGCGCATGATTGCCGGCACGCCAGGCAATCGAATGCGCGAAGGTTCTCACTAAAGACAAAACCCCGCAGGGGATACCTGCGGGGTTTTGCGGAATAAAAGCCTGACGATGACCTACTTTCACAGACGTCCGTCCACTATCATCGGCGCAAAGGCGTTTCACT
>NZ_JBDJLJ010000044.1:0-46813 GCF_039673305.1 Achromobacter spanius
GCGCAGCCCCGCAGTCGCTGAAAACCCGCCTGAGGCGGGTTTTTTTTGGCCTGTGTTTCGGGGTTTTCCCTTGTGATTCTCAGTAGGTGGGAAAAAATCAAGGACGCAAAACCATAAGTTGATAATCTCGCCGCCATATTGCTGGGAGATGAATGCTTATGTCGGATACGTCCGTAGGGGCGGGCGCGGATCGCGTCCTGTATGTGCTGGCCACCCTGGCCCGGCACGACGGCCCGCTCAGCATCGCCGCCCTGGCCGAAAAAACCGGCCTGGCGCAGAGCACGCTTTACCGGCAGGTCGCGCTGCTCAAGCGCTGGGGGTTCGTTGCCGAGCACGAGGGCGAATACGGACCCGGACCGCTCTGCGTGCAGCTGGCCTGGGGCTTTGACCAGTCTTCCTTCCTGATTCACGAAGCGCAGCCGGACATGGCGGCGTTGGCGGCGGCGTCCGGCGAAACCATCGGCCTGCTGGTGGCCGTCAAGGATCAGGCCGTCTGCCTGGACATGGTGGAAAGCCAGCACCCGCTGCGCTGCTCGTTCACCAAAGGCCGCGGGCTGCCCCTGGCGCGCGGCGCGTCGGCCAAGTCCCTGCTGGCATTCATGCCGCATGCCCGCCTTCAGGCTGCGCTGGCCTACCTGGCCGCCGAAGCCGGCGTGGATGCCGGCCGGCTGGCCGGCGAACTGGAAGCCATCCGCGAGCAGGGCTACGCCGTGACCGACAGCGAGGTCGATGCCGGCGTGTGGGGGGTCAGCGTTCCGATCTTCCAGCGCGCCCACCAGGCCGTCGCCTCCATCACCCTGATGGCGCCGTCCACGCGGGCCGCGCAACGCCCGGACGCGCTGATCGACATGACCGTGGCCGCCGCCCGCCGCATTTCCGAACGATTGAAGTCCGCCTGACCGCCAGGCCGCCGCCATACCGGATTACACGCTGCACCCTTAGCCAGTCCCTAGCCGCAACGAAAACCGTACCTACCCATATCCATAGGACCCACCATGACCACTCGCCGCACATTGCTGACCGCCGCCCTGACCCTGAGCCTGGCCTGGGCCGCCGGTTCCGCGCATGCCCAGGAAACCATTCGCGCCGTCACGGACGCCACCTTCCCGCCGATGGAGTTCGTCAAGGACGGCAAGCGCACCGGCTTCGACATTGAACTCGTCGAAGCGCTGGCCGGCGCGATGGGCAAGAAAGTCGAATGGATCGACATCGACTTCAAGGGGCTGATTCCCGCCCTGCAGGCCGGCCGTGCCGACATCGCCGTGTCCGCCATCTACATCACGCCCGAGCGCAGCAAGGTCGTCGACTTCACCGATCCCTACTATGCGGGCGGCCTGGTGGTCCTGACCAAGGCCGACGGTCCGATCAAGACGCTGAAGGACCTGGACAGCCGCAAGGTGTCCGTGCAGGTCGGCACCAAGTCGGTCAATTACCTGAAGGAACACTTCCCGAAGGTGCAGCGCGTGGAAGTCGAGAAGAACCAGGAAATGTTCAACCTGGTGCAGATCGGCCGCGCCGATGCGGCCGTGACGGGCAAGCCCGCCGCCAAGCTGTTCGCGCAGAGCACCACGGGCCTGACCGTGCTGAACGAGCAGGTGACGACCGAGGACTACGGCATCGCCGTGCCGAAGAACAAGCCCGAGCTGACGCGCGACCTGAACGCCGCGCTGCAGAAGCTCAAGGCTGACGGCAGCTACCAGGCCATCGTGAACAAGTGGTTCGAGGCGCCCGCGAAATGAACCTGGAATTTGCTCCCGTCTTCGCCGATTTCGACGCGCTGCTGCGTGGCGCGCTGGTCACCGTCGAGGTGACCGCCGGCGCCTTGCTGCTGGGCTGCGTGATGGGCCTGCTGGTCGGCGTCGGCCGCCTCAACCCGCAACGCCGCGTCATCTATCACCTGTGCAGCACGTACCTGCTGTTCTTCCGCGGCACGCCGCTGCTGGTGCAGCTGTTCATCTGGTTCTTCGGCTTGCCGCAGTTCGGGGTGACGCTGCCGGCCTTCGCCTGCGGCGTGATCGGCCTGGGTATGTACTCGGGTGCGTACGTGTCGGAAATCGTGCGGGGCGCGATCCAGTCGGTGGACCGCGGCCAGACGGAAGCGGCGCGGTCGCTGGGCATGTCGTCCGGCCAGGCCATGCGCATCATCATCCTGCCGCAGGCGGTGGTGCGCATGATCCCGCCGCTGGGCAACGAATTCATCGCGCTGATCAAGAACTCCGCGCTGGTGTCGCTGCTGACCATTCACGATCTGATGCACGAAGGGCAGAAGATCATCAGCGTGTCGTATCGCTCGCTGGAAACCTACCTGGTGGTGGCGCTGATCTATCTGGTCCTGACCACGGTCGCCATGGTGATTTTGCGCAAGGTGGAACAGCACCTGCGCGCCGGAGGGATGGTGCAATGAGCCACGCCAAAGAAATGATCCGCATCCGCGGCCTGCACAAGTCCTACGGCGACCACGCCGTCCTGCGCGGCATCGATTTCGATGTGCTGCCGTCGCAGGTGGTGGTGGTCATCGGGCCCAGCGGCTCGGGCAAGAGCACCTTGCTGCGCTGCTGCAACGGCCTGGAGGTGGCGCAGGGCGGCACCGTGGAGATTTGCGGCCAGACGCTGCAGGACCATGGCCAGATGCTGCCCGAGGCCGAGCTGAACCAGCTGCGCATGCAGGTGGGGATGGTGTTCCAGGGCTTCAACCTGTTCCCGCACCTGTCGGTGCTGGACAACGTGACGGTCGGTCCGCGCAAGCTGCGCGGCATGGGCCGCGAGGAAGCCAACGCCCTGGCTGCCGACCTGCTCAACAAGGTCGGCCTGTCGCAGAAGATGTCGGCCATGCCGGCCAGCCTGTCCGGCGGGCAGAAGCAGCGCGTCGCGATTGCGCGCGCGCTGGCCATGCAGCCGCAGGTCATGCTGTTCGACGAGCCGACGTCGGCGCTGGATCCCGAGCTGGTGGGCGAGGTGCTGCAGGTCATGAAGCTGCTGGCCCGCGAGGGCATGACCATGATGGTCGTGACGCACGAAATGGGCTTTGCCCGCGACGTGGCGGACATGGTGGCCGTGATGGACGGCGGCGTCATTCTCGAATCCGGCCCGCCGGAGGTCATCTTCAGCCAGCCGCGCGAGGCCCGCACCCGGGAATTCCTGCAGGCGGTCCTGAGCGCCGGTCCGGGAGCGGCGGCATGAGCGTGGCGCAACTGGACAAGAGCCTCTGGAAGGCGCGCGACGACAGCGCCGAGCAGGGCGACACGCGCCGGCTGGCGCATATCGTCGAGCCGGAGGCCGGGCAGGCCAAGCGCGGCGAGGCCGTGCTGCTGGGCTTTGCCTGCGACGCGGGGGTTGCGCGCAACCAGGGCCGCCTGGGCGCGGCCGCGGGTCCTGCGGGCATTCGCAAGTTCATGGCGGGACTGCCCGCGCATGGCCTGACCCGCCTGCTGGATGCGGGCGACGTGGCTTGCCAGGGGGATGAACTGGAAGACGCCCAGGAACGGCTGGGCCTGCGCGTGGCGGGATTGATGGAGCAGGGCGCGCGGCCGGTGGTGCTGGGCGGCGGGCACGAGATCGCGTGGGGCAGCTTTCAGGGCCTGAAGCGCTGGCTGGAGGCGCGCGGCGATACCGGTCCCGTGCTGGTGCTGAACCTGGACGCGCACTTCGACCTGCGCACCGGGCGGCCAGGCAGTTCGGGCACGCCGTTCGACCAGATCGCCCGCGATTGCGAAGCGCGCGGACAGGCATTGCAGTACGCCTGCCTGGGCGTGTCGCGGCTGGCCAATACGCCCGCGCTGTACGCGCGCGCCGCGGAAGTGGGCGCTGTCTGGGTGGAAGACCGCGACATGCAGGAGCGCCACCTCGAGGCGCGGCTGGCCAATGTCGACGCCTTGCTGGCCCGGGCGCGGCACGTGTACCTGACGATCGACCTGGACGTCCTGCCGGCGGCCGTCATGCCGGGCGTATCCGCGCCGGCGCCCTATGGGGTGCCGATGGCGGTGATCGAGGAAATCGTCTTGCGGGTCAAGGCCAGCGGCAAGCTGCGACTGGCCGACATGGCGGAATTCAACCCGGCGTTCGATATCGACGGCCACGGCGCGCGCGCGGCGGCGCGGCTGGCGTGGCAGCTGATGTCGGCGTGACGGCCTGCGGCACGCGTCGCGGGGTGATTTGAGTGGGGGGCGGATTCTTTGGAATCCGCCCTTTTTTATTTGGATGGGAGGTGTGGCGGGGTGGGGGCCGTCATCCAGGCGGCGGATGCGGGCGCCCGGAGGGTGGACGCGTGCGGAATGGCGACTTAGGATAGAAGGACCTTCAGGGCCGGTCTGCGACCCGTTCGGTATCCGCAACATATATACGTCCCCATTTAAAATATTTAAACTTTAAATAGGGACGCTATGATTTTCGTGGATAAAATGGCGCAACTTTGTCAGGAGAGCATGCTCATGTCTCAAACTCCCACCCATGCCTTGCCGTCTTATCTGAATGCCGATGACCTCGGCCCCTGGGGTAATTACCTGCAACAAGTCGACCGGGTTACGCCGTACCTCGGTTCCCTGAGCCGGTGGGTCGAGACGCTGAAGCGTCCGAAGCGCTCGCTGATCGTTGACGTGCCGATCGAACTGGACAACGGCACCATCGCCCACTTCGAGGGCTACCGCGTGCAGCACAACGTGTCGCGCGGCCCGGGCAAGGGCGGGGTGCGCTTCCACCAGGACGTCACGCTGTCCGAAGTGATGGCGCTGGCCGCCTGGATGTCGGTCAAGAACGCCGCGGTGAACCTGCCCTACGGCGGCGCCAAGGGCGGCGTGCGGGTCGATCCGCGCAAGCTCTCCGCGTCTGAACTCGAGCGCATGACGCGCCGCTACACCAGCGAAATCGGCGTCATCATCGGACCCTCCAAGGACATTCCCGCGCCTGACGTGAACACCAACGCCCAGACCATGGCCTGGATGATGGACACGTATTCCATGAACGAAGGCGCCACCGCCACCGGCGTGGTGACGGGCAAGCCCATCGCGCTGGGCGGCAGCCTGGGCCGCGTCGAGGCCACCGGCCGCGGCGTGTTCGTCGTGGCATGCGAAGCCGCGCGCGACCAGAACATCGATGTCTCCAAGGCGCGCGTCGTCGTGCAGGGCTTCGGCAACGTGGGCGGCACGGCCGCCCGCCTGTTCCATGAAGCCGGCGCCAAGGTCATCGCCGCGCAGGACCACACCGGCACCGTGCACAATCCCGCGGGCCTGGACGTGCACAAGCTGCTGTCGCACGTGTCGCAGACCGGCGGCGTGGGCGGCTTCTCGGGCGGCCAGGCGCTGGACAAGAACGAGTTCTGGACGCTGGAAACCGAATTCCTGATCCCGGCAGCCCTGGAAAGCCAGATCACGGTGGACAACGCCGCCAAGGTGCGCGCCAAGATCGTGGTCGAAGGCGCCAACGGCCCGACCACCCCGGAAGCGGACGACATCCTGGCCGAAAACGGCGTCTATGTGGTGCCCGACGTGCTGGCCAACGCCGGCGGCGTGACGGTCAGCTACTTCGAATGGGTGCAGGACTTCTCCAGCTTCTTCTGGAGCGAAGAGGAAATCAACCAGCGCCTGGAACGCCTGATGCGCGAAGCCTATGCATCGGTGGCGCAAGTGGCCCGCGAACACAAGGTGACGCTGCGCACCGCGGCGTTCATCGTGGCTTGCACGCGCATCCTGCAGGCGCGCCAGGTGCGCGGCCTGTATCCGTAAAGACTGAATCGGCAATGCGCTTTGCCGCGCATTGCCGAGGAGGCGAGAGAGACAAAAAAAGGAATCGCCCCGAAAGGGGCGATTCCCATTTGTGCGTCCGGTTTGTGCGTCCGGTTTTGTGTCCGGCTGTGCGCCCGGGTTGTGTGCCACGTTCGCGCGTCCGGTTCCGGGCTTGCGACGCAAGCCGCGGTTCCGCCTCTACGACGCCGGCAGCAGCTCCGGTTTCAGGATGCCCCGCAGGTCCGCATAGGGTATCGCCAGTTCGGGCTCGCCGTGCGAATACGGCGCGATCGAATAGGCGTCGTACTTGACGACGATGCCGTCCCGCGTCAGCGCAAAGTTGTCGCTTTCCTGGAAGGGCCACATCTTGTTGTAGGACGCCGGATCACGTTTGGCGTCGGGGTTGCCTGCCAGCCACTTCGTGTGCGCCCGCTGCAGGGCGGCCACGTATTCGGCGCGCCGGCCGGGGATCAGCGCTTCGTCCAGGCTCATCACGCGGCCGCGGCTGCGCTCCCAGTTGAGGTACTGCGTGGCCGGTATGCCGTGCGCGGCGCCGGTCAGGAACTGTTCGGTATGCAGTTCGATGGACACGACGTCGCCCACGGTGTCCTTCACGCTGGCCTTGAAGTAGGTCGCGTCGCGGGGGCGCGCGGTCGACCAGAAGTACTTCGTGTATTCCGACAGGGTGTCGTAGGGACCGCGGCGGTTGGCGTCGGTGCCCGTCATGTAGGCCAGTACGTGGTCGACCAGCGCCGTCAGCTTGGGGATGCCCGGAAAGGCCACGCTGTCGATTTCAATGCGCGGGCAGTCGCCGTCGCAGCCGGGCTTGCTGGACGCCCACTTGATGCGCTCGGTCGACAGGTCGCCCACTTTTTCCGGCGTGGCGGACGACTTGGCGTCCGGCGACGCCAGGGTGATGTTCGACGGCGGCGTGCTGCCGCAGCCCGCGAGCGCGAGCAGGGCAGCGCCCAGGATCAGACCGCTTATCGCGCCTTGCGGCGTGAACGTGCGACGCATTGAATTACCTCCAGAAAACCAGGGCGCCGCCTTCAGGGCACGACACCCGTCCATTCCGCGGTGGAGAACTTTTCGTCGGCCTGCGCCTGCGCGCGCGCCAGCGTGTCGCTGCCCACCAGCCCCGGAGTCAGACGATGCAGCCCCGCAAAAGTTTCCACCATGCGGTCGATGATGACTTCGCGCGCAAGCCCGGTCTGCGTCCGCAGCGGATCGACGCGCTTCTTCGCGCTGGTGGTGCCCTTGTCGGACAGCTTCTCGCGCCCGATGCGCAAGACCTCGACCATTTTATCGGCGTCGATGTCGTAGGACATGGTGACGTGATGCAGCACGGCGCCGGCGCGGCGGGCCTGGGCGGCCCCGCCGATCTTGCCGATGTCCGAGGCGATGTCGTTCAGGGGCTGATACCAGGCCTTGATGCCCAGGCCCTGCAGGGCGGTCAGCACCCAGGCGTCCAGGAACGCATAGGACTCCTGGAAGCTCATGCCGTGGACCAGGGCCTGGGGCGCGCTCAGCGAATAGGTGATGGAGTTGCCGGGTTCGATGAACATCGCGCCGCCGCCGCTGACGCGGCGCACGACCTCGATGCCGTGGCGCCGTGCGCCCTCGGGATCGACCTCGTTCTTCAGGGATTGGAAGCGGCCGATCACGACGGCGGGCGCGGACCATTCCCAGATGCGCAGGGTGGGCGGACGCTGGCCGGCGCCGACTTCGTCGGTGATGACGGCGTCCAGCGCCATGTGCAGCGCGGGCGCCTGCGGGCCTTCATGGATCAATTGCCAGTCGTAGTCGTTCCAGTCGGTGCGGGTCATGCAAGGGCCCTCCGCAGCACCACGGCCACGGCTTCGGCGGAGAAGCCGAACATTTCGGCATCGGCCGGCAACGCGGATTGCACCGCCACCGCAAGTTCCAGTTCGCCCGCGTCGGCGGGCATGCCGTTCAGGCCGCGGTTGATGGCCTCCAGCGCTTCGGGCGGCTCCAGGAAGAAGTCGCCGCTGATGCGCACGTCGGCCAGGCGGCCGTCCCGCACTTCCAGATCCGCGACGACCAGCTTGCCGCCGGGGACTTTGTATTCGCCATGCATGGGCGCTCCTTGAAAACAAGACATTACAGGCTGAGCTTCATGCCGTCGTGGCTGGCCTTGAAACCCAGACTTTCGTAGAACCGGCGCGCGTCGGGACGGGCGCGGTCGGTGGTCAGCTGGACCAGCCCGCACCCCTGGGTGCGGCACTGTTCTATTGCCCATTCGAACATGGCGCGGCCCAGGCCGGCGCCGCGGAACGAGGAAGCGATGCGCACGCTTTCGATCTGACCCCGCCACTGCCCCAGCCGCGACAAGCCGGGTATGAACGATAACTGCAAACAGCCTACCACTTGTGAATCCTGCTCAACCACGGCCAGGAATTGGTTGGGATCCTGCTGGATTGCGCCAAATGCGGCGGTGTAGGCCGGATTCAGCGGGATGGACGCGTCCTCGCGCGCCGCGCCCAGCGCATCGTCGGCAAGCATCGCCACGATGGCGGGCAGATCCGCCAGGCGCGCGCGGCGGAAAACCAGTTGCAGGTCGGTCATGGCGCTTCCTTGGAATCAGCGGGCGACGTTCTGGGCGGTCTGGCCGAACAGGATGCGGCGGGATTCCTCGTCGCTGACCGACGGCGCGGTGTTGATCGTGTCGGCCAGCGCGTACGCACGCTGCGTGGCGGGGCGCGCGCGGATGGCGTCGAACCAGCGCTTCAGGTGCGGGAAGTCGTTCAGGTCCTGGCCCTGCTTGGCGTGGGGCACGATCCAGGGATACGCCGCCATGTCCGCGATGGAGTAGTCGCCGGCCACGAATTCGCGGTCCGCCAGGCGCTTGTTCAACACGCCGTACAGGCGGTTGGTTTCCTTGACGTAGCGGTCGATGGCGTAGGCAATGCGTTCCTGCGCGTAGCCCGAGAAGTGGTGGTTCTGGCCGGCCATGGGGCCCAGGCCGCCCATCTGCCAGAAGAGCCATTGGGAGACTTCGGCGCGGCCGCGCACGTCGGCAGGCAGGAAGCGGCCGGTCTTTTCGGCCAGGTAGAGCAGGATGGCGCCGGACTCGAACAGCGGGATCGGCGCGCCGCCGTCGGCGGGCGCCTGGTCCACGATCGCGGGGATGCGGTTGTTGGGCGCGATGGCCAGGAATTCGGGCTTGAATTGGTCGCCCCGGCCGATGTTCACGGGGTGGATCTTGTAGGGCAGGCCGGTTTCTTCGAGGAACAGCGTGATCTTGTGACCGTTGGGGGTAGTCCAGTAATAGAGATCGATCATGGGGGTGTCCTGTCGTCATGGCGCCGCGGGCCGGAGCCCGCGGTTCGGAAGGCCATGATAGCGGGGCATGCCGGACAGACCCCTGAATAACCGGGGACCGGGTGCGGGTTTGCCCGCGGTCCCGGCCCCGCGTGCTCAGGCCGCGCCTGCGCGCGGGCTGCCCGGCAGGCGCCAGGTCCAGTTCAGGCTGACGGCCGCGGCGGCCAGGAAGATCAGCGCAACTCCCGCGATCTGCGAGGCGTCCATGCGGTGGCCGTAGACCACGAAGTCCAGCAGGATGGCGACGGCCGGGTAGATGAAGCTCAGCGCGGCGGTGGAGGTGGTGGGCAGCTTCTGGATGGCCGAGTACATCAGGATGTACATCAGGCAGGTGTGGATGAGGCCCAGCGCCACCAGGTATCCCCATTGCACGGGCTGGGCGGGCAGGGCGTTGAAGTCGGCCATGGGCAGCAGCATGACCGCGCCCAGCGTTACCTGCACCAGGGCGAGCACCTGGGGCGGGATGCCCTTCAGGCGCTTGACGATGATGGCGGTGATGCCATAGAGCGCGGCCGCGCCCAGCCCCAGCATCAGGCCCGACAGGTAGGCGCTGCCGCCCGCGGCGCCCGTATCGCCCAGCCGCAGCACCAGCAGCAGGCCGGCAAAGGCCACCACCGACCAGGCCAGCTTGCCGCGCGACGGGCGTTCGCCCAGGAACAGCACGCCCAGGCCGATCAGGAAGAAGGGCTGCACGTTGTAGACGGCGGTGGCGAGCGAAATGGAAGCCAGCCGGTAGGCCGAGAACAGCAGCACCCAGTTCAGGACCAGGGCCGCGCCCGCGCCCAGCGCCAGGGCCAGCGTCCGGGCCGTGAAGAGGCCGGGCTTGAGCAGGCCCCGGGCCCAGCAATACAGAAAGAGCGACAGCGCGCCGAAGACGCAGCGGAAGAAGACGACGTTCCAGGCGCTCTGGCCCGATTCCAGCACAAACACGCCCAGCGTGCCCGACAGGGTCATGGCAGCCGCCATTTGCGCAAGGCCGACGCGTTCAGTCGAGGGGATCATGATGTTTCTCCACAGGCCCTGCGGCCCCGATGTTCGATGGAGAAATTATCCCAGGCGCTTCGAACTGCTTATATGATGTTGTCGTGGCACTTTGATGATTCAACCTTCCTTTAGGTGGAATTTATGCAAAACGACCTAAAAAATGAAAACCCGGTGCTGGACGGCATCGACCGCCGTCTCGTGGAGATGCTGTCGGCCAATGCGCGCACGACCACGGCCGATCTGGCCCGGCAGGTCGGCATGTCCGCGCCCAGCGTGGCGGACCGCCTGCGGCGCCTGGAGGAATCGGGGGTGATCCGCGCCTACACGTTGGATGTGGACCCGGTGGCGCTGGGCTACGGGCTGGAAGCCATCGTGCGCATCCGGCCGTTGCCCGGACAGCTGCGCCACGTGGAAGGCGTGATCCAGGACATTCCGGAATTTGTGGAATGCGACAAGGTGACGGGCGACGACTGCTTCATCGCCCGCATGGTGCTCAGGTCGATCTCGCACCTGGACGGCATCCTGGACCGCGTGACCGAATTTGCCGAAACCAACACGTCCATCGTCAAGGCGCACACCGTGCGCCGGCGGCTGCCGCCGCTGCGTTAGCGCGTCAGACGGGCGCGGACAGGGCCTTGGCGATGTCGTCGCGGATGCCGGCCGGCGTGTCGGTGGGCGCATAGCGCTTGATGACCTGGCCGTCGCGCCCCACCAGGAACTTGGTGAAGTTCCACTTGATGCCTTCGGTGCCGAAGACGCCAGGCTTTTCGCCCTTGAGCCACTGGTAGAGCGGATGGGCGTCCGTGCCGTTGACGTTGATCTTGGCGAACAGCGGGAAGGTGATGTCGTACTGCATGCTGCAGAAATCGCGGATCTCGGCTTCGTTGCCGGGTTCCTGGTGGCCGAACTGGTCGCAGGGAAAGCCCAGCACGGTCAGGCCGTCGTCGTGGAACGAACGGTACAGTTCCTCGAGTCCCGCGTATTGCGGCGTGAAGCCGCACTTGGACGCGACGTTCACCACCAGCAGCACGCGGCCGCGATAGGCGGCAAGAGACTGTTCCGCGCCGTCGATGTCGCGGGCGGAGAAATCGTGGATCGTGGTCATGCGGGCTCCTGGAGTGTGCGTCGGGGACGCGGCGCGTCGACGCGGAATCACCCAGCGAGTGTAGCGCCGCCGGCCGCGCGGGGCATGGATGCGGCGCAAGGATCCGCTGATCCCGGATGGCTCCCGCAAGCGCTTGCGATCCGGCGGCGTCCGCGTCCGGCCCCAGTGCCTGCGGGGGCTTTGCGGCCCGTGAGCCGCGGCGGTCCTATCATGCGTTATTGCCGGATGCGCCAGGGAAAAGGAGCCACAGTATGGAAGGAATGACGGAACGCCTGGAGGCGATGCTGGCCAAGGGCACGGACAACATGCTGCTGCGCTTTTCGCTGGGCAAGGCCTATGCCGAGCAGGCCTGCTACCGTGAGGCGCAAGCGCATCTGCGGGCGGCGCTGGCGTTCGATCCCGCCTATTCGGTGGCGTGGAAATGGCTGGGCAAGGCTTACCTGGGGCTGGGCGACAAGGACGGCGCGCGCGCCGCCTGGGAGTCCGGCCTGCAGGCGGCCCACGCCCGGGGCGACCAGCAGGTCGTGAAGGAACTGCAGGTGTTCATCAAGCGCCTGGACAAAGAGGCGGCGGGCGCCTGAGCGCCCGCGGCGGGCCTAGAGAAAATCGCCGAAGCAGCGCTGCACGGCGTCCTCCGAATAGCCGTCCTCGCCGCGCCAGGCTGCCGCATAGCGCCAGTCGCTGCGGCCGGGCACGCGGCGGTCGTACGACAGCGGGCGCAGCACGTCCGCGCAGGCCAGGATGTCGATCAGCATCTGGCGTTCGGACTTCGATGACGCGACCACGGTCTTGAGCTTCTGCTCCAGCGCGCCGGGGCCATCTTTGGCGTCGCAGGAGGCGGCGACGGCCAGGATTTCCCGGAACAAGGCGATGTCCTGCGCGGTGGGCGCGGGGATATCGGCGGCCGCCAGTTCGCGCAGGTCGAACCAGGTGTATTCAAGCATGCCGTGCCGCACGCCGCCCCACTTGATCCGTTCGAAGTTCATCACGTTCAGGTCGAGGTCCGCGTAGCATTCCTTGGCGACCACGCTGCCTGCGGCGTCGCGGCAGACGCCGCAGACGTGGCTGACGTGCGCGACGCTGCCGTCGGGCGCGTAGCTTTCACCGCTGATCGCGGCCGCATAGGCGTGGGGCGCCAGCGCCTGGGCGACCTGATACGAGGCCAGGCCCGAGCGCCAGTCCAGGCGGCGGGCGGAAAGGCTGCAGAGGAACGCGCGCGCCGGCAGCGATGCCGGGATGCGCTCGCGCAGGGCCAGCGTTTGCGCCAGGCAGTCATCGTGCGAGAGGCTGACCGGATCGAACATCAGCCCCCTGGACTTTGCGTATTCGAAATCCTCGGGGGCGGTGTGGCGCTGCGCCCGGTCGATCCAGCCGCTGCTCCAGTAGGTCTTGAAGAGTATGTTCCTGGCCTGCTTGTCCATGTCGTGGGTCCGGGCGACGCCTTGTCCGATTTGCGACCCGGCATGCTACGTCATTTCCAGCGCGATGGCAGGCCTGGGGGCGGCAAGCCGTCCGGCGGATGCGGCGGCGGCGCGCGGCGCAGAATGCGTGCCCGACACCCGGAACACCTCGATCGCGTGGCGCAGCTGCGCGCCGTGCGTGCGCAGGTTCTCCACGGCGCGTGAAGCCTGTTCGACACGCGCGGCGTTGCGTTGCGCGGCGTTGTCGGTTTCCGAGATCGTGCGGCTGACGTTGTCGATGCCGGCATGCTGTTCGGAGGAGGTCGCGGCGATCTCGTTCATGATGCGCGTCACCTGGTGCACCGAAGCAACGATGTCGCGCATGCTTTCGCCGGCCCGTCCGACGTGGCGCACGCCGTCGCCGACCCGCTCGTTGGAGGCCTCGATCAGCGCCTTGATCTCGCGCGCGGCGACGGCGCTTTTCTGCGCCAGGCCGCGCACTTCGCTGGCGACAACCGCGAAACCCTTGCCGGCCTCGCCGGCGCGCGCCGCTTCCACGGCGGCGTTTAGCGCCAGGATGTTGGTCTGGAAGGCGATGCCGTCGATCAGGCCCACCACCTCGGCGATGCGCGATGAACTCTGCACGATGCCCTGCATGGCCTGCGCCGCCTCGTCGACCACCTGGCCGCCGTGCCTTGCCACGTCGCTGGCCTGGCTGGCCATCGTGTCCGCCCCGAGCGCGTTGGCGGCATTCTGCTTCACGGTGGCGGCCAGCTGTTCCATGCTGGCCGCGGCTTCTTCCAGCGACGCGGCCTGGCGTTCCGTGTGGGCCGACAGGTCGGCGTTGCCGTCGGCGATCTCGGCGGCGGACTGCAGGGCGCTTTCGATGCCGTTGTGCACGTCCCGCGTGATGCTGACCAGGCTCTTGCGCATGACTTCCAGCGAGAACTTCAGCGCGCCGATCTCGTCCTGCGCCGTGCCAGGCGGCAACGGCGTGCTGAGATTGCCTGCGGCGATCTGGCGCGTGAAGTCGGTCGCGGTGACCAGCAGCCCCGCGATGGAGCGGGCAAAGCCCCAGCCCGAGGCGAAGATCAGGAGCACGCCGCCCGCCAGCGCCGCCGCCGCGATGCCGATCCCTTCGGCGCCCAGGTGGTCGGCCATGCCGTACACGGCCGCGCCGCCGGCGGCCAGGAACAGCGACGATGCCAGCACCGCCCAGGCCAGCATGCGCGAACGCACGCCGGTAAGGCGCCAGAACTTCAGGCGCGCCAGCACGCCCCGCAGGCCGGTGGGCCTGACCTGTCCGCCGCTGAGCCGGATGCCGCGCGCGGCGCCGTCGCTTAGTTGCGCGTAGGCGTGCTCCGCGGCCTCGATCTGCGCCGGCGTCGGCTTGACGCGGACCGAGGCATAGCAGACGGTTTCGCCGCGTTCCACGATGGGAGTGACGTTGGCCAGCACCCAATAGAAGCCGCCGTCCTTGCGGCGGTTCTTGACCACGCCCGTCCACGACTCGCCCCGTTGTATGGTGCGCCACAGGTCTTCGAACGCGGCCTGCGGCATGTCGGGATGGCGCACGATGTTGTGCGCCGCGCCGACGAGCTCGTCGCGCGAAAAGCCGCTGACTTCGACGAACGCCGGGTTGGCGTAGATGATGCGGCCGCGCGCATCGGTGCGGGAAATCAGGTACTGCTCGTCCCGCAGCGTGTATTCCGTGTCATGAACCGGCTGGTTGTTGCGCATGCGTCTTGCGTCCTGTGATGGGCGGGGGCAGCGCGATCATCCGGGACGGGCGGGGCGGCGGCGTTGACGTACGTCAACAGACCGGGAGGTTCGGCGGCTTACGCGGCGGGCAGGTTCCCGAAGGCTTCCAGCGCGCGCAGCCGGCTTTGCGCCAGATCCACGATGGGCTGCGGATAACCGGCGGCGGCGCGCTCCATGGGGCTGGGATCGTGGATCGCCTTGTCGTCCAGGTGCGCCAGCTCCGGCAGCCATTCGCGCAGGAAGGCGCCGTGCGGGTCGAACCTGCGCGATTGCGACAGCGGATTGAACACGCGGAAGTAGGGCACGGCATCCGCGCCCGTGGAGGCGCTCCATTGCCAGCCGCCGTTGTTGGCGGCCAGGTCGCCGTCCACCAGCTGCGACATGAACCAGGCCTCGCCCAGCCGCCAGTCGATCAGCAGGTTCTTGGACAGGAACATGGCGGTCACCATGCGCAGCCGGTTGTGCATCCAGCCCAGGGCCAGTAGTTGGCGCATGGCGGCGTCGACGATCGGGATGCCGGTCTTTCCCTGCTGCCACGCGGCCAGGTCGTCCGGCGCGTCGCGCCAGGGCACGGCGGCGGTTTCGGGCTTCATGGGCTGGTGCATGGACAAGGACGGATAGGCGGCCAGCAGGTGCTGGTAGAACTCGCGCCAGAGCAGTTCATTGATCCAGGTGGCGGCGCCGGCCTTGCCGCTGTCCAGCTCGCCGTGATTGGCGGCCAGCGCCGCGCGCAGGGCCTGGCCGGGCGACAGCACGCCCGCGGCCAGGTAGGGCGACAGGCAGCTCGTGGCGGGCAGCGACGGGAAGTCGCGTTCGTCCTTGTAGGCGTCGATGGCGTCGTCGGCAAAGGCCGCCAGGCGGTCGCCGGCGGCGGTTTCGCCAGCCGGCCAGAGGGCGCGCACGGCGTCGCCCGGCGCATCGAATCCGTCAAAGGAGGCGGGCAGCGGGTCGGCCGCCCAGTCGGGCGGCGTCTGGGCGCGCGGGGCGGGGATGGCGCGGATCGGCGCGGTGCGCAGGCGTTCGCGGCAGGTGCGGGCGTAGGGGGTGTAGACCCGATAGCATTCGCCCTTGCCCGTCAGCACCGTGCCCGGACGCAACAGCGTGGCGCCGTGATGCAGGGTCCAGTCCACGCCCATGGCCTGCAGGCTGTCCGCGACGGCGGCGTCGCGGCGGCGTTCGTTGACCGCCCATTCGGCATTGGCGTGGACCTCTGCGATCGCGTGCGCCTGGCAAAAGCCGGCAATGGCTTTGGGCGCCTCGCTCCAGTCGTTGACGGTCAGCAGCTTGAGCGGAATGCCCAGCCGGCCCAGATCCTGGGACAGCTCGCGCAGGTTGCGCAGCCAGAAATCCACCTTCGCGGGCGCATCGCCGTGCAGGCGCCATTGGCCGGGCGCCGCCAGGAACAGCGCGGTAACGGCGCCGGCTTCGGCTGCCGCGGCCAGGGCGGCGTTGTCGTGCATGCGCAGGTCGGTGCGCAGCCAGAGCAGCGTATTCATGAAGGGGCTCCAGGGCAGGGGAGCCGGCGCGCGGTCGGGCGGCTGGCCGGCGAGGCTGGGATTCTATCCCGAGCCCGGCCGGCGCCCCGGTCAGCGGGGCCTGGAAGACGATGTAAAAACTACGAGGAGATGTGACGGGTGTTGCAGTGCAACCCGCCGCGCCGGGCTGCTGGCAGGGGGAGAGCCGAGCGGGCGCTCGGGCGGCTCCGGGCGCTTTTCGGACGGTCAAACCATGAAACACGCTGGGGCGTCGGGCGTATTGACGCGGGTGGGACCCCGCCATGTAATGGCTGTAAACGATGAGAGCAGACAAACGCTATGGGAAATCTGATGGACCTCCGCCCGTCCTTTCTGAAGGGACGCACACCCGCCGGCAAGTCGTCCCGGGATGTCTTGCAAAAGCTGTGGCGTTCCGTCGACCTGCCCGACGAATCGCTGGAACACGTGGTGCTGACGGGGGCCGACCCTGTCGTTCCCTCTTCCTTTGCCGTGGGCACGGCGGCGCAGGCAAGCATGGCGGCGGCCGCCTTGGCGGCCGCGGAAATCTGGCACCTGCGCGGCGGCGCCAGGCAGCAGGTCAGCGTGGACATGCTGCATGCGGCGCAGGAATGCCGCAGCCATTTCACGATCAACGGCATCACGCCCAATCCGTGGGATCCGATCACCGGCGTGTACCGCTGCGGCGACGGCGGCTGGGTGCGCATCCACGCCAACTTCGCCCATCATCGCGACGGCGCCCTGGCGCTGCTGGGGTGCCCCACCGGGGACGGCGCCACGCGTGAGGCCGTGGAGCGCGCGCTTGCGCGCTGGAAGGCCCTGGATTTCGAGCAGGTGGCGGCCGATGCGGGCATGGTGGTGTCCGCCATGCGCAGCTTCGACGAATGGGACCGGCATCCGCAGGCGCAGGCCGTGGCTGCCCAGCCGCTGCTGACCATCGAACGCATCGGCGAGGCCGACCCCAGGCCCTTGCCCAGGTACGGGCAGGACGCCCGTCCCCTGAAGGACATCCGCGTGCTGGACCTGACGCGCATCATCGCCGGCCCGGTCTGCGGCCGGGCGCTGGCCGCCTATGGCGCCGACGTCATGCTGGTCAATTCCCCGCAGCTGCCCAATATCGACAACATCATCGACACCAGCCGCGGCAAGCTTTCCGTGCTTGCCGACCTGGACACGGCCGATGGCCGCATCGCGCTGGGCAATCTGCTGCGCAGCGCGCACATCTTTGTGCAGGGCTACCGTCCCGGCGGGATGTCCGCCCTGGGATTCGGCCCGCAGGATGCGGCGCGCATCCGCCCGGGCATCGTTTACGTGTCGCTCACCGCCTATGGCAACTCGGGCCCCTGGGCCAACCGCCGCGGCTTCGATTCTCTGGTGCAGACGGCAACCGGCTTCAACCATGCGGAGGCGCAGGCCGCCGGGCAGGAAGTGCCCAAGCCGATGCCGATGCAGATCCTGGACCACGCGTCGGGCTACCTGATGGCGTTCGGTGCACAGGTGGCCCTGGCGCGGCAGGCGACCGAAGGCGGGAGCTGGCACGTGCGGGTCTCGCTGGCGCAGACCGCGCACTGGCTGCGCGGCCTGGGTCGGGTGGAAGGTGGGCTTGCCTGTCCCATGCCCGGTTTCGACGGACTGCTGGAAACCGTGCCGTCGGGCTTCGGCGAACTGGTCGCCGTGCGCCACGCCGCGCGGTTTTCCGAAACGCCCGCGCGCTGGACGCGTCCGTCCAGCCCGCCCGGCACGCATCAGACGGTCTGGCCCTTCAACTAGGGGGTCCTTGACCGCCTACTTCTTGGCCTTCCAGTCGCGCAGGGCGCGCATCGTGTTCGCGACGTGCGATTCCGGGCTCATGTCCGTGTATTCGTACAGGATCTTGCCGTCCGGCGAGATCACGTAGGACACGCGCTGCGCGTATTCCGGACGCCTGTCGTGGACGGCGTCGTACGCTTTCATGATCTTGCCGTCGCCGTCCGCCGCCACGGCGAACTTGCTGCGGCATTCGCTGACCGAGAATTTGTTGAGGGTGTCGATGTTGTCGGTGGACACGCCGATGACGGTGGCGCCCAGCGACTTGTATTCGTCCGTGGCCTCGGCGAAGTTGTGCGCTTCGATCGTGCAGCCCTGCGTGAACGCGGCCGGGAAGAAATACAGCACCACCGGACCCTGCTTGAGCGCCTCGTTCAGCTTGAAGGTGAACACGTTGCCGCCCAGCGACGCCTGGGCGCTGAAGTCCGGCGCGGGGGCGCCCACGTTCAGCGCGGCCTGCGCCGACGGACCGGCCAGCAGGCCGCATACCAGTAACCACGGGGCAAGGCGCTTCATCGGAGTCTCCTGAGTCCAGGCGCGGCGGGAAGGCCGCGCAAGTTGCCTACTGTAGCGGCGCGGATGGCATGGGTCCAGTTCAGTCGCGGCCCGGACCGCCGCGGCCATTGCCGTCGCCGCCACCGCGGCCGTTGCCATCGCCGCGATTCTGGTCGCGTTGCTGTTGCTGCTGTCGGGCCTGCTGGGCTTGCTGGTCGCGTTGCTGCTGCTGGCGGGCCTGCTGGGCTTGCTGGTCGCGTTGCTGCTGCTGGCGGGCCTGCTGGGCTTGCTGGTCGCGTTGCTGCTGTTGGCGGGCCTGCTGATCCTGCTGGTCGCGCTGCTGTTGCTGGCGCGCCTGCTGGTCCCGCTGGCGTTGCTGGTGGGCCTGCTGCTCGTGCTCCTGCCGGTCGCGGGTCTGCTGCCGTGCCCGGTCGTCGCGCTCACGCTGCTGGCGGGCCTGTTGCTCGCGCGCCTGTTGGTCGCGGGCCTGCTGCTGGCGGGCCTGCTGCTGCGCCTGGGCGTCGTTCTGCTGGCGTTCCCGCGCTTGTTGATCGCGGCTCTGTTGCTCGCGTGCCTGTTGCTGGCTGCGCTGGTCGCGCTGCAGCTGTTCCCGGGCCTGCTGGTCGCGGGCCTGTTGTTGCCGGTCCTGTTGCGCCACCTGCGCGCGCTGGCGTTGGTCCTGGGCCGCGTCATTGCCGCCGCCCGGCCGGTTTTCGCGGACATTGTCCCGGCCGTCCCAGCCGCGGCCCGGGCGGCCTTCGGAGCCGGGCTTCTGTCCGTCGGGTCGCCTGCCGTTATCGGAATGGTCCAGGTAGGCCTGGGGCGGCCGGCCCTTGTTGTGGTCGTAGAACTGCGCGCGGTTGTTGCCGGCGTCGCGGACGTAGGCGCGCTGCATGTCGGTGGGCGGGGCGTGGCGCTCCTTCCGGGCGGCGAGCTCGCGAGGGTCGGCCTGGCGCCGGATGCCGGAGGGGCCGCCGTGATAGCTGACCCGCCGGTTGTCGACGTTGTTGACCACGACGGTGTGGTTGTAGACGTTGGTGACGCGCGTGACGTTCACGTTCGTGACGGACCGGTTGTAGTAGAAGCGGTCGCGTTTCCAGTAGCCGCCGACGTAGCCCAGCCCGGTGTAGCCGAAGCCGTAGTTGATGCCGCCGTAAAAGCCCACGTGAGGGCCCCAGTAGCCCGCGTTCCAGAGGTACACGCCATTGGAATAGCCCCAGTAGCCGGGCGTCCAGAGGGCGCCTGCGTACGGCGCCAGGACCCAGGCGCCCGGAACCCAGAAGAAGCCGTAGTGATTGCGGCTCCAGTAGCCCGGCACCCACAGGTAGCCATCGCCGGGGGCAGGGGGCTGCACGTAGACGGGCAGCGCCGGCGGCGGTTCGGGGCTGCGGTCGACCAGCGCCAGGTTGGCATTGGCGGGGTCGCCGTTGCCGTAGGCGGGATCGTAGGCGGCATCGGCCGGTGCGGGTGGCGGCGCATAGGTCTGCGCGGCAGCCGTCGCGCTGGCTGCCAGCAGGGCCGCGGTGGCCAAGGGACGCAATCGGACGATCTGGAAACAAGGACTCATGGAGATTTCCTTTGCGCAGGGGCTCGCGGCTCAATACCCGCGGTAGTAGTAATGCGGCGCGGGATAGGCCGGATAGTAATAATGCGGCGTGTAGTAGACCGGCGCGGGACGGTAGTATGCCGGCCGCGCCGGAACCACCACGCACCCGCTCAGGGCGCTTGCCATCGCCACCAACAACAACAGACTCTTCTTCATTCGCAGCTCCTGCCGAACGCGGGGCGTGAGGCACGCCTTTTCTTGCGCTCGTAGGAATTAGGCCATAGCCGGGGCTGCGCGTTCCGGACTGTAATCGTTCCGAAACAGCTTTCGGGTGACGGATGTTTGCGTCTGCGTGACCGTCAATGTCGTTCGTATCAATGTCTGCGCAAAAGAAAGGGGCCGCTCGTCGAGCGGCCCCTCTGGCCTTGTCGACCCGCCCATGGAGGGGCAGGTGCGGCGGCTTGTGATCAGTTCCAGCGGCCGCCGTTGCCGGCCAGGCTGAAACGGCCCGCGCCCATGAAGGCGATGGCCAGGCCGGTGAACAGGAACATGCCTTGCAGTTCCAGTGCCCAGCCGCCTTGATTGTTGATGCCGCCGATCTGGCCGCTGTGCGCAAGCAGGATCGCCACGACCATGTTGATGGCGACCAGCAGGCCGCCCAGGCGGGTGTAGACGCCGATGATCAGCAGGACAGGGGCGATGATCTCGCCGACATAGGCGCCGTAGGCCAGGAAGCCGGGCAAGCCGTGCGAGGACAGCATGCCGCTGATGCCGCCGACGCCGCCGCCGGTCAGTTTGGCCAGGCCGTGGAGCAGAATCAGGATACCGAGGGTCAGGCGCAGGATCAGCTTGCCGGTGTCATCGGACTTGATCATGGTGAGTTTCTCTTGTGATGGTTAAGGGGGACAGTGCGCTGGTTGGAGCGCGCCGCTTGCCTTTGGTTCCGCGTCCGGCCAGCCCCCCGCGAGAGGGGCCGGCCAGGTGCTGGCGGCGCCATTATGGCAAAGGCCAAGCAAAACCATCAAGCATTAAGCCGCCACCGCGACAATCGCCATCGCGGCGGACGCCATGGGGCAAGCAGGCGGATCGGCCGGGCCATCGGTTGCCGGCCACCGGACCATGGCGCCGGCCGGCCTTTCCGTGCTTAGAACTCTTCCAGGAAGCGCATGCGGAACCGGCGCCCCTTGATGTTGCTGTTGGAGATGCGCGAGAACGCCTGCTTGGCGATCTGGCGGTCCAGCGCCACGTAGGAATTGAACTCGGTGATGTTGATCTTGCCGACCTGCTCGAAGGTCAGGCCGCCGTCGCCGGTCAGGGCGCCCAGCAGGTCGCCGGGGCGCAGCTTGTCCTTCTTGCCGCCCTGGATGTTCAGTGTGATCATGGGCGCCCGCAGCGGGCGGTCGGCCTTGGGCCGCAGCGATTTCAGGTCGGCCCATTGCAGCGGCGAGCCCTGGTACTGCTCGATCAGGTTGGCCCAGCGCATTTCCTCGGGCGAGCACAGGCTCAGCGCCAGACCCTTCTGGTCGCCGCGGCCGCTGCGGCCGATGCGGTGCACGTGGACCTCGGTGTCCTTGGTCACGTCCACGTTGATCACGGCGCCCAGGTTCTGGATGTCCAGGCCGCGCGCGGCCACGTCGGTGGCGACCAGCACGGCGCAGCTCTGGTTGGCGAACTGGATCAGGATCTCGTCGCGCTCGCGCTGTTCCAGGTCGCCGTTGAGCGCCTGCGCGCTGATGCCTTCGGCCTGCAGGCGTTCGACCAGGTCATGGCTGCGGATCTTGGTATTGCAGAAGGCCAGCGTGGACACCGGACGGAAGTGGGCCAGCAGCTTCGCCACGGCATCCAGCCTTTCGTCTTCGCGGATCTCATAGAAGAACTGTTCGATGCGGCTGGCGTCGTGCTGCGCTTCTACCTTGACCTCGGCGGGGTTGCGCAGGAAGCGCGCGCTGAGCTTGCGGATGTTGTCGGGGTAGGTGGCCGAGAACAGCAGCGTCTGGCGCTTGGTCGGACAGTGCGAGGCGATGGCGACGATGTCGTCGTAGAAGCCCATGTCCACCATGCGGTCGGCTTCGTCCAGCACCAGCGTGTTCAGGCCGGCCAGGTCCAGGCTGCCGCGTTCCAGGTGGTCCTGGATGCGGCCCGGCGTGCCCACCACCAGATGCGTGCCGCGCGCCAGCGATTCGGCCTGCGGCCGCGCGGCGGCGCCGCCGCACAATGTCAGGATCTTCACGTTGGGAATCAGGCGCGCCAGTCGCCGCAGTTCCTGCGCCACCTGGTCGGCCAGTTCGCGGGTGGGGCACACCACCAGCCCTTGCGGCACAAGGCGGTTGACGTCCAGGTTCTGGAGCACGCCCAGCCCGAACGCCGCGGTCTTGCCGCTGCCGGTCTTGGCCTGCGCGATCAGGTCGCGGCCTTCCAGGATGAGCGGGAGGGCCTGCGCCTGGATGGGCGTCATCTGCTCGAAACCCAGGCTTTGCAGGTTGTCGAGCAGGGCGGGCAGGAGGGGAAGGGTGGAGAAGGGGGTGTTGGTCACGGCGGGCGGATCCAGTGGGATCGGGGAAAGGCTGAATTGGGCCATAGTTTAAGGCCTGGAAGGGTTTGGCTCCGGCGGCGGTGCGCCGTTCGGCGTTTTCCAGGCCCGGTTTTATCGAGCAGGCCCGCCCAGACGAGGATCTTTGCGAACGCTTACATTGCCGTTACGACTGCTGGTCTAGGATTCGGGGACATATTTAGAGGGAATCAGCATGCAAACCAATAACTGTGAAAACCCCACGCCGGATTCGACCAAGCGCCGCTGGCCGTTCGGCTACGCTGAAGACCAGCCGCAATCCGGCGCCGGCTAAGGCAAAGGCGCGTAGGTCCCCGCCAGCGCCCGCGCCGCCTCCTGCATCCGCGGCAGCCAGGCCCGGGCCCCGTCGATCGACAGCCTGGCGACCGGCGCATGCAGCGCCACCGCCGCGATGGCCTTTGATCCGTGCAGGATGGGCACCGCCATGCAGACGATGCCCAGCAGGAATTCTTCCCGGTCGAAGCTGGCGCCTTCTTTCTTGATGACGCGCAGTTCCTCTTCCAGTACGTCCACGTCGCACAGGGTGTTGGGCGTGTAGCGCGGCAGCGTGGCGGCCGCCAGCAGGCGCTGGCGCGTTTCGCGGCGCATGTAGGCCAGGAACAGCTTGCCGCTAGCCGAACAGTGCAGGGGCACGCGCGAGCCGGACTGCAGGTTGACGCGCAGGGGCCAGGCGGTTTCGACGCGGTCCAGGTAGATGACTTCGTCGCCGTCCAGCATGGTGCAGTTGCAGGTTTCGCCGATTTCATCGACCAGGCTGTCGAGGATGCGGTGGCGCTCGCCCCGCAGCGGCGAGTTGAGCAGCGTGTCGCGGGCCAGGGCGCCCAGGCGCGGGCCGCTGACATAGCTTTTGCCGGCGGGCTCGCGCAGGAGCATGCCGGCATCCACCAGGCGCGACAGGATGCGCAGCACCGAGGGCTTGGGCAGGCCGGTGGAGTCGGTGAGTTCGGCCAGCGAGACGGGCTGGGCGGAGCGCGCCACCTGTTCCAGCAGGGTCAGCGCGCGCAGGGCGGCGGAGGATTCGTCTTTCATCTTTCAATATTTGAAGATTCGGCGAACGGCTGTCCATCCTCGCACAGAAACTGCAGAAAATGAAACGGCGAGGGGTGGGAAGCCGGGGCTTTCTGGCGCAGTATCGGATCACACCGGCCAATGAGCAATCGGACGAGCGCCGGCCCGCCAGGAGAGAGACCATGAGCAGCAAGCAACACATGACCCCCAGCGAAGCGTTTGTCGAGACGCTGGTCGCGCAGGGCGTCAAGGATGTTTTCGGCATCGTCGGTTCGGCCTTCATGGATGCGCTGGACCTGTTTCCCGCGGCCGGCATCCGCTTTGTGCCGACCGTGCACGAGCAGGGCGCGGCGCACATGGCCGACGGCTATTCCCGGGTGACCGGCCGGCACGGCGTGTGCATCGCGCAAAACGGCCCCGGCATCACCAATTTCGTGACGGGCGTGGCGGCGGCCTATTGGGCGCACAGCCCGGTGGTGGCGATCACGCCCGAGACCGGGACGTCGGGCATGGGCCTGGGCGGCTTCCAGGAGACCGAGCAACTGCCCATTTTTTCGCGCATCACCAAATACCAGGCGCACGTGAACCGCCCGGACCGCATCGCGGAATTCACCGCCAAGGCCTTCGACAACGCCATGGCCGAACGCGGGCCGTCGCAGCTGAACATCCCGCGCGACTACTTCTACGGCGAGATCGACGTGGCGATTCCGGAACCGCGCCGGATCCGCCGCGGGCCCGGCTCGGAAGAGGACCTGGAAGCGGCGGCGCGCATGCTGGCCGACGCCAGGTTCCCGGTCATCGTGGCGGGCGGCGGCGTGCTGTTCTCGGACGGCCAGGCCGAATGCGTGGCGCTGGCCGAATTGCTGGGCGCGCCGGTGGTGACCAGCTATCTGCACAACGACGCCTTCCCGGCCAGCCACCCGCTGTGGTGCGGGCCGCTGGGCTACCAGGGCGCCAAGGCGGGCATGAAACTGCTGGCGCAGGCGGACGTGGTGCTGGCGCTGGGCACGCGGCTGGGGCCCTTCGGCACTTTGCCGCAGCACGGGCTGGACTACTGGCCGCAGAATGCCCGCATCATCCAGGTGGACGCCGACCACCGCATGCTGGGCCTGGTGCGGCCGGTGTCGGTGGGCATCTGCGGCGACGCCAAGCCCGCCGCGGCCGCGCTGACGGCCAAACTGCAGGCGCGCGACGTGGCCTGCAGCCGCACGAAGGAAGGGCGCGCCGGCGAGATCGCCGCGCAGAAGGCGGAATGGGAACAGGAACTGGACGGGTGGTCGCATGAACGCGACGACTGGAGCCTGGACATCATCGAGCAAGGCGGCGGCCGCATGCATCCGCGCCGCATGCTGCGCGAGCTGGAACGCGCCATGCCCAAGCACGTGATGGTGTCGACCGACATCGGCAACATCTGCTCGGTGTCCAACAGCTACCTGCGTTTCGACGAGCCCAATTCCATGCTGGCCGCGATGAGCTTCGGCAACTGCGGCTACGCGCTGCCGGCGCTGATCGGCGCCAAGCTGGGCCGGCCCGACCGTCCGGCCGTGGCCTACGTGGGCGACGGCGCGTGGTGCATGAGCTTCCAGGAATTGCTGACCTGCGTGCGCGAGCAGATTCCGGTGACCGCGGTGGTGTTCCACAACGGCCAATGGGGCGCCGAGAAAAAGAACCAGGTGGATTTCTACGGGCGGCGCTTCGTGGGCAGCAACCTGCGCAATCCGGGCTTTGCCGACCTGGCGCGCGCCATGGGGGCGGAGGGCATCCGCGTGGAGCATGCCGACCAGGTCGGCGCGGCGCTGCAGGCCGCCTGCCAGGCGCAGCTTGAAGGCAAGACCACCGTGCTGGAGATGATGGTCAGCCAGGAACTGGGCGACCCGTTCCGCCGCGACGCCCTCAAGCAGCCCGTGCGCTTCCTGGACAAGTACCGCAAGTACGTGAACCAGCCGTTCAAGGCCGGCGAGGTGCCGCTGCCGATCGAGCCGGCGGGACGCTGAAAGGCGTGCGCGGCGCGGGGCCGCACAGGTTCCGCGCCGCGCAGGACATCTTCCGGGCGGCCGCGGGCGCGCCCGCGGCAGGAGCGAAGACATGGCAGTCGACCGTCTGTTCGAGCCGCTGCGCGTCGCCGCGCTGGCGGCGGGACGCCTGCGCACCGCGGTGGCGTACCCCTTGTGCGCCACCAGCCTGCGCGCGGCCGCGCAGGCCGGCGAGGCGGGCTATATCGAGCCCGTGCTGGTCGGACCGTCGGCGCGGCTTGCCGCGCTGATGGCGCAGGAAGGCATCAATCCGGCTTCGATGGAGATCGTCGACACGCCGGACGACGAGCTGCTGGCGGCGCGCGCCGCGGCCGCGCGGGCGCGCGACGGGGCCGTGCGCATGCTGATGAAGGGCAGCCTGCACACGGACCATTTCATGTCGGCGGTGGTGGCGCGCGAGTCCGGCCTGCGCACAGGCCGGCGCATCAGCCACGCATTCGTGATGGCGGTGGCCGCCTATCCCAAGCTGTTGATCCTGACCGACGCCGCCGTCAACATCGCGCCGTCGCTGCAGGAGAAGGCGGACATCGCGCAGAACGCCATCGACCTGGCGCGCGCGCTGGGCGTGGAGCGGCCCAAGGTCGCGGTGCTGTGCGCGACCGAATCGGTCAATCCGGCCATGCCCGCCACGCTGGACGCGGCGGCCTTGTCCAAGATGGCCGACAGGCAGCAGATCCGCGGCGGCGACATCGACGGGCCGCTGGCGTTCGACAACGCGATTTCGCGCGAAGCCGCGGACCAGAAGGGCATCGTGTCGCGCGTGGCGGGCGATGCCGACATCCTGCTGGTGCCCGACATCGAGGCCGGCAACATGCTCTACAAGGAGCTGACCTGGCTGGCCGGCGCGGGCGCGGCGGGGCTGGTGCTGGGCACGCGCGTGCCGGTGCTGCTGACCAGCCGCTCCGATTCGATGGACGCGCGCGTCAACAGCTGCGCCGTCGCGGCCCTGTACGGGCGCGCGCTGGCGGGCTGACCGGCCCGGGACCCTGGCACCAGAAAGTCCGGCGGTTTGGTACTAAGCCCGGACCCGATGGGTGGATACGCTAGACCGCAAGCCATCCATGAATGGTTCACGCCACGACATCAAAGGGGTAGCACATGCGCAGCGCAAGATTCGGCCTGGCCACGATATTGTCGGTGTTCGCGATGGCGGGAGGCGCCGTCGCGGCGGACGCGCCCAAGGCGGGCGGCACGCTGGTCATCGGTTCCACGCAGGTGCCGCGGCACCTGAACGGCGCGGTGCAATCGGGCACCGCCACCGCGCTGCCCAGCGCGCAGCTCTTTGCCAGCCCGCTGCGCTACGACGCGGACTGGAAGCCGCAGCCCTACCTGGCCGAATCGTGGGAACTGGCGCCGGACGGCAAGTCGCTGACGCTGCATCTGCGCGGCGACGCGGTGTTCCACGACGGCAAGCCCGTCACCTCGGAAGACGTGGCGTTCTCGGTCATGGCGGTCAAGCAGAACCATCCGTTCCAGACCATGTTCGCGCCGGTCGAGCGCGTGGACACGCCCGATGCGCGCACCGCCGTGCTGCGCATGAGCAAGCCGCATCCGGCGATCCTGCTGGCGCTGTCGCCGGCCCTGATGCCGGTCCTGCCCAAGCACATCTACGGCGACGGCCAGGACCTGAAGACGCATCCCCGCAATTCCGCCAACGTGGTGGGCTCGGGACCGTTCATCTTCAAGGAGTTCAAGCCGGGCCAGGAGATCGTGCTGGAACGCTTCGACAAGTTCTTCCTGCCGGGCAAGCCGCTGCTGGACCGCGTGGTGGTCAAGATCAATCCCGACGCGACCAATCTGCTGATCGGGCTGGAGCGCGGCGACATCGGCGCGCTGCCCTTCATGACCGAGCCCACCATCCTGCGGCGCGCCAAGGACAATCCGGCCATCGTCATGACCAACAAGGGCTACGAAGGCATCGGCGCGCTGAGCTGGCTGGCGTTCAACACGGCGCGCAAGCCGCTTGACGACGTGCGGGTGCGCCAGGCAATCGCCTATGCGACGGACAAGGGCTTCATCACCAAGGCGCTGAACGCGGGCTTCGCCGCGCCGGCGTATGGCCCGATCGTGGGCACCAGCCCGTTCGCCACCCAGGACCTGAAGAAGTATCCGCTGGACCTGAAGAAATCCGAACAGCTGCTGGAAGAGGCCGGGTTCAAGAAGGACGGCAAGGGCGAGCGCCTGACGCTGACGGTGGACTACATGCCGGGCAGCGACGTGCAGGGCAAGAACGTCGCCGAATACCTGCGCAGCCAGCTCAAGAAGGTGGGCATCAACGTGCAGGTGCGCGCGTCGCCGGACTTCCCGACCTGGGCCAAGCGCATCGCCAGCCATGACTTCGACATCACCACCGACATCGTCTTCAACTGGGGCGACCCCGTCATCGGCGTGCACCGCACGTATCTGTCGTCCAACATCCGCGACATCATCTGGACCAACACCCAGTCCTACAAGAACCCCAAGGTCGACGCGCTGCTGGAGCAGGCAGGCACCGAGACCGACGCGGAGAAGCGACGCGCGCTGTACGCGGAGTTCCAGCGCCTGGTCACCGAGGACGTGCCCATCGACTTCCTGACCATCATCCCGTACCACACGCTGTCGTCCAAGAAGGTGCAGGGCCTGCCGGCGGGCATATGGGGCATGCTGTCGCCGCTGGACGAAACGTACCTGCAGTAGCGGGGGCCGCGACATGATGCGCTATCTTTCGCGCCGTCTTGCCTATGCCGCGCTGTTGCTGCTGGCCGTGGTGACGCTGAATTTCCTGCTCATCCACATTTCGCCGGGCGATCCCGTGGAAACCATCGCGGGGTCCATGGGCGGCATCAGCGAGGAACTGCGCGCCCAGTTGCGCGTGCAGTACGGGCTGGACAAGCCGTTCCTCACGCAGCTTGGGCTGTACCTGGCCCAGGTGCTGCGCGGCGATCTGGGCTATTCGTACTTCTTCAATGTGCCGGTCGCCCAGCTGATCTGGGAGCGCGTGCCGGCGACGCTGCTGCTGGTGGTCACGTCGGTGACCTGTGCGTTCATCGTCGGCACGCTGCTGGGCACGCTGGCCGCCAGGAAGCCCAACGGGCTGCTGTCGCAGGGCATCACGCTGCTGTCCATCGTGGGCTATTCGGCGCCGGTGTTCTGGACAGGCATCATCCTCATCATCCTGTTCGCGTCGGCGCTGCCGATCTTCCCGGTGTCCGACATGCGTTCGGCCGGCGGACCGCAGGACGGGTGGGCGGGCGTGGCGGACGTGCTGCACCACCTGGTGCTGCCGGCCTTCACGCTGGCCTTCGTGTACCTGGCGCAGTACAGCCGGCTGGCGCGCGCCAGCGTCATGGACGCGCTGTCGGCCGACTACATCCGCACCGCGCGCGCCAAGGGGTTGTCCGAAAACACCGTGCTGTACAAGCACGCGCTGCGCAACGGCGTGCTGCCGGTGGTGACGATGCTGGGCCTGCAGTTCGGCAACGTGCTGGCCGGCGCGATCCTGGTGGAGACGGTCTTCAACTGGCCCGGGCTGGGCCGCCTGGCCTTCGACTCGGTGCTCAGGCGCGATTATCCGACCCTGCTCGGCATCCTGCTCTTTGCCTCGTTGCTGGTGGTGGTGATGAACCAGCTTACCGATCTGGCCTACCGGCTGATCGATCCCCGGATCAAGACATCATGAGACCCGCACCCATTGCAATCCCCGCCGCCGCCCGCGGCGATGCGCGGCCCAAGCCGCCGCCCCGGCCTACCTACGAGGCGCTGCGCGTCTTCGCGCGCAACCCCAGCGCGCTGTTCGGCGTGCTGCTGCTGGCGGCGATCCTGGCCGTGACGATCTTCGGGCCGATGGCGATGGAGGCGGATCCGTTCGAGATCGCGGCCGCGCCCATGGAGCCGCCCGGAGGCGATCTGCTGCTGGGGTCGGACTACCTGGGCCGGGACGTGCTGACCGGCATGGTCTACGGCGGTCGCGCGACCTTGCTGGTGGGCGTGGTGGCGGCGGTGCTGTCCATGGCCATCGGCATCACCGTCGGCGCGCTGGCGGGCTACTACGGCGGCTGGGTCGACGAAACGCTGATGCGCATCACGGAGTTCTTCCAGGTGCTGCCCACCTTGCTGTTCGCCATGGTGCTGGTCACGCTGTTCACGCCGTCGCTCGCCACCATCGCGGTGGCCATCGGCGTGGTCAGCTGGACCGGGACGGCGCGCCTGGCGCGGGGCGAGTTCCTGCGCCTGAAGCGGCGCGAATATGTGCTGGCGGAACGGGTGATCGGCGCCGGGGACGCGCGCATCATCTGGCGCGTCATCCTGCCCAACGCGCTGGCGCCGCTGATCGTGTCGGCCACGCTGGCGATCGGCACGGCGATCCTGTTCGAGGCCGGCCTGTCGTTCCTGGGGCTGGGCGATCCGAACGTGATGAGCTGGGGCCTGATGATCGGCAGCAACCGCCCGTACATCCTGACGGCGTGGTGGGCGGTGACCCTGCCGGGCGCGGCCATTTTCCTGACCGTGCTGGCCGTCAGCCTGATCGGCGACGGCCTGAACGACGCCCTCAATCCGACGTCGCGGGGGCGGGCATGAACGCCGCCGACCTGGGACCCGTGCTGGAGGTGGAGGGCCTGAGCCTGGAATTCCGGACCCGCGGGCGCGCCGCCGAAGTGCTCAGCGACGTGAGCTTCGACCTGCGTCCCGGCGAGACGCTGTGCCTGGTGGGCGAATCCGGGTGCGGCAAGAGCATGACGGCGCTGGCCATCATGCGGCTGATACCGCCCCTGGCGCGCATCGGGGCCGGCACGGTGCGCCTGCGCGGCGCCGACCTGGCCATGCACGACGACGAGGCCATGCGCCAGGTGCGCGGCAACAATATCTCGATGATTTTCCAGGAGCCCATGACAGCGCTCAATCCGGTGTATTCGGTGGGGGACCAGATCGCCGAGCCGCTGCGCCTGCACCAGGGCTTGACCAAGAGCCAGGCGCGCGAGCGCGCCATCGACATGCTCAAGTCCGTGGGCATCCCGCTGCCCGAGCGCCGCGTGGACGACTACCCGCACCAGTTGTCCGGGGGCATGAGGCAGCGCGTCATGATCGCGATCGCGCTCGCGTGCGACCCGGACGTGCTCATCGCGGACGAGCCCACGACGGCCCTGGACGTGACCGTGCAGGCGCAGATCTTCGACCTGCTGCGCGAGCAGCAGGCGCGCCGCGGCACCGCCGTGCTGCTGATCACCCACGACATGGGCGCGGTGTCCGAGATGGCGGACCGCGTGGTGGTGATGTATGG
This sequence comes from Achromobacter spanius, assembly GCF_039673305.1. GTDB lineage: Bacteria > Pseudomonadota > Gammaproteobacteria > Burkholderiales > Burkholderiaceae_B > Achromobacter > Achromobacter spanius_F. The sequence continues at coordinate 30,517 of NZ_JBDJLJ010000044.1, forward strand.
CGGGCGCGTGGTGGAGCAGGGCAGCGTCGGGCAGATACTGTCCTATCCGCGCCATCCCTACACGCAGGGCCTGATCGCCTGCCTGCCGGAACTGGACCGCGAACCCGGCGAGGACCGGCCGGACCTGCCGGAGATTCCCGGCGTGGTGCCGTCGGTGTGGGAGCGCGGCGCGGGCTGCCCCTTCCATGACCGCTGCGGCCACGCGATGGCGCGCTGCAGCCGTGAATTTCCGCCCCTGACCCTGCTGGAAGGCGGGCAGGGGGTGTCCTGTTGGCTCTACCCGGAGGCCTCGCGATGATGCAGGCGCAGCCATCTTCCCTGTTGTCGGTGCGCGACCTGGCGGTGCACTTTCCGGTGGGCGGGCGCGGGCCGGGCGGCGCGCCCGCGGTCGTGCGTGCGGTGGACGGGGTGTCGTTCGACCTGGAGCGCGGACGCACGCTGGCCATCGTGGGCGAGTCCGGTTCGGGCAAGACCACCACGGCGCTGTCCGTGCTGCGCCTGGCGGACCCCACGGGCGGCAGCATCCATTTCGACGGCAGCGACCTGACCGCGATGCGCGGCGCGGCGCTGCGCAAGATGCGGCGGCGCCTGCAGCTGGTTTTCCAGGACCCGTATTCGTCGCTCAATCCGCGCCAGCGGGCCGAGGAAATCGTGCGCACGCCGCTGGACCTGATGGGCATCGATCCGCCCGGCGGACGCGAGGCGCGGGTGGCCCTGATGTTCGAACTGGTGGGTCTGCGGCCCGAACAGCGCCAGCTGTTTCCGCACCAGTTCTCCGGCGGCCAGCGGCAGCGGCTGAACATCGCCCGGGCGCTGGCCAGCGCGCCCGACCTGATCGTGTGCGACGAGCCCGTGTCGGCGCTGGACATCGCCATCCGCGCGCAGATCCTGAACCTGCTGCGGCGGATCCAGCGCGAACAGGGGCAGTCCTTTCTCTTCATCTCGCACGACATGGCGGTGGTGGAGCACGTCTGCGACGACATCGCGGTCATGTACCTGGGCAAGATCATCGAGCGGGCCTCGCGGCGCGCGTTCTTTTCGCGTCCGCTGCATCCGTACAGCGTGGCGCTGATGTCCGCCGTGCCCACCGTGAAGGGCGGGCGCGAAACGGCGGCGCGCCGCATCCGGCTGGCGGGCGATCCGCCCAGCCCGGTGAACCCGCCGCCGGGCTGCCGCTTTGCGGGCCGTTGCCCGGCCGCGCAGCCGTTGTGCGCCGAACGGGAACCCGCGCTGCGCGAGGTGGCCCCGGCCCACCACGTCGCCTGCCATTTTGTCGAGACCCACAACGGCGAGGCGATATCGCCGTTGCAGGCCTGATCCCATTGAAACCAAGGAAAAGCCCGATGAGCCAACCTTCCGGCGCCACCACGATCTATGCCGCGCGAACCATCCTGACCATGAACCCCGCCCAGCCGCGCGCCACGCACGTCGCGGTGCGCGACGGCCGCATCCTGGGCGTGGGCAGCCTGGATGACCTGGCGGGCTGGGGCCCCGCCGACGTCGACGAGCGCTTTGCGGATCGCGTGCTGATGCCGGGGCTGGTGGAAGGGCACTGCCATCTGCCCGAAGGCGGCATGTGGAAGTTCGTCTACGTCGGCTATTACGACCGGCGCGGGCCGGACGGCAAGCTGTGGCCGGGCCTGAAGAGTTTCGACGAGGTGGCCGCCAGGCTGCGCGACGTCGAGCGCACGCTGCCGCAGGGCGAGACGCTGATCGGCTGGGGCTTCGATCCCATCTTCTTCGGCGGCGAGCGCATGAGCATCCGCGACCTGGACGCCGTGTCGGCCGAGCGGTCCGTCGTGGTGATGCACGCCAGCATGCACCTGATGAACGTGAACACGCCCATGCTGGCGCGCGCGGGCATCGACCGCGACACCGACATCGAAGGCGTGACACGGCTTGCCGATGGACGGCCCAGCGGGGAGCTCTGCGAGTTCGCGGCCATGTTCCCCGTGATGCGCCTGATCGGCAGTCCGTTCCGCACGGTGGGCCTGACCGAAGAGGGCCTGCGGATGTTCGGCAAGGTGGCGCAATGGGCCGGCGTGACCACCGCGACGGACCTGGTCAACGAGCTGAATGACGATGGGCTGGCGACGCTGGCGCGCGTGACCGCCGAGCCGGACTATCCCGTCCGGATCGTGCCCGCTGCGTCCGCGCTGACCTACGCCGGCGACCCGGCGCGATGCCTGGAGAAGCTGGCGGCCGCCAGCAAGCTGAACCACGGCAAGCTGCGCCTGGGCATGGTCAAGCTGGTGGTGGACGGATCGATACAGGGTTTCACGGCGCGGGTGCGCTGGCCCGGCTATTTCAACGGCGCGCCCAACGGCATCTGGGTCATCGCGCCGGGCGAACTGGATGCGATGGTGCAGGCCTATCACGACGCAGGCGCGCAACTGCACATCCATACCAACGGCGACGAGGCCACGCAGCTGGCGATCGAGGCCGTGGACCGCGCGCTGCAGCGCACGCCGCGCCGCGACCACCGCCACACGTTGCAGCACTGCCAGATGGCGGACGCCGCGCAGTTCCGCCGCATGGCCAGCCTGGGCATGTGCGTGAACCTGTTTGCCAACCACATCTTCTACTGGGGCGATGCGCACTATGCGCTGACCATGGGTCCGGACCGCGCCAACCGCATGGACGCCTGCGCGTCGGCCGAGCGTGCCGGCGTGCCGTTCGCCATCCATTCCGATGCGCCCATCACGCCGCTGGGGCCGCTGTTCACCGCGTGGTGCGCGGCGAACCGGCAGACGGCGTCGGGCCGCGTGCTGGGGGAGTCCGAGCGCATCGGCGTGGATGCGGCGCTGCACGCGATCACGCTGGGCGCGGCGTACACGCTGCACATGGACCACCTGGTCGGCTCCATCGAAGTCGGCAAGCACGCGGACTTCTGCGTGCTGCATGACGACCCGACGGCTGTGCCGCCCGAAAGCCTGAAAGACCTGAAGGTGCTGGGCACGGTCATCGGCGGACGTCCGCTGCCGTTGCAGGAGGCGTGAGATGGCGCGCATCCCGCTGACGGTGGTGGGGGGCTTCCTGGGCGCGGGCAAGACCACCTTGCTGAACCACGTGCTGGCGGCCAGCCCGCGGCGGGCGGCGGTGCTGGTCAACGATTTCGGGCCCGTCGACATCGACGCCGGCCTGATCGCCCAGCGCGCCGACGGCGTGATCCGGCTGGCCAACGGCTGCGTCTGCTGTTCCATGGCGGGCGGGCTGGACGATGCGCTGGCGCGGGTGCTGGCGCTGGATCCCTTGCCGGAATGGATCGTCATCGAGGCCAGCGGCGTGTCGGACCCTGGCCGCATCGCGCAGGTCGGCCTGTCGGATCCCATGCTGCAGCTGCAAGCCGTGGTCGTGCTGGCCGATGCGGGCGCCATCCGCGACGTGGCGGCCGACCCCTTGCTGGCCGATACCGTCGAGCGCCAGCTCAGGGCGGCGGACCTGCTGGTCCTGAACAAGACCGATCTGGTCCCCGCGGCCGCGTTGGCGGCGCTGCGCGGGTGGCTGCGCGAGGCGAGCGGCGGCGCGCCCATCGTGGACGCGCGCGAGGGGCGGGTGGATCTGCGCTGCCTGGCCGGCGACGATGGCGCGGCGTCGGCAGGTGATGAGGATCATGTCTGCGGGCGCCACTGCGCGCACGGCGCCGGCCCGCATGCGCATTCCGCACCCGAACATCCGTTCCAGAGCTGGCTGTGGCGCGCGCCCGCCTTGCTGGATGCGGACCGCCTGGCCGCCGCGCTGCGCGGACTGCCGCGCGAGGTGCTGCGCGCCAAGGGCTGGGTGGATACGGACCGCCACGGCCGGGTGCTGGTGCAGCTGGCCGGGCGCCGCGTGCGCTTTGACGCGCGGGCGCGCCCGCCAGCCGATCTGGACGGCCCGTCGCTGGTGCTGATCGGCATGCGCGGCGGCGTCGACCTCGAAGCCGTCTCGGCGCGGCTCGCGCAGGCGTTCGCGCACGGCGTGCCCGAGATGGGCGCGGGCGCCTAGATCTGGTGCAAGCGATTCCCCGTGTCTGGTTCTAGACCCTGGCGTACCCCGAACGTACCTTGGGGGTTCAGCGTGGGCGCATCTCGCGCCTCGCCCGCAGAGGAGGGTAGGCAATGCAAAAGTCCGTCACCGTCGAGATGCTGGCCGAGTTCGCGGCCGCCTGGAACCGGCACGACATCGACGCCCTGATGTCGTTCATGAGCGAGGATTGCGTGTTCGAGACCGTTGGCGGACCCGAACAGTACGGCAGCCGCCATGCCGGCCCGGAAGCGGTGCGCGCCGCGTTCGCCGCGGCCTGGAAGAATTTCCCCGACGCGCGTTGGGACGACGGGCGGCACTGGGTGGCCGGGGACCGCGGCGTGTCGGAATCCACGTTCCGCGGCACGGCGGCGGACGGCTCGCGGGTGGAGGCCGACATGGTCGACGTGTTCACGTTCCAGGACGGCAAGATCCGCGTGAAGAACGCATTCCGCAAACAGCGTCCGGCCTTGCCGGCACGGACGTAGACCTCGTCATGGATACGCAAATGTCCGTCGGCTCCCACCGCCCGGCCGCCGCGTCCGGCGCCGCGATCAACGCCTATAACCCGGCTTACGATCCGCTGGTATCCCCGCCTGGTCGGGGCCAGGATTATGCGCCCACGTATTGGGTTGCGACGGCTGGCGCGCCGCCCGAGGACGATGGTCCGATCCAGGGCGATATCGACGCCGACGTCGTGATCGTCGGCAGCGGCTTCACGGGGCTATCGGCGGCCCTGGCGCTGGCGCGGGACTTCGGCGTCAAGGCCGTGGTGCTGGAGGCCAACCGCGCCGTGTGGGGCTGCACCAGCCGCAATGGCGGCCAGGGCCAGAACGCCTCCGGGCGCCTGTACCGGTCGCAGTGGATCGCGCGCTGGGGGCTGGACACCGCGCGGCGGCTGGACGCCGAGATCCGAGAAGGCTTCGAATACTGGAAGAGCCTGGTGGCGCAGGTGGACTGCGACGCGCAGCCGGGGGGGCACCTGTACACGGCGCACCGCCAGAAGAAGATGGCCTTCCTGGAAAACGAGGCCAAGGTGATGCGGGACGTGTTCGGCTACGACGCCCGGATACTCAGCCGCGCGCAGCTGCGGGAGCGGTATGTGGACGATCGCGAAGCCGTGGGCGCGATGCACGAGCCGGACGGCGTGGGCGTGCACCCGCTGAAACTGGCCTATGGCTATCTGCGGCAGGCGCGTGCGCTGGGGGTGCGCCTGCATCCCGCCAGCCCGGTGCTGGGATGGCGCGTGGAAAACGGCATGTACCGGCTGCAGACGCCCGGGGGCACGGTGCGGGCCAGGCGCGTGGCGTTCGCCACGGGCGGCTACACCGCGCAGGGCGTGAATCGCCTGCTGGACAACCGGATCATGCCGGTGTTGTCCAATTCGATGGTGACGCGGGTGCTGACGCCGGCCGAGCGCGAGGCGGCCGGGCTGAAAAGCACGGTGTTCATCACCGACACGCGCACGTTGCGCTTCTACTACCGGCTGCTGCCCGACGGCCGCATGCAGATCGGCAGCCGCAGCGCGCTGCGCGGCGCGGACGCGGAAAACCCGCGCCACCTGGCGCTGCTGCGCGAAGGCCTGGCGCGCAAGTTCCCGGCGCTGCGGGGCGTGGACGTGGCGTATTCGTGGTGGGGCTGGGTGGACGTCAGCCACGACATGATGCCGCGCATCACGCAGCCGGATCCGGCGCAGCAGGTGTATTACGCATTCGGCTATGGCGGCAATGGCGTGGCGTTCTCGGCCCATGCCGGCCGGCGGCTGGCGCAGCGGATGATGGGCCAGGACGGCATTGCATGGGATCTGCCGATCTATGACTCGCCGCTGCCGGGGCATATGTTCGCGCCGTTCCGCAGGATCGGGCAGGGGTTGCTGTATCGGTGGTATTACCTGCGGGACGAGCTGCTGTAGGGCTCAGCTCGCAGCGCTCACGCACCTGGGCAGTATGCGAGATCCTGCGCGGCGCGGCGCTGGGCGTCGACCACTTTCGCCAGCCGCGCGATGCCGGGTTCGATCTGTTCCGGCCGGATGGACGTGAATCCCACGCGCAGGAAATTGCGTGGTGCGTCGGCGCCGTCCATGAAGAACACGTCGCCCGGCTCGACGACCACGCCTTCGGCCAGCGCGGCCTCGGACAGCGCCGTGGCGTTGAGCCACGGCGGACCCTGCAGCCAGCACGAAGATGAGCCGGTGATCGGCATGGGCCTGAAGTCCGGCAGATGGCGGGCCAGCGCCCGGGCCAGTTCGGCGCCGCGCTTCTGGTAGGCCTGCGACTGGCGCCGCAGCAGCGAATGGTGGTGCCCTAGCGAAATGAAGAGCGAGAACGCGCGCTGGATGTACGCGGACGGATGGCGCAGCATCAGGCGGCGCAGCGCGCGCAGCTCCGCCGCCAGTTCGCGCGGCGCGACGATGTAGCCGATGCGCAGCCCGGGCGCGAAGGACTTCGCGAGGCTGCCCACGTAGATGACGCGGCCGTCGCGGTCCAGGCTTTTCAGGGCGGGAATCGCGCCTTCGCCCCAGCGGCTTTCGCTTTCGAAGTCGTCCTCGATGATGAGGCTGTCGGCCTGCCGCGCCAGCGCCAGCAGGCTCGCGCGGCGCTCCATCGACAGCGTGACGGTGGTGGGGCACTGGTGCCCGGGCGTGACGAACACGTAGTCGCAGCCCAGGAGCTGCGTTCCGGTGCGCAGGCCCTGTTCGTCCACCGGCAGGGGCAACAGGTGGCGGGTGTGGCTGGCGAAGATATTGCGGGCGTCGGGGTAGCCGGGGTCTTCCATGCCCACGACGGTGTCCTCGTTCACCAGCAGGTCGGCCAGCAGGTAAAGGGCGTGCTGCGCGCCCACCGTGCAGACGATTTCCTCGGCGTCGGCCCACACGCCGCGGCGCGGCAGGACCTGCGTGCGTATCTGCTCGATCAGCGCGGGGTCGTCATGGGTGATGAGGTCGGGCGCCCAGCTGCGGATGTCCAGCACGGACAAGGCCTTGATGCAGCATTCGCGCCATTCGGCCGTGGGGAACAGGTCCTGGTCGAATTGTCCGTAGACGAACGGGTAGGGCTGCTTCTGCCAGTCGCGCGGCTTGGTGATGTTGCGCTGCCGCGTGGGCCGGAAGCGCAGGCGTTCGTCCCAGCGTACGTCCTGGGCGCCCGCCGCGTCGGCCGGCGCGGCGGCGTCGGCGGACGGGCCGGAATGCCCTTGCATGACGGTGTCGCTGACGAAATGGCCGCTGCGCTCGCGCGACACCAGATACCCTTCGCAGACCAGCTGCTGGTAGGCGAACACGACCGTATTGCGCGCGATGCGGAGCTGGTCGGCCAGATAGCGGCTGGAGGGCACCGGCATGCCCGGCGGCAGGTGGCCGCTGAGGATGGCGGACACCAGCATCTGGCGCACGCGGCCCTGCAGGCTGAGGTTGGGCGCGCTGGCCTTTTCGAACAGGCGTTCCCACAACACAGGCTTGAGCATCGAGGCCTGGCTGGACATGGACGGCTCCTTTTGACTGCGGCACGGACGGGCGCGGCGCTGCCGCGCCCGGGGTGTCCGAGTCTCAGGATAAAGGAGCCGGATGGGGTAAGGAATGCGGGATTGCCCTGTCAGACACGCCCCTTCCAGGGGATGGCGAAGCGCTCCAGGTAGCGCACCAGCAGATCGAAGGCGAAGGCGAACACGCCGATCACGATGATGCCCATGATCACGGTGTCGCTGGCCAGGAACTGGGCGGCGTTGAGCACCATGAAGCCCAGCCCGCGGTCGGCCGCCACCATCTCGGCCGCCACCAGCGTCGTCCAGCCCACGCCGATGCCGATGCGCATGCCTGTGAAGATCTCGGGCATGGCCGCCTTCAGGATCACGTGCCAGACGATCTGCCGGCTGCTGCCGCCCATGGCGTAGGCCGCGTGGATCTGCTCGATGGACACCGAACGCACGCCCGCGCGCGCGGCGATCGCCATGGGCGCGAAGATGGCCAGGTAGATCAGCAGGATCTTCGGGAATTCGCCGATCCCGAACCAGATGATGATGAGCGGCAGGTAGGCCAGCGGCGGCAGCGGACGGTAGAACTCGATGGGCGGGTCGAAGACGCCCCGGGCGTAGCGGTTCACGCCCATCAGGATGCCGACGGGAATGGCCGTGACGCAGGCCAGGAAGAAGGCGCCGAACACCCGCGACAGGCTGGCCAGCGCGTGCTCGGTCAGCGTGGAATTGGCGACGCCTTCGGTCATGGCGAACACGAACTTGTCGTACACCGCGATGGGCGAGGGCAGGAACAGCGGCCGCACCCAGCCGGCGCTGGTGACCAGGAACCACAGCGCGATCAGCGCCAGGCTGGTCAGCAGGCTGATGTGGCCGCTGTAGCCGGCGCCCGGCGATCCGTAGACCTTGCCGGGCGGCGTGTGGCCGGCGCGGCGCTTAGGCATGCACCGCGTGCGGGGCGGCGGCGCGCTCGTCCCCGTAGATGATGCCGAGGACTTGCTCGCGCATGGCGATGAAGTCGGGACTGGATTTGATGCCACGGCCATCGCGGGTCTCCAGGTAGCGCCGGTTGAAGTCCGGCGCGAAAGTGTGCGTGATCCGGCCCGGGCGCGGCGACATGACGATCAGGCGCGAGCCCAGGAAGAGCGCTTCTTCCACGCTGTGGGTGATGAAGAAAAACATCTTGTCGGTCTGGCGCCAGATATCCAGCAGCAGTTCCTGGATGGTTTCGCGGGTCAGCGCGTCCAGCGCGGCCATGGGTTCGTCCATCAGCAGCATGGCGGGGTCGCAGGTCAGGGCGCGCGCAATGCCCACGCGCTGCTGCATGCCGCCGGACAGCTGATAGATCATGTGGCGGTGGAAGTCCTGCAGGCCCACCAGCTCCAGGTTGCGGCGGGCGCGGGCGCGGCGCGTTTCCTTGTCCACGCCCTGCAGCTTCAGGCCGAACTCGGTGTTTTCCAGCACGTTCAGCCAGGGCAGCAGCGCGTGCTTCTGGAACACCACGCCGCGGTCGGCGCCGGGGCCCACGATGGGCTTGCCGCCCAGCGTGATCTCGCCTTCGGTGGGCGACAGGAATCCCGCCAGCAGGCTGAGCAGGGTGGTCTTGCCGCAGCCGGACGCGCCCAGCGCGACAACGAATTCGCCCGGCTGGATGGTCAGGTTGACGTCGTGCAGCGCGATGACGGGCCCGCTGTCGTGCAGGCCGGGATAGGTGACGCTGACGCCTTCCGCGCACAGGCGTTGCGCGGTGGGTGAGGACTGCATGGTCATGCCGTTTCCCCCTGTTGTGTAGGGCGGCGCCCGCGGCCGGCGGCGGCGCCGGGATGGCGCCGCGCCGTGGCGGGCGGGACTACTTGGCCGCGGCCTTCGCGTACTGGTCCGTGACGAAGGGGCTGTAGTCGTCCAGCGCCTTGTCGATCTGCTTCTGGTCCTTCAGGAACTTGGCGCTGGCCGCGAAGGCGCGCGCGGCGCCCGATTCCTTGCCGCCGCCCAGCCAGGTCTTGGAGATCTGTTCCTCGACGGTCGGGAACACCAGCAGGCCCAGCGCCTCGACGATGTCGTCCGGCTTGCCGCCGATGAGCTTGACGATGCCCTTGACCTGCGGCGAGTCCGCGGTCCACTTGGCGCCGTTGGCGCGGTAGTCGGCGTAGGACTTGGCCAGCACGCCGGTGAAGGCGGCCATGAACTTCGGGTTCTTCTGCGCCCAGGCCTTGTCGACCACGATGCCGTCGAAGGTCGGAACGCTGGCGGCCCCGATCTGCTCGGAGTCGGCGATGATCTTGCCGGTCTTGGCGATCTCGGTCAGCGCCGGCGGCCAGACGTAGGCGGCGTCGATGTCGCCGCGCGTCCAGGCGGCCACGATCTGCGGCGGCTGCATGTTCAGGATGCGCACGTCGCGCGGCGGCACCTTCCAGACCTGTTCCAGGCCGACCAGCAGGTGGAAGTGGGACGTGGACACGAAGGGCGTTGCCACGCGCTTGCCCTTCAGGTCGGCGGTGCTGTTGATGCCGGAGCCATTGCGCGCCACCAGGGCCTCGGACTTGCCGATGTTGTCCAGGATCCAGAAGAGCTGCATGTCCACGCCGCGCGTGGCGCCCGAGGTGATGCCGGTGGAGCCCAGCACGCCGACCGGGACGTTGCCGGAGGCCAGCGCGGTGGAAATGTCGCCGCCCGAGGTGAACTGGCGCCAGTCCACCTGGTATCCGGCCTCTTTCAGGGCCTTGTCGAAACTGCCGTCCGCGATGGCGGACAGGAACGGCCCCACGATGAGCTGGTAGCCCACCACGAGTTTGGTCTGCGCGTAGGCAGGCGCGGCCAGCAGCGCGGCGGCCAGGCCGGCCAGGGTGCAGCGGCGAATCAGGCGGTATATCGCGTTCATGGTGATCTCCGGGAGAGAGAACGGCCGCGCCCCGGCGCGACCGGCTTGCTGGTGCCAGTTTGCCCGGATGGGACCAGAACGCTAGGGCCAGATGTCCGGATCAGTAGGTGCCAAAACAAGGGGCCAAAACCGGGCGCCGGAAGCGCCCGGGCCCGCCGGCCGCGCCGGCAATGCCCGCAGGGGCATCGTCGTCGCAGCGGGCGGGCCCGCGATATGCGCCAAAAGGATGAGGGGCGCGGCGGCCGCGCCCGCGTTCAGCGGATCAGGCTGAGGAATTCCGCCCGGGTGGAGGGGTTGTCGTGGAATTCGCCCAGCATGACCGACGTGACCATGGAGGAATTCTGCTTTTCGACGCCGCGCATCATCATGCACATGTGCTGCGCCTCGATCACGACCGCCACGCCGGCCGCGCCGGTGACGCTTTGCACGGCCTCGGCCACCTGGCGGCTGAGGTTTTCCTGGATCTGCAGGCGGCGCGCGTACATTTCGACGATGCGCGCAACCTTGGACAGGCCCAGCACCTTGCCGGCCGGCAGGTAGGCGACGTGGGCCTTGCCGATGAACGGCAGCATGTGGTGCTCACAGAGCGAGTACAGCTCGATGTTCTTGACCAGCACGATCTCACGCGTGTCGGAGGTGAACAGCGCGCCGTTGACGATTTCGTCCAGGTTCTGGTCGTAGCCGCGGCACAGGTGGCGCATGGCCTTGGCGGCGCGCGCGGGCGTGTCGGCCAGCCCTTCGCGGGACGGATCTTCCCCTAGTGCTTCAAGAATGGCGGTGTAGTGCTTTTCCAATGACATGGGGGGACTCCTGGGGCTGCGCGCGCCCTGTGGCGCGCCGTGGTGCATTTGTGACGCAAGTCTACCTCAGGCCGGGGACGGGTCTGGGGGCTGGCGCACGCCGTGTGGGGGTATTGGCGGCCTTCATACCCCTTTGTTTTCCACCGCGTACTTGATGAGTTCGGCCTGCCCGTCGATCCCCAGTTTGCGCTTGATGTTCAGGCGATGGGTTTCCACTGTGCGCACGGACAACCCCAGCGCATGCGCGATCTGCTTGTTGGCGTGGCCGTCGGCGATGTGGCGCAGCACGTCGCGTTCGCGCTGCGTGAGCAGGGTGGCAAGCGCGCTGGCCTGCGACAGCCGCACCGCCGCCGCCGCGCTGAAGTAGCTGCGGCCGGCCATGACCGCATCGATCGCGGCGATGATCTCCTGGGCCGGCTCGTCCTTGAGCAGGTAGCCGCGGGCGCCGGCCTTGACCGCCTGCACCATGTATTCCGGATTGTCGTGCATGGACAGCACCAGCACGGCGATCTGCGGATAGCGTTCATGCAGCACGGCGGTGAGCTCCAGCCCGCCCACGCCGGGCATGTTCAGGTCCATCAGCGCCAGGTGGGGCAGGGTGCCGCCCTGCGGATCCTCGGCCACGCAGGCGGCCAGGAAGGCCTGGGCGGCGGCGGCATTGCCTGCTTCGCCCACCACACGCAGGTGCGGCACGGTTTCCAGGCGCAGGCGCAGGCCGTCGCGCACCAGCGGGTGGTCGTCGATCAGCAGAAGGCGGACGGCGTCGAGGTTGTCGGTCATGCTTGGGGTGTCGCGGGTGGGGCGCCGGCGGCCGGCAGGGGCAGCCAGGCCTGCAAGGTCGTGCCTTGGGCGGTGGAATGGAAGCTCAGGCTGCCGGACAGCGCGCTCATGCGTTCACGCATGTTGCGCAGGCCGATGCCGCGGTGCGGGTCCTGCTGCACCTCGGCATAGTCGAAGCCGCGGCCGTCGTCGGTGATGGTCAGGCGCAAATCGCGCGAGGAATAGGCCAGCGTCAGGTCGGCGCGGGTGGCGCCCGCGTGGCGCAGGACGTTGGTCAGCGCCTCTTGGGTGACCCGGAACAGGGCGGTGGCGTAGGCGTCGGGCAGCCTCACCGGCAGCCCGGTGGTGCGCAGGTCGACGGCCAGCGGGGGCGCGCCGTCTTCGGCGGGCACGGCGAATTCCCGCCCCAGATGCTCAAGCGCGGCGGGCAGGCCCAGGTCGTCCAGCAGCGTTGGGCGCAGGTTGTGCGAAATGCGGCGCACCTCGCCCACGGCGGTGTTCAGGCGGTCCAGCGCGCCGCCCAGCGGCGTGTCGATGTGCGCCAGCGCGGCCGGGTCTCGCGGCTGCGACTGGCGCAGCCGTTCGCGCGCGGCCTCCAGCGACAGCTTGACCGACACCAGCACCTGGCTGATGCCGTCGTGCAGTTCGCGCGACAGCCGGGCGCGTTCGTCCTCTTGCGAGCGGACGAGCTGCTGGGCCATCAGGCGCAGCTTGGCGTCCGACTGGCGATGGTCGCTGATGTTGAGCGCCAGGCCGCAGGCGGCCACGCCCAGGATGGACACCGCGGCAATGCCCGCCACCCAGGCGAACATGTTGCGGATGTTGGCCTGCGCGGCGGCGTCGATGCGCACCAGCGCCTGCTGCACGTCGTCCAGGTAGATGCCCGTGCCCAGCATCCAGCCCCAGCGCTCCAGCACCACGACGTAGCCGAGCTTTTCCTCGGTCTGGTGCGTGGACGGCTTTTCCCACAGGTAATGCACCGTCTCGCCTTGCTCGCCGCCGCGCCGGGCGGCCGTCAGCAGGTTCTGGATGACCGGCTGACCCTGGGTGTCGCGCAGGTTCCAGAGATCCTGGCCGACGAGTTCGGGCTGGCGCGGGTGCATCAGGTTGCGGCCCTGCAGGTCGTAGACGAAGAAGTAGCCGTCGTGCCCGAATTCCATCTGCGCCAGCAGGTCCAGCGCGCGCTGGCGGGTGGCGTCGTCGTCGCCGGCCGCCTGCAGCGGGGCGATGGCGCTGTAGGCCAGGTTGACGTAGTGGCGCAGCTCGCCTTCCTTGCTGGCGAGCCAGGCGGTTTCCACGACCTGTTTTTCGCGCTGCGCCAATTGCAATCCCTGCACGTAGACGGCGACCGTGATGGCGGCGACGGCCACCAGCAGGGGAACCGCCGCGAGCAGCAGGATCTTGAGGCGCAGCTTCATAAGGATTTGTTTCGGAGCGGGCGGGAATTGCTGCGGCGCATTAGGGACGGAGCGCCTGGGAGAAATGGGTCAAGTGTCCGAGGATTTTACGATTTCCAGGAAATTTTGCTGCGCCGCATGGCGTAGTAACACGTAGCCGGTTTGCGTAGTTCCGCGCTTGTTGCCCGGGGGGCGAGACGAAATACTAGCGGCCGCGTCGACAGGACGCAGTGCGGACGCGTGCGTCCGCCACCCCACAACAATGAGTCTGCCTTCCGCGGGACGAAAAAAGCGTTTCACGCCAAGAGCATGGCGGGAGGCAAGAGGAGCACTTATGCATACCAGCAGTAAGGGACTGGGTCAGCACCTGGTCTGGCTGGCGGTTGCGGTACTGGGCGCGTTCGCGCTGGGCACCGTGGCGCTGGCCAGAGGGGAGACCATCAACGCGCTATGGGTGGTGATTGCCGCCGTCTGCGTCTATCTCATCGCGTACCGCTATTACAGCCGCTTCATCGCGCGCAAGGTCTTCCAGCTTGATCCGACGCGCATGACGCCGGCCTGGAAATACAACGACGGCCTGGACTACGTGCCCACCAACAAGCACGTGCTGTTCGGCCACCATTTCGCCGCTATCGCCGGCGCGGGCCCTCTGGTCGGACCGGTGCTGGCCGCGCAGATGGGCTATCTGCCCGGCATGCTGTGGATCCTGGCCGGCGTGGTGTTCGCCGGCGCCGTGCAGGACTTCACGATCCTCTTCATTTCCACGCGCCGCGACGGCCGCTCGCTGGGCGACCTGGTCAAGTCGGAACTGGGCAAGATCCCGGGCGTGATCGCGCTGTTCGGCGCGTTCATGATCATGGTGATCATCCTGGCCGTGCTGGCGCTGATCGTGGTCAAGGCGCTGACGCATTCGCCGTGGGGCACCTTCACGGTGGCCGCGACCATCCCCATCGCGCTCTTCATGGGCGTGTACCTGCGCTACATCCGCCCGGGCAAGATCGGCGAAGTCTCGATCATCGGCTTCGTGGGCCTGATGGCGGCCATCACCTTCGGGCAGGACGTGGCCGCGCATCCGGTCATCGGCCCGATGTTCGACTTCGACGGCAAGGGCCTGACCTGGATCCTGATCGTCTACGGCTTCATCGCGTCCGTGTTGCCCGTGTGGCTGCTGCTGGCCCCGCGCGACTACCTGTCGACCTTCCTGAAGATCGGCACCATCGTCGGCCTGGCGATCGGCATCGTGGTGGTGGCGCCCGAGCTGAAGATGCCCGCGCTGACCCAGTTCGTGGACGGCACCGGCCCGGTGTGGTCGGGCAACCTGTTCCCGTTCCTGTTCATCACCATCGCCTGCGGCGCGGTGTCGGGCTTCCATGCCCTGATCTCCTCGGGCACGACGCCCAAGCTGATCGAAAACGAGACCCAGGCCCGCTATATCGGCTACGGCGGCATGCTGATGGAATCCTTCGTGGCCATCATGGCGCTGGTGGCGGCTTGCGTGATCGAGCCGGGCATCTATTACGCCATGAACAGCCCGGCGGCCGTTATCGGCACGACGCCGGACCAGGTGGCCCAGGTGGTGTCCAGCTGGGGCTTCGTGATCAGCCCGGCGGACCTGGTCCAGACGGCCAAGGACGTGGGCGAAAGCACCATCATCTCGCGCGCAGGCGGCGCGCCGACGCTGGCCGTCGGCATGGCGCACATCCTGCACCAGGCGCTGGGCGGCCCGGGCATGATGGCCTTCTGGTACCACTTTGCGATCCTGTTCGAGGCGCTGTTCATCCTGACGGCGGTGGACGCGGGCACGCGCGCCGGTCGCTTCATGCTGCAAGACCTGCTGGGCACGTTCGCCCCGTCGCTCAAGCGCACGGATTCGCTGCCCGCCAACCTGATCGCGACCGGCCTGTGCGTGGCGGCGTGGGGCTACTTCCTGTATCAGGGCGTGGTGGATCCGCTGGGCGGCATCAACACGCTGTGGCCGCTGTTCGGCATCGCCAACCAGATGCTGGCCGCGATTGCGCTGACGCTGGGCACGGTGGTGCTGTTCAAGATGAAGCGCGACCGCTACGCCTGGGTGACGATCGTGCCGACGATCTGGCTGCTGGCATGCACGCTGACCGCCGGCTGGCAGAAGCTGTTCCACGCGGATCCGCGCGTCAGCTTCCTGGCGCACGCGGACAAGTACAACGCGGCGATCGCCGAGGGCAAGGTGCTGGCTCCGGCCAAGTCGCTGGGCGAGATGTCGCGGGTGGTGATGAACGACTACATCAACGCCGGGCTGTGCGCGATCTTCATCTTCGTGGTGGTGAGCATCGTGGTGTTCGGCCTGAAGTCGGTCCAACGCGCCCGCAACGAGAACAAGCCGACGGCTCGCGAGACGCCGTACGAGGTGCTGCCGGCGACGGCGGCGGCCGGCGCCGACTGACCCTGATACAGGAGACGCTGCATGCTGTTCAGCAACATGACTTCGGCGGCCGGCGCCGCCGGCCGCTACCTGGGGCAGACGCTCCGGCTGATGGTCGGGGTGCCGGATTACGAGACGTATGTGGAGCACATGCGGCGTACGCATCCTGATCAGGAGCCGATGAGCTACGAGGATTTCTTTCGGGAGCGGCAGGAGGCGCGCTACGGGGGGAAGAAGCGGATCGGCTGCTGTTGAGTTCGTTTGGAAGGCCTTGCTGGTGCAGGGCCTTTTTCTTTTTGGCGGGTGATGGCGATTGCGGGTCGGAGCTTTTCTTGTCGTGGATCGCTGTGGTTCGCAGGTGCCAGGTTCTTCGGTGGTCTCTCGTTCTTCGTAGGCCGCCCGTCGTCGCGGGCGCCGTGGCTGCGAGCGCCCACGATTGCGGTCCGGAGCGTTCGCTCCGGACTACCCCCTCGTCATCTTCGTCACGGCCTGCGGCCGGTCCGTCAGATTCCCGCGGGCGCATCGCGGGGGCTCGCAGCCCTGGCGACCGCGACGCCGGGCTACGAAG
>NZ_JBDJLJ010000045.1:0-46783 GCF_039673305.1 Achromobacter spanius
GGCCTACGCCGTGCTGGCGCGGCCGCAGGGCGAAACCATCTCCTCGTATTTCGTCGACCGCGCGCTGCCGGACGGCGGCGGCACCAACGTGGTCAACGTGATCCTGGTCGACTTCCGCGGTTTCGACACGTTCGGCGAGATCACGGTGCTTGGCATCGTGGCGCTGACGGTCTACGCGCTGCTGCGCCGCTTCCGCCCCGCGGCGGAAAGCGCCGACCTGCCGCGCCAGCAGATCGACCAGGACGGCGGCGTTCCCGAAGCGCCCGACATCAAGTCGCTGGTGCCGCCGAACTCGATGATGGTGCCTGCGGTGCTGGTCCGCCTGCTGCTGCCCGTCGCCGCGCTGATCTCGGTGTACTTCCTGCTGCGCGGCCACAACCAGCCGGGCGGCGGGTTCGTCGGCGGCCTGATCTTCGCCACCGCCGTCATCCTGCAGTACATGGTGGGCGGGGTGTACTGGGTCGAGTCGCGCAGCCGGCTCAACCCGCAGTACTGGATCGCGATCGGCCTGCTGTGCGCCGGCGGCGCGGCGGTGACGGCCTGGCTCGCCTACAAGCCGTTCCTGGCCGCGCTGGCCTGGGATGTCGCGCTGCCGCTGGTCGGCCACGTGCACCTTTCCAGCGTGCTGCTCTTCGACCTGGGCGTCTACATGCTGGTCGTGGGTTCCACCGTGCTGGTGCTGGTGGCGCTGGCCCACCAATCGCTGCGCGCGCAACGCAAGGCTGCCGCCGAACTCCAGGCGGCCGCCGCTCAAACAGGGGAAGCCTGATGGAATTGATATACGCTGCCGCGATCGGAGTCCTGGCGGGCTCGGGCGTCTGGCTGCTGCTGCGGCCCCGGACGTTCCAGTTCATCATGGGCCTGTCGCTGGTCTCCTACGCGGTGAACCTCTTCATCTTCGGCATGGGCCGGCTCAGTTCCGGCCGCCCGCCGGTGGTGGATCCGGCCATGGCGCATGACCCCTCCTGGTATACGGATCCGCTGCCGCAGGCGCTGGTGCTGACGGCCATCGTCATCGGCTTCGCCACCACCGCGCTGTTCCTGGTTGTGCTGCTGGCCTCGCGTGGCCTCACGGGTACCGACCACGTTGATGGACGGGAGTCCCAATCTTGAATTTTTGGCTTCAACATCTACCCGTACTGCCCATCATCACCCCGCTGGTCGCGGGGGCGGCGATGCTCCTGCTGGCCGACACCAGCCGCTATGCGCGCAGCGGAATCGCGCTGGTGTCCACACTGGCCCAGCTGGCGGCCGCCATTGCCCTGCTGGTGGTCGCCGGCGGCGGCGTGCCGGGCGTCTGGCCCGAAGGGGTAGGGGTCTACCTCGTGGGCGATTGGCCGGCGCCGTTCGGCATCGTGCTGGTCGTCGACCGCCTGGCGGCCGTGATGCTGACCCTGACCGCGGTGCTAGGCCTGGCCACGCTGGTCTACGCGCTGGCCCGCTGGGACCGCGCGGGGGTGCATTTCCATTCGCTGTTCCAGTTTCTGCTGATGGGCCTGAACGGCGCCTTCCTTACCGGAGACCTGTTCAACCTGTTCGTGTTCTTCGAAGTCCTGCTGGCGGCATCCTATGGCCTGCTGCTGCACGGCTCGGGCGTGGCGCGCGTCAGCGCGGGCCTGCAGTACATCGCCGTGAACCTGGTGGCGTCGTTCCTGCTGCTCATCAGCATCGCGCTGATCTACGGCGTCACGGGCACGCTGAACATGGCAGACCTGGCGCTGCGCGCCGGCAACCTGGCAGGCTCGGAGCGCATGCTGTTCGAGGCGGGCGCGGCCATTCTTGGCGTGGCCTTTCTCGTGAAGGCAGGCGCCTGGCCACTCAACTTCTGGCTGGTCAAGGGCTACGGCTCGGCCGGCGCGCCCATCGCGGCCATGTTTTCCATCATGACCAAGGTGGGCATCTACGCGCTGCTGCGCATCGGCTCGCTGCTGCTGCCGTCGGGTGCGCCCGCGGCCTTCAGCCTGGACTGGATGTTCGCCGCGGGACTGGCCACGCTGCTGTTCGGCGCCCTGGGCCTGCTGGCGACCCAGCAGCTGGAAAAGATGGTGGGCTACTGCGTGATCGTGTCGGCGGGCACGCTGCTGACCGCGCTGGGCATGCCCGGCGTCACGCTCACGGGTCCGGCGCTGTTCTACCTGATCAGCTCGGTGCTGACGACGGGCGCGTTCTTCCTGCTGGCCGAACTGATCGAGCGCACGCGCAGCTTCGGCGCCAACGTGCTGGCGGTCACGCTCGACGCCTTCGACCTGGATGATCCGGCATCGGTCAACCGGTCCGACGACGTGGTGGGCGTGGCCATTCCGGCCGCCATGGCATTCCTGGGCCTCGCGTTCATTTCATGCGCGCTGCTGGTGACGGGGCTGCCGCCGCTGTCGGGCTTCGTGGCGAAATTCTCGCTGCTGTCCGCCGCCGTGTCGGCCGCCACCGAATCCGCGCCGCCGATGGACGCCTGGCTGCTGGTGGCCGCCGTGCTGATCTCGGGCCTGGCCGGCTTGATCGGCCTGGGCCGCACCGGCATCCGCGTGTTCTGGGCCAGCGACGACCGCAGCACGCCGCGGCTGCGCGTCATCGAGGCCGGCCCGGTGGCCGTGCTGGTGCTCCTGTGCATTGGCTTGGCCGCGGGCGCCGGTCCGGTATCGGCCTACCTGGACGATGCCGCCCGGTCGCTGGACCAGCCCGCGTCGTACATCGACGCCGTCATGTCCGCGCAGACCGTGCGCGGCGCCAACGGAGGAAGCTGATGCGCCGTCTCTACTTCCTGATCCTGCCCACGCTGCTGTTCGTGCTGTGGCTGGTGCTCAACGAAAGCCTGTCGGTGGGCCAGATCGCGCTGGGACTGGCGCTGGCGCTGTGGTTCACCTGGGCGGCCTCGCGCCTGCGTCCGCTGCACGCGCGGCCGCGCCGCCTCTGGAAAGTGGTGCCGCTGTTCCTGCACGTCACGGTGGACATCATCAAGTCCAACATCGCCGTGGCGCGGCTGATCCTCAATCCCCGCCCCAATGTCTTTTCCCCCGGGTTCATCATGATCCCGCTCACCATGCGCGATCCGCATGGCCTGGCGATGCTCGCCTGCATCGTCACGTATACGCCCGGAACCGTCTGGGTGGACCTGACCGACGACCACAGCCTGAAGCTGCACGTGCTGGACCTGCAGAACGAAGGCGAATGGATCAAGCTCGTGCAGGAGCGCTACGAGCGCCCGCTGATGGAGATGTTTGAATGAATACCGCACTTTACTGGGCGGCGTCCTTTGCCTTGCTCTGCTTTGCGCTGGGCATGGTGTTCGCCACCGTCCGCCTCCTGCGAGGCCCCACTGCCCAGGACCGCGTCCTGGCCCTGGATACGCTGTACATCAACGGCATGCTGACGATGCTGGTGTTCGGCATCCGGTCCGGCACGTCCGTCTATTTCGACATCGCGCTGCTGATCGCGCTGTTCGGTTTCGTGGGTTCCACCGCCATGGCGCGGTTCCTGCTGCGCGGAGAGGTGATCGAGCCATGATCGGTGCCGAACTTCCGCTGTGGGCCAGCATCCCCGCCTGCATCCTGCTGGTGCTGGGCGGCCTGCTGGCCGTGACCGGTTCCGCGGGCCTGCTGCGGTTCCGGACGTTCCAGGCGCGCATCCACGCGCCGACGCTAGGCAACACGCTGGGTTGCGGCTGCGTGCTTGGCGCCTCCATCCTGGTGTTTTCGGCGCTGTCGGCGCGTCCGGTCTTCCATGAAGTGATCATCACGCTGCTGCTGATTGTTTCGTCGCCGGTCACGGCCATGCTGCTGATGCGCGCGGCCACCTACCGCAACCGGCTGACCAAGGCCGACGCGGACAGGGACGCGCGCTAGGGGTTGAATTGTTGTGTCCCTGTTTTTAAGCGCTGAAACGTAACCTTACGAATTCATGTCGCTGGACATGTCCCCCACCGCTCAACAGTGGGATAGTGGTGTCGGTTGGCTGCGTGGTGCCTGAACCGCGCGGCCCGGGTTCAATCTCTTTCAAAGGAGCTGACCATGATTCTTCGACACATGCCCACCAAGCGTCTTGCGGCAACCCTGTGTACGGCAGGCCTGATGTTCGCCGCCGGCGCGGTCCACGCGGCCGATACGACCAGCGGCACGGCCACGCCCCAGGGCCGTTTCCAGCAGGATATGGCCCGGTGCAAGAGCGGCGACACCAACCAGTCCGTCGACACCTGCAAGCGCGAGGCCGGCGCGGCCAAGCAGGAAGCCACGCGCCAGAATCTCCGGGACGCCAGTCCCGAGCAGCTGCAGCAGAACATGCTGGCCCGCTGCAACCGCCTGCCCGAAGCGCAGCGCCAGAGCTGCGTGACGCAGATGACCTCGCCCAACACCACGGTGCGCGGCAGCGTGCAGGGCGGCGGCGTGCTGCGTGAAACCGTGATCCAGGTGCCGGCGGACAGCGTCGCGCCGGCGGGCACGGCGCCGGGCATGGCGCCCGCGCCGGGCACGACCACCGCGCCGATCCGCCAGTAGGGCGGGGCAGAAGGGGCGCAACCGCCGCCGCATTCAGGCAAAATGGCGGCTGTCGCCCCTTTTTACGCATATACATGTCCGACGTCATCGCCCTGATTTTCGATTTCGACGACACGCTGGCTTCGGACAGCACGTCCGGTTTCCTGGACAGCATCGGGGTGGACACGGCTTCCTTCTGGAAAGACCAGGTCGACCCGCTGCTGTCCCAGCAGGACTGGGACCCCGTGCCCGCCTATCTCTACAAGATGATCCAGCTCTCGCAAGAGGGCCGGCATGGCCTCATCACGCAGCAACGCCTGAATGAATGGGGCGCCCGCCTGGAACTGCACGATGGCGTGCCCACGCTGTTCCAGCGCCTGCGCGCCGCCGTGCGCGCCGAGCAGCCGCAGGTGCAGCTCGAGTTCTACCTGATCTCCAGCGGCATCGGCGACGTCGTCCGCTCCACGCCCATCGCGCACGAGTTCACCGAAATCTGGGCCTCCGAATTCGTGTACGGCGCGGACGGCGGCATCGCATTTCCGCGCCGCGTCGTCAGCTTCACCGACAAAACCCGGTATCTCTTCCACATCCAGAAGGGCATCATCGGCCGCGATTTCCGCAACAAGCCGTTCGAGGTCAACCGCAAGGTCCCCGAAGACCGGCTGCGCGTGCCGTTCGACCAGATGGTGTTCGTCGGCGACGGCTACACCGATATCCCGTGCTTCTCGCTGATCCGCCGCGCCGGCGGTTTTGCGTTCGGCGTCTGGGATCCCAAGCATCGCGACAAGCGCAGCCGGGCCTGGGGCTTCATCGAAGAAGGCCGGGTGTCCAACCTGAACCAGGCCCGCTACGACGAACAGGCCGAACTCTATCAATGGCTGGAAGAGGCCGTCACCAGCCTGGCCGGCCGCATCGCGCTGAAATCCCGGGTGTACCGTGGTTGATCCGACCCCCATGGCGGCGGTTCCGCCCTGGACCGAAGAGGACGCGCGCTACATCACCCTGGCCCTGGAGCAGGCCCAGGCGGCGTACGACATCGGCGAGGTCCCCGTGGGCGCGCTGGTGGTCTCGCCGCAGGGCGACATCCTGGGACGCGGCTTCAACCGCACCATCATCGACCACGACCCGACCGCGCACGCCGAGATCGTGGCGCTGCGCAATGCCGCCCGCCAGCTTGAAAACTACCGGCTGCCGGGCATCACCGTCTATGTCACGCTGGAGCCGTGCGTCATGTGCATCGGCGCCATGCTGCACGCGCGCCTGTCGCGCGTGGTGTTCGGCGCCTACGACCCCAAGACCGGCGCCTGCGGCAGCGTGCTGGACGTTGGCGCCGTTCCCAAGCTAAATCATCACACTTCAGTCACCGGCGGCGTGCTGGCCGAACCGTGCGGCGACCTGCTGCGCCGGTTCTTCCGCGAGCGCCGCGCCAAGGAATCCATCGCATGAGCACCCCCAAAGCCGCCAAGCCCGCCGCGCACGCCGGCCATGATCACGATCACGGCCACGACTGCGGCGACGATTGCGGCCACGACCACGACCACGGCCACCATCACGGCCACCTGCCCGATGCCCGCGGCATCTACCTGATCTCGCCGTCGTCCGCGGTGCGTGATCCGGCCACCGTGGAACTCGCGCGCGAACGGCTCCAGGGGCAGGGCTTCAAGACGGCCGTGGACCGCACCGCGCTCGCCGTGCACCAGCGCTTCGCCGGCACGGATGCGCAGCGCCTGGCCAGCCTGACGCGCGCCATCAAGCAAAAGCTTCCCATCGTCATGGCGACGCGCGGCGGCTATGGCCTGGGCCGGCTGCTGCCCGCCATCGACTGGAAGGCCATCGCCGACAGCGGCAAGCGCTTCGTGGGCATGAGCGACTTCACCGCGTTCAACCTGGGCCTGCTGGCCCAGACCGGCGCGGTCAGCTACACCGGCGCCACCGCCGTCCAGGACTTCGGCGGCAAGAAGGTCGACGACCTGACCGAGGCGCTGTTCGGCGAAGTAATGCGGGGCGAACTGGAAATCCTCAGCTTCGAGACCCAGGACGCGGACCCGGTCGATGCCCGCGGCATCCTCTGGGGCGGCAACCTGGCGATGGTGGCCTCGCTGCTGGGCACGCCCTATATGCCCAAGGTCCGCGGGGGCATCCTGTTCCTGGAAGACGTGGCCGAGCATCCCTACCGCGTCGAACGCATGCTGATCCAGCTTGCGCAGGCCGGCATCCTGGCGCGCCAGAAGGCGATCGTGCTGGGCCGGTTCACGGACTACAGGCTGGCGCCGCACGACAACGGGTACGACATGCAGGAAGTCGTGGCGTGGCTGCGCAAGACGGTCAAGGTGCCGGTCGTGACCGGCCTGCCGTACGGGCATGTGGCCACCAAGGCCACCCTGCCGGTCGGGCAGAAGGTGGGCATCGCCACCGAAAAGGGCCTGGCGCACCTGGTGCTGGACGAGCACCACCACTGATCCTGGCTGGCTCCAGGCCAGCGTGCGCAGGCGCGCGAGAACCGCGCCTGGCAACGGCCTGGCCGCATTGATGGAAGAGATGGGCTCGCGTTGTAAACGGGGGCGCATCCCCCTTTGCTACACTATCAGGTTTCCCCGCATGCGCCTTCGGGCGCCTTCAAACGCAAATACACCGTGATATCCACAGCCAATCTCACCATCCAGTTCGGTCCCAAGCCCCTTTTCGAGAACGTCAGCGTCAAGTTCGGGGAAGGCAACCGCTACGGGCTGATCGGGGCCAATGGGTCCGGCAAGTCTACGTTCATGAAGATCATCGGCGGCGACCTTGAGCCCTCCGCCGGCAACGTCGCGCTCGAGCCGGGCGTGCGCCTGGGCAAGCTGCGCCAGGACCAGTTCGCGTTTGAAGACCTGCGCGTGCTGGACGTCGTGATGATGGGCCATACCGAAATGTGGTCCGCCATGTCGGAACGTGACGCCATCTATGCGAATCCGGAGGCGACCGAAGACGACTACATGCGTGCGGCCGACCTGGAAGCCAAGTTCGCCGAATACGACGGCTACACCGCCGAAGCCCGCGCGGGCGAGCTGCTGCTGGGCCTGGAAATCGCCGTGGACCAGCACAACCTGCCCATGCGCGAAGTGGCCCCGGGCTGGAAGCTGCGCGTGCTGCTGGCGCAGGCGCTGTTCTCCAATCCCGACGTCCTGCTGCTGGACGAGCCCACCAACAACCTGGACATCAACACCATCCGCTGGCTGGAGAACGTGCTCAACAGCTACCAGAGCACGATGATCATCATCAGCCACGACCGCCACTTCCTGAACCAGGTGTGCACGCACATGGCCGACGTGGACTACGGCGAGATCCGCATCTACGCCGGCAACTACGACGACTACATGCTGGCGTCCACCCAGGCCCGCGAGCGCCTGGTGGCCAACAACGCCAAGGCCAAGGAGCGCGTGGCCGAACTGCAGGACTTCGTGCGCCGCTTCGCGGCCAACAAGTCCAAGTCGCGCCAGGCCACCTCGCGCCTGAAGCAGATCGACCGCATCAAGGCCGACCAGGTCGTGGTCAAGCCGTCGTCGCGCCAGAACCCGTACATCCGCTTCGAGCAGAACAAGGTCATGCACCGCCTGGCGGTCACCGTCGAAAACCTGTCCAAGGCCTACGACGCGCCCGTGATCACCAAGTTCTCGGCCATGGTCGATGCCGGCGAGAAGATCGCCATCATCGGCGCCAACGGCGTGGGCAAGACGACGCTGCTGCGCCTGCTGGCCACCGACCTGCAGCCCGATTCGGGTTCCGTGAAGTGGTCCGACAACGCTGACCTCGGCTACATGGCCCAGGACGTCTCTGACCAGTTCCTGCAGACCGACATCAACCTGCTGGACTGGATGGGCGACCATCGCCAGCCGGGCGACGACGACCAGTCCATCCGTTCGGTGCTGGGCCGCCTGCTGTTCTCGGCGGACGACCTGCCCAAGGCGCCCAAGGTGCTGTCCGGCGGCGAAAAGAACCGCATGACCTTCGGCCGCCTGATGCTGGGCCGGCACAACGTCATGCTGCTCGACGAACCGACGAACCACCTGGACATGGAATCGATCGAATCGCTGCAGTTCGCGCTGGAAAAGTACGAAGGCACGCTGGTGTTCGTCTCGCACGACCGCGAATTCGTGTCGGGCCTGGCCACGCGCGTGATCGAAATCCTGCCCTCGGGCGAGATCGTCGACTACCGCGGCGGCTACGAAGACTACCTGTCTTCGCGCGGCATCGAGGCCTGATCCCGCCCGGTTGACCTGGAAGCGGCGCACGGCCTCGTGCGCCGCTTTTGTTTATGCGCCCGAAATCGGCGCCACGCCTGCGTTCAGCCAGCCGCAATCTGCATTGCGCTATCATCGGCCGGTCCCTGGCGGCTGTCCGGCCAGGCCTCTTCTTGCCCCCCAAATGTCTTCCTCTCAGCATGCCGCGCCCGATGGCGCGCAGATCGGCACGTTCACGCTGACGGCCCGCATCGTTGCCATCGCCTTCTTCACCTTCATCTGCTATCTGGCCATCGGCCTGCCGCTTGCCGTGCTGCCGGGCTACGTGCACAACAACCTGGGCTACGGCTCCGTGCTCGCCGGCCTGGCGATCAGCGTGCAGTACGTGGCCACCTTGCTCAGTCGCTCCCATGCCGGGCGCATGGCCGATACGGTCGGCCCCAAGCAGACGGTCGTGATCGGCATGGCCGCCTGCGCGGTCAGCGGCGTCTTCCTGCTGCTCGCGTATGCCTTCGAACGCACGGCCTGGCTCAGCCTGGCGGCGATCATCCTCAGCCGCCTGGCCCTGGGCTTCGGCGAAAGCTGGGTGGGAACCGGCTCGGCCACGTGGGCGATAGCCAGGGTAGGGCCGCTGCACACCGCCCGCGTCATCTCCTGGAACGGAATCTGCACCTACGGCGCGCTCGCGCTGGGCGCCCCGCTTGGGGTGCAGCTGGAAAAGCAATGGAGCATGGGCGCGCTGGGCGGCGCGGTGCTGCTCCTGGGGCTGGGCGGCCTTGGGCTGGCCATCGCGCGCAAGGCGGTCGCCATCGTCGGCGGGCACCGCCTGGCGTTCAAGAGCGTCGTCATGCGCGTCTTCCCGCACGGGATGGCGCTGGGGCTGGGCTCGGTGGGTTTCGGCACGCTGGCGGCCTTCGTGGCGCTGTACTACGCGAGTTCCTCCTGGGATGGCGCGGCGCACGCGCTCAGCGCCTTCGGCGGGGCCTTCATCGGGGTGCGCCTGCTGTTCGCCGGCACCATCACCCGCTTTGGCGGATTCCGCGTGGCGCAGGTGTCTTTCGTGGTGGAAGCAGCCGGGCTGCTGCTGCTGTGGGTGGCCCCCAACCCGGGCATGGCGCTGGTGGGCGCCGCCCTCACGGGCTGCGGATTCGCGCTGGTGTTTCCGGCGATCGGGGTCGAGGCGGTGGCGCGCGTGCCGGCGGGCAGCCGCGGCGCCGCGCTGGGCGCTTACTCGGCGTTTCTCGATCTGGCGCTGGGCGTCACCGGGCCGATCGCGGGCTACATCTCCAGCGGCTTTGGCTACCCCGCGATCTTCCTGGCGGCGTCCGTGGCCGTGATGGTGGGCTTCTTTATCGCATTTGCGCTGCAACGCGCGGCCACCCGTCATGCTGCCTCAACGGCCGCCGCCTGATCGTTATTACAAAAAGAAGTAAGGACATGCCGTATTGATCGTTTGGATTCATATAACGAATTGTTAGATTTGAGCCTCGTTTCCACGCGCGCCCAAGATTCGTTCCATGAACCTGACCTTCGACAACGTCCACAAGCACTTCGGCGACCTGCCGGTCGTGGATGGCTTCACCAGCGAATTCAAGACCGGCGAACTCGTCGCCCTGGTGGGGCCTTCGGGCTGCGGCAAGTCCACGCTGCTGCACCTGGCCGCCGGGCTGGAACAGCCGACGCAGGGCCGCGTGCTTGCGGACGGCGTCCCGGTCGCCGGTCCGCACCCCAGCCGCACGCTGGTGTTCCAGGAACATGCGCTGTACCCCTGGCTGACCCTCGAAGACAACGTGGCGCTGGCGCTGGAATTCCAGAACACCCCCAAGAAGCGCGCCCGCGAGGCCGCCCGCGAATGGCTCGCGCGCGTCAGCCTGGCCGGCTTTGAACACTATTACCCGCATCAGGTGTCGGGCGGCATGCGCCAGCGCGCCGCGCTGGCCCGCGCCTTCATCGCGCAGCCCCAGACCATGCTCATGGACGAGCCCTTCGGCGCGCTCGACGCGCTGACCCGCCTGAGCCTGCAGGATGTCCTGCGCCAGCTGATCGCCCAGGAAAAGCCCACCGTGCTGCTGGTGACGCACGATGTCGACGAAGCCCTGTTCCTGGCCGACCGCATCGTCGTCTTCAGCCCGCGGCCCGCCCGCGTGCTGCGCGAATTCAATCTGGCCCACCGCGTCAAGACCCACGACCTGGCCGACCTGGCCGCCGAAAAGCGCGAAATCCTGCGCCTCTTGGGCATCGGCGTGGGCGGCGCGGACGCGCACTCGGACCTGGCCCTGGCCGCCTGATCTCACTCTTTCTTGAATACCCCGGCCGCGCCCCGGCGCCGCCGATTCCCGAATTCCCTGGAGCTCCTGATGAAACTGAAGCAATGGCTGTCCCTGCCGCTGGCCGCGGCGCTGCTGGCGGCTGCCCCCGCGATGGCCGCCGAGAAATTCCGCGTGGGCTACCTGCGCGTGATGGACGATGCGCAGGCGATCGTCGCGCAAGAGGGCGGCTATTACAAGAAGGCCGGCCTGGATTCCGAACTGATCGAATTCAAGTCGGGCACCGACCTGATCAAGGCGATCGTCGGCGGCCAGCTGGACATCGGCGTGCTGGGCTTCACCAATGCGGTGGCCTGGGCCTCGAAGGGCGCGGACCTGAAGGTGGTGGGCGGCGCGCAGCAGGGCTACCACTCGCTGATCGTGCGCGATGACTCCGGCATCAAGGACATCGCCGGCCTCAAGGGCAAGACGCTGGCCTCGCAGGCCGAAGGCAGCACCGCCGACGTGGTCCTGAAGGGCGTGGTGCTCAAGCAGGGCAACCTCGGCGCCGACGACGTCAACGTCATGGGCGTGAGCCCGGCGGTCGCCGTGCAGTCGCTGGTCGGCAAGCGCGTGGACGCGGCCTTCCTGTTCGAACCCTACGACCGCATCGCGCAACTGGTTGCGCCGGTCAAGCAGATCTACGAAGTCGGCCAGGCCTGGCCGTTCCCGTGCATGGTCGTGATCACGTCCGGCGAAACCCTGACCAAGCGCAAGGACGACGTCTGGAAGGCGCTGGACGCCCAGAACCAGGCCATCACGCTGCTGCAGAAGGAGCCCGCGCAGGCCTCCAAGCTGATCGCCTCGTACTTCATTGCCGAGCCCACGCTCAAGACGCTGAGCCGCGGCGAGCTCCCGCGCGAAACCGTTATCGCCGAAGCCATCAGCACGCAGGTGTTCACGCCCAAGCTGACGCAGAAGGATACGGCCCGCATGCAGGAAATCGCTGACATCCTGCAGGCCCAGGGTTCGCTCAAGACGCGCGACGGCAAGCCGTACGACGTCTCCAGCATCGTCGACCTGTCCTGGCAAGAGGCTCGCAAGCTTTGAGCGCATCCACCCGAGTGACCGGCGCCCGCAAGCATCTTGCGGGCGTTTTGGGCGTCCTGTTCATCCTGGCGCTTTGGCAACTGGCGGCGTTCGCGCTGCCGGACTTCCTGATGCCGGGCGTGCCAGCCGTGGTCGAACGCCTGTTCGAAGACCTGGGCAAGCAGTCCTTCCACCAAAGCCTGTTGGGCACGCTGGGCCGGCTGGGCGCGGGTTACGGCCTGGCGCTCGCGGCAGGCATCGGCTTCGGCCTGGTGGCGGCCGTGCTGTTCTTCTTCCGCGAAGTGTTGCGCAGCGCCATCGTCATCCTGCAATCGATCCCGTCGATCGCCTGGGTGCCGCTGTTCCTCATCGTGATGGGGTTCGGCAATACGCCCATCATCGTGGTCGTGGCGCTGTCCGCGTTCTTCCCGGCCGCGCTCAGCGTGATGAACGCCACCGAATCCGTGCAGCGCGTGCACGTATCGGCGGCGCGCGTCATGGGCGCGACGCGCTGGGGGCTGGTCAAGCGGGTGTACCTGCCCGCGGTCATGCCCGAACTCATCACCGGCGCGCAGCTCGCGTTCGGCAACGCGTGGCGCGCGCTGATTTCGGCGGAAATGCTGATCGGCTTCGGCAAGGGCCTGGGCCGGTCGCTGGCGTATTCGGGCGAGATCGCGGACATGACCGGCGTCATGACCAACATCCTCGTCATCGCCGTGCTGGCCGCGCTGATCGACCAGTTCGTGCTTGAAAACCTCAAGCACCGCCTGTTGCGATATCAGTACGTCTGAATCCCAGCCGCCCGCCATGATCGCCCGCCTGCGCCCCTTGCTCGTTGCCGCCAGCCTGATGCTGGTGGCGCATGCGCATGCGCAGCCGGACACGTTCCCGGCGGCTCGCGCCAGGGGCGAGCTGGTGGTGGGCGTGCCGTATCTGGCGCCGCCGCCCGCGGCCGGCGCGTGGGACCGCACGCCCGAAGGCCTGGACGCGGCCGTTTCCGAACAGCTGGGCGCCAGCCTCGGGCTGGCGGTGCGCCTGGTGCAACTGCCGGCCGATCAGGCTGCGGCCGCGCTGGCGGCAGGCCAGGTGGACCTGGTGCTCGCGGACCGCGCCGACGGGCAGCCGGAGACGGTGGCCGCGCAGCCCACGGGCTATGCGGCGCGCCCCAAGGCCGTGATCCGCAGCGACACGTCGTTGCGCAAGCCGGCGGACGTGCGCGGACGCACCGTCTGCATGGCCGAGGCCGCGATACAGGCGCGGGCCCTGGCGCAGCAGTGGGGCGCGGTGGTGCGCACGTATCGCGTGCCGTCCGATGCCCTGGTCGCGGTGCGCGAAGGCAGTTGCGACATCGGGCTGGTCGACGACGCGGTGTGGGAACCACTGGTGCGGTTTCCGGAATGGAAGAAGTTTTCCTCGACCTTGGCGGCCGACGGCGCGCGGCAAGCGCGCGTATGGCTGTTGTCGGCCGGCGACCAGGCGTCGCGCGACTGGCTGGGCCAGGAGATGCGGGCCTGGGACCGGGCCGGGGCCTGGAAGGCCATGACGACGAAGTGGGCGCGCGATGTGGCCTTCGACGTCTATCTCGACCAGGAAGTGCCCGACTGCCACGGCTAGCGCCCGCAGCGCGCCGCAATCGGTGCGGCGTCCGCGCGCGCACTTACAATGCCGGGCATGACGCACACGCTGACCGCTCCCTGTTCCTACCAGGAAGACATCAAGAAGAGCCGCTTCGCGGCCTACGCCGCGCCTGTCGCGACCGTCGACGACGCGATGCGCTTTTTCGCCGAGCGCGGCGACCCCGAGGCCACCCACAATTGCTGGGCCTATCGCATCGGCCAGGAATACCGCTTCAACGATGACGGCGAACCCGGCGGCACCGCCGGCCGGCCCATCCTGCAAGCCATCGAAGGGCAGGACATGGACCGCGTGGCCGTGCTGGTGGTGCGCTGGTACGGGGGAATCAAGCTGGGTGCGGGCGGACTGGTGCGCGCCTACGGCGGCTGCGCGGCCAATTGCCTGCGGCTGGCGGAACGCACCGAGATCGTGGACCTGGCGACCGTGCGCTGCAACTGCGGATTCGCCGAACTTGCGCTGCTGAAGTCGCGCCTGGCCCAGGCGGGCGCGGCGATCCAGCAGGAAGACTTCAACGAAGAGGGCGTGACGCTGTCCTTCACGGCGCCGCGCGCGGTGCTGGGCGACCTGGAGGTCACCGTCGCGAACATCACGCGCGGCCGGTCGGCCTGGGAAGTGCTGTCCTAGCGCCGCCGCAGGGCCGCGGCCACGCAAGCGGGCCAGTTGCCCCGGTGCAAAAGCAAGGGGCCCGATGTCGGGCCCCTTGTTGGTTCATGCGTCCTGGCTGTCTTGCGCCGCGGCGATTTCCTTGTGGACCTGTTCCATGTCCACTTCCTTGATCTTGGCAAGCAGCTCATTGAGCTGTCCGCCCGACAAGGCGCCCGGCTGCGAGAACAGCAGGACCTTTTCGCGGAAGACCATCAGGGTGGGGATCGAGCGGATGCCCAGCGCGCCGGCCAGTTCCTGCTCGACGTCGGTGTTCACCTTGGCGAACGTGACATCGGGATGCTCGGTGGCGGCGTGCTCGAACACGGGCGCAAAGCCCCGGCACGGGCCGCACCAGGGGGCCCAGAAGTCGACGATCAGGGTGCCGTCAGGCGTGATGGCGTCCTGGAAGCTGTCTTTGGTGAGTTCAACAATACTCATTTGGAATCCTTGCCGCGCGGGCGGCTAAAAAGCGGTGGCGGAGACCCCGGGGCCTGCCCCGGACATGTTGCGGCGACGCGTGATGGCCGATTGCCTGATAAGCAATAGTAGAGCCGGTCCAGCCTGCGTCGCAATGGTTGGCGCTTCGGTTGGCGCAGTCTGCGGCCCTCAGGCCGCGGTTTTGGTGGATACGCCGGCGCCGTTCTTCAGCGACGCGACGATCTCGAAAGAGCGCAGACGGTCCGCGATGTCATAGAAATCGGACACGATCATGACTTCGTCGGCCTGCGTTTCGGCGACCAGCGCTTCGAGTTCGCGCTTGACGGTGTCGGGGCCGCCCACGATCGAGGCACCCAGCCTTTGATTGACCGCCTCGCGCTCCCATTCGTTCCACACGCCGTCCATGCTTTCGACGGGCGGCTGCAGCTGCAGGCGATGGCCGCGCACCAGCGACAGGAATTTCAATTGCTGGGTGGTGGATTGGAACCGGGCCGCCTCATCGGATTCGGCGGCGATCACCGGCACGCCGATCATCGAATACGGACGCGACAGGGTTGCGGACGGTTTGAACAGATGGCGGTACAGGCGCATCGCCGCCATGCCCTCGGGCGAAAAATGGCCCGCGAATGAGAACGGCAGGCCAAGCTCGGCCGCCATGCGCGCGCTGAAATCGCTGGATCCCAGCAGCCAGATGGGGATGTCCAGGCCTTCGCCGGGAATGGCGCGCACGGGCTGTCCGGAGCGCGAGGGCGCCAGGAACGCGCGCA
The DNA here is from genome assembly GCF_039673305.1 of Achromobacter spanius. GTDB lineage: Bacteria > Pseudomonadota > Gammaproteobacteria > Burkholderiales > Burkholderiaceae_B > Achromobacter > Achromobacter spanius_F. The sequence goes on from NZ_JBDJLJ010000045.1 coordinate 15,504, forward strand.
ACTCTTCCACCAGGGCCGGGAACTCCAGGCCGCTGCGCGGGCTGCGGCGCAGCGCCTGCTGCGTGGCGCCGTCGCTGCCGGGCGCGCGGCCCAGGCCCAGGTCGATGCGACCGGGGTACAGGGTTTCGAGCGTGCCGAATTGTTCGGCGATGATCAGGGGTGCATGGTTGGGCAGCATCACGCCGCCTGAGCCCACGCGCAGGGTGCTTGTGTGGCCCGCGACGTGTCCGATCAGCACGGCCGTGGCGCTGCTGGCCACGCCGTTGATGTTGTGGTGCTCGGCCAGCCAGAAGCGGTTGTAGCCAAGCCGTTCGACGTGCTGCGCCAGCGCGACCGTGTTGCGGAAGGCGTCTGCGGCATCCCGCCCCTGCACAATCGGGGCCAGGTCGAGCACGGAAAAGGGAATGCTGGCCAGGGCGCTCATGCGCGCACCCCGGTGTTCGTGGCGGGACAGGGGGGCAACGCAGGGCTCAGACGGGAAAGGCGCAAGATGTACTCCATATGCTGATTTACATGGGGAGTGTATCGGCGAATTCAAGCCTGCAAGCCAGCAACCATGCGGTCGGACGGGTTGATTGATTTTCTCGATCCGCGCAATAGCGGGCGCGGCACGCAACGCCCACACCCGCGCGCGGCACCGTTATAGTGCGCGAAGCGGGACGTCCCGCAGGAGATACACATGGGCATCCGAGGCCAGAACAATCAGATCGACAACATCGAATTCAACGTGGCAGACATCGAACGCAGCAAGCGCTTCTACGGCGACGTATTCGGGTGGACATTCACGGATTACGGGCCGTCCTATTGCGAATTCACCGACGGCCGCCTGACGGGCGGCTTCACCACTGGCGAACCGGTGCGGCCGGGCGGCCCGCTCGTGATTCTGTATGGCGAGGACCTGCCCGCGATCCAGCGCCGCGTGACGGCGGCGGGCGGTCGGATCAGCCGCGACGTGTTTTCCTTTCCCGGCGGTAGCCGTTTCCAGTTCCTTGATCCGGACGGGTACGAACTCGCGGTGTGGACGGCGCAATGAGAAGTTGCCGCCCCCACGCTGCGCCTTCGGCTTGCTGCCCCCCAAGGGGGCGTTTTCATCTTGAGGCGGCTCGGCGATGAAAAAGCGCCCCCACGCTGCGCCGCCTTTAGGGCTTGCGGCCTACTCAGGGAAGAACGCGTAGCGGATGACGAACAGCACGGCGACCAGCCACGTGGCCGGATGCACGTCGCGGATCTTGCCGGTGGCGGTCTTGAGCACCACGTAGCTGATGAAGCCGAACGCGATGCCGTTGGCGATCGAGTACGTGAACGGCATGACCAGCGCCGTCAGCGCGGCGGGCGTGGCTTCGCAGACGTCGTTCCAGTCGATGTCGATCAGTTCGCGCATCATCAGGCCGGCCACATAGAGCAGGGCGGGCGCGGTGGCATAGGCGGGCACGGCCCCTGCCAGCGGCGAAATGAACAGCGCGGCCAGGAACAGCAGGCCCACGATGAGCGCGGTCATGCCGGTGCGGCCGCCGGCCTGCACGCCCGATGCGCTTTCGACATACGCGGTGGTGCTGCTGGTGCCCAGCATCGAGCCGGCCACGATGGCGGTGCTGTCGGCGAACAGGGCGCGTCCCAGGCGGTTGGGGCGGTCTTCCGGCACCAGGCCGGCGCGCTTGGCCACGCCCACCAGCGTGCCGGTGGCGTCGAAGACCTCGACCAGCACGAACACCAGGATCACGTGGACGAAACCGCTGTGCAGCGCGCCCAGGATGTCCAGCTTGAACAGCGTGGGCGACAGGCTGGGCGGGGCCGAGAAAATGCCCTTGAACTCGTTGTAGCCCAGCGCCATCGACAGCACGGTGACGACGATGATGCCGATCAGAATCGCCCCGCGCACGCGCAGCGCGTCCAGCGACGCGATGACGAAGAAGCCCAGGATGGCGAAGAGCGGGCCGTGGGCGGTGAGGTTGCCCAGCGTGACCTTGGTGGCCGGATGCGCGACCACGATGCCGGCGCTGGATAGCGCGATAATGGCAAGGAACAATCCGATGCCGGCCGCGATGGCGCTGCGCAGCGAATGCGGGATGCCCTTGACCAGCCAGACCCGGATGCCGGATATCGTCAGGAACAGGAAGATGATGCCCGAGATGAACACGGCGCCCAGCGCCTGCTCCCAGGTGTAGCCCATGGTCTTGACCACGGTGAAGGCAAAGAAGGCGTTCAGGCCCATGCCGGGCGCCATGCCGATCGGCCAGTTGGCGATGAACGCCATCACCAGGGAACCCAGCGCGGCGGCCAGGCAGGTGGCGACGAACACGGCGTCGCGGTCCATGCCCGTCGACGACAGGATGTCCGGATTCACGAAGATGATGTACGACATCGTCAGGAATGTCGTCAGGCCGGCCACGACTTCCGTTCTTGCGGTCGTGCCGTGTTCACGCAGCTTGAATAGCTTCTCCAGCATTCGAGTCCCCAGTGTTTTTTACAGGCTTGCGGATTGTGGCGGGAGGGGCCGGATAGTCCCTCCCAATTCAGAAACAGGCGTATTTTCGCATCAGTTGTAAACTCTGCCGCCATGATTATTCTCGGCTTTGAAAGCTCCTGCGACGAAACCGGTGTCGCAGCCGTCTGTACGGAACGCGGTCTGCTCGCGCATGCGCTGCACACCCAGATCGCCATGCACCAGGAATACGGGGGCGTGGTGCCCGAACTCGCCTCGCGCGACCACATCCGCCGCGTCGTGCCCCTGACCCGCCAGGTGCTCGAGGACGCCGGCCTGCAGATGTCCGATATCGGCGCGGTCGCCTATACGGCGGGCCCCGGGCTCGCCGGCGCCTTGCTGGTCGGCGCCAGCGTGGCGCAGTCGTTCGCCTGGTCGCGCGGCCTGCCGGCCATCGGCATCCACCACCTCGAAGGCCATCTGCTATCGCCGATGCTGGCCGACCCGCGGCCCGAATTTCCCTTTATCGCCCTCTTGGTGTCCGGCGGCCACACGCAGCTGATGCGCGTGGACGGCGTGGGCCGCTACGAATTGCTGGGCGAAACGCTCGACGACGCGGCGGGCGAGGCCTTCGACAAGTCCGCCAAGCTGATGGGCCTGGGTTACCCCGGCGGGCCTGCGCTGGCCAGGCTGGCCGGCAGCGGCGATGCCTCGCGCTTCGACCTGCCGCGCCCCATGCTCCACAGCGGAGACCTGGACTTCAGCTTCAGCGGCCTGAAGACGGCCGTGCTGACGCGGGTCAAGGCGGCCGAGCGGGATGGCGGCGGCCTGGACGAGCAGGCGCGCGCCGACCTGGCCGCGGCCACGCAGGCGGCCATCGTGGAAGTGCTGGCCGCAAAATCCATCCGCGCGCTGAAACAGACGGGATTGCGCCGCCTGGTGGTCGCGGGCGGGGTAGGGGCGAATCAGCTCCTGCGCGCCAAGCTGGATGCGGCGCTCAAGCCCCTGAAGGCCCGGGCCTATTTCCCGCCGCTGGAGCTGTGCACCGACAACGGCGCCATGATTGCTTTCGCGGCGTCGGAACGGGTCAAGGCGGGATTGGCGACGCTGGATGCCAGCGCCCACAGCTTCACGGTGAAACCGCGCTGGGACCTGGCCGATATCGCATGAAGCAAGGCGGGCGGCCAGGCCGCCTGCCGAACCCCAGGATTATTTCTTCTTGCTGCCGATGCGGCTTTCGGTGCCCTGGATGAGGCGGGCGATGTTGGCGCGGTGGCGGTAGAACAGCAGGATGCCGATGACCGCCAGCGCGATGCCCAGGGCCGGCTGCGCCTGCCAGGCCAGGCCGGATCCGAACACGTAGTAGACGGGGGCGAAGAACGCGGCCACCAGCGAGGCCAGCGAGGAATAACGGAAGAACACCGCGATGATGAGCCAGGTGGCCGCGGTGGCGACGGCCAGCCAGGGCTGGATCGCCACCAGCACGCCCAGCGCGGTCGCCACGCCCTTGCCCCCCTTGAAACCCAGGAAGATCGGGTACAGGTGGCCCACGAAGGCCGCCAGCGCCACCGCCGCCAGGGCGGCAGGGCTGATGCCGGGGGCCAGCTTTTCGGCCAGCCAGATCGCGAACCAACCCTTGGCCGCATCTCCCAGCAGCGTCAGCGCGGCGGCCGTCTTGTTGCCGGTGCGCAGCACATTGGTGGCGCCGGGATTCTTGGATCCGTAGCTGCGGGGGTCCTGCAGCCCCATGAGCTTGCTGACGACCACGGCGAAGGGCACGGAGCCGATCAGGTAGGCCAACAGGACGAGCGCAGCGGCAAACGCCAGGGAGGGTTCGGTTATCGCCATGGAAAGGGAATCCGTTGTTGTAGTAATGGCTGCGGATTCTACCGCGCCCGGGCGCGAACCGGGTTCGGGTTATCGAGCGTGGGGGACCGATCCAAAGGCGCCACCCCGGACAGACGGGAGCCGGCCGCGGACGGTACAATCCGCAACGCCCACCCGCGTTTTATTTTCTTTCGGATGCACAATGCGAATTCTGGTTTCGAACGACGATGGTTACTCGGCCCCCGGCCTTGAAGCGCTGGTTGCGGCGCTGGAAGGCCTGGGCGATCTCACCGTTGTCGCCCCCGAGACCAATCACAGCGGCGCCTCCAATTCCCTGACGCTGAACCGGCCGTTGTCCGTGCGCACGGCGTCCAACGGTTTCATCGCCGTCAACGGCACGCCGTCCGACTGCGTGCACGTTGCGCTCACCGGCCTGATGGACACGCGTCCCGACCTGGTCGTGTCCGGCATCAACAACGGCGCCAACATGGGCGACGACACCCTCTATTCGGGCACCGTCGCCGCCGCCAGCGAAGGCTACCTGTTCGGCATTCCCGCCATCGCGTTTTCGTTGGCGGAAAAGGGCTGGGAACACATCGAGTCCGCCGCCCGCGCGGCCCGCCTGGTCGTCGAGCGCCATCTGGCGCAGCCGCTGGCCGCTCCGGTGCTGCTCAATGTCAATATTCCCAGCCGCCGTTTCGAAGACATGCATGGATTCGCGGTCACGCGGCTGGGCAAGCGGCACCCGTCCCAGCCCGTCGTGCGCACCACCACGCCGTATGGCGACACGGTCTACTGGATCGGTCCGGTCGGCCTGGCGGCGGACGCCACGCCCGGCACGGATTTCCATGCGGTCGAGCAAGGCATCGTTTCCGTCACGCCGTTGCGCCTGGACCTGACCCAGCACAGCCAACTGGACGAGATCCGCACGTGGGCGGAGCCGCTATGCGCAAGCGCGTAAGCCAGCCGGACATTTCCCAAGGGGCGTCGGGCCGCAGCGGCCCCGTTCGCCACGATACGGGGCGCCTGGGCCCGGGCTACACCCCGGCCAACAGCAACACGCGCATTTCGGCGGCCACTCTCCAGAAGCAGGCGCAGGCGCCCCAGCCCGCGTCGGGCGGCAACCTGGGCCTGAACTCCGAACGCCTGCGCCAGGCCATGGTCCAGCGGCTGCGGGCGCAAGGCATCACGGACGAGCGCGTACTCAATGCCATGGCCACCGTGCCGCGCCATCTGTTCGTGGATGAAGCGCTTGCCAGCCGTGCCTACGAAGACGCCGCGCTGCCCATCGGACATTCGCAAACCATTTCACAGCCGTGGGTCGTGGCGCGTATGATCGCGGCTGCCTGCGAAGACCGCACGCCGACGCGCGTGCTCGAGGTCGGCGCGGGCTGCGGGTACCAGGCGGCGGTGCTGGCGCAATTCGTGCGCGATGTCCACACGATCGAACGCATACGCGGACTTTACGAGCTGGCGCGCGATCACCTGCGCGCCTTGCGCCTCACCACCAGGATCCGCTTGATCTATGGCGATGGCACCTTGGGGCTGCCCGGCGTGGCTCCGTTCGATGCTATTGTTGTGGCTGCCGCTGGCTTGGCCATCCCGCAAGCGCTGCTCACGCAGCTTGCGCCGGGTGGCCGCCTGATCGCTCCCGAAGGGGGCTCGAACCAGCGCCTTGTTCTGATCGAACGCACAGGCGCGGCCAGCTGGAAACGTACTGAACTAGAGGCCGTGCGCTTTGTGCCGCTACGGTCCGGAATACAATCTTGAGCAACAGGAGAAACGTATGCTCAACGGGCAGTTGCAACTGACCGATATGAATATGGGCGCGTCCATGACGCGCCTGCGCCGCCCGCTCTTCGCAGTGGGGGTCCTCAGCCTCGCCATCCTGGCCGGCTGCGCATCCAAAGGTACTCGTGCCCCCGTGGTCGACATGACCGGCGGGCAACCCGCGTCGTCCGCGCCGTCCGGCAGCTATGTGGTCAAGCCGGGCGACACGCTCTACAAGATCGCCCGCGCCAACAACGCCGATATCGAAAACATCAAGCGCTGGAACAACATCAGCGATCCCAACCAGATCTCGGTCGGGCAGGTGCTGAAGATGTCCGGCGGTTCGGGCGGCGGCGCGCAGACCGCGCCGGTTGCCAGCGTCAAGCCGCAGCCGCGTCCGCTCGATCAACCCGAACCCCCCGCAGCGGGCACGCCCGCGCCCGACGCCACGCCCACGCCGCCTCCGGCGCCGGTGGACACCAAGCCGGCCACGCGCGCGGCCGACGCCGGCGTCATCAACTGGGCCTGGCCGGCAAGCGGCCAGATCGTGCAGGGATTCAATTCCAGCAGCAAGGGCATCGACATCGCCGGCGCGCTGGGCGATCCCATCACCGCAGCGGCCGACGGCCTGGTCAAGTACAGCGGCAACGGCGTGCGCGGCCTGGGCAACCTGATCATCGTCGAACACCAGAACGGCTTCATCACCGCGTATGCGCACAACCGCGCCTTGCTCGTGAAGACGGGCCAGAACGTCAAGCGCGGCGCCAAGATCGCCGAACTCGGCCAAAGCGACACCACGTCGCCGCGCCTGCACTTCGAGATCCGCCGCCAGGGCACGCCCGTTGACCCGATGCAGTACCTGCCGCCCAAATGACGCCCACTCTGGTATTCGACCTCGAAACCATTCCCGACGCCGACGGGCTGCGCAAGCTCAACGGCTGGGGCGCCGACGTGCCGGACCACGAAGTGGTCGAGCGCGCGCTTGCGGCGCGGCGCGAAGCCGTGGGCCACGACTTCCTGCCGCTGCACCTGCACAAGGTGGCGGTGGTGGGCTGCGTGTTCCGCGACGACCAGGGCTTTCGCGTCAAGACGCTGGGCCAGCCCGATGACCCCGAAGCCGCCTTGCTGGCCGGCTTCTTCAAGACCATCGAACGCTACACGCCCAAGCTCGTCAGCTGGAACGGATCGGGCTTCGACCTGCCGGTGCTGCATTACCGCAGCCTGATCCAGGGCGTGCCCGCGCCGCGCTACTGGGACATGGGCGAGGAAGACCGCGACTTCAAGTTCAACAACTACATCTCGCGCTATCACACGCGCCACGTTGATCTGATGGACGTGCTGGCCAAGTACAACGGCCGGGCCAACGCGCCGCTCGATGAACTGGCCAAGCTGTGCGGCTTTCCGGGCAAGCTCGGCATGGACGGCAGCAAGGTCTGGGAAGCCTGGAGCACGGGCCGCGCCGACGAGGTGCGCGCGTACTGCGAGACCGACGTGGTCAACACGTGGCTGGTCTACTGCCGCTTCCGTTTCCTGCGCGGCGAACTGGACCGTACGTCCTACGAAGCCGAAGTGGCGCTGGTGCGCGACACGCTCAGCGCCAGCGACGCGCCGCACTGGAAGGAATACATGGCGGCCTGGGACGCCGGCTGACCTCCACGGCGGCCGGGCCGGCGGCGCTCCGTTTCCACGGAAAGCCCGCCACTGAGCGGAGCCTGCACGGCTCCGTTCTTGCGTCTGCGGGACAAGCAATCGACTGAAACATGGCCGTCACGCACGAAACCTGGATGAAACCAGCGGAGTCGCACAATGGCCTCGCTTTCTTCACTTTCAGGAGACCTTCATGTCCCGATTCGCTATCCGCACCAACTTGGCCGCCCTTGCAATTGTCGCCGCGACGAGCGGCTTCGCGGCCAGCGCCGTCATGGCTGCGCCTCCTCCCCCCGCCGAAGGCGGCCCCGCCGCCATGCACGAAGGCCACCGCGGCGGCGGTTTCCACAAAGGCATGCGCGATGGCCTGTTCATCCCCGGCCTGGGCCCCGTGTCCAAGGCCCAGGTCGCCGAACTGAAGCTCGACGCCAAGCAGGAAGCCCTGTTCAAGACGGCCCAGGACGGCCAGCGCAGCCTGCACGAAGCGATGCGCGCTTCCGGCGGCAAGCGCCATGATCTGCTGAAGGCGCAACTGGACAGCGGCAAGCTGGACCCGCGCGCACTGATCGAGCAATCCGAAAAATCCCGCGATCAGTTCGGCGCGCAGGCCAAGCAGGTGCGCGACCAGTGGCTGGCGGTCTGGGACAGCCTGAATGACACCCAGCGTGGCCAGGTGACCAAGATCGTCAAGGAACGCGAAGCCAGGATGGCCGAGCGTCACGCCAAGATGGAAGGCCGCCAGGGCAAGGGCAGGGCCGGCATGCCGCCGCCTCCGCCCGCCGCCGGCGACGTGCCCCCGCCGCCCCCGCCCAAGGCCAACTAAGCCGGTAATCCCAGCCCGCCATCGGGGCGGATCCTTCCGCCCCGCCAGACCCCGGACGCCACCGCGTGCCGGGGTTTTTTGTTGGTACGGGTCCTTGCCCGAGGCAGGTCGTGGCCCCGCATTCCCCGTTTTGACGCATCGGTTGCCCCTGCGCCCCAAAGCGGGGCACCAGCATGGTGCGCAGCCGTCATGCCGCCGGGCGGATCGGGCTTCGCGGTGATGCGCCAAACCTGGCACGGACATTGCTTCAAAGGATTTGAGCCGGTAGTAATCAAGCAGCAAGGCCGGCCAGCCGGATGCGCCGCGCGCCGTCCGCCTCCTCGTAAATCCGATCAGGACTCCGCACCATGAAGAAGACGTTGCTAGCCTTGCCTGTCGCACTTGCCGCTTGTTTCGCAGGGTCTGCGCAGGCCGAACCCACCGACCTGGGGGGTGGTTTTTCGCTTAGCGGAAACGCGACCATTGTCAGCGACTACCGTTTTCGGGGCTATTCCCAGACCGATTTCCGTCCGGCAGCGCAACTGGGCTTTGACCTGACGCACAGTTCGGGCTTCTACCTGGGCAACTGGAACTCCAATGTCTCCAGCTTCGTGTTCACCGACGGCAACCTGGAAATGGACTTCTACGGCGGCTGGAAGGGCGACGTCGGCGGCGGATTCACGCTGGATGCGGGCGTGCTGCATTACTACTACCCGGGTTCCAGTTCCCCCAAGGGCGGCAACTACAACAACACGGACCTTTACCTCGGCGCCTCCTACGGCAACTACAGCCTCAAGTATTCGTACACGCCCAGCGACTTCTTCAGCACCCCCGACAGCAAGGGCACCTGGTACCTGGACGGCACGGCTACCTTCGACCTCGGCGACGGCTGGGGGCTGCTGGGCCACCTGGGCTACCAGAAGCTCAAGAACCAGACCAACATGGACGGCGATTCCATCGGCCATTACGTCGACTACAAGGTCGGCGTGACCAAGGACCTGAAGGGCTGGATCCTGGGCCTGGCCGCCGTGGGCGCCACCAAGGACAACTGGCTGCCCACCAAATACGGCCATCCGTCTGGCCGCATCGGCGCCGTCTTCTCGGTGGCGCGTTCATTCTGATATCCGTGGCGGCGCCCTGAACAGCGCCGGCCTTTGGGGTTTGCGGGCGGTCGCTACCAGGCGGCCGCCGGCAAGCCCCTTTTTTTGATGCCCGCTTCCGCAAGTCCTCATTGGCGTCTCGCAAGGGTTCCGGCCCCGTGAAACTCGATTTCCGGGTTTGCGCACAGTCCTTTTACAATATTGGGTTGCGTGCAATTCTGGACTGCGTGAGATGTCTGACGTTTTAAGTATCGAATCCCTGGACCTGGAAGCCAGGGGGATCGCCCGCCGCGACGGGAAAGTCATTTTCGTGGAAGGCGCATTGCCGGGCGAACGGGTCACCGCGATCACGTTGCGCCGCAAGCCTTCGTATGAAACCGCCCGCGTCGACGAGGTGCTGCGGCCCTCGTCGCAACGCGTCGCGCCGCGCTGCCCGCACTTTGGCGTCTGTGGCGGCTGTGCGATGCAGCACCTGGAGCCCACCACTCAGGTGGCCATCAAGCAGCGTGCCTTGGAAGACACCTTCTGGCACGTGGGCAAGCTGCGCCCGGCGCGCATCCTCGCGCCCATGCAGGGACCGACCTGGGGCTACCGCTATCGCGCGCGCCTGTCGGTGCGCGTGGTGCCGAAGAAGGGCGGGGTGCTGGTCGGATTCCACGAACGCAAGAGCAGCTATGTGGCCGACATGCGCGAATGCCACGTGCTGCCGCCCCACGTCAGCGACCTGCTGGTTCCGCTGCGCGAAATGATCGGCTCCATGTCGGCGCCCGATCGCATGCCCCAGATCGAAGTATCCCTGGGCGACGGGGTGACGGCGCTGGTGCTGCGCCACCTGCTGCCCCTGACCGACGGCGACATCGCCATCCTGCGCGCCTTCGCGGCGCGCCACAATGTGCAGTGGTGGCTGCAGTCCAAGGGCCCGGAAACCGTGCACGCGCTGGAGCGCGAGCACAACGACACGCTGGCGTACACGATGCCGGAATTCGGTCTGCGCATGCCTTACCGCCCCACCGACTTCACGCAGGTCAACCACGCCATCAACCGCGCGATGGTGTCGCGGGCGCTGCAGTTGCTGGAAGTGCAGCCGACCGACCGCGTGGCGGACCTGTTCTGCGGGCTGGGCAACTTCACCTTGCCCCTGGCCACGCAAGGGCGCGAGGCCGTGGGCGTCGAGGGCAGCAAGGCGCTGACCGACCGGGCCTTTGATGCGGCGTCCCGCCACGGGCTGGGCGAGCGCACCAGCTTCGCCACGCTCAACCTGTTCGAGGTCGATGCGACCTGGCTGCGCAGCCTTGGCTACTTCGACCGCATGCTGATCGACCCGCCGCGCGAGGGCGCGCATGCCGTGTCGCAGGCGCTGTCGGAACTGACGCACGAAGAACGTCCGCGCCGCATCGTCTACGTGTCCTGTAATCCGGCCACGCTGGCGCGCGATGCCGCGATCCTCGTCCACGAAGGCGGCTATGTGCTCAAGAGCGCGGGCGTGATCAACATGTTCCCGCATACGGGCCACGTGGAATCGATCGCCGTGTTCGAATCGCTGGATGCCGCGGGCGTGCTGGAAGTGAAGGAACGCGCCCGCCAGCGGGCCATCCAGGCTGCCGCGGATGCCGTGGCGGCGGAAGAGGCGAAGCTCGCCGCGGCGGCCGAAAAGGCGGCGGCCAAGCAGGCGGCCACCGAGGCCTACGAGGCGCGCGTCGCCGCCGAGGCCCAGGCGGGGCAATAAGGCGCGGGGGCGGGGCGCGCCTGTCGTGCAAAAGGCGCGGCCCGGCTCTACGTCAGTGAGAGCAGCCCAGGTTTTCCAGGATGGGGCAGTCGGGCCTGTCGTCGCCGTGGCAATTCTGGGCCAGATGCTTGAGCGTGGCCGCCATCTCGCGCAGCGCCTCGGCCTTGCGCTCCAGTTCCTGCACGTGCTCCAGCGCAATGCGCTTGACGTCCGCGCTGGCGCGGCTGCGGTCCTTCCATAGCGTCAGCAGCTCGTTCATCTGCTCCACGGAAAAGCCCAGGTCCCGCGCGCGCCGCACGAAGCGCAGGGTGTGCAGGTCATGCTCGCTGTAGACGCGATAGCCCGAATCCGTGCGCACCGCCGGCCCGATGAGGCCGATGCTCTCGTAGTAGCGGATCATCTTGGCGGAGATGCCCGAGCTTTTCGCGGCTTGTCCAATATTCATTTGCAGACTCCTGGATGTCCGATGCCGGACTAGGCGTGCGCCGCGCGCGGGCGGAAGGCCTTCAGGCGCAGCGCGTTGCCCAGCACGAAGACGCTGGACAGGGCCATGGCGCCGGCGGCAAAGATCGGCGACAGCGACAGGCCGAAGGCCGGATACAGTGCGCCCGCGGCCAGCGGGATCAGCGCCGCGTTGTAGGCAAACGCCCAGAACAGGTTCTGGCGGATATTGGCCAGCGTGGCGCGGCTGAGCGCGATGGCGTTGGGCACGCCGTGCAGGTCGTCGGCCATCAGGACGACGGAAGCGGCTTCGATCGCCACGTCCGTGCCGGTGCCGATGGCGATGCCGGTATCCGCCGCGGCCAATGCGGGCGCGTCGTTGATGCCGTCGCCCACGAAGGCCACCTTGCGCCCGCCTTCGCGCAGCGACGCGATCGCCTGCACCTTGCCGTCCGGCAGCACCTCGGCGCGGACTTCATCGATGCCCAGCTGGCGCGCGACGGCTTGCGCCGTGTAGCGGTTGTCGCCCGTGATCATGGCCGTCTTGAGGCCTTGCGCATGCAGCGCCGCGATCGCGGACGCGGCGGAAGGCTTGACCGGGTCCGTCACCGCCATCATGGCGGCCGCCTGGCCGTCGATGGCGACATAGATGGGCGTCTTGCCTTCGTTGCCCCAGTCGGCGGCGCGTTCGCCGAACGCGCTGACGTCCACGCCGCGTTCGGCCATCAGGCGCGCGGCGCCGGCCAGCACGTTCCTGCCGTCCACCGCGGCTTCGACGCCGGCGCCCGTGATCGCGGCGAAACCCTGGGCCGCGAGCAGCGGCAGCTTGCGTTCCTCGGCCGCGGCCACGATGGCCAGTGCGATCGGGTGTTCGGAGCGCGCCTGCACCGAGGCCACCCACTGCAGCACCTGCTGCGCGTCATGGTCGGCGGCCGGTTCCAGTTCGGTCAGCGTGGGCTTGCCCAGCGTCAGCGTGCCGGTCTTGTCGAAGGCCACGACGTTGACGTCGCGCAGCGTCTGCAGGGCGTCGCCCTGGCGGAACAGCACGCCCATCTCGGCGGCGCGACCGGTGCCCACCATGATGGACGTGGGCGTGGCCAGGCCCATTGCGCACGGGCAGGCGATGATCAGCACGGCGACCGCGTTGACCAGCGCATGCGACAGCGCAGGCGACGGGCCGAAAAAGAACCAGGCCAGGAAGGTGAGCAGGGCGGCCGCCATGACGGCGGGGACGAACCACGCCGTCACCTGGTCCACCAGCGCCTGGATGGGCAGGCGCGCGCCCTGGGCGGCTTCGACCATGCGGATGATCCTGGCCAGCATCGTGTCGGCGCCGGTGTGCGTGACGCGCAGCGTGAAGCTGCCCGAGGTATTGAGCGTGCCGCCGGTCGCCTGCATGCCGGGCTGCTTTTCGACCGGCACGGGTTCGCCCGTGAGCATGGATTCATCGACGTAGGAACTGCCTTCGATGATCTCGCCGTCCAGCGGGATTTTCTCTCCGGGGCGCACCACCACGATGTCGCCGGTGCGCACGCGCTCAATCTCGATGTCCTGGGCCTGGCCGTCGCGCATGACGCGCGCGGTGCGGGGCTGCAGGCCGATCAGGCGCTTGATCGCGGCGCCCGTCTTGCCCTTGGCGCGCGCTTCGAGCATGCGGCCCAGCAGGATCAGCGTGACGATCACGGCGGCCGCCTCGAAGTAGACGTTTCGCGCGGCTTCCGGCAGCCAGCCGGGAGCGAAGGTCGCCACGACGGAATAGGCCCAGGCCGCGCCGGCGCCCAACGCCACCAGGGAGTTCATTTCGGGCGCGCGGCGCCACAGCGCGGCCAGGCCCTTGGTAAAGAACTGCCGGCCGGGCCAGGCCAGCACGGCGGTGGTCAGGACGAACTGCAGCAGCCAGCTGTTCTGCTGGCCGATCGTATCCAGCACCCAGTGGTGCATGGCGGGTATCAGGTGCGAACCCATTTCCAGGGCGAAGACGGGCAGCGTCAGCACCAGCGCGGCGATGAATGCGCCCTGCAGACGCTGGGCCTCGGCGTCGCGCGCCTGCGATTGCCGTTCGGCATGGTCGTCCTGCGCGGCGATCGGGCGGGCCTCGTAGCCCATCTTGCCCACGGCGGCGACCAGCGCCTGGGGCTGCGCGGCAGTGGGGTCGAACGACACCAGGGCGCGCTCCGTCGCAAGGTTTACTTGCGCCTGCGCAACGCCGGGGACATTGGTCAAGGCTTTTTCCACGCGCTTGACGCATGATGCGCAGGTCATGCCTTCGATGGCGAGTTCCAACTCGGAAAATGAGGAGGGGGCGGCAACGCTCATGATGGTCTCTGTCTGGATGGGAGCACCCAGTTTCATCCTTCCCATTGTGGGAAGGTCAAGCCCCATTCTACGCTTGACCCTGACACCATGGGAAGGTTTAACCTGCCTTCAATGGGGGAACAAACCGATCCCGCCAGCCTTCAACCAGGAGAAATCTAATGAGCATCGAGTTCCAAGTGCCTGATATGACTTGCGGCCATTGCGTCAAAACCATCACCGGCGCGGTGAATCAGGCCGCTCCGGGCGCCACTGTGGCCGTGGACCTGCCGGCCCATCGCGTCACGGTGACCGGCACGGACCAGGCGGACAAGATCGAGGCCGCGATCCGCGACGCCGGCTACGAGCCGTCGCGCGTCTGAGGCCCATGGAGGGCTGGGCTATGATAGGTCCAGCCTTCCTTAGGCAATTATTTAATTGCCATTGACTATCAATCAATTAAATTAATTAAATTGGATTAGTTGATAGTTGAGATTTATGATTCTTTCCATGGTGGTTAACCAAACCCCGCTACCCCAAGGAGAGATTCGAATGCTGCAAAACCGCGAAGGCCAACGTGTTCCGAACGTTACGTTCCCCGTTCGTGAGGACAACACGTGGAAGAAGGTCACGACCGACGACCTGTTCAAGAACAAGACTGTCGTGGTCTTCTCGCTTCCCGGCGCTTTCACGCCGACCTGCTCGTCGACCCACCTGCCGCGCTACAACGAACTGGCCCCCGCGTTCTTCGACGCCGGCGTGGACAGCATCGTCTGCGTGTCGGTCAACGACACCTTCGTCATGAACGAATGGGCCAAGGACCAGGAATCGGCCAACATCACGCTGCTGCCCGACGGCAACGGCGCCTTCACCGAAGGCATGGGCATGCTGGTCGACAAGAGCGACCTGGGCTTCGGCAAGCGCAGCTGGCGCTATTCCATGCTCGTGAAGGACGGCGTGGTCCAGAAGATGTTCATCGAACCGGAAAAGGAAGGCGACCCGTTTGAAGTGTCGGACGCCGACACCATGCTGGCCCACTTCGCCCCGACGGCCAAGAAGCCCGACCAGGTGGTCGTGTTCTCCAAGCCGGGCTGCCCGTTCTGCGTGGAAGCCAAGGCGCTGCTGGACAGCAAGGGCTACGCCCCGATCGAGATCCCGCTGGAAAACAAGGTCCGCGGCCGCGTGATCGGCGCGGTGTCCGGCAAGGGCACGGCTCCCCAGGTGTTCATCAATGGCGCCCTGATCGGCGGCCTGGAAGACCTGAAGGCGCACTTCGCCTGAGTTGTCGCGCTGCCGGCCGGGTACCCTCTACCCGTCCGGCAGGCCTGACCGGCGCGGCTGAAAAGCCGCGTTGGCCGGACCGTCCTGAGTTTCCCTTCTTATGCACCCTCGTGGCGATGCCGCGCGCTCCGGCGCGGGACGGCGTTCGTCCGGAGGATGCGCAACAAGGCTGAACTCGCCTTTGAATTCCTGCTGACACGCAACACCGGGGGACACCCACTCATGAAAACACTGCACACCGACATCGCCGTGATCGGCGCCGGCACCGCCGGCCTGGCCGCGTACCGGGCCGCGAAGGCCGCGGGCATGCGCGCGCTGCTCATCGAGGGCGGCCCCTATGGCACCACCTGCGCACGGGTGGGCTGCATGCCGTCCAAGCTGCTGATTGCCGCTGCCGAGGCGGCGCATGCGGCCGCGCACACCGAAGCATTCGGGGTGCACGTGGGCGGCGAGATTTCGGTCGATGGCGCCGAAGTCATGGACCGCGTCAAGCGCGAACGGGACCGTTTCGTGGGCTTCGTGCTCGAGGGGGTGGAAAACATCCCGTCGCAGGACAAGCTGCGCGGCTACGCCCGGTTCGTGTCCGACACGGTGTTGCGCGTGGACGAGCACACCGAGATCCAGGCGTCGCGCGTGGTGATCGCCACCGGCTCGCGTCCGTCCGTGCCGCCGCCTTTCCTGGCGCTGGGCGACCGCCTCGTCGTGAACGATGATGTCTTCGCGTGGGACGACCTGCCGAACCGCGTGGCCGTGTTCGGGCCCGGCGTGATCGGTCTGGAGCTGGGCCAGGCGCTGGCGCGCCTGGGCGTGGAAGTTCGCGTCTTCGGCGTGAGCGGCAGCCTGGGCGGCATCAGCGATCCGCAGGTGCGCCAGACGGCCCGCAAGATCTTCCAGCGCGAGTTCTATCTGGATCCGGACGCCCGCGTGCTGGAAACGACGCGCGTCGGCGACGAAGTGGAAGTGCGGTACATCGCGCTCGACAACAGCGAGCGCACCGAGCGCTTCGACTACGCGCTGGTCGCGACCGGCCGCCGTCCCAATATCGACGGGCTGGGCCTGGAGAACACGTCGTTGCAACTGAACGCCCAGGGCGTGCCGCTGTTCGACCGGCACACGATGCAGGCAGGCAATTCGCCCATCTTCATCGCTGGCGACGCCAACGCCGATGCGCCGCTGCTGCACGAAGCCGCCGACGAAGGCCGCATCGCCGGCGAGAACGCCGCGCGCTTTCCTGAAGTGCGCAAGGGGCTGCGGCGCGCGCCACTGGGCGTGGTGTTCTCGGATCCGCAGATCGCGCTGGCGGGAGAAAGCCATGCCCGCCTGGTGCCCGGCACCTTCGTCACGGGGGCGGTGGACTTCAGCGACCAGGGGCGCTCGCGCGTCATGCTGAAGAATCGCGGCATGCTGCACGTCTATGCAGACATCGAGACGGGCCGTTTCCTGGGCGCCGAGATGGTCGGCCCCAGCGCCGAGCACATCGGCCATCTGCTGGCCTGGGCCGTGCAGCAGGAACTGACGGTGGCGCGCATGCTGGAAATGCCGTTCTACCATCCCGTGATCGAGGAAGGCCTGCGCACCGCCTTGCGCGACGCGGCGTCCAAGCTGGCGCTGGCGCAGGAAGCGCTGCGCCAGTCGGCCGCCGAGACGGTCTGATCCCGCGAATGTGCAAGGGCCGCGCAACAGCGCGGCCCTTGTCGTTCTGGTGCGGGTCGCGCCGCGGCTCAGTCGTCGGAGTGCTTCTTGGCGACGGGGAAGGGGTTCTCGCGGAACTGCAGCGTGTATCCCGCCCGCTCGTCCTGCGCGAGTTCACGCGCCAGGTAAGGCATGGCCTGCTTGAGCGCGTCGTGCAGCGTCCACGGCGGGTTGATGAGGAACATGCCGCTGCCGTGCAGGCCGTAGCCGTCGATCGTGGCCTTCTTGACGGTCAGCGTGGCGTGCAGCCAGCTCTTGACCTTCAGGTTCTCGAAGTGGCGAGCCATTTCGCTGGCCTCGCGGCGCTGCACCAGCGGATACCAGATCGCGTAGGTGCCCGTGGCGAAGCGCTTGACGCATTCCTTGACGGTCTGCAGCGTGCGGCGGTAGTCGTGCTTGTCTTCGTATGAGGGGTCGATCAGCACCATGCCGCGGCGCGTGGGCGGCGGCAGCAATGCCTTGACGCCCTCGAAGCCGTCGTCGCCGTAGATCGTGGTCTGGCGCTGCGCCGCGCGCCCCTGGTGTTCCAGGTTGCCGACCAGGGTGTCGATCTCGGTGGGGTGCATTTCGAACAGGCGCAGGCGATCCGACGGGCGCATCGCGTCCAGCGCCAGCCACGGCGACCCGGGGTAGCGCTTCAGGCGGCCGTTGGTGTTGTAGTCGCGGATGCGCGCCACATAGTCGGCCAGGATCGGGGGCAGGTCCTTGGCCTCCCACAGGCGGCCGATGCCGTCGGCGAACTCGGAGGTCTTGGCCGCCCAGTCGCTGTCCAGGCTGTAGAGGCCGGCGCCCGCGTGGGTGTCGACGACCCAGTAGGGGGCGTCCTTCTTGTTGAAGTAATCCAGGGTGTGAACGAGGATGGCGTGCTTGAGCACGTCGGCATGGTTGCCGGCGTGAAAGGCGTGGCGGTAGCTGAACACGGGACGTCCTGCCTCAGGCGGCGGGCCGGATGGCGGCCAGCTCGTCGGTGAAAATGCCGTCGATGCCCCAGTCCAGCAGCAGGCGGGCGCGCTCGGGGTCGTTGACGGTCCAGGCCGCGATCCGGTAGCCGGCGGCGTGCACGGCGTGGATCAGTTCGCGGGTAGCGTCCTTCTGGTTGATATTCAGGGCCACGCAGTCGTACTTGGCCATCCGTTCGCGCCAGTCGGCGGGCACTTTTTCCACCAGCAGGGCGCGCGGCAGTTCGGGCGCGGCTTCACGCGCGGCCTGCAGGGCTTCCTCGGCGAACGAGGACAGCAGCGGGGCCGTGTCCGCGCCTTGCCACAGTTGGCGGGCAGCCAGCGCGACGGCGCGGCCGGTTTCGGCTTCGCGCCCGGGGCAGGGCTTGATCTCGACGTTGCTGGCGATGCCGTTGGCGACCGTGTAGCGGGCGACCGCGGCGAAAGTGGGCAGGGGTTCGCCGGCGTAGGCGGCCGAATGCCACCCGCCGAAATCCAGCTGGGCAAGTTCGGCGTAGGTCTTGGCCGCGGCCGGGCCCTGGCCGTTGGAGGTGCGGTCGACGTCGTCGTCGTGCATCAGCACCAGCACGTTGTCGCTGCTGAGCTTCACGTCGTATTCGAACATCGTGAAGCCATGCGCGGCGCCCACGCGCATCGCGGCCAGGGTGTTCTCCGGCGCCAGTCGGCCGCCGCCGCGGTGCGCGATGTAACGGGAATAGGGCCAGGAGGGGAGGTTTGCGGTCATTTCGGTGCTGCTTTCGGGTTCTTTTGGGACAGGTTGCAAGGATACCCTGTTCTCAGGGGGCGCCTCCTGTCCCGGCCGACGCCTATTTCAGCGGCGCCTTGTCCTGCGAGACGTCCATGATCATTCTTGTGGCCAGGTACAGGCGCGGGACGATGCTGTTGATCTGGATGTATTCCGCGTCGTTGGAGTGGGCGCCGAAGCCGCTCAGCCCCATGCCTTCGATGACGGGGCCACGGGCTTTCAGCGCGGCGAACGCGGCATCGGTGCCGCCTCCGCTGGCGCGGTCCACCACCTTCATGGGCAGGTCGAGTTCCTTGTAGATCTGGACGCCGTGCTGGGCCAGCGCGCGCGAGGCGGCCGTCGCCTCCAGCGGCGGGCGGCGCACTTCGAATTTGACGCTCACCTTGGACTCGGGCAGCAGCTTCTTCTGGACGCGCTCTTCCAGGGTGCGGGCCAGGGCGTCGAAATCGGACACGCGCAGCGCGCGGGCGTCGCCCTGGGCGGTGGCCAGTCCCGGGATGACGTTGCGGTTGGTGCCGGCCTGCGCGACGGTCCAGTTCAGCTTCAGGCCGTCTTCGGGCTTGGACAGCTTGTCCAGATTCAGCAGTTGATGAGACAGCTCGTACAGTGCATTGACGCCGCCCTCGGGACGCGCGCCGGCATGCGAGGTCTTGCCCTGCACGGTCAGGTAGGCCGCGCCGATGCCACTGGTCGCCAGGGTCAGGCGCGGTTCCATGCCGCCGCCCTCGAACGAGAACACGGCGTCCTGGTCCGCGCCCAGGCGCGTGATGGTGCTGCGGGCGCCGGGCGAACTGATCTCCTCGTCGCCGTTGATCAGCACTGTCAGGGTGCCGTAGTCGGCAAAGCCCAGGCCTTTCAGCATGGCCAGGGTGTGGATGATGGCGGCCACGCCGTGCTTGTCGTCGGCGATGCCCAGGCCGTAGGCCTTGTCGCCGTCCACGCGGAAGGGCTGGTCCTTGAGCATGCCGTTGCGGTAGACGGTGTCCATGTGGGCGATCAGCATGATCTTCTTGCTGCCGCTGCCCTTGAATTCCGCGTGGACCATGGGGCCGACCTTTTCGGGGGTGTCGTCCAGCCGGAACACGTCGGTGGGCGCGATGATCTCCACCGTTCCGCCCAGCGCCTTGAGGCGGTCGCGGATCAGCTCGGCGATGCGCTCCACGCCTTCGACGTCCTTGCTGCCCGATTCGATGTTGACCAGGTCGCGCATGGTGTCGAGCATGGCCTGCTGCTGCCCCTTGGCCGCCTCGTGCACGGCGGCCACGGGGGCGGCGAGCGCGGTATGCGCGCTCCCCAGGAAAGCCAGGGCAAGGCAGGTTCTCAGGATAGGCAGGCGGGAAGGCGTGAGCGGCATCTGTAGGGACCTTTATGCGTGCGAGGAAGGACAAACCGGCCTGGGGCCGGTCCGTGGGGCGCCGCGGACTGCGGGCTTACCCTGAGAGCCACGATACGGGGGGACGGGTGGGGCGGAAATGGTGATTTCCCGGGTTGACGGCGTGGGGCATCCGTGCGGCCGGCAGTCCCGCGCGGCGGCCCATGGCTCCTTTGGTCACGCGCCAGCGCCTTCATGAATGAGAAATGGTAAAATCCGCGAGCTGATCCGGTGACAAAGCAACAAAAACCGGTATGGGAATAGGGCGAATCGAGTTCGCCTTTTTTTATGCGTTTTCGTGCGGCCCCGGGCGTCACCCCCCGGAGCGCGGCAACAGGGATTCCATGTTCGAATTTATTCGCAGCCATCGGCGCTGGATGCAGTTCATCCTGCTGCTTCTGATTGTGCCGTCCTTCTTCCTGGTCGGGATTCAAGGCTATGACAGCTTCATGCGTCAGGAGCCCGAGCTTGCCACGGTTGCTGGCAAGCCGATTTCACGCGCCGAGTTTGACCAGGCGCACCGCAATCAGCTGGAGCAGTTCCGCCAGCGCCTGGGCGCACAGTTCGACCCGGCCGTCATCGACACGCCCGCGCTGCGCGAAGGCCTGCTGAACCAGCTGATCAACCAGCGCCTGCTGGCCAATGTCGCCGCGGACAATCGGTTCTCCGTGTCGGATGAAACGCTGCGCAACACCATCGCCGCCATCCCGGAAGTCCAGGACAACGGCCGCTTCTCGCCCGAGCGCTATCGCCAGGTGCTGGCCGCGCAGGGCATGTCCCCGACCTCGTTCGAAGCCGGCCTGCGCCGCGACCTGGCCGTTGCCCGCGTGCTCGAGCCCGTCGGCCAGTCGGCCCGCGCGCCGGCCGAAGTCGTGTCGGCGCTGGAATCGGCCCTGACCCAGACCCGCACGGTCCAGCTGCGCCACTTTGCCGCCGCCGACTACCGTTCGCAGGTCAACGTCGCGCCGGCCGACATCCAGGCCTGGTACGACGCCAACAAGGCGCAACTGCAGGTACCGGAACAGGTTCAGGTCCAGTACGTCGTGCTGGACGAGGCCGCCGCCACGCAGGGCGTGCAGGTCAAGGACGAAGACCTGGCTTCGTACTACGAACAGAACAAGAACCGCTTCGGCACGCCCGAACGCCGCCGCGTCAGCCATATCCTGATCGAACTGGCCCCCGGCGCGTCGGAAGACGCCCGCAAGGCCGCGCGCGCCAAAGCCGAGGACCTGGCCAAGCAAGCCGCCGCGGACCCCTCCAAATTCGCTGAACTGGCCGCCAAGAACTCCCAGGACGCCGGCTCGGCCGCCAAGGGCGGCGATCTGGACTGGCAGGCGCCGGGCTCGCAGCCCGCCGCGCTGGACAAGGCCATCTTCAGCCTGGGCCAGGGCCAGGTGTCGGGCGTGATCGAAAGCCCGTTCGGCCTGCACATCCTCAAGGTCACCGAAATCCACCCCGCGGCCATCAAGCCGCTGGCCGAGGTCAAGGACCAGATCACCGCCGAAGTCCGCAAGCAGATTGCTGCCCAGCGTTTCTCGGAAATGGCTACCCAGCTGAACAAGCAAGTCTATGACCAGCGCGACAGCCTGCAGCCTGCCGCCGACGCCGTCGGCCTGAAGCTGCGCACCGCCTCCGGCGTGACGCGCGAGGGCCTGCTGCCCGCGGCCAACGTCGGCCCGGGCTCGGCCGCCGACAGCCCCGACGCCGCACTGCTGGACAACCCGCGCGTGCGCCAGGTGCTGTTCTCGCCCGACGTGCTGCGTGAGAAGCAGAATTCCGGCGTGATCGAACTGGCTCCCGATACGATGCTGGCCGTGCGCGTGGCCGCCGTCGAGCCGGCGCATGTGCCGCCGCTGGACAAGGTCAGCGATTTCATCCGCGGCAAGCTGCTGGATGAGCGTTCGGCCGAAGCCGCGAAGAAGGCCGGCGAAGCCGCGCTGGCGGCCGACAAGGCCAATCCCGCCGCCGCGCCCGAAGGTTTCTCGCCCGCCATCGTCGTGTCGCGCCAGGATCCCAAGGACCTGCCGCGTCCGGTGCTGGATGCCGTGATGCGCCTGCCGGCGGGCCAGCTGCCGGCCTACGCCGGTGTGCAGGCCGGCGCGGATTACACGCTGGTGCGCCTGGAAAAGGTCGAGGCCGGCAAGTCCGAGGCCGCCGACAAGGAACGCCTGGCGCAGCAGTTGTCGGGCGCATGGGGCCAGGCCGAAAACGAAGCCATGATCCGCATGCTGCGTGAAGAGTACAAGGTCAACGTGCTGCCTGCGGCCGCCGACGTCATCCGCGGCGACCAGCAGGCCGCTGGCTGACCCGCCCGCGTCAGGGGCCTGTCAGCGCTTCAGGTAGCGCGCAGGCCCTAGTTCAACAGCGGCCGCAGCGTCGGCCACACGTTGTCCAGCAATTGAGGCTGGGCATCCTCGTTCGGATGGATGCCGTCGGCCTGGAACATCGCCCGGTTCGTTGCAATGCCTTCCATCAGGAAGGGCACGAGCCGGGCGTTTTCGTCTTTGGCGACCTTGGGAAACACATCGGCGAAACGCTGGGCGTAGTCCCGGCCGTAATTGGGCGGAATCTGCATGCCGACGATGAGCACATCCGCGTCGGCCTTGCGGGCAGCCTGGGCCATGGTGCGCAGGTTCTGTTCGGTCATGTTCAGCGGCAGCCCGCGCAGCGCGTCATTGGCGCCCAATTCCAGCACCACCACCGCCGGCGCGTGCTGGCGCAGCAGGGCGGGCAGGCGCGCGACTCCGCCGCTGGTCGTGTCGCCGCTGATGCTGGCGTTGACCACCTGGAACTTCGGGTATTGTTCGGAGATTCTTGCGGACAGCAGGGGCACCCAGCCCGTCCCGCGCTTGATGCCGTATTCGGCGGACAGGCTGTCGCCAACCACCAGCACGGTGCGCGGCGCGGAACCCTGGGCCGCCGCGGCGGTCTGAGCGTGGGCGGGCGCCACCATGGCGGTCGCCAGGGCGGACACGAGAAGCAGACGGGAAAATAGGCGCATGGATAGCAATAATTCGATCGTGGTGAAAGGGCTGGGCAAGCGGGTGGCCGATGCCGGCGGGACGCTGTCTATCCTGGAAGGCATCGATTTTACGGTTGCGGCGGGCAGCGCGGTGGCCATCACGGGCAGTTCGGGCTCGGGCAAGTCCACTTTGCTGGGACTGCTGGCCGGGCTGGATGTTCCCAGCATGGGTAGCGTACACCTGGCTGGCCACGACCTGTTCGCGCTGGACGAGGACGGCCGTGCGCGCCTGCGGGCCAACCACGTGGGCTTCGTGTTCCAGTCGTTTCAGCTGTTGCCCAATCTCACGGCGCTCGAAAACGTGATGCTGCCGCTGGAATTGGCGGGGCAGGCCGCCCGCGACGCCGCGCAGGCCATGCTTGAACGGGTGGGGCTGGGTGCGCGCCTGCATCACTATCCGCGTACGCTGTCGGGCGGAGAGCAGCAGCGCGTATCGCTGGCGCGGGCTTTCGTGGTGCAGCCGGACCTGCTGTTCGCCGACGAACCCACCGGCAGCCTGGATGCCGCCACGGGCGTGACGGTCATCGACCTGATGTTCGATCTGCACCGCGAACACGGCACCACCCTGGTGCTGGTGACCCACGATCCGCAACTGGCCGCCCGTTGCGGACGCCAGCTGGTGCTGGCCGGCGGCCGGATGGTCCAGGGCGGCTGAGGCAGGCCCGGGACCCCGCGGCGCGCTTCAGGCTTACTTGGATTTCGCGACGGCCTGGTTCCAGGCCGCGACCACCGATTCGTACTCGGTGGCGGCCGCTTCCTGGCTGACCGGGAAGATCTTGATCGTGGCCAGGTCCGGCAGCGTGGTCAGATTGGCCACCGCGATGTCCGTGCGGGTGGGGCGGCGGAAGTTCTTCACCAGTTGGGCTTCCTGCGACTCCTTGCTCAGCAGGCCGTCGTAGAGGGCCTTGGCAGCGTCCAGGTTCTTGGCGCCCTTGATGATGAACATGCCTTCGGGGGCCAGATAGCTGCCTTCCGTCGGATACACCAGCTTGATCTCCTTCTGCCCGCCCGCCACGTATTCCTGCGCGGCGTATTCCAGCGTCATGCCCACGGCGTACTCGCCCGCCGCCACGCCCTTGTAGGTGGTGCCCGACGAGGCCGTGACGACAGCGTTGGCGGCGATCTTGTCCAGGCCTTCCTGGCCGAACTGCTTGTACAGGCCGTACACCAGCATGTAGGCCGTGCCGCTCTTGGACGGATCGGTGATGGCGAACTTGTTCTTCCATTGCGGCTGCATCAGGTCGGACCACGACGCCGGGACCGGCAGGCCCTTGAGCTGGCGCTCGTTGACCATCATGACCATGACGTGCACGTTGGTGCCGACCCACAGGTCGTCGGGGCCGCGGAACTGCGCCGGAATCTTGTCCAGGTCCGCGGGGCGGTACGGCTGCAGGTGCTGGCGGTAGGCGCCCAGCGTGCCAAAGCCGCCGCTCCAGAAGAGGTCGCCGCGCGGGTTCTGCGATTCGGCCTCGATGCGCTTCATCATGGTGCCCGTGCCGCCGGTGACGGGCTGCACATTGAGCTTGGGCGACTTCTTCTTCACCGCATCCAGCGCGGTCTCGATGGTTTCGGTGTTGTTGGACGAATAGAGCACGACGTTCTGGGCGTGCGCCGTGCCCGTTGCCAGGGCCGCGGCCAGGACGCTGTACTGGAGAAGGTGCTTGAGTTGCATGGGTAGCCTCTGTGCGAGTGGGTTATTTGCCGGAGAACAGCTTGATGCGGAATGCCTTCACGGACACGATGATGGGCAGCACGATCACGGTGACCAGAGCCGCGCCATAGGCGGACGCCATGCCCAGCCTGCCGCCGTCGACCTGGCGGAAGATGGCGATGGGCATGGTTTCCAGGCCGCCGCTGTAGGCCACGATGGACGCGGACAGCTCCGAGATCGTGGTGAGCCACATCAGGATGGCGGCCGAGATGATCGACGCCTTCATGGCGGGCAGGATCACCTTGAAGAACGTCATGAGCGGGGATACGCCCAGGCTGATCGAGGCCTCCTCGATCGACTCGGGGATGTTGAACAGGACGGACGACGCGTTGCGCACCGCGAAGGGCAGGCGGCGCACCGTGTAGCACAGCACCATGATTCCCGACGTCCCCGCCAGCACCAGCCAGCCGGTATTGAAGGTCTGCACCAGCGCGATCCCCAGCACGGTGCCGGAGATGGTCAGGGGCAGCACCACGATGTAGTCCAGCACCTGCGTGAAAGCGCTGCGCTTCTTGATCGTCAGGTAACTGACCAGCACCGCGAAGGCAACGCCCAGCACCGTGGCCAGCGAGGCGAACTTGAGCGAATTCAGGATGGGCTCGGGCGCGCCGTGCAGGGCGCGCTGGATGCTGGCGAGCGACCACTGCCCCCATTGCATGACCGGTCCGCTGGTCTTGGTGAAGGCCGCGATGAAGACCACGACGAGCGGCAGCAGGGACACCAGGATCACCAGGCCCACGCCGCTGGTGTAGAGCAGCGCCGTCCACGAGCGCACCCGCACGGCGGCCGGCGCGCGGCCCTGGGTCATGGTGTAGACCTTGCGTTCGACCACCCGCTTCTGGAAGAACAGCACGATGGCGACGATGGCGATCGACACCACGGACATCGCGCTTTGCAGCGTGGGGCTGCCGCCCATTTCGCTGACGAAGGTGTTGTACGTCATGACGGACAGCAGCGGCACGCGGCTGCCCAGCAGCATCGCCAGCGCAAAGTTGCCCACCACCAGCGTGAACACCACCAGCGCGTTGACGAGCACGGCGGGCAGCAGCACGGGCACCAGCACGCGCAGCTTGGTCAGGAACGGCGGGGTGCCCAGGCTCAGGCCGGCTTCCTCGAGCTGGCCGTCGAAGCCGCGCAGCGCGGCCAGCACGCCCAGGTAGATGTAGGTGTAGTAGACCAGCGTCATGGAGAAGACCATGCCGGTCCAGCCGTAGAACGAGGGCAGCGAGATGCCCGCGTCGCCCAGCAGGTTGGTCAAGAGGCCGTTGTTGCCCAGGATGAGCAGCCAGGACTGGCCGACGATGATCTCGGGGATCACGATGGTCAGCACCGGCAGGATGGCCACCAGGTTCTTCAGCGGGAAGTCGTAGCGCGCCACCATGTACGCGAAAGGCACGCCCACCAGCACGGTGCACGTGGTGACGGTCAGGCCCAGGATCAGCGTGTTGCCGAAGGCCTCCACGTATTGCGAATCGGCCAGCAGGGCCTTGAATCCTTCCAGCGTGAAGCCGCCGTCCTGGCCGGTGATGCTGTTGCCAAAGAGCACGCCCAGCGGATACAGCACGAAGAACAGCAGCAGGACCAGGCTGATCGCGGTCAGGATGCCCCAGGGCCACCATTTGATTTTCATGGCGTGCGCGTCCTCAGGCGTTGACGACGCGGCTGTCGGCGGGAATCAGCACCTGCACGGACTCGCCCGGCTGGAACTGCGCCACCATGTTGCCGGCGTGCAGTTCGACGCGGATTTCCGAGCCGTTGGCCAGGGCGATGCGATAGGCGGTCTTGAAGCCCAGGTACTGCCGCCGCAGGACCTTGCCGGGCAGCGTGTTGGGCACGTAGGGCGCCGGGGCCATGAGGGCCAGTTCCTCGGGGCGCGCGATCAGCACGCCTTGCGCGTTCAGCCCCGTGCCGCCCTGCATGCCGTCGAACTGCAGGCCGCAGAGCTCATAGCGCACATGGCCGGCGGGCGCGCCTTCCAGGCCGGTGCGGGCCGGCACGGGAATCACGTTGGCCGACCCGATGAAGTCGGCCACGTAGGCGTTGACCGGCGTGCCGTAGAGATCTTCCGGCGTGCCCAGCTGGGCGATGTCGCCGTGGTCCATGATGGCGATGCGGTCCGACATGGCCAGCGCCTCTTCCTGGTCGTGCGTGACGAACACCGTGGTGATGCCGGCTTCGCGCACCAGGTCCAGGATCACGTCGCGCATCTGCAGGCGCATCTTGGCGTCCAGGTTCGAGAGCGGCTCGTCCATCAGCAGCACGCGGGGGCGGATGACCAGCGCGCGCGCCAGCGCCACGCGCTGGCGCTGGCCGCCGCTCATCTGCGCGGGATAGCGGTCGGCCAGGGGCAGCAGTCCCACCTTGTCCAGCGCCTCGTTGACGCGCCGCGTGGTCTCGGCGCGCGCCACGCCGCGGGCGCGCAGGCCGTAGGCGACATTGTCGAAAGCGGTCTTGTCGGGGAACAGCGCGTAGTCCTGGAACACCATGCCGATGTCGCGGCGGTGCGCGGACACATGGGTCACGTCGTCCTGGTCGAACAGCAGGCGGCCGCCATCGGGCGCATAGAAGCCCGCGATGCAGCGCAACAGCGTGGTCTTGCCACAGCCGCTGGGGCCGAGCAGGGTATAGAACGCCCCGTCGGGAATGTGCAGGGAGAGGTTGCGCAGCACCTGCTGCCCGCCGAATGTCTTGACGATGCCGTCTACCGTGATCGATGCCATGTGGGTTCCTGCCTGAGGTTGCAGGCATCATAGGAACAGCGCCCGTTCGCGACCAGCAGTGTTTTTTAAGGCATGGCGTTAGATTTTCTAAGAGGTCGGCGCGTCGCCTATCCCCTAGAATGCGGCTGAACAGGGCAGGCGGCCGGTGCCGGCCGCGTCCCGACAATAAATAGACGACACAAGGGCAATAGTGGGAAAGAGCAGCACAGCGCGGCGCCTGGCGGGCGCCCGGGCGGTTGACGCCTGACATGGCGGGGCACAGCCTGCCGCCGTTGAAGGCCCTGCGCGTGTTCGAGGCGGCGGCGCGCCTGCGCAGTTTCACCGCGGCGGCCGACGAACTGAGCATCACGCACAGCGCGGTCAGCCAGCAGATCCGCATCCTTGAAGAGTATGCGGGCCAGCCCCTGTTCGCCCGCGAGGCGCGCGGCGTGGCGCTGCTGCCTTGCGCCCAGGCCTATTTTCCGGAAATCCAGGCCAGCCTGGAACGCATCGCGGCCGCCACGGCCAAGCTCAAATCCCCGGCCTATGGCGGCGCGCTGCGCGTGTGCGCCACGCCGTCGCTGACCATGAAGTGGCTGATTCCGCGCCTGTCGGCATTTCAGGCGCTGCATCCCGGCATTGACGTCCAGCTCAGTACGCAAGGCCGCCCGTTCCTGGACCGCGGCGGCGATGCCGGCAGCGACGTGCTGATCCGGCATGGCTACATGGCGCATTCGGACCTGGCCTGCGTGCATTGCCTGGACGATTTCCACGTGCCCGTCGCGTCTCCGCGCTTCATCGAGCGCAACCGCCTGACCGCGCCCGCGGACTGCCTGGGCCATCCGCTCCTGAAGATCTCGGGCGGCATGGACCATTGGCCGCGCTGGTTCGCGCTGGCCAAGGTGGACGTGCCGGCCCAGTTGCCCGGTCCTGTCTTTGACCACCAGTTCCTGTGCATGCAGGCGGCGATGAACGACCTAGGGATCGCGCTCGCACCCTGGTGTTTGCTTGAGGACGACGTGCGCGCGGACCGGCTGCGGCCGCTCTTTTCCCAGCCGCAACTGCCCAACGCGGGCGTCCACGCGCTGTACCGGCCTGACGGGCCGGCGGCGGCGCAGGCGCAGCTTTTCATTCAATGGCTCTGCACCCAGCGGCATGGGCCATCCCATCCGGCATAGACAAGGAGTTCGCATGCCTGCTTTCCCGACGGCCCCCGGCCTGCAATGGCGCGGCATCGTCCCGCCGTTGGCGCTGGCGGACTACAAGGTCATCGCCTTCGACATGGATTCCACGCTGATCTCGATCGAAACCCTGGACGAGATGGCGGACCTGATGGGCAAGAAGGCCGAAGTGGCGGCACTGACCGAGGCCGCCATGCGGGGTGAAATCGTGGATTACAAACAGAGCCTGCGCGAGCGCGTGGCGCTTCTGGCCGGCATGCCGGAGGCGGCGCTGGACGAGGTCTACGAACGGCGCCTGCAAATTAACCCGGGCGCGCAGGCGCTCATCGCGGCGTGCAAGGCGGCGGGCCTGACCTGCCTGCTGGTCACGGGAGGCTTCACGCACTTCACCGACCGCCTGCGCGTGCGCCTGGGCATGGACGACGTGCGCGCCAATGTGCTCGAGGTCAAGGACGGGCGGCTCACGGGGCGGCTCGTGCCGCAGGCGTGGGGGGATATTTGCGATGGCGAAGAGAAGCGCCGCAAGCTGGTCGAGGTCTGCGCCGCGCTGGGCGTGGGGCCTGAGCGCGCCATCGCGGTGGGCGATGGCGCCAACGATCTGCCGATGATGCGCGCGGCAGGGCTGTCGGTGGGCTACCGCGCCAAGCCTGCGGTGCGGCAAGAGGTCAAGATTGCAATCGACGAAGGCGGTTTGGATCGGCTGTTGGAAGTGGTGTCGTAGTCAATCGAAAAAAAACTAAAAAATAGGATTGCTGCGAAAAAACAACCGGAGTAGGCTGGGTTCACGACGAAGTTGGCAGAGATTACCCGCGCAGATGCGGCGCCTGGCGCCTTGATGTCGGATGGTGGATTGGCAGGGCCTTAGCTTCCGCGCGCAAGTGCCGTAATAGGAATGAGGAGTTTGGTTTTTTCCCTGTTCTTGCCTACGCCAAGGAGTTGCCATGTCCATCCGATCGTCAGTGCATGCCTTGTTGTTCGCCGCTTTGCTGGCCCCCACGATGGCCAGCGCGGATACCGGCGTCATACGCTTCGTGGGCGCCATCGTCGAACCCGGAAAGTGTATGCCCCGCGTGACGCAGGCCAGTCCCGGAGCCCATCCCCAAGTCGCCTGCGCGCCGGTTGCCGGTGGAAGGGCGTTTGATCCCGTGCGCCATGTCAAGACCGACGTGCGGGCAATCCAGTCGGCTGAAGACAAGGCGTCGGGCGCGACGCCCCGCCGTTATCTCGTCACGCTGGAATATCTGTAGCGCTCCGGCCCGTCCCGGCTTGCCGGCGGCGGCCAAAGCGCGGCGGGCCGGCCCGCCTCGCGCTCAGATCAGGCCGCGGATTTCCACGGCGGGGTCGACGTCCGCCTGATAGTCCACACCGTCGATCTCAAAGCCGAACAGGCGCAGGAAGTCGCGCTTGTAGCCCGCGAAATCGGTCAGCTGATAGATGCTGGCGGTGTCCACCTGATCCCACAGCGCCTGCACGCGCGCCTGCACGGCGGGATCCAGTTCCTTGTAGTCCGCGCGCAGGCGTCCTTCGTCGTCCATGATGGGCGACGGGCCGCACAGGCTGTCGCGGTACAGGCCGTAAACCTGTTCGATGCAGCCTTCGTGGGTGCCGTCTTCCTTCATGACCTTGAACAGTAGCGACAGGTACAGCGGCATCATGGGAATGGCCGAGCTGGCCTGCGTCACGACCGCCTTCAGCACGGACACCCGGGCGTCGCCGCCGCGCGCGGCCAGCTTGGCGCGGATGTCGAGCACCTTTTGGTCCAGGTCCTTTTTGGCGGCGCCGATGGATCCGTTCCAGTAGATGTCGTGCGTGATCTTTTCGCCGAGGTAGGTAAAGGCCGTGGTGGTGGCGCCTTCAGCCAGCACGCCGGCCTCGAGCAGCGCGTCGATCCACATCTGCCAGTCCTCGCCGCCCATGACCGCGACGGTGGCGTCGATCTCGGCCTGCGTGGCCGGTTCCAGCATGCCGTCCTTGATGACTTCCTTGTCCGTATCCAGCCCGCGCAGGGTCACCGCCTTGCCGACGGGCTTGAGCGTGGAGTTGTAGACCTGGCCGGTTTTCGGGTGAGTGCGGCGCGGGGCGGCCAGGCTGTAGATGACCTGGTCGACCTGGCCCATGCCTTCCTTGATCGCGGCGATGGTCTTCTGCTTGATCTCGTCGGAGAACGCGTCGCCGTTGATGCTCTTGGCGTAGAGGCCTTCGGCGTCCGCGAACTTGTGGAAGGCGGCGCTGTTGTACCAGCCGGGCGTGCCCGCCTTGCCGGCGTCGCCGGGGCGCTCGAAGAAAACCCCCAGCGTCTGCGCGCCACAGGCGAACGCCGCGCTGATGCGCGCGGCCAGCCCGTACCCCGTCGACGCGCCAAGCACCAGCACGCGCTTGGGCCCCCCGGCCGCCGGTCCTTGCGCCTTCACGTAGTCGATCTGATTCCTGACGTTGGCCTCGCAGCCGACGGGATGGGTGGTCACGCAGATGAAACCGCGCACGCGGGGCTTGATGATCATGGGGGCCTCTTTTTGGGGAAATGCTTGGGGGCCGCTGCCGGAATGGGCAAAAGGCGAGCAGCATTGTACGGGAGGCGCTTCGGCCGCGGG
>NZ_JBDJLJ010000046.1:0-44361 GCF_039673305.1 Achromobacter spanius
GGTCTTCTACAACCGCCAGCGAATCCACCAGGGGCTAGGCTATAGAACCCCTGCTCAGGTTGAGGCCGCAGTGCCTTAACCAAACTGTCCGGGAAATCCGGGTTAGTCCAGTCTGACACCTTTCATCGCACACCTTTCATCGTGTGCGGACCGCAGAGGAGCAAAGCTATCATCAGCTGTCTGGCCCGATAGCAAACGGCGATTGGTTGCAGCTGATCAAAGGTGCTCTCAGATGGATTTAATATTTCGATATTTAAATAGAGATCGCAAATGAAGTTGCTGGCCGATGGGGGTGGGTTGTGTAGGTTTCTCTGGGAATTTGCAGATCTCGATTGGAGCAGATATCAGAGCCGGGTAGTCGAAATTATTCTGAAAGGTGGGCGAGTTTATAGGCAAGATAATTCCACTCGCCCTCCGTATACCACTGTTCGATTTCGAGATCCAAATGATAAATTGATTGATGGGCTGAAAAAAGCAATTGACAGCTATCATGGTGATATCAAGTGGATTATGCTTGCTTACCAGCGAGTGAGCTTTCCTGATGTCAATTGGGTTATTAGTCCGGAGTTTGCTGTTAAAGCCGTCGAGCGTGAGCGTAAGGTTAGGGGGATAATAAATCCGCAGGAGTATATGTCGGAACGCTATCCTGATTTTGCCCCGTTGGCGTACGCAGACTTGCTGAATTTGGCCAAGCACGTGAAATTGGTTTTGGAGGGTGAGTTTGGTTAGATGTTTGGTCGGGGCCATCGCGCCCGGCCCCCTTCTTATCACTAGTATCGGCCGGCCCGGCGGCAGCGTCGTTCGCACCGTCTCCGACCCAGCTACCATTCCCACCAGCCTATGACCTGCTCCCCGTGAATGGTACGAAATCGATGTAGTGTTCGTTCGCAAATGGCGTGGCTACTATCCATGACTGTCTGTCCAAATTGCCACGCACAAAATTCTCCGCTAGCCTCGCCGGTGCACTTCCTGCGCGTCTCCGCTGCTGCAGCGATCTGAATAAGCATCTGCATATAGCCAAGCCGCGTTGTGGGTTGATGTCAGGACGTTTTCCACTATCGGTGCCGCGCTCGGTCTATGTCTGAAGTGGTTATTCCTGAAATTTGTTGTGTCGGGATTGGGGTCTATGTTGATCCGCGGCATCGTTATCTTTCCGGGGTCGCGCTGGGGGGCTGCGGATAGCGCCCGGCAGCGAGGCTGTTGATTAGGAGAGTACCCCCGCACCCGCAGACGCTACCAGCGGCGGATACCTCCAATCTGGCGAATATCTGGATGTGCGACCGGTAAAAAACATCAAGCTTCAGATTAAATTCTCCCCGCAGCTGCGTGAAAAATATAGTCTGACACCCTTCTTGGCTAGAGGAAACGATAGATGGTTTGGCCCGTTTTGCAGGTGGTTATCC
Source organism: Achromobacter spanius (assembly GCF_039673305.1). Classification (GTDB taxonomy): domain Bacteria; phylum Pseudomonadota; class Gammaproteobacteria; order Burkholderiales; family Burkholderiaceae_B; genus Achromobacter; species Achromobacter spanius_F. Next base: position 1,404 of record NZ_JBDJLJ010000046.1, read on the forward strand.
CCGAAACATTGGGAACGGCTTTTGTTGTTGTGCGCGGTGCATTTGAGGAATGTGGCCTGAAGATAGAAAATCCTGATAATTCCAAGGTTTCAACATGGGGAGTTGACGGAGATCAGAAAAATGTGGCGGCCGGTGATCTTTCGTCTGAGGTTGAGGGAGGAAAGATAACTAATATTCAATTCTGGCGCACAGCTGGGGATGACGTTTTTGTTGCTTGGAAGAAAGAAGTTCGAGGTTGCGTATTTTCGATTTATCTGGATGGGGTTGATCGCAATGTCGCTACCAGAATCGTTTCCAAATTTACGGAGATTGTGCTTGTAAAGTACCGGTTGAAATTGGCGAATGGAGAAGCGTTGGCTATTGTCTTCGAGTAGGTGTTTATAATCCAGAATAAGATATCGCCTTTCCCGCAAAGAGAATTGGCTTAATCCGTTCGGTAGCGCGAGCGCGTTTTTGGTATGCCGAAGGACAGGTGAGCGAACTTTCTTACTGCAACTGCCTTGTTCTGGCAATTGCGTATCCCTTGGCTTTTTTGAAAACGGCTTCCAATGTTCGGCTGCTACGCGAGGCCAATAATTATTCAGGCTGCAGTAAATGCCAAGACCTGTTTTGAAAGACAATCCGATGGAGTAATAAAGTGTCAGCCTGCATTTCCCTGCGGCCTTGCGAAAATGTAGTCCGACACCTTTGTTTCCGGTAAGGATATGGAGGTTGTCAATGAGCGTGGGGAACGAAATAATTTTTCTTGGAAATGAATTCGACGATGAGTTAAGACGTGTCCTAGTAGCTGTGCTCGAGCGAAACGGCGCGGTTCTTGTCGACGAATTTTGGGGCGTTGGAGGTTCTCAGGAAGTTGAAAGAATGCTCTTTAGAATCGGCAGCGACGTGATAACAATAGAAGCCGAAACGTATGTCGGCCTAACGATTTGTGGGCCGAAGTTGGTAGTAGCAGATATCGCGCAACAAGTTCGGGTATGGCACTAGGGTGGCAGGCAAGGGGGGCTAGATTGTCGGTATGCCCGTTTAATCTCTATCGCTTTAAATATCCACTAATAATCTGAGGTTGGCCATGGATATCGATGAGGCGCGTGCCGTTGCGGAGTTTTACATTGCGGAGAACATGCATCCTGCACTGCAGGATAGTTACATCATTGTCGATGATGGAGTGATAGTGACAAGGGTGGGATGGTATTTTCCGTATCAATCGAGGGCGTATATGGAAACGGGAAATATAGATTTTGCGCTCGTCGGTAACTGGCCAATATTTGTTGGGATAGACGGTAGCTGTTCCGGTGGGGCTATTCCTGATTTGCGTGTGAAATGAATAATTGATCGCTGTTGCGCAAAAGTTCCGTCAAAAAGCAGACATCCGCATATGTGCGCGAGATCGTCTTGTCCGAAGAAGTAAGGCGGACGTAAATGAGTTGTCAGGCTAAACCAACCCGGATTTCCCGCACAACTCCATTACCCAAACCCACACCCCCTACATTTCCCCCGTCTTCATCCGTAAACCATACATTGACGTTGTGTTCCGCGGCGCCCTGACCAGCCCGCAGTCTCGGATTAAAACGGACCCCCTCGCATGATTATCGGTATCGACCTTGGCACGACGAACAGCCTGGTTGCGGTGTGGCAGGATGGCAAATCGCGGCTTGTGCCGAATCCCTTGGGCAGCTACCTGACGCCGTCGTGCGTCAGCCTGGATGAGGACGGCAGCGTGCTGGTGGGTGAGGCGGCGCGTGAACGTCTTCAGACGCATCCCGAGCGTACGGCCGCGCTGTTCAAGCGGCACATGGGCAGCGACAAGTCGTTCACGCTGGGCGGCAAGGAGTTTCGGGCGGAAGAGCTGTCCTCCTTGGTGCTGCGCGCCCTGAAAGCGGACGCCGAGGCAATGTTGGGACATGCGGTCACCGAGGCCGTGATCAGCGTGCCGGCGTACTTTTCCGATGGTCAGCGCAAGGCGACGCGAGACGCGGGGGAACTGGCCGGCTTGAAGGTGGAGCGCCTGGTCAACGAGCCGACGGCCGCGGCCTTGGCTTATGGTCTTCATCAAAGCGAGGAAGAAACCCAGTTCCTGGTTTTCGACCTGGGCGGGGGCACCTTCGATGTGTCGGTGCTGGAACTGTTTGAAGGCGTGATGGAAGTGCGGGCCACCGCCGGCGACAATTTTCTGGGTGGGGAAGATTTCGTCACCGAGATTGTCCGGAAATTCTTCGATACCCACGCGCTGCCGGCCGCGGCGCGGGAAGATCGGCGCTTCATGCAGCAGCTATTGGCCCAGGCCGAGAGCGCCAAGCGCCAGTTGTCGGCGCAGCCGGACGCGCGCATGGCCGTGCGCTGGCAGGATGAGGAATATTCGCTGGACCTGAGCCAGGACCTGTTTGCGCAATTGAGCGCGCCGTTGCTTGCGCGCTTGCGCATGCCGGTGGAGCGTTCGCTGCGGGACGCCAATATCAAGAGTGCGGATATTGCGACGGTGGTGCTGGCAGGCGGGGCCACGCGCATGCCGCTGGTGCGTCAACTGGTTACGCGCATGTTCGGCCGCTTTCCCAATTCGGAAATGGATCCCGATCAGGTCGTGGCGGCGGGCGCCGCGGTGATGGCGGGCCTGAAGATGAAAGACCAGGCCCTTGAAGAGATCGTCATGACCGACGTGTGTCCGTACACGCTCGGGATCAGCACGGTTCGCACCGTGGGGGCCGGCCAGCATCTGCCGGGTCAGTTTTCTCCCATCATCGAGCGCAATACCATCGTGCCGGTCAGCCGGCAGGAAACCTATTTCCCGATGGAGGACGGCCAGAGCGAAGTCGAGTTGCAGATTTATCAGGGCGAGTCGCGCCTGGTGCGCGACAACATTCTGCTTGGCACCTTGCGGGTGCCGATGCCCCGCCGATCGCGCGCAGAGTCGGCGTTCGACGTGCGCTTCACCTACGATGTGAATGGTCTGCTGGAGGTCGAGGCCGTGCTGCAGCGCGGCGGGCCGGCGCAGCGAACGGTGATCCAGGGCGGCGGCGCGCAGATGAGCGACGCGGATATCCAGCGCCGCCTGGCGGAGTTGGCCGAACTGAAGATCCATCCGCGGGAACAAGCGGTTAACCGGGTGCTGCTCGCGCGGGCCGAACGTGTCTATCAAATGATGCGTGGCGGCGACCGCGAGCTGCTGGCTGGCGAAATAGCGCTGTTCGAGCGGGCATTGGCGACGCAGGAAGAAAGGACCGTCGCGCGCGGCCGGGAGCAGCTGCGGCGCGTGGTTGACATCCTGGAGCGGGCTGCCGTGTTTGCGCCGGGCTTCGAACCGGCGGACGGGGAGTAGATTCTTGCTCGCAGCCAGTTTTGCAATACTGGGCATCGGGCCCACCAACGACCAGAAGAGTATTCGCCGGGCTTATGCGGCGGCGCTCAAGCGCATAGACCAGGCCGCCGACCCGGAGGGCTTCGCCGCGTTGCGCGGTGCTTACGAGCATGCGCGTGCATGGGCGGAGCATCAGCGCGAAGGCGATGCGCAGTCCGACCATTGGCTGGCGGGCAACGAAGGGTCGGCAGCCCCGCCCGCGCAGGTCCGCCCGGACATCATCCCGCCTCCAGGGCCGGTTGCGCCGGAATCATCCTCATCCCATGCGCCTCCAGAGGAGGGGCAGGAGAAGACGCCGGCCAGCGGGCAGGCGCCGCAAGAGCGCGGTACGCAAGCCCCGGAGACCGACCGCCACGCGGAGCCGCCGCTGCGCTCACGCGAGGACCTGGACGAGGGCGTTGCCTATTGGACGCACCGTCTCATGCACACGCCTGACCCGAATCTCGCGCAGGCGCTGGCTGTTGCGCTGGCGGACGAGCGCCTGGGGCATCTGGAGGCCCGGGATGTCCTGGCCCATAGCCTGGCCCAGGCCATGCGCGAACAACCCGATGGCCGCCTTGCGCTTTTCAATACCGCCCGCCGCGCGTTCGACTGGAACGGCCTGCATGCGCCTGTGCCGAGTGATCCGGCGCTGTCCAGTTGGGTGCTCATGGTGCTGGAGCAGATCGAGCGATACAGCCACTTGCCCTTGCCGCTGCGGGTGCGCCTGGACGCCGTGGTGATGTTGGCGCGCCGGCGATCAGCGCCCAACCCGGCTCAGGCTTTCTGGCACGGACAGAGCTTTAAGCTGCTGTTGCAGCACGCGCCGGATCTGGCGGTTCTGGATTTGGGGCAGAACCGTATCCGGACGTGGCTCGAACAAGCCAGACGGTTTGCGCGCGCCTGGGACTTGCTTCGCTGGCTGTCTGTTCATTGGGCCAAGCTTGCAGTCACGGCCTTCTGCCTGGTTGGGCTGGTTTTAATGTTTCAGGACGTCCGCGACGGCACCACTTACAAGATCGAGCAGACAGGTCGAGCATCGCCTGTCGGTGGCCGGGTGACGCTGCAGGCTCAGCAGATGGTGGCCAATCCTCAGCCCTGCGCGCAGCAAGGCATGCAGGCGCCGCCGTTAGGCTGTCCCACTCTGGAGCTACGCCGCACGGCGCCGGATTTGTGGCCAACGGCTACGCCCAAGATGCCGGTCATCACGGCGCAGCCCCCTCTCCAGTATCCGCAAGACGCCAGGGTGCGGGGGATCAAAAACACGGTCTGGGTGCGAGTGATGCTGGATGCGCAGGGCAAGGTTCTGCGCAAGGCGCTCATGTTCTCGTCGGGCTACAGAGCGCTGGACCGGGCTGCCATTGACGCGGCGGACAATGTGCGCATGATGCCGGCGATGCAGGATGGCATCGCTGTTCCGGGTCAGTCGGTGCTTGTTTTCAACTACCAATTGGACGCGCGATGATGGCGGCTGGCATGCACAGCGGGGTCGGAATCCTGATCCTCTGTCTGGTAACGATGATCGTGACGTGGTTCGCGTTTGGCCAGCGCGAGCACGTCGGGTTTTGGAGCAAATTCCGCTACTGGCTGAAGTCCACCTTGGTGACCGCGTCGGCGCTCGTCGTGTGGCTGTGCTGGCGGGAACCAGGCGTGCCTGTTCTATTCAACGCACTATTCTCGATTGCTTTCGGCGGATTGATGAATTTATGTCGATCACAGGCGGGTTTGATGTTCTGAAGTTCGGGGTGCCGGAAAACGGGCACGCATGCCCATGACGCCGGCGCCGCACGTCCGGACGATTCAGGGATGAGGCTTATGACTGTGATGAATGCATCGAGAGGCTGCTGATCGTGAGTGCGTACTCTGTCCGTGCGCGATGACGGTATGCAGCGCGGGATGGATTGCATCTTCGGAAGTTCTTTCCAGGCTGACGCTGTACACACACGGATTGGCGTGGTGCTGGCTGGCGGTTCCGTCAGGTAAGCGTTAGTCCAATTCCAGCATCCAACCCGGCCCGCCGCTCTTCCAGATCAATTCATGCGTGGGTCCGATCCCCTCCAGGAACCGCGCATCGTGCGACACCACCACCATCGCACCCGGATACCCCGCCAGCGCCTCCTCCAGCGCCTGGGCCGATGCAATATCCAGGTGGTTCGTCGGCTCATCCAGCAACAGCAACTGCGCCGGCTCCTTGCGCCACAGCGCGCAAGCCAAAGCCGCCTTGATGCGCTCCCCGCCGCTCAATGTCGCGGCGGGTGCGCTGACCAATGCAGGGCCCAGTCCCAGCAGCGCCAATCGGCTGCGTAGTTCGCCGTCGGGCAATGCGGCGCCCAGCGCGTGCAGCGTGTCCAGCAGGGACTTGTCGTCCGGGATGCTGGACGCCCGCTGGTCCAGCATGGCTGTCGGCACGCGGACGTCGCAGGTGCCCGCGCTGGGTGTCAACTCTCCCGCCAGCATCGACAGCAGCGTGCTTTTGCCGCAGCCGTTCGGCCCATGGATCGCCAGCCGGAATGGGCCGGAAAGCGTCAGCGTCAGCGGGGACGCCTCCAAGGGATAGGGCGCCACCGCTTCCTCCAGGTGCAGGACGCGCCGGCCCTGCGGTACGGCGGTGTCGGGCAGCGCCAGGGCGACGGCGTTTGCAGGAAGGACCCGCGCGGCCGCTTGCTTGACGGCGTCGTCCAGCGCGGCGCTGGTCTGCTGGCGGCGCAGGTGTTCGCGGCCGGCGTGGCCTTCGGCATTGGATTTTTTCGTGCCGAGCAGGATTGCCGCCTGGTTCGTGTCACGGGCCTGGCGCGCATTGCGCGCGTTGCGTTGTTGTTGGGCATCGTGTTGCTGGCGTAGTGCGCGCAGGCCGGCGGCGCGTTCGTTGCGAGCGTGTTCCAGGGCGGCTTGCGCAGCGGCGCCTTGCAGGTCGCGCTGGGCGCGATAGGCGCTGTAGTTGCCGGGATGGCCGGTGAGCGCGCCGCGTTCCAGCTCGACGATGTGGGACATGGCGTCAAGCAAGGTCCTGTCGTGGCTGACGACGATCAGGCCGCCGCGCCAGGCGCGGATCTGTTCCATGAGCCAGGTCCGGGCACGGGCGTCCAGGTGGTTGCTGGGTTCGTCCAGCAGCAGGCCGTCGGCGTGTTGCAGCAAGGCGCCGGCGAGCGCGACGCGCGTGAGTTCGCCGCCGCTGGCGCCGGCGGCGGGGAGATCGGGCGACCACGCGGGCAGGGCCGCGTCGGCAAGCAGGCGAGCCCAGTCGTCGCGGATGCGCCAGTGGCCGTCCGCCAGGTCGAAGTCGGCCTGGGCGGTGCTGCCGGCTTCGATGCGGGATAACGCCTGCAGGACGGGCGCGATGCCGGCGACGTGGGCCAAGGTGATGCCTGGCGTTCGGGGCAAGGTCTGCGCAACATAGGCGATGCGGCCGCGGCGTTGGATGCGGCCGGATTGCGTGGCCACTTCGCCATGCGCCAGGCGCAGCAACAGGGACTTGCCCGCACCGTTGCGGCCGATCAGGCCGTGGCGGGCGGTGATGAAGTCGTGGCTGACGTCGTCCAGCAAGAGGCGGCCGTCGGGCAACGCGTGGCTGACGTGGCGCAGGCTGAGGAAAACAGCCGTGTCCTGGGGATGAGGGTGCGTGTGCGCCGCTGCGGGCGCGCGGGAAGACTGGGCCATATGAAGCTCTCCGGGGGCGAGAAGACGCGTTGCGCGTGGCGCAAGCGCTGATCAAGGGGGGAGGGCTTAGAGAATCATGGCCGGGCGGGTCTCCGCGTTGAAGATGAATGAGGGATTCGAACGATGCGGCCCCGGGAAAGTTCCCGGCGCGTGGGCTGCAGTGTATTGCACTAGCAGGCTTGAAGCGCCTCAGTCCTCCAGCAGGCGAAGATCCGGCGGCCGGTTTTCGATGATGGCTTCCATGCTGAAGAACCCCGTCACCGTGGACAGTTCGAAATCCGTGATCAGCTTTTGATAGAAGCGGTCGTAGCCGGCCATGCCGCGGCAGACGACTTTGATCAGGTAGTCCCAGTCTCCGCCGATGCGATAGAACTCGGTGACTTCCGGCAGGCGTTCCACGTGCTGCCGAAAGCCGTCGGCCCAGGCCTTGGCGTGGTGGCTGGTGCGGATCATGACGAAGACGGTCAGGTCCAGGCCCAGGGCGACCAGGCTGACCTCGGCCCGGGTGCCGCGGATGATGCCGCAGGCGTTCAGGCGTTGCAGCCTGCGCCAGCACGCGTTCTGCGACAGGCCGACGCGATCCGCCAGCTCGCGCTGCGACAGCGCGCCGTCTTTTTGCAGGCAGGAGATTATGCTTAGATCAAGTTTGTCTATTTTTTCCATGGGATCGATCATATGACCCGTTTTCATGAATTAATAGCAAAAAAACGGTGATGTTTCATCCGGGCTTCCATCGTATGATATTTGCGAACAGTTCGGAACAGACTCCCCATGACTACGTTTACCGCCGCGGCCCCCGCCCGGGCCTCGGCCACGCCGTTGCAGCAATTTCAAGACAGCCTCCAATCCCCCGATATCGCCGCGGCGCTTGCCGAAGGGCTGATCGGCAAGGATGCTTCCATCGACGGGCCTTTTGGCTCCAAGCCGCTGGTCTACGCGGACTATGTCGCGTCCGGCAGGGCGCTGATGCAGGTGGAACGCTTCGTGCTTGAACAGGTGCTTCCGTATTACGCCAATTCGCACACCGAAGCCTCGTATTGCGGCGGCTTCATCACGCGGCTGCGCCGCGAGGCGCGCGCCGCGATTGCGCGCTGCTGCGGCGCGGGCGATGAGCATGCGGTGATTTTTTCGGGGTCGGGCGCCACGGCGGGCATCAACCGTCTGGTGCATCTGTTTGGCGTGCATGCGGCGGTTGCCGCGGGCAGGAAGGTCCGCGTCGTCATCGGTCCGTACGAGCATCACTCGAACATCCTGCCGTGGCGCGAATGCGGCGCCGACATCGTGGTGCTGGAAGAAAGCCCCGAAGGCGGCCCGGATCTGGTGCAACTGGCGCAGGCGCTGAAGGCCCCGGAAGACACGCTGGTGGTGTGCGCGCTGTCGGCGGCGTCGAACGTGACGGGCATCGTGGCGGATATCGCCGGCATTACGCGGCTGGTGAAGGCGTCCGGCGCGAAGATGCTGTGGGATTACGCGGGCGGCGCGCCGTACCTGCCTATCCGGATGTCGCCGGCTGCCGATGCGCAGATCGACGCGATCGTGTTTTCGCCGCACAAGTTCATCGGCGGACCCGGCGCGTCGGGCGTGCTGATCGTGCGCCGTGATGCCGTGCTGAACACCACGCCGACCTGGCCGGGCGGCGGCACCGTCAAGTTCGTCTCGCCGGCGGGCCACGACTACAGCGGCAGCCTGGAATCGCGCGAAGAAGCGGGCACGCCCAATGTGGTGGGAGACATCCGCGCCGCGCTGGTGGTGCTGGTGAAGGAAGCGCTGGGCGCCGGTTTCATGCAGCAGCGCCATGCGCATTTCGTGCAGCGCGCGCTGTCGGCCTGGAAGGGCGCGGAGCGCCTGGAATTGCTGGGTTCGCTCACCGCGAACCGCCTGCCGATCTTTTCCTTCCGCGTGCGCGACGGCAAGGGCGGCTTTGTGCACCAGCAACTGGTGACTCGCATGCTGAGCGACCGCTACGGCATCCAGGCCCGCGGCGGCTGCGCGTGCGCCGGGCCTTACGTGCATCGCCTGCTGGATATCGACGACGCCGCGTCGCTGCAGATGCGGCAGGCCATCCTGGACGGCCGCGAGATCGAAAAGCCCGGATTTGTCCGCTTGAACTTCAGCGCGCTGCTGTCGGACGCGAAGGCCGATTTCATCCTGGAATCGGTGCTTGCGCTGGCCCAGGACGCCACCGATTTCGAGCACCTGTACGGCTTCGATCCCAGCCGCGCCATCTTCTTCCCGCACACGGCCGACAAGAAGGCCGCCTGACGCGTCTGCGGGGCCGCGGCCGGGTGCGCTCAGCGCCCGGCCTGCCCTGAACGGCGCCGACCTGGCGCCGCCATCAATCCTTCATTTGCAGGCCGCAGGTCCGTATCCACGAGGCCTTCATGTCGGTCAGGTCGTCCGATGCGCCGGACAGGGTGCGCACGACCTGATCCGAAAAGGCTACGCCCTTGCGCCGGCAGGCTTCAAAGTCGTCGCTCAGGGCAAAGCGCGCATCCAGCAGGTCCAGCCGGCCCTGGCACAAGGCCTTGTTCAACTGCAGCTCATTGGCGGCCTCGCGCGTGCGCTGGACATCCTGCGCCTGCTTGATGCGGGCCAGCTCGGCGTCCACGCGCGCGACGCAGTCGTCGTCGGCCCGGGCCGACGCGCTGGCGCATGCGGCGATGATCAGGAGGGCGGCCAGGGGCCGGCGGTGTGTGGCTGCCATGCGGAAAACCTTGGTGGTGCGTGGGATGTGGCTTGCATCATAACTGCTGCGAAATGTCCCCCGGGCACGCGGCGGCAAGGGCGCTGCCACTGCATGGAAAACCAGTATGGCAAATCGCTTGAACGCGTCTACCATCGTTGACGGTTCAAACGTTCCGAAGATCCAACCCGCAACGGGAATTGGACGTGTATCCGGCTGAAGTTCTGTTTTATCAACTCGTCACGACGGAGATGAAAGAGAATGACCAATACGCTTATCAGTGTCGATCTGGAACAATCCCCCTACGAGAACAAGCAGATCCACAATCGCTGGCATCCGGATATTCCGATGGCCGTGTGGGTGAAGCCGGGGGACGATTTCATCCTGGAAACCTACGACTGGACCGGCGGCGCGATCAAGAACGACGACAGCGCCGATGACGTGCGCGACGTGGACCTGTCCACCGTGCATTTCCTGTCGGGCCCGGTGGGCGTGGAAGGCGCGGAGCCCGGCGACCTGCTGGTGGTCGACCTGCTGGATATCGGCGCCAAGCCCGACAGCCTGTGGGGCTTCAATGGCTTTTTCAGCCGCAACAATGGCGGCGGCTTCCTGACGGAACACTTTCCGCATGCGCAGAAATCCATCTGGGATTTTCACGGCATGTTCACGTCGTCGCGGCATATTCCGGGCGTGAATTTCGCGGGCCTGATCCATCCGGGCCTGATCGGCTGCCTGCCGGACAAGAAGTTGCTGGACACCTGGAACCGCCGCGAGCAGGCGCTGATCGACACCAATCCGAACCGCGTGCCGCCGCTGGCCAATCCGCCCGCGCCCAAGACCGCCCACATGGGCGCGCTGCAGGGCGCGGACCGCGACAAGGCGGCGGCGGAGGGCGCGCGCACCGTGCCGCCGCGCGAGCATGGCGGCAACTGCGACATCAAGGACCTGTCGCGCGGCGCACGCGTGTTCTTCCCGGTGTACGTGAAGGGCGGCGGGCTGTCGGTGGGCGACCTGCATTTCTCGCAAGGCGACGGCGAAATCACGTTCTGCGGCGCCATCGAGATGGCGGGCTGGGTGCACATGCGTGTATCGCTGATCAAGGGCGGCATGGAGAAGTACGCGATCAAGAACCCGATCTTCAAGCCCAGCCCGATCACGCCCGCCTACCAAGACTTCCTGATTTTCGAAGGCATTTCGGTGGACGAAGGCGGCAAGCAGCACTACCTGGACGTGAACGTGGCCTACCGCCAGGCCTGCCTGAACGCCATCGAGTACCTGAAGAAGTTCGGCTATTCGGGGGCGCAGGCCTATTCGCTGCTGGGCTGCGCGCCGGTGCAGGGGCACATCAGCGGGGTGGTCGATATTCCCAACTCCTGCGCGACGCTGTGGCTGCCCACCGAGATCTTCGACTTCGACATCCAGCCTTCCGCGGCCGGGCCCGTCAAGCACGTCAAGGGCGACGTGGACATGCCGCTGTCGCGCGACCTTTAAGAGGAGACGACGATGCCGATGTATGACTATGCCTGCGCGGCCTGCGGCGAATTCGCCGCGCTGCGGCCGCTGGCGCAGTGGCGCGATCCGGCGGCCTGCCCGCAGTGCGGCGCGATGTCTGGCCGCATCGTGAGCGGAGCGCCCGCGATTTCGGCGCTGTCTTCGGCCGTGAACCGGGCGCGGGCGGCCAACGAGCGCAGCGCGAACGAGCCGCGCAGTTCGCGCGCGGGGCACGGCATGAACTGCGGCTGCTGCGCGGGCGGTCGCTCGCGGGGCAAGACCCGCACGGCGGCGGATGGCGGAAAATCCTTCGCGGGCGCGCGGCCCTGGATGATCAGCCACTAAGGGGAACGCGGCGCGCCGGCAAGCCGGCCGCGCCGACGCCGGCCGCGCCGCCCTGCACGCGTCGCGGCGTTACGCCGTATCGTCCTGTCCCGCTTCCTTGTCCAGGCCCTGCATGTTGTCCAGCAGCTTCAGCAGGTAGTGCAGGGTGTGGCTCAGGTCCCCCATCGAAAAATCGGCCAGCGCGCCGTCGTAGTAGTCATGGATGCGCGGAATCGCGTCCTGCGTCCACACCTGGCGGCCGCTTTCCGTCATGGTGACCAGGCGCGAGCGCCGGTCGCGGCCGTCGGGCGCGCTGGCGATATGCCCGTCGCGCTCCATCCGGCTGATCAGGCCGGACAGGCTCTGGCGGCTGACCATCAGATAGCGAGCAAGGTCGCCCACGCTCATGCCGCCGTCGGCCTCGGGGCGCGACAGCGCGCCCAGCACCGCCCACTGCTGTGTCGTCAGGCCCAGGTGCTCGACTGCCCGGCTGCCGGTTTTATGCAGCATGTTTGCGCATTGATACAGTCTGAAGAACAACCGGTTGGCCAGCTCCATTCTGGCTATTTCGGTGTTTTTATTAGGGTTTTTCATAGGTTTGGTTCACTTGATTCAGGCTTGATCGGCCGCTGATGGGTGGCTAATATACGTCAACATGTTTACGTATATTGGCTTGGGCCTGCATTCGTTGAGCAAGGATACCAAGCCTGCAACCCGGGCAGAGGAAATCATGCAAAGACTCGCAGGCAAGACGGCTATCGTGACGGGCGGCGGCGGCGGCATCGGGGGGGCGACCTGCCGGCGCTTCGCCCAGGAAGGCGCCGCCGTGGCAATCCTGGACCTGAACGCAGATCACGCGCAACGCGTGGCGGACGACATTGCCGCCGGGGGCGGACGGGCGCTGGCCATCGGCTGCGACATCACGCAGCGGCCGCAGGTCGACGCCGCCGTCGCGCAGGCCGAGTCCGCGTTGGGGCCGGTCGACATCCTGGTCAACAACGCGGGCTGGGATGTGTTCAAGCCCTTCACCAAGACCGAGCCCGTCCAGTGGGAGCGGCTGATCGCGATCAATCTGCTGGGCGCGCTGCACCTGCACCATGCGGTGCTGCCGGGCATGGCCGCGCGCAAGGCGGGGCGCATCGTGAACATCGCCTCGGACGCGGCGCGCGTGGGATCGTCCGGCGAGGCCGTCTACGCCGCCTGCAAGGGCGGGATCGTGGCGTTTTCCAAGACCATCGCGCGCGAACATGCGCGGCATGGCATCACCGTCAACGTGGTGTGCCCCGGCCCCACGGATACGGCGCTGTTCGCCGACTACAAGGAAGGGGCGGGCAATCCCGAAAAACTGCTCGAGGCCTTCACGCGTGCGATTCCCCTGGGCCGCATCGGCCAGCCTGACGACCTGCCCGGCGCGATCCTGTTCTTTGCCAGCGACGACGCCGCCTATGTCACGGGGCAGGTGCTCAGCGTGTCCGGCGGACTGACGATGAACGGCTGACGCCGCCTGCGATTCCCTCTCTGGAGCCATGATGAACTACGAAGACATCCTCTATGACGTGCGCGACGGCGCAGCCTGGATCACGATCAACCGCCCCGAAAAAATGAACGCGTTTCGCGGCCGCACCTGCGACGAGCTGATCCACGCGATCAACCGCGCGGGCTACGCGGCGGACATCGGCGTGATCGTGCTGGCCGGCGCGGGCGAGAAGGCCTTCTGCACCGGCGGCGACCAGTCGGCGCACGCCGGCCAGTACGACGGCCGCGGCACCATCGGCCTGCCCATGGAAGAGCTGCACAACGCCATCCGCGACGTGCCCAAGCCGGTGATCGCCCGCGTGCAGGGCTACGCCATCGGCGGCGGAAACGTGCTGTGCACCATCTGCGACTTCACGATCGCGTCGGACAAGGCGGTGTTCGGGCAGGTCGGGCCGAAGGTGGGCTCGGTGGATCCGGGATACGGCACGGCGTATCTGGCGCGCGTGGTGGGCGAAAAGAAGGCGCGCGAGATCTGGTATCTGTGCCGCCGCTATCCCGCCGCCGAGGCGCTGGCCATGGGGCTGGTCAATGCCGTGGTGCCGCACGATCAGCTCGACGAAGAGGTCGGCAGATGGTGCGCCGAGATCATGGAAAAGAGCCCGACCGCGATTGCCATCGCCAAGCGCTCGTTCAACATGGACACGGCGCACCAGGCTGGCATTGCCGGCATGGGCATGTACGCCCTGAAGCTCTATTACGACACCGAGGAATCGCGCGAAGGCGTGCGCGCCTTCCAGGAAAAGCGCAAGCCCGATTTCCGCCAGTTCGCGAAGTAGGGCAGGCAAGGGACACCGCAGCAGCGCGGCGGCCGGCCATGCCGGCGGGCCGCGCCGCGCACAACAGAGAGCGCGCCGCAACGATCGGCGCGCCCGAAGGAGACCGCATGAATCCCTATATCGACGAAGACCTGTCCGCGCTGGCCGAGCACGCGGGGCGCTTTGCCGACGGGCGCATCGCGCCCGGCTTTCTGGAGCGCGACAGGACGCGCGTGCTGGACCGCGGCCTGATGCGGGAGATGGGGCGCATGGGCTTCATCGCGCCCGAGCTGCCGGAAGATTGCGGCGGGCAGGGTATGGGCTGCCTGGCCGCGGGCGTCATCCATGAACAGATTGCGCGTGCGGACCTGAGCATGTCGTACGTGAACCTGCTGGCGTCGCTGAACGGCCAGATCCTGGCGCAGCACGGCCAGCCCGGCGTCGCGCGGCCCTGGCTTGCCCGCCTGACGCAGGGCGAGGCGCTGCTGGCGATTGCGCTGACCGAACCGCGCGGCGGGTCGGACGCGGCCAATCTGCGGCTGCGCGTGGAACGCGTCGATGGACACTATGTGCTGAACGGGGAAAAGACCTCGATTTCCGCGGCGGACCAGGCCGATGCGGCGGTCGTGTTCGGCCGCAGCGGCGCGGTGGATTCGGGCGCGCGCGGCGTCACGGCCTTGCTGGTGCCGCTGGACCTGCCCGGCATTACGCGCAACCGTTTCGATTGCCACGGGCAGCGCGCCATCGGGCGCGGATCCCTGTTCTTCGAGAACGTCCGGGTGCCGGCCGACCACCGGCTGGGCGCCGAGGGCGAAGGCTTCGTCCAGGTGATGCAGGGCTTCGACTATTCGCGAGCGCTGATCGGACTGCAGGTCTTGGCGGTGGCGCGCGCGGCGCTGGACGACGCCTGGGACTACGCGGCGCAGCGCGAGGCCTTCGGCAAGCCCTTGACGGCGTTCCAGGGCGTGTCGCACCCGCTGGCGGAAGGCGAGACCCAGGTCGAGGCGGCCCGCCTGCTGTGCCTGCAGACGCTGTGGCTGAAAGACCGCGGCCTGCCGCACAGCTCTCAGGCGGCCATGTGCAAATGGTGGGCGCCCAAGCTGGCGTATGACGTGGTGCACCAGTGCCTGCTGACTTTCGGCCATGGCGGCTATGACCACGGTGTGATGGAGCAGCGGCTGCGCGACGTGCTGGGCTTCCAGATCGGGGACGGCACGGCGCAGATCATGAAGATCATCATCGCGCGCAACCGCGCGGGGCGCCGGGCCGTGCCGGCCTGAAGGCCGGGCGGGGCTGGCGGCAGGGATCAACACGACCATAACGGAGACAACGCCATGGATTTCGACGCCGTACTGATTGCGCCGCGCCGTGCAGAGAGCATTGCGCGCGGATGGTGGCCGGACCGCACGATCAACGATCTACTGGACGATTACGCGGCGTCCCGTCCGGACAAGGTTGCGCTGACCGCCGTGCAGGCGGAAACCGGCATCCAGCAGCCGTTCACCAGCCGCCAGTTGGCGCTCCTGGCCGACCGCGTGGCCGTGGGGCTGGCGCGGCTGGGTGTGGGACGGGGCGATGTGGTCGCCTGCCAGCTCCCGAATGGCTGGCAGTTCGTCGTCACGTACCTGGCCTGCTCGCGCATCGGCGCGGTCATGAATCCGCTGATGCACATCTTCCGCCAGCGCGAGCTGTCGTTCATGTTGCGTCACAGCGAAGCGCGCCTGCTCATCGTTCCCCACCGCTTTCGCGGATTTGACTATCCGTCCATGGTCGAGGGGCTGCGCGCCGACCTGCCGCAGCTCAAGCATGTGATCGTGGCGGGCGGCCCCGGGCCCGACAGCTTCGAGGCGCGGCTGAGCGATCCGGCCTGGGAACGCGAGCCCGACGCGCGCCAGATCCTGACCCGCTCCCGGCCCGGGCCGGACGACGTCACGCAGCTGATGTACACGTCCGGCACCACGGGCGAGCCCAAGGGCGTGATGCACACGGCCAATACCTGCCTGTCGAACATCGCCGCCTACGCGCAGCGCCTGCGGCTGGGGCCGGACGACGTGGTGCTGATGGGGTCGCCGATGGCGCACCAGACGGGATTCATGTACGGCCTGATGATGCCGTTCCATCTGCAGGCCAGCGCGGTGACGCTGGATATCTGGAACGCCGCGACGGCCGCCGCCCTGATGCGCGAGCACGGCGTCACCTTCAGCATGGCGTCCACGCCATTTCTCACGGACATCGCGCGCGAGGTCGCCCAGTCCGGCATGCCCGTGCCGTCGCTGCGCACCTTTCTTTGCGCGGGCGCGCCCATTCCCGGACCGCTGGTGGAACAGGCCAGCCGCACGCTCGGGGCCAAGATCATCTCGGCCTGGGGCATGACCGAGAACGGCGCCGTGACGCTGACCCTGCCGGACGATGACGACGCGCGCGCCTGCACCACCGATGGCACGCCGCTGCCGGGCGTCGAGATCAAGGTGACGGACGCGTCCGGCGCCGTGCTGCCTGCGGGCAGCGAAGGCTACCTGTGGCTGCGGTCCTGCTCCAACTTCGGCGGGTACCTCAAGCGGCCGCAGCTCAATGCGACGGACGCGCAGGGCTGGTTCGACACGGGCGACATGGCCCGTATCGACGCCACCGGCTATCTGCGCATCACCGGCCGCAGCAAGGACGTGATCATCCGCGGCGGCGAAAACATTCCGGTGGTCGAGATCGAGTCCCTGCTGTACCGCCATCCCGCCGTGGCGATGGCCGCCATCGTCGCTTATCCGGATGAACGGCTGGGCGAGCGCGCGTGTGCGGTGGTCATGCTGAAAAGCGGCCAGCAACTGGCGCTGCCCGCACTGGTGGACTTCCTGAAGGGCTTCGGCGTCGCGGTCCAGTACATCCCGGAACGGCTCGAGGTCCGCGACAGCCTGCCCACGACGCCCAGCGGCAAGGTGCAGAAATTCAGGCTGCGCCAGATGCTGGCCGAAGACCGGCCGGCGTCGGACGCCTAGTGTGCGGCGCCACGGTGTCCGTGGGACCGCAGGCTAGGGCTGCGCAGCCGCTTCCAGCGGGGCCACGGCGGCGCCCTGGATCTTGTGGCGCGCCAGCGCCTCGGCGACGAAGCCCGACTTCTTCATGGCCTCGACAAACGCGGCCAGGTAGGCGCTGGCCTTGTCGCCGCGGCTCTTGGGCACGCCCATGGCCTGGCGGATCAACATGAAGTGGCCGTCCAGCAGGCGCAGGCCGCCCAGGCGCCGGGCATCGGCCTGGAGCTGCTGCTTCACGCCCGCGGCGACCTCCAGGTTTTCCTGCAGGAAGGTGTCGACCACGGCGGGCGAGGTGGGGGCGCGGAAGATCTCGGCCTGCTTGAGTTCGCGGGTCAGGTACAGGTCGTAGGCGCTGCCTTTGCCGACCACCACGCGCAGGCCCTTGCTGTCGACCTCGTCCTTGCTCTGGATGGGCGAATCGTCGCGCACCAGATAGGCGCCTTCGATGACGACATAGGGCGCGGTGAAGGCGATCTGCTCGCCGCGCAGCGGGTCGATGGCGAAGAAGCCCACGTCGGCCTGTTCGGCCGCCACCGCGTTGACGGATTCGCCGGCGGACTTGAACACGACGAGCTCCAGCTTCACGTCCAGGCGGCGCGCAAGCTCGGTGGCCAGGTCCACCGACACGCCGCCGGGCTGGCCGGTGGCGGGGTCGGTGTTGGCAAGGATGGGGTTGCCCAGGTTGATGGAGGCGCGCAGCACGCCGGTGGGGGCGAAGGCGGAAAGCAGCTCGTGATCGGTCTTCATGGCTTCCTTGCGGGGAGGGGACGCGCCGCCGGGCGCGCTCGATGGCAAAGGATAGCCGCAAAGCAGGCGCTGGCGCGATGCCTTATTGGACGCGTCGCAGGATGTAGTGGCTGGCAAGCGGCCCGGTGGGGCGCGTGCCGTCGCGGTACAGCATCGTGATCTGGTTCTCGCCGACGAAGTAGCGCTGGCTGTCGCCCGCCGCGTCCAGCCGGATCGTGCCGCCGTCGGATTCCCAACTGAAGGTGCCGGAAACGATCTCGGGTTGGGGCTGGCGGTCCAGGTACTGGGTCAGCTTTTCGTAGCGGCCGTCTTTCATCAGCGTCAGGCGGGTGCGGATGCCCGGGCAGTCGGCGCAGGGCAGGGTGCCTTCGTAGCTGCCCGGCCAGTCCAGCGAATCGCGCGACGTGTGGTGGTCCACGGGCGTGGAGCGGGCGTCGATGGGCTTGGACGGGGCGCAGCCGGCAAGCAGCGCAAGACTCAGGGTGCAGGTCAGGGTGGTTTTCATCATGGCGAGCTCCTGTATGGCAGGCGGACAGACGCGTATCACGATACGGACAGTAACTGCCCCATGCTGAAACCGGATGTAAGACCGAAGGCCGCGGACCGGGCTATCTCGGCGGCCCTTCCGTGCGCTAAGCTCGGCACTCCTTGCGCGCCGACGCGGCATCGGGCCGCCACGCAAGGCGGGGACGATACGCATGAAAGGCGAACACCACTACACCGTGACCGTGAACTGGACCGGCAATACCGGCAGCGGCACGTCCAGCTATGCGGCCTATTCCCGCGACCACCTCATCCAGGCCACGGGCAAGCCCGACGTGCCGGGCTCATCGGACCCCGCCTTCCGGGGCGATCCGGCGCGCTGGAATCCCGAGGACATGCTGGTGGCCTCGCTGTCCGCCTGCCACAAGCTCTGGTACCTGCACTTCTGCGCCGTCGAAGGCGTGACCGTCGAGGCCTACCGGGACGAGGCGCAGGGCGTCATGGTCGAAGACCGCGAGCGCGGCGGAGCGTTTTCGCAGGTCACGCTGCGCCCGCAGGTCACCATCCGGGCTGGCGACGACGCGGCGCTGGCTGAAGAACTGCATGAACGCGCGCACCATTTCTGCTTCATCGCCAATTCGGTGAATTTCCCGGTGCGCTGCGAGCCGCGCATCGTGACCGCGGCATGAGCCGCGCAGTCTTTCCGCGCAACCATCCCCATGACGACGATGTTTCCTGACTGGTCCCAGGCGCTTCCGGACCTTGGCGTGCCCGGCATGCGCCTGCGCGCCCTGCGCGAAGACGACGCGGCGGCATGGCATGGCTATCTGAGCCAGGAAGCCGTCACCCGGCATACAAGCTGGCGCCTGGATGGTCCCGGCGACCTGGCCGAGCTCATACGCGGCTATGCCCAGCCCGAGCGCTCGCTCAGCACGCGATGGGCGATCATCGGTCCGGACGGGCAGCTTGCGGGCACGATCGGGCTGAACGAGATCGCGCCGGCTCACCGCCGAGCGGAAATCGCCTACGACATTTCGCCGGCTTTCTGGCGGCAGCGGCTGGCCACCAGGGCCTGCACCGCCGTCAGCGACTGGGCGTTGATGGTGCTGGGATTTGCCCGCGTCCAGGCCACGGTGCTGGACTCCAACGCGGCGTCGGTGGGCGTGCTGGAGCGCTGCCGCTTCCGGCGCGAAGGCCTGCTGCACGCTTATCGGGTGGTGCGCGGCGAGCCTCGCCACTTCTGGATGTATGCGCGCATGTGGCCGCCTCCCGTCGTGGGCGCGGAGTGCGGCTGACGCCGGGCCCGGCAGGCCCGGCGGATCGCGTTTGGCGGTAGACTCGCTGCGATCCGCCCGATGGAAACCCCATGACATCCGCCCTTATCGTGATCGACGTCCAGCGCGCGCTGTTCGAAACGTCGCCGCCGCCCTTTGAGGCCGCCCAGGTCCTGGACCGCATCAATGCGCTGGCCGACCGCGCCCGCGCGGCCGGCGCGCCGGTCATCTACGTGCAGCACGAAAGTCCGGGCTCCGCGCTGGCGCATGGCGAGCCGGGATGGGCGCTGGACGCGCGGCTGACGCCGGCCGACGGCGACATCCGGATCCGCAAGACCACGCCGGACTCGTTTCTGCGCACCGGACTGGGCCAGGCGCTGGCCGACGCAGGCGTCACGCAGCTTGTCGTGTGCGGCTACGCCACCGAGTTCTGCGTGGACACCACGGTGCGGCGGGCAGCGGGGCTGGGCCTGCCGGTCACGCTGGCGGCCGACGCCCACACCACGCACGACAAGCCCCATGCGGCCGGCGCGCTCATCCGGGCGCACCACAACGCCACTTTGCCGGCCATTTCAAGCTTCGGCGTGAAGATCGCGGCCGTGCCCGCCGCCGATCTCTTTCCGGGCGAAACGCCGCGCTAGGTGTTGCGATGGATCCCGAACTGCTTTCCCTGCTGGTGACGCGCGAGATGCCCTTTGGCAAGTACAAGGGGCGGCTGATCGCCGACCTGCCCGGGCCCTATCTGGCGTGGTTCGCGCGCAAGGGTTTTCCGCCCGGCGAACTGGGCCGCCTGCTCGCCCTGATGCTCGAACTGGATCACAACGGCCTGTCATCCCTGCTGGATCCCCTGCGCAAGACGCCGCGCCGGTCTTGGTGAGCCGCTCTCAGCGCGCCTGCCTCGGCGCGCCGCGCGAAACCGCAGGAAACAACTGGCGCGGTTCGTGTAGCGTCTTGGCACGACGCCGGGCCGCGGCTGGGGCTACGATAAGGCGGCGCGCCCCGGGGCAGGCCATCGGCCCCGCTTGCGGGCGCAGGCTCATCAAACAGAGGTCCCCATGAACAAACGCCACCTTTCCGCTTTCCTGCTTGCCCTGTGCGCCGCGGGCGTTGCCCAGGCCCAGAACGCCGCACCCGCCACCCAGGAGATTCAGTTTCCGTCCCGGGATGGCAGCCTGTCGCCGCCGTCGACGCTGCGCATGACGGTCACGCCGGAAACCCCGCCGGTGGTGGTGCGCGACACGCCGGAAAGCCAGGCCGAGTTCGCCCGCTGCCGCCAGGTGTCGGACCGAGCCGCCGTGTCCAATGCGCAGATGCAGGCTGGCCTGGAGCAGTGCATGCGGCAGCTGGAGCAGCGCCGCCAGCAGCAATAGACGCGCCAGCCGCAGGGGGAATACAGGGGGCGGAGCCGAAGCGGGTACACTTGTCCGCCGTTTTGCTTCCAGCCCCTGAATTCCCATGATTTCCACCGCATGCGGCGTCGACTTCGGCACCTCCAATTCCACCGTCGGCTGGAGCCGTCCCGACCAACGCGCGCTGCTGGCGCTGGAAGACGGTAAGACCACCTTGCCGTCGGCCATCTTCTTTCATGACGAAGACGCCGAGGTCAGCTATGGCCGCGCCGCCATCTCCGATTACCTGGCCGGCTACGACGGGCGCCTGATGCGCTCCATGAAAAGCCTGCTGGGCAGCTCCCTGATCGACGGCTCGACGGAAGTGCAGGGACGGTCCATCCCCTTTCGCGTACTGCTGACGCGCTTCATCGCCGAACTCAAGGCCCGCGCCGAGACCGCGGCGGGACGCGGCTTTACGCGGGCCGTGCTGGGCCGGCCGGTGTTCTTCGTGGACGACAACCAGGCGGCCGACCAGACCGCCCAGGACACGCTGGAAGAGATCGCGCGCAGCGTCGGGTTCACGGATATCGAATTCCAGTTCGAGCCGCTGGCCGCGGCTTTCGACTACGAGTCGCAGATCAGCCGCGAAGAACTGGTGCTGGTCATCGACATCGGCGGCGGCACCTCGGACTTTTCGCTGATCCGCCTGGGGCCGGACCGCGCGGGCCGGGCCGATCGCCGGGACGACATCCTGGCCTACGGCGGCGTGCATATCGGCGGGGTGGATTTCGACAAGCAGCTGAGCCTGGCGCACGTCATGCCCCTGCTGGGCCTGGGCAGCCAGCTGCGCAGCGGCAAGGACGTGCCCTCGACCCAGTACGGCAACCTGGCCTGCTGGCACACGATCAACCAGGCCTACACGCGCAAGGCGGCCGAGCACTTCGCCTATATCCGCGCCGAGGCCGGCGACCGCGAAAAGATCGACCTGCTGCTCAACCTGGTCAAGGAACGTGCCGGCCACTGGGTGGCGGTGCAGGTCGAAGAAGCCAAGATCGCGCTGTCCGAATCGCCCGCCGCGCGCATCGACCTGTCGCGCGTCGCGGCCGGCCTGGGCGTGGACGTGACGCGTCCGTCGTTCGACGCCTGCGTGGGCCGCCTGATCGAAAGGGTGGAAGCCACCGTGGGCCAGCTGCTGCGCGACGCCGGCGTGTCGACGGCGGACGTGGACACCGTGTTCTTCACCGGCGGCTCCAGCCGCGTGCCGCGCCTGCGCGAAACCGTGTCGGCGCTGGCGCCGTCGGCGCGCAGCGTCGAAGGCGACCTCTTCGGCAGCATCGGCGCCGGCCTGGCGCTGGACGCCGCGCGCAAGTTTGGCTGAGCGGATCCCGGCGGGCCGATGGTAAGCTGCCAGGCGTGCCCGGGGCGGTCCGCCGCCCGTCCGTTTTCCCAGATCAAGACGCCCTCATGACCCGCCCAACCGATACCCATCTCGTCGAAACGCTGCTGACCAGCGAAGCGTCGTACGACGGCAGCTTCCTGAAGATCCGCCGCGACACCGTCAGCCTGCCCAACGGCAACACCGGCATCCGCGAATACGTGGTGCATCCGGGGGCGGTGGTGGTCATTCCGCTGCTGGACGACGGCCGCGTCCTGCTGGAGCGCCAGTTCCGCTATCCCATCGGGCGCGTCATGACCGAGTTTCCGGCCGGCAAGCTCGATCCGGGCGAAGACCCGCTGGTCTGCGCCAAGCGCGAACTGCTCGAGGAAACGGGCTACACGGCGGACCAGTGGGCACATGCGGGCGCCTTGCACCTGGCCATCGCCTATTCCACCGAGATCATCCACATCTACTTCGCGCGCGGCCTGCGCGCGGGGCAGCGCCAGCTCGACCAGGACGAGTTCCTGGACGTCATCAGCGCGCAGCCGGCGGACCTGATCGACGCCTGCAGCAAGGGCGAGGTCACCGATGCCAAGACGCTGACCTGCGTGCTGTGGATGCAGAACGTGCTGTCCGGCGCCTGGAAGCTCGACTGGCGGGACAACGCCTGAGCGCATCGCGCGGCGTCCCGAACCTGCATGTCCGTCCATCCCGTCCTTATCCAGCCGTCCGGCCTGCGCTTTGATGCGCCGGCGGGCACACCGCTGTTGCAGGCGGCGCAGGCGGCGGGCATCAAGCTGCCCAGCTCCTGCCGCAACGGCACCTGCCGCGCCTGCATGTGTCTCATGCTGGAAGGCTCGGTGACATACGCGATCGAATGGCCGGGCCTGTCGCGCGACGAGAAGGAAGAGGGCTGGATCCTGCCCTGCGTGGCGCTGGCCACCTGCGCGCTGGAAATCCAGGCGCCCGGCGCGGCGCCGGTCGAAGCCGCGCCGCCGCCTGTCCGCGCGCTTACCGGCGCCAGGCGCTAAGCGCGCCCACGGGCAGAAGGGCGGCGGCCATGCCGGCCGCCATGCCCAGCACCATGCCGCCGAAGGGCGCCGCGCCCAGCGATTGGGCGGTCTCGATGCCCAGGCGCGCGCCCAGCACCATGCCCACCGCCATGAGCGCCGCGCAGAGCGCGCGCGAGGCCATGGGCGTGCGCGCATTCCGCGGCCTGGGCCACGGCAGCAGCGCCGCCAGCGCCATCGCGCCGGTGCTGGCGGGCATCAGCGCCGCATGCCGCCATGCCAGCTGCGCCAGCGTGCCCGGCGCGCCGCATTCGCTGGCCAGCAGCGCCGCGGGAATGCGCCAGGTGTCCACCAGCAGGCCGGCGGCCATCGCGGCCATGCAGGCCAGCCACAGGCCCGCCATGCCGCCAGCGGACGGCAGCCGCCTAGCCTTGGCCGTGGCAGGCTTTGCGCGCGGCGTCGCCGTAGCGGTCATGGTGGCGCACCCAGTCGCCCAGGTTGAAGTGGGGGCCGTGTTCGTTGCGGCCCAGCGGAGCGAAGTCCAGATAGTTGTAGGCGCCCGCCAGGCGCTCCACGCCGCGCTCGAAGGTCGAGTAGGTGTGGAAGAGCTCGCCGTCCGGGTCGCGGAAGAAGGCGCTGGCGCCCGAGCGTTCCTCGACGTCGCCGTCGGCCTTGGGCACGGACGCGCCCAGGTCGAAATTGAAATCGCAGCCCTCGGAGGAATACCAGTCGAAATCCCAGCCCATGCGCTGCTTGAACGCGGCGAGCCTGGCGTAGGGAGCGCGCGACACGGCCACGACCGACACGTCGTGGTGGCGCAGATGCATCAGGGCGCTGTCCATGTGATCGGCCAGGAACGAGCAGCCCACGCAGCCGTCTTCCCAGTCTGGACTGAACATGAAGTGGTAGATGATGAGCTGGCTTCTGCCCTGGAAAAGGTGCTCCAGGCCATGCGCCCCGCGGGCGTCCTGGAACTGGTAGGCCTTTTCCACCTTGACCCAGGGCAGGGCCATGCGGTCGCGGGCCAGGGCGTCCTGGGCGTGGGTCAGCTCTTTTTCTCGCCGCAGCAGCGCCTCGCGCGCCAGATTCCACTGCGGACGGGATACGACGGGATGATCGGTTTGCATCGTACGGCTCCTTTGCTTGACGGGCCGGCGGGCCCGGACAGGGGCGAACGGCGGAACGTCAGGCCAGGCCCGCCAGGTGGTCCGCCAGCCGGTCCATGGCGCCCGACCAGCCATGCTCATGGCCGTCCCGGGTGGCTTGGTCGACGAACGGGGTCTGCAGGAAGGCAAGCTCGGTGCCTGTGCCCGCGGCGGTGAATTCAAGGGTGATCAGCGAGGTTTCTTCGGGCGTGTCGCGCCATGCCCAGGTGAACACCAGCCGGCGCGGGTGCTCCACCTCTTGGTAGCGGCCGCTGGCGTAGTGTTCGCGGCCGTCTTCCGTGACGAAGCCCACCTGGTAGGCGCCGCCCGCGCGCACGTCGGTTTCGGCCAGCAGCACGCGCCGCGTGCCGCCGGGGCCGAACCAGCGCATCAGCGCTTGCGGCTCCGTCCAGGCTTGCCAGACGCGTTCGACGGGGGCGTCGAAGCGCCGCTGGAGCCGGAGCTCGATGGGGGAGATTCGGGTTGCCATGGGTCGATTTCCTCTTGGTGGTAGAGATACCGCGCCAGCGAATCCAGTTGCCCGTTCCAGAATTTTTCGTAGCGGGCCAGCCAGTCGGAGGCGGCGCGCATGGGTTCGGGCGACAGCGTGCAGCTCACCACGCGCCCATCCTTGGCGCGGGCGATCAGGCCGGCGTCTTCCAGCACCCGCAGGTGCTTCATGAACGCGGGCAGGGACATCGCGTGGGGCCGGGCCAGCGCGCTGACCGATGCCGATCCCTGTTCCAGGTCCGCCAGCACCCGGCGCCGCGTGCTGTCCGCCAGCGCCGAAAAGATGCCATCCAGCATGTCGTCATTAAACTTAACCATAGGGTTAAGTTTTAGGCTGGCGGCGGCCGCGTGTCAAGTCGGATCGCTCCGGAGTTTCCCTAGGCGGGCGTGCCGCACACGGCTGCACGCCCGCTGGCGGGATCAGGCGTGCCGATGCATGGCCGACTGGTGCTTGGTGTCGCGCATCGTGGCATAGACCAGCAGGGACACGAAGATCACGCCCGCCAGGTAGTAGTAGAACCATTCCTCGTGCCCCTGCTGCTTGAAGGCCAGGGCGATGGCGGGCGCCGTGCCGCCGAAGATCGACACCGTCACCGCGTACGGCACCGCCACGCCGGTGGCGCGGATGCTGGTCGGAAACAGCTCGGCCTTCACGACGGCGTTGATCGACGTGTAGCCCGCGGTGAAGACCCATGCGCCGCAGATCAGCAGGAAGGCGATGAAGGGCGAGTGCGTGCGCGACAGCGTCATCAGGATGGGCACGGTCAGCGATGCGCCGGCCAGGCCGAAGAAAATCAGCAGGGGCTTGCGCCCGATCCTGTCGGACAGCGCGCCGTAGAGCGGCTGCAGGATCAGCGCGAAGATCAGGGATGCGGCGATGATGTAGGTGGTGACGATGTCCGAGAAGCCCGAGGTCTGCCGCACGAAGGTCTGCATGTACGTCGTGAAGGTATAGAAGGCGGCGGTGCCGCCGGCGGTCAGGCCCACCACGATGGCCACTTCGCGCGGATACTGCAGCAGGCCGCGCAGCGAGCTGGTCTTCGGCTTGTGCTGGCTGGCTTCCTTGTAGGAGTCCGTTTCGGGCATGTCGCGCCGCATCAGCGCGGTGACGATCGCCAGCATGGCGCCGATCACGAACGGGATGCGCCAGCCCCAGTCCACCAACTGCTCGTGGGTCAGGAAGACGTTCTGCAACAGCAGCAGCACCAGGATCGCGCAGAGCTGCCCGCCGATCAGGGTCACGTACTGGAAGCTGGAGTAGAAGCCGCGATGCTCGGGGTCCGCGATCTCGGTCAGGTAGGTGGCGCTGGCGCCGTATTCGCCGCCCAGGCTCAGGCCCTCGATCACGCGGGCCAGCGCCAGCAGCGCGGGCGCCGCGAAGCCGATGGTGGCGTAGGTCGGCGTGACGGCGATGATGAGCGACCCCACGCACATCATCGCCACGGACACCATCAGCGATAGCCGCCGCCCGTGGCGGTCGGCGATGTGGCCGAACAGCCAGCCGCCCAGCGGACGCACGATGAAGCCGGCCGCGAACAGCGTGGCGGCGTTCAGTTGCTGGACGACGGGATCGTGGGAAGGGAAGAAGGCGGGCGCGAAATACAAGGCGAACGCGGTATAGGCATAGAAGTCATACCATTCGACCAGGTTGCCCATGGAGCCGACGAAGATCGCCTTGATGCGGCGCTTGGCGTCGGGCATGCCGAGATATGTTTGCGTCATATCCGTCCTTTGGGTGGACTTGTCGGGAGCCGCCGGACACGCGGCCCGCGGACGGGCCCATGGCCCTTGGGTAGCGTCGGGCCGGCCGCGGAACAGGAACACGCATCCCGCTATGTTGCGCCTGCGCGCACGGAAATGCACGCGATGGGATCGCGCGTTTGTTCAGCTGAAAGTCAGGGTTGGGCGGCCCGCGACAGCCGGCAAGCCATGCAAGGCGCGGCCGGGGCGCGCCTACTTGCCGCGCGGCTTGATGATGTCGCAGGCGGCGGCGCCGGCGCCCGCTTGCACGTCTTCGCCCAGCAGCGCGCGCACGCCGCAGATCGATCCGAACATGCGCTTGCTGTCGTGGCCCACGCCGCCCACTTCGAAGCTGGCATGGCGCAGCGCGACGGGCTTGGCGCCGCGCGCGGCCAGGACGTGCTCGTACTGCACGTAGCCCGTGCCGCGCGCCAGGCGCGTGGCGCCCTGGGCTTCGGCGCCGCAGGCCTTGTCCAGCAGGCGATGCTCGGGATTGTTGTCGGCCCCGCCCAGCAGGTAGATCACGTCGCGCGCCGCATAGCGCACGAAGAGCCGGGAATCGTCGGTTTCGCGGGCGTATGCGGGCAGCTTGTCGGTGCCGTATTTGTATTGGTTGTACGTGGGGCAGATGCCGCGCTCGTAGGGCGCATAGCCCTTGCCGTCGGCGCGGGGGCGTTCGTTGGTCAGGTACAGGTAGGACGAGGGGTTGGCGATGACGTAGCGCAGGGCCAGCCCGTCGCGGCGCAGTGCGCCGTCCGTGTTGTTCAGCACGGCGTAGCGGTGCACCAGCTGGGCGCCGGCCGAATGGCCGGCCAGCACGATGCCCGTCAGGGACGCCAGGCGCTTGCGGTCGTCCAGGCTGCGCAGCAGGTCGTCGAGCACCTGGAACGCGCTGACCGGGGCGGGGCGGCCCGCCGCCTGGACGCTGTCTTCGCCGTCTTCCCAGCTGGCCTTGCGCCATGCGGCCATGCCGCCGAATCCGGAGTCGATCGATCCGGGAAAGCGCGGCGCCAGCACCAGCGTGTCGCGCGCCCGGGCCGGGTTGCCGGCGACCAGCGCCGCGGCCGTTTCGTAGTAGTGGTCGGCGTCGCGCTTGACGCCGTGGATGACGATGAGCACCTGCTTGATGTCGCGCAGGTCGTCCTTGGCCAGGTCGCGGTTGGCGTAGACCGGCATCTTGTACCGGTGGCCCGGCCTGCCCAGTTCCACCGCCTGCCAGCGCAGCGGCGCCGCGCGCTTGGGCGCGGGCGTGGCTTCATCGTAGTCGTAGGGATCGGGCAGGGGCGTCTGGGCTCGCGCGCCCAGGGGCGCCAGCAGGGCGGCCGCGGCCAGCGACGCGGCCAGGCCGCGCGCCAGCCATGACCGGGGCGAAGAAGTTGCAGGCGCGCGGCGCATGGCGCGGCGTAGGCTCAGCAGCCTTCGTGGCCCAGCAGCTGCTTGAGTGCCGGCAGGTCCAGGATGCGGACCTCGCGCTGGTTGATCTTGATGAGGCCGTCGCGCGCAAAGCGGGAAAACAGCCGGCTGACCGTTTCCAGCGTCAGGCCCAGGTAGTTGCCGATTTCCTCGCGGCTCATGCGCAGCACGAATTCGGTGGACGAGTAGCCCAGCGAGGCATAGCGCTGCGACAGGTTCAGCAGGAAGGCCGCCAGGCGCTGTTCGGAGCGCATCGAACCCAGCGAAGCCAGCATCTGGTGCGAACGGGTGATCTCGCGGCTCATGAGGCGGCGGAACTGCTGCTGCAGCGACGGCAGGTGCGAGGCCACGCGATCGACTTCGTTCAGGCGGATGACGCAGACCTCGGAGTCTTCCAGCGCGACGGCGGCGGACACGTGCTTGCCGTCGAGCATGCCGTCCATGCCGACGATTTCGCCGGGCAGGTGAAAGCCGGTGATCTGGATCTGGCCGGTGGCGTCTTCCAGCTGCGTCTTGAGGCTGCCGAAGCGCACGCCATATACGGCGTCCAGCGGGTGGTCCAGCGAATACAGCGTCTTGCCTTTTTCAAGGCGGACACGCTCTTTCACCAGCTCGTCCAGCTTTTCGACTTCAGCGGCTGCCATGCCCACGGGAACGCAGACGTGGCCCAGCATGCACGTGGAGCAGTGGGCGGCATCAGGGGCAATGGGTACCCGTTTTTGCATACGATGACCTTTAGAGGTGCCCATTGCGCGGCGGAGGCCGGAACGGGTGTGAAGCATGAGACAGGCGTCTATTGTAGTCCGTTGTTACTACGGGTGTCTTACGGGGAGTCCGATGTTGTCCGGGAGCGCCGGTGGACGATCCAGTCGTCCCCTGCGATTTCCACCGCCGCGGCCCGCAGGGCGGGGTCTATCGGGTAGTACTGGCAGCTCACCAGCCCCCCTTGGCCAGGCCCTTCCAGCCGGGCCAGGACCGTCCGGCGTACGAAGCAGCAGGGCGTGTCCGGCTGGTATTCCTCGATTTCGTCCATCAGCGCGACCAGCGCCGGTTCCACCCGGAAAACGTCGCCCCGGACGCGCCGGCCGTCGTCCACCGGGATCAGTCCGGGCCAGTCGCCGAAATCCACCAGCATGCCCGGCACGCTGGCCGGTCCCACGTGGCTGGCCGGGGGCAGCCCGCGCGCGGCGGCCGCGCGCGACAGATCGTTGATTTCGCCGGCCCGTAGGGTTCCGTACACAAAAACGTATATGCTCATTGCTCAGTTTGCTGCTGCACGTCGAAGAAGACCATGAGGCCGGCCGGGTGTTGAAATTGTCGCATCCGGCCACATATTCAGGTTATCGAGCCAGCCGGCACGTATCGGTCAGGCTCCCCACAAGCCACTACGACCATTATGCGATTCGACAAACTCACGACCAAGTTCCAACAAGCGCTGGCCGACGCGCAAAGTCTGGCCGCCCGCAACGATCATCCCTACATCGAACCCGTGCACGTGCTGTCGGCGCTGCTGTCCGACGCCGACAGCGGCGCCGGCAGCCTGCTGGCGCGCGCCGGCGTGGCGGTCAACCGGCTCGGGCCGGCCCTGGAAAACGCCCTGAAATCCCTGCCGCAGGTGCAGGGCGAGGACAACGTCCAGGTGGGCCGCGACCTGCAGGGCGTGCTGACGCGCACCGACAAGGAAGCCGCGCGCCGCGGCGACACCTACATCGCCAGCGAACTCTTCCTGCTGGCCCTGGCCGACGACAAGGGCGAGGCCGGCCGCATCCTGCGCGATGCCGGCCTGCAGAAGAAGGCCCTGGAAGCCGCCATCGACGCCGTGCGCGGGGGCGAGAACGTCTCCGGCGCGGAAGGCGAGGCCAACCGCGAAGCCCTTTCCAAGTACACGCTGGACCTGACCGAGCGCGCCCGCCAGGGCAAGCTGGATCCGGTCATCGGCCGCGACGACGAAATCCGCCGCACCATCCAGATCCTGCAGCGCCGCACCAAGAACAACCCGGTGCTGATCGGCGAGCCCGGCGTGGGCAAGACCGCCATCGTCGAAGGCCTGGCGCAGCGCATCGTCAACGACGAAGTGCCCGAAACCCTGCGCGGCAAGCGCGTGCTGTCCCTGGACCTGGCGGCCCTGCTGGCCGGCGCCAAGTTCCGCGGTGAATTCGAAGAACGCCTGAAGGCCGTGCTCAAGGAACTGGGCCAGGACGACGGCCGCAACATCGTGTTCATCGACGAACTGCACACCATGGTGGGCGCGGGCAAGGCCGAAGGCGCGATGGACGCCGGCAACATGCTCAAGCCCGCGCTTGCGCGCGGCGAACTGCATTGCATCGGCGCCACCACGCTGGACGAATACCGCAAATACATCGAAAAGGACGCGGCGCTGGAGCGTCGCTTCCAGAAGGTGCTGGTCGACGAACCCGACGTGGAGTCCACCATCGCCATCCTGCGCGGCCTGCAGGAACGCTATGAAATCCACCACGGCGTCGAAATCACCGACCCGGCCATCGTGGCCGCGGCGGAACTCTCGCACCGCTACATCACCGACCGCTTCCTGCCCGACAAGGCGATTGACCTCATCGACGAGGCCGGCGCGCGCATCCGCATGGAAATCGACTCCAAGCCGGAAGTGATGGACAAGCTGGACCGCCGCATCATCCAGCTCAAGATCGAGCGCGAAGCCGTCAAGAAGGAAACCGACGACGCGTCCAAGCGCCGCCTGGGCGTCATTGAAGACGAA
Source organism: Achromobacter spanius (assembly GCF_039673305.1). GTDB lineage: Bacteria > Pseudomonadota > Gammaproteobacteria > Burkholderiales > Burkholderiaceae_B > Achromobacter > Achromobacter spanius_F. Next base: position 31,972 of record NZ_JBDJLJ010000046.1, read on the forward strand.
CTCGAAAAGCTGCAGCGCGAATACAACGACTACGAGGAAATCTGGAAGGCCGAGAAGGCCGCGGTGCAGGGCACCCAGGCCATCAAGGAAGAGATCGACAGCGTGCGCGCCGAAATGGCGGAACTGCAGCGCAAGGGCCAGTTCGACAAGCTGGCTGAACTGCAGTACGGCAGGCTGCCGGATCTTGAGGCACGCCTGAAGGCCGCGGAAGTGGGCGCCGCCGAGGCCGCCGAAAACGCGGAAGGCGACGAGGGCCGTCCGCGCCTGCTGCGCACGCGCGTCGGCGCCGAGGAAATCGCTGAGGTCGTGTCGCGCGCCACCGGCATTCCGGTCTCCAAGATGATGCAGGGCGAACGCGAAAAGCTGCTGCACATGGAAGAATTCCTGCACCGCCGCGTGGTGGGGCAGGACGAGGCCGTGCGCCTGGTGTCCGACGCCATCCGGCGTTCCCGCGCAGGGCTGGCGGACCCGTCGCGTCCGTATGGATCGTTCCTGTTCCTGGGCCCGACCGGCGTGGGCAAGACCGAGCTGACGCGCGCCCTGGCCGAGTTCCTGTTCGATTCCGAAGATCACATGATCCGCATCGACATGAGCGAATTCATGGAGAAGCATTCGGTGGCCCGCCTGATCGGTGCACCGCCCGGATACGTGGGCTACGAAGAGGGCGGCTACCTGACCGAGGCCGTGCGGCGCAAGCCCTACAGCGTCGTGCTGCTCGACGAAGTGGAAAAGGCGCATCCCGACGTGTTCAACGTGCTGCTGCAGGTGCTGGACGATGGCCGCCTGACCGACGGCCAGGGCCGCACCGTGGACTTCCGCAACACGGTCATCGTCATGACGTCCAACCTGGGTTCGCACCATATCCAGTCGCTTGCCGGCCAGCCGTACGACGTGGTCAAGGAAGTGGTCTGGGACGAGCTCAAGCAGACGCTGCGGCCCGAATTCCTGAACCGCATCGACGAAGTGGTCGTGTTCCATGGCCTGGAGGCGCAGCACATCGAGTCCATTGCCCGCATCCAGCTTCGCCGCTTGGGCGAGCGCCTGGAAAAGCAGGAAATGCGACTGGAGATCACGGAGCCGGCGGTGGCGGAACTGGCCCGCTCCGGCTTCGATCCGGTGTTTGGTGCGCGCCCCTTGAAACGCGCGATCCAGCAGCAGATCGAAAACCCGGTGGCGCGCCTTATCCTCGAAGGCCGGTTCGGCCCGCGCGACGTGGTGCCGGTGGACTGGCAGGATGGCCAGTTCGTCTTCACCCGCACGCTGCAGTAAGCGAAAAGCAATAAGCCCGGCGCAAGCCGGGCTTTTTTTCGCCGGAAGGCGGCGCGCCGGGACCGGCGCGCTTAGCTTAGTTTCCGACCGTCACGAACACCGGGTTCGAATAGAACCACAGGTCGTTGTAGTTGCGGGCGTTGATGGCGTTAAAGCGCGCCACGTTGTCCGCCAGATCGACCTTGGCGTCGGGCAGCGGTTCGCCGGCCGCGGTTTCGCCGGCCACGTCCACGCCCAGGTTGGTGCCGCGCAGGCGCAGGTACTGGCTCTTGTCGGCGGTGATGGTGGTCTTGATGACGTTGTAGCCTTCTTCGTCCACCGTCCAGTCGGCGCTGGTGTAGCGGGCCAGCACGCGCGTCGTGGGGTTGGTGTCGGCGTCGTACGCGGCCGTGCCAGCGGTGGCGCGGGCGCCCACGTCGCCCACGATCAGGTCCACGTGGTTCACGGTGGGCTTGACGTAGGTGGGGTTGCCGCTTTCGATCGGGTACTCATAGTTGTTGCGCTCGGGGCTGCGGAAGCGGATGGTGATCTCCACCTTTTCGCCCTTGGCCGCCTTCAGCTCGCCGCCCATGTGCACCGCGCCGGCCGCGCCCTGCGCCTGGAAGTCCAGCGCGTCGATCAGGTCGCCGAACACGCCGAACACGCGCCCGCTCTTCAGGCCCGCCACCACGGCCGCCATGTCGTCGCCGTCTTTCCAGACGTGCGTCTTGGCGTATTCGCCGGGCGCGTAGCCGCTGCTGTACAGGCCGGAGGCGGTGCGGAAGTGGTAGTCCGAATCGGCCACCGTCCAGATGCGGCGTCCTTCGCCCAGCAGCGCGTCCCAGGTGCCGCCCAGATGCGCGACCAGGTAGTCGACGCCGCCATAGGTGCGGTTGGGCAGGAACGGATTGGTGTAGGCCGTGGCGTAGCCGCCGCGGTCCGGTTCCATCTGGTTGCCCACCATGCCTTCGATGGCGAAGAAGACGGACGGCGCCAGGTCGTTCATTTCGCGCAGCTGCGCGGCGGTGTACTTGGCGGCGTAGCGCGAGGGGTGGTTCAGCAGCATGTAGCTGTCGGGGTGCTTGTCGCGCAGCCATTGCAGCGCGGCCAGCGAATCGGCGTGCGTGGTGTAGGCGCGCGTCTCGCCCGACAGGCGCGACACCAGCAGCGGGTCGAACAGGTTGGGATCGCGGTTGGTGAAGAGATACTCGAACTCCGCCACGGCCTCCAGCGACTTGGCCGATTGCGGGTCGTCATAGCCGATGCCGATGTTCACGTGGTCATGCGTGGGCATGTCCCATTCGAACGACGAGAAGATGATCTTGCCGGGATAGCGGCCCGCGGCCTGCTGCTGCTTGATGAAGGGCACTTCGTACTGCGCCATGCCCTGCGAGAACGGGATGGAACCGCCCGCCAGCGTCGCGCCGGTATGGTCGCGCGCCGACAGCCGCAGGTGGTTCGAGATCGCGGCCCAGTCCAGCTTGTAGCGGTCAAACGCCTGGTCCAAAGCGCTTTCCAGGCTGACCTGGGCGTCGTCCGATTGATAGGTGTGCACGTGCAGGTCGCCCGTGGTCCACGCCCCGGTCTCGATCGGCTTGGGCTGCTCGGCCGGCGGCGTGGGGTCGGTCACGACCGGCGGCGTGGGCTGCGGGGCGGTTTCGTCATCGTCGTCGCTGCCGCCGCAGGCGCTCAGGAGGGTGACGCAAGCCAGCGACAGGGGCATGATGGCCCGCCGCAGGCGGGATACTTCGAACTGCATTGAAAAGCACTCCAACGTCATGACGGCATGCAAAACGCATTGCCGCGGAGCGCCGAACTATGCGGGCCCGGAATGACGTGGGGATGACAGCTGCGCGTCAGCCGCCGCGGGCGGCCTGCTTTTTGGCGGGCGCGGCTTCGGCAATCGCCTGCCTGATGATGGCGTTGGCGGTCCAGCGCACGACGCCGGTGATCGCGTCGAGGTCCAGCTTCCAGATGTCCTTGAGCACCAGGAAGACCTCGGTGCCGTAGACCAGCGACAGGGCCTGCGCCACGCGCTCCTGCTGGGCCGGCGTGAGGTCCGTGGCCAGCGGCGCGATGGCGCGCTTCAGGATGTCGACCCGGTGTCCGCGCACCAGCCGGGGTTCCGCGCCCGCCTTGCCGGCGCTGGCCTCGGCGTGCTGCTGCAGGGACACCTGGATGGCGGCGCGCAGCGGGGCTTCGTGGGCTTCCAGCCGGGGATAGGCAAAGCGCAGCAGCTCGTCGACGCGTTCGGCGGCGTCCGGCGTGGCGGAGTCCCAGGCCAGGATGGGGCCCAGGCTTTCGTCCACCACGGCGGCGATCAGCGCGCTCTGGCTGGGGAAGTAACGATAGGCCGTGGCGCGCGATACCTGCGCGTGTTCGGCCAGTTCGGCGACCGACGGCGTGACGCCTTGCGCCATCAGGCGCTGGGCGGCTTCCAGCAGCGTTTTGCGCATGCGCGCGCGTGGCCCGTGCGGGGGTTCTCCGCTGGCTGCCGCCTGGCGGCTGGCGGGGGCGATCAGCCGGGTTCCGGCGGCCGGAACAGCCGTCTTTTTGGCGGGGGGCGGGGTTTGACGTGAGACAGGTGTCTCAGTATGATTCTTTCGTCTCATTTCTAGATTCTACAGGCCTTTGGCCTCACATATCGAGGCGCGCACGGAGTGTAGCCGCCCGCGGAGGAGTCATGACGCATACGAAGCAGCGGGTCTTTGTCGCCGCCACCTACGACACCAAGGGCCACGAGGCCGAATACGTGGTGGACCTGCTCAAGCGCGACGGGCTGGACGTGGTGTCGGTGGACGTGTCGACCTCGGGCGCGCCCAGCGCCGCCCAGGTGCAGGCCCAGGAGATCGCCCGCAGCCACCCCGAAGGGGCCGGCGCGGTCTTCACCGGCGACCGCGGCACCGCCATCGCGGCCATGGCCCTGGCGTTTGAACGCTATGCGGCCGGCAACGGGGAAATCGGCGCGCTGCTGGGCCTGGGCGGCTCGGGCGGAACCGCCCTCATCACGCCGGCCATGCGCGCGCTGCCCATCGGCACGCCCAAGGTGATGGTGTCCACGATGGCCTCGGGCAACGTCGCCCCGTATGTGGGGCCGTCGGACATCGCCATGATGTATTCCGTGACGGACGTGGCGGGCCTGAACCGCATCTCGCGCCGCGTGCTGGCCAATGCGGCCGGGGCGATCGGCGGGGCCTTCCGCCAGGCCGCCAGCGCCGCCGCCGACGACGGCCGGCCCGCGGTGGGCATCACCATGTTCGGCGTCACCACTCCCTGCGTGCAGCAGGTCGTTCCGCTGCTGGAATCGCGCTACGACTGCCTGGTGTTCCACGCCACGGGCACGGGCGGGCAGTCCATGGAAAAGCTGCTGGACAGCCGCCTGCTGGCGGGCGTGCTGGACCTGACCACCACTGAAGTCTGCGACCTGCTCTTCGGCGGCGTGCTGGCCTGCACCGAAGACCGCTTCGGCGCCGTGGCGCGCAGCGGCGCGCCCTACGTCGGTTCGTGCGGCGCGCTGGACATGGTGAATTTCGGCGGGATGGATACCGTTCCCGAACGCTACCGCGGCCGCAAGTTCTATCCGCACAATCCGCAGGTGACGCTGATGCGCACTACCGTTCAAGAGAACACCCGGCAGGGCGAATGGATCGCCAGCCGCCTGAACCTGTGCAACGGCCCCGTGCGCTTCCTGATCCCCGAAGGCGGCGTGTCGGCGCTGGACGCGCCGGGCCAGTCGTTCTGGGATCCCGAGGCCGACGCCGCGCTGTTCGCCGCGCTGGAAGCCACTCTGCAGCAGACCGCTGACCGCCGGCTGGTGCGCGTTCCCTGCCACATCAACGATCCGCTGTTCGCAAAGACGGCGGTGGAACACTTTCTTGAAATTGCCGCACACTGAGGATTGCCGCCATGCCGCGTTTTGACCGTAACGAACTGCTGGACAAGTTTCGCGCCATGGTGCGCGCCCGCACGCCCATCGTGGGCGGCGGCGCGGGCACCGGGCTGTCCGCCAAGTGCGAGGAAGCGGGCGGCATCGACCTCATCGTGATCTACAACTCGGGCCGTTACCGCATGGCCGGCCGCGGATCGCTCGCGGGCCTGCTGGCGTACGGCAACGCGAATGAGATCGTCGTGGACATGGGCCGCGAAGTCCTGCCGGTGGTCAAGAAGACGCCGGTGCTGGCCGGCGTGAACGGCACCGACCCGTTCTGCGACTTCGACGTGTTCCTGGACGACCTCAAGCGCCAGGGCTTTGCCGGCGTGCAGAACTTCCCCACGGTGGGGCTCATCGACGGCAACTTTCGCGCCAACCTGGAAGAAACCGGCATGGGCTATGCGCTGGAAGTGGACATGATCCGCCTGGCGCACAAGAAGGGCATGCTGACCACGCCCTATGTCTTCAACGAGGACGATGCCGTGGCCATGACCCGCGCGGGCGCGGACATCATCGTCGCGCACATGGGGCTGACCACGGGCGGGGCCATCGGCGCCGAGACCGCGCTGACCCTGGACGATTGCGTTGCCGCAATCGATCGCATCGCCGAAGCCGCGCTGGCGGTGCGTCCGGATATCATCGTGCTGTGCCACGGCGGGCCGATCGCCACGCCGCAGGACGCGGCCCATGTGCTGCGCGCGTGCAAGCATTGCCATGGCTTTTACGGCGCCAGCTCGATGGAGCGCCTGCCCACCGAACAGGCGCTCACGGCCGCCACGCGCGAGTTCAAGAACCTGACTTTCTGACCTGCCTTTGCCGCCCGCCGTTTCCCTCGACCCGACGCGTCCGCGTCCCCGGAGCCCGTATGCCGCACACCGTACATATCACCGCCATCGTCCACGCGCCGCTGGACAAGGTCTGGCCCATGTTCCGCGATTTCAACGGTCTGGGGGCCTGGCATCCGGGCATCGCGCAGAGCAGGCTGGAAGAGGGCGGGCGCCATGACGCCGTGGGCACCGTGCGGCACCTGACGCTCAAGCCGTCGGGCTTCGTGCGCGAGCAGCTGCTGATGCTGGACGATCCCAATACGGCGCTGCGCTATTCCATCATCGACACGGACCTGCCCATGCGCGACTACGTCGCCGGCGTGTCGCTGCATCCCGTCACGGAAGGCGGCGGAACGCTGGTGCAGTGGTGGGCCGATTTTCGCGTCGAAGGCGCGGAACTGACCGACGTGGCCGGGGCGGTCGGACAGGGCGTGTTCGCAGCCGGGCTGGCTGCGTTGGACGCCAAGCTGCGTGGGGGCTGAGGGCGCGAAGCCCGTTGTCCCGGCGCTTCAGCTCTTTTGCTTGCCGCGGGGCGACAGGCGCCGGCACCCCGCCGGCAATTGCGCCGTCCGCAGGTACGCGTGGATGGCGCCGATGAGGGCCAGCGCCGCGGGGCTCAAGGGGTATTCCTTGTGGCGGATGATGCACACCGTGCGCACCACCGTGGGCCGCGCCAGCAGGGCAAAGGCCAGGCCGGGTTCCAGCACCCGCTGCGCGGCCAGCGCCGGCAGCAGCGCCACGCCCATGCCGGCCTTGACCAGCGCCGCCTGCGACGTGGTGCTGGACGCTTCATAGAAGGGCGCGGCGGCCTCGATCGGCAGGTCGGCGCGGGCGCGCAGCAGCGCCATGATGCCGGTCTCGTCCACCACCCCCACCAGCTTGCGCCCGGCCAGCTCCGTCCAGCGCAAGGTGCCGTCCTGCCCCGGGCGCAGGCCGGCGTCGTCCTGGCGGTACAGCACGCCGAACCGGTCTTCCAGCAGGGCGTCGAACTGCAGGCTGGGGGCGTCGGCCCAGCGGCTGGTCAGGCCGAAATCCACCTCGCGCGCGGCCACCTTGCGCTGGATGCGCCCGGAATTGTCGTCGCTGAGATACAGGCGCACCGCCGGGTACTGCGCCGAGAACGCGGCTGCGGCGGGCGCGATGATCTGCGTGATGGCCGACGGCGCCGCGGCCACGCCCACGCGCCCGCGCTCCAGCGCGCCAAAGCGCACCACGTCCTCGATCACGCCGTCGAAATCCGCCAGCAGCCGCATGACCCGGGGCAGGAACTCCTCGCCGGCGGGTGTCAGCAGCACGCGCCGGCTGGTGCGCGCAAAGAGCTGCGTGCCCAGCGCGTCTTCCAGTTGGCGCACCAGGCTGGTCACGGACGATTGCGTCTGGAACAGGCGCTTGGCCGCGTGCGTGAAGCTGGATTCCTGGGCCACGGCCACGAAGGCGGTCAGGTGTTTCAGGGTGACGTGCTTGGGCAGGCGATTCATTTCAAAATGAGATGGATGGATCAGTAAAAACAATTTTTCCAGATTGATCCGACGGACGATACTACGGCCTTCATCAAGGCGGAAGAATCATGCGGCAGGGCGATCTGGATCTCATCATCGAAGGCGGCTGGCTCATCGACGGCCTGGGCGGTCCGCGGCGGCGCGCCGACGTGGGCGTGGCGGGCGAGCGCATCGCGGCCATCGGCGACCTGACGGGCGTCCCGGCCCTGCGCCGCGTGGACGCCGCCGGCAAGATCGTGGCGCCGGGCTTCATCGACGTGCACGGCCATGACGACCTGATGTTCGTGGAAAAGCCCGACCTGGCCTGGAAGACCAGCCAGGGCATCACGTCGGTCGTGGTCGGAAACTGCGGCGTGAGCGGCGCGCCCGCGCCGCAGGCGGGCAATACGGCGGCGGCGCTGGCCCTGCTGGGCGAGACGCCGCTGTTCGCCAGCATGGGCGATTACTTCGACGAGCTGCGCGTGCGCCAGCCCGTCATCAACGTGGCGGCCCTGGTGGGCCACGCCAACCTGCGCCTGGCCGCCATGCGCGATCCCAAGGCCCAGCCGACCGAGCAGGAACAGGACCTGATGCAGCGCATGCTGGCCGAGGCCCTGGCGTCCGGCGCGGTGGGCTTCAGCACCGGCCTGGCCTACCAGCCGGGCGGTGTGGCGCAGCAGGCCGAACTGGAAGGCCTGGCGCGTGTCGCGGCGGCGCACGGCGCGATGCACACCAGCCATATCCGCAATGAGGGCGACGAAGTCGAGGCCGCGGTGGACGAGGTGCTGGCCATCGGCCGCAGCACCGGCTGCGCGACCGTGCTGTCGCACCACAAGTGCATGATGCCCCGCAATTGGGGCAAGAGCCGCGCCACGCTGGCCAACATCGACCGCGCGCGCGCCGAAGGCGTGGACGTCGCGCTGGACATCTATCCCTATCCGGGCAGCTCCACCATCCTGATTCCCGAGCGCGCCGAGATCATCGACGACATCCGCATCACGTGGTCGACGCCGCACCCCGAGTGCAGCGGCGAATACCTCAGCGACATCGCGGCGCGCTGGGGCTGCGACAAGACCACGGCGGCGGAGCGCCTGTGCCCCGCCGGCGCGATCTACTTCGCGATGGACGAGAACGAGGTGCGCCGCATCTTCCAGCACGACTGCTGCATGGTCGGCTCGGACGGGCTGCCGAACGACGCGCACCCGCACCCCCGGCTGTGGGGCAGCTTCACGCGGGTGCTGGGCCGCTACGTGCGCGAGGCCCGGCTTGTGACGCTGGAGGCGGCGGTGGCCAAGATGACCTCCTTGCCCGCCCGCGTCTTCGGCCTGGCGGGTCGGGGAGAACTCAGCGTGGGCGCCTGGGCGGACATCGTGGTGTTCGATGCCGACACCGTCGTGGACCGCGCCACCTGGGAAGAACCCACCCTGGCGTCCATCGGCGTGGAGCACGTGCTGGTCAATGGCCAACAGGTGTTTCCGGCCGCCGCCGGCATGCCGCGTCCCGGAAAGATCCTTCGCCGCGTCCAGGACGCCGCAAAATCCCTTCGATAACAACATCAGCTTCCCCACAGGAGACAAACCATCATGTTCCGCAAGACTTGCGCCGCCCTGGCGCTGGCCGCCGCGCTGCCCGCGGCCCACGCCGCCTTTCCCGATCGCCCCATCACCCTGATCGTGCCGTTCCCGGCGGGCGGCCCCACGGATATCGTGGGCCGCGTGGCCGCGGCCAAGGCAGGCGAGATCCTCGGCCAGCAGATCGTGGTGGAAAACCGCACGGGCGCGTCCGGCACGATCGGCATGACGGCCACGGCGCGCGCCAAGCCGGACGGCTACACCGTCGGCCTGGCCACCGTCAGCACGCACGGCACGGCGCCGCACCTGTTCCCCAACCTGGCCTACGACCCGGTCAAGGACTTCACGCCGATCAGCAATCTGGTGACCAGCCCCAACATCCTCAGCGTGAATCCGAAGTTTCCGGCCAAGACCCTGGCCGAGTTCGTCACCCACGTGCGCGCCAATCCCGGCAAGGACGGCTATGCCAACGCGGGCGCGGGCGGCGTGAATGACCTGGGCATGATCTGGTTCCTGCAGATCATCGGCGGCAAGATGAACAGCATCTCGTACCGCGGCTCCGCACCGGCGTTGACTGACACGGTGGGGGGCGTGGTGCCCGTGATCTTCGACAACTTCCCGTCGTCGCTGCCCTACGTGAAGAGCAATCACCTGCAGGCGCTGGCGATCACCGGCACGGCGCGCAATCCGCGCCTGCCGGACGTGCCGACGTTCGCGGAGCAGGGCTACAAGGACTACGACGTAACCGCATGGTATGGCGTGGTGGGCCCGGCCGGCATGCCGGCCGACGTGCGCGACAAGCTGGCCGACGCCTTTGCCCGCGCGGTCCGCGATCCGGCCACGGCGGCCAAGATGGAAGAGACCGGGGCGTTCCCTCTGGGCAACACGCCCGCGCAGTTCGGCGAGCAGATCCGCACCGAGCGCGACCGCTGGAAGACGGTGATCGAGCGCGCGCAGATCAAGCTGCAGTAGTGCGCATGCCGCGGTCCCGGGACCGCGCCGGAGCCCGGTCCTTGCGGGCCGGGCTTTGCTTTTTTCAGTACACGTCGCGCCGGTAACGGCCGGCGTGCTGCAGGGATTGCAGGCGCTCCGCGCCCAGGATGTCCTGCAGGGCGGCGTCAACGCCGCCGGCCATGCCTTGCAGGCTGCCGCACACGTAGATAGCGGCGCCGGCGTCGGCCCAGGCGCGCACGTCGTCCGCCTGTTCGCGCAGGCGGTGCTGCACGTAGCGGCGCTCGGCCTGGTCGCGGGAAAACACGGCGTCCACGCGTTCCAGCGTGCCGTCTTCCCGCCACTGCGCGATTTCTTCCCGGCAGAACCAGTCGGCGGCGGCATTGCGCTCGCCGAAGACCAGCCAGTTGCGGCGATGGCCGGCGGCGCGGCGCGCCTTGATCAGGGCGCGCAGCCCGGCAAGACCCGTGCCGTTGCCCACCAGGATCATCGGACGGTCGTCCGCCGGCGCATGGAAATTGCGGTTGGCGCGCACGCGCAAGGCGATTTCGTCGCCAGCCTGGGCGATGTGCGTCAGCCAGCCGCTGCCCAGCCCCAATTCGCCGTCCGCGCCGCGCATCTGGCGCACCAGCAGCTGGACCGCGCCGTCCTGCGGCAGCGACGCGATGGAGTATTCGCGGTGCGTCTGCAACGGGCCGCCGCGTTCAAGCCGGGGACCGATCTCGGCGATGTCGCCGGCCTGCCACGGCCGCGTACCTTCGGCGGGCGGGGCAAGCGTGAGCAGAAAGCAGGGCCCGCCCTGGCTGTGTGGATTGAGCAGCGTCCGATCCGCCAGGCGCCAGGATTCGTAGACGGGGGCTTCCCAGTCGGGCAGGTCGCTGCGCCCCGCCAGCAGGCCCAGGTGGTGCTGCCAATGCCGCAGGGCTGCCGCGTCGTCGTTGTCGACCTCCACCAGGTCGAACAGCGGCGCGGCGCCCTGGCCATGCAGCCAGTCGTTCAAGCGATGGCCGAAGCCGCAGAATTGCGCATAGTCGCTGTCGCCCAGCGCCAGCACGGCGTAATGCGCGCCTTGCAGCGCGGCGCTGCCCGAGGCCTGCTGCATCTGTCCGGCAAAAGCCGCCGCCGCGTCAGGCGGATCGCCCTCACCGTAGGTGCTGACGACGAACAGCATGCGGCGATACGCGGCCAGGCGCGCCGCGTCCAGCTGGTCCATCGAGGCCACGCGCACGTTCAGCCCGCCCGCGCGCAGGGAATCCGCGGTCTGCGCGGCCAGCGATTCGGCATAGCCGGTCTGGCTGGCGTAGGCGACCAGCAGGGTGTCTTCCGGGGCGGGGGCGTTCAGGGCCTGCAGCGCCAGCGCCTGCTGCGCTTCGTGGCGCCGGGCGCGGCGCCAGGCCCACAGGCACAGCAGCGCCCAAGCCAGCACCACGCACGCCGCCGCGATCAACCGGGTCTGGGTCATTGGGCGTTCAGCGCGGTTGGGCCAGGGCCTGGAACGCCGGCGTGGCGGCGACGCGCCAGGCGTCGCGCTCGCGCAGGATGAAGAGGGCCGCGAGCTCATGGCGGCGGGCATAGGCCAGCCCGTCGGCTTCGCCCAGCACCGTCAAGGCGGTGGCCAGCGCATCGGCCTGCATGCAGCCGGCGTGCACCACCGTCACCGAGGCCACGGGATTGCGCACCGGGTGGCCCGGGCGCGGGTCTATCGTGTGGGCATAGCGCGCATCGCCCGTGCCCGCATGGCGCCGGTAGTCGCCGGACGTGGCGATGCTGCAATCATTCAGGGGCAACGCCAGCGCGTGGTCGTCGCTGGCGTCCGGGACTTCGATGGCCACGCGCCAGGCGTGTCCGTCCGGACGCTTGCCGCGCGCGCGCAGTTCGCCGCCCACCTCGACCAGGTAATTCGCGACGCCCAGGGCGTCCAGCGCCTGCGCGGCGCGGTCCACGCCATAGCCCTTGGCGATGGACGACAGGTCCAGGTAGGCGCCGCCTGGCTGGTAGGCCGCCAGCCTGGCTTCATCCAGCGCCACACGCCGCCAGCCGCACCGGCTGCGCGCGGCCTCGACGGCGGCGGGCGAGGGCGGCTCGAAGGCGCGCTGGTGCGGGCCGAAGCCCCAGGCGTTCACCAGCGGTCCCACCGTGGGGTCGTACGCGCCGCCGCTGTCGTCGGCCAGCATCAGCGCATGGCGCAGCACGTGGAAGAATTCAGCGGGGATGTCCTGCCAGCCGGGGCCGGCCCGGTTGTAGCGCGTGATGTCGGAATCGGCTTCCCAGGTGCTCATCTGCGCGACCACCTGGTCCAGCGCGGCCTGGATCGCCTGGCGCGCCGAAGCGTCGGCAAGCCCGGCCGGCAGCGCCATGCGCGCGGACCATGTGGTGCCCATGGT
>NZ_JBDJLJ010000047.1:0-43512 GCF_039673305.1 Achromobacter spanius
CGTTTGCGCCGCGGTCGCCGGAGGAGGGTTTGCGCGCGCCGCGCGCTTCTTCTTCCTGGCGCCGCTGGTAGCCGGCGGGATCCTTCTGGCGCTCGACGTTTTCCCGGGTGCGCTCGATCTGGGCGACCAGGCGCGCGCGGGCGCCGGTGCGGGTGCGCTTGGGCGCGTCTTCGGCATGGGCGTCGCGCGCCGTTTTCTTGATCGTCAGCGTCTTGCGCGGACGGCCCTGTTCATCAGAGGACATACGAATCCTGGCGAATGTGCAAAGGTAGGGGTATCAGAAGGGTTTGACGACGACCAGCGCCACCACCACCAAGAGCAGCAAGACGGGAACTTCGTTGAACCAGCGATAGAACTTGTGTGAACGGGTGTTCTTGCCCTGTTCGAATTTACGCAGCATGACGCCACAGGCGTGATGGTAGCCGATGACGAGCAGGACGAAAAAGAGCTTGGCGTGCATCCAGCCGTTGCCCGGTCCCACGCCGATGCGGTAGCCCAGGTACAGCCACATGCCGAACACGACCGCCACGATGGCCAGGATGGTGGTGAACCGGTACAGGCGGCGGGCCATGCCCAGCAGCGTGGCCTGGACGGCCCCGTCCGACTGCTGTGCCAGATTCACGAAAATGCGCGGCAAATAGAACAATCCGGCAAACCAGGAGGCGATGAAGACAATATGGAAGGTCTTGACCCAGAGCATGGCCATGGCGCGATCCGATCGAGGAAAGCCGCATTGTAAGCTGCGGGCCGTCCTGGTCCGGGCGCGGCAAAGGGCGCCCGCGTACGGGCGCGAGCCCCTTCAAACCACGGCGGATCCGGACGCGCGTCAGATCACGTAAAGATCCACGTATTCGTGGACCGGCATGGCTTCGAGCGTCTTCTGGTCCAGCGAGGCGCCCAGGATGCGTTGCTGCTGTCGCGCCGGAAAGACGCGGGCCAGATTGGTGCGGAACTTGGCTTCCAGGAGCGGAATGCCGTCGGCGCGGCGGCGCTTGTGGCCGATGGGGTATTCGCAGACCACTTCATCCAGCGCGGAGCCGTCCTTGAATTCGACGGTCAGCGCGTTGGCGATCGAACGCTTGGCGGGGTTGTGATAGTCGCTGGTGTAGGCAGGATCCTCGACGCAGACGATCTTGTCGCGCAGTGCGTCGATCCGCGGGTCCCGCGCGACGTCGTCCTCATAGTCGCCCGCGGTGAGGCGGCCGAACAGCAGCGGCACGGCCACCATGTACTGGATGCAGTGGTCGCGGTCGGCGGGGTTGTCCAGCGGGCCCTTCTTGTCGATGATGCGGATGCACGCCTCATGGGTGCGGATGGTGATCTTCTTGATGTCGTCCGCGCTCTTGCTCAGCGCCTTGAGCTGGCCGTGGATCTGCATGGCGCATTCCACCGCCGTCTGGGCATGGAATTCCGCGGGGAACGAGATCTTGAACAGCACGTTTTCCATCACGTAGCTGCCGTAGGGGCGCTGGAACTTGAACGGCTGGCCCTTGAAGAGCACGTCGTAGAAGCCCCAGGTCTTGGCGGTAAGCACCGACGGATAGCCCATTTCGCCAGTCCCCGCGATGAGCGCCAGGCGCACCGCGCGGCTGGTGGCGTCGCCGGCGGCCCAGCTCTTGCGGCTGCCGGTGTTGGGGGCATGGCGGTAGGTGCGCAGGCTCTGGCCGTCGACCCAGGCCAGCGACACGGCGTTGATCACTTCGTCCCGCGACAGGCCCAGCATCTGCGCGACGACGGCGGTGGACGCCACCTTGACCAGCACCACGTGGTCCAGGCCCACCTTGTTGAAGGAGTTCTCCAGGGCGATGCAGCCCTGGATTTCGTGCGCCTTGACCATGCCGGTCAGCACGTCGCGCATGGTCAGCGGTGGCTTGCCCGCGGCGACCGCCGTGCGCGACAGCCAGTCGGCCGTGGCCAGGATGCCGCCCAGGTTGTCGGAGGGATGGCCCCATTCGGCCGCCAGCCAGGTGTCGTTGAAGTCCAGCCAGCGGATCATGGCGCCGATGTTGAAGGCCGCCTGCACCGGGTCGAGCTGGAACTGCGTGCCGGGCACCTTGGCGCCGTTGGGCACCACGGTGCCCGGCACGACCGGGCCCAGCAATTTTCTGCACGCCGGATATTCCAGCGCTTCCAGGCCGCAGCCCAGCGTGTCGATCAAGCAGTTGCGTGCGGTCTCGTACGCAAGATCGCTGCTGATTTCATAGGTCAGGACGTAGTCCGCGATATCGGCCAGGACCTGGTCGGGATCGGGACGCACGTTCGAGATCGGGGCAGACATAGCAGTACCTCTTTGGAGAGTGAATACAGGTGGCCATGCCGTGCCCTCGATCCCGTCTTACTTGCGCTTGTCGATGGGCACGAACTTCTGGTCTTCCGGGCCCACGTAGTTGGCGGTGGGACGGATGATCTTGTTGTCGATGCGCTGCTCGATGATATGGGCGGACCAGCCGGCCGTGCGCGCAATGACGAACAGCGGGGTGAACATGGCGGTGGGCACGCCCATCATGTGGTAGCTGACGGCCGAGAACCAGTCCAGGTTGGGGAACATCTTCTTGACGTCCCACATGACGGTTTCCAGGCGTTCGGCGATGTCGAACATTTTGGTGGTGCCGGCCTTCTTGGACAGCTTCTTGGCCACTTCCTTGATGACCTTGTTGCGCGGGTCGGAGACCGTGTAGACCGGGTGGCCGAAGCCGATGATGACTTCCTTGGCTTCCACGCGGCGGCGGATGTCGGCCTCGGCCTCGTCCGGCGTCTCGTAGCGCTTCTGGACTTCGAACGCGACTTCGTTGGCGCCGCCATGCTTGGGGCCGCGCAGCGCGCCGATGGCGCCGGAGATGGACGAGAACATGTCCGACCCCGTGCCGGCGATGACGCGCGCCGTGAACGTGGACGCGTTGAATTCGTGTTCGGCGTACAGGTTCAGGGAGATGTGCATCGCCTTGACCCATTCGTCGCTGGGCTTTTCGCCGTGCAACAGATGCAGGAAATGGCCGCCGATGCTGTCGTCGTCGGTCTGGACGTCGATGACACGGCCGTTGTGGCTGAAGTGGTACCAGTACAGCAGGGCGGAGCCCAGGTTGGCCATCAGGCGATCGGCGATGTCGCGCGCGCCCGGGGTGTTGTGGTCGTCTTTTTCAGGCAGGACGCAGCCCAGCACCGACACGGCCGTGCGCATCACGTCCATCGGGTGGCTGGCGGCGGGCAGGGCTTCCAGGGCAACCTGCAGCTGCGCGGGCAGGCCGCGCAGGCTGCGCAGCTTTTCCTTGTAGGCCTTGAGTTCGGCTTTGTTGGGCAGCTTGCCATGGACGAGCAAGTGGGCGATTTCCTCGAATTCGCTGGTATGGGCGATGTCCAGGATGTCGTAGCCGCGGTAGTGCAGGTCGTTGCCGCTGCGGCCAACGGTACACAGCGCGGTGTTGCCCGCGACCACGCCGGACAGCGCGACCGACTTCTTGGGCTTGAAACCGGCCTTTTCTTCCGGCTTGGCGTCCGATTTGGCTTCTTGCTTCTTGGGAGCCGTGCTCATGTCTCTACTCCTTTCCTTACGCGATGGAAGATGCAATGGGGGGCGGGCGATGCCGCGGGTTTGCCGCGGCGCCGCCGGGACGTTCCGGGGTCAGGCCTTGCCCTTCTGGAAGAGCGCGTCCAGCCTGGATTCGAATTCGTGGTAACCGATGCGGTCGTACAGTTCTTCGCGCGTCTGCATCAGGTCGACCACGTTCTTCTGGTGGCCGTCGCGGCGGATGGCCGTGTAGACGGCTTCGGCGGCCTTGTTCATGGCGCGGAAGGCGGACAGCGGGTAGAGCACCATGCCCACGCCCACGCTCTTTAGCTCTTCCACCGAGAACAGCGGCGTCTTGCCGAATTCGGTGATGTTGGCCAGCACCGGCACCTTGACCGCTTTGACGAAGCGGTCGTAGGTCGGCAGGTCGTAGGCGGCTTCGGCGAAGATCGCGTCGGCGCCGGCTTCCACGCAGGCCAGCGCGCGTTCGATGGCGGCATCCACGCCGTGCGAGGCGATCGCGTCCGTGCGGGCGATCAGGTAGAAGTCGCTGTCGGTGCGGGCGTCGGCCGCGGCCTTCACGCGGTCGGCCATTTCCTCGGTCGTGACGATTTCCTTGCCGGGGCGGTGGCCGCAGCGCTTGGCGCCGACCTGGTCTTCGATGTGGCAGGCGGCCGCGCCGAACTTGATCAGGCTCTTGACGGTGCGGGCGATGTTGAACGCCGACGGCCCGAAACCGGTGTCGATGTCGACCAGGAGCGGCACATCGCACACGTCGGTGATGCGACGCACGTCGGTCAGGACGTCGTCCATGGTGTTGATGCCCAGGTCCGGCAGGCCCAGCGAGCCGGCCGCGACGCCGCCGCCGGACAGGTAGATGGCGCGGTAGCCGGCGCGCTTGGCCAGCAGGGCGTGATTGGCATTGATGGCGCCGATGATCTGCAGCGGATGCTCTTCGGCGAGCGCGCGGCGGAAAAGGGCGCCGGGCGATTCGGGTCTGGACATGGTTGTCTCCTGTTCTTGGTAGCCCACGACCTTAGCGTGGGTCCGAAAAATAAATCTGTCCCCTGCGCGACAATCGCTTCCGCCCGGGCAAAGAGACAGGTTTATGGTCCGGTCTTGCGTATTTCCGGCATTGCTTAAGGATTGGGCCCGCATGAACGGGCCCAATCCTTTTACTGCAAGCTGCTTACTTCAGCAGGTCCTTGACGCCGTCGCGCTCTTCGAGGAGCTCTTTCAGCGTGAAGTCCAGGCGCTCGCGCGAGAAGGCGTCGATTTCCAGGCCTTCGATGCGCTTGTATTCGCCGTTTTCGGTCGTGACCGGCACGCCGTAGATGATGCCTTCGGGGATGCCGTAGGAGCCGTCCGACGGGATGCCCATCGTGACCCACTTGCCGTTGCTGCCCAGGACCCAGTCACGGACGTGGTCGATGGCGGCGTTGGCGGCCGAAGCGGCCGAGGACAGGCCACGGGCTTCGATGATGGCGGCGCCGCGCTTGCCCACGGTGGGGATGAACGTGTCGCGGTTCCAGGCGTCGTCGTTGATCAGCTTGGAGAGCGATTCGCCGCCGACGGTGGCGAAGCGGTAGTCGGGGTACATGGTGGGCGAGTGGTTGCCCCACACGACCAGCTTTTCGATGTCGGCGACGGCCTTGCCAGACTTGGCGGCCAGTTGCGACAGGGCGCGGTTGTGGTCCAGGCGCAGCATGGCGGTGAAGTTCTTGGCCGGCAGGTCCGGCGCCGACTTCATGGCGATGTAGGCGTTGGTGTTGGCGGGGTTGCCGACGACCAGGACCTTGACGTTGCGGCTGGCGACGTCGTTCAGGGCCTTGCCCTGGGCCGTGAAGATCTGGGCGTTGACCGACAGCAGGTCCTTGCGTTCCATGCCGGGGCCACGGGGGCGGGCGCCGACCAGCAGGGCCACGTCGGCGTCCTTGAAGGCGGTGCGCGGGTCGCTGTGCGCGGTGACTTCCTGCAGCAGCGGGAAGGCGCAGTCATCCAGTTCCATGATGACGCCCTTCAGGGCCTTTTGCGCTTTCTCGTCGGGGATTTCCAGCAGTTGCAGGATGACGGGTTGATCTTTACCCAGCATTTCGCCCGAGGCGATGCGGAATAGCAGTGCGTAACCGATTTGGCCGGCGGCGCCGGTGACGGCGACACGCAAGGCAGGCTTGGACATGGACGTTCTCCGTAATGGTTTGGCGAGAAAAAATCTCACCAATCAGTGTAATCGTTGGGCGCGGGAATCAGCGCGGCCGCGGCCGCCCTGCGCGTCGCGCGGGCAGCTTTGAATCCTAGATCGAATTAACGTATGCGTCAATTGCTCTTCTATCTTATATAAGACATAAGACGTTGGACAGCTCGCCTCCCGATATGCCACAATAGAGCGTTTATTCGAATGCGCCGCGGCCCCGCTTGGCCGTGCGCCTGTAACAAGCCAGAAGACCGGCCGCAGCAGCGCATTACGGATGGGATTGCATCCTTTGCGCGGCTTTCCCATTTCTCCGGATAAACATGACACTTTCAAGAAGATCCATGGCAGAGCCCCGGCCCGAAACCTCCTTACGCACTCGCGCCGCCCGTCCCACGGGCGAGGGGGCCGCTTTCAGTCCGCTCTACCGCCAGATCAAGGATCTGCTTGTTCAAAGCCTCGAACGCGGCGAATGGAAGCCCGGCGAGCTCATCCCCAGCGAAATCGATCTGGCCGCCCGTTTCCAGGTGAGCCAGGGCACGGTGCGCAAGGCGGTCGATGAGCTGGCGGCCGAGCACATGCTGCTGCGCCGCCAGGGCAAGGGCACCTTTGTCGCCACCCACCACGAAGCCCGCGTGCGCTACCGTTTCCTGCGCCTGGCCCCCGACGAAGAGGGCGAGGCCGGCCGCGCGGAAAGCCGCATCCTGGAATGCCGTCGCATGCGCGCCCCAGCCGAGATCGCGCGCGCGCTGGACCTGCGGGCCGGCGAAACCGTCGTGATGATCCGCCGCCTGCTGTCCATGGGGCAGACGCCCACCGTGCTGGACGACATCTGGCTGCCCGGCTCCATATTTCGTGGCCTCACCCTCGAGCTGCTGACCGCCAACAAGGCGCCGCTCTATGGCCTGTTTGAATCCGAGTTCGGCGTCAGCATGGTGCGCGCGGACGAGAAGCTGCGCGCGGTCGCCGCGCCGGCCGAAGTCTGTACGCTGCTTAATGTTGCCGCCGGAGCGCCGTTGTTGCAGGTAGACCGGGTGTCTTACACATACGGTGACCGCCCCATGGAAATCCGCCGGGGGTTGTACTTGACCGATCGATACCACTACCGCAATAGTCTGAATTGATGAGCTTTTTACCTACGATTTGATACCAACCCATTCTCTGGGCGAAAATACCGTGTTTGCCCGCAAGGGCCCGGCATTTTTGCCGTAACGATTCCCTAGTTCCGAAACACCGAGGCCGTCATGTCCGACACCGCTGCCAAGCCACGTCCGCAGTTTCGCAATATTGGTATTGCGCAACTTGCCAGTTACCGCCTGCCCCTGGCCGGCAAGCTGTCCATTCTGCACCGCGTCAGCGGCGCGCTGCTGTTCCTCTGTCTTCCCTTGGTCATCCTGCCGTTGTTCGCGGCCAGCGTGGCCGCGCCCCAGACGTTCGCAGCCGTGGCGGCGTACGCCGGCAATCCGATCGTCAAGCTTGTCTTCCTGGTCCTGGTCTGGGGCTACCTGCATCACTTCTGTGCGGGGATCCGGTACCTGCTGCTGGATCTGCATATCGGCATCGACAAGCTGTCGGCCAAGAAGAGCGCCGGCGTGGTGTTCGGCGTCAGCCTCGCGCTGACCCTGGTGTTTGCTCTCAAACTGTTCGGAGTGCTGTAAATGGCCGCCGCTAAAAACTACGGACCCAAGCGCCTGGTCGTCGGCGCCCATTATGGCGTCATGGACTTCATCATCCAGCGCATCACCGCCGTCATCATGGCCGTGTACACGCTGGTGCTGCTCATCGGCATCCTGATGATGCCGGCCTTCACGTACGAGCACTGGACCGCGCTGTTCAACTTCTACGTGGGCGTTCTTCCGGTTGGCCAGATCCTGGCCACCCTTGCATTCATTGCGCTGGCCTGGCATGCCTGGATTGGCGTGCGCGACATCTGGATGGACTACGTCAAGTCGGTGGGCGTGCGCCTGCTGATGCAAGTGCTGACGATCCTCTGGCTGGTCGGTTCGGTCGTTTACTTCGCGCAAATCCTCTGGAGCATTTAAGCCGTGGTCTCTGTCCTGAAATCCTTGCCGCGCCGCCAGTTTGATGTGGTGGTCGTGGGCGCCGGCGGAGCCGGCATGCGTTGTTCGCTGCAACTGTCCCAAGCGGGCCTGTCGGTTGCGGTGCTCTCCAAAGTGTTCCCCACGCGTTCGCACACCGTTGCCGCTCAAGGGGGCGTGAGCGCCTCGCTGGGCAACATGAGCGAAGACAACTGGTACTGGCACATGTACGACACCGTCAAGGGTTCGGACTGGCTGGGCGACCAGGACGCCATCGAATTCATGTGCCGTGAAGCGCCGAACGCCGTGTACGAGCTCGAGCACTTCGGCATGCCGTTCGACCGCAACCCCGACGGCACGATCTATCAGCGTCCGTTCGGCGGCCACACCGCCAACTTCGGCGAAAAGCCGGTCCAGCGCGCCTGTGCCGCCGCCGACCGCACCGGCCACGCGCTGCTGCACACCCTGTACCAGCGCAACGTCGCCGCGCGCACCCAGTTCTTCGTCGAATGGATGGCGCTGGACCTGCTGCGCAACGAAGCCGGCGACGTCGTGGGCGTGACCGCCCTCGAAATGGAAACGGGCGAAATCTACATCCTGGAAGCCAAGACCACGGTGCTGGCCACCGGCGGCGCGGGCCGCATCTGGGCCGCTTCCACCAACGCCTTCATCAACACCGGCGACGGCCTGGGCATGGCTGCCCGCGCGGGCATCCCGCTGCAGGACATGGAATTCTGGCAGTTCCACCCGACCGGCGTGGCCGGCGCGGGCGTGCTGATCACGGAAGGCGTGCGCGGCGAAGGCGGCATCCTGCTGAACAAGGATGGCGAGCGCTTCATGGAGCGCTATGCGCCCACGCTGAAGGACCTGGCCCCGCGCGACTTCGTGTCGCGCTCGATGGACCAGGAAATCAAGGAAGGTCGCGGCTGCGGTCCCGACGGCAGCTACGTGGTCCTCAAGCTTGATCACCTGGGCGCCGACGTCATCAACAAGCGCCTGCCCTCGATCCGCGAAATCGCCATCAAGTTCGGCAACGTGGACCCGATCAAGGAACCGATCCCCGTCGTTCCGACCATCCACTACCAGATGGGCGGCATTCCGGCCAACTACCACGGCCAGGTGCTGTCGCGTGAAAACGGCGAGAACAAGATCGTCAACGGCCTGTACGCCATCGGCGAATGCGCCGCAGTGTCGGTCCACGGCGCGAACCGCCTGGGCACGAACTCGCTGCTGGACCTGATCGTGTTCGGCCGCGCCACCGGCAACCACATCGTGAATTCGCACCCGGAGCGCCAGCACGCGCACCAGGACCTGCCGAAGCAGGCGGTCGAATTCTCGCTGGACCGCGTGAACAAGCTGGAATCGCGCACCTCGGGCGAAAAAACGCAGGATATCGGCAACGCCATCCGCTTCTCGATGCAGCGCCACTGCGGCGTGTTCCGCACGCTGGAACTGCTGAACGAAGGCGTGACCCAGATCGAAGACCTGGCCAAGCAAGCCGACAATATCTACTTCAAGGACAAGTCCAAGGTGTTCAACACCGCCCGCGTCGAGGCGCTGGAGCTGGCGAACATGACGGAAGTGGCACGCGCCACCATCAAGTCGGCCGCCGCCCGCACCGAAAGCCGCGGCGCGCATGCACTGGACGACCACCCGACCCGCGACGACGAGAACTGGCTGAAGCACACGCTGTGGTACTCCGAAGGCAGCCGCCTGGATTACAAGCCTGTTCAGATGAAGCCGCTGACGGTCGAGTCCTTCCCGCCCAAGGCGCGTACCTTCTAAGTCCGGATTGAGCCTACTATGAGCAACAAGAGAATCGTCAAGTTCGAAATCTACCGCTACGATCCGGACAAGGACGAGCGTCCCTACATGCAGAAGCTGGACGTCGAACTCCAGCCCACCGACAAGATGCTGCTTGATGCGCTGGTGCGCATCAAGAACGACGTCGATGACAGCCTGGCCCTGCGCCGTTCGTGCCGTGAAGGCGTGTGCGGTTCCGACGCCATGAACATCAACGGCAAGAACGGCCTGGCCTGCACCACCAACCTGCGCGAACTCAAGGAACCCATCGTCCTGCGTCCGCTGCCTGGCCTGCCGGTCATCCGCGACCTGATCGTGGACATGACGCACTTCTTCAACCAGTACCACTCGATCCGTCCGTACCTCATCAACGACACGCCGCCGCCCGAGAAAGAGCGCCTGCAGTCGCCCGAGGCGCGCGAAGAGCTCGATGGCCTGTACGAGTGCATCCTGTGCGCGTGCTGTTCCACTTCCTGCCCGTCGTTCTGGTGGAATCCGGACAAGTTCGTCGGCCCGGCCGGCCTGCTGCAAGCCTACCGCTTCATCGCCGACAGCCGCGACGAAGCTACCGGCGACCGTCTGGACAACCTGGAAGATCCGTACCGCCTGTTCCGTTGCCACACCATCATGAATTGCGTCGACGTCTGTCCCAAGGGGCTGAACCCGACCAAGGCGATCGGCAAGATCAAGGAACTGATGGTCCGCCGCACGGTCTAGTTTGAAGTAGATTTTTTGATTATCGGCCCGAAAGCTCTTTTGCCGCCGGGCCGCCCCAAGGCAAAAATGTCCCCTCGGGGGGCAGCAAGCCCGCGTAGCGGGTGCGGCGTGGGGGCATTACGTTAAGGTGTCACGATGAGCAGGCTAACTGAACTGGAGCGGGCGCGACTGCGTTGGCGGGCGCGCCGCGGCCTGCTCGAAAACGACTTGATCATCACCCGGTATCTGGACGCTTACGAGGCTGAACTTACCGATGATGATGTGGCCGCATTGACCCAGCTTTTCGAGATGGGAGACAACGATCTTCTCGATTTGCTGCTGGCTCGTAAGGAACTCGAAGGCGAACTGGACACGCCCAGGCTTCGGGGCATTATTGGCCAGATGCGCGCGCTCTGATTAATTGAGAGGAATAAACATGAACCTGTCTGACAAAAAAGCCACTCTGTCCTTCTCGGACGGCAGCGCACCCATTGAGTTCCCTGTCTACAAGGGCACGGTCGGTCCGGATGTGATCGACATCCGCAAGCTGTATGGTCAGACGGGCATGTTCACGTTTGATCCCGGCTTCATGTCCACGGCTGCCTGCGAATCGGGCATCACGTACATCGACGGCGACAAGGGCGAGCTGCTGTACCGCGGCTTCCCCATCGAGCAGCTGGCCGTCAATTGCGACTTCATGGACATTTGCTACCTGATCCTGAACGGCGAACTGCCGAACCAGGAACAGAAGGCCGATTTCGACTCGCAAGTGACCCATCACACGATGGTCAACGAGCAACTGCATTTCTTCCTGCGCGGCTTCCGCCGCGATGCGCACCCGATGGCCGTCCTGACGGGCCTGGTCGGCGCGTTGTCCGCGTTCTATCACGACTCGACCGACATCACGAACCCGCAGCATCGCCACATCTCGGCGATCCGCCTGATCGCCAAGATGCCGACGCTGGTCGCGATGGCGTACAAGTACTCGCAAGGCCAGCCGTTCATCTATCCGCAGAATGACCTGTCCTACACGGGCAACTTCCTGCGCATGATGTTCGCCACGCCGTGCGAAGACTACGAGGTCAATGAAGTCGTCGAGCGCGCGCTGGACCGCATCTTCATCCTGCACGCCGATCACGAGCAAAACGCCTCCACCTCGACCGTGCGCCTGTGCGGTTCGTCGGGCACCAACCCGTTCGCCGCCATCTCGGCCGGCGTGGCTTGCCTGTGGGGCCCGGCTCACGGCGGCGCCAACGAAGCTTGCCTGCAGATGCTGGAAGAACTGCAAGCCAATGGCGGCATCGCCAAGGTCGGCGAGTTCATGGAGAAGGTCAAGGACAAGAACTCGGGCGTGCGCCTGATGGGCTTTGGCCACCGCGTCTACAAGAACTACGACCCGCGCGCCAAGCTGATGCAGGAAACCTGCAAGGAAGTTCTGGCTGCCCTGGGCCTGGAAAATGACCCGCTGTTCAAGCTGGCCATGGAACTGGAACGCATCGCCCTGTCGGATCCGTACTTCGTGCAGCGCAAGCTGTACCCGAACGTGGACTTCTACTCGGGTATCGTCCAGCGCGCCATCGGCATCCCGACCTCGCTGTTCACGGCCATCTTTGCGCTGGCCCGCACGGTGGGCTGGATCGCCCAGTGGAACGAAATGCTGTCGGATCCCGATTACAAGATCGGCCGTCCGCGCCAGCTGTTCACCGGTTCGGTCACGCGCGACGTGCCCCCGATGGACAAGCGCTGATCCGCTGTTCGCGCTTCAGCAGGAAAAACCGCCTTCGGGCGGTTTTTTTTCGTCCGCGATTTTGCGGATATCATCCGTCCCATGATTCCGATAGCACTGCCTTCCGCCGGCTTTTTCATTTTTCTGTCCGTTGGCTTCTTTGCCGGCCTGCTGCTGCTGGGCTGGGCGGTGGTTCTGGCGATCAGCGGCAGCGCTCGCCGCACGGTGCGCAAGTACTGGAAGACCTCCACCTTGCTGCTCCTGGTGCTCGCGGCGCCGTTCAGTTTCTATGTCTGGGTCCAGGCAGTGATGTGGCAGATCGAGAAAGAAAGCGGCCGCAGGGAGGCGGCGCGCAATGTCACGCTGGCGCAGGCGACTGCGGTGAGCGGCGTGACCATGCCCGCCGGCACGCGCCTGACGCTGCAGGACGAAGGCAAACTGGACACCTATGTCGAAGCCGACTTCCCGCAAGCGGTGAACATCCAGGGCGTGGAGGCGACGTCAGCGCGGCGCTACCTGGACACCGAGTACGACAAGGAGACCTACGTCACCCTGGGCCGGCATCCGCGCACGGTGATCCTGCGTGGGGCGGGCGAGCAGGTGGTTCAGGGGTGGCGTTGCGATGCCGGGCAGGACATCGAGTTCGATGTGGAGCCCGATGGCGCCATGAAGACGTTGACCCAATGCGTCCTGGCGCAGGGCAACCAGGCCGCGGGCCTGGCCATTGCGCGCGGCGCTGTTCTGCGTGGGTCGAGCGGCACCGTCTACACCGACGGCTCGCGCGATCCCGACCGCTGGTGGATCGAGATCAAGGACGACACGGCCGTACAGGTGTTTGGGTTGTTCCTGAGCAAGCCGCGGATCTACCTGGATGACGCGCGCAAGCTGGTGCGCGTCACCGATGCGGAACTGGCGTGCCCGACGGAATTCGGCGGGCTGCGCTACGCCCCCGGCACGCAATTCAAGACCGCAGGGCGCGGGTCTGGCGACGCGCGGGATCCGTACCCCGGCATTTTGGTCTTCAGTCCGTGGAACGGCCAGGCGGCCAGCCGGCCAGGCTTGGAGGACGTGCCCGAGGGCATGTCCGTGATGCAGACGCTGCAGGGCCAGGTCGTCGATATCGTGAAGAACGAAGCGGCGGGCGTGTTCCGCTTCGCGACCATCATCGTCGACGACGAGCAACCGACAACACCGGCCCGCGCCCGCTGTCCGTAGCGGGCCCTGCTAGAAGCCGATGCCGCGCGCCATCAGCACGGCGAAGAGCGGCAGGAAGATGAACAGGTGCGACGCGATCATCACCCAGCGCCGCGCCCGCTTGATCTCGGGCAGGGCGGGGACGAAGCCCGGCTGCTGGCGAGACTGTTTGGCCCAGCGCAGGAAGGTCAGCGTGGGCGGAATCGAACAGAGCGCGATGACGACGAACAGCGTGATCTTGGCGTGGAACCAGGGGTTGCCCATGTAGAACGCCGCGCCTTTGGCGCCCAGCATCAGGCGCAGCACGCCGGTGACCAGCACCAGGATCGCGCTGACCCCGTACAGGCGGTCGTAGATGACCAGGCGCTTTACGCTGGCGGCCGTCAGGTCGGGGCGCAGCAGCACGGCTTCGGCGGTCAGCACCACCACCAGTACGAAGATGGCCAGGTAGTGGAACCAGGCATACATTGCATCGGCCAGCATGACGTCTCCAGAGCAAAGGAAAAGCTAGGTTGTACCATCGCCGCGCGTCAGCGGGCCAGGGCAACAGCAAAGCGGCCTGATAGCAAAAAAACGGGCGCCCCGCAGGGCGCCCGTGGTCTGTCAGCGAGACGCTGCGATCAGCGGCGGCGCTTCTTGGCTTCTTCCGCGGCTTCCTGCTGCGCATCCACCACGGCCAGGGCCGTCATGTTGACGATGCGACGCACGGTGGCGCTGGTGGTCAGGATGTGCACGGGGCGGGCTGCGCCCAGCAGGATCGGCCCCATCGCGACGCCATTGCTGCCGGTCATCTTCAGCATGTTGTACGTGATATTGCCGGTGTCCAGGTTGGGCATGACCAGCAGGTTGGCCGGACCCTTGAGCGTGCTGTCCGGGTAGGCCAGGACACGGATCTTTTCCGACAGGGCGGCGTCGGCGTGCATTTCGCCGTCGACTTCCAGGTCAGGCGCGCGATCCTGCACGATCTGGCGCGCGGCCGACATCTTGCGCGACGATTCCGTGACGCGGCTGCCGAAGTTGGAGTGCGACAGCAGGGCGATCTTGGGCACCACGCCAAAACGCAGCATTTCGTCCGCGGCCTGGATGGTGATGCTGGCGACTTCCTCGGCCGTGGGGTTTTCGTTGACGTGCGTGTCGGTGACGAACAGCGTCTGGTCGGGCAGCATCAGCACGTTCAGGGCGGCGTACGTCTGGCCTTCCTTCTTGCCGATGATTTCGTCGATGTACTTGAGCTGGTTGTCGTACTTGCTGGCCACGCCGCACAGCAGCGCGTCGGCATCGCCACGGTGCAGCAGCATCGCGCCGATCAGCGTGTTGTGCTTGCGGATCATCGCCTTGGCGATGGCCGGCGTGACGCCTTCGCGGCCCTTCAGCTGGTAATACGCGTTCCAGGTTTCGTTGAAGCGGCTGTCGTCTTCGGGATCCACGATCTCGAAGTGCTCGCCGGCGATGAGGCGCAGGCCCGCCTTCTGGATGCGCATCTCGATGACGGCCGGACGGCCGATCAGGATCGGGAACGCCAGCTTTTCGTCGGCCACCGTCTGCACGGCGCGCAGGACGCGTTCGTCTTCGCCGTCGGCGTAGATGACGCGCTTGGGCGCCTTCTTGGCCTGGGCGAACAGCGGACGCATCAGCTGGCCGGAGTGGTACACGAAGCCCATGAGCTTCTGGCGGTAGGCTTCGATGTCTTCGATCGGGCGGGCGGCGACGCCGGAGTCGGCGGCGGCCTGGGCCACGGCCGGGGCGATCTGGACGATCAGGCGCGGGTCGAAGGGCTTGGGAATGATGTAGTCCGGACCGAACGACAGTTCCTGGCCGGCGTAGGCGCGGGCCACTTCGTCGTTCTGTTCGGCCTGGGCCAGGTCGGCGATGGCCTTGACGCACGCCAGCTTCATCTCTTCGGTGATGCGCGAGGCGCCGGCATCCATGGCGCCGCGGAAGATGAAGGGGAAGCACAGCACGTTGTTGACCTGGTTCGGGTAGTCCGAACGGCCGGTGGCGATGATGCAGTCGGGGCGGGCGGCCTTGGCGACTTCGGGGCGGATCTCGGGTTCCGGGTTGGCCAGGGCCAGGATCAGCGGGCGGTCGGCCATGGTCTTGACCATGTCGCCCGTCAGCACGCCGGCGGTGGAGCAGCCCAGGAACACGTCGGCGCCGTTGACCACGTCGGCCAGCGTGCGCGCGTCGGTCTTCTGCGCGTAGCGCTTCTTGTTGGCTTCCATGTTTTCATCGCGGCCGTCCCAGATGACGCCACGCGAGTCCACCACGTAGATGTTCTCGCGCTTGATGCCCAGGTGCACCAGCAGGTCCAGGCAGGCGATGGCGGCGGCGCCGGCGCCCGAGCAGGCCAGCTTGACCGAGCCGATGTCCTTGTTCACGACCTTCAGGCCGTTCAGGATGGCGGCGGACGAAATGATCGCGGTGCCGTGCTGGTCGTCGTGGAAGACGGGGATCTTCATGCGCTCGCGCAGCTTCTTCTCGATGTAGAAGCATTCGGGCGCCTTGATGTCTTCAAGGTTGACGCCGCCCAGCGTGGGCTCGAGCGCGGCGATGATGTCGACCAGCTTGTCCGGGTCGTTTTCGGCCAGTTCGATGTCGAACACGTCGATGCCGGCGAACTTCTTGAAGAGGCAACCCTTGCCTTCCATCACGGGCTTGGCGGCCAGGGGGCCGATGTTGCCCAGACCCAGCACGGCGGTGCCGTTGGTGATCACGCCGACCAGGTTGCCACGCGAGGTGTACTTGGATGCCGCGTCGTCGCCCTGGTCGAAAATGGCCATGCAAGCCGCAGCCACGCCGGGGGAGTAGGCCAGGGACAGGTCGTCCTGGTTGGCCAGGGTCTTGGTCGGGGTGACCGAGATTTTGCCGGGGGTGGGATAGGCGTGGTAATCCAACGCCAATTTGGTGAGAGTTTCGTCCATGGGATCGGGGCCTGGTAGGCGCTAACTGAAAAAGAAACAGGGATGCAAAAGGCGGGCTCGCGGCCCGCCGTATTCTTTGCGAAATGCTTGGGGAACACCCGTATTTCACCAGAAAGCGCGGGCGCTTGGTTGCTGCACTGCAGCGAGCGTTCGCTTTTGATCAAAAAAAGCGTGCGCCGCGTCAGCCGAAGAGCGGATGGCACATCGGCTGATGCCCCGGGTCGGGACCAGGCTTTTGGCCTGGAGGGGCCCTAGATCTCCCAGGGCGGCGTCAGGCGGCTGCCAGCGTTCAGTTTCTGGCGCAGCGCGCGGACATCGTCCCGCCGGTCCAGGCTGTCCAGCGCATACAGGACGATCCAGTCCGCGCTGACCTCGAAGAAGTCGCGCAGCTGGGCCCGCGTGTCGCTGCGCCCGAAGCCGTCCGTGCCGAGCGTGCGGTAGGGCGCGGGCACCCAGGCGCGGATCTGTTCGGGCACGGCGCGCACGTAGTCGCTGGCGGCGATCACCGGCGCGTTGCTGGCGCCCAGGCAGGCGCGGACCCAGTCCTCGTTGTCAGCGGCGTCCAGCCCCAGCACCCGTGCGCGTTCGGCCTGGCGCCCGCCGCGGGCCAGCTCGGAGAAGCTGGTGACGCTCCAGACCTCGGCCTGGATGCCGTAGTCGTCGCGCAGGCGTGCGGCGGCCGTCTCGGCCTCGCGCAGCATGGGGCCGGCGCCGAGCAGGCGCACCTGGGCGTCTCCGTTGGCCGGCCGCAGCCGGTACAGGCCGCGCAGGATGCCTTCGCGCACGGCCGGATCCGCCGGCATGGCGGGCTGCGCAAGGTTTTCGTTGGTGACGGTCAGGTAGAAGAATTCGTCGCGCTGCTCGTCCAGCATGCGGCGCATGCCGTGCTCGACAATGACCGCGACTTCGAACGCATAGGCCGGGTCATAGGCGCGGCAGTTGGGCACGGCGGCGGCCATGACGTGGCTGGAGCCGTCCTGGTGCTGCAGGCCTTCGCCGCCCAGCGTCGTGCGGCCGGAGGTCGCTCCGATGAGAAAGCCGCGCGTGCGCTGGTCGGCGGCGGCCCAGATCAGGTCGCCGATGCGCTGGAACCCGAACATCGAGTAGTAGATGTAGAAGGGCAGCATGGGCAGGCCGTTGACCGAGTAGCTGGTGCCGGCCGCCGTCCACGACGAGATGGCCCCCGCCTCGGTGATGCCTTCTTCCAGGATCTGGCCGTCGCGGGCTTCGCGGTAGTACAGCACCGAGCCGATGTCCTCGGGCTCGTAGAGCTGACCCTGCGCGGAATAGATCCCGATCTGCCGGAACAGGTTGGCCATGCCGAAAGTGCGCGCCTCGTCCGCCACGATGGGCACGATGCGCGGCCCCACGGTCGCGTCCTTGAGCAACGCGGTGAGCATGCGCACGATCGCCATGGTGGACGACATCTCTTTGCCGTCGGCGGCCAGGGCGAAGCGCGCCCATTGCTCGGCGTCGGGCGGCGACAGGCGCGGGGCCTCGGCGTTGCGCCGGGGGATGTGGCCGCCCAGCGCGGCGCGGCGCGCCTGCAGGTGGCGCATTTCCGCGCTGTCCTCGGCGGGGCGGTAGAACTTCAGCGCCAGGCAGTCGGCGTCCGAGATCGGCAGCGCGAACCGGTCGCGGAAGGCCAGCAGCGCCTCGTCGTCCAGCTTTTTCTGCTGGTGCGTGGTCATCTTGCCCTGGCCCGCCGCGCCCATGCCGAAGCCCTTTTTGGTCTGCGCCAGGATCACGGTGGGCTGGCCGCGGTGCCGGGCGGCACGGTGATAGGCGGCGTGGATCTTCACCATGTCGTGGCCGCCGCGGTGCAGGCGGTCGATGGCCTCGTCGGACCAGTCGGCCACCAGGGCGGCCAGCTCCGGGTTCTGGTTGAAGAAATGCGCGCGGTTGAAGGCGCCGTCGTTCGCGGCGAAGGTCTGGAACTGGCCGTCCACGGTATTGGCGAAGGCGCGGGCCAGCGCGCCGCCGGTGTCGCGGCGCAGCAGGGCGTCCCAGTCGCTGCCCCAGACCAGCTTGATGACGTTCCAGCCGGCGCCCGCGTACAGCGTTTCCAGTTCGTCGATGATGCGGCCATTGCCGCGCACCGGCCCGTCGAGCCGCTGCAGATTGCAGTTGACGACGAAAATCAGGTTGTCGAGTTTTTCGCGGGCGGCCAGCGTCAGGGCGGCGATGGATTCGGGCTCGTCCATTTCGCCGTCGCCGAAGATGCCCCAGACCTTGCGGTCCGCCTGGGGGACCAGCGAGCGATGCTCGAGATAGCGCATGAAGCGCGCCTGGTAGATCGCGTTGATCGGCCCGATGCCCATGGATCCGGTGGGGAACTGCCAGAAGTCGGGCATCAGCCACGGATGCGGGTAAGAGGACAGGCCGCGCAGGCCGCGCCCGGTCGCGGTGATTTCCTGGCGGAAGTGCGCCAGGTCTTCTTCGCCCAGGAAGCCTTCAAGAAAGGCGCGGGCGTAGACGCCGGGCGCCGAATGCGGCTGCATGTAGACGATGTCGCCGGGATTGTCCGGCGTGCGTGCGTGGAAGAAGTGGTTGAAGCCGACTTCGAACAGGTCGGCCGCCGACGCGTAGCTGGCGATATGGCCGCCCAGTTCGCCGTGCGCCTGGTTGGCGCGCACCACCATGGCCAGCGCGTTCCAGCGGTTGATGCGCGCGATGCGTTCCTCGACCGCGAGGTTGCCCGGGAAGGGCGGCTCATGGTCCGCGGGGATGGTGTTCAGGTACGCGGTGCGCGTCTGGCTGTTGGCGCGCAGGCCCAGCGAGGCGGCGTGTCCCAGCAGGCTGTCCAGCACATAGCCCGCGCGCGCGGCGCCGTCGGCCTGGACCAGCGACTGCAGGGCATCGCGCCATTCGGCGGTTTCGGCGGGATCGGCGTCGTCCTGGCGGGCCGGTCCGGGAAGTGGCTGGCGGGCGTCGAGCATGGTGGTGTCGTCTCCTGTTTTACCGATCATGCTAGACCCTTGCCCGTGGCATGAGTAATCAAAATCTTGGGCGATATCCCCGGGATTCAGCATAATCTGTTGTCAGGTTTTCACGCTGCGGCAGGTTCTACCGCGGAATCATGCTTACGGGTGGTGACCACTGGGTGGACGTCGAGGCGCTAGAATCCGCGGCTATCAAAGATAGGGAGAGATCCATGACCCAACCCATCCGCGTCCCCGCGGAGGTCACGCTTCCGGAACTGACGTTCCGCGGCGTCCTGCTCGGCGCGCTGATCACCGTCATCTTCACGGCGTCGAATGTCTTTCTGGGCCTGAAAGTCGGCCTGACGTTTTCCTCGGCCATTCCGGCCGCGGTGATCTCGATGTCGGTCCTGCGCATGTTCAAGGACGCCAACATCCTCGAGAACAACATGGTGCAGACGCAGGCGTCGGCCGCGGGCACGCTCTCCGCCATCATCTTCATCCTGCCGGCGCTGGTCATGATGGGCCACTGGCAGGGCTTTCCGTTCTGGCAGACGCTGGGCATCTGCGCGGCGGGCGGCATGTTGGGCGTGATGTTCACCATCCCGCTGCGCCATGTGATGGTGGTGCAGAGCGACCTGCCGTATCCCGAGGGCGTGGCCGCGGCCGAGATCCTGCGGGTGGGCAGCGCCGAGCGCGCGCAGGACGAGGCTGATGCCGGGGCGGGCACGCCGTCCAAGCCCGCCGCGACGGGCATGGGCGACATCGTCGCCGGTGGCGTCGCGGCGGCGGTGGTCAGCTTCGCCGCCAGCGGCCTGCGGGTGCTGGGCGACAGCGTCAGCGGCTGGTTCGCGCTGGGCGGCGCCGTGTTCCGGCTGCCGATGGGCTTTTCGCTGGCGCTTTTGGGCGCGGGCTATCTGATCGGCATCGTCGCGGGGCTGGCGATGCTGACCGGCCTGATCATTTCGTGGGGCATCGCGGTGCCGATCCTGACCGCCATGGGCGACATGCCCGCGGGCCTGTCGCTGGCGAAGTACGCCACGCAGTTGTGGTCGTCGCAGGTGCGCTTCATCGGCGCGGGCGTGATCGGCGTGGGTGCGATCTGGACGCTGGCCACGCTGTTCGTGCCGATGGCGCGCGGCGTGAAGGCCTCGTTTTCCGCGCTGACCAAGGCGGGCGC
Source organism: Achromobacter spanius (assembly GCF_039673305.1). Classification (GTDB taxonomy): domain Bacteria; phylum Pseudomonadota; class Gammaproteobacteria; order Burkholderiales; family Burkholderiaceae_B; genus Achromobacter; species Achromobacter spanius_F. The sequence goes on from NZ_JBDJLJ010000047.1 coordinate 20,177, forward strand.
CGCCCGGGCCGGCAGCGCACCGCGCACCGAGCGCGATCTGTCGGCCGGCTGGATCTCGGTGGTGACGCTGGTGCTGGTGGCGATCCTGGTGATCACGTTCCAGGTCTTCCTGGCGGGCGCGCCGCTGTCGGCCGGCGCCATCTGGAAGCTGGTGGCCTATGCGGTGCTGTTCGCCTTCGTGTTCGGGTTTCTCGTGGCCGCCGCCTGCGGCTACATGGCGGGCCTGGTGGGCTCGTCGACCAGCCCGATTTCGGGCGTGGGCATCGTCGCCATCGTGCTGGTGTCCGTGCTGATGCTGGGCGTGGCCGGCGACCTGATGGCGGTGCAGAACGGCATGCAGATGACGATCGCGCTGGCGATCTTCAGTACGTCGGCCGTGGTGGCGGTGGCCTCCATTTCCAACGACAACCTGCAGGACTTGAAGACCGGCTGGCTGGTGGGCGCTACGCCCTGGCGCCAGCAGGTGGCGCTGCTGATCGGCTGCGTGGTCGGGGCCGCGGTGATCTCCCCGGTGCTGGAGCTGCTGTACAACGCCTACGGGTTCGCGGATGCGATGCCGCGCGAGGGCATGGATCCGGGGCAGGCCCTGTCCGCGCCGCAGGCGACGCTGATGCTCGCGATCGCGCGCGGCATCTTCACCCACCAGCTGAACTGGACCATGATCCTGATCGGCATGGCGGTGGGCGTCGCTCTGATCATCGTCGATGAAATCCTGAAGCGCACCTGCCGCGTCGCGCGCATCCCGGTGCTGGCGGTGGGCATCGGCATCTACTTGCCGCCGACGGTGGCCGCACCCATCGTGGCGGGCGCGCTGCTGGCCTGGTTGCTGGAAGGGGCCTTGCGCCGCCGCGCGGACGCCGCCGGCCAGCCCTACGAGCGGTACGCCGAGGCGGCCAACCGGCGCGGCGTGCTGATCGCGTCCGGCCTGATCGTGGGCGAGAGCCTGGTGGGCGTGCTGATGGCCGCCATCATCGGCGCGTCGGGCAGCGAAGCGCCGCTGGCCCTGGCGGGCGCGGGCTTCGAGACGACGGCTTCCTACCTGGGGCTTGCCGTCTTCGTGATGGTGGCCGTGCTGTTCTGGCGCCGGGTGATGAAACTGGCGTAGCGTCAGGCCGGCGAGCCTCAATCGGACCGAAGCAGGTCGGCCAGGGTGCGCGCGATGACCTTGGTGGCGCGGCGCAGGTCTTCCAGCACGACCCGTTCGTCGCTGCGCTTGGCGTGCGATTCCAGCACGGTGCGCGGACCGGCGCCATAGATCACGCCGGGTATGCCGGCCTCGGCGTACAGGCGCACGTCGGTGTACAGCGGCGTGCCCATGGCGGGGATGGGTTCGCCGAACACGTCCTGCCCGTGCTGCTGGATGGCCTGCACCAGCGGCTGGCCGCCGGGCAGGGGGCGCATCGAATTGGCCAGCAGCAGGCGCTTGATGTCGACGCCAATGCCTGGCGCGGCGGCCGCCGCCTCCTGGATGATGCGCCGGATGTCGGCCTCGACTTCAGCGGCGTTTTCCTCGGGGATCATGCGCCGGTCCAGCTTGAAACTCACCTTGCCGGGCACCACGTTCGTGTTGGTGCCGCCTTCGATGCGGCCCACGTTCAGGTACGGGTGCGAAATGCCCGGGACCTGGGAGGAGATCGCCCGGTACTTCGCGTTCTGCGCATACAGGGCGTTCAGGATCCCGACGGCGCCCTGCAGCGCGTCCACGCCGCTGCTGGGGATGGCCGCGTGGGCCATCTTGCCGTGCACCGTCACTTCCATCTGCAGGCAGCCGTTGTGCGCCGTGACGACTTCATAGCTGAAGCCCGCCGCGATCATCAGGTCCGGCCGGGTCAGGCCCTGCTTGAGGAGCCAGCCGGGCCCCAGCAAGCCGCCGAACTCCTCGTCGTAGGTGAAGTGCAGTTCGACCGCGCCACGGGCCGGCCTGGCGACCGCTTCCAGCGCGCGCACGGCAAACGTGAAACTGGCGAAATCGCTCTTGCTGACGGCGGCGGCGCGGCCGTACAGGCTGCCGTCGTCGATCTCGGCGCCATAGGGATCGTGCGTCCAGCCGTCGCCCGGCGGCACCACGTCGCCATGGGCGTTGAGCGCGATGCGGCGGCCGCCGCCGCCGTACTCGCGGCGCACGATGAGGTTGGTGATGGATTGCATCCCGTAGGCTTGCACGTCCGCGGCGGGCACGGGATGCGCCTCGGCCTGCAGGCCGAAGCCTTGCAGCAGCTCCGCGGTGCGGGCGGCGTGGGGCGCGTTGTTGCCGGGCGGCGTGTCGGTGGGCACGCGCACCAGTTCCTGCAGGAAGCGGACTTCTTCGTCGAAGTGGGCATCAACCCAGGCGTCGAGTCGGGCGTAATCGGTCATGGCGTCAGGTGGTGGTTTCGTTGGCAAGCGCATCCAGCAGGCCCAACATCGCTAGCGTGGCCAGTTCGATGTCGTCGCTGGTGGTGGATTCGCGGGGGTTGTGGCTGATGCCGGCGTTCTGTCCGCGCACGAACAGCATGGCCTGGGGCATGATCTCGTGCAGCTTCATGGCGTCGTGGCCCGCGCCGCTGGGCATGCGGTGCACGGGCACGCCCAAGGCGTCCACCGCGCGTTCCCAGCGCTGCTGCCAGCGCGGATCGCTGGGCGCGGCGGCGGCGCGCATGGTTTCCTCGAGCGTGTATCGCACGCCGCGCCGCTGGCAGATGGCGGCCAGTTCGGCCAGCACGTCGGCAACCAGGGCGTCGCGCTGCGTGTCGCTGGGCGCGCGCAGGTCCAGGCTGAAGCGGCATTCGCCCGGCACCACGTTGATGGACCCGCTGGGCACTTCCAGCATGCCGACGGTGCCGACCGAATCGCCATCGCGCGCGGCCCGCCGTTCGACGTACAGCGCAAGTTCGCAGGCGGCCAGGGCAGCGTCGCGGCGCCGGTCCATGGGCGTGGTGCCTGCATGGCTGGCCATGCCCAGGATCTGCACCTGGTGACGCACGCAGCCGTTGATGGATGTGACGACGCCGAGCGGTAGTCCCAGTTCGTACAGGACCGGTCCCTGTTCGATATGCACTTCGACGAAGCCCAGGTAGCGGGCGGGATCGCGCCGCAGGCCGGGGATGTCGCCGATGCGCAGTCCGGCGTGCGCCATGGCGTCGCGCATGGCGACGCCGCCGGCATCCTTCTGCTCCAGCCATTCCGGTTTGAAGTCGCCGATCAGCGCGCCGGACCCGAGGAATGTGGCCCGATAGCGCTGGCCTTCTTCTTCGGCGAACCCGATCACTTCCAGGTCGAAGGGCAGGCGCCGGCCCTGGCGATGCAATTCGCGCACGCAGGCCATGGGCACGAAGATCCCCAGCCGGCCGTCGTATCTGCCGGCGTTGCGCACGGTGTCGTAATGGCTGCCGGTCATGAGCGTGGGGGCGTCGGGGCGGTCGGCGCGATAGCGTCCGACCACGTTGCCGACAGCGTCGACGCCGATCTCGTCGAATCCGCAGTCGCGCATCCCCTGCAAGATGCGCTGCGCGCAGGCGCGGTGCGCGTCGGTCAGGTAGGTGACGGTGAGCTGGCCCTTTTCGGCGTAGCCGGGGTCGCTGTATTCGCTGAGCTGTTCGTGCCAGTCCCAGATGTCATGGCCCAGCGCGGGCGCGCGGAACAGCTCGTGCAGGCGGAGCTCGGCGGCGCGATGCAGATGGCGCAGCGCCTCTTCCAGTTCGGCGTCGGGCGGGTTGTCCAGCCGCCGCGCGAGCTCGTCCGCCAACTGGCCGCCATCGCGTTCCGTGCCGCGCGGCCCGCGCGGGGAAACGATCGGCGCATGGCCGAAGCGGGTGGAGTACGCGGCGCTGACTTGCGCCAATCGCGCGGCGTCGTCGGCGTTGTCGGCGGGCGCGGGCTGGATTCCCGATTGGGCGCGGACCAGCGCCAGCCGGATGTCCGGACTGGCGGCGTCCACGGCCTGACGCAGGCGTTGGCGCAGGTCCGCGACCGACCGGAAGGGGCGCGAAGGCAGCGCCTGCTCCACGACCCAGGGCGCATGCGGATACAGGTCTGCAAGCAGGGCTTGCGCCTCGGCGGGCGTGGCGGCGTTGAGTTCGGCGAGGGAATGGGCCATGGTCGTCCTGTTCAGCGGGCGGGGCTATAGGGATGCGTGCTTTTCCAGTGCCGGGCGATGTCGAGCCGGCGGCACACCCAGACGCGGTCGTGGCGCGCGATGTGGTCCAGGAAGCGCTGCAGCGCGACGATGCGTCCGGGACGGCCCAGCAGGCGGCAGTGCATGCCGATGCTGAGCATCTTGGGCGCCTCGTCGCCTTCGGCGTAGAGCGCGTCGAAGCTGTCCTTCATGTACTGGAAGAAAGGGTCCGCATGCGAGTAGCCCTGAGGCAGGGCGAAGCGCATGTCGTTGCAGTCCAGGGTGTAGGGCACGATGAGCTGGGGCGCCGTCGTGCCGTCGGTCTTTTGCACTTGCATCCAGAATGGCAGGTCGTCGCCGTAATAGTCGCTGTCGTACTCGAAGCCGCCGTAGTCGGCCACCAGCCGGCGCGTGCGCGGGCTGTCGCGCCCGGTGTACCAGCCCAGCGGGCGCGAGCCCGTCAGCGCCGTGATGGCGTCCATGGCCAGGCGCATGTGCTCGCGTTCCGTGGCCTCGTCGACGTTCTGGTAATGAATCCAGCGCCAGCCGTGGCAGGCGATTTCATGCCCCTGTTCGACGAGGGCGGCCGTCAATTCGGGGTGGCGCTGCAGGGCCATGCCGACGCCGAACACGGTCAGGGGCAGACGCCGCTTTTCGAATTCGCGCAGGATGCGCCACACGCCCGCCCGCGAGCCATATTCATAGATGCCTTCCATGCTGAGGTGGCGGTCCGGGTAGCTGGCCGGACTGAACATTTCCGACAGGAACTGCTCGGATCCCGCATCGCCATGGAGCACGCTGTTTTCGCCGCCTTCCTCGTAATTCAGCACGAACTGCACCGCGATGCGGGCATTGCCGGGCCATCTGGCGTGAGGCGGATTGCGTCCGTAGCCGACGAGGTCGCGGGGGTAGGGCAGCGTGGAATCGTAGGAAGTCATCGGAGCGGGCGACGGGGTTGCATGGCGAACTGAACCATAGCTGGAATACCAGTGCGTGTATACAAATTATGTACATCAGTCCGCGCCCGCGGCGCCATCGGCGATTGCCCTAGGACACCGGCCGCGGCGCAACGAAAAGGCGCACCACGAGGTGGGGCGCGCCTGGCGCGAAGCATGGCCGCGGATCAGCGCAGGTCGCCGCAGGGCCAGCCCGTGACCCCGAAGCCGCCGCTATCCGTTGCGGTACAGAAAGCTGTAGGCGTTGATCGCCGGCACCCCTCCCAGGTGCGCATACAGGACTCGCGAGCCGGCGGGGATTTCGCCCTTGCTGATGATGTCCATCATCCCCTGCATGGATTTGCCCTCGTACACGGGGTCGGTCATCATGCCCTCCAGCCGCGCGCAGGTGCGGATGGCTTCGTTGGTTTCCGCCGAGGGCAGGCCGTAGGCCGGATAGGCGTAGCGCGTGTCCAGGACCACATCCTTGTCCTCGATGGGCCGCTGCAGTCCCACCATGTCCGCCGTGCGCCGGGCGATCCGCAGGATCTGGGCGCGGGTCTGGTCCGGCGTGGCCGAGGCGTCGATGCCGATGACGCGGTCGGCGCGCCCGTCGGCCGCGAAACCCACCACCATGCCGGCCTGCGTGCTGCCCGTGACCGCGCACACGACGATGTAGTCGAACTTGAAGCCCAGTTCGGCCTCCTGCCGCCGCACTTCTTCGGCGAAGCCCACGTAGCCCAGGCCGCCCAGTTCATGGTCCGACGCGCCCGCGGGGATCGCGTAGGGCTTGCCGCCGCGGCGCCGGACCTCGTCGAGCGCGTCTTCCCAACTGCGTCGAAAGCCGATGTCGAAGCCCTGGTCCACCAGCCGCACATCGGCGCCCATCAGGCGGCTCATCATGATGTTGCCGACCCGGTCGTAGACCGCGTCGGAATAGTCCACCCAGTTCTCCTGGACCAGCACGCAGCCCATTCCCAGCTTGGCGGCCACGGCCGCCACCATGCGGGTGTGGTTGGACTGGATGCCGCCTATGGTGACCAGCGTGTCGCAGCCCTGCTCGAGCGCCTGCGGGATCAGGTACTCCAGCTTGCGCAGCTTGTTGCCGCCGAAGGCCAGGCCGCTGTTGCAGTCCTCGCGCTTGGCGTAGATCTCGACCTTGCCGCCCAGGTGCCTGGACAGCCGTTCCAGCTTTTCGATGGGGGTGTCGCCGAATGTCAGGCGATGACGGGGGAATCGCTGCAGATCCATGGGAGCTCCTTGGGTTTTTGCCAGCCCGGCCGAGCGGCGGGTTGGAAAAAATCATAGGAATCATGGGGTTATGTGGTCAATTGCGTATTTTTCGGGTCTGCGGAATTATTAATTTAAATTGCGGCCGATATGGATTTATTATTTTGAATACCAAAATCAATGCGAAATTAAATTTTCAGGGACGCATCTGATGACCGCCGTTTTCACGCTGGACCGCATCGACCGCCAGATTCTCCGCGTGCTGCAGGAAGACGCGCAGATCACCAACCTGGATCTCAGCGCACGCGTCCACCTGAGTCCGGCCGCCTGCCTGCGCCGGGTCGAAAAGCTCAAGAGCGAAGGGGTGATCAGGAAGACGGTGGCCTTGCTGGAACCCGCCGACGTGGACATGGCCACCCTGGTCATCGTGGGCGTGGTGCTCGACCGTTCCACGCCGGAATCCTTCACCGACTTCGAAGCGGCCGCCCGGGGCATCAGCGGCTGCCTCGAATGCCACCTGGTGGCGGGAGAATTCGACTATTTCCTGATGCTGCGCATACGCGATCTGGAACGCTTCAACAAGCTGCATGCGGGCGAGATCATCAAGTTGCCCGGCGTACGCCAGATCCGCACCTTTTTCGTGTTGAAAGAGATCCTGTCGACGACGGCGCTGCCGGTTTGACGAGGCAAATGCGCAACACTCGCATTTGGCCTTAATAAAAATGACGCGCTGCGGCATTTTCGATTAACGGATTTTGATGGCGAGTAGACGGTGAAATGTAAGGGGTTCGCTGGACATTCCAATGCCGCATGACAGCATTCCGAAAGCGCTTTTGCGTCACAGAATTGCAGGAAGACGCCCGTAAACTCAAAGGGTTATACTTCCTACCCATAGGCTAATAAAGGCTTGTACGCGCCTTCTGCCCCTGCTATCCGCCTAACGGGAAGCCCGTGTCGCGGAAGGTTTTCCTGCATCGTCTCGAGTGAAGCACTCGTAAAGGTGAAGCGATATGTCTTCGGAAATAGAATCTCTATCCACGTCTTATCTCTTTGGGGGTAATGCCCCGTATGTTGAGGAGCTTTACGAAGCCTACCTCGACAATCCCGGTTCGGTTCCTGACAATTGGCGTGAATACTTCGACCAGTTGCAGCACGCTCCCGCAACCGACGGCCAGGAATCCACTCGCGACCAGGCCCACGCTCCCATCGTCGAATCGTTCGCCCAGCGCGCCAAGGCCAATGCCTTCGTGCAACGCGCCGCCGAACCCGACCTGAGCGTCGCCAGCAAGCAGGTGTCGGTGCAATCGCTGATTGCCGCCTACCGCTCGCTGGGTTCGCGCTGGGCAGACCTGGATCCGCTCAAGCGCCAGGAACGTCCGCCGATCCCGGAACTCGATCCCGCCTTCTACGGCCTGACCGAAGCCGATCTGGACCAGACCTACTCGGCCACCAACACCTACTTCACGACCGCCAGCACCATGACGCTGCGCGACATCCTGAAGGCGCTGCGCGACACCTACTGCCGCAGCATCGGTGCAGAATTCACCCACATCTCCGACCCCGCCGCCAAGCGCTGGATCCAGGAACGCCTGGAAACCACCCTGGGCGCGCCCACCTATTCGGTCGAAGAAAAGCGCCACATCCTGCAGCAGCTGACCGAGTCCGAAGGCCTCGAGCGCTTCCTGCACACCAAGTACGTCGGCCAGAAGCGTTTCTCGCTGGAAGGCGGCGAAAGCTTCATCGCCTCGATGGACGAAGTGGTCAACCACGCCGGTGAAAACGGCGTCCAGGAAATCGTGGTCGGCATGGCCCACCGCGGCCGCCTGAACCTGCTCGTGAACATCATGGGCAAGATGCCCGGCGACCTGTTCGCCGAGTTCGAAGGCAAGCACGCCGAAGGCCTGACCGACGGCGACGTGAAGTACCACAACGGCTTCTCGAGCGACCTGTCCACGCGTGGCGGCCCCGTCCACCTGTCGCTGGCGTTCAACCCGTCGCACCTTGAAATCGTCAACCCCGTCGTCGAAGGCAGCGCCCGCGCCCGCCAGGAACGCCGCGGCGATGCCGAAGGCAAGCAAGTGCTGCCGGTGCTGGTGCACGGCGACGCGGCCTTTGCCGGCCAGGGCGTCGTGATGGAAACCCTGAACCTGGCCCAGACGCGCGGCTACGGCACGGGCGGCACCCTGCACATCGTCATCAACAACCAGATCGGCTTCACCACGTCCGACCCGCGCGACTCGCGTTCGACGCTGTATTGCACCGACGTGGTCAAGATGATCGAAGCCCCGGTGTTCCACGTCAACGGCGACGACCCCGAAGCCGTGGTGTTCGTCACCAAGCTGGCGCTGGACTACCGCCTGCAGTTCCGTCACGACATCGTCGTGGACATCGTCTGCTTCCGCAAGCTGGGCCACAACGAACAGGACACCCCGTCGCTGACGCAGCCCCTGATGTACAAGCGCATCGGCCATCACCCCGGCACGCGCAAGCTGTACGCCGACAAGCTGACCACGCAAGGCGTGCTGGCCGAAGGCGAAGCCGACCAGCTCGTCAAGGACTACCGCCAGCTGATGGAAGACGGCCAGCGCACCATCGAGCCGGTGCTGACCGACTACAAGAGCAAGTACGCCATCGATTGGTCGCCGTTCCTGGGCGCCAAGTGGACCGACCAGGCCGACACCGCGGTGCCGCTGGCTGAACTCAAGCGCATCGGCGAACGCATCACCACCGTGCCGGAAGGCTTCACGGTGCACCCGCTGGTCGCCAAGCTGCTGAACGACCGCCGCACGATGGCCAAGGGCGAAATGAACCTGGACTGGGGCATGGGCGAACACCTCGCCTTCGCGACCCTGGTGTCCTCGGGCTACGCCATTCGCATCACCGGCCAGGACTCGGGCCGTGGCACGTTCACGCACCGCCACGCCGTGCTGCACGACCAGAACCGCGAACGCTGGAACGACGGCACCTATATTCCGCTGCAGAACGTGTCGGAAGGCCAGGCTCCGTTCACCGTGATCGACTCGGTGCTGTCCGAAGAAGCGGTGCTGGGCTTTGAATACGGCTACTCCAGCGCCGAGCCCAACACGCTGACCATCTGGGAAGGCCAGTTCGGCGACTTCGTCAACGGCGCCCAGGTCGTGATCGACCAGTTCATCAGCTCCGGCGAAGCCAAGTGGGGCCGCCAGTCGGGCCTGACCCTGATGCTGCCGCACGGCTACGAAGGCCAGGGCCCCGAGCACTCGTCCGGCCGCATCGAGCGCTTCCTGCAACTGTGCGCCGACAACAACATGCAAGTGGTCCAGCCGACCTCGGCATCGCAGATCTTCCACGTTCTGCGCCGCCAGATGATCCGCCCGTTCCGCAAGCCGCTGGTGCTGTTCACGCCGAAGTCGCTGCTGCGCAACAAGGACGCGGGTTCGCCCCTGACCGATCTGGCCGGCGGCAGCTTCCGTCCGGTGATCGGCGAGGTCGACGACGCGATCGACGCCAGCAAGGTCAAGCGCGTGCTGGCTTGCTCGGGCAAGGTGTACTACGACCTGGTCAACGCCCGTCGCGAACGTGGCGCCGACAACGTCGCCATCGTCCGTGTCGAGCAGCTGTACCCGTTTGCGCACAAGTCGTTCGAATCCGAACTGCGCAAGTACCCGAAGGCAACCGAGGTGATCTGGGTTCAGGACGAACCGCAGAACCAAGGCGCCTGGTTCTACGTCCAACACCACGTGTACGAGAACATGGTCGAAGGCCAGAAGCTGGGCTACGCAGGCCGTGCCGCTTCGGCATCGCCGGCCGTGGGCTACCTGGCCAAGCACCAGGAGCAGCAGAAGGCCCTGATCGAAACGGCTTTCGCGCCCAAGTTCAAGGTCATGTTGACGAAGTAACCTTTACTTGATGCACGCGCCGCGGGCGGCAAGCGTTCCGGAACCCGTTTCGAACCTTGCCGCGCCGCGTGACCAGAACACACACTTTACGGAATAAATAAAATGGCTATTACCGACGTCGTCGTTCCCCAACTTTCCGAATCCGTCTCCGAAGCGACCTTGCTGACCTGGAAAAAGCAGCCCGGCGCTGCCGTCGAAGCGGACGAAATCCTGATCGAAGTCGAAACCGACAAGGTCGTGCTGGAAGTGCCGGCCCCCGCCTCGGGCGTGCTGGCTGAAATCGTCAAGGGCGATGGCAGCACCGTGACCTCCGGCGAAGTGCTGGCCCGTATCGACACCGCCGCCAAGGCCGGCGCCGCCGCCACCGCGCCCGCCGAAGCCCCCAAGGCTGCCGAGCAAGCCGCCGCCGCACCGGCTCCGGCCGCTGCTGCCCCGGCCTCGACGGCCGCCGCTGGCGTGGCTTCGCCCGCCGCTTCCAAGATCCTGGCCGAGAAGGGCGTTGACGCCGCTTCCGTGGCCGGCACCGGCCGCGACGGCCGTGTGACCAAGGGCGACGCCCTGGCCGCCAGCGCACAGCCCAAGGCCGCTCCGGCCAAGGCTGCCGCCGCTCCCGCCCCGACCACGCTGTCGCTGGACGGCCGTCCGGAACAGCGCGTGCCGATGAGCCGCCTGCGCGCCCGCATCGCCGAGCGCCTGCTGCAGTCGCAGCAGGAAAACGCGATCCTGACCACGTTCAACGAAGTGAACATGCAGGCCGTCATCGACCTGCGCGCCAAGTACAAGGACAAGTTCGAAAAGGAACACGGCATCAAGCTGGGCTTCATGTCGTTCTTCGTCAAGGCCGCCGTCGCCGCACTGAAGAAGTACCCGCTGATCAACGCCTCGATCGACGGCAAGGACATCATCTATCACGGCTACTTCGACATCGGCATCGCTGTCGGCAGCCCGCGTGGCCTGGTGGTGCCGATCCTGCGCAACGCCGACCAGCTGTCCATCGCTGAAATCGAAAAGACCATCGCCGACTTCGGCCGCCGCGCCGCGGACGGCAAGCTGGGCATTGAAGAAATGACCGGCGGCACGTTCTCGATCTCCAACGGCGGCGTGTTCGGCTCGATGCTGTCGACCCCGATCATCAACCCGCCGCAATCGGCCATCCTGGGCGTGCATGCCACCAAGGATCGCGCCGTCGTCGAAAACGGCCAGATCGTCATCCGCCCGATGAACTACCTGGCCCTGTCCTACGACCACCGCATCATCGACGGCCGCGAAGCCGTGCTGGGCCTGGTCGCCATGAAGGACGCCCTGGAAGATCCGCAGCGCCTGTTGCTGGACCTGTAATCTCGACGCCCCTGGCCGGCGCCGCGCGCGACCTGCGGGTCCCGCGGCGCCCCGGCCGGCTCCCCGCCGGCCTGCAGCCTGTACCCGCTGGGCAGGGCGTGCTCCACCCCACACCTCATTCGCGAGAACACTATGTCCAAACAATTTGACGTCGTCGTGATCGGCGCAGGCCCTGGCGGCTACATCGCCGCCATCCGCGCCGCGCAGCTCGGCATGTCGGTCGCCTGCATCGACGCCTGGCAGAACGGCCAAGGCGGCCCGGCTCCTGGCGGCACCTGCACCAACGTCGGCTGCATTCCGTCCAAGGCGCTGCTGCAGTCGTCGGAACACTACGAACAAGCCAACCACCACTTCGCCGAGCACGGCATCGAAGTCAAGGGCGTGAGCCTGAAGCTCGACACGCTGATCGGCCGCAAGAACACGGTGGTCAAGCAGAACAACGACGGCATCCTGTACCTGTTCAAGAAGAACAAGGTCACCTTCTTCCACGGCAAGGGCGCGTTCAACGGCCAGGTGGAAGGCGGCTGGGCCATCAAGGTCACCGGCACCGCCGAAGAAGACCTGGTAGCCAAGCATGTGGTGGTCGCCACCGGTTCGTCGGCGCGTGAACTGCCCGGCCTGCCGTTCGACGAAAAGGTCGTGCTGTCCAACGACGGCGCGCTGAACATCGGCGCCGTGCCCAAGACGCTGGGCGTGATCGGCGCCGGCGTGATCGGCCTGGAAATGGGCAGCGTGTGGCGCCGCCTGGGTTCCGACGTCACGATCCTGGAAGCGATGCCGGAATTCCTGGCCGCCGCTGACGCGCAAGTGGCCAAGGAAGCCCTGAAGGCCTTCACCAAGCAAGGCCTGAACATCCAGATGGGCGTCAAGATCGGCGAGATCAAGGCGACCGCCAAGTCGGTGACCGTGCCTTACGTCGACGCCAAGGGCGCCGAGCAGAAGCTGGTCGTGGACAAGCTGATCGTCTCGATCGGCCGCGTGCCCTACACCGGCGGCCTGAACGCCGAATCCGTGGGCCTGAAGCTGGACGAACGCGGCTTCGTGGCCGTGGACGGCGACTGCAAGACCAACCTGCCGAACGTCTGGGCCGTGGGCGACGTGGTGCGCGGCCCGATGCTGGCGCACAAGGCCGAAGAAGAAGGCGTGGCGGTTGCCGAGCGCATCGCCGGCCAGCATGGCCATGTCAACTTCGACACCGTGCCGTGGGTCATCTACACCTCGCCGGAAATCGCCTGGGTCGGCAAGACCGAGCAGCAACTCAAGGCCGAAGGCCGCGAGTACAAGGCCGGCAGCTTCCCGTTCCTGGCCAACGGCCGCGCCCGCGCGCTGGGCGACACCACCGGCTTTGCCAAGGTGATCGCCGACGCCAAGACCGACGAAGTCCTGGGCGTGCACATCGTGGGCCCGATGGCCTCGGAACTGATCTCGGAAGCCGTGACCATCATGGAATTCCGCGGCGCAGCCGAAGACATCGCCCGCATCTGCCACGCGCACCCGACCCTGTCGGAAGCCGTGAAGGAAGCCGCTCTGGCCGTGGACAAGCGTGCGCTGAACTTCTAAGACGCGCTTGACCTTTGCAAGACCGGGGGCGGGTTCCAGGACCCGCCCTTTTCTTTATCGCCACATTTCATTCAGCCTGATCTGGTTCCCACATGAACGTCAGCGAATACTACGAACACGCCCTGGCCGAACGCGGCTATAAGCCCGACGCCGCCCAAAAGCAGGCGATCGACCGCTTGCAGCGCTACTACGACGAATGGATCAAGTTCAAGTCGATGCGCTCGAACGCGCTGAAGAAGCTGCTGAACCGGCCCGATGTTCCGCGCGGCGTGTACCTGTGGGGCGGCGTGGGCCGCGGCAAGAGCTTCCTGATGGACGCCTTCTATGCCACCGTGCCGGTCGTGCGCAAGACGCGCCTGCACTTTCACGAATTCATGCGCGGCGTGCATCGCGAGCTTGAAGAAGTGAAGGGCATGCAGGATCCGCTGGACGAGGTGGCCAAGCGGGTCGCCAAGCGCTACCGCCTGATCTGCTTCGACGAATTCCACGTGTCCGATGTGGCGGACGCGATGATCCTGCACCGCCTGCTGCTCAAGCTGTTCGAGTACGGCACGTCGTTCGTGATGACGTCCAACTACGAGCCGTCCACGCTGTACACCGACGGGCTGCACCGCGACCGCGTGCTGCCCGCCATCGCGCTGATCCAGTCGCGGATGGACGTCATGAACGTGGATGCGGGCGTGGATTACCGGCGCCGTTCGCTCGAGCAGGTGCAGTGCTATCACACGCCGCTGGACGAGCACGCCCAGCAGGCGCTGCAGAAGGCCTTCGACACGCTGGCCGACACGCCGCCGCAGGAACCCGTGCTGCGGATCGAGCACCGCGAGATCCGCGCGCTGGCGCTGGGCGGTTCGGTGGTGTGGTTCGATTTCGCCACGCTGTGCGGCGGTCCGCGTTCACAGAACGACTACCTGGAGCTGGCCAACCGATTCCACGCGGTGATCCTGTCGGGCGTGCCCAGGATGGGACCGCGGCAGGCCTCCGAGGCGCGCCGGTTCACGTGGCTGATCGACGTGTTCTACGACCACCGGGTCAAGCTGATCATGTCGGCGGAGTGCCAACCCGAAGAGATCTACACCGAGGGCGCGCTGGCCAACGAATTCCATCGGACCGTGTCGCGCATTCTTGAAATGCAGTCGCGCGAGTACCTGGAGTCCGAGCGCCGCCTTGCCGCGACGTTGTAGTTATGCCGCATCCGGCCCGTTTTTTGGCGGGCCGGGCCTCTTTAAGATTGTTAATGCAAGTCATTATCAATTAAGATTTTGAGACTTCTGGTCAAGCGTCGCGGTCTCACTTGTGTCCTCCCCGTTTCTTTCTTCATCGGCCCCGTGCGTGGAAGCGCCGGGCGCGCCTGTCGATGGCCTGTACCGCGAGCATCGTCCCTGGCTGTTTGGCTGGCTGCGCCGCAAGCTGGGCTGCGAGCACCGCGCCGAGGATCTGGCGCAGGATGTCTTTGTCAGGGTGATCCAGGGCCGCAAGCAGGTGCGCGCCAACGAGGCGCGCGCGCTGCTGACCACCATCGCGAAGGGGCTGGTGGTGGACCATCAGCGTCACGCGGCGCTGGAACATGCCTACCTGGCCTATCTGGCCGCCATTCCCGAATCCTACGCGCCGTCTCCCGAAACGCAGGCCGAGCAGTTGCAGGCGCTGGTGCAGCTGGACCGCCTGCTGGACGGGCTGCCGCCCAAGGCGCGCTCGGCCTTCCTGATGTCGCAGCTGGACGGCCTGACCTATCCCGAAATCGCCGAACGCCTGGGCGTGTCGCTGAGTTCGGTGCAGCAGTACATGGTGCGCGCGATGTCCGCATGCTATGCGGTGTTCTATGCCTGACGCCGGCAACGGAATGCCGGCGGACGGCCCGCCGCAAGACGCAGTCGTGCGCGAGGCCATCGTCTGGTGGGCCAGGCTGCAGTCCGGCCTGGCCGATGCGCGCGACCGGGAATCCTGCAGCGCCTGGCTGGCGCAGGACCCCGCGCATCGCATTGCGTGGGATCGCCTGCAGGCCATCGGCCGCGATGCGCGCCGGGTGCCGTCGGCGCTGGCGCATGCCGCGCTGAACGCGCCGGCATCCCGGGGGCGCCGCGCTGCGCTGCGCAGCCTGCTGGCGGTGGCCGGCGTGGCCGCGAGCGGATGGGCGGGCTATCGCCACGCGCCATGGCAGCGCCTGGTGGCCGACGTCAGCACCCGCGTGGGGGAACGGCGTTCACTGGCGCTGGCCGATGGGCTGCGCATTACGCTGAACAGCGACACGGCCGTGCGCGTGAACGTGAACGGCAATGTCCGCGGCATCGACCTGCTGCGGGGAGAAATGCTGGTGCAGGCCGAACCGCGCCCGGGCGTCGAGGCCCTGCGGGTGGACACGGGCTACGGCGAACTGCGGGCCGAAAGGGCGCGCTTCGACCTTCGCCGCACCGCCAGCGGCTCGCGCCTTGGCGTCTACGAAGGCAGCGTCGCGCTGCTGCGCGGGGGCGTGCTGACGCACGTCAACGCCGGCGAGCGGCTGGCCTACGCGGACGACGATGACGTCCGCCGCGGCGCGTCGGACCCGGACCGCCTGGCCTGGGTCGACGGCATGGTGGTGGCCAAGGACTGGCGCCTGGACGACTTTGCGGCGTACCTGGCGCGCCAGCGCGTGGGGGTGATCCGGGTCGACCCTGCGGTGGCGCCATTGCGGCTGTCGGGCGTGTTTCCGCTGGACGATGCCGAACGCGCGCTGAAAGCGCTGGAACCCGCGTTGCCCATCACCGTGACGCGGCACACGCAGTACTGGCTGCAGGTTGGCCCTCGCGAAGCCTGACCGTTACAACTTTCTTTGCCGACGCATTGCAGGTTTTGCATCCCCGTACGGAAAGCAGGAATAGAGACCACCGTACAGGGAGATGTTTGTGTCCGCTTCATTCCATTCGCGCCTGCGCGCACCGCTGACCGCCGGCCGCAAGGCCGTCCTGGCCGCCACTTGCGCAAGCGCGCTCGTTGCCGGCGCGCCGGTCGCGTGGGCCCAGTCCGCCCCGGCCGCCGCCAATGCGCAGCGCAGCTACCAGATTCCGGCCGGCCCCCTGGCCGACGCGCTGACGCAGTTCGCGCGTAGCGCCGGGGTGGTCCTGTCGTTTGACCCCGCGCTGGTGCGGGGCCGTCGCTCGGATGGGCTGGACGGCGCGTACTCGGTCGGTGCGGGCTTTGCGCGGATCCTGTCGGGCAGCGGCCTGCTGGCGCGGGCTCAATCGGGCAATACGTGGACGCTGGTTCCCGCGCCGGCGTCCGTCGGCGACACGCACACGCTGGCGCCCGTAACGGTGTCGGGCATGGCCGACAGCGCCTTCGCGCCCACGGTGGGGTATGTCGCCACCGCCAGCGTCAGCGCCACCAAGACCGACACGCCGCTGATCGAGACGCCGCAATCCGTGTCCGTGGTCACGCGCGAACAGATCACCGAGCAGGGCGCCCAGACGCTGAACCAGGTGCTGCGCTACACGGCGGGCGTGGCCACCGAGTCGCGCGGCGCCACCGCCACGCGCCTGGACCAGTTCAACGTGCGCGGCTTTTCGGCATCGACCTACCTGGACGGGCTGCGCGTGTTCGGCGGCCGCGATGCGCTGCCGCAGGTGGATGCGTTCCGCCTGGAACGCGTGGATGTGCTCAAGGGCCCGGCCTCGGTCATGTACGGGCAGGGCGGCCCGGGCGGGGTGGTGAACCAGATCAGCAAGCGGCCGCTGGAAGAGACGCTGCGCGAAGTGGAATTGCAGGTCGGCAACTATGACTTCCGCCGCGCGAACTTCGATTTCGGCGGACCCATGGATGCCGAAGGCAAGTACCTGTACCGGCTGGTGGGGTCGGGGTACATGTCCGACGGCCAGGTGCAGGACACCAAGGAGCGCCGCTACTTCGTGTCGCCGGCCTTCGCGTGGAAGCCCAACGCCGATACATCGCTGACCGTGCTGACGAACTTCCAGCACGACCCTGACATGGGTTCGTACGGCGCGGTGCCGGCGATGCGCACCCTGCTGAGCGCGCCGGACGGCTTCCGCCTGCCGGCCGACTACTACGACGGCGACGCCAACTTCGAAAAGAGCGACCGCAAGAGCTATTCGCTGGGATACGTGCTGGACCACCGCTTCAACGATACCTTCAAGGCATCGCAGAGCCTGCGCTGGACGCACTCGGAGGCGAAGTACCGCAGCGTCTATGGCGCGATGACCAACTACTACGGCTACACGAATCCGACCTATCTGTACCACCAGCGCGCATCGATCGCGACGGACGTGGACGTGGGCGCGCTGACCATCGACAACAATCTGCAGGCGCGCTTCAACACGGGCAGGATCGGCCACCATGTACTGCTGGGCTTTGACTACCAGCACGTCAAGACCGACACGCTGTCGGGCTTTGGCTCGGCGCCGCCGCTGTACGTGAAGAACCCGAACAATCACCAGAACATTCCTGTTCCGGCCTTCTCGTCCGACGCCACGACCACGCAGTACCAGACCGGCCTGTACTTCCAGGATCAGATCAAGATCGACCGCCTGTCGTTCCTGCTGGGCGGACGCTACGACTGGTCCCGCAACGTGGGCGAAACCACCGCGATCGCGACGGGCCGCGTCACGCCGTCGGCATTGAACGCCGAGAAATTCACGGGGCGGTTCGGCGCGATCTACAACTTCGACAATGGCGTGGCGCCGTACTTCAGCTATTCGGAGTCGTTCGAGCCGCAGTCGGGCACGGGCTGGAACAACACGCCGTTCAAGCCGATCGAGGGCAAGCAGTACGAAGTCGGCATCAAGTACCAGCCGCCCGGCAGCGCCACGATGCTGACGTTTGCGGCCTTCGACATCCGGCGCGAAAACATGACGACCACCGATCCCGACCCGACGCACCTGTGCGGCACGGCCGGCGGCCGCTGCTCCATCCAGGCGGGTGAACTGCGCACGCAGGGCATCGAGCTGGAAGCCAAGACCGAGCCGATGCGCGGCCTGTCGCTGGTGGCGGCGTATTCGCTGATGAACAACGAATACACCAAGGCCTACCCCAATGCGTCCGGCTTTGACCTGAAGGGCAAGACGCCGGTCGCGCTGCCGTCGCAGCAGGCGTCGGCGTGGGCGCGCTACCAGCTGCAAGAGGGGCCGCTGGCGGGCCTGGGCGTGGGCGGCGGTGTGCGCTACATCGGTTCGTCCTATGCCAACGAAGCCAACACAATGAAGGTGCCGAAGGTCACGCTGGTCGACCTGATGCTGGACTACGACCTGGGCCGCGCGTCGCCGTCGCTCAAGGGCATGCAGGTGGCGCTGAACATCCAGAACCTGTTCGACAAGGAATACATCGCGTCTTGCTCGGGCGATTCGTGGTGCTGGTTCGGCTACCAGCGCTCGATCAAGGCCAGCTTGCGGTATCGCTGGTAAACAGAATCGGAAGGCGGCCCGGTAACGGGCCGCTTTTTCATGGGTCACCGGCCGGGGGCGTTCTCATGTTAACGAGAATAGTTATAATTCAGATCCTTCAGAGAAAAATCGCGCGTACCGCGACGCCCCCCGCCGGCGTCCGCCCGATTTCCGCAACCACCATCAATCTGAACACGTGAAAGCTCCCGCAGCCGGCGCAGGCATGATGCGCTACCGAATGGCCGTTTTTTCCCGGGCGGCTGCCGCCATCCTGGGCAGTTATGCCCTGGCCTCGGCGGCCGCGGCCTGTCTGGCCGTCTGGCTGCCCCTGGGGCGGGCGGACGCCGTGACCACGGCGCAGATGCTGTCGTTCGTGGTCTACGCCTGCGGCGTGATCTGGGTGTTTGCGACGCGCAACGCCTGGCGCGCCTGGGCCGGCATCCTGGGCCCCGCCGCGCTGCTGGGCGGGCTGTTCCTCGTCCACCGCATGATGGGGGCGGCATGAAAGCGGCCAAGCCCAAGGCCCAGGGCGAAGAGGGCCTGCGCCAGTCGATGTCGTGGCTGCATACCTGGGCCGGCCTGATCTTCGGCTGGGTGCTGTTCGCGATGTTCCTGACCGGTTCGCTGGCGTTCTTCCGGCCCGAGATCACGCGCTGGATGCAGCCCGAGATCCAGGTGCAGCCCGGCCCGCCCGTGCAGGCCGTGGCGACCGCCCAGCGCTACCTGACGGAAAACGCGCCGGACGCCAAGCGCTGGTTCATCACGCCGCCATCCGACCGCGAACCGCTGATCCAGCTCCTGTACCAGGTGCCCAAGCCCAAGCCGGGCGAGCGCGGCTTCGTGCGCGTCAAGCTGGATCCGGCCACCGGGCAGGCCGTCACGGGGCGCCAGACGCGCGGCGGCGACTTCTTCTACCGGTTCCATTTCGAACTGGAGACCGCATTCCCGTGGGGCCGATGGCTGGCCAGCATCGCGGGCATGTTCATGCTGGTGGCGATCATCAGCGGCATCATCACGCACAAGAAAATCTTCGTCGACTTCTTTACCTTCCGGCCGAAGAAGGGCGGCCAGCGGGCCTGGATGGATGGTCACAACGTCCTGTCGGTGCTCGGCCTGCCGTTCCATCTGATGATCACCTTCAGTGGCCTGGTGCTGTTCATGGTGATGCTGATGCCGGCGGGCATCCAGGCCGTGTACGAGACGCCGCGCCAGTACACCGATGACGTCTTCAAGTCATTCAAGGTCACGCCGCCGCTCAACCAGCCGGCGCCCCTGGTGGCCATTGCGCCGCTGGTGGAGCAGGCCCAGCAGCATTGGCAGGGCAGGGTGGGCCGCGTCACCGTCAACAATCCGGGCGATGCCGGCGCCACGATCACGCTGGTCCGGGATGCCGCAGACGGCGTGTCGTTCGGCCGCCTGGCGCCCTACATGCGCTTCAACGGCGTGACGGGCGCGCTGCAGGAAGGCGAGGACGAACTCAGCGCCACCGTGATGACGGCCGGCGCCATCACCGGCCTGCACCTGGGCCTGTTCGCCGAGCCGCTCCTGCGCTGGCTCTATTTCCTGGTCAGCCTGGCCGGCACGGCCATGGTGGCGACCGGGCTCGTGCTGTGGATCGCCAAGCGCCGCCAGAAGGCCCGCCCGGGCGATGCGCGCGAAGCCTTTTCGCTGCGGCTGGTGGACGGGCTGAACGCGGGCACCATCGCCGGCGTGGTGTTCGGCGTGGCGGCGGTGTTCCTGGCCAACCGCCTGCTGCCGGCGGACATGCCCGGCCGCCAGGTCTGGGAGGTGCGGTCCTTCTTCTCGGCCTGGGGCCTGTCGCTGGTCTACGCGTTTCTGTTCCAGCGGCGCAAGTGGCAGGACCTGCTGAGCATCGCGGCCCTCGCGCTGGCCCTGGTGCCGGTGGTCAATGCCTTCACCACGCAGCGCCACCTGGGCGTGTCCCTGCCCCAGGGCGACTGGGTCATGGCCGGGTTCGACCTGACCTGCCTGGCCAGCGCCGTGCTGTTCGGCTGGATGGCCCGCAAGGCCGCCAAGGCGCGCAGCGCGCCCGCCAGGACGCCGGCCAAGGCGCGCGCCGGACGCTCCGAGACGGTCAAGGCCGCCGTCGCCGCAACCCCCGTGGCGCAGGCGCACGCCGTCCAGGCCGCGCCGAACCCGCCCGCCTTCGAACCACGAGGTGATACGCCATGACGCTTGCCGCCTTCTGCCTGGCCTATGCCGGGTTCTCCGCCCTGTGCCTGGCCATGGACCGCCACTACGAAGACCTGTTCGACCGCGCCCTGCCGCGCCGGCATCGCGTGCCGCTGCGGGTGTTCGGCTGGACCGCGCTGGCGCTGTCTCTGTGGGCGTCGGCGGCGGTCTGGGGATGGAGCTACGGCACGGTGGAGTGGATCGGCATCCTCAGCATCGCCGGCATGCTGCTGATCTGGTTCCTGACCTTCCGTCCGCGCGCCGCGCTGACCGCCGGCGGGCTGTGCGCGCTGGCGGCGCCGGTGCTTGCGGTGATCTGACGCGGCGGCGCGTCGTGGCCTGCGGCAGGCGCGCGCCCGGGCACGTTACACTGACGGCTTCCCCAAGCAACCGCCTTTTCGCCTCATGAACACGCGCGTCCTCACCGGCATTACCACCACTGGAACCCCCCACCTCGGCAACTACGCGGGCGCGATCCGCCCGGCGGTCCAGGCCAGCACGCAGCCCGGCGTGGACGCATTCTTCTTCCTGGCCGACTACCATGCGCTGATCAAGTGCGACGACCCGGCGCGGGTCGCGCGTTCGCGCCTGGAAATCGCCGCCACGTGGCTGGCAGTGGGCCTGGACCACGAGCGCGTCACGTTCTACCGCCAGTCGGACATTCCCGAAATCCCCGAGCTCACCTGGTTGCTGACCTGCGTGACGGCCAAGGGGCTGATGAACCGGGCGCATGCCTACAAGGCGTCGGTGGACCAGAACGTGGCCAAGGGCGTGGAGCCCGACGACGGCATCACCATGGGGCTGTTTTCGTACCCGGTGCTGATGGCCGCCGACATCGTCATGTTCAATGCGAACAAGGTGCCGGTGGGCCGCGACCAGATCCAGCATCTGGAAATGGCGCGCGACATCGCCCAGCGCTTCAACCACCTGTACGGCCGCGAATACTTCACGCTGCCGGAAGTGGTCATCGAAGAAGACGTGGCGACCTTGCCCGGCCTTGACGGCCGCAAGATGTCCAAGAGCTACAACAACACCATTCCGCTGTTCGAAGGCGGCGCCAGCGCCTTGCGCGCGTCCGTGATGCGCATCGTGACCGATTCGCGCGCACCCGGCGAACCCAAGGACGCGGAGTCCTCGCATCTGTACACGCTGTACCGCGCGTTCGCCACGCCCGCGCAGTCGGCGCAGTTCCGCCGCCAGCTCGAAGAGGGCATGGGCTGGGGCGACGCCAAGCAGGCGCTGTACGAGCACCTTGAGGCCCTGCTGGCCCCGATGCGCGAGAAGTACGTCGGCCTGATGGCCAACCCCGGCCGCATCGAAGACATCCTGCAGGCCGGCGCCGCCAAGGCCCGCAAGATGGCCATCCCGTTCATGCAAGAGCTGCGCGAAGCCGTGGGCCTGCGCAACCTGAACGCGGGCGCCGGGGCGGGCAAGGGCGCGCAGGGCAAGAAGGAAAAGGCCAAGGGCGCGCGCTTCGTCAGCTTCCGCGACGAGGACGGCGGCTTCCGCTTCCGCCTGCTGGCAGCCGACGGCGAGGAACTGTTGCTCTCGCAACGCTTTGCCGATCCCAAGGAAGCCGGCGCGCTGATGCGCCGCCTGCAATCCGAGCCGGCCGACACCGTCCTGCAGGCCAATGAACAGGGCTATGCGGCGCTGATCGACGGCGTGGTCGTGGCGGCGGCGCCGGCGGGCGCCCAGGGCGAACCCGCTGAGCTCCTGGCGCGTGCGCGCGAAGCGCTGCAGTCGCTGTCGCAGGAATAGACCGGAAAGATCGGCGGCGCCTTGTGGCGCCGCTGGGTGCCGGCCCGGTGCGCGCGGCGTTTCGCCCCGCGCGCCATGGCCCGGGTGTCAGGCCAGCCGCGCGCTCGCTACGATGCGCCCGTCGCGCACCAGGAAGCGCTGCACGTGGCCCTGGCCGGCGATTTCCAGCTGGTCTCCGTCCGAGTAGCCCGTGACGTTGGGACAGTCCAGCCATTCCGGATTGATGAACGGAAAGTACTTCAAGGTGCCGCTGCCCTGGCTGGCGAAATCGAACGTGGTGTTGGCCACGACCTCGGGATCCCACTGGCTGGCGTCGTAGGTCAGCACGCAGCCCGTGCCGATGCGGTAGATGATGCTGGCGCCCATGCTGGCAAACCCCAGCGCGCCCACATGCAGCTGCGCGCCGTTGCGCAATTCGATGACCCGGCTGCCCAGGCGTTCCAGCGTGACGTGTTTGAAGGTGGCTTCGACGCCATCCACAACCAGGTGCGAATACTGGCCCAATGTGACGTCGCCATACACGCGGCTGGCGCCGGCCTCTTTGTCGGTGAGAATCTTGGTTTCATTGGCGGCAAGCGTGATCGTGCTAAGCATGGCGGACGGATCTCCGGTCTCTCAGGGGGCGCTGTTGCTCTCTTGCTGCTACCCGATAGACGTTTCGCGCCGCAGCTCGCCTGATCGTGGGTCTTTGCGTCGCCGGGCGACCGCCCTTTCTGGTGCGGTTTTATTATTTGGACACAATTAGATATTTTCGCTTATTTCTGCGCTTCCGATTTGAGGGATCGCAATGAATGCGGGTCATTTAGGGGTAAGTCCTAGGCGGCCTGGTGGAATTGACGAAAAAAAACCGGCGCCGCGGCGCCGGTTTTTTTGCTGCCCGAAAGGTCAGCGCTTGAGCTTGGCGAAGGCGTCGGCCATCGCGCTGTTCATGCCGCCGGCGCCGCCGGCCGAGCCGCGGCCGCCGTCGCCCTGGGGG
>NZ_JBDJLJ010000048.1:0-42587 GCF_039673305.1 Achromobacter spanius
GCCACGTCTTCCTGCGCGCCGGGATCATCGCCCTCCAGCACGAATACCGGCAGGGGCGCGCCGTATTGACCGGGGCTCCAGTCCGCGAAAAGGTGAACGTCCGTCTAATGAGCGGGCGCAACATGCGCCAGCGTCTGCGCCGGCCGCAAGAGCGGCCGCAGGCGCGCGTCCAGCTCGTTCAGGCCGGCCAGGAAGTGCAGCACGCGTTCGTCGATGCGCAGCCGCGCGGTGCTGAGGTCGGCGGTGTCGTCGACGTCCAGCAGCCGCCACCGGCGCAGGGGACGCTGCGGCGACAGCGCGCTCCAGTGAGGGCCTTCCAGCGCGCCCAGCGCCAGCGAGAAGCTGGCGTGGCGCAGGCCGCCGCCGCGGCCGTGCGCCAGGGCGCACAGCTCCGCCAGGCCGGCGTCCATGTCGACGCCCGCGCACAGCAGCAGCAGGTCGCGCTCGAATGCAGACAGGCCGAACGCCGCGCTCAACTGGTCGATGGCGCCGTCTCCGTCCAGCGCGGCGCGGGCCTGCGCGAGCTGCTGCGCCTCCTGGCGCGCCGGACGGCCGCCGGGCTTTTCCAGGCGCGCGCGCAGCCGCGCGAACTCCGCGGCCAGCAGCTGCTGGTTCGCGTCGGTCCAGGGCAGGGGCGCGCGCGCGTTCATGGCAGCTCGATCAGGCGGTTCAGGTAACGGGCCGGGACCGCTTCGCGGTCGACCAGCGGGCTTTCGATGCCGTCCACGCGCAGGCGCGCGAGGAATGCGGCGCCCGCCGCCGGCGCGTCGCGCCAGATGAACGCCAGCTGGCTGGCGGGCGCCGTGTAGGGTTCGGCTGGCAGTTCGCGGTCGCCCAGCAGCAGGCTGGCGGATTGGCCCGCCAGCAGCGGCGGGGATACGCCCAGTTCGAGACGCACCGCGCCGGCGGCGCGCGTGGCGGACGCGGGCGGCAGCACGGGTTCGGGCGCCAGCACCAGGGCCAGCTGGTTGCTGTCGCGCTTGCGTCCCGTATCGGCCGCCTGCACGGTGGCATGCACCCGATACACGCCGACGGGCAGGTCCGTCGGCATGGTCAGGCGCAGCCACGCGTCCGTGCCGGCTTCGACCGGCACGCTGCGCTCGGCCTGCAGCGCGGAGTGCCGCAGCACGACCTGGCGCGCCAGGCCGTCCAGGTGGTGGCCCTGCAGCGTAACGGCGCCGCCGGCCACCGCCACCGGCTGTTTGCCGGCCGGTTGCACCGACAGCAGGGTGGGCAGCGGCGGCGTCAGGCCGGGGAACACCAGCACGCCGCGGTCGCGCGGGCTGCCGGGTATCGCTTCGCCGCGCGTCAGCACGGGCAGCGCGCCGCGCGCGGGGCGCCGCGATTCGATCAGCACGACCGACACCTGGAAGGCCGCCGTCGGACGATAGTTGGCCTTCAGCGCGGACCACAGGCGCGACATTTCTTCGGCGCCCAGCGCCGACGGGGTGACTTTCAGCAGCTCGATCTGGCTGGCCAGGTCCGCGCCGCGCAGGCTCTGGTAGACCGTGGGCAGGATGGCCCCGTCGACCACGTCCGGGTCCAGCGCGCGGCGCACGGCTTCGCGCGGCAGGACGGCCGATTCGTGCAGCAGCTGCAGCGCATAGCCCAGCAGGACCTCGGCCTGCAGCTCCGCGCGGCCGTAGGCGGTCAGCAGATAGTGCAGGTCCAGCGCGAGCGGCGGGTTGGAGATGCGATCGCCCGCCGCGCCGCGCGATGGCAGGTCCGCATTGCGCCAGGCCGCGTTGTGCGTGACCTGATGCAGGAAGAGGTTGAGCTGCGGGTCTTCCTGGTTGTCCAGCGACACGGCATCCGGCGCCAGCGCCGACACCTTCACGCCGGCGCCCAGCGCATCCGTCACAGCATGGTCGATCATGCCCGAGTCGAGCAGATCCTTGAGGACGGCCGTGACCGCCGCGATGGCCAGCGCGTTGCTCATGGCAGCCCCGACCGCCTGGCGGCGAGATAGGCGCGCAGCGACAGCGCGGCCGAGCGTGCGGGCGGCGTGGCGCGCGGAACCGGCGCGGGCGGCACAACCTCGAGGCGGTCGATGGTGATGTGCACGTCGGGCAGGGCGTTGCGCTCCGCCAGGGGCCGGCGGGCGGGCGTGTCCCACGAGCGGGGCTGCGCGTCGGGCGGCGCGTGCGTGGCCCTTGCCGCGCGCTCGCCGCGATCTGCTTGCGTGGCCACGGACTCCGGCATCGTCGTCGCAGGCTCGACGACTTGCGTCTGCAGCGCGCGCAAGGCGGCCTGCGCGCCGACATGCGCAACGGGCGTGTCCGCCTGGAAGGCAAGCGGCTCGGCGCGCGGTGGGACCGTGCGCGGTAGCAGTCCTTCCCGCAGGGCCGGGGCCGGCGTGGAAGGCAGCTGCGACTCCTCGCGTTGTCGCGCCGCGCGTTGCGCAGGGGCAGGGGAGGCAGCCGCCGCGTCTGCATCGCGTTCCTGGCTGCGGGCCATCGCCTGGCCTCGCGGCGCCAGGCTGGATTGCGCGCGTGCCCACCGGTCCAGCGCTTCCAGGCCCGCCGCCGGCGCCGGGGCGCCCACGCCGGCGCGCGAAGTCGCATCGGCAGGGCTGAGTTCCAGCGGCGTGTCGTGGTTCGCGAACCCGCCCTGCGCGAGCGCCTGCGGCGACGGCGCGGCGCTGCGCAGGCGCGGGGCCAGGCCCAGGCTGCGGTCGGCAAGCTGGCGCAGGAATCCGCTCATGGCGCGGGCTCCCTGTCCGTCAGGTCCAGGTAGGCGGCGCGCCGGCCCGGTCCCAGCGCCAGCACCTGCGTTTCGGTCCAGCCGTAGGCGCGGGCCAGGCGATGTACGTCCAGCAGCAGGCCCCGGGCGCGCGCACTGATGTCATCCCACAGGCAGGCGTCGGCGTCCAGCGCGACCATCCAGGCGTGCGCGCAGTCGACGCAGCGCAGCGACAGTTCGATGTTCGCTGCGGGGTCCAGCGCTTCCATGCGCGACTCGATGTCGTCCAGCGCCGCGCCCTGCGGCAGGACCGCGTGGTCCGCGACGCCCTGGCGGCAGGCGCGCAGCAGGATGGCAAGGGCTTGCGCGCTGTCGGCGGCGTGGGCCGCCAGCGCCTGGTCGCGGCTGCTGGGCAGGCGCCAGTTTGCGCCGTGGGCCTCGAACGCGGGGGCCAAGGAGGCGTCGTCGGGCGGCGCGGGCAGGGCGTCGAGCAGCGCCGCGAGGTCGACATCGAACGCCATGGCCGAACCGCAGGCGGGGCAGTCGGCGCAGGCGGCGAACCGCTGGCCGAACGTGGCGCGGCGCAGGCGCAGCAGCGCCAGCGTGCGCCATCCCACGGGCCGCGCCGCGAGTGCCTGCGGGGCCGTGTCCGGCATCGCCATGGCGAGGGCGCGCAGGCCGCGGTCTATCGGGTGGCTGTCACGGCCCGCTTCCCACAGCGCGAGAATCTGCGATTCGATCAGGGCGTCCATCGAGGCGCTCCATCAGGCCGGCTCGACGAAACTGGGCTCGGAAGGCTCGGCGACCTCGTAGTCGCGTTCCCATCCTTCGTTTTCAAGCTTGATGTTCTGGATCGCGACCGCGTTGGCGTTGGCGTCCAGGTCGGGCACGGCCTGGTACTCCGACACCCAGCAGCGGAACACCTTGTAGGCCAGCACGAGCTGCCCCGCCTCGTTGTAGACCTCGATGATGATGTCCTTGCGGAAGTCTTTCAGCGACACCTCGCTGCCCAGGCCCGACCCGAAGTTCCACACCTTGTTGGCCCACTGCTCGAACTCGCGGTCGTGCGTGACGCCGCGCTCCAGCGTGACGGCTTCGTACTTGTTGCGGCCGGGAGACTTGCGGCCGCTGGACGGGTCGCCGCCTTCGCGGTGCTCCACCACTTCGGTGGTGCGCTTGAGCGCGGACACCTTGCTCACGCCAGCCACGTAGCGGCCGTCCCATTTCACGCGGAATTTGAAGTTCTTGTACGGATCGAAGCGCTGCGGATTGACGGTGAACTGCGCCATGGCGATCTCCTGGTAACCGTGGTCGGCGAGTCCCGGGCCGGGGCGGCCCGGGACGGCGCCGGGCTCAAGCCTGAATCTGGCCGGCCAGTTGCTGGATGCTGATGACGACGAACTCGGCGGGCTTGAGGGGCGCGAATCCCACCAGGATGTTGACGACGCCGCGGTTGATGTCGTCCTGCGTGGTGGTCTCGCGGTCGCACTTGACGAGGTAGGCCTCGCGCGGCGAGCTGCCCTGGAATGCGCCCTGGCGGAACAGGGTGTTCATGAACGCGCCGATGTTCAGCCGTATCTGCGCCCAGAGCGGCTCGTCGTTGGGTTCGAACACCACCCACTGCGTGCCGCGGTAGAGCGATTCCTCCAGGTAGAGGGCCAGACGGCGCACCGGCACGTACTTGTACTCGGACGTGAGCTGGTCCGCGCCCCGCAGCGTCCTGGCGCCCCAGCTCACCGCGCCGTAGACCGGGAACGTGCGCAGGCAGTTGACGCCCAGCGGATTCAGGCTGCCGTTCTCGCCGTCGGTGAGCGTGGCGGCCAGCGAGATGACGCCGGTCAGGTTGGCGTCGGTGCCCGCCGGCGCCTTCCAGACGCCGCGGTTGCCGTCGGTGCGGGCATACAGCCCCGCCACCGTGCCGCAAGGCGGGGCCAGGCGCGGCTTGCCGTTCTTGAGCGGATCGGACACGTAGGTCCAGGGGTAGTACACCGCGGCATGGTCGGACTTGGGCAGCGCGGCGCCGGTCGCCACCGCCACCATCGATGCGGGATCGGCCGCCGTGGGCGGCGCGTCGACGATCATGAAGGCGCGCCGCTCCTCGCAGTAGGACACGGCGTCGGCCAGCACGCCGCTGTGGGTGATGGCCGGCAGGCACAGCAGGTTGAAGATGTCGGCGTCTTCCAGCGCGTACAGGCCCTGGCGCAGCGCGCGGTTGCCGATGAACGCCGCGTACACGTCGTCCGGGCCGTAGGGCGTTTCGGTGCCGCCTTCGAGCAGGGCGTCGACGGGCGGTGGCGAGACCACGGCGCCGGCAAGCAGGTGCAGCGAGCCGGCCAGGTCATTGGCCGGCGCCGCCGCCACCGAGATCGTCGAGCCCAGTCCGCGCGAGCCGCTCGCCAGCACCAGCGTGCTGCCTTGCGCGCGGGCGGTGAAGTCGCGAAACGCCGGCGTGCCCGGCCGCAGCGCGCGCACGGCCGCCTGCAGGCGCGCGGCCACGTCTTCCAGCTTGGCCGCCAGCGAGCCGCCCGCGGCTGCCGCATCGCCCACGCTGACCAGGTCCGGACCCAGGCCGTCCAGCGTGATGCGCAGGCTGTTGTGCGTCGCGTCGGGCAGCGCGTCCAGGTCGGTCGCGCCGAAGGCGTCGCTGGTCAGCGTGGCGGGATCGGGCGTGGGCGCGGGCCTGATGATGGCCGCGCCATCCGTTTCCGTGCCGCCCGCCAGCGACCCCAGCATCAGCACGCCGGCCGCGTTGTTGCGCGTGCCGGGCAGCACGCGGACGCTGGCGCTTTCGCCGCCCGCGCCCGAGGTCAGCACGATGGTGCTGCCGCTGCGTGCCGCCGTGAAGTTGGCCAGCGCCGGCCGGCCCTGGGCCTGCGCCCGCACTTTGGCCTGGATCGCCGCGCACAGCGACGTCAGGCGCTGCGTCGCCGTCCCGCCCGAGATGTCCGCGGGCAGCGCGATGCTGACGCCCACGGGTTCCAGCCCGTTCACCGCCACGCGGAAATCGGTGTGGGTGGCGGCCAGCAGCGTCTGCACGTCGCCCAGCGCGCCGCTGACGCTGGTGCCCGCGGGCAGCGCGTCCAGCGCGCCCTGCGACAGCGGGCGCTCCAGCGTGACCAGTTGCGAGACGCCGCGCACCAGGTCCAGCAGGTAGCGCGCGTCGCGCGAGTTCATGGACACGTTGGCGTAGCTTTCGGCCCGGCCGTCGCTGCCGCGGATGAACTGGATGTTGAAGGTGCTGGATGGCACGGCGGTGGCGTAGTCGACGCGGACCTGGATGCTGTTGCCCGACAGGCCCGGATCCAGCGCCGCCACCGCCAGCACGTCCACGGCCGTCGCGCTGCGCAGCATGCGCTGCGCGGGAGAAGCTTCCTTGACCACCCGCACGACCCACGCGTCCGTGCCGCCGTTCATGAAGAACTGGCGCACCGCGTAGCCAAGCTCGGCGTCGTCGGACAGTCCGCCGAACGCGCGCTCGTAGTCGGAAAAGCTGAAGATCCGCACCGCCTTGTTGACGGGGCCGCGAGGGGCCGCGCCCAGGAACGCCGCGACCGAGGTCGAGACGCCGGCGATGGTGCGCACGCCGCTGGGAATTTCCTGGATATACACCCCGGGATGGGTCAGGGTAAGGGCCATGAGCTGCTCCTTCACACGACTTCTTGGATGAAGTGTTCTTGCCGTAGGAGAGTCTTACTGCGCCGCCAGCGCGCCGCACGGGATGGGGCAGGGGCTGGCGATTCGCGCGAGGCTGCGCGTCGTGTGGCGGGCGTTGCGCCGCTCTAGTTGGATTGCAGCGGAAAGGCAATCGGGCAAAAGCAGCAAGCCCTGGTAGGAACGAGTTATAGAAGTTCTGCCGGAAGCGATCAATAGCTTTTCGACGGCATTAACGTTCTGTTGCTTATTCAGGGCGTGGTCAGCTTGGGACATACTGCGGATTGAACAGCGGGCCCCGCTGGCGTATAACCCGTAGCGGCGGCGTCCCGGAATGATCCGGACGGCGGAGCGTCGCGGCCGGCTGCCCGGGCGGCCCGAGTCCTCAAGGAGCGTGACATGATTGGCTTGTCCCGATTGCTGCGTTTGCATGACTCGTCTTCGCGCCTGTCCACGCATGCAGTGGCGTCTCGACGACCCTCGCGCCTGGCCCGCGCCATGGTGCACGCCGCGGCGGCGAGCGGCCTCGCGTTCGGCGCCGCGCAGGTCCACGCCCAGGCTCAGAATCCGCCCGTCGCGGGCTCTGCCGTGCAGCCCGACGCCGCGCAGGCCGATGGCGCGGTGCGCGCCCTGCAATGGCCGCGCAGCTTCACCGCGCCCGACGGCACAAAGGTCGAGCTCTACCAGCCGCAGATCGACACCTGGACGGCAGACCGCATCACCGGCCGCATGGCGGTGGCGGTCGGCGCGGCCAAGGGCAATCCGACCTACGGCGTGGCGGACTTCTCCGCGCGGGCCGAGGTCAACAAGCCGGCCGGACTGGTGCACCTGTCGGACATCCGGGTCGAGCGCGTGCAGGTGCCCACGGCGCCGCAGCAGGCCGACCGGCTGCGCAGCCAGCTCGAAGCGCGCCTGCCCGCGAAGGGCGTGGTCACGCCGCTGGACTCGCTGCAACTGAGCTACGCGCTGTCGCAGGACAATCCCGCCACGAAGACGGTGCCGGTCGACAACGCGCCGCCGCGCATCATCTACCGGACCGTGCCGGCCGTGCTGGTGCTGGTGGACGGACCGCCCGCGTGGGCCGCGCTGCCGCAGGGCTGGCGCCGCGTGGTCAACACCCGCGCACTGATGCTGGGCGACAGCGCCGGCCGCCTGTACCTGCAGGCGGCCGGGCATTGGTACGAGGCCGGCGGCATCAATGGCCCCTGGAAGACCATAGCGCAGCCGTCGTCCGCGCTGCTTGCCGCCGCGGAGGCGGCGCGGCGCCAGGCCGCCCCGGACCCCCTGATGCCCCACGGCGGCAAGCCGCCGCAGCGGGCGCCGGACATCGAAGTGTCCACCGTCCCGGCCGAACTGCTCATCACCATCGGGCAGGCCGAACTGCGGCCGGTGACGGGCACCTCGCTGCTGTCGGTGACCAACGCCGATCACGCCGTGTTCATGAACCCGGGCGACAACCGCTACTACCTCCTCGTGTCCGGCCGTTGGTTCCGCGCCGCCAGGCTCGAAGGCCCGTGGGCCTATGTGCCGGGCAGGGACCTGCCGCGCGATTTCGCGAGGATTCCGCCGCGCGATCCGCAGGGCGGCGTGCTGGTGTCGGTGCCGGGCACGCCCCAGGCCAGGGAGGCCGTCATCGCGTCCACCATTCCGCAGACCGCGACCGTGTCGCGCAAGGGGGCGACGCTGCAGGTCGTGTATGCCGGGGGCGCACCGATGATGCGGCCCATCGAGGGCACCTCGCTGCGTTACGCAGCCAATTCCCAGGTGCCGGTGATCCAGGCCGAGGGGCGCTATTACGCCCTGTCGCACGCCGTGTGGTTCGTGTCGGAGTCGCCCACTGGTCCGTGGCGCGTTACCGACCATGTGCCGGCCGCCATCTACGCGATTCCCGCCAATTCGCCCCTGCATTACGTGACCTACGTGCAGGTCTACGGCTCGACCCCGCAGAGCGTGGTGTTCGGCTATACGCCCGGCTACATGGGCGTGGTGGTCGCGCCCGACGGCACGGTCGTCTATGGCACGGGCTATGCGTATCCGCCGGTGATCGTGCAGGATACCTGGGTGGGCTACCCGCCCAGCTACGGCTACAACGCAGCCTTCGATTCCGCGGCGGGCTTTGCCTTCGGATTTGCCGCCGCCGAGGCCTGGGGCGGCGCGGCGCCGTATTGGGGCCCCTACTGGGGCGCGCCGTACTGGGGTGGCGTCGATGTGAACCACGTGGACGTCTACGGCGCCTGGGGCGGCTCCGGCACGGTCACGCATGCGGCCGGCTGGAACGGCTGGACGGGCACCGAATGGCAGGGCACCCACGCCGAAGGCTACAACCCGCAGACTGGCGCCGCCTTTGAAGGCACGCGCGGCGCGGCCTACAACGAGTACACGGGCAACGCGGCCGCGGGACGGCGCGGCGCCTACACCGATCCGGTCACGGGCGCGTCTGGCGCGGGCCGCGCGGGCGTGGTCGAGAACGACGATGGCCAATGGGCCGCGGGGCGGCAGGATGTGCGCACCAATCCGAACACGGGCCGCACCACCGCGTCGTCCGCGACAGCGACGGGCACGGCGGGGCAGGGGCCGGACAGCGTGGACCGGCGCGGCGCCAGCTACAACCGCAACACGGACAGCGGCGTGGCCTGGAACAACGGCAACGTGTACGCCGACCATAACGGCAATGTCTACCAGCACAACGACAATGGCTGGCAGCAGCACACGTCGTCGGGCTGGCAGCCGGTCCAGCCGAACACGCAGTCGACCGGAAACTACCTGAACTCCCAGCGCCAGGCGCGCGACTATTCAAACGATCGCATGGGCGGGACGGAAGGCGGCTGGCAGGGCCGAAGCATGGAAGGCGGCTGGCAAGGCCGCAGCATGGAGGGCGGCTGGCAGGGCCGGGACATGGGCGGCCGCAGCTTCGGCGGCGGTGGTTTTGGCGGATTCAGGGGCGGGGGTTTCCGGCGCTGACGGCAGGGCGTCCCGGGCAGGCATCCAGTTATAAAATAATGCCGAGGCCTGCATCGGGGCCTGCCGCTGGGAATTTCCATGTCCAAAGTCAATCACACGGATACCGTTCGCGAAGTCCTGATCGCCAAGCTCACGTACGGCGAATACATGCCTGGCCACACCTTCAAGCTGCGCGAGCTGATGGAGGACGAGGCCTTCCAGGGCATGAGCCAGACTCCGATCCGCGAAGCCCTGCTGCAGCTGGTGGCCAAGGACATCCTGATCGGCCAGCGCGGGTTCAGCGTGCGGGTACCCATTCCGTCCGTCGAGCACCTGACAGAGGTGCGCGCCATCCGCACCAAGCTGGAGGTCATGGCGGCGCTGCAGACGGTCGACGACTGGGCGCCGAAGCAGATCGCCCAACTGGAAAAGCTGCACCAGGCCTTCGTCAAGGCCAAGTCCCGCGGCGACGTGCGCAACCAGCTCAAGCAGAATGCGCTGTTCCACATGGCCTTGTGCCGCATGGAAGAAAAGTCCTACCTGAAGACGATGATCCAGACGCTGTGGGCCATCACGGGCCCCAGTGTCGGCTTCCTGTACGAAAAGGGCGCGCCCTCCGTCTTCAGCGGCACGCATCCGCACGAAGACATCCTTGAAGCCTTGCGGACCGGCGACGCCCTGTTGCTCGAGACCGCGCTGATCCGCGACCTCTCCAGCTCGGGCACGAAGATCATGGAGGTGCTGCGCCAGAAGCTCAGCCCGGAAGCGCTGACGGTGCAGCCTTTCAAGAAGATGGAGCTGGTCCGCGAGCGCCAGCGCGCGGGCCGTCAACTGCAGCAGGTTGAATAGCGGCAAGCGGCAGGCGACGCGCGGCCAGCGCCGCCGCCAGCCGCGCCCGCGCTATTGATTGGTGGGGATGTTGGCTGCCTTGATGGCCTGGCCCATGAACTCGCGCCCTTCGATCAGCATTTTGCGATACTCCGCGCCGTTCACCGCCACGGGCTCCATGCCGCCCAGGACAAACACCTTGGACGTTTCGGGCGACTTGAGCGCCTGCATGGCGACCTGTTCGAGCCTGTCGCGCACGCCCTTGTCCACGCCCTTCGGAAAGGCGAGCCCCAGCCACGAATCCACTTCCACGTCGTAGCCCTGTTCCTTCATGGTGGGGATGTCGGGCATTTCGGTCCAGCGCATGGGGCTGGCGCTGGCCAGCATGCGCATCTTGCCGGAATTGACGTGGGGAATGATGTCGGACGGGTTCTGAACGATGACGTCGACCTGGCCGCCCAGCAGGGCCGATACGGTTTCGGCGCCCGACTTGTAGCTGACCTGCTCGAACTTGCCGCCCGTCTTGCGGCCCAGCTCATACATCGCGATATTGTTGGGCGCCGACGGCGCGCCGAAGAACACGCCCTTGCCTTGCCTGCTGGCTTTCACCAGGTCGTCCAGCGTCTTGTACGGCGAATCCGCGCGCACGGCCACGCCGTACTTGAAGCGTCCCACGCCCGCGACGAAGTCGAAGCTGTCGGCCGTGTAGTCCACCTTCATCAGGTGCGGGGTGATGGAGATGGTGGAGTAGGTCACGATGCCGAAGGTGTAGCCGTCCGCCTTCTGCTTGGCCAGCTGCGACACGCCCAGCGTTCCCTGCGCGCCCGCGCGGTTCTGGACGACGACGGGCTTGTTCAGGATGGATTCCATGCCCCTGGCCAGGCCCCGCGCCGCGACGTCGGTGTTGCCGCCCGCGCCGTAGTTCACATACATGTTCAGCTCCCGCTCGGGATAGTTGGCGGCCTGCTGCGCGTGGGCGGCAAGCGGCGCCAATGCGGCGGATGCCGCGGCGGTGAGCGCAAGGATGATGCGTTTCGTAGTCATGGTTGTCTCCTCATTGGTCGGGGCGTCCGTTCATGAAGACGCCGCCGTTGATATCCAGGCATGAGCCCGTCGTTCAGGGCGCGTCGGCGCAGGCAACCTCTTCGGGTTGTCCTGTTCACCGGGCGGGGATGGCCCCTGCGATGCGCGCGTTGATCGCAGCGCCGTCCCGCCTCGCGCGCGCCGGTTCAGTTCAGCATCGGGATGTTCATTTCTTTGATGAACGCGCCCATGCTCACGTAGCCATCGCGCAGCTTCTGGTGGAAGGCGGGGCCATCGACCAGGTTCACGTACATGTGCTGGGTCTTCATGAATTCCACGTACTGGGGGTTCTGCAGCACCTTCAGCGTCGCCGCCTGCAGCTTGTTGCGCACGTCCTCCGGGATGCCCTTGGGGGCGGCCAGTCCCAGGCTGCTGTAGACCTGCACGTCATAGCCTTGCTCGCGCGCGGTGGGCACGCTTTCCTGGCCCATGATGCGCTGTCCGGTCATGGACGCGATCAGCCGCACCTGGCCTGACTGCACCAGCGGCAGGATGTCCTGCGGATTCTGCAGCGCCGATTCCACGTGATTGCCGGCCGCGGCGGTGGCGGCCTCCAGTCCGGACTTGTAGTTGACCTCCTCGAACTTGCCGCCGGTGGTCTTCTTGAGCGTCGCGTAGGGGATGTTGTTGGGCGCGCCCGTCACGCCATAGGTGATTCCCTGAGGCTGCTTGCTGGCGGCGATGTAGTCGTCCATGTTCTTGATGCCGGACTGGCTGGGCACCACCAGGCCATACGAGAACGTGCCGATCTCCCCGAAGTAGGTGAAGTCGTCGACCGTGAACGGCGGCTTGGACATGCGCTGCGCGGTATAGGTCAGCGCGTTGTAGCCGGCGACCCCGAGCGAATAGCCGTCCGGCCTGGCCTTGGCCAGCTGGCCCATCTGCAGCGTGCCCTGGGCGCCCGGCCGGTTCAGGACCACGATGGTCTGACCCAACTCCTTTTCCAGAAAGGTCGCGAACTTGCGCGCCATGACATCCGTCGCGCCGCCCGCGCCGTACGGCACGCTCAGCTCGATGGGACGGCTGGGGTAGGTGTCCTGGGCCTGCGCCTGCATGGCGGCGCAGGAAAGCATGGCCACCGCAATGGCTGGGCCCATGGCTTTGAGTTTCATGCTTGTCTCCTTTTTTGTAGTCGTGCGGGGTAGGCCCCGAATGCGTCACTGCATGAACAGGCCTCCGTTGACGTCCAGCACCGCGCCGGATACGAAATCGCCCGACGGCGCGCAGAAGAACGCGATGGCGCGGGCAACTTCCTGGGCGGTTCCCATGCGCCGCAGCGGCGTATTGCCGTTGAGCCGTTCGGTGACCTCCGCGCCGGCGGTCGCGGTCATGGGCGATGCAATGCGCCCCGGCGTCACCGCGTTGCAGGTGATGCCATGCGGACCGAGCTCGTCGGCCGCGTAGCGGGTCAGGCCCAGCACCGCGGTCTTGGTGCAGACATAGGCGACGCCGGGCACGGTGGAACGTGTGCGCGCGGCCTGCGAGGACAGGTTGACGATCCTGCCCCATTCCTGGGCCATCATGTCCGGCGCCGTCTTCTGGATCAGCGTCAGCAGCGAGGTCAGGTTGATGTCCAGGACCTTCTGCCATTCCTGCGGGGATACGGCCAGGATGCCGCGGCCTTTGCCGTCCGGCGTCTTCGGGGATATGCCGGCGTTATTGATGAGGATGGATACGCCGCCCCATTTTTGGCGCACGGCCGACAGCGCGCGGTCCACCTGGGCGGCATCGGCGACATCCACGATCTGCGTCAGCACGCGGTCCGTGTCGCCGGCCAATTCCGCCGGAAAGGAGCCGGCCACGTCCCAAAGCACCAGCCGCAAACCCGCGGCGTGCAGCTCCCTGGCCGTCGCGGCGCCGATGCCGCCGGCGGCGCCCGTCACCAGCGCAACGTTCAATCTGTCTTGACCCATCATGACTCCTGGATTCGGCCCGCCGGCGCGCGGGCGGCGGGCGTTGGAACGGCGGTGAGCGCATCGGGGCGCGCGGCGGCGCCCCGATGCATCAGCTCATGAAGAAGCCGCCGTTGATGTCGATGACCGCGCCGTTGGTGAAGCCGGCGTGTTCGCTGCACAGGTAGGCGATCCCGCTGGCCACCTCGATGGGGTCGCCGATGCGGCGCACGGGAATCTGCGCCGCATAGCCGTCGTTGACGCCGGGCGCCGCGTTCTCGGTCATCGCGGACAGGATGCGGCCGGGCGCCACCGCGTTGCAGGTGATGCCGTGCGGTCCCATTTCCGCCGCCGTGGCGCGCGTCAGGCCCAGCACCGACGATTTGCTCATCATGTACAGGGGCCCGGACACGATGGATTTACTGCGGCCCGCCAGCGACGCGACGTTGACGATCCGGCCCCAGCGCTTTTGCATCATGCCGGGCAGCACCAGCTGCGTCATCTGCATCAGCGCAAGCGAATTGACGCGCATGATCTCGAAGAACTGCTCTTCCGTGGCGTCCAGCATGCCCTGCGGCTTGCCATCGGCGCCCTTGATGGTGATGCCGGCGTTGTTGACCAGGATGTCGATGCCGCCATGCCGGGCCAGGATGATTTCGGTCTCCCGGCGCATGTCGGCGGGGTTCTTCAGGTCCAGGATCACGGCATGGGCGCGTTCACGCAGCGGGGCGTCGATCCGCGCGAGATCCGTGGGATTGCGGTCGGTGAAATAGACGGTGTGCCCCGCCTTGAGCAGCTCGACCCCGGCGGCGAAGCCGATGCCGCTGGCGGCGCCTGTGACCAATGCGACTTTTGTCATGCTTTGTCCTCACACATTGGGAGCGGGCCGTCAGACGGCGGCTTCGGGGTTGTAGAAGGTGATCGGCGGATAGGCCTGGTCCGTGCAGATCACTTCGATCAGGCTGCCCTGGTCGCTTTGGGCGGCCTGCTGCAGGGCTTCGCGGATCTTTGCGGGGTCGGTCACGCGCACGCCGTTCAGTCCGGCCGCGCGCGCCACGGCCGCGTGGTCCACGGGGGCGAAATGCACCGCGCTCGTGTGGGAGCCGTACTTCAGGCATTCGGCGTGCTTCTGGTAGCCGAGGATGCCGTTGTTGATCAGGATGGTGACCACCTTGATGCCCATGCGCGCGGCGGTTTCCATTTCGGACCATACATGGCCGAAGCCGCCGTCGCCGACCAGGCAGTACGTCGTGCCGCCTTCATTGGCGACGCGCGCGCCCATGGCCATGGGCATGCCCCAGCCCAGGCCCGCCAGCCCGCGCGGCGTGAGAAAGCGCTGGCCGCTCTTGCGCACCTTGAGATAGTTGGTCACCCACAGCGTGGAGTAGCTGGCGTCCGCCACCACGGTGTCGTCGGCGCCCAGCAGCGCGTCCAGTTCGGCCATGATGCGCTCGGGGCGGATCGGCGCCTCGTTGCTCTGCAGCAGGGGCGCGACTTCGCTCTGGTGCCTGTCGCGGCCGCGCGCGATGGCGGCGACCACATCCTTGCGCGCCGCCTTGCGGGCGCTGGTGTCGGCCGCCTTGGCCAGCTGCAGCATGGCTTGCAGCGTGGCCTTGGCGTCGCCCACCAGCCGCACCTGGGCCTCGTAGTTGCGGCCGATCTCCTGGGGATCGATATCCAGGTGGATGTAGACGGCGTCCTTGGGATACAGGGCCCAGCTGTCGGTGCCGTTCTGGTTGGTGCGATTGCCCACCAGCAGCACGACGTCCGCGTCGCTGATGAAGGGTTTCAGATACCGGCCCGAGCCGTTGGGTCCAAGGCAGTTGGCGATGACGCCGAGCGCCAGTTCGTGGCTGTCGGCGATGGCGCCCTTGCCCATGTTGGTGGTGGCCAGGGGAATGCTCATGGCGTCGGCGAAGTCCGCCAGCTCCTGAGAGGCCTGAGATACGTGCACGCCGCCGCCGCCCACGATCACCGGGCGACTGGCCGATGCAAGCAGCGCCACGGCCTGCGCCATGGCCTGCGGGTTGGCCACGGGACGGTCCAGCGGGAAGCGGCCCAGGGACACCGTGCGCGGGAAGGGCGCCGGCACGGCCGGCTCTTGCAGCAGGTCGGCCGGCAGCAGCAGCGCCACGGGACCGGGACGGCCGGACGTGGCGGCGACGAACGCCTGGTCGATGTAGTCTTCGACGCGCGAGGCCTGGCCGATGCGGCGCACCCATTTGCACACCGATTCCAGCATGGCGATGTGGTTCAGGTCCTGGAACGCGTTCTTGTCGTGCTGGTCCCGGTTGACGTCCTGGATCAGCGCGATCACGGGGATCGATACCTTTTGCGCTTCGGCCAGGGGGGCGACCAGCAGGGCGGCGGCCGGGCCGTTCTGCGCGGTCACGATGGCCGGCGTGTTGCTCATGCGGGCATAGGCGTCGGCCATGTAGCCCCCCGCGTTTTCCGTGCGGTAGGACACCTGTTTGATGCCGGCCTGCTCGGCGGCCAGCACGAACATGCTGGGTAGGCTCTGGCCGAAGAAATGGGTGATGCCGTGCTTTTTCAGCGCATCGGCAAGCACGTGCGCCACCGTGCCCTGCTTGGTGAAGCCCGTGTCCGTCAGGGGACTGGTCATGAAAATGCCTCCGGTGTTGTTCTGGGTACCGGAGGCAGTTTAAGTGAATTATTTTATAAATTAATACTGGTTAGCCCTAGTCCGGCCCCATCAGTCGGAAACCAGATACGCCTGTCCCCCCGGCTTCAGGTAGGGCCCCAGGTCCTGGAACGGCACTTGCGCCTGCGTGCCCAGGCACACGCCCGACGCGTGGCCCACGCCGGACACCGACAGGCTCAGCGCCCCGGGCGTGGCGGCGCCCAGCGCCAGATATCCAGGCCACAGCTCCCAGCATCCTTCCTGCGAGCGGTTTTCGGTCAATCCCGCCTCGTCCCGCGCGGCGAGCGATTTCTGGACCCGGCCCACCAGGTCGCGCAGGGCCGCGCTGGGCGTGCGCGTGGGCGCGGCGCCCGGCGCGTAGGCGTCGAAGACCCGGTTCCAGTCCAGGTATTCGCCGCGCAGCAGGTCCAGCGTGTAGGGATCGAAATGGTTGTCGGGGTGGGCCCCGCCGCAATCCAGGCTGCCGGATTCGGTCACCGTCATCAGCGCGCTGGACAGCCAGGGAACGGCGACGACTTCTTCGTCGTAGTTGCCCAGCGTGCCCGCGGAGGGCGAACCGCTGGTGTAGGCCGATGCCAGGCATGCCAGCGCCGCGTGGCTCATGCGCCAATGGCGCTGCTCGAGCAGGTGGTTGACGCGCGCCAGGACCCGCGCGTCGGGGTGGCGGCTCAGGCGCGGGTAGCTGAATTTGGTGCGCGGGTCTTGCCACATGCGATAGGCCACCGTTGCGCTGCCGACATCCGGGCCGACGGGAACCGCGTGTCCGGCCAGCTTCAGGGCTTCGTAGGGGGCGTGCGCGGCGTCGATATCGGCGTCGCCGTCGATGCCGCCATCGTTCGCCTGCGATCCCGCCTCGTACTGCGCCACGCGCTTCAGGGTGAAGCTGCGCTGCTTGCCTGTGCGGGCGTCGATCCACGTGCCGCGGTAGCCCTGTTCGTCGCGCGTGCCCTGCCAGGTTGCGGCGGCGTCCGCTTCCGCGCCTGCCGCCTTGCCGGACCTGGCGGCCTCCCAGTAGGGCGTGGGTTCCAGCAGCGCCTTGTCGGTGCCTGTCAGGGGAATGTCGACGCCGTGCTTCGCATAGAAGTAGCGTCCGCGCAGGACGCCGTTCTGCGCCGCGGCGCTGTCCAGTTCCATCACGACTTCGCCCGCGCCTTGCAGTTCGCCGGCGTACACCGTGCGCTGGGCGGCGCTGGCGGCGCCGGGAATCTGCGACAGTCCGGCAAGCGCCAGCGCGCCCAGCCATGAAAGAGGAATGCGCGCGGGATACGTGGGCATGTGCATTGAGCGTCCATAGGCTTCACAGGGGAGCCCAATATACCCGAGGGGTACGGACGGATCCGATGCCGTGCGCACGGTCCGCCGTGCGCCTGCGCGCTCAGTCCGCCGGTTGCCAGCGGCCGGATGCCGGGTCGACCGCCGCACGCGCGCCATCCGCCCAGACCTGCTCGCCTTCCAGCTCCCGAGCCGTCTCGGGATCGACATCGAACGCGATCCCCAGCGCCCGCGCGACGGCGGGATCTTCGATCGGAAGCTCCCAGGTCAGGAACAGCTGCGTGAGGTCCGCATCCGATGCGAAATCGGCTTCATCAAACCCGCTGGCATGGCGCGCAATGACGGCGTGGGGCTGGCAGGTGTCGAAGACCATGGCGACGCCAGGCTTGAGGGCAATGCGGTGCCCGGTGCCGGGAAAGTGCACGTCCAGTCCCTTGTCGTCGCTGAGGAACAGGTTGCAGAAGGCGGCGGCGCCATACTGGCCGCCGTCATGGTGGTAGCGCGCGCCGCGGCAGGCCATGAGCGCCATGTCGCTGGCGTCCAGCACGTCGGCCAGGCCCAGCGCGTGCGTCCACGCGCGCATGGCTTGCAGGCACAGGCTGAACTCGGGCCAGCGCGCGCGCGTCCGGGCCAGGGGCATCTGTTCCACGTCGCCGGGTTCCAGGAACAGCCGGGTGCGGATCTCGCGGTCCCAGTCTGCCAGCAGGCGCGCGGGCGGGGCCGGCACGTCGACCTGCCCGGCAAGCAGGCGGCCGCTGACGCTGCGGCTGCGCAGGGTGTCCGCGCTCCAGAAAAAGGAACGCAGGCGGCCGTGGGGAGTGTGATTCATCTGATGCAAAGCGGAAAGCCTAGCCCCCGCGTCCTTCGTAGGCGCCTTCGTCGCCCTGTTCGTCTTCCATCGCGGCCTGGGCCCGTTCCAGCAGATACCGCTTCAGGTCCGCCAGGGCGTCGGGCGACCAGTCATTGACGCCGGTCACCGCGACCCACGCGTCCACGTAATGCTGCGGCGCGTATACGTGGCCGTAGCCCATCGGCGTGTTGGTGCCCACGGCCATGTCCAGCGCAAGCTGCAGCATGGTGACCACGGGATACCAGCGCAGCTCGGGCGAGACGTCCGGCCCCATGGGTTCGTTCATCCAGGCCGGGCGGCGGTACAGGTCGCGGTAGTCGAAGAACGTGACCGGGTCGCTGGCGTATTGCAGGTAAATGACGCGCATCGGCCCCCAGGGCGCATCGTCGGGCACGGGGGATCCGTACTGGTTCATGAAGCGCACGAAGGCCCCGTTGCGCAGTTCGGGCAGCCAGGCGGGCGATCCGGGGTTGCGGGCGTCGGTGATCGTGCGCCAGACGCGGCTTTCGAAGGGCGGGCCGCTCCACAGCGCGCCCTGGATGGGGTCGCCGATCATCTCGAAGAGCTCGGCCGACCCGGCGGAGTTCTTCGCGCCCAGGCTCAGGCCATGCAGGTACAGCCGCGGCCGCCGCTCCCGGGGCAGGCCGTTCCAGTATTCGTACACGGCCAGGAACAGGGCGCGCGCGGCCTCCGCGCCGTACTCGGGCTGGGCCAGCAGCGACAGCGGACTGGAAAGATAGGAGTACTGCATGGCTACGCTCGCGACGTCGCCATGCTGCAGGTATTCCAGCGAATCCACGGCCGCGGGATCGATCCAGCCCGTGCCGGTGGGGGTGATCACCACCAGCACGGCGCGCTCGAATGCGCCCACGCGCTTCATCTCTTCCAGCGCGAGCCGCGCGCGCGCTTCGGGCGTGGCCGCGCCGCGCAGCCCGACATAGACGCGGATGGGCTCCTTGGCGTCGCGGCCCGACTGCCGCGCGATCTCGCTGGCGGTCGGCCCCGATGCGATGTATTCGCGGCCGGCCCGGCCCAGTTCGTTCCAGCGGACCAGCGATTGCGGCCCGCCCGTCTTCAGTTCCGCGGTGGGTTGCGGGCGTTCGGGTTCGAGCAGCGCGTCGAACTCGCGGAACGAGGCGTCCAGCACGTGCAGCGCGCCGCGGAAGAACACGTCGGTGGCCAGCAGCCAGAAGATCAGGATCGCGATCGCCGCGCCCGTCACGTTGGCCACGCGCCGCGGCACCACGCGGCGCACCTGCCGGGCCAGGAAGCGGGCAATCAGCTTGAACAGCCGCGCCAGGGCGAGCAGCGCGACGAACGTCAGCAGGGCGATGGCGCTGACTTTCACGGGATGGGCGCTGGTTACCGGCTCCATCTGCATCAGGGCCCGGATCGTGTTCTGCCATTCCGCGGCGCGGCCAAGGAACACCACGGCCACCGACAGGCACAGCAGGCCGATGACGGCGTTGATGATCCGCGCCGCGCGGCCCCGGGGCTCGGGCAGTTCCATGTAGGCCCACAGCCAATGCCACAGCACACCCAGTCCGTAGCCCGCGGCGAAGCAGGCGCCCGCAAGCACGCCCTGTGTGACATGGGTGCGGGGGATCAGGGTGGGAGTCAGCGCCGCGGCGAAGAACAGCGTGCCGAGCATGAGGCCGACGCCGGACAGGGATTCCAGGTGCGACCGAAAGAATGAAGGCAGGTGTCGATGCAGGATTTGCTGCACGGTGGTCTTCCTCATGCGCGGGGGGTGGCTTGGATTCTCGCACGTTGCTGCCGGAATGCGCGCCGCGTCAGTCCCGGTCGGGCGCTCCCAGGGGAAAGAGCGGGCGGTAGGGGCGGGCTTCTTCAACCGCGCGGGCAAACGACGGGCGCGCCAGCAGGCGCGCGCGGTAGGCGCGCAGATGGGGGTAGGCGTCGGAAATCCGGTGGGTCCAGTCCGCATAGAACAGCGACGGGGCGGCGGCGCAGTCGGCCAGGGTGAAGTCCGCGCCCGCGGCCCAGGTTCTCGCGGCCAGGTGCGGGTCCAGCCAGGCGTAGGCCAGCTCCAGCTTTTCCGAGGCCAGCGCCAGGGCTTCCTGGCGCTTGGCGGCGTCGCCGGTCAGCGCGCCATTCACGGCGTGCTGCATCCAGTTCATGACGTGCAGGTCGAAGAAGCGGTCGAGGAAGCGCACGTCCAGCGCGGCCATCGCATCGGCGGGCAGCAGGCGGACCGGGCCGGGATGCGCAAGCTGCAGGTATTCGATGATGATGCTGGTTTCGGCGACGTCGCGTTCGCCGTCCACCAGCAGCGGGAATTTACGCAGCGGCCAGCGCCGCAGCCACGCCTGCGCATGCGCCGGCGTGTCCGGTCCGATCGGCCGGAACTCGAAGGGGGTGCCGTTCTCGTACAGCGCAATGAGCACCTTCTGCGTGTACGAGGAAAAGGAATGACCGTAGAGCGCGAGCGGCATTGCGGATTCTCCTGGGGCAGGCGCACAGGTTAATGGGTCTGGGGCTGTTTCACCAGACGGACGGCGAACGAGTCCCGCCGTGCGACGCCCGCGCGAAAGGAATAAAGTGCGCGGTGGAACCCGCGGCGCAGAGGCTGCGGGATCACGGCAGAAAACACGGAGACATGATGGATACGGCAAGCAAGCAGGGCGCCAGCGTGCGCGAACAGGTCAGCCCGACGGAATGGCAGGTGCGCAAGGACCTGGCGGCGCTGTACAGGCTGGTGGCGCTGTTCGGCTGGGATGACCTGATCTTTACGCACATCACGGCCAAGGTGCCGGGAACCGAGCACTTCCTGATCAATCCCTACGGCATGATGTTCGACGAGATCACCGCGTCCAGCCTGGTCAAGATCGACCTGCACGGCAACAAGGTCATGGAGTCCGAATACGACATCAACCCGGCCGGCTTCACCATCCACAGCTGTATCCACGCGGCCCGCAAGGACGCCATGTGCGTGCTGCACACGCACTCCATCAACGGGGTGGCGGTGTCGGCGCAGAAGGCGGGCCTGCTGCCGCTGTCGCAGTTTGCGTTCATCGTGCTGCGCTCGCTCAGCTACCACGACTACGAAGGCCTGGCGCTCAATCCCGAGGAACAACCGCGCCTGGTGCGCGACCTGGGCAGCAACAACTACCTGATCCTGCGCAACCATGGCCTCTTGACCGTGGGCCAGAGCATGGCCGAGGCGTTCCAGGCCATGCACCGGCTTGAAGCCGCGTGCATGGTGCAGGTGCGGGCGCAGGCGGGCGGGGAACTGACCCACATCCCGCCGGAAGTCCTGGCGCGCGCCGCGGTGGAGTCGCCGGCGGACCGGGCGCGCAAGGCC
This sequence comes from Achromobacter spanius, assembly GCF_039673305.1. GTDB lineage: Bacteria > Pseudomonadota > Gammaproteobacteria > Burkholderiales > Burkholderiaceae_B > Achromobacter > Achromobacter spanius_F. The sequence continues at coordinate 21,183 of NZ_JBDJLJ010000048.1, forward strand.
GAACTGGCCTGGCCCGGCCTGCTGCGCCGCCTGGACCGCCGCAACCCCGGTTACGCGGACTAGGCCGGCGCGGCGCCGGTCCGGGCTACTTCTTGCGGGCTGGCGCCGCTTCCAGGAATTCGGCGCAATCCGGCACCGGGGATGCGGGCTCATAGACCGAGCCGCTTTCCTGCCACTTGTACGTGACGGTGTAGCTGCACTGCTTGTCGGCCTGGGGCGCGAGCTGTTCCTTGGTCAGCGGGGGCTGCGCGCTGGAGTCGGCATGGCGGCTGGCGCCGGCGGGCGAGCGCGTCGCCCGGGTGGTGACCTGCAGATCCGGATAGTTCTTGCCCGGCAGGGCCTTCAGGCTTGCCTTGAAGCTGTAGACATCGCTGCACTGGCCCGCGCGCTTTTGCGGGTCCGCTTCGTTGAAGCAGGCGCGGATGGACGCGTCCGCGGTGTAGGGCATGATGAACACCAGGTTGGCGCTGGTCTGCTCGCCCAGGCTGACGTCGTACAGATACAGATCGCGGCGCGAAAAGCCGCCGCCCGAAAACGGCGTCTCGGCCTTGAAATCCGGCTGTTCGGGGCCGATCACGCCCACCAGGGCGCGCTCCTCGCTCAGGCGGATCAATTCGGGCCAGACCGTAAAGTGCTTGAAGTCCGGAATCTCGGGCGAGTCCCAGATGTTTCTTTCGGCGCGCAGGGTGCGGCTGGTGGCGAACGGGCCGTTTTCCCCGAACTTGCCGTCCGTCTTGATGCCCACGCACCAGTCGGTCTGTTCGTTGCAGTACAGCTTGTTGTCCGGATTGAGCTTGAGGGGTTCGACGTCGGGCTGCGCCAGGGCGGCGGCGGGCAGGACGGCCGAGAGGAGCAAGGCGAACACTTTTGACACGATTCTTCCTTTTATTGTGTGCAGCGCGCGCCAGAATATGACGAGTTGGGCGGCGTGCGTAACGCGCGCCACATTTTGGAGGCAGTTTCCCCGCTTCAGCGGTAATCCTGGTATCAAAAATTGAACAAAAGTATCGCTTTCGATTTTCAGCGGAGATCGGCGTGACCATGAAAGACACCAAGGCTGAGGGCAATGAGGGCGCCGGCGAGGGCGCCGGCGCGTCCGATCTGATCGATGCGCGAATCAAAGAACTGGACGACTGGCGCGGCCAGGCGCTGGCCGGCGTGCGGGCGCTGATCCGCCAGGCCGATCCCGGCGTGGTCGAGGAATGGAAGTGGCGGGGCGTCCCCGTCTGGTCGCACGGGGGCATCGTGTGCACGGGCGAAACCTACAAGAACGCCGTGAAGCTCACGTTCGCCAAAGGCGCGTCGCTGGACGACCCGACCGGCCTCTTCAACGCCAGCCTGGACGGAAATACCCGCCGGGCCATCGATCTGCACGAAGGCGACGTCCTGGACGACAAGGCGTTCAAGGCGCTCTTTCTTGCCGCCGTGACCCTCAACCAGTCCTCGAAAAAGGCGCGCGGCTGAGGGGCGGCGCCAACCCGGCTCAGTTGGCGGGGATATCGCTCTCGACCAGCCTGGCCAGCTGCAGCAGGGATTCCTGCCAGCCCAGGTAGCACATCTCGGGCGGGATGACCTCGGGGATGCCTTCCTGCACGATGGTCACCTCGGTGCCGCAGGAGACTTCGCGCAGGGACACGGTGGTCGTCATCTGGCCGGGCAGGTTGGGGTCGTCGAAGTTGTCCGAATAGCGCAGCTTTTCGAATTCGACCAGTTCCAGGTATTCGCCGCCGAAGAATTCGTTGTGGCCGGTGGCGAAGTTGCGGAAAGACATCCTGTGGCGGCCGCCCGGCCTGGCGTCCAGTTCGTGGACCGAGCAGGTGTAGCCATAGGGAGGTAGCCACTTGGCGATGGCATCGGGCTCCAGGAAAGCGCGATAGACGCGCTCGGGGGTGGTGCGCAGGACGCGCAGGTGTCGTACGGTTCCGGTGGTCATGGTGTGTTCGCCTCTGTTCAGGGTGGATGTATGACTACGACGAACCGCCGGCACCGGATTCGACAGGATTTTCCTAGGGCTTACCCTTACTCATGCCGGGCTGGCCGGATTCGAACGCAACAGCGCGATATAGGCCGACAGGGATTCGGCGTGGCGCCGTTCCGCGCGCAGGCCGACATGGCCGTCGGCGCGGATCACCAGCAGGACGACGTCGCGCACGCCCAGCCGTTCGGCGGTGGCGGGCTCCAGGTAGCCGTCCACGTCCGACACGCCGCTGTTGGCCGTGACCGCGACGACCACTTCGATGATGGCCCCGTCCGAAAACGGCTCGATATCGCGGCGCAGTTCGGCCAGCGATTCTTCTGGCGCGCCGGGGCCGCCGATCAGCAGGGCCGTGTGGCCGCGCCGCTTGGCGTAGTCGTGCAGCTTGCCCGTGCCGCCTGCGGCGAACCTGACGTCGATGTGGTCCGGCAGCCGCTGGCCGGGCCAGATGGCGTCGTGCCGGTCGCCCATGACGATGGGCGAGCCGGCGTAGTCGATGTCGAGCTCGGCCTCCGACACGGCTTCGCGGTGCCGGGCGTCCGGGTTGCCGAAGGCGGCCCGGATCGCCAGGTCGCGTTCATGCCGTTCGATCTGCCCGTGCACCATCTGCGCGCTTTCGGCGGCCTCGCCCGAGGCCATCACCATGTCCGCGACGGGCCGGCGTTCGGCGTGATAGCTGTCGAGCAGCGCGTCCGAGCAATGCCCATGGCAGACCAGGGCGAGCTTCCAGCCCAGGTTGAAGGCGTCCTGCAGGCCGGTGTTCATGCCGTGGCCCTGCGCGGGGCTGCAGGTGTGGGCGGCGTCGCCCGCCAGCAGCACGCGGCCCGCGCGGAACCGCCGCGCGACCTTCGTGTGGCACTCGAAGCGGGCGGGATGGGAGACGTCGTCGAACCCGCCCTCGGGCAGGTAGCGCCGCAGCGTGGACATCGCGTCGACGACGAGGTCCGATTCGGCGGAGCTCGGACGCAGGTACACGCGCCAGCGCTCGTCGGGCAGCGCCGTCAGGATGACCGGGATTTCGTCCAGGTAGGCGTAGTTGGCCTCGAAGGAATGCGGCCAGTTCCGGATGCCGGCGTCGAACACGGCCCAGGGCTGGTTGATGTCGTGGCCGTCCTGTTCGATGCCCGTGAGCATGCGGACCGTGCTGTGGTGGCCGTCGCAGCCGACGACCCATTGGGCCAGCACCTGCGTGCTGGCGCCGGCACGCTCGATCGTCGCCAGGATGCCGTCTTCCTGTTCCTGCAGCCCGACAAGCCGGGCGGCGCGGGTCACTTTGCCGCCCAGCCGCTCCAGGTGGTCGGCAAGGACGGTTTCCGTGACTTCTTCCGAGATGCCGATGTTGTACGGGTAGCGGCTGCCGCACAGTTCCAGGTCGATGACGCCGAGGACGTTGCCGGCAGCATGGATGCGCGCCCGCCGCTGCTTGACGCCCGCGGCCAGCAGGGGTTCGCTGATGCCCAGCGTATCCAGTATTTCCAGGGAGCGCGGATGCACAACGGTGGCGCGGTCCCAGTCCAGCGGACGTTCATGCGCATCGATGAGCAGACAATCAACGCCGCGGCGCTGCAGCTCCGCGGCGGTCAAGAGGCCGGCGGGGCCGGCGCCCACCACCAGAACGGTTGTCGAGATCGCCATGTCTTGCCCTCGGGGTTGGGGGTCGTCAGGGGCTGCCGCGCGCACGACAAAGGCGGCGCCATGCGCCGCCTCTGCCGATCCGCGTGTCTGGAAATTAATGCAGCGCCCGGCCCTCGTCAACGGCATTGCGCCGTCAGAGGCTTTGGGACGCGTGCGGATGCGTCGCCTGGTATGCGCTCATCGGAGCATCCGGCATCGCCCGATCGGATGGGGCGGCGCGAGCCGGGCCGAATGGATTACGACTTCAGTAGGCGCCCATGTAGTCGCGCTTGCCGACTTCGATGCCGTTGTGGCGCAGGATGGCGTAGGACGTCGTTACGTGGAAGAAGAACTGCGGCAGGCCATAGTGCAGCAGGTAGGCGCTGCCCGACAGCTTCTTTTCCTTCGGCGTGCCGGGACGCAGCACGATTTCGCGCGACTCGCCCTGGTCGAACTGTTCCGGCTTGAGGGAATCCAGGTGCGCGAGCGTCTTGGCGATCAGCGCCTGCAGGTCGGCGAAGGTCGTTTCGGTGTTTTCCCACGACGGAACCTCTACGCCCGCCAGGCGCGATGCGATGCCCTTGGCGAAGTCGGCGGCAATCTGCACCTGGCGCGTCAGCGGGAACATGTCGGGGAAGAGGCGGGCGCCCAGATAGGCCTGCGCATCGATGTTCTTGGCGGTGGCGTGGTCTTCGGCCTTCTTGAGCACGTCGGACAAGGCGGACAGCATCTGCTTGAGGACGGGTACCGAGGCGGTGTACATGGGGCTGGTCATGAGGGATCTCGCTGGAAGAGGGGACGGGCGCGGCAGAGGCCGCGCGGGATCGAAAGACTAACAGCAAATCCTGTCAGTCAGATCCGGCCCCGGCCAGGCGCCGTGGAACCGGCTGCGCGCGCCAGGCTGCGTCGTCGCGCTGCGCCGGTTGCGGCTCCATGCGTGCAACGAGCCGCGTGCGTCCGGGTTCGGACGTGACCTGCAGCGTGCCGCCCGCCCGGGCGATGCGGGTATGCATGCTGCGCATGCCGACACTGATGCCCGCCTGCTGGACCGCCGCCACATCGAAACCGATCCCGTCGTCCTCGATGCGCAGTTCCAGCGCGCCCGTTTCGAATTGCAGCACCTGCAGCAGGATGCGCCGCGCCCGGCTGTGCTTGATCACGTTCGTCAGCGATTCCTCCACCAGCCGCGTCAGCGCCAGGCATTGCAACGCGCTGGGCGCGGGCTGCCAGTGGGGTGGAAAGCGCCACTCCGCATCGATGCCCAGTTCATCGAACAGCTGCACGAAGCGGTGGCGCAGGGGCGCGATCCATTCCTGCGGCGTGGCCGGCACCTTGACGCCCGCGCTGGAGCCGCTGTCGATGGTCTGGCGCAGGTCGTCGCGCAGCAGCTTGAGCATCGACAGGAACTGCCGGCTCTGCAGCGGCGCGTCGGATTGCTCCACCATCGCCATCATGCGCACCAGGGAACCGCCCAGTCCGTCGTGCAGGTCATGCGCGATCTGCAGCCGGTCCTGCAGCCGGGTGTTGGCCAGCGCCAGCGCGTGCTCCCGGTCCAGCGTCGTGGCCAGTTCGGCGCGGGCCAGCGCGACGGCGTCGGCCAGTTCGTGGTTGAAGCGTTCGATGCGCCGCACATTGCGGGCATGGCGCAGGCCCAGGATGGCGGACATGCACAGGGTCACGACCAGGCTGCTGAACGGGGTGTAGGCGTGCCCGGGTGCGATGAGCTTGAGAATCAGCAAAAGGTCGTGGGCGCTGACGAACAGGAAGATCACCAGGCAGGCGGCAAGCATGCCGTGCTCGGGCTTGCGGGTGCGCCATGCGTGCAGCGGAAACTGCAGGCAATTGGCGAAGAACACGGCGGCGGCCGTCAAGAAGACGGCAAGGTTCGTCCAAGGCTGCACCGCGACCGGCGCCAGCGCGGCCACGGCGAGCAGCACGGCCGACAGCGCCCACAGGGCCTTTTCCAGCCGGGCAAAGGCCTGGCCGCCAAAGCGCCAGGTGAAGATGCAGAAGCAGGCCACGTACAGCACCAGGACCATGGCGTTGGCGCGCGCGGCGGTCAGCGAGTCGGGGAAGGGCCAGGGGCTGGTGACCAGCACGTTGGCGATGAACAGCACCCAGAACAGGGCCATCAGCGCGTACCAGCCATAGGTGCGCTGTTCGCGGCGCACGATCCAGATGCAGAAGAACAGCCCGCCCAGCACGGCCGAGACGATCAGGTTCACCTGGAAGAGGGTGCGGTTGTTCCACACCAGGTCTTCGTGCCAGCGCCGCACGGCTTGCGGCTCGCCCAGCCGCACGGGCCCCAGGCCCGGCGTCTGGCCGGCGACGCCGACCACCCGGATCCATAGCGTGTTCACGCCATCGCGCATCAGCGCCTGGGGGACGAGCCAGTAGCGCGGCATGTTCCAGCTGCGCGAAAGCGGTTCGGCCAGTTGCGGGTCGCGCCAGATCAGCGCGTCGTTGACATAGACCTCTCCGGCCATGACCACGGATTCCAGCGCCAGGGCGACCGGTCCGGGCTGCGCGTCCGGGCATTGCGGGCGCCATTCGATCCGGTACCAGGCCGTGCCGCCATAGCCGGGCCAGCGGCGGCTCCAGTCGTCGGGCAGCGTGGCGGGGGTCCAGGCGACCGCGCCGGGGCGGGCGCCGTCGTCGTCGCCCTTGGCGACATCGATGGACAGGATCTGCGCCGAGCAGGCGGCGGGTTCAGCGGCGGGCGCCTGCGCCCAGGCCGGCAGGAACAGCAGCGCCAGCCACAGGCCCAGCAGCCATTTCAGTCCAGCAATCCCCGCGAACGCGCCGCGTGGATCGCCCGCGTGCGCGACGATACGGCCAGTTTGCGGTAGATATGCTTGATGTGGCATTCGACGGTGTAGCGCGACAGGAAGAGTTGTTCGGCGATCTCGCGGTTGCCCAGCCCTTCTGCCACCAGGCGCAGGATCTGGCTTTCGCGGGGGCTAAGTATCTCACCTGTCTCCGGCGAGGCCTGTTCGGCGGGCCGGGGGCGCAGTTCTTCGATGATGCGGCGCGCGACGAAGGGGTCGATGGGCGCGCCGCCGCGCAGCACGCTGCGGATGGACAGCGCGACCTCCATGTCGTCGCGCTCCTTCAGGACATAGCCGGTCGCGCCGGCGCGCAGCGCCGACAGGATCGCATCCTCGGTGCTCCAGGCGGAAATGACCAGGATGGCCAGGGCCGGATCGGCGGCGTGCATCTCGGCGATCAGGTCGATGCCGCTGCCGTCGGGCAGGCCCAGGTCCACCAGCGCCAGGGCGACCGGCTGGCCCGCCAGGCAGGCGCGGGCCTCGGCAAGCGAGGCGGCGTGGACCAGCGCGTCCGTCTGGTAGCCCAACTGGAGCAGCAAGCTTTCGATGCGCCGGCGCACCAGCGGTTCGTCCTCCACCAGGAGCACCGGGGCGGGCAGGGCAAGCTCGGAAGTCAGCATTGAGGGCGGGGACATGGGTTGGGGCTTGAGGAAGCGGAGGCGCCGCAGGCGCGATTGTGACGCGTCCGGGCGCTGCCGGACATCCCTTGAACTTGGTATTTTGCAGGCGGCCGCGGGGGCCGGTCCATTACTATTCCAGCCATGAGCCAGCGCAAGACACCTCCCGACAGCCGTCCCGATGCCAGCATCCGCGTGCGGGGCGCGCGTGAACACAATCTCAAGAACGTCGATGTGAGCATCCCGCGCGACGCGCTGGTGGTGTTTTCCGGCGTGTCCGGCTCGGGGAAATCCTCGCTGGCCTTTGGCACCCTGTACGCCGAAGCGCAGCGCCGGTACCTGGAATCCCTGTCGCCCTACGCGCGGCGGCTGATCGACCAGGTGGGCGTGCCCGACGTCGATGCCATCGACGGCCTGCCGCCGGCGGTGGCCTTGCAGCAGCAGCGCGGCACGCCCAACGTGCGCTCCACGGTGGGCAGCGTGACCACCCTGTCCAGCATGCTGCGCATGCTGTATTCGCGCGCCGGCTCCTATCCGGCGCGGCAGCCCATGCTGTATGCGGAGGACTTCTCGCCCAACACTCCGCAGGGCGCCTGCCCGAACTGCCACGGCCTGGGCTATGTGTATGACGTGACCGAGCAGTCCATGGTGCCGGACCCGTCGCTCAGCATCCGCGAGCGCGCCATCGCCTCGTGGCCGCCGGCCTGGCACGGGCAGAACCTGCGCGACATCCTGGTGACGCTGGGCTACGACGTGGACAAGCCGTGGCGCGACCTGCCCAAAAAAGACCGCGACTGGATCCTGTACACCGACGAGCAGCCGACCGTGCCGGTCTATGCGGGCTTCACCCCCGCCGAGACGCGCGCCGCGCTGCGCCGCAAGGCCGAGCCCAGCTACATGGGCACCTACACCGGCGCGCGCCGCTACGTGATGCACACGTTTGCGACCACCCAGAGCGCCATGATGAAAAAGCGGGTGGCACGCTTCATGACCGGCGCGCCGTGTCCCGAGTGCGGTGGGCGGCGCCTCAAGCGCGAGGCCTTGTCCGTGACCTTCGCGGGCCTGGATATCGGTACCCTTTCCCAGCTGCCGCTCAGCCGCATCGCCGAGGTGCTGGCGCCCGCGGCAGCGGGCCGTTTCGACGATCCGGCGCCGGCCGCGGCCGGCTCGACGCGCACCAAGGCCGCGGGCCTGCGCGACAACGCGCGGCGGGTGGCGGCGGGCGGCCTGGCGCACGCGGGCAGCACAGATGTGCGCCGCACGCCGGATTCGTCACCTGAGAAGCGCATCGCCGCGCAGCGTATCGCGCACGACCTGGTGGAGCGCATCGGCACGCTGCAGGCGCTGGGCCTGGGCTACCTGGCGATGGACCGGTCCACGCCGACGCTGTCGCCCGGCGAGCTGCAGCGGCTGAGACTCGCGACGCAGATCCGTTCCAACCTCTTCGGCGTGGTGTACGTGCTGGACGAGCCCTCGGCCGGCCTGCACCCCGCGGACGGCCAGGCGCTGCACCGGGCGCTGGACCAGCTCAAGGCGGCGGGCAACACGCTGTTCGTCGTCGAGCACGACCTGGACACCTTGCGGCGGGCCGACTGGATCGTGGACGTGGGCCCCGGCGCCGGCCAGCATGGCGGCCAGGTGCTGTACAGCGGCCCGCCCGACGGGCTGCGCAAGGTGAAGCAATCGCTCACCGCGCAGTATCTCTTCGGCGCCCGTCCCGCCAGCCGCCGCGCGCCGCGCGAGCCGGCGGGATGGCTGGAGCTGCGCGGCGTCCACCGCAACAACCTGCACGGCGTGGACGCGCGTTTTCCGCTGGGCGCATTCACGGCGGTCACCGGCGTGTCGGGCTCGGGCAAGTCCAGCCTGGTCAGCCAGGCGCTGGTGGAACTGGTCGGCGAGCACTTGGGACAGGAACCGCCCCTCGAGGAAACCGAGGGCGATCTGCCGCAGCCCGGCAACCTGCCCCGCACGACGGGGCGCCTGCATGCCGGCGCGCAAGCCATCAAGCGCTTGGTCAATGTGGACCAGAAGCCCATCGGGCGCACGCCGCGCTCCAACCTGGCCACCTACACCGGCCTGTTCGACCACGTGCGCAAGCTGTACGCCGACACCAAGGCCGCCAAGTCGCGGCGCTATGGCGCCGGCCGCTTTTCCTTCAACGTGGCCCAGGGCCGCTGCGAGACCTGCGAGGGAGAAGGCTTCGTCCATGTTGAACTGCTGTTCATGCCCAGCGTGTACGCGCCTTGTCCCACCTGCCATGGCAGCCGCTACAACGCCAAGACGCTGGAAATCGAATGGAACGGCCGCAACATCGCCCAGGTGCTGGCGATGACGGTCGACGAGGCGCTGGCCTTCTTCGAAAGCGAGCCATCGGTGCTGCGCCCCTTGGCGCTGCTGCATGAAATCGGCCTGGGCTACCTGCGCCTGGGCCAGCCGGCGACCGAGCTGTCCGGCGGCGAAGCCCAGCGCATCAAGCTGGCCACCGAACTGCAGCGCAGCCAGCGCGGCAACACGCTCTACGTGCTGGACGAACCCACGACCGGCCTGCACGCGGCGGATGTGGACAAGCTGATGGCGCAATTGCACGGCCTGGTCGACGCCGGCAACACCGTGGTCGTCGTGGAGCACGACCTGCGCGTGGTGGCGGGCAGCGACTGGATGATGGACGTCGGCCCGGGGGCGGGCGAAGAGGGCGGGACGATCGTCGCCGCGGGCACGCCCGAGGAAGTCAGCCGGGGCAAGGCCGGCGTCACCGCGCCCTTCCTGCGGCGCCTGTTTGAATGAGACACGGCGTCATGTTCCGTGGGGCGGGCGCGCAGTCCCGCTATGGCTTCATTTCCTCCGCCAGCGTCGCCCGCATGCGCTCCATGCTCTCCTGGCCGACCATGATCAGTCCTGTGCCGGGCTGGTCGATGTCCAGGATGAAGGTCAGCACCAACGCGATCAGTGCGGCGAACACCCCGGTCGACAGGGGGCGGCGACGCCCGTGCAGGCCGGTGCCATAGGCGATATAGGCCATGGAACCGGCCGCCACGATGAACAGCAGGTAATACACCGGTTCGGGCACGTGGTTCTCCAGCGCGACCCGGCGCTTCTCGTTGATCTGCGCCATTTCGTTGATGGCCTGGATGAACATGATGGTGGAGATCGAGGGCGGATTCTCGGCGCGGGCGGCGACCGCCGCCCGAATCTGGCGCTCGATGCGCCGCGCGGTCGCGTTCGCGGCGTTGAAGCGCGGGGAGTCCTGGTCGGCCAGGTGGTAGTCCAGCGACGCCGAGGTGTATTCGTGCAGCATGCCCGCAACCACGGGACGGTGTTCGGCGGGAATGAGCTGCGAACGCCAGTAGGCGTTGCCGATGGCGTTGGCTTCTTCCAGCACCAGGTTCTTGCGCGTTTCGAAGCGCGTGACCGACATGGCGAAGGTGAAGCCCAGCAGCAGGGCCAGCAGGCCGAGCAGGGCGGTCTGCAGCGCCGTGATGTGCGTCTTGGCGGCTTCGTCGGCCGGCTTGCGCAGCCGGCGCCCCAGCCGGTAGCCGAGCTCGATCACCCCGAGGAAGATGATGCTCACGACGAAGAAGATATAGATTTCGTCAATTTCCCTCAGCATTCGGCTCACCCCAAAGTGATTTTGCGGATCAGCGTATGACGATTGGATGGCGGCGGCAAGTTTGTGCTGAAAACGGGCCGCCGGGGGGGCAATCCTGTCAGCGAAACGCCAACATCTTGGAGTAAGGTGTCGCTTCCCTTCCCAGAGACCCCGCACGGAGCAGAACTTGAAATACCGCAAACTCGGCCGCACCGACCTGGACGTCAGCCTGATCGGGCTGGGCACCATGACCTGGGGCGAGCAGAACACCGAAGGCGAAGCGCATCAGCAGCTGGACTACGCGCTGGAGCGCGGCGTCAACCTGGTCGACGTGGCCGAAATGTACCCGGTGCCGCCCAAGCCCGAAACGCAGGGCCTGACGGAAACCTACATCGGCACCTGGCTGGCCAAGAGCAAGCGTCGCCAGGACATCGTGCTGGCCAGCAAGGTGGCCGGCCCCGTGCGCGATCCCAAGCGTCCCGGCCACATCCGCGACGGCAAGACCTTCCTGGACCGCAAGAACCTGACGGCGGCGCTGGACGCCAGCCTCAAGCGCCTGCAGACGGATTACCTGGACCTGTACCAGCTGCATTGGCCCGACCGCACCACGGCGACGTTCGGCCAGCTGAACTATCCCTGGGTCGAGGACGAACACACCGTGCCGATCGAGGAAACCCTGGCCGTGCTGCAGGATTTCGTGAGTGCAGGCAAGGTGCGCCACGTCGGCGTGTCGAATGAAACGCCGTGGGGCGTCAGCCAGTTCCTGCGCCATGCCGAAAACCAGGACCTGCCGCGCATCGCGTCGATCCAGAACGCCTACAGCCTGCTGAACCGCGTGTACGAGATCGGCCTGTCGGAGTTCACCCACCACGAAGGCGTGGGCCTTTTGGCCTATTCGCCGCTGGCGATGGGCATGCTCTGCGGCAAGTACCTGGACGGCGCCAAGCCGGCCGGAGCCCGCCTGACGGTGTATTCGCGCTTCACCCGCTACAGCAACGCACAGGCAGAAGCCGCCACGCGCGACTACGTGGAACTGGCCCGCGCGCACGGCATTTCGCCCACCCACCTGGCCCTGGCCTGGGTGAACCAGCGTCCGTTCGTCACCAGCAACCTGATCGGCGCGACCTCGCTGGAACAGCTCAAGGAAAACATCGACAGCGTCGACGTGACCTTGTCGTCCGACGTGCTGAACGCCATCGAGCAGATCCACGTGCGCCATCCGAATCCGGCGCCCTGAGGGGGGCACGCAAAGGTCCCTGCGGCGGAGCCTCTCGGCCCCGCCGCTGTCCGCGCTCAAGCCTAGTCCGGCAATCCCGAAGGATATTCCGATGATCAAAGCGGTTGCATTCGACGTGTTCGGCACCCTGGTCGAAATCGGCGCACCCAGGCGCCCGTTCCGAGAACTGGTGCGCCTGCTATCGGCCGCCGGCCGCGCGCCGCAGCGCGGCGACGGCGCGCTCATCATGAGCCGAGACGTCGACCTGGCGCAGGCCGCGCGGTTGCTGGGCGGGGACGTCAGCGGGGCGGACCTGGCGCGGCTGGAATCGGCGCTGCGGGATGAGGTGGCCAGCATCCGCCTATTTCCCGATGCGGTGGACACACTGGGTTCGCTGCGCGAAAGCGGCTATCGGATCGCGCTGTGCTCGAACCTGGCGGCGCCCTATGGTCCGCCCGTGAGCGCGCTGCTGCCGTTCGAGCCGGATTTCTGCGCCTGGTCGTATGCGGCGGGCGCGGTCAAGCCCGAGCCTGAAATCTATCAATACCTGTGCTCGGGATTGGACTGCCTGCCGGATGAAGTCCTGATGGTGGGCGATACGGTCGATGCCGATCACACGGGTCCGCGCGGCTTTGGCATCGCGGGTTTCCACCTGGCCCGCAAGGGCCGCACGCGGGTGCCGCAGGCGGAATCGGTCGCAAGCCTGACCGAGCTGATTCCGTTGTTGGCACGCAACCGTCGGGATGCGGCGCAGCGGGCCTAACCAGGCTTGCGCGGGGCAGGCCGGGACGTGGGCCGGCGGCGCCAAGTCCCTGATCGTGCAGAGATTTCCGGCGCGACGCAGGCCATGTCAGGGCGGATGTCGGGCCATGTAACTTCAATCAATGCGGTTGCGAATCAGTCGTATTCACCAGAGAATGCGCATCTTTGCCCTCCCGCTCTGGAGATTTCAACGTGGTTCGTCCGACTTCCATGCGGAAGTGCCGTGCGCGCAAGCCCGCACGGTTCGCTGTTTCGCCCTCCCTTATCGCCCTGGCCCTGGGCATTCCTTTTCCCGCTGCCGCGCAGGGCGTCGCGCAGCTACCCGCCGTCACGGTCAACGCCAGCGCCATCGACGACACGCTGGAGCACCTGTCGGCGCCGGTGAACACCGGCGCGCTGGGCAACCGCAGCCAGCTCGAAACCCCGTTTTCGACCACGGTCGTGACGGCCGCGGATATGCAGGAGCGCCAGGTGACGAAGCTGGGCGACGTGTTCGCGCTGGACGCTTCGGTCAGCGACAACAGCGCGTCGTTCGGCGCGTGGGCCAGCTACATGAGCGTGCGCGGCCTGCCGCTGGACTGGCAGAACTCATACCGCATCGACGGCAAGCCGTTCCTCAGCTACGTGACGGTGCTGCCCTACGAGCATTTCGAGCAGATCGACCTGCTCAAGGGCGCCTCCGGCTTCATGTACGGATTCGGATCGCCGGGCGGCCTGGTCAACTACGTGACCAAGCGTCCCACCGACGAACCGGTGCGCAGCATCGAACTGGGCTATATCTCCAACGGCCTGCTGCGCCAGCACCTGGACCTGGGCGGGCGCGTGGGCGAGAGCGGGACGTTCGGCTACCGGCTCAACGCGACGCACGAAGAGGGCAATACCTTCAACAATGGCTCGCTGTACCGCGATTCCGTGTCGCTTGCGCTCGATGCCCGCCTGACCGACAAGCTGACGTGGGACTTTCAGTCGATCTACCAGGACCGCAAGGCGATCGGCCAGGAGCCGACCATCTATGCCGGCGCCATGGCGGGCACGGAATTGCCGTCGCCGGTTCGCAACGACGGCAAGCTGGTGGGCGAGGGCCCCTACGCCGACAACAAGTTCCGCTTCTATTCGACGGGCCTGAAGTATCAGGTGGCGCAGGACTGGACGCTGCGCACGGACTACACCTACAACTCCACGCGCACGCGCCGCAATGAGTCGGTGCTGTTCCTGCAGGACCAGTCCGGCGACTACGACGACTATCGCTCGGACTATGCCGAGGCCTATGCCTTCAACCAGTGGCAGGCCATGCTGGAAGGCAAGTTCGCCACCGGCCCGTTGAAGCATCAGGTGGTGGCGGGCGCGTCGTGGCAAAAGCAGAAGAACGATTACAGCGCAGACGGCGTCTATCAGCTGCAGGGCACGGGCAATCTGCGCCGGCAGAACACGAACCGCTATTACAGCGAAGGCAGCCTGGACCTGTACCGCGCGGCGGAGATCACGCAGAAGGCGCTGTTCGCCAGCGACACGATCGACCTGACCGGCGGCTGGTCGCTCCTGGGCGGATTGCGCTATACGAACTACGAGCAGAAGGGCTTCGATCCGGCTGGCGCGCAGACATCGAGCTACGACAAGAACGGCGTGCTGACGCCGACGGTGGCGCTGATGTACAACATCACGCCGCAGACGATGGCCTACGCCAGCTATATCGAGTCGCTGGAGCCGGGCTCCTCGGTGGGCAACGTCTATACGAACTTCGGCGAGCTGCTCGATCCGCTCAAGAGCAAGCAGTACGAACTGGGCATCAAGACGAACCAGGACGGCTGGGCGGCCACCGCGGCACTCTTCCGCATCGAGAAAAAGGCGGAATACGCCAACGCCAGCAATGAACTCGTCCAGGACGGCAAGTCCGTGTTCCAGGGGCTGGAGCTGGGCGCATCGACCCGTATCGCGACCAACTGGAATGTCGGCGGCAGCCTGATGTTCCTGGATTCGGAATACAAGAAGGGCAGCGCGTTCACGGGCAACCGGGTGGCGGGCGCGCCGAAGTTCGTCGCCGCCGCGCAGGTGTCCTATGCCGTGCCGCAGCTTCCCGGCCTGAAACTGCGCGCCGACGTGAAATACACGGGCAGCACCATGCTGGGGGCGTCGAACGAGGTCAAGGTGGACGATTTCGCTATCGTCAACATCGGCGCAACCTACGACACCCGCATCTACGGCTACGAGACCACGTTTCGCGCGGGCATCAATAACGTGACCAACAAGCGCTACTGGCTCTACCAGTCGTCCGACTACGTCAAGGCAGGCGACCCGCGCACGTATGGCTTGAGCGCAAGCCTGAAGTTCTAGGCGGCGCGGCTCCCGGCGGGATCGGATGGCGGGACCGCCACGTCCCACAGCCTGCCGGGGTCGAAGTCTTCCTGTTCACCCTTCTTCGCGTAGCCCAGCGGGTTGGCGATGATGCGGCAGCCGTCCTTCACGTAGTCCTGGGCGCAGTGCAGGTGGCCATGCAGCCAGTAGTCGGCCCGCGGCAGCAGGCCGTCGAGGGCATTGCAGAAGCCGGCGGTGCCGGCCGTGACGCCGTAGCGCGGATCGGCGCTGGCGAGCGTCGGGGCGAAATGGGTGACCGCCACGGTCGGGCCGGCGAACGGGACGCCCAGCGCGGCGTCCAGCCATTGCTGGCAGACCAGGCCCTGCTCGCGCATCTGCTCGGCCATGAACGGCGCGCCGTGGCGGCGCATCTCGGCCTTTTCCAGGTAGAAGTCCGCGGCGCGGAAGGCCTTGGCGCGCTTTTTCATGACGTCGCCGATCGTGTCGCCGGGGATGGCCAGCGCATCGAAGTCCGTCCACAGTGTCGTGCCCACGAAGCGGACGCCGCCGATGACGAGGGTCTCGCGTTCCAGCCATTGGATGTCCAGTGCGTCGCACAGGTCGCGCAGGCGCGCGTGCGTCTCGTCGAAGTCCACGTTGTCGTATTCGTGGTTGCCGGGCACGTACAGCACGGGCGTGGGCCAGCCGTGGCGCGGCGAATAGGTGGTAAGGCCGAAGTCCGTTCCGTTCAGCCTGGAGCCCTGCCGATACGAGCCGATGTCGCCCGCCAGCACCAGCAGGTCGGCGCCCGGCGCGGGTTGCGCGACGAAAGTGGGATCGGTTTCAAGATGCAGGTCGGAAAGCAGTTGGATCTTCATGGGCATTATCTTAGGCGACGCGGGCGCAAGAACCGGCGCTGCGCCGGCAAACCATCCATGCGACACTTTCCCCAAGAATCCCCCCACCCTTGCATATAGGAGGAACTCCCATGCGTATCGTCATTACCGCTGCCGCGCTCCTGCTGGCATCGGGCGTCCAGGCGCAAACGCTCAAGTGCGACCAGGCTTCCACGCAGACGGACATGAGCCTTTGCGCCGACCAGGCCTACCGCAAGTCGGATGCGGCGCTGAACGCCGCCTACAAGGACGTGACGGCGCGCCTGAAGGACGACAAGGAGGCCGCCACGAAACTGCAGGCGGCCCAGAAGGCCTGGCTGTTTTTCCGCGACGCCGAATGCGCGTTTTCGTCCGGCGGCGTCGCGGGCGGCACCGCTTATCCCATGGTGCTGAGCCAGTGCCTGGACAAGCTGACCCAGGCGCGCACGAAAGCGCTCGCTGCCTACTTGAAATGCGAGGAAGGCGACATGAGCTGCCCGGTGCCCGGGAAACCATGAGCGCGATTGACCAGGCGGACGACGGCGCGAAGGGGCAGGCGGCCGGTCTGATCCTGGACGGCCAGGGCCTGCCGCGTTGCTTCTGGCAGCCTTCCATGCCCGACTACCACGACCATGAGTGGGGCCGGCCGGTGGGGGACGACCGCCGGCTGTACGAAAAGATCTGCCTGGAAGGCTTCCAGGCCGGGATGGCGTGGATCACCATCCTGCGCAAGCGCGAGGCCTTCCGCGAGGCCTTCGACGACTTCGATTTCGATCGCGTGGCGCGCTACACCGACGCCGACGTCGAGCGCCTGATGGGCAACGCGGGCATCGTGCGCAATCGCGCCAAAATCCTGTCCGCCGTCAACAACGCCAGGCGCGCCCGCGAACTGGCCGATGAAACCGGTTCGCTTGCCGGCTGGCTGTGGAAGCACGAGCCCGCGCCGCACGCCCGGCCGGCGGCAGTGGACCGCGGCTACTGGGACAACAATCCCACCTCGCAGGCTTCCGTCGAACTCTCACGGGCCCTGAAGCGGCGCGGCTGGACCTTCGTGGGCCCCACGACGATCCATGCGTTCATGCAGGCCGTGGGCATGGTCAACGAGCACATGAGCGGCTGCGTCTGCCACGGGGAAATCGAGGCCGCGCGCGCAGCCTTCCGGCGGCCGGGCTAGCGGGACGTTTGGCGGGGCTTGAGTTGGTTGCGGTTCGCAAGTATATTGGTTGCGACCCGCAACTTAAGGCGACCGCCATGGATCTCATCGATTTTCCGTCCCAGTCCCGGGAAAAAACCGTCCAGGACCTGCGGGAGTTCTCGCGCAAGCTGGTCCGAGAGCTGGGCTTCATGCGCACCTCGCTGGCCGGCAGCGACCTGGCGCCCTCGGCCGTCCACGCCATCATCGAGATCGGCCTTGCGCCGGGCATCCAGGCGCGCGACCTGGCGGCCATCCTCCGCCTGGACAAATCCAACACCAGCCGCCAGGTGGCCAAGCTGGAGTCGGCCGGCCTGCTGGCGCGCGAGGCCTCGGCCGACGACGCGCGCTCGTCCCGGCTCTACCTGACCGAGGCCGGGAACGCGCTGCGCGCGCGGATCGACCAGTTCGCCACGGATCAGGTCTCGCACGCGCTGCGCCGCCTGGCGCCGGCCGACCAGGAATCGCTGATCCGCTTCCTGTCGCTGTACGCCGACGCGCTGTCCAGCGAAAACCCCAACGATGCCGCGGCGGGCGCCGGCGGCGCCATCGACGACCAGATCGTCGAAGGCTACCTGCCCGGCTGCATCGGCGACATCGCCAGCCTGCACGCGCGCTATTACGCGCAAGCGTCGGGCTTCGGCGTGTACTTCGAGCGCAAGGTCGCGACCGAACTGGCCGAATTCGCGGAAGGCCTGCCCGCGCCGGGCAGGAATATGTGGCTGTACGTGGACAACGGCAGGACGCTGGCGTCCATCGTCATCGATGGCGACCTGGCCGCGCGCCAGGCGCACCTGCGCTGGTTCATCGTCGACGAATCGTTGCGCGGCATGGGCGTGGGCCGGGCCCTGCTGGCGCGGGCCATGGCGTACGTGGACGAACGGTACGACGAAACCTACCTGTGGACGTTCAAGGGCCTGGACGCCGCCCGGCACCTGTACGAAGCGGCGGGCTTCGCGCTGACCCAGGCGTCCGAGGGACGCCAGTGGGGCAGCGTGGTGGTGGAGCAGCGTTTCAGCCGGGTCAGACCACGCTGATGCGCAGTTCCGCCAGCAGGGCCGCCGCCTGCGTCTTGGAGATGGTGGCGCCCGCCAGCCGCGCCGCCGCCGTGAGGTCCAGCCCGCCCAGGTCCGCCTCGCGCAGGTCCGCGCCTTCGAAGCGGACGTTCTTGAGCGTGGCGTTGCGCAGGCTGCCGCCGTGGAACACGGTGTCGCGGAAATCGCTGCCGGACAGGTCCGCGTCCGAGAAGTCGAGCTGAAGGATGTCGGTCTTGCGGAACGACACGCCCCGCAGCAGCGCGCCGACCAGCAGGCATTCCTCCAGCGACCAGCCCAGGCAGGCGATGCCGTCGAAATCCGAACCCGTCAGCTTGCAGCCCTGCAGGCGGGCCGAGGCCAGCCGCGCGCGGCGCCAGTTGGCGTTGTTCAGGTCGCAGTTCTGGAACACGGCGTCGCTGGCGTCCGCCGAGGCAAAACTGGCCTGCCCGCCGCGGCAGCGCAGCCACCGGGTGTCGGCCAGGTTGGCGCCCTGAAAGGACGCGTCCGCGATCGCGCAGGCCGTGAACTGGAAGCCGCGCAAATCCAGCCGGGAAAAGTCCGCGTCCTGGAAATCGCAGTCCTCGAATGCCAGCGCGGCGCCGGCGGCCTGTTCGATCAGGGCTTGCATGGTCTTGCGGTCCACCTCCAGTCCGGCGTGAGGCGGGATGCTTGCCTGCGTCATGCGGATTACGCCGCGTCGGATTGCAGGCGGCCCAGGATGAAGCCGTCCACCGCGCTGGTGCGTCCGCGCCACAGGGTGGGCTCGCCGGCGATGGGGGTGCCGTCCGCCGTGAAGAAAAGGGCGTCCGCAAGATGGATGTAGTTGGGCAGCGGATCGACCGGCTGGGGCAGGCGGAACACGTCGCCCAGTTCCGCCAGCGAGGCGTGCACCGTCTTGCGCGTGTCGTCGTCCAGGGTCTGCAGCGAGCTGGTGAAATTGGCGGCGAAGCTGTCGAAATAGTCCGCGCCCGAAATGATCGACCCGGACACCAGCATGCCGCCCATCTGCAGGGTCACGCCGATGCTTTCGATCTGGCTGCCGTTGTTCACCAGGTTGACCAGGAACTGCAGGAAGGCGTCCGCGCCGGGCGTGGCGGCAGGCAGGCCGGGGGTGGGTTCGATGCTCATGGAAGCGGTCTCGGGAATGTTTGCAAGAGCCACAAGATACTCGAAAGGCGCGACGAATACATGCGCCGCAATCGCGGAATAAGCGGCCGCTTCGGGCGGGTGACCGGGTCATCCGCCTGCCCGCTTGCGGGGTAATTTGGCAGCCTGAAGGCCAATCCCGCGACGGGCGGCCACCGGCTTCGCGCCGGATTCCTTTGGAGGCATTCCATGAGCATCGTCAATTCCCTGGGCATCGGGTCCGGCGCCGATCAGCGCGCGTCCGCGTCGCGGGCCGCGTCCGCCGATGGCGATTTCCGCGCGGCGTTCGCCAGCGCGACCGAGCGCAGCCGCTCGGCTATGGGCGGGGGCGTCTCCGGCGCCACCCAGGCAGCGCCGTCCGCGGCGGAAAAGGAATTCCTGGACTACGCGTCCATGTCCCTGGACGACAAGATGTTCTACGCCGCCCTGGCCAGCCTGGGCATCTCCAAGGAAGAGTACGACGCCATGTCGGCCGCCGAGCGCCTGGAAGTCGCCGCGAAGGTGTCGCTGGCCATGCAGCAATTGGCCGAGGCGGAGAACACCCAGGAAGTGCTCTAGCGTGCTGTCCCGCAGATACGCCGGCACGTGTCGTCATGCCGACGCATCTATGGGAAAGCACGCTGGCCGGCGCCGCCCCACCGCGCCAGGCTGCGCGCCAGCCGGTCCTGCGCGCGGCGCAGGTGGTCCCTGAGTTCGGCGGGCGCCAGCACTTCGAATTCCACGTCCAGCGCCATCAGCCAATACGTCATCGCGTCCAGCGAATGCGTGCCGCTGAGCAGCAGGCAGCGTCCGTCGTCCAGCGCCTCGAGCCGCCCGGCTGAAGCGGGGATGCGCGCGGCCATGGCGGCGATGGGGGCGTGCAGAATGATCCGTGGCGGTTCGGAATAGGGCGGTGCGCTGACCGACCGCGCCACGAAAGCGCTCAGGTCTCCGCCTTCCGGCGAGGACCGGGGCGCGAAATGCGCGCCGGTGCGCGGAGCCCCCGCGATGCGGTCGATGCGGAAAGTGCGCCAGTCGTCGCGCGCGGGATCCCAGGCCACCAGATACCAGCGATAGCCCGTGTACGCCAGGCCCTGAGGCTCGACCAGCCGGGTGCTGGCCCGCCCGCGCCCGTCCGTGTAGTCGAACCCGACGCGCAATTGGTCGCGGCAGGCGGCGGCCAGCGTGGCAAGCACGGCCGCATCCACGTTGGGGCCGCCGCGCTCCATGGGCACGATGGCGGCGCGCAGCGCATCGACCCGGCCGCGCAGCCGCGCGGGCATCACCTGCTCAAGCTTGACCAGCGCACGCAGCGCGGATTCTTCGATGCCGCCCACCGCGCCTGTCGCGGCCGTGCGCAGGGTGATCGCAACGGCCAGGGCCTCGTCGTCGTCCAGCAGCAGGGGAGGCAGGGCATGTCCTGCCCGGAATGCGTAGCCGCCCGCGACGCCGCTGCTCGCGTGGATGGGGTAGCCCAGTTCGCGCAGCCGGTCGATGTCGCGGCGCAGGGTTCGTGGGTGGACGTCCAGCGCCGCCGCCAGGTCCGGACCCGCCCAGTGGCGGCGGGTCTGCAGCAGCGAGAGCAGGCGCAGTAGGCGGTTGCTGGAAGTGAGCATGGCGGCACGATAGGGCGAATCGAGGGCGGAATCTGTCCGCAATGGATTCTACAGTGGCCCCCGTTGTCAGCGGCATGCGCCGCGACGTCCCCCCCTCTTGAAACTGGAGAACCGCAAATGTCCCTCGTCCTGTATTGGCACCCCATGTCCAGCGCGTCGCCCGTCGCCAGCGCGCTGGCGGAACTGGCCGTGCCCCACGAACGCATCAAGGTGGACATCAGGGCGGGCGAACAGCGCCGACCCGAATTCCTGGCCCTGAATCCGAACGGCAAGGTGCCGACGCTGACCGTGGACGGCGCGCCGATGTTCGAAACGCTGGCGATCCAGCTCTGGCTGGGTGAACGCTTCGGCGTGGCGCGCGGACTGTGGCCCGCCGCCGATGCGCCCGAACGCCTGTCGGCGATGTCGTGGTGCGCGTGGGCCTATGTCAGCTATGGCGCGGCGGTGTCGCGCCTGTACCTGGCCGGCCACGGCGAGCCGCCGCGCCGCGATCCCGTTCAGGCGCAGGCGGTCCTTGACGACCTGGACGTGCTGCTCGCCGTGCTGGACGGCCATCTGGCCGCGCGCGCATGGGTGCTTGGGGATGAGTACTCGCTGGCCGACCTGGTGGTCGGGTCCGTGGTCGGCTACAGCGCCTACCTGGGCACGCGCATCGCCTCCCATCCGCATG
>NZ_JBDJLJ010000049.1:0-40920 GCF_039673305.1 Achromobacter spanius
CGCCGATGATAGTGGACGGACGTCTGTGAAAGTAGGTCATCGTCAGGCTTTTATTCCGCAAAACCCCGCAGGTATCCCCTGCGGGGTTTTGTCTTTGCGGCGCCGATAATGTGCGGCAGGTTCAAATCCGAATACAGAAAACCCCTCGCGGCTGGCGCCGCGAGGGGTTTTTTGTGCCTTCCGAAAAGCCAGTCCGGCCGGGATAACCTTTTCCTGATCCGATCTGTCCAGGGCGGCCGGCCACCCTCGGCCGCGTCGATCAGAACGAACCTGACCCTGGCGTGCCCACGTACTGCTGGCGATCGATGCCGTGGCGCTGCAGTTTGTCGTAGAAGGTTTTACGAGGAATGCCCAGGGCTTCCAGCGTCGCTTTGACGTCCCCTTGATGTGCAGCCAAGGCGTCGCGTATCAGCTGTGCCTCGAAATGTTCGATGCGCGCCGGCAGGCTCAGGGGGCTTCCTTGGGGAGGGGCCGGATCCGGCACTGGGGCATTGAGCACGCCGAGCACGACGCGCTCGGCAAAGTGGGCGAGTTCGCGCACGTTGCCAGGCCAGTCATGCGTCATGAGATGGTGGCGGATGGAGGCGGGCATCTCGGGGATGTCGCGCTGGAAGCGCCTTGATGCATGGCCAAGATAGTGGGCGAATAGCAGTGGGATGTCTTCGCGGCGCTCACGCAATGGCGGAATGCGGATCGTGACGACGTTCAGGCGGTAGAAGAGGTCTTCGCGAAACTTTGCGCGCACGGCCGGACTGCCAAGATCTTCCTTGGTGGCCGCGACGACGCGCAGGTCCAGGTTGCGCACCTCATTGCTGCCCAGAGGCGTGATCTGGCGCGATTCGAGCACCCGTAGCAGTTTGACTTGCACTGCCAGGGGCATGCTTTCGATTTCGTCCAGGAACAGGGTGCCGCCGCTGGCGTGCTCGATGCGTCCGATGCGTTTCTTTTGCGCACCCGTGAAGGCGCCGGGCTCATGTCCGAAAAGTTCGCTTTCTATGACGCTCTCGGGCAAGGCGCCACAGTTGATTGCAACCAGCGGACGATTCCGCCGCCGGCTGAGGCGGTGCAGCGCGGTGGCCACGACTTCCTTGCCGGTTCCGGTTTCACCTTCCACCAGCACGTCGACATCGGCGTCCGCGATGTGGCGCAGCGTCTGCTTGATGCGTTGCATGGCGGGCGTGGCGCCGATGAAGGGGACCTCGTCGGCGTCGATGGCAAATGCGGCTTCGCGCAGGCGGCGGTTTTCAAGCACCAGGCGGCGCTTTTCGGCGGCGTGCGTGATCGCGGCGATCAGCCTGTCGCCTGGATAGGGCTTCGACAGGAAGTCGTAGGCGCCGTCGCGCATGCATTGCACTGCCATCGCGATGTCGCCGTGGCCGGTAATGAGAATGACCGGGATGTCGGAATCGATGTCACGCAGGCGCTGGAAGAGTTCCAGGCCGTCCATGTCGGGCATGCGGATGTCGGTGACGACGACGCCATCGAAGTCCCGGTCCAGTGCCGCAAGCGCAGCACGCGCGCCTGCGTAGGCCTGGACCGACAGGCCGTGGAGCTTGAGGGTCTGAATGGCGGCGCGGCGCACCTCGTCGTCGTCATCGATGAACACGACGTGCGGCACGAGGGTGCGTCGCAGGCCGTCGTCGGTATCTGGCGGCGCGGGCGTGCTGGATTCAATAGCGCGAGGCATGGGGATCGCTCGAATTGTGGGTCTGATCCGGCGCTTTGCGCAGGGTCAGGATGAATATGGCGCCTCTTCCGGGCGTATGCGGGGAGGATGCGGCGGGATCGGAAGGACGGACGGCGCGCAGTTCGCCGCCGAATTCCGTGACGATGTCGCGGCTGATCACCAGGCCGAGCCCCAGGCCGTCCGGCTTGGTCGTGTGAAAAGGCGTAAAGAGACGGGCGCGGGCTTCGTCGGACAGCCCCGGGCCGTTGTCGTGCACCTGCAGCTGCACGGTTGCTCCCAGGTCCTGCAGAGCCACGGAGATGCGGCCGTCCGGAAGACCATCCAGCGCCTCCAGCCCGTTCTGCAGCAGATTGACCAGCACCTGTTCCAGCCGGACACGATTGGCCTCTACGAGGCAATTCTGGTTCTGGGGCGGGCTCTGCAGGACGACGCCCTGGCGGCGTGCACGGGGCCCGACCAGCAGCAGCGCGCCCGCCAGCGCTTCCATCAGGTCCGTCGGACCCACCGTGGCGCCTGCCTTGCGTGAGAAGGCGCGCAGTTCGCCGGTGATGTGGCCGATGCGTTCGGTCAGGTTTGCGATCGCGCCCAGGTTTTCTTGTGTCGAGGCGGCGTCGTGGCGCCGCAGGAATTCGGCCGCGTTGTCCGCGTAGGCGCGTATGGCAGCCACGGGCTGATTGACCTCGTGTGCAACGCCCGCCGCAACCTGGCCGAGCAAAGCCAGCTTGCTTGCCTGAACCAATTCATCCTTCATGGTGTGCAGCTGGGATTCGGCCCGCTGGCGTTCGTCCATTTCGTCGAGCAGCTTGGCGTTCACATCGCGCAGTTGCGCGGTGCGCTCATCGACCAGTGCCGCGAGTTGTTGGCGGACCGCCGTCTGCTGGGCCGCGCGTTCGTGATTGCGATGGCGGCGATACAGCACGACGCCGACCACTGCGGCAAGCACGCTCTGCGCCAACAGCGCGCCAAGCTGGGCGTTGGCCGTCGCCTGGTTCATGGCCGCCTGTACGGGCGACAGTTGGTGCAGCGTCCAGCCGGGCGATTCGATGACCGGCAGTGTGGTGTGCAGAAGCGGGGCGCCGGCCGCAGCCCGCGGCAGCGCCTGGTCCGCGCGTACGAGCTGGCCGTTGCTGGCGGGGCGCAGGGGAGGGGTGACAGGCAGCAGCTGGAAACGCGCGTCGCCGAACTGCAGGCTGGTGCGCAAGGTTTGCGCCAGGTCGTCAGGCAATGGCGCCAGCACCTGGAAACGCCAGTCGGGGATGTTGCCCAGGAGCACCACCCCGTGTTCGTCGGTCACGAAGATGGCGGCATTGGACTGCCGCCAGTCGGCTTCCAGATCGCGGAAATCCACTTTCAGCACCACCACGCCCAGCATGGCGCCGTCAGTGCCGTCCACGCGGCGCGCCAGATACAACCCGGCTTCATGGCTGATCGTGCCCAGGGCGAAATGTTCCGCCGCGCCATGGCTGACCGACCCCTGGAAATAGGGGCGGAATTCATAATCGACGCCGACGAAGGTGGCGGGCTCGCGCCAATTGCTGGCGGCGATCGCGAGGCCTTTTTTGTCCAGCACGTAGATGGCCGAGGCGCCTACGCCGCGGCTCAGCGCCTCGAGCTTCTCATCCAGCGATTCGATCTGCGCGGCGCTGGCCCCCTGCAGCGCGGCGCGAAGGTCAACGTCCTGAGTCAGCACGAAAGGCAATGCCCTGAACTTGTCCAGGTTGTTGCGCAGGAGGGCCGCGTTGATCTGCCCGCTGCCGCGCGCCTGCACGGTGGCTTCCGTGATCGCGCGATCGCGAGCCCATAGCGTGGCGGCATGCAGGGTGCCGGCCACGATGGCGACCACCAGGAGCACCATGACGACGCGCCACGGCCAGGTCCGGCCGGACAATGGCGTGGGAGTTGGATCAGGTGACGGCGAAATGGGGCTGTTCATGAATGTGCGGTTTTCCGCACATTTTATCCGGTTTTTGTGCGAAATTTCGCCGGATTCGGTGGATCAGATTCTTTGGCGGGGAGGGAAAATTCATATATATCAACTGCTTACTTAGGATTCAACGGCGCGCTCAGCCTTGGCATGCCGATTGCATATACAAGGACAAGCTGCGCGGCATCGTCCCCGCGGTGAAATCGGCCGGCGGCAGACCGCCAGGCCATAAAACAGATAACGCCCCGTCGCCCGCCTCGCCAAGGCTGTGCGGAGCAAGGGGCCCTGGTGGGGACAATCCCAATGATCGAAGTGGATCACAGCGCGCCTGCGCGCAAGCTCAAGTTCTATCAAATCCTGTACGTGCAGGTGATTTTCGCCATCGTGGTGGGCGTGCTGCTGGGCGCATTCAAGCCTGAATTGGGCCAGCAGATGCAACCGTTGGGCGACGCCTTCATCAAGCTGGTCAAGATGATCATCGCACCGGTCATCTTCCTGACCGTGGCTACGGGCATCGCCGCGATGAGCGACCTGAAGAAGGTGGGACGCGTGGCCGGCAAGGCCATGCTGTACTTCCTGGTCTTCTCGACGCTGGCCCTGATCGTGGGCATGATCGTCAGCCATATCGTCCAGCCGGGCGCGGGCATGCACATCGACCCCCACTCCCTGGACCAGAAAGCCGTGTCCGGCTATGTCGCCAAGGCGCATGATTCCACCATCACCGGCTTCCTGATGAACGTGATCCCCACGACCATCTTCAGTCCGTTCGTGGGCGGCGATATCCTCCAGGTGCTGTTCGTGGCGGTGCTGTTCGGCATCTCGCTGGCCATGGTGGGCGAACGCGGCAAGCCGATCCTCAATTTCATGACCGCGCTGGCGCAGCCCATCTTCAAGATGGTCGCGATCCTGATGAAAGCCGCGCCCATCGGCGCCTTTGGCGCGATGGCCTTCACCATCGGCAAGTACGGCATCAAGTCCGTCATCAACCTGGCGATGCTGGTGGGCACGTTCTACGCGACGTCCGTGCTGTTCGTCGTGGTGGTCCTGGGCCTGGTGGCCCGCTACAACGGCTTCTCTATCCTGAAACTGGTTCGCTACATCCGCGAGGAATTGCTGCTGGTGCTGGGCACCAGCTCGTCCGAAGCCGCGTTGCCCACGCTGATGCAGAAGATGGAGCGCGCGGGGTGCTCGAAATCGGTCGTCGGCCTGGTGGTGCCCACCGGCTACTCGTTCAATCTGGACGGCACGAACATCTACATGACGATGGCCGCGCTGTTCATCGCGCAGGCCTGCGACATCCCGCTGTCGCTGGGTGACCAGATCCTGCTGCTGCTGGTGGCAATGCTCAGTTCCAAGGGTGCCGCAGGCGTGACCGGCGCCGGCTTCATCACGCTGGCGGCCACGCTGTCGGTAGTGCCCTCGGTGCCGGTTGCGGGCATGGCGCTGATCCTGGGCGTGGACCGCTTCATGTCGGAATGCCGCGCGCTGACCAACCTGGTCGGCAATGCGACCGCGACCGTCGTCGTGGCGCGTTGGGAAGGCGAACTGGATCAGGAGCAGCTGCATGCGGCCCTGGAAGGCGCTGGCACTCCCGCCGCTGCGCAGCCGCACGTTGCGCTGAGCGAGCCGGCGCGGCAAGGCTGACCGCCAGGCAAAACGATAAAAAAATCCCCCGGCGCCGCAAGGCCCGGGGGATTTTTTCGTGGGAAACGCGCCTCGGTCAGGGCACCTGGATGCCAGCCATGCGCAGCAGGTTGGCGGTTTCAAACAGGGGCAGGCCCATCACCCCTGTGTAGCTGCCGGCGATGTGCGAAATGAAGGTGCCCGCCAGGCCCTGGATGCCATAGGCGCCGGCCTTGCCGAAGGGTTCGCCGCTGTCGCAATAGCGCGCGATTTCTTCCGCGCCGAGATTGCGCATCCGGACTTCGGTGACGGAGACAGCTTCCAGCAGCCGGTCGCCCGTCCAGACGGCGACGGCGGTGCGCACTTCGTGCATAGAGCCGGAGAGGGCGCGCAGGATGCGGATCGCGTCTTCCCGGTCGGCGGGTTTGCCCAGGACATCGCTGTCAAGAATGACGGTCGTGTCGGCAGCCAGCAGGGGGAGCCGCTCCAAGGCTTGCGAGCGGATCCAGTCGCGTCCGCGCAATGCCTTGTCTCGCGCCGTGCGCAGCACATAATCGGCGGCACTTTCGCCGGGATGCTGGGGTTCGTCCTCGCCGGGAGGCGCGGGTACGAGCAGGACCTCGTGCGCCAGGCCGATCTGCGTCAGCAGTTCACGGCGCCGCGGGCTGGCCGAGGCAAGATAGAGGCGTGCGGGAGAAGCGTGGGTATCGGCGGTGTGGGTCATGCGGAACGGGGCGGGCGCCGGGCCGTCCACGGTCAGGCGCGATGATAGGGATGGTTGGTCATGATGGCCCAGGCGCGGTAGAGCTGCTCGGCCAGCACCACCCGCACCATGGGGTGCGGCAACGTCAGCGACGATAGCCGCAACTGGCCGCTGGCGGAGGCTTTCAGGTCCGGATCCAGGCCGTCCGGCCCGCCGACGAGGAATGCGACGTCCTGGCCGCCCGCGCGCCACTGCTCGAGCTTTTGCGACAGCGCCATGGTGGTGAGGTCGCGGCCGCGTTCGTCCAGCGCCAGTCGCAGTGCATTCGACGGCAAGGCGGCTTCGATGCGTTTGGCTTCGGCGGCCATCATCTGGGCGGGCGTCTTGCCCGTGGTGCGGGGTTCCGGCTTGATTTCGCGCAGTTCCAGCGCGCAGTCGGCCGGCAGGCGCTTGGCATAGTCGTCCCAGGCGATTTGAACCCAGTCCGGCATCCGCGTGCCCACCGCTACGACAATCAGTTTCACGACGCGCTCAATCCTCGGCGCTGTCGTAGTCGCCGTCGCTGGCGACCGGCGCGGGGCGGGTGGATTCGGGCAGGAGCTTGACGCGCACCGGCTTGCCGCCCCAAATCTCTTCCAGGTTGTAGTACTGGCGGATGGCGGGCTGCATGATGTGCACGACGACGTCGCCCAGATCGACGACAACCCATTCGCCCGTGTCTTCGCCTTCGATGGTGATGCCCGTGAGGGACATTGCCCGGCCGCGGTCCGCCACGCTGGAAGCGAGGGCGCGGGTCTGGCGGTTGGAGGTGGCGCTTGCAATCACGACGCGGTCGAACAGGCTGGTCAGGTGCGTGGTGTTGAAGACCTTGATGTCTTGCGCCTTGACGTCTTCGAGGGCATCGATGACGGCGCGTTGGAGTTTCTGTATATCCATAGCTGCAAATATAACCCGCGCAAGGGCAGCGGAGGCTGGCCCGGTGGCGCTTTCAGCGCCCCGCGGGTGTGGGTTTATCGGTAAAGATGGTGCGCCGCAATATACGCGGCGACGGGTGCGTCGAGGAGCCCGTCGGTGGGCTCGCCCTGCGCCAGGCGCCGGCGGATGTCGGAAGCCGACACCGGCATGGGGGCAAAGGGAAGCTCGTAAAGCTCATGTCCCAGGCTGGCAAGCCAGTGCGCCAGTTCCGGCGGCGCGCTGAGCGCCGTCCCGGGGCGCGTCGCCACGGCCAGGTCGACCAGCCGGGAGATGTCGCGCCAGTCGCGCCAGGTGCAGAAGTTGGCCAGCTGGTCGGCGCCCAGCAGCCAGACATAGCGGGCGTCCTGGGGCAGGGCGCGCAGGGTGTCGATGGTGTAGGTGGCGCCGCCGCGCTTGATTTCGATGGGATTGACCACCAGTCCGGGGTGCCCTGCGATGGCCAGTTGCAGCATCGCCAGGCGGGCGTCGCCCGACGCGTGCAGCGCGGCCCGTTGCCAGGGATTGGCGGCCGGGATGAGCTGGACCTGAGCAAGACCCAGCGCCTGCAGGGCGTTCTCTGCCAGCGCGATGTGCGCGACGTGGACGGGGTCGAAACTGCCGCCCAGGAGCCCGATTCGTTTCAAACCCAGTCCCGCGGTTTCAGGTAGGCGGCCAGTTCGGCCTCGGGCGTGCCGGCCTGCGGCTGCCAGTCGTAGCGCCATTGCGCAAGCGGCGGCATCGAAAGCAGGATCGATTCGGTGCGTCCGCCGGATTGCAGTCCGAACAGCGTGCCGCGATCGAAGACCAGGTTGAATTCGACGTAGCGGCCGCGGCGGTAGGCCTGGAAGTCGCGCTCGCGCTCGGTGTAGGCGATGCCGCGCCGCTTCTCGACGATGGGCAGGTAGCTGTCCAGGAACGCATCGCCGACGGAACGGGTCAGGGCGAATGAGGCGTCAAAACCCGGCGCGTTCAGGTCGTCGAAGAAGACGCCGCCGATGCCGCGGGTTTCATTGCGATGCTTCAGGAAGAAGTATTCGTCGCACCAGCGCTTGTACCGGGGGTAGTAGTCGGCGCCGTGGGGCGCCAGCGCATCGCGGCACACCGCGTGGAAATGGCGGGCGTCTTCCTCGAACGGATAGTAGGGGGTCAGGTCGATGCCGCCGCCGAACCAGAAAACGTCGGCTTCGTCGTGGCCGGGCCTGGCCGCCGCGACGAACATGCGCACATTCATGTGGGTGGTGGGCACGTAGGGATTGCGCGGATGCAGCACCATCGACACGCCCATGGCTTCCCAGGATCTGCCGGCAAGCTCCGGGCGGTGCGCGCTGGCCGAGGGCGGCAGTTTGGTTCCCTGGACGTGGCTGAACAGCACGCCGGCGCGCTCGAACAGCTTGCCGCCTTCGAGCAGGCGCGACAGCCCGCCGCCGCCTTCGGGCCGCACCCATTCATCGGCGCGGAAGGGGCCGCCTTCGGCGTCCTCAAGCGCGCCGACGATGCGGGCTTGCAGGCCGGTCAGGTAGTCTCTGACGGCGGAGACGGGCAGTGCTTTCATCGGCGGTTCCGGTTACGCGTTGGACTTGGGCTTCTGCTGCGACGGCTTGAGCGCGCGCCAGCCGATGTCGGTGCGGTATTGGCGGCCGTCGAAGTGGATGCCGTCGATGGCTTCGTAGACACGGTCGCGCGCCATCTTGACGGAGTCGCCCAGGGCCGTGACGCACAGCACGCGTCCGCCGGTGGTCTTGGTTTCGTCGCCATCGAGCCTGGTGGCCGCGTGGAACACCATGCAGTCCTCGGCGTCGGCCGGCAGGCCGCGGATGACGTCGCCGGTGCGCGGCGCGTTCGGGTAGTTGTGCGCGGCCAGCACGGCGCCCAGGGCGGTGCGGCGGTCCCAGACGATGTCGGCCTGGTCCAGCGTGCCGTCCACCGCATGCTCAAGGGCGTCGAGCAGATCGCTCTTGACGCGCATCATGATGGGCTGGGTTTCGGGGTCGCCCATGCGGCAGTTGAATTCCAGGGTCTTGATTTCGCGGTCGGGGTCGTCGCCCGGGGCGATCATGAGGCCGGCGTAAAGGAAACCCGTGTAGGGAATGCCGTCGCGCGTCATGCCCTGCACGGTCGGCAGGATGATTTCGCGCATGATGCGGTGGTGCAGTTCCGGCGTGACGATGGGGGCGGGGGAGTACGCGCCCATGCCGCCCGTATTGGGGCCGCGGTCGCCGTCCTGCAGGCGCTTGTGGTCCTGGCTGGTGGCCAGGGCCAGCACGTTGCGGCCATCGCACATGACGATGAAGCTGGCTTCCTCGCCCACCAGGCATTCCTCGATGACGACGCGCGCGCCGGCTTCGCCCATGGAACCGTCGCCCAGCATCGCGTCCACCGCGGCGTGCGCTTCATCCAGGGTGGCGGCGACCACGACGCCCTTGCCGGCCGCCAGGCCGTCGGCCTTGATCACGATGGGCGCGCCTTCCTGGTCGATGTAGGCGTGGGCCTTGGCCGGGTCGGTGAAGGTCTCGTAGCGCGCGGTCGGGATGTTGTGCCTGACCATGAAGGCCTTGGCGTAGTCCTTCGAGCTTTCAAGTTGCGCGGCGGCCTTGGTCGGGCCGAAGATCTTCAGGCCCCGGGCTCGGAACACGTCGACCACCCCGGCCGCAAGCGGCGCTTCCGGACCGACGACCGTCAGGGCGATACCCTCGCGCTGGACGAAATCGGCCAGTTCCTCGGCATTGGTGAGCGGGATGTTCTCCATCTGCTCGGCCCGTTGCGTGCCGCCGTTGCCCGGAGCGACGTACACCTTGTGTACGCGCGGGGAGCGGGCCAGCCGCCAGGCGAGGGCATGTTCGCGGCCGCCCGAGCCAATTACCAGGAGTTTCATGTTGCGTGAGTCTGAGTGGTTGCCAGTCTAGGGCCCGATGAGGACCTAGCCCGTGGAAAAGGCAACGGATCCGATACGGCCGGATCCGGCTTACTCCCTGGCGCAATCGGGTGCGCCGCTTGCGAGCCAGGAAGGAGGATTTACTGCGATTCGTCGAAAATGACGGTGGTATAGACTTCCTGCACGTCGTCCAGGCCTTCCAGGGCGTCGAGCAGTTTTTGCATCTTGATGGCGTCTTCGCCGGCGAGTTCGGTTTCGTTCAGCGCCTTCATGACGATGCCGTCGACCTCGGCCTTCAGGCCGGCGTCGTCGAAGGCCTTGCGCACGGCGGCGTAGTCGGCCGGCGCGCAGACCACTTCGATCACGCCTTCTTCGTCGGTGGCGACGTCTTCGGCGCCGGCCTCGAGCGCGGCTTCCATGACCTGTTCCTCGGGCGTGCCGGGGGCGAACACGAACTGGCCGCAATGCTTGAACATGAAGGCCACGGAGCCTTCCTGGCCCAGGTTGCCGCCATTCTTGGCGAAGGCGTGGCGGACTTCAGCCACGGTGCGGGTGCGGTTGTCGGTCATGCAGTCGACGATGACCGCCGCGCCGCCGATGCCGTAGCCTTCGTAGCGGACTTCCTCGTAGGCGTCGCCGTCGGCGCCGCCGGCGCCGCGCTGGATGGCGCGCTGGATGTTGTCCTTGGGCATGTTGGCGTCGGTCGCCTTGTCCCAGGCCATGCGCAGGCGCGGGTTGCTGTCCGGGTCGGGGCCGCCGGCGCGAGCCGCGACGGTGATTTCACGAATGATCTTGGTCCAGAGCTTTCCGCGCTTGGCGTCTTGGCGCCCTTTGCGGTGCTGAATATTGGCCCATTTGCTGTGTCCGGCCATGGCTTCCCAGGATAAAGTGTCTGCAAAGACGGCATTTTACCGTGCCGGCGGCCCCGCGTCCGGCGCAAGGGCCGCCTGTGTCCATATCGCCACGCGCACAAGCCGGGCGGCAGGCTCTACACTTGGGCATCCCTTTGATTCGCCAAGGTCCGGAGCCGCTCATGCCTAACCCCATCGTCATCGCCAAGAACGCGCAGACCGAGCTGGCGCTGCTGCCGGCCTTGGCCAATCGGCACGGTTGCATCACGGGCGCGACGGGCACGGGCAAGACGGTCACGCTGCAGGTGCTGGCCGAATCCTTTTCCCGCATCGGCACGCCGGTGTTCATGGCGGACGTCAAGGGCGACCTGACCGGCATTTCGCAGGCTGGGGTGCCCACCCCGAAGCTTCAGGAGCGTCTGAAGAGCCTGGGGCTGTCCGAACCCGCGTGGGGCGCCAGCCCGGTCACGCTGTGGGACGTCTACGGAGACCAGGGCCTGCCGGTGCGGGCCACCATCACGGACATGGGGCCGCTGCTCCTGTCCCGCATCCTGGAATTGAACGACACCCAGGAAGGGGTCCTGACCCTGGTTTTCAAGGTGGCCGACGACGAAGGCCAACTGCTGCTGGACCTGAAAGACCTGCGCGCCATGCTCCAGAACGTGGCGGACCGCTCGGCGGAACTGAAGACGCGCTACGGCAATGTGTCGTCGGCCAGCGTCGGCGCCATCCAGCGGGGCCTGCTGGCGCTGGAGTCGCAGGGCGCCGAGAAGTTCTTTGGCGAGCCGATGCTGGACGTTGCCGACCTGATGCGCACGGATGCCCAGGGCAGGGGCTTGGTCAACGTGCTGGCTGCCGACAAGCTGATGCAGGCGCCGCGCCTGTACGCCATCTTCCTGCTCTGGCTGCTGGCCGACCTGTACGAAAAATTGCCCGAGGTGGGCGACATGGACCAGCCCAAGCTGGTGTTTTTCTTCGACGAAGCCCACCTGCTGTTCAATGATGCGCCGCCGGCGCTGCTGACCAAGATCGAGCAGGTGGTGCGCCTGGTCCGTTCCAAGGGGGTGGGCGTTTACTTCGTGACGCAGAATCCGCTGGATATCCCCGACACCGTGCTGGGCCAGTTGGGCAATCGTGTCCAGCACGCCCTGCGGGCATTTACGCCGCGGGACCAGAAAGCCGTCAAGACGGCCGCCCAGACCATGCGCCCCAATCCGGGACTGGATATCGAAGCCGCCATCACCGAACTCGGGGTGGGCGAGGCGCTGGTGTCGCTGCTGGACGCCAAGGGCAGGCCCATGCCAACCGAGCGCGCGTACATCGTGCCGCCCGCCAGCCGGATCGGTCCGGCGACGGACGCCGAACGGCAGGCGCTGCGCCAGGGCAATCCGCTGGCGGCCAAATACGACAAGGCGGTGGACCGCGAGTCGGCCTACGAAATCCTGGCTGGCCGCGCCGCCGTCCCGGCGGACCGTGCGGACGCCAAGGCGGGGGCCGCAAGGCCCGGACAGCCGCAAGCCGAAGAATCGGGCGGCGGACTGATGGACAGCCTGAAGGACGTGCTGTTCGGATCGACGGGGCCGCGGGGCGGCAAGCGCGATGGCGTGGTGCAGACCATGGCCAAGAGCTCCGCCCGCTCCATCGCGCGTGAACTCACGCGCGGAATACTGGGGTCGCTGCTGGGATCGAAAGGTCGCCGCTGAGCCTCATCAGCGGGAATCGGCGCATGGATACCCTTTCCGTTTTGTAACGGGGGTGTTGTGTTGCCATCTTTTATGCCTATGATTTCGGGCGGTCAATCATTGAAAACCAAAGGAAAAAGTGGTGGCTAAGAAACACAGGATTGCAGTGCTTCCGGGAGACGGGATCGGCAAAGAGGTCGTGCCCGAAGGGTTGAAAGTGCTGGACGCCGTGGCGGCTCGCTTCGGCATCGATTTTCAGTGGGATCATTTCGACTGGAGCTGCGACTATTACGCCAAGCACGGCAAGATGATGCCGGACGACTGGAAAGAGCAGATCGGCCAGCATGAAGCGATATTTTTCGGTTCGATCGGCTGGCCTGCCACGGTGCCCGATCACGAGGCGCTGTGGGGCTCGCTCTTCAAGTTCCGCCGTGAATTCGATCAGTACATCAATCTGCGCCCGGTGCGCCTGATGCCGGGCGTGCCGTCGCCGCTGGCCGACCGCAAGCCAGGCGAGATCGATTTCTTCATCGTGCGCGAGAACACCGAAGGCGAATACTCCAACAGCGGCGGCCGCCTGTTCGAAGGCACCGAGCGCGAGGTCGTCATCCAGGAAAGCGTGTTCACCCGCGTCGGCGCCGAGCGCGTGCTGAAGTTCGCATTTGAACTGGCGCAAAAGCGCGGCAAGCACCTGACCGCGGCGACCAAGTCCAATGGCATCTCCATTTCGATGCCTTGGTGGGACGAGCGCGTGGCGGAAATGGCCGGGAACTATCCGGACGTGCGCTGGGACAAATATCACATCGACATCCTGTGCGCGCATTTCGTGCAGCACCCCGACTGGTTCGACGTGGTGGTGGCCTCCAATCTGTTCGGCGACATTCTGTCCGACCTCGGGCCGGCATGCACGGGCACGATCGGCATCGCCCCGTCGGCCAACCTGAATCCCGAGCGCAAGTTCCCGTCGCTCTTCGAGCCGGTTCATGGGTCGGCGCCGGATATTTATGGCAAGGGCATCGCCAACCCGATCGGTCAGATCTGGAGCGGGGCGCTGATGCTTGATTTCTTGGGGTATCCCGATGCGTCGGCCGCCGTCGTGAAGGCGATCGAAACCGTGCTGGCCGATGGGCCGCGGACGCGGGATATGAAAGGCAACGCTTCCACCGTCGATGTCGGCAACGCGATCGCGTCGCTGGTTCGAGGCGGTTAAGAGCTTCGGGCCGCAGGGCCTGTCTGGTTAGTAGATGAACGACTCCATTTCCTCTCCCCCTTCCGACCACGTGGGCGGCGGGCGGGCCGACCGCTTCGTGCGCAAGCTGTTCCGCGTGCTGCGTTCGCGCACCCAAAGGCACAACCAGCATCTTTGGCCTTTCGTGCGAATCTGGAGGGACAATGAGGGCGCCATCAGCGGGTATCGCGCCTTTGGCCGGTCGTTGCCGGTCACGCCGCTGGCGCAGGGTTTCGACCCCGCCGACCAGACAGTCCACCTGATCCTGAGCGGCCCGTCGGTCGCTCAGATTCCCTACGACCGGCTGGATCTCGGCGTGGCGATGGGCGTCAATGGCGCCATCGCCCTGGCGCGCAAGTTCGACTTCAAGTTCAAGTACTACTGCATCATCGACCAGAACTTCGTGCGCGACCGCATCGACCTGGTGCGGGAGATCGTGGCGCAGGACCTGACGCTGTATGTGTTCCCCGAGGTGCTGCGCTACATCATGCAAGGCATTCCGCAGGAGGACATCCGCTGCCGCATCTGCATCATCGAGCTGATCGCCAAGCGCGCATACGAGCGCAGCGTGGCGCCAGCCGTGCTCAAGCGCATCGCGGCGGCGTCTCCCGACGTGCAACTGCTGGACGCCAAGCAGGGCCTCGGATACAGCTTTGATGTCTCGCTGGGCGTGTTCGATGCCGACACGGTGGCCTATGCGGCCTTGCAGGTGCTGGTGTCCGGCGGCGCGCGCCAGGTGTACGTGCACGGGCTGGACCTGACCGTGCAGGGCGGCTTGCGCTTCTACGACGAGGGCGGCCGTCCTCAGACCAGCAGGCTGGCGCGCAACTTCCCGCGCCTGATCGAGCCCTCGTTCCGGTTCGCTTCGACGCTATGGCGCTCGCGCGGCGTATCCGTATTCAATCTTTCACCGGTCAGCGCGTTGTCTGCCGACATCATGGAACGGATGGACTGGCATGCGCTGCTGAAGGAATGAGTCATTGCCCAGTCCATGGTCCAGGCCATGGCCCAAACCCGGCAAAAAGGCGCCCTCGGGCGCCTTTTTGCTGGGTCGGCAAGACACGCGTCAGTGTGCGCCCGCGGCAGCTTCCGCCGCGCCGCCGCCGCCAGCCTTGGCCGACCGGGGGCGGGCGAACCAGACCAGGCCCGTGAGCATCAGGAATATGACCGCCGAGGCGTAGAACACGTCCACCGCGGACATGGTGAAGGCCTGCGCGTTGATCAGTCCATCCACCATGGTCAGGGCCTGCTGGTGCGACACGCCCAGGCCGTTCTGCAGCGCATCCATGGTCTGGTCGAATGCTTGCTGGCCGGGTTTGGCGATCTCGGTCAGCTGCGCATGGTGCATCGTGGCGCGGTTCTCCCACAGCGTCGTGGCGATGGAGGTACCGAAGGCGCCCGCGGTCAGCCGCAGGAAGTTCGACAGGCCCGAGGCGGCAGGGATGCGCCAGGGTTCGATGCTGGACAGCGTGATGGACGTCAGCGGCACGAAGAACGCCGCCATCGCCGCGCCCTGGATGATGGTCGGGGTCATCAGCGTGCGCACGTCCGTCTGGGTGTTGAACCCGGACCGCATGAAGCACACGAGCGCGAAGATCAGGAAGGCGACCGTCACGATCTGGCGGGGATCGCGCGTGGCCAGCATCTTGCCCACGATGGGCGTCAGCAGGATGGCCAGCAGGCCGACGGGCGCCGTCACCAGACCGGCGTACGTGGCGGTGTAGCCCATATTGCTCTGCAGCCACAGCGGGAGCAGCACGACGTTTCCGAAGAAGACGCCATAGGCCACCGCCAGCGTCAGCGCGCCCACCGTGAAGTTGCGGACCTTGAAAAGGCGCAGGTCGACCACCGGGTGCGCATCGGTCAGCTCCCAGATCAGGAAGAAGACGAACGCCACGAAAGCGATCGCCGCCAGGGCGATGATGGTGGGGCTGGCGAACCAGTCCAGTTCCTTGCCCTTGTCGAGCATGATCTGCAGCGCGCCCACCCAGACCACCAGCAGCACCAGCCCGAGCTTGTCGATGGGTAGCTTGCGCGTCACGGACTCGCGCTTGCCGTAGATGCGCCAGCTGATCCACGCGGCCAGCAGGCCCACGGGCACGTTGATGTAGAAGATCCACGGCCATGTGTAGTTGTCCGAGATCCAGCCGCCCAGCAGCGGACCCGCGACCGGGGCGACCAGCGTGGTCATGGACCAGACCGCCAGCGCCATGCCTGCCTTGGATTTCGGGAAGCTGGCCAGCATCAGCGTCTGCGACAGCGGAATCATCGGGCCCGCGACCGCTCCCTGCAGCACGCGAAAGGCGATCAGCGCTTCCAGCGAAGGCGAGAAGCCGCAAAGCCAGGACGCCAGCACGAACAGCAGCGTGGAAATCAGGAACAGGCGCACCTGTCCGAAGCGCTGCGTCAGCCAGCCGGTCAGCGGCACCGTGATGGCGTTGGCGACGGCGAAAGAGGTGATGACCCAGGTTCCCTGGCTTGAACTCACGCCCAGGTCGCCGGAAATGGTGGGGATGGACACGTTCGCGATCGACGTGTCCAGCACGTTCATGAACACCGCCGTCGACAGCGCGATCGACCCGATGATGCGGGTGGCGCCCTCCAGCGGCGGATGGGTGCCCGGAGGGCGGGCGTCGGCGGGCGCGCCCGCGGGCTGGGCGGCCGTGCTCATGATGCGAGGTTGGCTGCGATGATCTTGCTGATCATGGCGTCGACGTCATCGTGGGCGGGCTCGAAAGCGCGCGTCGACCAGGCGGGTTCCTTGCGGGCCGCCTGAGTCAGCGCCTCGCCGTCCTGCTTGCCCACATCGACTTCCACATCCATCGAGAGCCCAACGCGCAGCGGATGCTTCTTCAGGTCTTCGGGGTCCAGCGCAATGCGCACGGGCACGCGCTGCACCACCTTGATCCAGTTGCCGGTCGCGTTCTGCGCGGGCAGCAGCGCGAAGGCGCTGCCCGTGCCGGCGTCCAGGCCGGCGATGGTGCCGTGGTAGGTCACCGAGCTGCCGTAGAGGTCGGAAAACATCTTCACCGGCTGGCCGATGCGCATCTTGCGCAACTGGCCTTCCTTGAAGTTGGCCTCGACCCAGACCTGGTCCAGCGGCACGACGGTCATCAACGCCGAGCCGGGAGCCACACGCTGGCCCACCTGCGCGCTGCGGCGCGCGATGACGCCGCTCACGGGGGCGGGCAGCACGGTGCGGGATTGGGCGAGCCAGGCATTGCGCAGGTTGGCGGCGGCCTGGCGCACGTCGGGGTGGTCGGCCACGGACGTGCCTTGCGTCAGTGCCTGGTTGGTCGCCAGCTTGGCCTGCGCGGCGGCCAGGGCGGCCTTGGCCTGCGCGAGGCCGGATTGGGCGGACTTGAGAGCCACTTCGGCGTGCAGGATCTCTTCGCCGCTGACGCCGCCCGACTTGGCGAGCTGCTGGCGACGCTTCACGTCGCTTTGCGCGCGGGTCAGCTCGGCCTGGGCGCGCAGGATGTCGGCGTTGCGCAGGTCGACATCCGCGGCCAGCGCATCGTTCTGCACGTAGTAGGTCTGCACCTGGCGCACCATCTGTGCAAGCTTGGCCTGCGCCTGCTGCAGCGCGACTTCGGTGTCGGCCGGGTCCAGGCGCACCAGCGGCTGGCCGGCAATAACGGTTTCGGTATCGTCGGCCTCGATGGCGACGACGGTGCCCGGGACCTGGGGCGTGATCTGCACCAGGTTGCCGTGTACATAGGCGTCATCGGTGTTTTCGAAGTGGGCGCCGAACAGCGCCCACCAGATGCCGTAGGCGATCGCGATAACGATGAATACCCCGGTCGCCGTCAGCAACAGGCGTTTGCGGGCGGGGTGGGTCGAGGGAGTGGCAGCGTTCATGACGTCTGAATCCGGGAATCGTTCAATGAATGGTGTTCGTGGCGGGCTCGGCCTGGGGGGCATAGCCGCCGCCCAGGGCGGTGGCCAGGTCGGCGTCCAGCTGATAGGCGCGGATGCGCAGGTCGGTGTCCAGGCGCGCCTGGGCGAGCACGCCGGTTTGCGCGATGAGCACGGTGATGTAGTTGCCCATGCCGGCCTTGTAGCGGTTGACGGCCAGGTCGTAGGCCGCTTCGATGGCTTCGCGGGCCTGGCGCTGCTGCGCCTTCTCCTGGTCGAGCAGGCGCAGGCCATCGAGCGCGTCGGCGACCTGGTGCACGGCATCCAGCACGGTCTGGTTGTAGTCGGACACGGCAAGATCCGCGTCGGCGCGGCGGCCCGCCAGATTGGCGTTCAGTTCACCGCCATGGAAGATGGGCAGCGTGACGGCGGGGCCGAAACCGGCCATGCGGGCGTCGGCGCCCAGCAGGTTGCCGGTGCCCATGGCCTGGAAGCCGACGAACGCGGCCAGGTTCACGTTGGGGTAGAACTCGGCCTTGGCGCTATCGATGGCGTGGCGGGCGGCCTGCGCGCGCCACTTGGCGGCGGCGACATCGGGCCGATGCCCCAGCAGGTCCAGCGGGACGCTGGCGGGCACCCCGCCGGCCGGCGCGGTCAGCGCGATCGCCACCAGGCTTTGTCCGCGCTGCGGACCGGCCCCAGCCAGCGCGGCGACCTGGTTGCGCAGTTGCGCCAGGGTGGTTTCCGTCTGGGTCAATTCCACCTTGCCGGAGGCCAGCGACGATTCGGCCTGCTTGACCTCGACCTGGGTATCCAGCCCGGCCGCATAGCGGCCCTGCGTCAGCGACAGCACTTCGGCCCGCTGTTCCAGCACGCGCTTGAGGACGTCGCGCTGCGCGAAGGCGTTCTGCAGATTCAGGTAGGCACGCACGGTGGCGCTGGCCAGCAGGTTGCGCGCGGCTTGCGCATCCGCGGCGGCGGCCTCCTGCTGCGACACTGCGGACTGCAGGCGCGAGCGGTTCTTGCCCCAGAAGTCCAGCTCGTAGCTGAAATCCAGCGCGAGCCGGTTGTCGCTGACGACGGAGCCGCCCATCGGGGCGGGGTAGATGTAATCCTTGGACAGGTGTTCGCGGGTCAGCGTGTAGTTCGCGTCCACGCGCGGGAACAGC
Organism: Achromobacter spanius; assembly: GCF_039673305.1. Classification (GTDB taxonomy): domain Bacteria; phylum Pseudomonadota; class Gammaproteobacteria; order Burkholderiales; family Burkholderiaceae_B; genus Achromobacter; species Achromobacter spanius_F. The sequence continues at coordinate 18,552 of NZ_JBDJLJ010000049.1, forward strand.
GGCGCGCGCGCCGAACTGACGGCCGCGTTGGCCTTGGCCAGGCGCGCTTGCGCTGCGGTCATCGAGGGACTGTTCGCCAGCGCTTCGGTCATCAGCGCATCGAGCTGCTGATCGCCGTAGCGCTCCCACCATTGCGCGGCGGGCCAGTCGGCGGCTTGTTCGGCCAGCCCGAGCTTGGCGGCGTCCAGCGCCGCCACGGGCTGAGGCTCGGAGTCCATCAGTGCGCAACCGCTCAGGGCCAGCACCAATACGGTAGAAATAAGGCGTTTCATCCTGACTGTTAGCTGAAAGTAATTGATTAATCTGTATTTGCCTAGGCAAATATTATGCCAAATAATACCCCGTCTTTCGCGGACGGGGCGGCGGCGTCAGCGTTCGGGCGATGCGCCCGACGCGGACCCGTTGGCGATCATCCGGCGCATGAAGTGCATGAGCTGAGCCACTTCTTCCGTGGAAAAGCCGCGCAGATGATGGTTGAGCGCGCGGGCGATATTGGCCGGGATCTCGCGGGCCTTGGCCTCGCCAAGCTCGGTGAGCTCGATCTTCACGACGCGGCGGTCTTCCAGGCTGCGGTTGCGGCGCAGCAGCCCTTTGGCTTCCAGGCGATCGAGCGCGCGGGTCATGGCGCCGGTGTCCATGTCGTTGAGCCGCGCAAGTTCAGCGGGCGTATCGGCGCGCCCCAGAAAGACCATGGCCAAGGGGCGCCACTGCATGGCGGTGAGGTCCAGGGGCGCCATTTCCTGGTCCAGCATCCGGGTGAGGGAGTGATAGGCGAGTTTGATCAGGTAGCCCGCGTTGTCCTCCGCCATGCAACGGGTGTCGTTGCGGTAGTGAACGGGGGAGTCGGACGAATCGGATGAGGCAGGCGGGGCAGTCATGCGCCGAATTTTACTGCCTAGTCAGTTATTGTCAAGGCTGCTATTTAGGGGCCGGACTGGAATCCGCGGTCGCCGGGGCCTGCTTGCGCAGGCCGGACCAGACGATGGCCGCCACGATCAGCGCGGCGCCGGCCAGCATGCGCGGCGTCGGCTGCTGGCTGAACAGCACCCAGGCGAAGGCGATTGCATAGACTGGTTCCAGGGCAATCACGAGCCCGGCGCTGCGCGCGTTCAGCCGGGTCAGGCTGGACACGAAGAGGTAATGCGACAGCCCGGTGCAGAACACGCCAAGCAGCGCCAGCCAGAACCAGTCCAGCGCGGGCAGGGCGGGCAGTTGGCCGACGGCGAAAGGCACCATCACCAGCGCGACCACCAGGTTCTGCCAGCATGCGACCTGCATCGGATCCATGCCCGAGGCTGACCGGCGATTGCTCAGTGCCAGAAGCGCAAAGCTCAGCCCCGACAGCAGGCCCCACGCCAGGCCGATGGTGCCCTGGTCGGCAAGGTCGAACGACGGCGTGACCAGCACCAGGCCGGCGGTGACCAGGGCCAGCAGCAGCCATTCGGCCAGCCGGACGCGTTCGCGGAAGATCAGGCCTTCGAAGAGGGTGATGAACGCGGGGAAACTGGCAAAGCCGAGGGTTGCGATGGCGATGCCGCCCACTTTCACTGAGATGAAGAACGTGACCCAGTGCCCCGCCAGCAGCACGCCGGCAATCACCAGCACAAACAGTTGCGCGGGCGTCAGGGCGCTCAGCAGCGGCTTGCGGCGCAGGCGCGCGAAGATGCCCAGCGAAATGACCGCGAAGACGGCCCGCCCCAGTGTGATGACCGCCGCGCTGGCCTGGATCAGCTCGCCGAAAACGCCGGTCAGGCCGAACAGCACGGCGGCAATGTGGATGTAGGTCAGGGCGCGTTGTCGGGTCATGCGGGGAAAAAGCCTGCAAATATTGTTGCGGTGAATTTAAAATCATCGCATGAATCGTATTGCCAAGCTTACGGCGGACCCGCTGGCTTCCAGCCGTGCCGCCGGTATCGCCATGGCGGTGCTTGGCGCGATCCTCTTTTCCGCCAAGGCCATCGTCGTCAAGTTCACCTACCGTTACGGTATCGATGCCGTCACCCTGATCGCCTTCCGCATGCTGTTCGCCATGCCGTTTTTCGCGGCGGTGGCGTGGCATCAGTCGCGCCGGGCCGCGCGCGGCGAGATCGTCTCCCTGACGACCAAGGAACGCATCCAGGTGTGCGTCCTGGGCTTGCTGGGCTATTACCTTTCAAGTTTTCTGGACTTCCTGGGCCTGCGCTATATCACCGCCAGCCTGGAACGCCTGATCCTGTTTCTCTCCCCGTCGCTGGTGGTCCTGCTGTCCGCCTTCTGGTTCAAGCGGTCGATCGAACGCCGTCAATGGATGGCCATGGTGCTGTCGTACGCCGGCGTGGTGCTGGTGTTCGCGCATGACTTGTCCTTTGGCGGCGGCAGCGAGGTGCTGTTAGGGTCTTTGTTCGTTTTCGGTTCGGCGGCAAGCTATTCTGTGTACCTGATCTGTTCCGGAGAGCTGATCAAGCGGATCGGCGCGACGCGTCTGGTGGCTTACGCCATGCTGGTGTCGTGCGTGGCCTGCATCATCCAGTTCTTCCTGGTTCATCCCGCGTCGATGCTTGTCCAGCCCGCCGCGGTCTATGGATACTCCATCATTCACGCCACCCTGAACACGGTGGTGCCGGTGTTCATGCTGATGTGGGCGGTGTCGCTCATCGGCGCGCCGACGGCGTCGCTGCTGGGCATGGTGGGCCCGGTGTCCGTGCTGTTCCTGGCCGCGTGGTTCCTCGACGAGCCCATCACGGTGTGGCAGATGGCGGGAACCGCTTTGGTGCTGGCGGGCGTGTTTGCTTTGATGGGGGGCGGCGCCGGCCGTACGCCCGCCAAGCAGGATGGCGGGCAGCCCCCGCGTTGAAGTCTGGGTTTCTGGGTTAATTCGCGTTATTTCCAATGAAAGGAGGCCAGCATGGCCAGCAATCTCGTCAAGGCAATTCGTATCGAGCAGCACGGTGGTCCCGAAGTCCTGAAGCTGGTCGAGGTGGAAGTTCCGCCGCCGGCCGCCAATGAAATCACGATCGAGCAGCACGCCGCCGGCCTGAACTTCATCGATATCTATTTCCGTACGGGCTTGTATCCGCACCCGCTGCCGCATGGCCTGGGCTTTGAAGGCGCCGGCGTGGTGACCGCCGTGGGCGCAGACGTCAAGCATCTGAAGAAGGGCGACCGGGTCGCCTATGGCCAGAGCCCCATCGGCGCCTACGCCAAGGCGCGCAACGTGCCGGCCGCGCAGGTCGTGAAGGTGCCCAAGGGCATCGCTTTCGACGAAGCCGCCGCGCTGATGCTCAAGGGCCTGACCGTCCAGTACCTGTTCCGCCAGACCTATCGCCTGCAGGGCGGCGAGACCATCCTGTTCCATGCGGCCGCCGGCGGCGTGGGGCTGATCGCGTGCCAGTGGGCCAAGGCCCTGGGCGTGAAGCTCATCGGCACGGTGTCCAGCCCCGAAAAGGCGGAACTGGCGCGCGCCAACGGCGCTTGGGAAACCATCGATTACTCGCGCGAAAACGTGGCCGAGCGCGTGCTGGAACTGACCGGCGGCAAGAAGGTGCCGGTGGTCTATGACGGCGTGGGCAAGGACACCTGGGAAACCTCGCTGGACTGCATCGAGCCGCGCGGCCTGATGGTCAGCTTCGGCAACGCGTCCGGTCCGGTGGCTGGCGTGAACCTGGCGGTGCTGAACCAGAAGGGCAGCCTGTACGTCACGCGCCCGTCGCTGGGCGTGCACGTGAACACGCTGGAGAAGCTGCAGGCGGCTTCCGAAGAGCTCTTCGACCTGGTCCTGAAGAAGAAGATCAAGGTTCGCATCGACCAGCGCTACTCGCTGGAGCAGGCCGGCGAAGCGCAGACCGCGCTGGCTTCGCGCAAGACCACCGGCGCCACGGTGCTGATGCTGGACTGACGGATGCTTGCGGATCGCGGCCCCCGGCGGGGCGCCGCGGCGGGCCTGGCGGGATGCGCGTGGCGCGGACTGCCAGGCCTTTGTTTTGCCCGGCGCCGCGCGGAGTGGCGACGCCGGGACGGCTCAGCCGAGGCTCAGAGGAGTTCCTCGTTGATCAGGTCTTCCTTGCCGTAGAACTTGACGCCGATGTGGATGCGGTCGCGGCCTTGCGAGCGGCGGTGGCGGTTGGTGTCGCGCAGCGAATAGACGCAGCCGCAATATTCCTGCTGATAGAAGTTCTCGCGCTTGCTGATTTCGATCATGCGGGCCGAGCCGCCGCCCTTGCGCCAGTTGTAGGTCCAGTAGACCAGGTCGTCGTAGCGCGCGGCCGCGCGTTCGCCGCAACCGTTGATCTGGTTCATGTCCTTCCAGCGCGAAATCCCCAGCGAGCTGGTGATCGTGTCAAAGCCGTGCTCGTGGGCATAGAGCGCGGTGCGCTCGAAGCGCATGTCGAAGCAGGCCGTGCAGCGTTCGCCGCGCTCGGGCGCGTTTTCCATGCCCTTGACCCGGTCGAACCAGTTGTCCATGTCGTAGTCGGCGTCGATGAACTCGATGCCGTGCTGCTCGGCGAAGCGGATGTTCTCCTGCTTGCGGATTTCGTACTCTTTGACCGGATGGATGTTCGGGTTGTAGAAGTAGATCGCGTAATCGATGCCGGAGGCCGTCATGGCCTCCATGACTTCGCCGGAACAGGGCGCGCAGCACGAATGCATCAGCACCTTGCTGCGGCCGGCGGGCAGGTCGAGTTTGGGGCGGACGAGTTCAGACATGGCTTGCAGGCAAAAGGGCGGAAAACCCCTTATTTTACGACGAGTTGCCGCCAGCGGCGCCGGGCGGGCCGGCAAGCCCCGCGACGGGGCCCGTGTTTCTCCCTTTAGCCCAGCACGGCGGCCCAGAGCTCTTTGACGGCGGCCCGCTCTTCCTGCAGCTGGTCAGGCGCCACGCGCGCCTTTTCGACCCCCTGCATGCGCAATTGGTGCTGGACCCGGCGCAGCGTGCGGTAGGCGTTGCCGGAGCGAGAGGCCAGTTCCGGCGGAATCAGCCCCGCTTCGCCCGCCAGGCGCAGCAGTGCGATGTTGCCCAGGTTGCGCACCAGCACCGGATGCGTGCCGGCCTGGCTGAGCACCAGGTACTGCGTGACGAATTCCACGTCGACCATGCCGCCGCGGTCGTGCTTGAGATCGAAGCGGTCACTGGAGTTCGGGTGGCCCGCGTTGATCTTCTCGCGCATGGCCAGGACTTCCTCGCGCAGCGCTGCGGCGTCGCGCGGCAGCACCAGGATGTCCTCGCGGATTTTCTCGAAGGCGGCGCCCACTTGCGCGTCGCCGGCGGCGTGCCGCGCCCGGGTCAGCGCCTGGTGTTCCCAGGCCCAGGCGTGCTTGTGCTGGTACTGCTCGAAGGCTTCCATCGAGACCGCGAGCAGCCCCGCGTCGCCGTCCGGACGCAGCCGCAGGTCGACTTCGTACAGCCGGCCTGACGAAGTCATGGTCGACAGCCAGGACGTCATGCGCCGGCCCAGCTTGGCATAGACTTCGGCGGCATCCTCGCGCGGGTCGTCGAACAGGAAGACCAGGTCCAGGTCGGAGGCATAGCCGAGCTCCTTGCCGCCCAGCTTGCCGTACGCGATGACGGCGAAGTGCGGCTCGGCGCCCTCGACCTTGTTCACCAGCGGCCAGGCGCGGCGAATGGTCTCGGTCAGCAGCAGGTCGGCCAGTGCCGACAGCTGGTCGGCCAGCTTTTCCACCGTGAGCTCGCCTTCGAGGTCCTGCGCCAGCAGCTGGAAGCTGGCCTGGCGCTGCACATCGCGCATCAGGTTCATCTGGCGCTCGATGTCGGGCGCGCCGTCCGGCAGGCGGCAGGCGTCCAGGTCCGCGGTCAGCTGGCGGGCGATCTGGGCGAAGTCCAGCGGTTCGAAAAGCGTGCGCCAATCGATCAGGCTGTCGAGCAGCAGGGGATGCTGCGTGAGGTACTGCGCGGCCCAGGGGCTGGCGGCGACCATGCGCGCCACGCGCGCGAGCGTGTCGGGATATTCGGCGAGCAGCGCCAGGTAGGCGCTGCGTTGGGCGATCTTCTCGATCAGGTCGAACAGGCGCACGGCCGCCTCGCGCGGCGCGGGCGTCTGCAGCGCCGCGCGCAAGGCCGCCGGCAGCAGGACTTCCATGCGGCGCCGGCTGCTTTCGGGCAGGCTGCGCACGCGGTGGCTGCCCGACAGGGTTTCGGCCCGGCGCAGCAGGTCTTGCGCGTCATCGCCAAAGGCCTGGCGGATCTGCTCGCTCAGTTCGCTTTCGCTGTCGGGCTCGTCCTGGCCGGCGGCGGCATCGGCGCCGCCCGTCGTGGAAGCCGAGTCTTCCTCGCCCATGCCCACCATGCGAAAGACGTTGCGGAAGGTCTGCGAAACGAATTCGCGGTGCCCGGCGAGCGTGCGTTCGAAGTCGTCGGGGCTCAGGCCCAGGGCGGCCGCCAGTCCGGCGCGCTGGGCCGGGTCGCCCGGCAACAGGTGGGTCTGCTCGTCTTCGCGGTACTGCAGGGCATGTTCGGTGCGGCGCAGGAACCGGTACGCATCTTCCAGGCGGCGCGCGTCGTCCTCGGGCACCAGCCCGGCCAGGCGTTCGGCGTGCAGCGCTTCCAGCAGGCCGCGTTTTTGCAGGGCAGGCATGCGGCCGCCGCGGATCAGCTGGGCCAGTTGCACCACGAATTCGATTTCGCGGATGCCGCCGTCGCCCAGCTTGATGTTGTTTGCGCTGTCGATGCCGCTGCGCGCCATCGCCCGCCGCTGCCAGTCCTGTCGGATGCGTTCGCGCAGGGCGCGCAGCGCGGCCAGCGCGTCGAAATCGAAATACTTGCGGTAGACGAACGGCACGCGCAGGCTTTCCAGCTGCCTGGCCTGCGCGGCGCTGTCGCTGCCTTCGAAGGCCTGGGCGGGCATCAGGCGCGCCTTGAGCCAGGCGTAGCGTTCCCATTCGCGGCCCTGGCCGATGAGGTAGTGCTCCAGCGCGTCCAGGCTCCAGGCCAGCGGGCCGGAGTCGCCATCCGGACGCAGGCGCAGGTCGGTCCGGAACACCTGGCCGTTGGCGTCGACTTCCGACAGCACCGGCATCATCCGGCGTGTCAGGCGGCCGTAGAACTCGTGGTGGCTGATGCGGCGCGGACCGTCGGTTTCACCTTCCTCTCCGTACAGCATGATCAGGTCGATGTCGGAGGACACGTTCAATTCGCAGCCGCCCAGCTTGCCCATGCCGACAATCAGCATTTCTTGCGGCTTGCCGGTGGCGGGGTCGCGCGGCACGCCATGCACGGACGCCAGGTCGGCCGCGACGCTGCGATAGGCGGCGGCCACCGCCATGTCCGCCAACGTGGTCATGGCGCCGACCACTTCCTCAAGGTCGGCCTGGCCCGTCAGGTCCCGCACGATGAGGACGCTGAACACGCGCTCGCGCAGTTTGCGCAGCACCATGCGGCAGGCGTCTACCGGCAGGACGGCGGGCGCGGCGGGTCCCGCCAGCTCGGTTTGCCATTGTTCCATCACGGCGGGCGTGACCGGATGTTGCACGGCGCCGGCCAGCCAGGCGGCCAGATCCGGATGGGCGTCGAGGCGGCGGCGCAGGTGGCCGGACCAGGCGAGGGCGGGGGCAAGCGGGGACGGGTTGGTCATGGCGAAAAGGGCGAAGACGGATGTGCGTGATTCAGGTATAAGTGGGGACGATACTGCAAGACATCTCCTCCTGCCCACTCATCCGTGTCTGTTCCAAAAAAAGTGCTCCGCTGCCTGTTCTGGGCCGCGCTGACCGTCTATGGCGTAGTCGCCATCGGGTTGCTGGGCGTGCGCTACTGGGTCCTGCCCCGTGTGGACCAGTGGCGACCCCAGATCGAAGCCTACGCCAGCCAGGCGTTGGGCGCCCGAGTGACGATCGGCGCGATCAGCGCCAATTGGCAGGGACTCAATCCCAGGCTCGATCTTGCCTCCGTCCAGGTCTACGACGACGAGGCCGATCCGGTGCTGACCCTGCCGTCCGTTTCCGCGGTGGTGGCCTGGCGCAGCATCCTGGCGTTGTCGCCCACGCTGGTGCGCCTGAAGCTCGACAAGCCCGAACTGACGCTGAGGCGGGATGCGTCCAATCATCTCTGGGTCGCCGGCCAGGATATCGATCTGAACGCGAGCGAGCACGGATCGGACCTGAATCATCCCGGACTGCGCTGGCTGGCCGCCCAGCGCGAACTGCTGGTGCGCAACGCCACGATCCGCTGGCAGGACGAATTGCGGCAGGCGCCCGAGCTCAAGCTGGACGGCGTCGATTTCCTGGTGCGAAATGGCGCGCTGTCCCACCGCTTCGTGCTGCAGGCGTCGGCCGGCGCGGCGCTTGCCCACAAGCTGGAGCTGCGCGGCGAATTCAACCGAAGCCTGTTCACCGCGGACGCGAAGAAGCCCGCGAACTGGAGCGGCCAGCTGTTTGTGCAGGCCGATGACGTGGAGCCGCTGGCGTGGTCGCCGTGGATCGACGTGCCGCCGGTGCAGGGCAGGCTGGCCGGACGGGCGTGGTGGCAGCTCGAGCACGGCCAGTTCACGCAACTGACGGGCGACGTTGCAGTGCGCGGCGCGGCCTGGGCTGCGGGCCCGGATGGCCCGGCGGTGCGCGGCGGCTCGGCGCAGATGCGCATTTCCGCGCTGCCCGGCGATTTCATCCAGATCGAAAACCTGCCGCTAGCGCGCAGCAAGGGCGCGGCCGAGCTGGCCGTCCAGGGCGCCGTGCAGCAGTTGCGCGTGACGCTGCCCGGCGTGTTCGAAAACCCCACGCTCGAGGCGCAGGCCGTCGAACTGGATGCGCAGGTCAAGGGGCCGGACGCGAAGAACTGGTTCGTGGACATCGCCAAATTGCACGTGGTCAACGATGACCTGGACGTGCGCCTGCAGGGCCAATGGCTGAAGGAAGGCAGGACCGCGGCGGGCAGCGCGGACGTGCGCGGCACGATGACGCGCGCTTCCATGCCCGCCATCCACCGCTATCTGCCGCTGGAGGTCAACGCTGACGCCCGCGAATGGCTGGCCGAAGGCCTGCCCGCGGGCGAGATTCGTTCCGCTTCCATCACGCTCAAGGGCGACCTGGACGACTTTCCCTTTGGCGCGCCGGACGTTGCCGGCGAGTTCGTCCTTGCCGGCGCCTATGCCGACGCCAAGGTCGACTACGCGCCCGCCCGGCCGCAGCGCAAGGGCTGGCCGATGCTGGAAAACCTGTCGGGCAATTTCCGCATCGACAAGGTGAGCCTGAACCTGGACAGTCCGGGCGGCGCCGTGGCGCACACCGGGCCCGGTCAGACCGTCACGCTGGGCCCCGTGACGGCCGTGATTCCCAATATGGAGCACGACTCGGAACTCCAGGTCTCCGGCGAGACTTCGGGCCCGGTATCCGCCTATCTGGCGATGGCCGCGAATTCGCCGCTGGGCGGGCTGCTGGACGGCGCGCTGGACGAGGCGCACGGCACCGGGGACTGGCGCATGCCGCTCAAGCTGAAGGTGCCGCTGCTCAATACCGACGACACGCAGGTGCAGGGGCATATCCGGTTCGCCGACAACACGTTCACGTTCATGCCGGAAATTCCGCTGCTCAGCCAGATGCATGGCGATCTGGAGTTCTCGGAAAGAGGCGTGCAGACCAAGGGCATCAAGGCGCAGTTCCTTGGCGGTCCCGTCAACATCCATGGCGCCCTGGCGCAAAGCTCCGACGTCCTGCGCTTTGACGGCACCTTGTCGGGGCCGGGGCTGTCGCAATTGAGCCGTGCGCCGTCGATGTCCCGTTTTACTGGCAGGGCCGCCTACAAGGGCAGGCTGGGTTACCAGAAGGGCGGCGCGGTCGATGTTTCCATGGAGTCGGACCTGGTCGGCATGGCGATCGACATGCCCGCGCCGGCCGGGAAATCCGCCCAGTCGTCCCAGTTGCTGAAGATGCAGTGGGGGCCTGCGCAGGACCGCGGCGCGAAGAGCCGGCGCTGGCTGACGGCCAGCCTGGGCGAAAACGTCAATGCGATCTTCGAACGGGATCCCGCGGACGCCGCGCCATCGTACTTTGCGCGCGGCGCGCTGGGCATCGGCCGGCCGGCAAGCCTGCCCGAGCGCGGTCTAAGCCTGAACGCCAGCCTGCCGGAACTGGACATGGACGGCTGGGAAGCGGTGTCCGACGGTTTCAGCGTGCCGCCCGCCAAGGGCAGGCCCGCGCCCAAGCCGCTCCTGCCGGAGCCCGAGCGCGTCAGCCTGGCGGCCGGCGTCCTGCGCACCAGCGGCTACACCTTGAACGACCTGACGCTGTACGCCACGCGTCCCGCGCCCGCCCAATGGCGCGTGGACCTGCAGTCCCGCCAGGTGACAGGCACGCTGGAGTGGCGCGAGGCTTCCGGTGCGATCGCGGGGCAGATCACGGCGCGCCTGAAGCGCCTGTCGTTCGGCGGCGAGGACGACGCCAATGAGGCGGACAAGGCCCTGGCATCAGGCAACGACCTGTCGGATATCCCGGCGATCGACCTGCAGGCCAAGGAGTTCCTGCTTTATGGCAAGAACCTGGGCGAACTCCAGGTGATCGGCACGAACCTGCAGCGCGGACGGCAGTGGCGCCTGGACAAATTGTCCATCACCAATGATTCGGCGGCGCTGAACGCCACGGGCAATTGGCGGCTCGAGGGGCCGGACCGCGGGCTGACCGTCGACGCCGCCGTCAAGTTCGAGAACGTCGGCAATTTCATGAACCGGATCGGCTTCGAAAACGTTGTGTCGGGCGGCAAGGGCACGGTCCAGGGCAAGGCCACGTGGCGCAATCTGCCGTGGACGCACAACATCGCCGACGTGGCGGGCGACGTAACGGTAAGCCTGGACAGCGGTCGCTTCATGCATGTGAACTCGCGCACGGCGCGCCTCCTGGAGCTGCTGTCGCTGCAATCGCTGCAACGGCTGGCGCGGCTGGACGTGAATCCGACGAACCTGCTGCGCGACGGCTTTCCGTTCGACACCATTCGCGGCAACGTGAAGGTTGGCAGCGGGATGGTGACGACCGAGGGCTACAAGATCAACGGACCGGTGGCTGCCATCGTGCTGGCGGGGGGCGTGGATCTCATCAAAGAGCGCTGGGACCTGAAGGCCGTGGTCATTCCCAATCTGGACGCCAGCGGCGCGGCGATGGTGACCGCGCTGGCCGTCAATCCGCTGATCGGCCTGGGCGCCTTCGTGACCCAGTGGCTGCTCAAGCAGCCGCTGGCGCGGGCGATGACCATGGAATATGCCGTGACCGGCAGTTGGGACGACCCGCGCATCGAACCCATCGACGGCTCCGGCAAGTCGCCGGACAAGCAGACTCCCCGGCCCGCCGATTCGATGCCGCGCCGCATTCCGGACTTCATCGAGCACTGAGCCGCCGGCGCCAAGGCGCGCCATGTCGCGACAGACGGCCGGCCGCGTCCGCGGCGACCAGGCATGAAAAAACCGCCCTGTCGGGCGGTTTTTTGCTGGGCGCAAGACCCTGCTTACTTCTTCTTCATCATGTCGAAGAATTCGGCGTTGGTCTTGGTGGCGCGCATCTTGTCCAGGATGAATTCCATGGATTGGACTTCGTCCATGTCGTGGATGAACTTGCGCAGCACCCAGACCTTCTGGAGCAGGTCGGGGGCGATCAGCAGCTCTTCTCGGCGGGTGCCCGACTTGTTCAGGTTGATCGACGGATAGACGCGCTTTTCGGCCAGGCGGCGTTCAAGGTGGACTTCGGAGTTGCCGGTGCCCTTGAATTCTTCATAGATGACTTCATCCATGCGGCTGCCGGTTTCGATCAGCGCGGTGCCCAGGATGGTCAGCGAGCCGCCTTCTTCCAGGTTGCGCGCCGCGCCGAAGAAGCGCTTGGGACGCTGCAGGGCGTTGGCGTCCACGCCGCCGGTCAGCACCTTGCCGGAGGCCGGCACCACGGTGTTGTAGGCGCGGGCCAGGCGCGTGATCGAGTCCAGCAGGATCACGACGTCCTTCTTCATTTCGACCAGGCGCTTGGCCTTTTCGATGACCATTTCGGCCACTTGCACGTGGCGGGTGGCGGGTTCGTCGAAGGTCGACGCCACCACTTCGCCGCGCACGGTGCGCTGCATTTCGGTCACTTCCTCGGGGCGTTCGTCGACCAGCAGGACGATCATGACCGCGTCGGGGTAGTTCGTGGTGATGGCGTGGGCGATGTGCTGCATCATCACCGTCTTGCCCGACTTGGGGCTGGCGACGATCAGGCCGCGCTGGCCCATGCCGATGGGGGCGAAGACGTCAAGGATGCGGCCCGTGAGGTTCTCTTCGCTCTTGATGTCGCGTTCCAGGCGCATGGTGCGGTTCGGGTGCAGCGGCGTCAGGTTCTCGAACATGATGCGATGCTTGATCGCTTCGGGCGCCACGCCGTTGACCTTGTCCACCTTCACCAGGGCGAAATAGCGTTCGCCGTCCTTGGGGGTGCGCACTTCGCCTTCGATGGAATCGCCGGTGTGCAGGTTGAAGCGGCGGATCTGCGAGGGCGAAATGTAGATGTCGTCGGTGCTGGCCAGATACGAGGTTTCCGGCGAGCGCAGGAAACCGAAGCCGTCGGGCAGGACTTCCAGGACGCCGTCGCCAAAGATCTGCTCGCCTTGCTTGGCGCGCCGTTTCATGATGGCGAACATCAGTTCCTGCTTGCGCAGGCGGTTGGCGTTCTCGATTTCCAGGCCAGCGGCCATTTCGAGCAGCTGCGAGACGTGCAGCGCCTTCAGTTCGTTGAGGTGCATCGCGGTGAGTGTTGGGGGAAAAGTAGAGGAGGGCTCTGGCGGCGCGCCACGGACGGGCTCGCGCGGTACTGAAATGAGCGCCGCCTACGCGGCGGCGCCCTCGTTTACAGCACGCGGTTTACAACGCGCCGTCCAGGAATGCGGTGAGTTGCGACTTCGACAGCGCGCCAACTTTGGTGGCGGCGGCTTGGCCGTCTTTAAAGAGCATAAGAGTGGGGATGCCGCGGATGCCGTACTTGGTGGCGGTGCCCTGGTTTTCGTCCACGTTCAGCTTTGCGATCGTGAGGCGGCCGGCGTATTCGGTGGCGACCTCTTCGAGGATCGGGGCGATCATCTTGCAGGGGCCACACCAGGCAGCCCAGTAGTCCACCAGCACCGGCTGGCCGGATTTCAACACATCGGCATCGAAGCTGGCGTCACTGACGTTCTTGATTTGGTCGCTCATGATGGTGATTCTCGGTTCGGCAGCAAAAGGCGCGTGAAAGACGCGCCTTGCCGTTGTTCTTGTTTGTGGAATGGACTAAAGCATACCACTGTCAATAACAACAGGCATACCACTGTTAATAACAACAGGGTTTGCTGGATTTGTGTAGCATGTTGCGGCGCAGTTGTCGTGATTCGGGTCGTTCAACCCGGGAGCGCCGGCTGTGACTGTCATCATCCTACCGAAATCGGATCTGGTCAGGTCGTGCGCATCCCACCCGGAGCCGCGCAGAATCTAGGCTTATCCGTAAAATGTCGGTTTTTTTCCACAGATGTTGGGGATAACTTGGCCACTCCACGTTACACCGAGGCGTCCATTCGCGTCCTGAAGGGGCTGGAGCCCGTGCGCCAGCGCCCGGGCATGTACACCCGCACCGAAAACCCCCTGCACGTCGTGCAGGAGGTCATAGACAACGCCGCAGACGAGGCCCTGGCCGGCTACGGCAAACAGATACAGGTCACGCTGCACATCGACGGCAGCGTGTCCGTCGAGGACGACGGGCGGGGCATCCCCGTCGGCCTGCACCCCGAAGAGAACGCGCCCGTCGTTGAACTGGTGTTCACGCGCTTGCATGCCGGCGGCAAGTTCGACAAGGCCGGCGGCGGCGCCTACGCCTTTTCCGGCGGCCTGCACGGCGTGGGCGTGTCCGTCACCAATGCGCTGGCCACCCGCCTTGAAGTTGTCGTCTGGCGCGACGGGGCGGTCAACCGCCTGGTATTCAAGGGCGGCGACGTCGCCGAGCCCCTGGCGCCCTACGACCAGGGGGGCCGCAAGAAATCCGGCACTCGCGTGCGCGTCTGGCCGGACGCCAAGTATTTCGACAGCCCCAACATCCCGCTGGGCGAACTGACCCACCTGCTGCGCAGCAAGGCAGTGCTGCTGCCGGGCGTGAAGGTCACCCTCGTCAACGAGAAATCCGGCGACACCAAGACCTGGCAGTACCAGGACGGCCTGCGCGGCTATCTGGCCGAAGCCCTGACCGGCGCCGAACTGATGGTGCCGTTCTTCGAAGGCGAGCAGTACGCCGGCGCCGACCACGAGAACTTCGCCGAAGGCGAGGGCGCCCAATGGGTGGTGGCCTGGACCGAAGACGGCAACGCCGTGCGCGAATCCTACGTCAACCTCATCCCCACGCCCGCCGGCGGCACCCACGAGTCCGGGCTGCGCGAAGGCCTGTTCGGCGCGGTCAAGGGCTTTGCCGAACTCCACAGCCTGCTGCCCAAGGGCGTGAAGCTGCTGCCCGAGGACGTCTTCGCCCGCGCCAGCTTCGTGCTGTCCGCCAAGGTGCTGGATCCGCAGTTCCAGGGCCAGATCAAGGAACGTCTCAATAGCCGCGACGCGGTGCGCCTGGTCGGCGGATTCGCCAAGAGCGCGCTGGACCTCTGGCTGCACAGCAACGTCGAATACGGCAAGAAGCTCGCTGAACTGGCCATCCGTCAGGCCCAGGCGCGCCAGCGTTCCGCCCAGAAGGTCGAAAAGCGCAAGAGCTCGGGCGTGGCCGTGCTGCCCGGCAAGCTGACCGATTGCGAATCCAGCGACGCGACCCGCACCGAAGTGTTCCTGGTCGAGGGCGACTCGGCCGGCGGCTCGGCCAAGATGGGCCGCGACAAGGAATTCCAGGCCATTCTGCCGCTGCGCGGCAAGGTGCTGAACTCCTGGGAGGTCGACCGCGACCGGCTGTTCGCCAACAACGAAATCCACGACATCTCGGTGGCCATCGGCGTGGATCCCCATGGTCCCGGCGATACGCCCGACCTGTCCGGACTGCGCTACGGCCGCATCTGCATCCTGTCCGATGCGGACGTCGACGGCTCGCACATCCAGGTGCTGCTGCTGACGCTGTTCTACAAGCACTTCCCCAAGCTGGTCGAAGCCGGAAACGTTTACGTGGCCAAGCCGCCGCTGTTCCGCCTGGACGTCCCCGCCCAGGGCAAGCGCCCGGCCCGCAAGATCTACTGCCTGGACGACGGTGAGCTCGAGGCCGCGCAGGACAAGCTGCGCAAGGAAGGCGTGCGCGAAGGCGCCTGGGCCGTCAGCCGGTTCAAGGGCCTGGGCGAAATGAACCCCGAGCAACTGTGGGAAACCACCATGAACCCGGACACGCGCCGGCTTCTGCCCGTTGGCTATGGCGACCAGACCCCGTCCGACACCACCCGCATGTTCGACATGCTGATGGGCAAGGGCGAGTCCTCGCAGCGCCGCGCCTGGATCGAAGAAAAGGGCAACCTGGCGGAGCTCGACATCTGATGACGCAGTCCGCGCCCGGGCAAGCCCGCATGATCGTCGACCTGACGGCCGACGATTACGCCGATTTTGCCGCCTATGTCTACAAACGCCCGGAACTGCGCCGCCGCCGCTACCGGTCCCACCTGCGCTTTGCGATCCTGATGATCGTGGCGCTGCTCGCTTACCTGGTCTGGCAGACCTGGGACGGCAAGGGCCCCCACTGGGGCCAGTTGCTGCCCGTGTATTTCGAAGGGCTGGCCGTGGGCCTGGGCATCCTGGCCGTGCTGGCGCTGGCCTACGAATATGTGCTGCCCGGGCTCGTGAAAATGAACACGCGGCGCATGCTGGCCAAACAGCCCGACACGCTCTATCTGGGCCGGCACGAGCTGGACTTCGGGGCCGACGGCGTGACGGATTCCACGGCCACCGCCTCCGGGCGCATGGACTGGGCCGACGTGCGGCGCGTCGAAGAGACCCCGGAACACCTGTACGTCATTCTTGGCACCTTGCAGGGCGTGATCATCCCCAAGCGCGGGCAGGATGCCGCGACGCTGGACGCGGTGCGGGCGCAATTGCGCGCGCACGTCGCCGACACCCAGCTGGCGCCGTCCGCCTGAGGCGCATGGACGCCGTTTCGATGAAATTGTCTACCTGAATACATCATGACCGACAGCAATCAACCCGGCTTGTTCGACTCTACCCCGCCCGACGGCGATGGCGACGGCAATGCCGCCATCACGCTGGCGCGCTACGCGGAACAGGCTTATCTGGATTACGCGGTTTCCGTCGTGCGCGGCCGCGCGTTGCCCGACGTGGGCGACGGGCAGAAGCCCGTGCAGCGCCGCATCCTGTTCGCCATGCAGGCGATGGGGCTGGCCAGCGGCGCCAAGCCCGTCAAGTCGGCACGCGTCGTCGGCGACGTGCTGGGCAAATATCACCCGCACGGCGACCAGGCCGCCTACGACGCCATGGTTCGCATGGCGCAGGATTTCTCGCTGCGCTATCCCCTGATCGACGGTCAGGGCAACTTCGGGTCGCGCGACGGCGACAACGCCGCCGCCATGCGATACACCGAAGCGCGCCTCACGCCCATCGCCAAGCTCCTGCTGGACGAGCTGGACGAAGGTACCGTGGATTTCGTGCCCAACTACGACGGCAGCCAGCAAGAACCGCAGATGCTGCCGGCGCGCCTGCCCGTGATGCTGCTGAACGGCGCTTCGGGCATCGCCGTGGGCATGGCCACCGAAATCCCGCCGCACAACCTGCGCGAGGTGGCCCAGGCCTGCGTGGCGCTGATCAAGCAGCCGCAGCTGCCCGACGCGGAGCTGCACGCGATGATCCCGGGCCCGGACTTCGCCGGCGGAGGCCAGATCATCACGCCGGCCGCCGACATCGCCCAGATTTACAGCGTGGGCCGCGGTTCGCTGAAGGTGCGTGCGCGCTGGCAATTCGAGGAAATGGCGCGGGGCCAATGGCAGCTGGTGGTCAACGAGCTGCCGCCCGGCACGTCGTGCCAGAAGGTCCTGGAAGAGATCGAAGAGATCACCAATCCCAAGGTCAAGACGGGCAAGAAGAGCCTGACGCCGGAGCAGACCCAGTCCAAGGCCGTCATGCTCAACCTGCTGGACGCCGTGCGCGACGAATCCGGCAAGGACGCCGCGGTGCGCCTGGTGTTCGAACCCAAGACCTCGCGCGTGGACCGAGACGAATTCGTCAACACGCTGCTGGCGCAGACCAGCATGGAAAGCAGCTCGTCCATCAACCTGGTGTGCATCGGCACCGATGGGCGCCCGCGTCAGAAGGGCCTGCGCGACATCCTGGTCGAATGGCTGGCGTTCCGCACCAATACGGTCGTGCGCCGCACCCGCTTCCGCCTGGACAAGGTCATTGACCGCATTCACGTGCTCGAAGGCCGCATGCTGGTCTACCTGAACGTCGACGAAGTCATCCAGACCATCCGCGAATCCGACGAGCCGCGCGCCGCGCTGATGGAACGCTTCAACCTGTCCGAGCGGCAGGCCGAAGACATCCTGGAAATGCGCCTGCGCCAACTGGCCCGCCTGGAAGGATTCAAGATCGAGCAGGAACTGGCCGACAAGCGCAAGGACCAGATTTCCCTGCAGGAACTGCTGGACAATCCCACGACGCTCAAGCGTCTGCTGGTCAAGGAAATCGAGGCCGACGCCAAGCAGTATGGCGACGACCGCCGCACCCTGATCGAAACCGCCGAGCGCGCCGTGCTGGAAACCAAGGTGCTGGACGAACCGGTCACCGTGGTGGTGTCGCAAAAGGGCTGGCTGCGCGCCCGCCAGGGCCACGGCCACGACGCCGCCCAGTTCGGCTTCAAGCAGGGCGATGACCTGTACGGCGCTTTCGAGTGCCGCACCACCGACACGCTCATCGCGGTCGGCGACAACGGCCGCGTGTACTCGGTGCCGGTGTCGGGCCTGCCGTCGGCGCGCGGCGCCGGCCAGCCCGTCACCACCATGATCGACCTGGAGTCCGGCACGCGCATCGTCCACACCATCGCGGCGTCGGCCGACAGCCGCTGGCTGCTGGCCACCCGCGGCGGCTACGGCTTCGCGGCCAAGCTTTCCGACATGATCAGCCGCCAGCGCGCGGGCAAGCAGTTCATCACCCTGGAATCGGGCGATGAGCTGCTGCGCCCCGTGCCGCTGTTCGCCGGCGCCAAGCAATTGGCGCTGCTGTCGCAAAAGGGCAAGTTCCTGGTCTTTGGCCTGGACGAAGTCAAGTCGCTGTCCGGCGGCGGACGCGGCACGATCCTGATGGGGCTGGACGGCGCGGACAAGCTGGACCAGACGGTGCCCATCGGCGCGCTGGGCCTGCGCGCCACGGGCATCTACCGCAACAAGGTCACCGAGGACATCCTGGTGGGCGAGGCGCTGGCGCTCTACGTGGGCAAGCGGGCGCGCAAGGGACGCGCGCTGGACGTGCGTCCCAAGCAGCCGCTGCTGTCTCCGGTGCTGGGTTGAGGTCTGAGCGCCGCCAGACGCACCAGTCGGCTGGCGGCGCGCGCCCGCCACGCAGCCGGCCCGTCGCCTTGGGTCGGACATGAACGCCCAGGGCGGCATCCGGCCGCGCCTCGAGCACGTCGACGCCCTGCGCGGCTTTGCGCTGTTCGGCATCCTGGTCGTCAACATCGGCGTGTTCGCCTTTCCGTTCTATGGCGGGGGCGTGCCGGATCCCGTGTATTCGCGTCCGGTGGACGTGGCGGTGCGCTGGCTCATCGCCTGGTTGTTCGAGACCAAGTTCTACCTGCTGTTTTCCTTTCTGTTCGGATACAGCTTCACCCTGCAGATGGCCGCGGCCGAACATGGCGGGGCCGCCTTCGCGCCGCGCTTTCTGCGCAGGCTGGCCGGCCTGGGCGCGCTGGGCCTGGCCCACGCCGTCCTGTTCTATCAGGGCGACATCCTGCTGACATACGCTTTGCTGGGCCTTGCGCTGCTGCTCTGCCGACGCATGGATCCGGCCCGCGCGTTGCGCCGCGCCCTGTGGCTGATCGTGCTGGCCTCGGCGGTATGGGCGCTCCTTGGCGCGCTGAGCTTCCTGGACCCCGTGCAGACCGGCTACGCGGCGCAATACAAGGCCGAAGCGCTGGCCTCCATCGAGGCCTACCGGGGCACCATCGGCAGCACGATCGCGCAGCACATCAAAGAGCTGACGGAATCCGTCTGGTTCACGGTGCTGTTCGTGCAGGGGCCGTTCGTCTTCGCGATGTTCCTGGCCGGCTACGCGCTGGGCCGCCGCAACGCGCTTGCGGACCCTTGGGGCTCGCCTCGCGCGCTGGGGCTGTTGTGCGCATTGGGGCTGCTGCCGGGGCTGGCCGGCGCGGCGGCCTACGCCACCAGCGCACTGCCGCAGGCGCGGGTGGCGTGGGAACTGCCCGGGTTGGCCGCGGGCCTGCTCACCGCGCCGCTACTAAGCCTGTCCTATGGCGCGGCGTTCCTGATCGCGCTGCGCACGGGCCCGGGCAAACGCCTTGGAACCTGGCTGGCGCCGGCGGGTCGGATGGCGCTGAGCAATTACCTGATGCAGTCCGTCGTCTGCGCATTTCTCTTCACGGCGTGGGGCTTGAGGCTGTATGCCTCCGTGTCGCCGCTGGCCGCGTTTGCCATCGCGGTGGCCATTTTCGCGGCGCAGTTGCCGTTGTCCGCATGGTGGCTGCGCCGCCATGCCTATGGTCCGGTGGAATGGTTCCTGCGCGCGCTCACCATCGGCGCCTGGCCAGCCTGGCGGCGCGCGCAGACCCGCTGATCAGGCGACGCGGGCTCGCAGCCGCCCTTGCGGCGCCCCGCCGTCGCGCCGGCCCTGCCGGATCCACATGCCCGCCAGCAACAGCAGCGCGGGCACGTACACCCAGTAGTCCGACCAGCGCTGCGGGTTGGGCGCCTTCACGTTCACCACGTCCCATCCCTGTTCCCAGCCCGCGCGCTGGGCGCGGCTGCCGAAGCGCACCCCGCCGATCTGCGTCTGGTCGCCCAGGCTCATCAGCGTCAGTCCGGCCTCGGCCAGCCGCCGGCGCCCGGCATCCGCCGCGTCGGCGCCGTTCTCCAGCGCGGGCAGGGCCACCGCGACCGTCTTGGTCAATTCGTCGCCCTCCAGGTTGATGCCCTTCAGCACCACGGTCAGCCGGCCGTTGTCGGGCAGGGCGGCCGCCGTGGCCAGCATTTCGGAGGCGGGACGGTTTTCATGGCTGGGGGCGAAATGGTCCATGAACCAGTCGGGCCGGAACAGCATGAACGTGACCAGCAGCAGCGCCACGACTTCCACCAGCGTGCAGCGCACCCTGAACCACCGCATGGTCGCGGCCGCGAAGGTCAGCGACGCCAGCGTGGCGCCCGTCACCACCAGCGCCAGTTCCCAGCCGTAGTTCACGTCGATCAGCAGCAACGTCGGGTTGAAGACGAACATGAACGGCAGGATGGCCGTGCGCGCCGCGTAGGTAACGCCCTGGATGCCGGTCTTGATCGGATCCTCGCCCGAGATGGCGGCGGCCGCGAAGGTGGCCAGCCCCACGGGCGGCGTGATGTCGGCCATGATGCCGTAGTAGAAGACGAACATGTGCACGGCGATCAGGGGAATGACCAGGCCGTTCTGCGCGCCCAGCTCCACCACGACGGGCGCCATCAGCGTGGCCATCAGGATGTAGTTGGCGGTCGTCGGCATGCCCAGTCCCAGGATCAGGCACACCACGGCGGTGAAGATCAGCATCAGCAGCACATTGCCCATCGACACGAGTTCGACGAAGGCCGTCATGCGCAGTCCCAGCCCGGTCAGCGTGATGGCGCCGACGATCAG
Organism: Achromobacter spanius; assembly: GCF_039673305.1. GTDB lineage: Bacteria > Pseudomonadota > Gammaproteobacteria > Burkholderiales > Burkholderiaceae_B > Achromobacter > Achromobacter spanius_F. The sequence goes on from NZ_JBDJLJ010000049.1 coordinate 39,257, forward strand.
GCCCGCGGTGCCGCAGGCGATGGCGATGCCGATCATGTTGCGCGCGCCGTCCTGCAGGCCGCCGATGGCGTCGCGCCATCCTTGGCGCCAGGCCGGCGCGGCCGGCTGCTGGCGGAACCAGGCGATGAGCGGGCGCTGCGTGACCATCTGGAACAGCATCGCCATGGCCGCCCAGAACGCCGACAGGCCGGCGGACAGTTCCTCGACGCTCAGGCACCAGACCAGGATGCCGATCGGGATCAGGAAGTACAGGCCGGCGCGGACGGTGGGCCACGGCTGCGGGCGCACGGGGTGATTGATGTCGATGTCCTGCGGCAGGTCCGGATGGCGGGCCGCCACGCGCAGGAGCCACAGGTAAAGGACGGCCAGGATGGCCAGCAGCACCCAGGTCGCCGCCGCGCCGGCCAGCGCCTGGACGCCGGTGCCGATCCAGTACACCGCGCCCATCACGAGCAGCGTGCCGCTGATGCCCATGCCCCAGCCGGCCAGCTTCTGCAGCGGCGTGCGCGCGGGGCCGGAGGCCATCATCGGCTGGATGCCCAGCTTGAGTGCTTCCAGGTGGACGATATAGAACAGCGCAATGTAGGAGATCGCGGCCGGCAGGATCGCGTGGCGGATGATGTCGGTGTACGGAATGCCCACGTATTCGATCATCAGGAACGCGGCGGCGCCCATCACGGGCGGCATGATCTGCCCGTTGACCGACGAGGCGGTCTCGATCGCGCCGGCGCGCACCCCGCCATAGCCCGCCTTTTTCATGAGCGGAATCGTGAAGATGCCGCCCGTCACCACGTTGGCCACCGACGACGCGGACACCAGGCCGTTTACGGCCGAGGACACCACCGCCACCTTGGCCGGGCCGCCGCGCAGGTGGCCCAGCAGCGCGAACGACACCTGCATCATGTAGTTGCCCGCCCCGCACTTGTCCAGCATCGACCCCAGCAGCACGAAGATGAAGATGTAGGACACGGACACGCCGAGCGCCACGCCATACACACCTTCGGTCGTGAGCCACATGTGCGACATCAGGCGTTCCAGCGATGCGCCGCGGTGCGCCAGCACGTCGGGCAGCCAGGGGCCGGCCAGCGCATAGGCGACGAACACCAGGCCCAACACCGTCATCGGCAGGCCCAGCGCGCGGCGCGTCACTTCAAGCAGCAGAGCCAGGCCGATCACGGCGGTGCCTACGTCCATCGGCGTCGGCTGGCCGGGGCGGCCCGCCAGTTCGTTATAGAAGACGTACAGATAGCTGCCGCAGAATCCTGCCGTCAGCGCCAGCACCCAGTCATACCAGGGCATGCGGTCGCGGGCCGAGCGCTTGCTGGCCGGGTAGGCCAGGTAGCCCAGGAACATGGCGATGCCCAGGTGCAGGGCGCGCGCTTCGGTGTCGTTGAAAATGCCCCAGTTCAGCGAAAAAGGTATCGGCGACGCGTACCAGAGCTGGAAGAAGGACCAGATCAGCGCGCCTGCGGCCAGCGTGGCGCCGGCGACGCCGCGTGCGTCGCGGCCGCCGCGGTCAGCCTCGGCGACGAGCTGTTCCAGGTCCGGGGTCGGCTTGTGCGACTCTTTTGTCATGAAATTCCCCTGCGTATCGTGGCGGGGGGCGCAGGGGGCGCGGGGCGGTGGGCCCCCCGCCACCAACGGCCCGGGTGCGGCGGGCGCTG
>NZ_JBDJLJ010000050.1:0-40439 GCF_039673305.1 Achromobacter spanius
CCGGGGCGGCCGGCGCCCGGGCGGGATTATTCGGGCTTCAGGCCGGCTGCTTCCACGACGGGCCGCCAGCGCTCGAATTCGCTTTTCGCGTAGCTGTTCAGCGCTGCGGACTTCATCATCAGCGGCTGGCCGCCCAGGTCTGCAATGCCTTGCTCCAGGTCGGGCTGGCGCAGCACGCTGTCCATCGCGTCGGACAGGGCATCGATAACGCTCCGCGGCGTCGCGGCGGGCGCGAAGATGCCTATCCACGAGGTGACCGATGCATCGCCGTAGCCCAGTTCTTTCAAGGTCGGCGTGTCGGGCAGCGCAGGCAGGCGCTTGTCGCCGGTCACTGCCAATGCGCGCAGTTTTCCGGCCCTGATGTGGGGCGCCGTGCTGGAGACGTAGTCGAAGGCGACGTTCAGATCGCCGCCCAGCAAGCCCGAGATCACGGGCGCCGAGCCTTTGTAGGGCACGTGCACCAGCGAGGTATGCGTCACGCGCTGCAGCAGTTCGCCTGAAAGATGGGATGCGGTGCCGACCCCGGTGGAACCGTAGGCGATGGCGCCGGGCTTGGCGCGGGCCTTGTCGACCAGGTCGGCCAACGAGGCAAGCGCCGGATCGGGGTTGGCGACGATCACCAGCGACAGGCCCATCACGCCATGGACCGCGGTCAGGTCGCGATTGGGGTCGTAGGCGATCTTGTCCTTGTAGACCAGCGGGTTGATGACCTGCGTGGCGATGGTCCCCAGAAGCAGGGTGTAGCCGTCGGGGGACGCCATGGCGACTTGCCGCGTGCCGATCGCACCGCCGGCGCCGGGCTTGTTTTCGACGACCACCGATTGATTGAGCGCCTCGCCCAGCTTGCGCGCGACCAGCCGTGCCGAGGCGTCGGTAATGCCGCCGGCGGTGAAGGGAACGACCAGGGTTACCGGCCTGGCCGGATAGGATTCGGCGGCTTGCGCGCCTGCCGCGGCAACGCTGAACGCAAAGGCCGCGGCGTGCAGCAGCGCCGGGGCGAGCCAGCGCCCGCGCCGGCCGCCCGCAGAGGATTTCGAATGGGTCATGTTGTCTCCTGATTGTTGTTCTTGCCGGCCCACGCGGCGCCGTTGATGGGCGCCGCGCGGCGGGCCGGCTGCGCGTTCCGGCGCCCTGGGCTCAGATCAGGCCCAATGCCCGCAGCTTCGCGTCGGGCGCGGAATAGGGCCGTTCACAGATGATCTTGTCCGAGTCGGGGGCGAACTCGAAGGTGGCCGCGATGCGCACATTGAATTCCCGGCCGGTGGGCGCATAGGTCTTTCCGCCCGCCGCCAGGGGACCGAGATGGGTGCCGCGCAGCCAGAACTCCACCAGCACCGTGTCGCCGTCGGCGGCGATGGCAATGATCTCGTTGCGCAGGTCGGGAAATGGCACGCGCGACGAATCGAAGTACCCGCGGACTTCGTCTTCTCCGTCGAACACCACGCCGCTGCCATGCATTTCGTAGCGCGGATGCTTGAACGTTGCGATTACCGCATCCCATTCGTGCGTGCATTCCAGCGCCATGTGATCGCGAACCGTCTTGATGCGTGCTGCTGCCAAGTCTTGGGACATCCTGTCTCTCCGTGGAAAAGTAGTGGTAATGGAAACGTTTCTACAAGAATAGGAGATGAAGCAGCGGCTAGGCAATAGCGGAAATTAAGGGACTTCCCTGTGTTGTCGCCCACGGAATTCGGAAGCGCGGAAAAACGTTTCTATTTTTCGGCGCAGCGCAAGGGGGCGGTTAGAGGAATGGAATGCGATCGCCCTGGTCCAGGCCGTTGCGGGAGCACCGGCCCGGAACCAGGGCGATCGACAGGCAAGAAAAACGGGACGGCGGTGCGCGTGCCTAGCGCCTGCGCAGCAGTTCCCTGACCATTTCGGCGCCGCTGACCAGGGTGATGCCGGCCAGCACCATCAGCGCCCCGGCCACGAAGCCCGCGTCCAGCGGCTCATCCAGGATCAGCACGCCGAAGCTCACGCCGAACAGCGGCGTCAGGAACGACAGGATGGACAGGCGCGACGCCAGGTAGCGGCGCAGCAGCCAGAACCACGCCAGGTAGCTGGACAGCGCCACGACGACCGATTGGAACGCCACGCTGAGCACCGCCGCCTGCGTGTACCGGATGCCGTGATGGCCGGTGGCGGCGGCAAAGGCCAGCAGACCGACGCAGGCCACCGCCATCTGGTAGAACAGGGTCTTGGCGGGGGCGGCTTCCGACAGCGAGGTCTTGCGGATCGCCACGGTGGTGGCGCCCCACAGCAGGCCGGCCAGCAGGCCCATGGCGTCGCCCAGCAGCATGTTGGCGGCGCCGGCATGGGCGGGCTGCTGGCCGCCCTTGCCCAGGAATGCGACCGCGATGCCGCCGAATGCGATCGCCACGCCCACCCATTGCAGCGGCTTCATGCGTTCTTCGGGCAGCAGCCAATGCAGGCCCAGCGCCGCGAAGATGGGCGCAGTGTAGAGAAACACCGACATGTGCGAGGCCGTGGTGTAGACCAGGCCCTGCGCGACGAACAGAAACTCGCCCGCGAACAGCAGGCCCACCAGCAGGCCGGGCAGGGCGGTGCCGTCGGTGAATGCCCGCAGGCCCTCGCTGCGCCACACGACCACGGCCAGCACCAGCGCCGCGAAGGTGGAGCGCAGGCCGATCTGCATGATGGGCGCGATGTCGTCCGCGACCAGTTTGATCGCGATCTGCTGGAAGCCCCAGCACACGCACAGCAGCAGCATGGTGCTTGTCGCCAGCGCGTCCAGGGGCAGGCGCTGGGGCCTGGCGGCGGCGACGCTCACGGCAGTTCGGCGGGGTAGCTGTCCAGCGCCAGGCCGATCTGCTGGCGCAGGTCCCATTCGGCCAGCGTGGATTGCACGGGTCCGAAGAAGGCGCCGTCGCGGGTGACGAACATGGCGGGCAGGTGGAAGACCTCGTAGCGCTCGACCAGGCCGCGGTTGTCGCCGGCATCGACCCAGCAGACGCGCTCCACCGGCAGCTCCAGCCCGGGCAGCTGTTCGCGCGCGACGCGGCAGGTGCCGCAGGTGCGGCTGTGGAAGACCAGCAGCGACAGGCCGGGCGCGTCCAGCAGGTAGCGGTCGGCGGTGCTGTCGTTGAGTTCTATCTGTTCCATGGGGGTGTGGTCCTCAGGCGCCGCGCAGCGCGCGGTCCAGTTCAAGCACCGACTGGTACAGCACGCGGGTGCCGTCCAGCAGTTGCTCGGGTTCGATCCATTCTTCGGGGCAGTGGCTGCGGCCGTTCAGGCAGGGGATGAAAATCATGCCGATGGGGCCGGTGGGCGCCATGTACACGGCGTCGTGCCCGGCGCCGCTGGGCAGCCGCATCGATGCGTAGCCGAGCTGGTCGGCGGCCGCCTTGACCGCGTCCATGACCAGCGGCGAACAGTCCGTGGGCTGGGCGCGGCTCAACTGCGTGAAGCCGGCCGTCAGGCGCAGCGCCTTCAGGTCGTCGGCCACGCCCGCCATCAGGGTTTCGGGGAAGGCGTCCAGCACGGCGTTGCTGTCGCTGCGCATTTCCAGCGTCAGTTCGACGCGGCCCGGCACCGCATTGGCGGCGTTGGGCGTCATGGACAGCCGGCCCACGGTGGCCACGACGTAATGCGGGTTGCCACTGGCCGCGCTGGCCTGGCGGCTCGCGGCGTCGATGATGCGGGCCGCGCCCACCAGGGCGTCGCGCCGGATGTCCATGGGCGTGGTGCCGGCGTGGTCGGGCTGGCCTTCGACCACGATCAACACGCGGCGGATGCCGACGATATTGGTGACCACGCCGATCGGCAGCTTGCGGCTTTCGAGGACGGGGCCTTGTTCGATGTGCAGTTCGACGAAGGCGGCGGTCTCGCCCGCGCGGCGTAGCGGCGCGCCCAGCGCGGACGGGTCGCCGCCGATGCGGGCAATGCCCTGGGCCAGCGTTTCGCCTTGCGGGTTGCGGGCGGCCAGCATGTCGGCGGTGAGCTGGCCGCACAGCGCGCGGCTGCCCACGCACGAGATGCCGTAGTCGCTGGGTTCTTCGGACAGGAAGTCGATGACTTCGAAGGGATGGTCCAGTTCGATGCCGTGTTCGCGCATCGTGTGTGCGACTTCGATGCCGGCCAGCACGCCGATGATGCCGTCGAAGCGGCCGCCGCTCATGACGGTGTCGCAATGCGAGCCGGTGGCGATGGGCTTGCGCGCGGCGTCGCGTCCGGCGCGGGTGCCGATCAGGTTGCCGCCCGCATCCAGGCGCGTGGCCAGGCCCGCGGCTTCGAATTCTTCGCGCAGCCAGGCGCGCGCGTCGTCAAACAGCGGCGAAAAGGCGCGGCGGGTCCAGGGGACGTCGGGCAGCGTGAACCGGGACAGGGTTTCAACGCGGGACCAGAGGCGTTCGGCGTTCAGGGGGGGAAAGGCGGGCGGTGTGGCTTGCGGCATGAGACTTCCAGAAGATCGCCCTGGATTATGGCATCAATGGCGGCGCCGGCCGGGACGCCAGGGATGGCAATCGTGGCAGGGGCGCGTCGGCGCGCGGCCCCTGCAAGGCGTGCCGTCTACGCGGTCGCCTTGCGCCAGGAAGGCTCGCGCTTTTCCAGGAAGGCGGTCACGCCTTCCTTCGCCTCGTCGGTGCCGCGGATGGCCGCGATGCGTTCCACGGTGTCGGCGATGAGGCCGTCGTCCAGGGGCTTGCCCGCGAAATCGCGCACCAGCCGCTTGCTGGCCTGCACGGCGCCGGGTCCGTTGGCGCACAGGGTCCGGCACAGGGCTTCGGCTGCGTCCTGCACCTGCGCCAGCGGGGTCACCTCATGCACCAGCCCCAGCCGCAATGCGGTGGCGGCGTCGAAGCGTTCCGCCGTCAGGAAGTAGCGGTTGGCGGCGCGCTCGCCCATGGCGCGGATCACGTAGGGGCTGATGGTGGCGGGCAAGAGGCCCAGTCGCGTCTCGGACAGGCAGAAGTGCGCGCCGTCCGCCGCGACGGCGATGTCGCAGGCGGCCACCAGGCCCATGCCGCCGGCGTAGGCGTCGCCGTTGACGCACGCCACGACGGGCTTGGGGCACGCCCACACCGCGTGCAGCATGGCGGCCAGCCGGGCCGCGTCGGCGCGGTTGTCGGCGTCGGTCAGCGAGCCCATCTTGCGCATCCAGTTCAGGTCGCCGCCCGCGCAAAAGGCCTTGCCGGCGCCCGTCAGCAGCAGGACGCGGACCTGCGGGTCGTCCGCGGCCGTCTTGACCGCGGCCGTCAGCGCGGCGATCAGCGTATCGTCGAAGGCATTGCGCATGTCCGGCCGGTTCAGCGTCAGCCGGGCAATGGGGCCGTCCAGGGCCAGGTCCAGCGGGGCATTCAGCGTCATGCGGTGTCTCCGGTGTTGTTGAATATGGCTCAATGGATGCTCTGATCCCGTGGGCTGATTTTATGGGTAAAAGTGCGGAACGGCGATTCAATCGCCAATACTATTGAGTTATCCTCAAAAAAATAACGGAGAGAGACATGAACCAGCACGCAGGCGGCCAGGCCGCCGATCAGCGCTATGCATCGGTGTTCCGCCCCGGACTGTTCGATGGCAAGACGGTGATGGTGACCGGGGGCGGCAGTGGCCTGGGCCGCTGCGCGGCACACGAACTGGCTGCCCTGGGCGCCAGCCTGGCCCTGGTGGGCCGCAATCCCGACAAGCTGCGTGCCACGGCCGAGGAGATCGCCCGGATCTATCCCGAGGCGGCCGGCCGCCTCAGCCAGCACGCCTGCGACATCCGGGATGAAGCCGGCGTGCGCGCCGCGGTTGCCGAGGCATTGGCCGCGCACGGCGCGATCGACGGCCTGTTCAACTGCGCGGGCGGCCAGTTTCCCGCGCCGCTGGACCGCATCAGCTTCAACGGCTGGAACGCCGTGGTGCAGAACAACCTGCACGGCACGTTCCTGGTGTCGCGGGAGGTCTACACGCAGCACATGCGCCAGCACGGCGGCGCCATCGTGAACATGCTGGCCGACATCTGGGGCGGCATGCCGGGCATGGGCCACTCGGGCGCGGCGCGCGCGGGTGTGTGGAACCTGACCGAAACCGCCGCCTGCGAATGGGCGCATGCCGGCGTGCGCGTCAATGCGGTCGCGCCCGGCTGGATCGCGTCCAGCGGCATGGACAGCTATGACGAGGACTACCGTAAAGTGCTGCGCGAACTCAAGACCAAGGTGCCGCTGCAGCGCTTTGGCACGGAGGCCGAACTGGCCGCGGCGGTGGTCTTCCTGCTGTCGCCCGCGGCGGCGTTCATCAATGGAAGCGTGATCCGGGTGGACGGCGGCGTGCCGAACGCGCGTCATTCATGGGCGCTGCAGCCCGCCGAACGCGGCGACACCTACAACGGCTTTCCTCAGTACGCGGCGCCGTCGCTGTTTTCAGAGGCCTGAAGGCGATGCAGGGCGTTCTGCACCTCGCCGCGGAACTGCGCCAGCGCCAGCGCATCCTGGCGCGGCGGCTGCAGGGCCTGCCACAGGAAGCCGACCAGGTGGTCGGCGGTGGCGGCGATGTCGCCGCGCGCGCCGCGCAGCATCGCGTCCCAGAGCACGTGCTCCATCGGCCCGTAGACCGCCGACCGCAGCAGCCGCAGCGGCATGTCGCCGCGGATGTCGCCGTCTGCCTGTCCCTGGGCCAGGATCCGCATCAGCGGGGCGGTGTAGCGGCGCTGCAGGTCGGCGTAGATCTCGCCGAAGTCGTCCTGGCGCGCGCGCCCCTCGGACAGGATGAATGCGCACAGGCCGGGGCCTTCGGCCAGCAGATGGCGCAGATGGGTGTGGACCAGATAATGCAGTTGGGCCCGCGCCCCGTGCACGTGGGGCAGATTGTCTTCCACCTTGGCGATGATCTCGTCGTACCAGTCGCTGATCACGCGCACGCAGAGTTCGCGCTTGCCGCCGAAGTACGTGAACACGGTGGCTTCCGACACGCCCAGGCGCTGCGCGATCTCGGTCGTGGTGGCCGCCTGGAAACCGGATTCGGAGAAGACCTGGCGCGCGACGCGCAGGATGTCGCGGATGCGTTGTTCGGATTTGGCGCTGGCCGGCGGGCGGCGCATCGGGACGGCGGAGGTTTTTTCCATTCGGGCCGGAAGGGGGAGGGCGGGGCGTATTCTCGCCGACAACGGGGACCTTTATTATTGAGCCAGGGTCAAGTTCGTGGCAAGGCGGGGGGGACGTTTCTGTTCCCAGCCCACCGCGCTTCGGATTGAGCAGCCCTGGATTATCTAAAAACAACATCAGAGACAAACCATGCTGTCCAGAGCCGATTCCTACACGCAGCTCGTGTCCCAGTTCCAATGGCAGGTGCCGGCGGCCTACAACATCGGCGTCGACGCCTGCGATAAATGGGCGGACGGCAGCGGCCGTCTGGCGCTGATCTACGAAAAGAGCGACGGCGCCCAGACGCGCCTGACCTTCGACCAGATCAAGGCGCAGTCCAACCGGCTGGCCAACAGCCTGGAGCGCCACGGCATCCGGCGCGGCGACCGCGTGGCCATCTACCTGCCGCAGGCGCCCGAAACCGCGGTCACGCACATCGCCGTCTACAAGATGGGCGCGGTGGCGGTGCCGCTCTTCACCCTGTTCGGCGTGGACGCCATCCAGTACCGCCTGGCCAACAGCGGCGCGGCCGCGCTGGTGACCGACGCCGAAGGCTGCCGCAAGCTGCGCGAGATCCGCGACAGCCTGCCGGGGTTGAAGGTGATCTATTGCATCGATGGCGAGGAGGATGGCGCCGTGCCGTTCCACCCGGCGCTGGCGCGGGAGTCCGACGCCTACCAGCCCGTGCCCACCGCCGCCGACGATCCCGCCGTCATCATCTATACGTCGGGCACCACCGGCAAACCCAAGGGCGCGCTGCATGCGCACCGCGTCCTGCTCGGGCATCTGCCGGGCGTGGAGATGTCGCACGAATTCTTCCCGGAAAACGCCGCCCTGATGTGGACGCCGGCCGACTGGGCCTGGATCGGCGGCCTGCTGGATGTGCTGCTGCCGTCCTGGCACCACGGGGTGCCGGTGCTGGCGCGGCGTTTCGAGAAATTCGACGGCGCCTCGGCGCTGGAACTCATGGCGCGCCATGGCGTGACGCACACCTTCCTGCCGCCCACCGCGCTGAAGATGATGCGCGGCTGCGAATGGCCCGACGCCGCGGGGCCCAGGGCGCTGCGCTCGGTGGCCAGCGGCGGCGAATCGCTGGGCGCCGAGCTGATCGACTGGGGGCGTCGCGTCCTGGGCGTGACCATCAACGAGTTCTACGGCCAGACCGAATGCAACATGCTGGTGTCGTCCTGCTCGTCACTGTTCGATCCCTGCATCGGGGCGATCGGGCGGGCCGCGCCCGGCCACCGCGTGGCTATTGTGGATGACGCGGGCGCCGAAGTGGCGGATGGACAGGAGGGAAACATCGGCGTAATGCGGCCGGACCCCGTCATGTTCCTGGGCTACTGGAACAACCCGCAGGCCACCGCCGACAAATTCGCGGGCGAGTACCTGCTTACCGGCGACATCGGCGTGCGCGATGCGCAAGGCTTCATCCGATTTGTCGGCCGCAACGACGACGTGATCACCAGCGCCGGCTACCGGATCGGCCCGGCGCCCATCGAGGACTGCCTGATCGGCCACCCGGCCGTCCGCATGGCGGCGGTGGTGGGGCTGCCGGACGCCCAGCGCACCGAGGTCGTGGCGGCGTTCGTCGTGCTGAACGACGGGTACGAGGGCGACGACGCGCTGGTCAAGGCGCTGCAGGAGCACGTGCGCACGCGTCTTGCGGCCCACGAATACCCGCGCGTCATCCGCTTTGTAACCAGTTTGCCGACCACCGCCACCGGCAAGATTATCCGCAGGGCGCTGCGCGACGGAAACCCGGCCTGAACCGTCTCACCCGGTGACAATCTCCTCCATGAGGATGGGTTGACGGGTTGCCCGGCGCTGCAAGTATGATGGCGCAAACTGCATACGGCCCCACGCAATTGGGGCCGTATGCCCATTAGCCTTAGTATGGAGATAACCCCAAATGAATAAGCCTTTGGACGGGGGATTGGCAGCCTTGAACGTGCCCGCGTACGTCAAGCACCGCGGCCTGATCGACTGGGTAGCCAGTTTCGTCGCGCTTGCCAAGCCGGACCGCGTCGTGTGGTGCGACGGCTCGCAGGAAGAGTACGACCGCCTCTGCGAACAGATGGTCCAGGCCGGGACCATGCGCCGGCTGAACCCCGCCAAGCGCCCCAATTCATACCTGGCCTGGTCCGATCCGTCCGACGTCGCGCGCGTCGAAGACCGCACCTTCATCTGTTCCGACCGCGAAGAAGACGCCGGCCCCACCAATAACTGGGCCGATCCCGCGGAAATGCGCGATACGCTCAACGGCCTGTTCGACGGCGCGATGCGCGGCCGCACGCTGTATGTGGTGCCGTTCTCGATGGGCCCGCTGGGCTCGGACATCGCGCACATCGGCGTCGAGCTGTCCGACAGCCCGTACGTGGCCGTCAACATGCGCATCATGACGCGCATGGGCAAGCAGGTTTACGACGTGCTGGGCACCGACGGCGACTTCGTGCCCTGCCTGCACACCGTGGGCAAGCCCCTGGCCGACGGCGAAGCCGACGTGGCCTGGCCGTGCAACCCCACCAAGTACATCGTCCATTTCCCCAAGTCCCGCGAAATCTGGAGCTACGGCTCGGGCTACGGCGGCAATGCGCTGCTGGGCAAGAAGTGCTTCGCGCTGCGCATCGCGTCCACCATGGGCCGCGACCAGGGCTGGCTGGCCGAACACATGCTGATCCTGGGCGTCACGTCGCCCAAGGGCCGCAAGTACCACGTGGCCGCCGCCTTCCCGTCGGCCTGCGGCAAGACCAACTTCGCCATGCTGATCCCGCCGCAAGGCATGGACGGCTGGAAGGTCACCACCATCGGGGACGACATCGCCTGGATCAAGCCCGGCCCGGACGGCCGCCTGCACGCCATCAACCCGGAAGCCGGCTACTTCGGCGTGGCGCCGGGCACCAGCGAGCAGACCAACTTCAACGCCATGGCCACGCTCAAGGCCAACGTCATCTTCACCAACGTCGCCCTGACCGACGACGGCGACGTCTGGTGGGAAGGCATGACCGACACGCCGCCGGCCCACCTGGTCGACTGGCAGGGCAAGGACTGGACGCCCGACATCGCGCGCGAAACCGGCCGCAAGGCCGCGCACCCGAACGCGCGCTTCACCGCGCCGGCCGCGCAGTGCCCGTCCATCGACCCCGAATGGGAAAATCCCAAGGGCGTGGTCATCGACGCCTTCATCTTCGGGGGCCGCCGCTCCACCACCGTGCCGCTCGTCACCGAGGCCCGCAACTGGGTCGAAGGCGTCTACATGGCCGCCACGATGGGCTCGGAAACCACCGCCGCCGCGGCCGGCCAGCAAGGCGTGGTGCGTCGCGATCCCTTCGCCATGCTGCCGTTCTGCGGCTACAACATGAGCGACTACTTCGGCCACTGGCTCAAGCTGGGCAAGCAGCTGGAAGCCGCGGGTGCCACCTTGCCGCGCATCTATTGCGTCAACTGGTTCCGCAAGGGTCCGGACGGCAAGTTCGTGTGGCCGGGCTTTGGCGACAACATGCGCGTGCTGCGCTGGATGCTGGGCCGCATCGACGGCCAGTCCAAGGGCGTGGACCAGGTGTTCGGCATTTCGCCCAGCTACCAGGACATCGACTGGACCGGCCTGGAATTCAGCCCGGACAAGTTCGAGCAGGTCATGTCGGTGGACGCCGCCGCGTGGCGCGATGAACTGGCGCTGCACCAGGAACTGTTCGGCCAGCTGGCGCAGGGCCTGCCCCAGGAACTGCCGGCCACCAAGACGCAGATCGAAGGTCGCCTGGCGGCCTGACGCCATCAGGCATCTGTAGCGAAAAACCCGCCTGCGTTGCGCGCAGGCGGGTTTTTTATTGACCTGCCGGCGCCGGACCGGAGCGTCGCCTTGCCGGCGCGGCAATCCCGCCGTTCAAGCCGACGCGTTGCCGCCGATGCCGTCCAGCGCGTCGGCCACGTCGTCCGGCAGGCGCAGCGCCGCCGCGGCCAGGTTTTCCCGCAGATGGCCAAGGCTGGAGGTGCCCGGAATCAGCAGGATGTTCGGGGAACGGCGCAGCAGCCAGGCAAGCGCCGCCTGCATGGGCGTCGCTCCGATCCGCGCGGCCGCATCGGACAGGATCGACGACTGCAGCGGGCTGAATCCGCCCAGCGGGAAGAACGGTACGTAGGCGATGCCGTCATGGTTCAGGTCGGCGAGCAGGGCGTCGTCCCCGCGGTGCGCCAGGTTGTAGTGATTCTGCACGCACACGATCTCGCAGATGCCGCGCCCTTCGGCCACCTGCCTGGCCGTGACGTTGCTGAGCCCGATGTGGCGGATCAGGCCCTGGCGCTGCAGGTTGGCCAGGACGGTGAGCGGGGCTTCGATGGAGCCTTCGGCCGGGCCGTGGGTGTCGAACATGGCGCGCAGATTGACCACGTCGAGCACGTCGCGGCCCAGGTTGCGCAGGTTGTCATGCACGGCGCGCGTCAGCATGTCGGCCGAGAAAGCCGGGTTCCAGGACGCGTCGTCGCCGCGCACGGCCCCGACCTTGGTCACGATCACAAGATCGTCCGGATACGGGGCCAGCGCCTCGCGGATCAGCTGGTTGGTGATGTGCGGGCCGTAGAAATCGCTGGTGTCGATATGGTTGACGCCGGCGGCCACGGCCTCGCGCAGGACGGCAAGCGCGGCGTCGCGATCCTTGGGCGGACCGAACACGCCCGGGCCGGCCAGCTGCATGGCGCCGTAGCCCAGGCGTTTGACCTGGTGCGTGCCCAGGGTATAGGTGCCGCTTTCGTCGATGAGGGACATGGTCGTTGCTTCCGAGTGGTGGGGGGTACGGTTCGGACGATAGACGGTCTGTGGCGCTTTGATAATCCAATACAATCCGAACAGGTTGTACGGATTATGGAACAGTGATGGCCGATCTGAATGATCTCAAGGCATTCGTGGCGGTGGCGCGCGCCCGGGGCTTTCGCGAAGCGGCGCGAACGTCCGGCGTCAGCGCGTCGCGGCTGAGCGACACGGTGCGCCGGCTCGAGGCGCAGTTGGGCGTGCGCCTCTTCAACCGCACGACGCGCAGCGTGGCGCTGACCGAGGCCGGCAACGAACTGCTGTTGCGGCTGGGGCCGGCCTTGACCGAAGTGGACGCGGCGCTGGACGCCGTCAACGGCTATCGCGACAAGCCCGCGGGCACGCTCAAGCTCAACGTGCCGCTGAGCGCGGCCCGTCTGGTCCTGCCCTCGATTGTTCCCGCCTTCCTGGCGGCGTATCCCGACATCCGGCTCGAGGTGGTGGCCGAAGAGAGCTTTGTCGATGTGCTGGCGGCGGGATGCGACGCCGGCATCCGCTACGACGACCGCCTGGAGCAGGACATGATTGCGGTGCCCATCGGCCCGCGCGTGCAGCGCTTTGCCGCTGCCGCGTCCCCCGCCTACCTGGACCGCCGCGGCCGCCCGGAGCACCCGCGCGAACTGATCCGGCATGCCTGCCTGCGCGGCCGCTTTCCCAGCGGCGCGATGCCGGCGTGGGACTTCGAGCGCGACGGCGAGGCGGTGCGGATCGATGGAACCGGGCCGCTGGTCGTGGAGATCGGCGGCGCGGTCGACCTGGCTGTCGAGTCCGCGATTGCTGGCGTGGGCGTGGCGTATCTGTTCGAGGACTGGCTGCGCCCGCACCTGGACAGCGGGGCGCTGGAACCCGTGCTGCAGGCGTGGTGGCCACGGTTTTCCGGACCGTTTCTCTACTATTCCGGACGGCGCCTGGTGCCGTCGCCGCTGAAGGCGCTGATCGATTTCATCAAGCGGCCGGCGGGTCAGGCATCGCCCTGAATGGCGGCGCGGGGGCGTCGCGCCGCAACCCGCTTTTCATGCACAATCAGCCCATGAAACTCGATTCCGAAGACCTCGCCAAGATCTCCTCCCTGACCCTGGCCCACTACGACGAGAACGCCGACTCGTTCGAGGCCGGCACGCGCGATCACGACGTCAGCCAGAACATCGCCGCGTTGCTGCGGCATATTGAAGGCGAACCGCCCTACGACATCCTGGACCTGGGCTGCGGGCCGGGCCGCGACCTGAAGACATTCTCCGCGCTGGGCCATCGGCCTGTGGGCCTGGACGGCGCGCCGCGCTTCGTGGACATGGCGCGCGCCGCAAGCGGGTGCGAGGTCTGGCACCAGGACTTCCTGCAGCTGGCGCTGCCGGTGGGGCGCTTCGACGGCATCTTCGCCAACGCCGTGCTGTTCCACGTGCCGGGGCAGGAACTGCCGCGTGTGCTGCGGGAACTGCGCGACGCCTTGCGGCCGCGCGGCGTGCTGTTCAGCTCGAATCCGCGCGGCGGAAACCAGGAAGGGTGGAATCGCGGGCGCTATGGCGCCTATCACGACCTGGACGGGTGGCGCGCGTTGCTCACGCAGGCCGGCTTCCAGGAACTTGAGCATTACTACCGCCCCGACGGGCTGCCGCGCGAGCAGCAGCCCTGGCTGGCAAGCGTGTGGCGGCGCCTGGACTAGTGCGCGGCTTCATGCAGGGATGCGTCGGCATGGCGCAACGCGCCGCGCGTCGACGTGCATCCACTCAGGCAGGGCGGTGGTACACCGCCTCGACGTTGTAGCCGTCGGGGTCCAGGATGAAGGCGCCGTAGTAGTGCGGGTGATATTGCGGGCGCAGCCCGGGCGCGCCATTGTCGCGGCCGCCGGCCGCCAGCGCCGCGCGGTGGAAGGCGTCGACCTCGGCGCGGCTGCGGGCGCGAAAGGCCACGTGCACGCGCGGGGTGCTGGGCGTGCCCTGGTGGATCCAGAACTCGCCGCCCGGGTCGCCCGCGTCATCGGGCTCGCCAATGCCAAAGCCCATGCCGGTTGCCAGCGCCTTGCGCGGCACAAAGCCCACGGCCGCGAGCGCGCTCAGGTAAAACGCCCGGCTGCGCGCGAAATCGCTCACGTGTATCTCGATATGGTCCAGCATGCGTGTTCCTCCATCAGACGGCTACCGTGGCAGACCAGCATAGGTCAGCGGGCAGGGCGAGGGCGCTTCGATTTGCAACGGTGCCCGTCGCAAGTTGCCCGGCAGTCGGGTGCCCGGGGCGTCGTGAGTGCCGGGGGGGGGCGGGCCGGCTGGGCTGGGTGGGGGGGGCTGTCCGCCGGCTGCCAGCCAGGCGCGAAGGGCTTTCGCTACACTCTCGGGGTTCCCGCGCCGATGGCCGCCGGGCCGGCCTCGCGTGCAGGCACGGCGGCGGCCAGGCGGTCAGTCTCTCATTCTCCCGTCATGTCGCAACCCGATTCGTTCAATCTGAAGCAGATCGCCGTGCCGGCGTTCGGCCCGTCGCTGCTCTATGGCATCAGCAACGGCGCCATCCTTCCCGTGATCGCGCTCACCGCGCGCGAACAGGGCGCGTCGGTGGCCGCCGCCGGCCTGATCGCCGCCCTCATCGGGGTCGGCTCGCTGCTCTCCAACATTCCGTCCGCGCTGATCACCGAACGCTTCGGCGAGAAGCGCGCGATGGCCGGCGCGGCCGTGCTGAGCATGATCGGCCTGCTGCTCGTGATCGGCGTGCCCAACCTGTGGGTGCTGGCGCTGGCCATGCTGATGCAGGGCTGCGCGCAGTCGGTGTTCCAGCTGGCGCGCCAAAGCTACATGATCGAGGTCGTGCCGCTGGCCTACCGGGCGCGCGCCCTGTCCACGCTGGGCGGCACGACACGGATCGGCACCTTCTTCGGCCCCTTCCTGGGCGCGGCGCTGATCCACTTCCTGGGACTCGACGGCGCCTATTGGGTTGCCATCTGCGCCATGTTCGGCGCGGGATTCATCGCCATCAAGGCGCCCGACATCGAACCGTCGGGCAGCAGGGCGGCGGGCAAGCCGCGCGCGCGCATGGGCGAGGTCGCGCGCGACCATCGCGGCGTCTACGCGACGCTAGGCGTGGGCGTGATGCTGATCAGTGCGCTGCGCGCGTCGCGCCAGGTGGTGATTCCCCTGTGGGCAGACCATCTCGGCCTTGACGCCACCACCACGTCCCTCATCTACGGGCTGGTCGCCGCCGTCGACATGTCGGTGTTCTATCCCGCCGGCAAGGTAATGGACCAGCGTGGCCGCCTGTGGGTGGCGCTGCCGTGCACGCTGCTGATGGGGCTGAGCCTGATGGCGATCCCGCTGACGGGTGGGGTGGCCAGCTTCATCCTGGTGTCGTTGCTGCTGGGTTTTGGCAACGGCATCGGATCGGGCATCGTCATGACGCTGGGCGCCGACGCCGCGCCGCCGGGCGCACGCACGCAGTTCCTTGGCATCTGGCGTTTCATGGCGGACCTGGGCTCCAGCGGCGGCCCCGTGGCGCTGTCGGTGCTGACCGCCGTGGCCTCGCTGGGCGGCGCATCGTTCGGCGTCGGCACGCTGGGCCTGGTGGCGGCCGGCGTGTTCTGGCGCTGGCTGCCGCGCAGCGCGCGGGCTTGATGGTTACGCGCCGATAGCGGGAGCCGTCCTGGCCGCTGGCTGACGGAGTCGGCGGCGGCAGGCTATGCCGGATCCTTGAACGCCGCCTCCCTGCATCGGATCATGCAGGCGACCCATTCAAGATGCGCTCATAATGCACCAGGTCTTCCTGCGAGAAACAGCAGAAGATCACCTCTTGAACAGACGAGTCCTTCGACAGGCTGTCGCGGACGCTTTTGACGGCGACTTCCGCCGCCAATTCGATGGGGTAGCCGTAGATGCCGGTGCTGATGCTGGGAAACGCAATCGACGCGACCGCCTTTTCTTCCGCCAGCTCGATGCATCGGCGATAGCAACTGGCCAGCAACGCCGGTTCGCCGTTTTCTCCACCCCGCCAGACCGGGCCGACCGTGTGAATGATGTAGTGGGCGGACAGGCGATAGCCTTTGGTCACCTTCGCATCGCCCGTCTTGCAGCCACCCAGCAACCGGCACTCATGCACGAGGTCCGGGCCTGCGGCGCGATGGATCGCCCCATCGACGCCGCCACCGCCCAGCAATGAGGAGTTCGCGGCGTTGACGATGGCGTCGACTTGAAGCTTTGTGATGTCGGAGCGGATTGCGCGAAGGGTGGTGGGCATGGTTTGGGTCCTTTTGATGGGAACACCGTTGCTGCGGGACGCTGTGGGTGCGATCGCGAAAGCAGCGCTCTGGCAGCGCGGGGTCTGGCCAACATTCAAGAAGGATTGTAGCGGGACACCTTTTCCCGGCCGTTGACCAGATCTCAATCTCGGGGAGGGGAGGCGGGCATCGCGGAGGGAGATTTCCGGCCAGGAGTGGACACGCAGCAGAAGCGCCTTGAGAAGAAAGCTGCGACGCTGAAATTGCACAACTTAAAGGACTATATGACTGAAGCTATCGACGTATTCACCCACAATCAAGCCGCTTGGAACCTTCAAGCCGCGCAAGGCTGTGCATGGTCCAAGCCGGTGACTTCGGAAGAAATCAGGGCCGCTCGTGCAGGCACCTGGAGCGCCCGACTTACGCCCGGACCGCTGCCCTCCGGCTGGTTGGATGATGTACGCGGCCTGCGCGTACTTTGCCTGGCGGCTGGTGGCGGTCAGCAGGCCCCCATACTGGCGGCGGCGGGAGCAGACGTCACTGTCTTCGATTTTTCAGAGGGGCAGTTGGAGCAGGACCGAAAAGTAGCCGCGCGAGACGGCCTTGACCTGCGTTGTGTCCAGGGAGACATGCGAGACCTCTCCACATTCGGAGATGCCAGCTTTGACTTGGTCTTCCACCCGATTTCCAATCTGTATGTACCCGACGTGCGCCCGGTCTGGCGAGAGTGCGCCCGAGTGCTGGTATCGCAAGGACAACTGTTGTCCAGTTTCTGGAACCCTGTGGTTTTCGTAGGTGATCGCGACCAAACGCTAAGCGCCCAAGGCCTGGTGCGTCCCAACCGGAGGCTTCCCTATTCGGACATCGCGCATTTAACCGCATCAGACCTGGCGGCCAAACGCGAGCGTGGTGAGGCACTGGTGTTCGGGCATACGCTCGCAGACCAGATCGGCGGGCAACTTGACGCCGGTTTCGTGCTGACGGGTTTTCACGAGGACTGGCAACCTCAACCACGTTTCGTGGTTGAGAACGTCATGCCAACCTTTATAGCGACCAAAGCCGCAAAGCGTTGACCCAGGCGCTGCGCGGCGAATGCCCGCTTGGGGGGAACCTGTCGGTCGTCGATGGCGGCCTCCGGCCAGAAGCGGAAGTTGGGGTGATCCTGCGCCGAACGCTCAAGTGTCTGCTCTCGTCTGATAACAGCCGCCTCGCCGGCCTACGCGCCTGGCGATACACATCGTTGCATCGATTCATAAGCCAATAACATCAAATCGGGCATATTGCATCCGCCGCATCGGCAACACGATCGCCGGCGGTGCTGCGCAACCCGAACCTTTATCCCATTGGAGACCTGAATTGCCGATTCTCAAGCAAGCTTGCACCGTTGTTTCTCGCGGCAAGACGGCCGCTTTGCTGACCGCCGCCCTGACCTGCGGGAGTGGCGCCGCCGTGGCGCAACAGGCCGTTCCCGGCCAGATGCCGAACCTGGCTGCGCTGGGCGGTCAGATGCATGCCGCCGCCGAGTACTGCAATGCCTATACGGCCGCGCAGCTGGACCAGATGAAGCAACAGCAGAAGACGGCGGCAGGCGCCCAGGGCATGGCTGCCGCGGACTTCGACGCTGCCTTCTCGCAGTCGTACACCGCGGCCAAGGGTCAACTGGGCTCGCTAAGCGCGGCTGATAAGACAAAGACCTGCGCGCAGCTCAAGGCGATTTCGGCGTCGCGCCCGCAGTAGTCGCCACGCCCTCATTACCGACCAGCCCGCATCCTCCCGGATGTCCCTTCCTGGCCAGGAACAGCCACAACCAGAGAAAGGAAGCGGACATTCAGTGCCGACTTCGGCGTCTGGAGAGGTAAGCCGCAGGGTCAATTCGCCTCTGCTACCGCAGCTGCTCCCCGGGCCGTCCCACGCGCCCACCACCATGTCATCAGACCGGCAGCCAGCACCACTGGCAGCATGGCCGCGTTCAGCGCTTCCCACCCGAAGGCGTCCAGTGCCGGTCCGGCCGCCAGTGTGGCCAGCGCGGTAACGGCATATCGCAGCATCTCGGCCGCGCCTTGCGCGCGGGCGCGTTCCGACGGACGGTAGGACTGCGCCAGCAGCGTGGTGCCGCCGACGAACATGAAGTTCCATCCCACCCCCAGGCAGAACAGCGCCACATAGAACGCGGGCAGCGACGGGGACGTCATCGCGATCAGCGAGCACGCGACGTTCAGCAGCATGCCGGCACCCAGCACCCGCGGCAGGCCGAAGCGCTGGATCAGCGTGCCGGCAAAGAAAGCCGGCGCGTACATGCCGACCAGGTGCCATTGCATGATGTTGGCGCCGTCACCGATGCTGTGGCTGCACGCCACTGCGGCCAGCGGCGCGGCGGTCATGATGAACATCATCGAAACCGACCCGACCACGTTGTTGGCAAGCGCGGCGACGAACACCGGTTGGCGGGCCACCTCGCGCAGCGGCCGCGCCGGCAGGCTGGGGTGGGTCTCGCCTGCCGCGGCGGGCGCTTCGGCGTCGCGATAGCCGCCCCACAGCAGCGCGGCCGACAGCAGTGCCAGCAAGGCCACCATCAAATACGCGCCGGCAAAGGTTACCGGTGCAAAAAGGTCACGACTCCAGGCGGCCAATGCGGGGCCGGCAATGGCAGCGATGACGCCACCCGCCATCACCACCGAGATCGCGCGGCTCTTGGCGATGGGCTCGACTGCGTCCGCCGCCGCCAGCCGGTAATACTGGGCAAAGGCCTGGAATACGCCGACGAGCGCGGTGCCGGCGCAGAACACCCAGAAATCGCCATGAAACACGGCCCATACCGATAATCCGCCGCCCGCCGCGCCGGCCAGTGCGCCCAGTACGAATCCCCTGCGTCGGCCGATGCGCTGCATCAGCAACGAGGCAAACCAGGTGACCAGTGCGCCCGCCACCGTGATGAGCGCGAATGGCAGGGTCGACAATGCTTTGTTGGGCGCGAGCATGTGGCCGGTCAGCGCCGTCAGCGTCAGGTCGATGGAGATGGCGGCGACGAACAGGCCCTGGCAGATGGCCAGGATGCGGGCGTTGCGACGGCCGGTAGTGGGGGAGGCTGACGAGGGCATGGCGGGATCGAATGGGAATGAGCGGTTTGGGAGGGGCGGCAAGCGCGGCCGCGTGGGGCTGACGGGTTTGACAGGCCTCACTTTATCGGCGCAAACTTTGGCGTAAATGACATAATTCCCTTAAAAATCGCCATGCCGCACGACGTCATCTTTCTACTGGTGCCGGACTTCCAATTGCTGGACATGTCTGGCCCTGCTGCGGTGTTCCAGACGGCCGGCAAGCAGGCTCGAACTGTCGCCGGTCCGGCCTATGCGGTTCACGTCGTGTCGGAGCGTGGCGGAACGGTGCGCAGTTCTTGTGGGGTCGAAGTCTTGACTCAATCCTGGCGCGACGCGCCCGCAGGCACGCTTGTGGTGCCGGGCGGCGAGGGCGCGCGGGCGGCCGCCGTCTCCCCGGCCATGCGCACGTATCTGCACGCTCATCGCCAGGCCGGCCGGCGCCTGGCTAGCGTCTGCACGGGCGCGTTCGTGCTGGCAGCCGCGGGCCTGCTTGACGGGCTGCGCGCCACCACCCACTGGCGCCATGCCGCCGAGCTCGCGCGCAACCACCCGGACGTGCGAGTCGACGCGGACCGGATCCACGTTCGCGATGGCGATACTTGGACCTCGGCCGGCATCACCGCCGGCATCGACCTTGCGCTGGCGATGGTCGAATCCGACCTGGGCGCGGAGGTGGCGGGCGCCACGGCCCGTGAGATGGTGGTCTACCACCGCCGCTCGGGCGGCCAGTCGCAGTTCTCGGCGCTGCAGGACCTGGCGCCCGACAGCGAACGCATCCGCGCTGTGCTGGAGCACATCCGCGGCAATCTTGGCGCGGCGCTGACCGTCGAGCATCTGGCCGACGTGGCCTGTGTCAGCCCGCGCCAGTTCCTGCGCAGCTTCAAGGCCGAAACCGGCGAAACGCCCGCCAAGGCGGTCGAACGCATTCGGGCGGAGGCGGCGCGCGCGCACCTCGAGGCCGGTGCAGACAGTATCGACAGCGTGGCGCGGCGGGCGGGCTTTACCGACAGCGAACGGATGCGGCGGACTTTCCTGCGGGTCTACGGCCAGCCGCCACAGGCGCTGCGGCGTATGGCTAGGCAAGGCCGGGCCTGGGTCGACACCGTCCGGGACCCGGATCTTCCCGGCTCAGCGGCAGCGGCCCTCGAGCGGCGATAGGCATTCAGCCAGCGTCTCGATGCTGCTCAGGGATTGAGTGGTAGGAATAAAGTTCGCCGTTTCGGGAAGCGGCGTTTTCGGACTGCTGATTTTTATCTCAAAGCCCGTCTCTTTTTTGGCGGGCGCTGTCTTAATTGCGCACTTTGTCGGCCGGCGACGTGCGGATCACGGACTACGCCTGTTCTCGGCCATGAGCGGTCATTGGTCTGTCGTCATTCTTCATTCGGATGCGCAGGGGTGCGCAACACCTTTTGATAGAACGCGAGGTCGAGCCAGCTTCCGAACTTGTAGGCCACCTCCTTGATAACGCCAGCAGGCTCAAAGCCCAGACGTTCGTGCAGCACGATGCTCGCCTGATTCGTGGTGTCGATCCCGCCTACCATGGTGTGGACATCCCTTGCTTGCGCTTCTTCGATCAGCTCGGTGAGTAGGCGGCGTCCGAGTCCCAGGCCGCGGCACTCGTGGTGGATGTAGATCGAATGTTCAACGCTGTACTTGTACGCGGGCCACGCACGAAACGTTCCATAGGATGCAAAGCCCAGCAACTTCCCGGCTTCGTCCTCCACCCCAAGGACCGGGAAGGAGTTCTTGCGTTTAGTCTCGAACCAACCGGCCATCGCCTCAGCTGGGCGAGGTTTGTAGTCGTACAACGCGGTGGAATGCAGGATTGCATGGTTGAAAATCTCAAGCATGGCAGCAGCGTGGCGGTCTTCAGTGCAATGTACGGTGTGCATACAAGTCCTCTAATTTCACGATAGAATACGAATCGTCTAATATACGAGACGATTGAGAAAAAGGAAACTCGATGTTGGTTGAAGACGTAATTGCGCAACGCATTTCGGAGTTGAGAACTTCGCAGCGGCTGAGTCTCAGCCAGTTGGCCGAGCGCTCCGGCGTCAGCAAGGCGATGATTTCGAAGATCGAGAGACGGGACAGCAGCCCAACTGCGGCAGTGCTCGGCCGTCTTGCGTCGGGCCTTGGGGTCGCGCTGACAGAGCTACTGGCGCCGATTTCATCCCCTAATCCATTTTTGGTCCGTCATAAGGCAGACCAAACAACTTGGCGGGATCCCGCCACAGGTTACGTCCGCCGGCAGATCGCAAAACTGGATGAGAGAACCGGCACTGAACTCATAGAAATTGAATTGCCCAATGGCGCCCGCGTCGACTATCCCCAATGGCATTCGAAACCGTACCGCCAGCGCCTATGGCTGCTCAAGGGCGTACTTGAACTGAGTTACGGAGACGAGACACGACAACTGATAGCCGGCGACCAACTAGACTTTGCCGTTGACAAGACTGTCAGCTATTTCGCACGCGAGGAATGCCGTTATCTGCTGAACGTGCTCCATGTCTAACGTGCTTAGCAAAACCGATAGGGCGGCGTTCTTAGGACGCTGACCGCTTTGGGTCGGAAGATGTCGGCGGAAAGCAATAGCCTGGTTCAGGATTCGCAGACCCACGCTATTGGCACATCGTCTACGGAAAACTGCACGGACGGCCAATAGCCGTCCATGAACCAGGTAGCGTCGCGCGCCGCCAGATGCAGCACGTAACCCCCGTCTGTCGACACAACCAAGTCCGATGCCACGAAGTGTTCGAGGAACGCTGCGGGGGCATCTTCGGGGTCGTCGCTGTCGCGCCCCGCGCGCCAGAGGAAATGCAGCGCCGCGTTGCGGTGCACGGCCAATACTTGGGCGATCGAACGGGCTCGCGCCAGCAACGGTACTGCCGCCTGCAGCTCGGCAGCAAGCAACACCATGCGCAGCTGGCCACCGTCGGCGATTGCACAGTCCAACCAGGTTTCCTGAGCAGGAATACCGTCGTGGGTATACGTCTTTAGATCGAGCGGCATATGGGGCTGCGTGGGCTGTTGCATACGGCGTCACCCCAGAAGCGCCGCCGTGGCGCGGCCCGAAATCATGCCTTCGAAGAGGGCACCGAGATTCGGGGAGACGACGCGGATATCCTCGAACTCCGGCTCGATGCCGTGCACGATGCGGCCCGAGTCGCGTTCTATCGCCAGGAACTCGTATTCGCCGGCAACGCTCATGTAGATCGGCGTGTGCTGTTGCCAGAAGTTCAGGACCGCCTGCCGGCCGGCGTCGTCCAGCGCAGCCTCCAGGCTGATATCGCGCAGGGTGTGCCAAGGAAAGGCGCTACCCGCCGTGCAGTCATGGTCGGCTGCGCTCAGGAACCAGCGTGTTTGATCCGCGTTCTGCAATTCGGTGAATGTCGCCAGGAAAGCGCCATAGCCGTACGCTTCGAACGGCGCGGCCGCTGGCGTCGCGGTGGGCGTGGCCCGCAGCACCGTCCAGCCATGAGCGGCGAGATGATCCAGGAAGCGTTGTGCCTGCGATGTCATGTCGGTTTCCTCGAATGGGGATTCATGATATTGCAGTCCACTTGCCGGGAAAAACAGTCCAGTCGCTTTCTGCAGCTATTTCAATCCCAACCTAGTCGTTGACCGGCATAGGCTTGTGTCACCACCTTTGCAGCACTTTCCTCGTCGCCTCTGCAGCAGAGAAATCTGACCGAGTTGCGAATGGAAAATGTCGTAGCGCTTCTTGGCGCATGCAGGTCGGCGAAGCCTGGCGCCGTCATTGTGACCGCTTTCGGCCAGGTACGGTCAGTCAGGCGGAGCTTGCGGCGAACACTCAAGCGTCTGATCCCCTAAAACCCCCGCCGGATGCCCGCCTACTCGTTCGTGTGCGACAGTTCCTGCACCAGCCCCGCCTCGAGCTGCCGCGCCACGCGTCCCAGGCCGCGGTTCAGGGGCCATACGATGTCCAGGTCGAGACGGCCTTCCACATCGACGGGCACCACACTCAGCCCATGACGGCGCGCATACAGGCCGCTCAGGCTGTCGAGGATGGCCACGCCCAGGCCGCGTTCCGCAAAGGCGCAGGCGGCCGAGTATTGATTCACCTCTATCACCGGCAGAAACGGCAGGCGCTCCTGCTCGAACTGCCGTGCGGTGAGCGCACCCACCTGCAAGTGACGGCTGAGCGAGATGTAGGGGATGTCCACCAGGTCGGCCAAGACGAGACGGTGGCGATCTGCCAGTGCGTGGCCCGCCGGCATCACGGCCTGCAGAGTCAGCCGCGCCAATGTCTTCTGACCGACATTCGGCAGCGCGGCCGAGCCGATCACGATGCCGATGTCGATGCGCTGATCGGCCGCCAGTCCCGCCACGCCTAGCGTCATGTCCGTACGCACGCTGACGCGCACGCCAGGCTCGTGTGCCTGCAACCATGCCATCGCTCCGGGCAGGATGCTCGCGCCGACCGCAGCGACCGCGCCCACGTCCAGCCGCGCGTGCGCTCCGCCACGCATGCTGGCCGCCACACGTTCGGCGTTGTCCATCGCCGCAAGCGCATGGACGATCTCCGGCAGCAGCATGCGAGCCTCGGCGGTCAGCGCCAACCGGCGCTTCTCGCGGCTGAACAAGGCGAAGCCCAGCTTGTCTTCCAGCGACTTCAGCATGGCGCTCGCCGCGGGCTGCGACATCCCGGTGGCAGCGGCCGCCAATGTGACGGATCCGGTGCGTCCCACGGCTTCAAACAGCGCCATTTCGCGTTTATTCATGCGAACCTCGTTATTCATACATATTCATGTATGAAATGACTCAATATATATATTTGACCATATCAAGCCGCATGCCGGACACTGGCTCCACATCACAACAGCCGGCGCGGCTTTGAAGCGGCGCACGGCAAAAATGGCGAGGAGACACCAATGCAAACGAAACCTGGCGTTCACCCACGCAGGCTGCTGGCCAGACTGCTCGCACCGCTGCTCGGCAGCGCGTTGCTGGCTTCGGCGGCGCCCGCGCTGTCAGACACCACCTCGGCGGGCGGCACGATTCGGATCGTCGTCGGCGCCCCGCCGGGCGGTGCGCCCGATACCGTGGCCCGCATTGTGGCGCAGCACATGCAGGTGGGCGGGCGGGCCGTGATGGTCGAGAACAAGAACGGCGCCGCGTCCATGATCGCGG
This sequence comes from Achromobacter spanius, assembly GCF_039673305.1. Taxonomy (GTDB): domain Bacteria; phylum Pseudomonadota; class Gammaproteobacteria; order Burkholderiales; family Burkholderiaceae_B; genus Achromobacter; species Achromobacter spanius_F. The sequence goes on from NZ_JBDJLJ010000050.1 coordinate 24,334, forward strand.
CCGCGTATGTGGCACGCGCGCGGCCCGACGGCAACACGCTGCTGCTCGCCAGTCAGACGACGGTCGCGGTCGCGCCCACGCTGCAGAACGTGACGACGTTCGACCCTCTGAAGGATTTCACCGGCGTGGCGCTAGTGGGCAGCGCGCCGCAAGTGCTGCTGGCCGGGCCGAAGCTGCGCGCCAACTCCGTACAGGAGCTCATCGCACAGGCCAAGGCCGCGCCGGGCGAGATCGATTTCTGCTCGGGGGGCATCGGCACCTCGCCCTACATGGCGGCCGTGCTGTTCGCCCAGACGGCGGGCATCGAGTTGCACAGCATCCCGTTTGCCGGCGAACAGGCCTGCATCACCGAAATGCTGGCGGGCCGGTTGCCGTTCATGTTCGCCAACGCCTCGACGGCCCTGCCTTATATGAAGGATCAGCGCCTGCGCGCCCTGGCCGTGACGAGCAAAGCGCGCGTCAGCTTCGCGCCGCAGTTGCCCACCACGGCGGAAGCGGGCCTCAAGGACTACGAGGTCGCGACCTGGCTTGGCCTGCTTGCACCCGCCGCCACGCCGCCCGACGTCGTCAACGCGCTGAACGCGGAAGTGCGTCGCGTGCTGCGTTTGCCGGATGTGCGCGAGAAGCTGGAGGCGCAAGGGTACGCACTGTCGGACGACAGCCCGGCGGCCTTCACCCGCTACTACCAGGCCGATCGCGACAAATGGGTGCGGCTGATCCAGACCGCCGGCATCAAACAGAACCCCTGAGCGCGGCCGCTTGCTTGCGCTTCCCGAACTCATCCTCCCGAGCAACCCATGAGCCGTACGCAGCCCGCCTCTTCTTCCGACGACCCGCGCACCGTGCTGCGCGTGCGTCACAGCCCCGTCACCGGCGCGATTCCGCCTGGCGCCTGCGATTGTCACGTGCATATCTTCGGTCCGTTCGACCGCTATCCGCTTGCCGAAAACCGCGTGTTCATGCCGGGGCTCGCGTCGACCGATGATCTGCTGGCGCTGCACGCGGCGCTTGGGGTCGACCGCGCAGTGGTCGTGCAGGCCAGCCCGCAAGGCACCGACAATCGTTGCATGACCGATGCCCTTGCTACCCTGAACGCGGCAGGCCATGCGTCGCGGGGGGTTGCGGTGCTGGCGCCCGATATCTCGCGCGACGGCCTGCGTGCGCTGCATGCGGCGGGCGTGAGAGGCGCCCGCGTCAACTTGCAGTCGTTCGGCCAGCAGGATCCGGCCATCGCGCGCGATGCGCTGGCGCGCACGGCCGAGCAGGTGGCCGAGCTGGGTTGGCACGTGCAGATCTACACCACGCTGCCCGTGGTGACCGCGCTTGCGCCCGCGCTGCGCGATTGTCCCGTGCCCGTCGTGATTGATCATTTCGCACTGGCGAGCGCCGTGGCCGGCACGGGCCAGCCCGGCTTCGATGCGCTGCTGGAGATGGTGGCGGCGGGCAATGTGTACGTAAAGCTGTCTGCACCGTATCGCCTCACGGTCTGGCAGGACGGTCGCCCGCCCATCGAGGCGCGCGAGATCGCACGCGCCCTGATCGATACGCGGCTTGACCGCATGCTGTGGGGCACCGACTGGCCGCATTCGGGGGCCTGGCCTGGCGTGGCGCGCACGCGTGATCGCAGCGAACCGCTGCATCCCATCGACGATGGCGAACAACTCTCGGCTTTCTGCGCGTGGGTGAGCGAGGCAGAGAAGCAGGCGATCCTGGTCGAGAACGCCGCGCGGCTTTACGACTTCTGAGGGCCTTAGGCGGCTTGCGTCCTTGCCGTCCGCCTGCGCCGCAGTTCGACCACCTGCTCTGCGCCCACGGCGCGCGCGCGCAGCTGGCCACAGCCGCCGTCCACATCCTGCCCGGCGCTATTCCGTACCTTGGTCAGCACGCCACGGCTCTGCAGATTGCGGACGATCTCGCGGATGCGCTCGGAATCGGGGCGCTGGTAGTCGTCCCCTTCAAGGCTGTTGAACGGAATGACGTTGAGCACGCCATACTTGCCCTTGAGCAGGCGCACGACTGCATCGAGTTCGTCGTCGCCGTCGTTGATGCCCTTGAGCAGCGTCCATTGATACTGGATAGGGTAGTCGGTGTCGCGGGCGTATTTCTCGCCCAGTTCAATGAGTGCTTCCGGCGAGATTTTTGGGGCGCGCGGCAGCAGGTGTTCACGCAATGCGGCTTTGGTCGTGTGCAGCGACAGCGCCAGGGCGGGCTTGATGCGTTGCTGCGGCAGGGCTTCGAACACGCGCAGGTCGCCCACGGTGGAGAACACGAGATTCTTGTGGCCGATATTGCCTTCGGTGCCAAGCAGGTCGATGGCTTCGAGCACGTTCTCTAGGTTGTGCGCGGGTTCTCCCATGCCCATGAAGACGACTTTCTTCACCGGGCGCAGGCGCCGCGCCAGCACGACCTGGGCCAGGATCTCCATGCTTGTGACCTGGCGGATCAGGCCGCTCTTGCCGGTCATGCAGAAGCGGCAGCCGACCGCGCAGCCAACCTGGGTGGACACGCAGAGTCCGTCGCGCGGCAACAGCACGCTTTCCACCATCTGTCCGTCGGCAAGTTCGACCAGCAAGCGCGAGCCGTCGTTGCCGGCGTGTTCGGAGCGGACGCGGGCCAGGCCGTCCAGTTCCGCGGTCAAGGCGGGCACGGCGTCGCGCAGCGCGAGAGGCAGGAAGTGCTCGGCGCTGCGCCGTCGCGTGCCCGTGTCTAGCGCCTGCCCTTGCAGCCAGACGCGCGCGAGCCGGCCGCGATGGACGGGCAGGGCGCCGAGAGCGGCAAGGCGTAGGTCGAAGTCGGAGTAGCGCATGGGGGGCGCATTTTACTCTGCTCCCTGCAACAACTCAGGCGACCGCTTTGCGAGCGGCCCGCCGAACCCGGCGGCGGTACCACCACGTGAGCGCCGCCCACACCAGGGCCCAGGCGCCCAGGATCGCGGCCAAGAAGGGCCAGAAGATGAAGGTGGAAACGTCGTCCCAGCCGGGCGCGGTGCGCTTCAGACCGATGGGCGCGCTGATTTCCAGTTCGATCCGTTCGCCCTGAAGCGCCGGCCCGGCTTCTTCCACCGTGAAGGTGAGATGCGAAGTTCCCTTCGCCAGCTTCGGGAAGGAGGGCGTGGTTTCAAGCAGTGCGCCATCGGCATGGCTTTCAGGCCAGAGCTTGCGGTAGAAATGCGTGGCGCTGGTGCCGCTGCGCGGGGCCGCGGCCACCACGATGTCCAGTTCCTTGCCATCGCGCACACGAATGCGCACCGGCTGTCCGGGGTTGACGAAACGGGCCGCGTCCGGCGCGCCCAGGCGCGTCGTGTACTCGCCCAGTTCGGGTCGTTCCCTGCCCATCGGGCCGCCAAAACGCGCCTCCATCCACAGCGGCGCTTCGCGGATGCGGTAAACCTCGGCGTGCGCCGTCTGGCCGGGGGTAAGCGTGATCGGCGTCAGCGTCGCGTCGGCGGACGGCACGTACCGCACCATGCCCACCGCGAACCACGCCATGGCGGCGAGCCAAAGCGCCCAACCGATCGTCAGGGATATCTTGAAGAACGCGCGCCACATATCGTGCTATCCAGGTTTTTTCCAGCGTCAACGGGTGCCCCGTTTGAAGCGGGCGCCTTTTCCGCGGCCAATTTATTTGTGTATGGCGCTCAGTGAGCCGACGCGAGCTTTCTCGACGGCGTGTAAAGCGCCAGCTTTCCGACCAGGCAGCCCAGGACCAGCAGCGCCGCATACACCAACAGGGTCACTGGGGCCGTCACATCGGACTGGGCAGCCTGTATCAGCTGGCTCCATGTCATGGCCCGAATAGCCAAAAAGGCCATGCCGACCCCCACCACCTGCGCCAGCCAGAAGGCCAGCGTGCCGTGGGCGAGCGCACGCCCCTGGCGCGCGGCGCCGATCGGGCGCGGCAGGATTCTCAGGCAAACGTACGTGCACAGCAACGAGAGGAGGGCGGGCAGGACCAGGTAGCCCAGCGTGAATGCCAGCCAGCCCATGGTGATCGCCTGCGCTTGCAGGTAGCTGCCCACGGCGACGCATACGCTCAATTGCCAGCCCAGGACCATCAGCCCCGCGTTCCAGGCCGCGTGGCGCTGTTCGTACGCGGGACCGCCGGCGGGGCCCGCGGGCTGCACGGTCCGCGTGGCGATGCGCACGGCGAGATACGCGCCAAGGATTTCCAGGACTATGGCCAGGGCATTGATGAGCAGCGTCATTGTCATGTACTGCTCCGCCGGACCGGCGTGTTCCACGATGTACTGCATCAGCAGGTATTGCAGGTAAACCGTGGCGGCCGACTCGGCCAGCAACAGGATCAGCAGCAGGGCGATGACGGTGCCGAAGAGTGTGCGGGGGGCGTCCACGGCCTGTGTGTTCTTCTGCCGCAGCCAGCGATGCATGGCGCCCCACACGGTCAAGCCGACGAAGACGGCCGACGTCGCAATGCTGGCCAGCAGCGGCATCAGGAATTGCGGCTGGCTGAACGTCTCGCGCAGCTGTGCGGACTCGGGTAGTCCAAACACCGAATAGCCTTGCACCAGCGCGGCATAGGCAACGCGCACGATGACGGCCGTCAATGCCAGACGCCAGGCGAGCGAGGAGGGGATGCGGGCGGAGTTGTTCATCGGCGTTGTGCGAGGCGTGTCGAGCAATAACAGCGGTCGAAATAATTAGGGATCGAACATATCACGGGCCTACGGCGCGTCTTGCAAGCGGTTGGGCGCGGAATGCGTTTCTGATGCTGCTGAATGTTACGTGGCGTCGCTAGGGGAAAACCCAAGCCTGCTTCCCTGTGTAATGGCTTATCTCGCCTGTTCCTGATGGCGCGTCTGGCGCGCCATTTGGACGGCGCCGTAACAGGTTGGCAGGTGATCAGAAATGAAATATCACGATATCCACTTCTTATTACTGGTTGGGCGCGGCTGGCAATACGCGCACGCAGCGCTCGGTGATAAAAAGCCAGCCACGATGTGCCTATCCCCCCCGCTCACGTCCGCCTAGGACTGAACCGAACCAGGAGTTTTGAACGTGCAATTCCACGCGAAGAGGGCGCGCAATATCGCGTTTGGCATCGGTTCGGCGCTTGTCTGCGGAACGATGCCGGTTTCCTCCATGGCAGCTGATGCCAGCTCCAATCTGAAGTGGTCCACGGATCCAAGCACCCAATGCCGCTTCGTTGCGCCTGATTCGCTGGGTAACGGCCATAAATACTGGACGGGCTATTGTTCCACCGTCACCCATGTCGCCACCGGCATCGGCATGATCGTGGCGCGCAAGGATAATCAGGCCGGCCCTGCCTTTTTCGGCGAAGTGCGCGCGGGCGTTCCGGTTATCGGTGTTGTCGACGACGGAGATGGCTTGCGGGCAGGCCTGTTCGATGGCAAGGAGATCGGCGCTGCCAAGGAAGCCGAACAGGTGGATATCGACGACAGCTTCACAGTCGCCGTGCGCGCCGCGACGATGGTCAGTGAGCATTACGCCCAACAAAACAACACCGGATCTGCAAAGCACTATCAGGGTGTCGCCCAGCAGTTTGCCAGTCAGTTGGAAGGCGATTAAACCGACGAGTGCCCGCGCGCGCCGCGGGTTCCTGGCGCGAGGCGGTTTTGAATGTGCCTTGTTGAACACAGCCATCTGCCGGACCGATTATTCATCCAGAGCACCCTATCCATTGCCAATGAACACATCAGCGAAAAAATTTGCGCTTTCACCGTCTGACCTTAAACCCTTGGCTACCGGTAAAGGCGGTTGCATTGCGACTGACAAGATTACGGTTGAAGGCCGGCCGGTCGGCTACATGGTGCGTGAGGAACCGATGTTCCCCGAAGACAGCGGCTGGGCGTTTCAGGCGGGAGACGAGACGCAGGCTTATATGGATGATTCGTCGAATCATGGTGTTTTCGACGTGAACACCATCGCAAACCTTTCCCCCGATATCATCCCGCTGCTTGACCTGCCACCGCCTGTCGCATTTGCACGCCTGGCGTCTGGAGAACTCGTGCAAGTGCCTTACGAGGCGCCCTTGGAATAAACCCGTGACAGGCCGGCGCTCGAAAGAACAGGCCTAGGCCCACCGCATTCCACCTAAAACGTCATCCTGAAACCCGCCGTGGCGGTGACGATGTAGCTGCCGGAGAAATCCGAATCGGCGTCGATCTGGCCGTAGATCGCATAGCGCTCGCCCCAGCCGTAGTTTGCGCCCGCGCCCACGCTGCCCCAGGTTCTCGCCATGCGGCTGGACGCCGGCACGCCGGCCACGCGCACACGCGTTCCATCCAGGAATTCGTGTTTCACGTTGACGACGCCATAGACGCTGGATTCCCGCTTCACGCCAGCCGTTTGCCAATTGCTTTTGTAGTCCAGCGCGATACCCAGACGGCCCAGCAAGCTGTCGCCCTTGTCGCTTTCAACACGCGCGCCGAATTTGTCGTTGAAACTGTCAAAGCGGGTCGCGACATACGTCAGTTGCGCCTGCGGGATCAGGGCGAGTCCCTCGTTCAACGGCAGTGCCTTGCCCGCTTCGACGCCCAGGCCATAGCTGTGGGCCTTTTGCCCGTCCTTCAGGCCACCCGCCAGCCGTGAATCCAGGTCGCTGTCGAACCAGGTCGCCTGAGCCTGGGTATCGATGTAGAGGCCGTTCCTGCCGTACCAGGTCAGCGTCGGCGTCAGGCCATAGGCCGTGGTATCGATCGTGCCGTTGCCATACGTGGACGAGACACGCGTGTCGGCCTTGCCGTAGTGAAACGCCAAGCCGCCCACCAGGCGGGAACCTTCTTCCTGGCCGGCCAGGATGCGGTCCACACCGAATTGCGCCTTCCAGCTATCGATATTCTGGCGTGCGCCCGTGGTGGACGAGGACGGTTCGAGCCGGCTCGTGGTGGCTTCCACGCGGCTCCATGCGCCGTTGCGGCCGGCGTCCGCCGGATCGTAGAGGCGGTTGCCGACCCGCTGGCGCAGGGTGGGCAGCCGGCTCAGGTGAAGCAGGGTGCCGGCGTAGGCTTCATAGACCGGCACGCCGGGCTGATAAAGCAAGGGCGGTTCCGCGGCCGGCGACTCGCCGCCGGTCTGGGGTGTGCCGGGATCGGTCAGGGACGAGCGCAGATACCAGCCGCCATCGGCGGCATCCTGCTGCAATACATAGCCATAGGCGCCGGCCACCAGGGCGGGGCGTCCCTCGATGACGTAGTCGCCGTTGGCCAGGTTGAACTGCCCGGTCGAGACGCCATTGACCTGCACGATCTGGATGCCTCGCTGGGTCGCCGCGCCAGCGCCTCCCATGTTTGTCACCGTGACGGGTGTCGCGCCCGCGGTGTCGCCCGTGATCACCAGCTTGTCGGTCGGCGAGTCATCCGAGCCGAGCTGGGTGCGGATTTCCAGGTTGCCGCCCTGTGCGGCATAGTCGCCGGCGATGGTAAGGGTGCCGAAGCCGCTGCGCGGACCGGGCGCGATCGTGCCCTGGTTGACCGACGCGCCCACGCGTCCCGTGCCGGTCAGCCGTGCCCCCGCAAGTACATTCACCGGCCCGCCCAGGGCGCCATCCACCTGCAGCGTGCCGGCCTGAATATCGGTGATGCCCGTGAACGCCGCGCTGTTGCCCGACAACGTCAGGGTGCCGGCGCCCAGCTTGTTGAAACGGGAGGTCCCTGAGAGCGCGGTGGAAATGCCCACCTCGTAGCCGTTGGTATCGAACCCTGCGCCGCCGGCGCCCACCGCCTGCGTGGAGAAGCCTTTCAGGAAGTCGCTCTGATCACGATTGGCGCGCAGGATGCCGCCATCCAGGTTGAAAGCGGCGTTGCCGGCGCCCTTGACGACCGAGCCGGTCTCCAGCACGCCGCGGCCGGTTGCATCGCCGATCAGGTTCAGCGTACCGGTGGCGGTGCCCGCAACCGCAAGCCACGTATCCTTGGCGGCGACTGCCATCCCGCCCTTGTCGATGGTCAACGTTCCCGTGCCTTCCGAGCCGATTTCGATGCGGTCGCTTGCCGACAGTGTGGAGATATCGGCCGTAGCGCTCGATACGGACACCGTGCCGACGCCGCCCGCGCCTCGGCCGATGTAGATCGTTGCCGCGGCGCCGGGCGCACTCGATCCGACTGTGCGAACGGTGGCGCCATCCAGGACGCGCAGGTCGCCCGTTCCGTCGAGCCCCACATAGATATTGTTGAAGGGATTCCACACCGTTGTCCCGCCCGACACGATGGCGGTTCCATCGCTGCCGGCAAGCCAGCCGAGAATGCCCTGGCCGCTGTGCACGGCGCCGCCGTTGTCGATCTGCAGCGTGCCCTGGCCGCCTGCGCCGATCATGAACCCGTTGCTCGTGGAGAGCCTCCACGTTGCCCCCGTTCCGGAAATAAAAACGCGCCCGACGCTGCCGTTATCGTTGCCGATGGTGCCCGAGTCGCTTTCCGCCACCCCCCAGTCCTGGATCGTCAGGGTGCCGCTGCTGCCAGCCTCCACCCCGACAAGAACCCGGTCCAAACTTGTCCAGGTGGACGACGTGCCGCCGGCGTCACGGCCTGACACCGTCAACTCGCCCACGGCGCCATTCAGGTATCCGATGTATCCGGCCATGTTGCTTACGGAACCGCCGGCGTCGATCGTCAACGTCCCGGCGACGCTGTCTCCAACGCTCAGATCGCCGCCGACAATCCAGTTCGGCGTCTGGACCGGCCCGGGAAGAATCTCGCCGGAACCGGTGACCGATTGGGCATTCGCGGGATTGGCCAGGTTCGCCGCGCAGCAAACGAAGACTGCCGACTGCAACCAGCCCGCGCGTAGGGGTTTCCTTGTGACCATGCCAAATCCTTTCCGAGTAAACGCAATCTTCTGTCGGTACGGCATGCGACGCTGTTTTCTTAATGGGTGTTTGCATAGGGCGGGGCCCGATTTCCGAAATCAAGGCGGGATGCCGCCGCACCCAAGGCGTTGATGCCGGGGCGTCGAGACTCCGGCTTCGCTGCATTGCGGCGCCCGATCCGCGCGCGCGCCTGGAACGAAAAAAAGCCGCGCATTTCGCGCGGCTTTCTATTGTGACAGCAGTCTTCAATGCATCTGCCCATACCGCCCGGCGTTGAAGTCCTGGATGGCCTCCACGATTTCCTCTTGGGAGTTCATCACGAAGGGCCCGTAGCCGACGACGGGCTCATCGATGGGCTCGCCGCTCAGGACCAAAAACATCGCGTCGTTGTTGGCCTCGACGGTGATGTCTTCGCCCTCTTGCGAGAACAGGGCCAGTTGCGCGTCGCGTGCGACCGATTCGCCGTTGACCAGCACCGTGCCGCGTAGCATCACCAGCATGCTGTTGCGCCCGGCGGGGATGGGGAAGGTCGCCGACTTGCCCGCGGCCAGCTTCACGTCCCAGACGTCCATCGGCGTGAAGGTGCGCGCGGGGCCCGCCTGGCCGGCGTAGCTGCCCGCAATCACGCGCAGCGAGCCGGCGTCGTCGGGCAGCGCCACCACGGGAATGTCCGCGCTGAGGATGCCCTGGTAGCCCGGCGCCGCCTTCTTGTCCTTGGCGGGCAGGTTGACCCAGAGCTGCACCATTTCCAGCTTGCCGCCCGTCCGGGTGAAGGCATGGGAATGGAACTCCTCGTGCAGGATGCCCGAGGCCGCCGTCATCCACTGCACGTCGCCGGGACCGATGACGCCGCCGTTGCCGGTGGAATCGCGGTGTTCGACTTCGCCGCTGTAGACGATGGTCACGGTTTCAAAGCCGCGATGCGGATGCTGGCCCACGCCGCGCGGCTGGCTGGCCGGCCCGAATTCGGCGGGGCCGGCGTAGTCCAGCAGCAGGAAGGGGCTGGTGTTCTTGCCCTTGTCGTTGTACGAGAACATGGAGCGCACCGGAAAGCCGTCGCCCACCCAGTGGGGACGGGGGCTGGCATGCAAACCGAGGATCTTCTTCATGATGAGGTTTCCTGTTGCGCGGCCCCTTCGGGGCCGTTCGTCATAAGAATGAAGATAAGGGCGGAACGCCGGTTCCGGTAGACCCCAAATCCGATAAGCACTGTTCCATGAGTCGGACGATCAGCAAGGGGGGCAGGGCGCCGACGTTTTTCCGGGAAGTATGCTCCCGGAATGGAAGCAGATTTGGATGGCGCCCCGGGCCGGCGCGACGAACAGGTATGGGGCTTTGCCCCGGTGGCGTCCGCCGGGGCGCGCGTGCTGGTGCTGGGTTCCATGCCCGGTGTCGCGTCGCTCAGGCAGGTGCAGTACTACGCCCACCCCCGCAACGCGTTCTGGCCGCTGGCGGCCCGCATTCTGGGATTTGATCCCGGCCTGGACTACGCCGGCCGCCTGCTGGCGCTGCAATCGCGCGGCGTGGCGCTTTGGGATGTGCTGCAGGCCTGCGAGCGTCCCGGCAGCCTGGACGCCGACATCCGCCGCGACAGCCTTGTTCCGAACGACTTCCGGGCCTTCCTGGACAGCCATCCGTCCATCGTCCGTGTCTGCTTCAACGGCGCCAAGGCGGCCGCAATGTACCGCCGCCATGTGCTGCCCGGCCTGGCGGGCGCGCCGTTGCAGTATGTGGAGCTGCCGTCCACCAGTCCGGCGCATGCGGCCGCGTCGTTTGATCAGAAGCTGGCGGCCTGGGAGCCGGCGCTGACGATCGCGGACCGCTAGCCGGCTCAGCGCAGGGTTAATCTGTCCCCATTGACTGATATCAAGGCTCTATATAACTAGGGGTGATAAGTTAATTTCCGTAACAGCTATATGTTTCGGAGTTTATCTATGCACACCCCAACCAGCCCCCCGGAAACCCCTCTCCCGGGCAAGCGCGGCTTTCTGAAAGGCCTGCTCGGGCTAGGCGCCGCCGCCACCGTCATCCCCATCCACGCGCAAGCCGCTACCGGCATCAACGGGCAGCCGCCGCGCCGGCCCGGCATGCCCGGCAAGCGCTACGGCATGGTGGTCGACATGCGCAAGTGCATCGGCTGCCAGTCCTGTACGGTGAGCTGTTCGCTGGAGAACGTGCCGCCGATCGGGCAGTTCCGCACGACCGTGCTGCAGTACGAAGTCACGCCGGATGCCGGCGGGCCGTGCGCCATGGTCATGCTGCCGCGCCTGTGCAACCACTGCGACAAGCCGCCCTGTGTGCCGGTCTGCCCGGTGCAGGCCACCTTCCAGCGGGAAGACGGCATTGTGCTGGTCGACAACGAGCGCTGCGTGGGCTGCGGCTATTGCGTGCAGGCCTGTCCCTACGACGCCCGCTTCATCAACCACGAGACCCAGACCGCGGACAAGTGCACGTTCTGCGAGCACCGCCTGGAAGCGGGCCTGCTGCCGGCCTGCGTGGAAAGCTGTGTGGGCGGGGCGCGCGTGATCGGCGACATGAACGATCCCGACAGCGCCATCTCGCGCCTGCTGGCTGAACACAAGGCCGACATCAAGGTGCTCAAACCCGAGATGAAGACCGATCCCCACGTCTATTACATCGGCCTGCCCGATGCGTTCGTGCACCAGGTCGACGGCCAGGCCGGCGTGCGCCTGGCGGGCGGCCACTGAGCCATTGAAGGGGACTCTCATGCAAATCTCTGAATTGCTCACGCCGGTCTACGACGCCGCCTGGCTGCCCTGGGCCGTGCAGTATTTCTTCCTGATCGGCATCAGCGCCACCACCGCGCTGACCGCCGCCTTCGCGGCCTTCGGGCGCGCCGATTCGTCCGCGCGCCGGCTGCTGCCGGCCGCCGCGACCGTGCTGCTGGTCAGCGCCATCGCGGCGCCCGTGTCGCTGCTGGCCGACCTGCACCAGCCCGGCCGCTTCTGGCATTTCTATGCGCATCTCACGCCCTGGTCCTGGATGTGGCTGGGCGCCTTGCTGCTGCCCGTGTTCGTGACGCTGGCCCTGCTGTTCTGCGCGGCATGGTGGTGGGGCAGGATGGGCTGGGTGCGCGTGGTGGCCGTGGCGCTGGCGCTGTCCGCGCTGTCCATCCTGGTCTACACGGGCGCCGAGGTGATGGTGCTGCGCTCGCGGCCCCTGTGGCACACCGTTTTCCTGCCGGTGAACTTTGCGCTGACGGCCTGGCTGGGCGCGCTGGGCGCGATGTTCCTGATCGGCCGCTGGCTGCCGGGCGGGATGCGGGCGTTGCCGGTGGACATGCTGCGGCGCCTGAGCGTGACCGCGGTCGCGCTGATCGCGCTGGGCGCGGGCGCCTGGGCTGTGCTGGGCGTGCTGGGACTGGACGCGTCGTTCGATGCCGCGCTGCGGCTGTTCGCCGAGTTTCCGATCTGGCGCATCAGCCTGGCCGGCGCGGTGATCACGGCCTTCTGCATCATCGCGCTGCTGCAGCGTCCCTGGCGCACGCTGGCCGCGCCGCTGCCATCGGCCGTGCTGGCGCTGACCATGCTGGGCGCGGCGTGGATCTTCCGCTGGGTGGTCTTCATGAGCGTGCAGGGCGTGCCCAAGTACGGCGCCGGACTCTATCTGTACGAAATGCCCTGGGGCAGCGACGGGCTGCTGGGCATGGTGGGTGTGCTGGGCCTGTGCGTGGCGCTGGTCACCGCCGTGACCTGGGCTCTGGAATGGTTCCCGGCCCGCGCGCGCAGCGTGGCGGCCTGGGCCGGCCGCGCCTGAGCCGGCCGCAAGACGAAAGAACATGGAAAAGAAAGCAATGGACAAGCAACACGAAGACGACAAGCGCCGCCCGGCGGATGATGGCCCGGACGAGCCCCGCGACGAGGCCCGGCGCAAGCTGATGGTGCGCGGCGGCCTGGTGGCCGGCGGCATGGCGGCGTTCGCGGCGGGCTATGGCGACACCGTGACCAAGGCCGTCAAGGGCCTGGCGCAGGGCACCGCCGGCGTTCCCACCGCGCATGTCGTGCGCGGCAACTCGCTGACGCCGGAATTCCGCATCGACCCGCTGACCGGCGTGCTCAGTGCGCAGCCGGGCCAGACCGTCAGTCCGTCCAGCTGCCTGGGCTGCTGGACGCAATGCGGCGTGCGGCTGCGCGTGGACACGAAGGAAAACCGCATTCTGCGGGTGGCCGGCAATCCCTATCACCCGCTGGCGACCACGCGGCCCGCCGCCATGGACACGCCGGTGCGCGAGGTCTATGCGCAACTGGGCGGCGACAATGGCCTGGAAGGCCGCGCCACGTCGTGCGCGCGCGGCTCGGCCATGCTGGAGCAGATGAACAGCCCCTTCCGCGTGCTGCAGCCCATGAAGCGGGTAGGCAAGCGCGGCGAAGGCAAGTGGCAAACGATCACTTTCGAGCAACTGGTCCAGGAAGTGTGCGAAGGCGGCGACCTGTTCGGCGAAGGCCACGTGGATGGCCTGCGCGCGATCCACGACCGCGAGACGCCGCTGGATGCGCAGAACCCCGAATATGGCGCCAAGGTGAACCAGTTCCTCTTCACCGACGCGTCCAATGAAGGGCGCACCCCGCTGATCCAGCGCTTTGCCGGGCAATCCTTCGGCACGGTCAACTTCAGCAACCACGGCTCGTATTGCGGACAGAGCTTCCGCGTGGGCGCGGGCGCGGCCCTGGGCGACCTGAAGGGCATGCCCCATGGCAAGCCCGACTGGGACAACGCGCGCTTTGGCCTGTTCATCGGCGCGGCGCCGGCGCAGGCCGGCAACCCGTTCCAGCGGCAGGCCCGCCAACTGGCGGAAGCGCGCGTGCGGCCGCAGGAATCCGGCTTCACGTATGTGGTCGTGTCGCCCGTGCTGCCGGCGTCTTCCAGCCTGTCGGCGGGATCGGGCAATGAGTGGGTGCCCGTCAATCCGGCCAGCGACCTGGCGCTGGCCATGGGCCTGATCCGGTGGATCCTGGACAACGAGCGGTTCGATGCCCGCATGCTGGCGCAGCCCGGCCCCGCGGCCATGAAGGCGGCGGGCGAGGCGGCCTGGACCAACGCGACGCACCTGGTGGTGGCCGAGCCCGGCCATGCGCGCCTGGGCAGCTTTGTGCGCGGGGCGGACATGGGCTGGGCGCGGCCGGCCGACGCGGACGAGAAATGGGAGGACGTGTACGTCGTGCGCCTGCAGGACGGCACGCTGGCTGCGCACACGGCCGGCGCGCCCGCCGAGCTGTTCGTGGACGACGCGATCGCCGTACCGGGCATGGCGGGCGCGTCCGGCCCCGTGCGCGTGCGCACGTCGCTGGAACTGCTGCGCGGGGAGGCGCGCCGCAAGTCGCTGGACGACTATGCGCGGCTTTGCGGCGTGCCGGCGTCGAAGATCGAGTCGCTGGCCGAGCGCTTCACCAGCCATGGCAAGCGCGCCGTGGCCGACGCGCACGGCGGCACCATGAGCGGCGCGGGCTTCTATACCGCCTACGCCATCGCCATGCTGAACACCCTGGTGGGCAACCTGAACGTGGAAGGCGGGCTGGTCCTGGACGCCGGGCCGTTCCCGCCCTACGGCGCGGGGCCGCGCTATAACATCGCGGGCTTCGCCAACAAGGCGACGCCCAAGGGCGTGTCGCTGTCGCGCAACCGCTTTCCCTACGAGAAGTCCAGCGAATTCAAGCGCAAGACGGCGGCGGGCCAGCGCGCCTATCCGGCGGCGGCGCCCTGGTACCCGGCCACGGGGGGGCTGAGCTCCGAGATGCTGGCGTCCGCGCTGGCGGGGTATCCGTATCGCGCCAAGGTCTGGTTCAACCACATGAGCAACCCGGTCTACGGCATTGCCGGGTTCAAGAGCGTGGCGCTTGAGAAGCTGAAGGATCCGCGCGTCCTGCCGCTGTCGGTGTCGATCAATCCCTTCATCAACGAAACCAACGCGCTGGCTGACTACATCGTGCCGGACACGGTGACCTACGAAAGCTGGGGCGTGTCGGCGCCCTGGGCCGACGTGGTCGCCAAGGCGTCCACCGTGCGCTGGCCGGCCGTGGAACCGCGCGTGGCGCGCACGGCCACGAACGAACCCGTGTGCCTGGAGACCTTTCTGATCGCCTGCGCCAAGCGCCTGGGCATGCCCGGGTTCGGCGCCGACGCCATTTCGGACAAGGACGGCGCCAAGTACGCGCTGGACACGCCCGAGGACTTCTTCCTGCGCGGCATGGCCAACATCGCCTTCGCGGCCGGCCGCGCCGTGCCCGAAGCGAGCGATGACGACATGGCGCTGACCGGCGTGGACCGCTATGCCCCGCTCCTGCAGCAGAAGCTCAAGCCGGGCGAATGGCGGCAGGTCGCCATGCTGATGAGCCGCGGCGGCCGCTTCGACAGGATGGAGGACGCCTGGATGGATGGCGGGCAGGGGCGGCGCACGCGCGTGGCCTACGCCAAGCCGCTGCATGTCTGGAGCGAGGAACTGGCGGGTTTTCGCCACGCGATGACGGGCGAACGCTACAGCGGCTGTCCCACCTGGTATCCGGCGCGTCTGGCCGACGGGCGCGATATGCGGGCGGAGTACCCGGCGCAGCACTGGCCGTTCCTGCTCACGTCGTTCAAGTCCAACCTGATGAGCTCCATGTCGATCGGCGTGAACCGGCTGCGCCAGGTGCATCCGCACAACCCGGTGAGTATCAACCGCCAGGACGGCGAGCGGCTGGGCATCCGCAACGGCGACAAGGTGCGCATCGTGACGCCGGGCGGTTCGGTGACCGGGCTGGCGCTGCTGCGCGACGGCGTCCAGCCGGGCGCGCTGGGCATCGAGCACGGCTACGGCCATACCGAACTGGGCGCTCGCGCGCACACGGTGGACGGCAAGGCCATGCCGCACGATCCCGCGCTGGCGGCAGGCGTCAACCTGAACGATCTGGGCTTCGGCGACGCCACGCGCGGCGAACACGCCAACGTCTGGATCGACTGGGTGTCGGGCGCCGCGGTGCGCCAGGGCCTGCCGGCGCGGGTCGAACGGGCCTAGCGCACGACGGTGTCGGCCACCAGCTCCAGGCCTTCGGCGCGGGTGCCCAAGCCGGACAGCGTGCCGCTCAAATCGCCGGGCTGGGCGGCGGCGCCGCCCGACCGGCTGACGCGGATCTCCACCTGTACCTTGCCGGCGCCGGACAGGGTGGCCTGCGGCGACATGGAGGTGCTGTCGTCCAGCACGAAGTCGCGCGGCAGGTCCGCCACCCGCAGCCGCAGGATGGCCAGCGGCATGCGGGGGCCTTCCGCGGGCCTGGCCAGGATGAAGACGGTGTCGGTGGGCTGGACCTGGGCGCGCAGCGTTTCGG
>NZ_JBDJLJ010000051.1:0-40402 GCF_039673305.1 Achromobacter spanius
CCACCAGCGACGGCGCCAGCCGCTGGCTGGGCGGCTGGCCGCCGGCGAGTTTCTGCCGCAGCCATTCCAGCCCCCGCCGTCCCATCTGATGCATGGGCGAGTGGATCGTGGTCAGGCCGATGGGCAGGGCGCCCGCCAGCGGGGTGTCGTTGTAGCCCACGATGGCGACATCGCGGCCGGCTTCCAGGCCGTGGTCGCGCGCGGCGCCCATGACGCCGACGGCCAGAAAGTCGTTGACCGCGAAGATGGCGGTGGGACGGTCGGCCGTGCCCAGCAGGCGCGCGCCCACCACGCGGCCCGCGTCAGTGTCGAACGGGCTTTCGATGCGCCAGTGCGGCGGGATTTCCACGCCATGCCGTGCGCAATGGCTGAAAAATCCCTCGGAGCGGTCGCGGCCGGTGCTGGCGAAGGGTTCGCCCACCATCACCGCGATGCGCCGGTGACCCATGGCCAGCAGATGCTCGGCGGCCAGGCGGCCGCCCTCGATGTCGTCGCAGGTGACGGCGCAGTGGCTGTCGGCGTGGCGGCTGACCAGCACGAAAGGCACGTCGCGCCGCGCCAGTTCGGCCAGCAGCGGATTGGGCGGCGTGCCGGGCAGGCCGCTGTGCGCGTCGCCCAGGATCAGGCCATCCACGCGCCGCGCCAGCGCCATGTCGATGAGCTTGCGCTGCTTGTCGGGCACGTCCTGGGTGTTGGACACGAAGGTCAGGTAGCCATGCTCGGCCGCGGCTTCGTCGATGCCTTCGTAGATGGTGGCCAGCACCATGTCCGACAGCCGGGGCACCAGCACGCCGATGGTGCGGCTGCGGCGCGTCTTCAGACTGGCCGCGTGGGGATTGGTCTGATATTGCAATTCGGCGGCAAGCGCCCGGATGCGTTTCACGGTGTCGGGCGCCGCGGCGCCGCGCGCATCGTCTTCGGACCCGTTGAGGACCCGGGACACGGTCGAAACGTTCAAACCGAGCTGCCGCGCCAGGCTTTGCAGGGTGACGGGGCGCGATTTATTCATGGGGCTGGAGGATACACGCGGAAATGGCGCGACAGGGCGGAAGACCGGGGGTTAGGGTTTACACCCAGTCGATTTTTGCGTTCGGACCCCTTAGCATTGCGCAACCCAAACGTTTGGGTAAACCGACTGGATCGAAACGCAATGACAACTGAAAGCCAGAATTCCCGGTTCCGGTACCGGATCTTCACCATGGTCGTGCTGCTGGCGCTGATCAATTACATCGACCGCGGCGCCATGTCCTATGCCGCCGCGCACATCACGGGCGAATACGGCCTGGACCGCGGCGAATGGGGCTCGGTGCTGGGCTACTTCGGCTACGGCTACATGGTGGGCGCGCTGTTCGGCGGCATGCTGTCCGACCGCTACGGCCCGCGCAAGGTCTGGATCGTGGCCGGGATCGCCTGGTCCGTGTTCGAGATCGCCACCGCCTGGGCAGGCGATTTCGGCCTGGCATTCCTGGGCGGGTCGGCGCTGGCCGGCTTTGCCACCATCCGGATCCTGTTCGGGGCGGCCGAAGGGCCGGCGTATTCCATCATCAACAAGACCATCGCCAACTGGGCCACGACCCGCGAACGCGGCTTCGTCGTCGGCTTCGGCCTGCTGAGCACGCCGCTGGGCGCCTTGCTGACCGCGCCGGTGGCCGTGGGCCTGCTGACGCTGACCGACAGCTGGCGCGCCATGTTCTTCGTGCTGGGCGGGGCCGGGCTGGTCGTGCTGGTGTTCTTCATGCGCATCTTCACCGACCGCCCCGAAACCAACCCCCGCGTTTCGCCGCAGGAACTGGCGGAGATCCAGGCGTCGCGCGTGCAGTCGGCCGTCGCCGCCGAGGCCCCCGACGCGCCGGCGCTGCCCTGGTGGAGCTTTTTCCGCAGCAAGACGCTGGTGCTGAACACGCTGGGCTATTTCTCGTTCATGTACGTGAACTTCCTGCTGCTGACCTGGACGCCCAAGTACCTGCAGGACAACTTCGGCTACAGCCTGTCCTCGCTCTGGTACATGGGCATGATCCCCTGGGTGGGCGCCTGCTTCACGGTGCTGCTGGGCGGCCGCATTTCGGACTTGCTGTTCAAGCGCACGGGCAGCCTGAAGATCGCCCGCAGCTGGTTCGCCGCGGGTTGCCTGCTGGCCACCACGCTGTGCTTCCTGCTGGTCTCGCAGGCGCAGTCGGTGTTCGCCGTGATCGCCCTCATGACGCTGGCCAATGCGCTGAACGCCTTGCCCAATTCGGTCTATTGGGCCGTGGTGATCGACACCGCTCCCTCCAGCCGCGTCGGCACCTTCAGCGGCCTGATGCACTTCTTCGCCAACATCGCGTCCATCCTGGCGCCCACGCTGACCGGCTACCTGACCGCCCGCCACGGCTATTCGGTGATGTTCATCGCCGCGTCGGTCGCCACCGCGGTCGGCATGTTCGCTATGCTTCAGGTGCGTCCCGGCGTCGGGCCCCGCATGCCCGCCCGCCCGACGCTGCAACCTGGAGCCGCCAAATGACCGACCGCAGTATTTCCGTTCCTTCGCTGGCTGTCGAGCCCGGCTTCTTCCGGGGCCGCACCCTGGGCGAATTGCAGCACGCCATGGCCGAAGGCGGGCTTACCGCGCAGGACCTGGTGCGCCACGCGGGGGCCGCGATCGAACGGCTCAATCCGCAGCTGAACGCCTTCGTCCACGTGGACATCGACGCCGCGCTGGCCGCGGCCCGCGAACGCGACGCCGAACGGGCGCAGGGCAGGACCCGCGGGCCTTTGCACGGCATTCCGGTCGCCATCAAGGACAACGTCGATACGGCCGACATGCCCACCACGATGGGCGCGGCCCATTTCCTGGGCCACCGTCCGGCGGCGGACGCGCGCTGCGTCGCGCTGCTGCGCGAGGCCGGCGCCATCGTCGTGGGCAAGACGCTGACCCACGAATTCGCCTACGGTCCCACCGGCGACCGCAGCGTGCAGGGCGCCTCGCGCAATCCCTGGCGGACCAGCCAGATCACCGGCGGCTCCAGCGCGGGCGGCGCCGCCGCCGTGGCCTCGGGCATGGTGCCCGTCGCGCTGGGCACCGACACCGGCGGCTCCGTGCGTGTGCCGTCCGCGCTGTGCGGCCTGGTCGGCTTCAAGCCCACGCATGGCCGCATTGCCTCCGAAGGCGTGTTCCCGCTGTCGCCCACGCTGGAAGATCCCGGTGTGCTGGCCAATTCCGTGGAAGACGCGCAAGTGTTCATGCAGGCGCTGAGCGCGGGCGCCATCGCGCCGGCGGCGGGCAGCGATGACGCGCCGCGCGTGGCCTGGGTGCCCAACACGCCGTTCGCGATGGACGATGCCGCCGTCACGGCCTGCGTGCGCGCGGCGGCGCAACGCCTGGCTGGCGGCCCGCTGCGCGATGCCCCGCAGGTCACGCGCCATGCCCGCGCGCTGCAAAGCGCGCTGGGCGCCATCCAGCGTGCCGAAGCCTACGAGGTGCACGCCGAGCGCGTCGACAGCCAGCCCGAGAAATTCGACCCCGAAGTGCTGGAACGCCTGCGCGCGTCGCGCGGGGTGCAAGGCTGGGAATACGTCCGCGCCCTGAAGGAAAGAACCCGGCTGCAGGCCGAGTTTGCGCGCCTGTTCCAGGAATTCGACGTCCTGGCCCTGCCCACTGTCGCCATCACCGCGCCCGCGCTGCAGCAGCGCAGCGTGGCCGGTCCGGGCAGCGCCGGCGTGCGCGAGACCCTGCTGGGCCTGACCAATCCGTGGAATGTGCTGGGGTTGCCGGCCATCAGCCTGCCGGCGGGCTGGGTGAACGGCCTGCCGGTGGGCCTGCAGCTGGTTGCGGCGGCGGGTACGGACGAAGCCTTGCTGGCGCTGGCCGCCGCCCGTTGGCAGCCGCCGGGGGAATGATCCGCAAAGCTTGGTAAGGTAGAGGCCGTTGCGCGCCTCGCCGGCCGCGCCTCGCCGGCCGCGCCTGGCCGGCGAGGTCCGATTGTGCGGGCGCGTGTCGCGCCCACTCTAGCGAGCCTCCATGATCGATGAACTGATTCAACTGGCCAAACTCGTCAGCCTGGGCCTGGCGCTGATGCTGCCGCTGGCCAATCCGCTGACCTCGATGACGCTGCTTTTGTCGCTGGGCCAGCAGATTCCCTTCAAGGAGCGGCAACGCCAGGTCACCCAGGCGGCGTTCTACGTGGTCGGCATCATGCTGGTGACGTACTACGCCGGCGCGCTGCTCATGCATACCTTCGGCATCTCCATTCCCGGGCTGCGCATCGCGGGTGGCCTCATCGTGGTGACCATCGGCTTCAGCATGCTGTTCCCCTCGGACCAGCCGCGCGCGCTGGAAGCCGAGGCGGCGGCCGACGCGCTTGAGCGCCAGAGTCCCAACATCGCATTCGTGCCGCTGGCCCTGCCAGGCACGGCGGGGCCGGGCACGATCGCGATGATCATCAGCGGGGCGTCGTCGGTGGATACCGCCATCGCGCCCGACTACGCGCGCTGGGTCGTGGCCGTGACGCCCGTCATCGTTTTCGGGCTGCTGGGCGTGCTGTTCTGGGTCTGCCTGCATTGGGCGGGCCGCATCGTGGCGGTGATCGGCAAGAGCGGCGTCGAGGCGATTTCGCGCGTCATGGGCTTTCTGCTGGTGTGCATGGGCGTCCAGTTCGTCATCAACGGCGTGCTCGAAATCATCGGCAAATATCCGAACCTGTGACCGCTACGCCGCGTAGGCGCGCAGCAGCATGTCCACCCCATAGCGGCAGGTGGCCACCAGGCTGGCCGGGGCAGAGCCGGAGTAGCCGCCATAGAGGCGCGCCTCGAATGCGGTGCCGTTGATCAGGTGGCCCAGCGTCAGCGCGGCCTGGCGCAGGTCGTCGATTTTCAGTTCGCCCCGGTCGCAGGCCTGCCGCAGGCATTGTTCCAGGGGTGCGTGGATCTGTTTGTCCACCGCCTGCTGCAGCGATGCCGCCAGTTGCGGCAGGCGGTGGCATTCCGCCACCAGCAGGCGGTGCAGGGCGACGGACTTGGGCTGGATCGCATAGTTCAGCAGCCGCAAAGCCAGGTCGTGCAGGGCAGGGCCGACGGGCTGCTCGGGCAATGCGTCCGGGAACACCGTCGCCTGCATCTTGTCCAATTCGTGCTGCAGCACCGCGGCCAGCAGGCCTTCCTTGTTGCCGAACAGTTGATAGGCAGTGGCCGCCGAGCCGCCGGCTTGCTGCACGATCCGCTGGATCGAGGTTTGCGCATACCCGTGTGCCAGCAGCGACTGCGTCGCGGCTTCGAGCAGCCGCTGGCGGCGGGCCTCGCCTTTGTGCGTCATCTTGTGCGTCAGCGTGCGCGTCATCGATTCGGCCGAATCGCTCACCTCGGCTCTCCTTTTGTTCCGTTCGTCTGATTTGCTCCAACGCGGGGTAATGTAACCTGCAGTAATGGCGTAATGTAGAGTACATTACATTATTGAATTTTCAGCGCGTAGCTGCTAGGCACTCGGGCCACGCGCTTCTGTTTTTGCGTAAGACCAAGCTATGACCGCTCATCTGGTTCAGCAGCGCACCGTAGCCCGCTCCGGGCCGATGCTGCCTGCATCCACGGCGCTTGCGCCCGCCAACGGCGCGTGCCGTTTCTCCAACTTCGCGATTCGTGCTGCGGCATGCGGCGAAGCCCACCCGCAGCGGAGCGCGTCATGACTTCCTGGATGCTTTGGGTGCTTGTCGCACTGGCGGTCGCGGGATTCGTCACCGCGCTGATGCGTCAACCAGGCGTGGTGCTTTACGACCGGATCGCCACATGGGCGCGCAGGCCGGCGACCCAGCCCAAGGCGCAACGCGCCGAAAAAGAACCCGCGCCGGCGACGCAGGCCGGATGAATCCCGGCGCTCCGCGCGCAACACGCCGGGCGCCGGAAGTCCCCACCGCCACGCCGCTCAGGCGTAGCGCGCCAGATCTCCCGCAAAGCGGGACAGCCCATTGATGCCGCTGGCGCTGGCCTGCGCCAACCATGCGCGCAACTGCTGCAAAAGCTGCTCGCTGCTTTCGGACGAGCTTTCCCACAGACGGGCCAGCGCCTGCCGCATGTCGACCAGCCGCTGCAGCTGCTCCATCCCGCTCAGGGCGGAATGCAACTGGCTGCGTTGCGGTTCGCTCAGCAGCGCGTCCTGGCGCAACAGGAACTTGCGCAGTACCGAGCGCCGCCATTTCAGGGTTGACCGTTTTTCGAGGGCCTTGCGTTCGCGCAGTTCGCGCAAGGCCGTCTGCTTGAGCAGGGCCCCAAAACGGCGCATCACGTCGTAGCGGTGGATCTGCACCGCTTCCAGGGTGCGCAGGTCCGCCGGCAGGCCGGCTTGCGCGCGATCGCGCAGCACGCGCTTGGGCGCCACGCGGCGCACCTTGGCCAGGCGCAGGGCCTGGAGGATGCGGATATACATCCAGCCCAGGTCGAACTCATACCACTTGCTGGAGAACTTGGCCGAGGTGGCATGTGCATGGTGGTTGTTGTGCAGTTCTTCGCCGCCGATCACCAGGCCCAGGGGCGACAGGTTGGTGCTGGCGTCCGGACTGGAGAAATTGCGGTAGCCGACGAAGTGCCCCAGCCCGTTGACGACGCCGGCCGCCCAAAAGGGGATCCACGCCATCTGGACGGCCCACACGGTCAGCCCCAGGGCGCCGAACGCCAGCACGTCCAGGGCGAGCATGAGCAGGATGCCCCAGGTGCTGTGGGGGGTGTAGACATTGCGTTCCAGCCAGTCGTCCGGCGTGCCGCGGCCATAGCGTTCCAGCGTGGCCGCCATCGACGCCTCGACGCGGTACAGGTCGGCCCCGCGCAGGAACACGCGCATCACGCCGTACACCGCGGGTGAATGCGGGTCGCCTTCGCGTTCGCACTTGGCGTGGTGCTTGCGATGCACCGCCACCCATTCGCGGGTCTTCATGCCGCTGGTCAGCCAGAGCCAGAAACGGAAGAAGTGCGCCACGGCGGGATGGAAATCCACCCCGCGGTGGGTCTGGCTGCGATGCAGGTAGAGGGTGGTGCCGGCGATGGTGATGTGCGTGGCCGCAAGCGTGAACAGGACGATCTGCCAGATGCTGAAATGAAACAGGCCGTGCGCAAGAAATTCCAGGAAGGATTGCATTCAAAAAACCAGGGATACGACTGTGGGCGTAGCGGACGCAACGCCTGAGCCGAACCCCGCGTCGCCGCCCGGTCGATTCTAGTGGCCGCGCGGCGATACAAATACCCGGCTTGCCGGGTCGGTCTATTGCTGGAATGGCAACAATGAAGTCTTGCCCACCCGTTCAGCGTTGCGGCCTTTCCAACCCCAAATGGCCACGCAAGGTGCTGTGCTCGTATTCCGTGCGGAACAGCCCGCGCTTCTGCAGCACAGGAACCACGTGCGCGACGAAATCGTCGATGCCGCCCGGCAGGGACGGCGGCATCAGGTTGAAGCCGTCGGCGCCTTCGTTCCTGAACCACTGCTCCATCCGGTCCGCGATCTGCTCGGGCGTGCCGACCATCGTGCAGTGGCCGCCGCCGGCAGCCAGGCGGCCCAGCAGCTGGCGCACGGTGGGCTGTTCGGTTTCGATGATGCGCAGGATGGTCGCGTAGCGGCCCTTGGGGCCGGTGAACTCGGCCAAGGAGGGCAGGGGCGGCACGGGCGCGTCCAGTTCCCAGCCGGTGCAGTCCTGCAGCACGAACAGGCCCAGCTGCCGCAGCGAGGCGTCGCTGGGCAGCAGCTCATCCAGTTCGCGCTGCTTGGCGCGCGCTTCGGCTTCGGTCGAGCCCACGTAGGTGACCAGCCCCGGCATGATGGGCACGAAGGCGTCGCGGCCCGCGGCGCGCACGCGCTGCTTGATGTCGCGGTAATACGACTGCGCCGCGGCCAGGTCGTAGGCCACCGCGTAGATGGCTTCGGCGCGCCGGGCGGCCAGGTCGCGGCCCTGGTCCGAGGCGCCGGCCTGGAACAGCACCGGATGGCCCTGCGGGGGGCGGGGCACCGTCAGGGGGCCGTCCACCAGGAAATGGTCGCCCTGGTGATGGATCTTGTGCAGGCGGTCGGGGACGCCATAGAAACCGGCGCGATCAATGGCCAGCGCGTCGTCTTCCCAGGAATCGAACAGCCGTAGCGCGACGTCGACGAATTCCTCGGCGCGGGCGTAGCGCCAGTCGTGGTCCGGCATGGATTCGTAGCCGTGGTTGCGCGCCTCGGCGTCGAACATCGAGGTCACCACGTTCCAGCCCATGCGGCCGCCCGAGATGTGGTCCAGCGATGCGACCATGCGGGCCGCGTGGAAGGGCGTGAAGAATGTGCTGGAAACCGTGCTGATCAGGCCGATGCGGGTGGTGGCGCGCGCGATCGCCGCCATGGTGGTCAGCGGTTCCAGATGCCAGCGCGGCCCGTCGCCAATGTTGTCCATCGACTGGCCGTCGGCAAAGAAGATGGCGTCGAGCTTGCCGCGTTCGGCCGTCCGGGCCAGTTCTTCGTAGTAGCTGATGTCGCCCAGGCGCTCGGCGGCCGAATCCGGGTGGCGCCAGGCCGCGCGATGGTGGCCGCAGCCGAAAATGAAGAGGTTCAGGTGCATCATGGCGATCAGCTCGTCGGTTGCCTCGGGATTGCGGCGCCGGGCACGCCCTGGGGCGCCGCAAGCGGGCGAACTTAGCATAAAACGGCGCCGCGGACGGCGGGCCGCGCGCGTTGACATCCTCGCGCCGCTCTCCTAACCTTGCGGCAATTCCTGGGGGAGCCCTTTACGGGCTGAGATTCCGCATCGACGCGGTAACCCTTTGAACCTGATCCGGGTAATGCCGGCGAAGGGAAGGACAACGCAAGTCTCGCGCGACCTCCCTGGATTTCATTCACTTTGCGGCCCACCGGCACGGCGGGCCGCCGCGTTGCGCGCGGCCTGCGGCCGGCCGCGGGAGGACCGATTTTCATGCTGACCCAATCCACCGCCCTGATATGGCTGCTGCTGTTCTCCGGCGGCTTCGCCCTGGCCAGCGTGCTTTACACGCGCCGCAAGCGCAGCACGCTGGAAGATTACATCGTGGCGCGCAACAGCCAGGGATCCTTCGGCACGATCCTGACCCTGATGGCGTCCACGCTGGGCGCATGGATCCTGTTTTCGCCCGCGCAGGCGGCCACCTGGGGCGGCCTGGCGGCCGTCATCGGCTACGCGCTGGGATCGATGTCGCCGCGCCTGGTCATGATTCCCCTGGGACGGCGCATGCGCGAACTGATTCCGCACGGCCACACGCTGACCGAATTCCTGATGGCGCGCTACGGACGGCCCATGTACGGGCTGGCGCTCTTCATCATGCTGTTCTACCTGTTCATCGCGCTGTCGGCCGAGATCACCGCCATCGCCAAGCTGGTCGCCATGCTGGCGCCCGTGCCGCTGTGGGCAACCGCCGCCATCGTGATGGGGACGACCTTGCTCTACACCACCTACGGCGGACTGCGTTCGTCGATTTTCACCGACCAGGTGCAGATGATGATCATCGTGCCGCTGCTGGTCGTCCTGTGCGTTGTCGGCTGGCAGGCGGCCGGCGGCGTCCTGCCCACCGTCGAGGCGCTGCAGGCCAAGGCCCCCCAGCTGCTCGACCTGACCGATCCGGTGGGCGTGAAGGCGGGCCTGACGTTCTTCGTCGCCATCCTGCTGACGGGCATCTTCCACCAGGGCAACTGGCAGCGCATCTACGCCGCGCGCGACGCGCGCACCATGCGCAACGGCTTCCTGCTGGGCGGCGCGCTGGTGGCGCCGTTCATTTTCCTGATGGGCCTGTTCGGCCTGGCCTTTGTCGCGCTGGCGCCGGCGGGCGACAGTTCGATCGCGCTGTTCAGCGTCATCATGCCGCACGCGCCGGCCTGGTTCGTGATTGCCCTGATCCCGCTGGGCCTGTCCCTGGTCATGAGCACCGCGGACACCGCGATCAGCGCGGTGACCAGCATCATCGCGGTCGACCTGCGCCGCCTGATGCCCGAGGCCCAGGCCGTCACCATGAAGCGCCTGGCGCGCTGGCTGGTGCTGCTGATGGCGATTCCCGTCATGATCGTGGCCTCGCAGGGCTACAGCGTGCTGTACCTGTTCCTGCTGGCCGACCTGCTGTGCTCGGCCGCCGCGTTCCCGGTGTTCTATGGGCTCTTCAGCCGCAAGCACGACGGCTTCACCGCCACCGCCGCCACAATCTCGGGCCTGATCGCCGGCCTGTTCTTCTTCCCCGCGCCGGGCGACAAGCCGACCTACCTGCTGGAATCCTTCCTGCTGGCGGCGTTTGTGCCGGTGGCGACGACGGTGCTGATCCGGTGCCTGGCGCGAGGCCGGAAGGAATTCGACTTTTCCACCTTGAGCGCGGCGGTGCGCAGGTTGGATCAGGAGAGGGTTTGAGGGGGGAAAGTCGCGCGGCCTGAGGGCCTGGGCCAGAGTGTTGACACGGAGGGCGCGGCTCGCGGTCCCAGGTGGCGTTTCAGGGGTGATGGAGGTCAATCCAGCTGCATCGGTTCCACTGGTGCCTTGTCACGCACCTGATTGATGGATTCGACCTCTGCAACGCTCAGGGCGCCGGCTTTGCGCGCGATGGACGCCAGCACCGAACCCAGCTTCACGCGGTCCTCTGGTTGGACTGCTTGTTCCTGGACGGCCCGGATCTCTGTTTCCGTACTGCTGCCATGTCTGGCAGCGCGAGCAGGGATTACCTGCTGCACTCGGTCGGCGATATTGCGGTGGGTGAGAGAGGTCATGATGCGGGTTGATCGATCCGAAGCGAAGTCAGTTGCGTATTAACTTGGCATCGCGCTCATGAACGTAGCCCCAAGGGGTCGCGAGCAGCCGGATTGGATTTTGCGCCTTCCAAGCGAAAACACGATCCGAAGGTGAATGGAATCAGACACGCAGAAACAAAAAAGCCTTGGAGCACATTTCGTGTCCAAGGCTTTTCCGTCTGGAATTTGGTGGAGCGGAGGAGGATCGAACTCCCGACCTTCGCATTGCGAACGCGACGCTCTCCCAGCTGAGCTACCGCCCCAAATCAAGCAAGACCAGGAATATACAGGATACTGCCGGGTCCGCGCAACACGTCATACCCCGATATTTTTTCAGGCAAATTCCAGCGTGGCGATGACCGGCGCGTGGTCCGAGGGCTGCTCGTTGCGGCGCGGTTCCTTGTCGATGACGCAGGCGACGCAGCGCTTGACCAGCGGGGCGGACAGCAGCACGTGGTCGATGCGCAGGCCGGCGTTGCGGCGGAACGCGAACTGGCGGTAATCCCACCAGCTGAAGGACTTCTCGGGCTGCTCGAACAGGCGGAACGAGTCGGTCAGCCCCAGGTCGATTAGATCGCGCAGGGCCTGGCGCTCGGGTTCGGACACCAGGACCTGGCCTTCCCATTTCTCGGGGTTGTGCACGTCTTCGTCGGCGGGGGCGACGTTGTAGTCGCCCAGCACCGCCAGGCGGGGGTATTGCTTGATCTCTTCGGCCAGCCACTTGTGCATGGCCTGGAACCATTCCAGCTTGTAGGCGTACTTGTCCGAGCCCACGGATTGGCCGTTCGGACAGTACGCACACACGACGCGCACGTCCCCTTCGGGGCTGGGGAAGGTCAGGGCCAGGACGCGCTGCTGGGGGTCTTCGTAGCCGGGGATGTTGCGCACCATGGTCGTGCCGGGCACGCGCGAGATGATGGCCACGCCGTTGTAGGTCTTCTGGCCGGCCCAGACGGCGTGATAGCCGGCTTCCTTGAATGCGGCCTCGGGGAACTTGTCGTCGGTGAGCTTGAGTTCCTGGATGCAGAGCACGTCGACGGGATTGGCGGCCAGCCAGTCCAGGACTTGCTGCAGGCGCACGTTCAGGGAATTGACGTTCCAGGTGGCGAGTTTCATGGTTGTTCTAGATCGTTTATGGATGCGGCTCTCGGGTCATCGCCCCGCGAATGCCGCCGAACGGCTGCGACGTCCGTGCGGGTTCGGCGGGCGGCCATGAGGTCGGATGCCGAATGATACCGCGCACCCGCGCGGCCTTTTACGGCGTGCCGCCTTGGTGGCGGTACCGGCTCGCCGGAGCACGAACGCAAAAAACCCCGACACGCACGCGTCGGGGCCTTCTACTGCTGCTATTCGCTGATGTGATTGAACTGCACGGAGCCCGGCTCGATCCCGCCTTGCCGCAGCCTGCCGTCGACATCCTCGCGGTCCGCGACGGGGTCGTTCACCGCGGGCAGTTCCAGCCAGTTCGCCAGTTCCTGCCTGGCTTGCCGCGTATCGGAGATCCCGCCATTCACCAGCGCCACGCCCTCGCTGCCGTCGAGCTTTCGATAAGTGATCTGCGTCTTCATCTTGCCTCCTGGGTTGCGGTGGATTCGCCGGTTCACCGTAACACACGACGCATCGACGTCATCCGGGGAGCAACCCGGATGCGCCGGTCACCCCTTCACCAATCCGCCATCGACAATCAGGTTCTGCCCGGTCACCGCCCGCGACCACGGGCTGGCGAAAAACAGCACCGCGTCGGCGAACTGCTCGGGCGTGGTGACCTCGCGCAGCGGGGTGCTGGCGGCGATCAGGTCGAAGACCGCGTCCGGCGTGGCGGCCGACGCGTCGGTGGTGCGCAGCAGGCCGCCCGACACCATGTTGACGGTGATGCCGTCGGCGCCCAGTTCATGGGACAGGGTGCGCGTGAAGGCCAGCAGCGCGGCCTTGGCGGCCGTGTAGTCGTGATAGGGGACCACCGGGTTCTGGACCAGGTTGGTGCCCACGTTGATGATGCGGCCGCCGCCGGCGGCGCGCATGCCGGGCAGGGCGGCCTGCGTGGTGTTGAGCGCCGCGCGCACGCTGCCTTCGATCTGGGCGTTCATCTGGGCCCAGTCCAGCGTGTCGGCGTGGGGGCGGGCGTCGCCGTTGAACTGGAAGGCGGGCAGGGCGTTGTTGACGATGGTGCCGACCGGCTGGCCGAAGTGCTGGCTGGCCCGCGCGACCATCGCGGCGACGGCGGCTGGGTCGCGCACGTCGGCCTGCAAGGCCAGCGCGCGGTCCGGGGCGGTGGCCGCCAGGGCCTGCGCACGGTCGGCGCTGTTCAGGTAGTTGATGACGACCTTGGCTCCTTCGCGCAGGAAGGCCTGCGCGATGGCGGCGCCCAGGCCGCGGCTGGCGCCGGTGACGATGACGAGCTGCTGGTCCAGGTTCAATTGGGGGCGTTGCGTAGACATGAAAGTACGGCTTCCTGCTTAGTGTTCCGAACCGCTGTTGAGCATGCGGCTGCGGGCTTTCTCGATGTGGGCGCGCATGACGTTGCGCGCGCCCTCGGCGTCCTGATCCTGGATCAGGCGATAGATATGGCGGTGTTCGTCGATGGCGGCGCGGGTGCGCTTCCAGGGTTCGCTGTGGACCAGGTGGCGCATGACATTGACGGCGTGGCTGACGTCGTACTCCAGCGACTTGAGCACCTGCACGAAGCGCTGGTTGCCGGTGGCCGACGCAATGGCGCGGTGAAAGCCGAAGTCGTGGTGGTGCGCGATGGCGCCGGATGCGTCGGCTTCTTCGTAGCCGGTCAGCATGCGGTCCATTTCCTGCAGGTCGTCGGGGGTGCGGCGCAGGGCGGCCAGGTAGGCGCATTCCGGTTCGATCACCATGCGCAGCTCCAGGCCTTCGAGGATATGGCCGACGCGGCGCGCGGGGTCCACCGCGGGCATGCCGCCCATCAGGTCCGGCTTGGATTTCACGTAGGTGCCGGACCCGCGGATGGAGTCGACCAGCTGGTCTTCGCGCAGGCGGTCCAGCGCCTGCCGCACCACGGGGCGCGACACCTCGAACAGGGCGGCCAGTTCAAGCTCCGTGGGCAGCTTGTTGCCCGGGGCGATCTTGCCGGTGGCGATCGCATAGAACAGGCTTTCGTAGACACGCTCGGCGAAGCGCTCGGCGCGCACATAGCCCAGGCCGGACGCCACCTCGGCCAGCACGTCCAGTTCCGGACGGGGGCGGGTGGCGGCTGCCAGCAGCGATTCCAGCTGCGGGTCACGCACATTGCTCATCGGGCGCGCTCCTTGTCGTTGGGGACGGGCTTGTCATTGCGCATGACAAACCGGTGGGGCCATAAGCCCCTGAAATATTAGGGATAACCCCACCATCCAGAAAAATATCCTGAAGCTTGGGATAAAAGCTGTCAATCCAATTGACAAGTTCCGGGGGGCTCCCGTACCTTGGCAGCAAACCACAACGCCCGCGCGCACGACGCGCCGGCGGCGCGACCGGCCCGGCCGGCAAGCGCCTGGAGACCTGCAAATTCCCCCAACCGGCCGTTCGGCCGCTACTTTACTCCGCACATCGTGACTCAGAAGAACTTTATCGCCAACCAATGGGTGGCCGCGGCCGCCGGTGAAACCATTCCCGTCCTGAACCCGTCCGATGGCAAGCCTTTCGAGGCGATCGCCCGCTCGAACGAAGCCGACGTGGACCGCGCCGTCCAAGCCGCCCGCGCGGCCTTCGAAGGCGAGTGGGGCCAGATGGCGCCCGCCGCGCGCAGCCGTCTGCTGATGCGGATTGCCTTCGCGCTGCTGGACCGCCAGGAAGAGCTGGCGCAGCTGGAATCGGCCGACACCGGCAAGCCCATCAAGCAGGCCCGCGCCGACGCCGCCGCCGTGGCGCGCTATTTCGAGTTCTACGCCGGGGCGGTGGACAAGCTGCACGGCGAGACCATTCCCTATACCCCGGGCTTTACCGTGCTGACCGTGCGCGAGGCGCACGGCGTGACCGGCCACATCGTGCCCTGGAACTACCCGCTGCAGATCTTCGGCCGCAGCGTGGGCGCGGCGCTGGCCGCGGGCAACGCCTGCGTGGTCAAGCCCGCCGAGGACGCCTGCCTGTCGCTCCTGAAGCTGGCCGAGATCGCCGCCGAGGTGGGCCTGCCCGCCGGCGCCCTGAACATCGTCACGGGCTATGGCTTTGAGGCGGGCGCGGCGCTGTCGGCCCATCCCGGCATCGACCACATCTCGTTCACCGGTTCGCCGCAGACGGGCAAGATGGTGGCGCACGCCGCCGCCGAAAACCACGTGCCGGTCACGCTGGAGCTGGGCGGCAAGTCGCCGCAGATCGTGTTCGACGACGCCGACCTGGACGCCGCGATGCCGGTGCTGCTGGCCGCCATCATCCAGAACGCCGGCCAGACGTGCTCGGCCGGCAGCCGCGTGCTGATCCAGCGCGGGGTGTACGAGACCGTGCTCAAGCGCCTGTCCGACGCGTTCTCGGCCACGGTCACCGGCCCGGCCGCCGCGGACCTGGACGTCGGCCCCCTGATCAACGCCCGCCAGCAGGACCGCGTGCGCGGCTTCCTGGCGGAAGCCGAAGCGCAGGGCATGAAGGTCGCCGCGCGCGGCAAGCTCAAGGAAGGCACGCCCGAAGCCGGCTTCTACCAGCCGCCCGTGCTGTTCCGCGACGTGCCGCCCGACAGCCGCCTGGCGCAGGAAGAAGTCTTCGGCCCGGTGCTGGCCGCCATGGTGTTCGACACCGAGGAAGAGGCGCTGGAAATCGCCAACGGCACGCTGTACGGCCTGGTCGCCGGCGTGTGGACCCGCGACGGCGGCCGCCAGATGCGCCTTGCGCGCAAGCTGCGCGCCGGGCAGGTGTTCGTCAATAACTACGGCGCGGGCGGCGGCGTGGAGCTGCCGTTCGGCGGTTCGCGCCAGTCGGGCTACGGCCGCGAGAAGGGCTTCGAGGCGCTGTACGGCTTCACCACCCTGAAGACCATCGCCATCCGCCATTGATCGCGTTACGGATCGCGGCGCGGGCGGCGGCCCGGGGGCAAAATATCGGTTAACGTTGATGTTTTGCTTCCGGGGCCCGCCGCCCCGCATTCAGGATCCGTATGTTCACCGGTATTGTTCAAGGCACCGCGAAGATCGCAAAGATCGCGGATCGCGAAGGCCTGCGCACCTTCACGCTGGATTTCCCCCCTGGTTTCTGCGTTGACCTGGCCATCGGCGCCAGCGTGTCGACCGACGGCGTCTGCCTGACGGTCACGGAGATCCTGTCCGAGAACCAGGCCACGTTCGACGTCATGCTGCAGAGCCTGGCGATCACCACGCTGGGCAGCTACGCCGAAGGCGATCGCGCCAACGTCGAGCGCGCGGCCAAGGACGGCGCCGAGATCGGCGGCCACCCGCTATCCGGCCACGTGGATTTCACGTCGGAAGTGCTGATGGTGAAGTCGTCCGACACCAATCGGCTGATGCGCTTCAGCATCCCCGAGGCCTTTCGCAAGTATGTGTTCGCCAAGGGCTACATCGCCATCAACGGCGCCAGCCTGACCGTGTCGGAAGTGAACCGCACAGAGGGCTGGTTCGAGGTCTGGCTGATCCCCGAAACGCGCCGCATGACGGTGTTCGAGGACAAGCAGGCGGGCGACGCCGTCAATATCGAAATCGAACGCAGCACCCAGGTCGTGGTCGACACCGTGCGCGAAACCGTTCAGGAAAGCCTGGGCAAGCTGCAGCCCCTGCTGGAAGCGATCCTCAAGGAAAAGGGGCTGACGCTGGAAGACTTTGTCAGCCCTCAGGGCAAGCTGAAGTAAGCATAGCCGGCCGCGCCAAGCGGGGCGCCACTGGCGCGCCCGCTGGCCTGCCGGCTTAATTTGCCGCGAAGGGTTGTCCCAGGGGGCGCACCCGCATCCCCGGCGCCAGGCGCGTCCAGGGCAGGTCGGCGGGATCGGCCTGCATCGGGCCCGGGGCCTTGGCCACCAGCACCTCGTGCGCGATGGGCTGGAAGTCGGCCCGGAAGTGCACCGAGCTCTTCACCACCAGGATTCCCATTTCCTCGGGCTGCACGCCGCCCACGCGGAACAGGTTGCGGTCCAGCATCTGCGCCTTGCTGGCGCTGGCCACCACGCGCACGCCGCCGATCCGCAGACAGGCGACGGCGCCCAGGTCGACCTCCATGCCGTTCATCATGGGTCCGTCAAAGCGCAGCTTGCCCGGCGACAGCATTTCGACCAGGAATTCGCCCTCGAAGGCCGTGTCGCCCGCCACGCCGGACTGGCCGCCCAGGCTCAGCTTCACGGTGGCGCCCACGCCCGCGCTGGTCGCCTGGCGCACCGCGTCCGGATCATAGAAAAGTCCCAGCGCCGCGTTCTGGGCATCGGCCTGCACCAGCGCGCGCAGCATGCCGGTGGTGTTGGCGTCGCCGCCCGCGCCGGGATTGTCCTGGGTGTCGGCGATGACCACCGGGCGTTTTGCGTCCGTCGCCAGGGCCTGCGCGCGGCGCACGGCGTCGGCTGGGGCCAGGAAGTCCGGCGACCAGTCCGGTTCCAGCGCCTGCACGCGGGCCGTCAGCGTTTCCGATACTTGCTCCACCGCCGCGGCGTCCGTGCCGTAGGCCCACACCACCGGTCCGCATTCCGGAAAATCCGCCGCCGGGAAACCTGGCGCGAACGAGATGGACGCGATGCCCGGCGTTTGCTCCAGCTTCGCCAGCAATTCGTACACGCCCTGCGAGGGCTGGAGCATCGTGCACATGCCGTTGATGGGTATCAGGAAGGGCAGGCGGCGCTCGCTGCGCGTCCATTGTCCGCCGGCCTGGATGCGCGCAAGCAGCAGGCGGGCGGCGGCATCGCCGGTGTCGGCCATGTCCACGTGCGGATACGTGCGGAACGCGACCAGGCCGTCGGCCATTTGCAGCATGCGGGCGGTGACGTTCGCGTGCAGGTCCAGGCTGGCGACGACCGGCACGTCCGGACCGGTGATCTCGCGCACGCGGGCCAGCAGTTCGCCTTCGCCGTCGTCCAGGTGTTCGGTGACCATCGCGCCGTGCAGGTCCAGGTAGACGGCGTCAAAGCCGCCGGCCCGGACCGCGTCCAGGATCTCGCCGGCGATGCGTTCGTAGGCGTCTTGCGTGACATGGGCAGAGGGGCTCGCGCCCGCCCAGATCACGGTCTTCACCGTATGGCCTTCCGCCATCACGGCGTTGATGAAGCCGCCCGCGGGGATGTTCACTTCGCGCAGCGCCAGCATGTCAGCGCCGCGCACCATGGCGGGAAAGCCTTCGCCGCGCACGAAGTTGTCGTACCCGGCCTTGGACGGCGCGAAGGTGTTGGTTTCGTGCTGGAAGCCAGCAACCAGAATGTGCATGATCGGTTCCTGTTGGGGCGGACTGCGGGCGCGGGTTCGGAGAACGGCGGGCCGGGGCCGCCCAGGATACCGTGTATGCGGCCGCCATGCCGATCCGCTTGCGCAAAAAGACCTACCCCCCGCCAGCGCCCGCTTCGGTGGCCCGGCCGGCCAGGATCCGTTCCTGGCGCTGCGCGCGGCGCTTCTCGATTTCCCCCACGATCCCCGAGCGGAACACCGTCACGCACACGATGAAGATGCAGCCGATGACCACGGTGATGGGCAGGTCCAGGTCCGCCAGGTAGCTTTCCAGCGAGACGATCACCGCCGCGCCGACGAAGGGGCCGAGCAGCGTGCTGATGCCGCCGATCAGGGCCATCAGGATGACTTCTCCCGAGGTTTGCCATTGCACGTCCAGCAGCGAGGCCACCTGGAAGGCCATGGCCTTGGTGGCGCCGGCCAGCCCGGCAAGGGTCGCGGACGCGACGAACGCCGCCAGCTTGTAGCGCGCCGTGCGATACCCCAGGGAAATCGCCCTGGGCTCGTTGTCGCGGATGGCCTTGAGCACGTTGCCGAAGGGGGAATGAAGGATGCGCCAGCTGGCATAGGCCCCCGCCAGGAATATCGCCAGCACGAAGTAGTAGGTGTTCAGGTTGTTGCTCAAGTCCAGGATGCCAAGCGCCTTGCCGCGCGGCACACCCTGGATGCCGTCCTCGCCGCCCGTCTGCGGAATCTGGACGCACACGAAATAGAACAGCTGGGCCAGGGCCAGGGTGATCATGGCGAAATAGATGCCTTGGCGCCGGATGGCCACCAGGCCGAACAACAGCCCCAGCACGCCCGCGGCCAACGTGCCGGCGACAATGCCCAGCACCGGGTCCATGCCCAGGGTCTTGATGGCGTAGGCCGACACATAGGCGCCGCACCCCAGGAAGGCGGCGTGGCCGAATGACAGCAGGCCCGCGCCGCCCAGCAGCAGATCGAAGGCGATGGCGAACAGCGCGAAGCACAGCACTTTGACAAGGAAGGCCGGGTACACCACCGCCGGCGCGATCAGCAGCACGGCCAGTATCGCCAGCAGCAGCAGGCGCATCGGCGTGCCGGGGCGGGTCAGGTTCGTCATCATTGTTCCCTCCCGAACAGTCCTTTGGGGCTGAAGAAAAGCACGATCACCATGAGCACGAAAATCACCGTGTTGGCCGCTTCGGGGTACACCAGCTTGGTGACCGCCTCGATGATGCCCACGATGTAGCCGGTGGCGATGGCGGCGCCGATGGAGCCCATGCCGCCGATCACGATGACGGCGAACACGACGATGAGCAGGTTCTGGCCCATCAGCGGGCTGACCTGGTAGATGGGCGCCGCCAATACGCCGGCCAGGGCGGCCAGGGCGGCGCCCAGTCCGTAGGTCAGGGTCATCAGCAGCGGAACGTTGACGCCGAAGGTCTGCACCAGCACCGGGTTTTCCGTGGCCGCGCGCAGGTAGGCGCCGAACTTGGTGCGCTCGATGACCCACCACACCGCCAGGCAGACCAGCAGCGAGGCCACCACGATGAACCCGCGGTACATGGGCAGGATCATGAAGCCCAGATCCACCGCGCCGTCCAGCGCTTCGGGCGGCGCATAGGGCTGTCCGCTGGATCCGAACCAGTAGCGGAACAGGCCCTCGGCCACCAGGGCCACGCCAAAGGTCAACAGCAGCCCGTACAGATGGTCCGATTGGTAGAGGTGGGCGAGCAGCAGGCGTTCGACCAGGATGCCCAGCAGGCCAACGCACAGCGGCGCCAGCACCAGCGACAGCCAGAAGCCGATGCCCAGGTAGTTGAGCAGCAGCCAGCTGGCGAAGGCGCCCAGCATGTATTGCGCGCCATGCGCCATGTTGATGACGCGCAGCATGCCGAAGATGACCGCCAGGCCCAGGCTGAGCAGCGCGTAGAACGAACCGTTTATCAGGCCCAGCAGCAGTTGGCCGAAGAGCGCCACCGTGGGTATTCCGATCAGGGGGATCATGATGCATGCCCTCCGGCGAGCCCGAGCAGGGCGTTCAGGCGGGCGTCGCGACCTTCGATCTGCGCGCCGGTGAATTCGTCGGCGATGCTGCCGTGTTCCATGACGTAGTAGCGGTCGGCCACCTTGCGCGCGAAGCGGAAATTCTGCTCCACCAGCAGGATGGTCATGCCGCGCGCCTTCAAGGTGTGTATGAGCTTGCCGATCCGCTGCACGATGACGGGCGCCAGGCCCTCGGTGGGTTCATCCAGCAGGATGATGTCGGCGCCGGTGCGCAGGATGCGGGCAATGGCCAGCATCTGCTGTTCGCCGCCGGACAACCGCGTGCCGGGGCTGTTGCGGCGTTCGAGCAGATTCGGAAAGAGGGCATAGATCTCGTCCAGCGACATGCCGCCAGGCCGGGCGATGGGCGGCAGCGTCAGGTTCTCCGCCACGCTCAGGCTGGCGAAGATGCCGCGCTCTTCCGGCACGAATCCCACGCCGTGGCGCGAAATGTGGTGCAGGGCGCAGCGGGTCGCATCCTGGCCGCCGATGCGGATGTCGCCGGTGCGCTTGCGCAGCACGCCCAGGATGGACTTCAGCGTGGTCGTCTTGCCGGCGCCGTTGCGTCCCAGCAGGGTGACCACTTCGCCGCGGCGCACGTTCAGCGACACGCCCTGCAGCACGTGGCTTTCGCCGTACCAGGCGTGCAGGTCGCGGACTTCGATAGCGATGTCAGTCATCATCCGCTCCGATATAGGCCTCGCGCACGCGCGGCATCTCGCTGACCTCGGCATAGCTGCCTTCGGCGATGACCTTGCCGCGCTCCAGGACCGTGACGGAGTCGCACAGCGCGGCGACCACCGGCAGGTTGTGCTCCACCATGACCACGGTGCGCCCCGACGCGGCCTTGCGTATCAAGTCCCGCACGGCGTCGATGTCTTCGTGCGCCATGCCCGCCATCGGCTCGTCCAGCAGCATGATGCGCGGTTCCAGCGCCAGGGTGGCCGCCAGTTCCAGGGCGCGCTTGCGGCCATAGGACAGGGTGCCGGCGCGCACCTCGGCATAGGCGCGCAGGCCCACGTCCTCCAGCAGCGCCATCGCCCGCTCGTCCAGCGCGTCCAGCCGGCGGGCGGACGCGAACATCTGGGTCGCCAGGCCGGCGCCGCGCTGCAGCGCCACGCGCAGGTTGTCGCGCACGCTGAGGCTGTCGAAGATGGCGGAGATCTGGAATGAGCGCACCAGTCCCTGCTGGGCGATATCGGCCGCGCTCAGCGCCGTGATGTCCCGGCCGCGCAAGAGGATGCTGCCGCTGCTGGGCGCCAGGAATTTGGTCAGCAGGTTGAAGACCGTGGTCTTGCCCGCGCCATTGGGCCCGATGAGGCCGTGGATCGCGCCTTCGCGGATTCTGAGGTCGACATTGTCGACCGCCACGAAGCCGCGGAATTCGCGCCGCACGGCGCGGCCTTCCAGGACGATGGCGTCCGCGGCGCGTTGCGCGCCGCGGGCTGCCGCGTGCGTGTCGTTCATGGGACTCCCCCCAAGAGTCGGCGCCCGCGGGCCGCCGCGGGCAGGCGGCGCCTTCGGCGTCAGCCGTTGGCCTGAGCCAGCACCAGCCTGGCCTGCTTCAGATGGGGCATGTCCAGCATCTTGCCGTTCAGCCCGACCGTCCCCGTGCCCTGGGCTTCGAAGGCGGCCACCACCTGCCGCGCGTAGGCGATGTCTTCGGCGCTGGGCGTGAAGGCCTGGTTGATCACGTCCACCTGGTCGGGATGGATGGCGACCTTGCCCGAAAACCCGGCGCGCCGCGCCGCGGCGGCATCCTTCGCAAGGCCGACCGGGTCCTTGTAGTCGGTCCACAGGGTGTCGATGGGTTCGACGCCCGCCGCGCGCGCGCCCAGCAGGCACGCCGAGCGCGCCATGCGGTAGGTGTGTTCCAGCGATCCGTCTTCCAGCCGGTTCGACGAGGCGTGCACCGCCGACGACAGGTCTTCGGCGCCCCAGGTCAACCCCGCCAGGCGCGGGCTGCAGCCCATGTAGCTGTGCATGGCCAGCACGGATTCGGGGGTCTCGGTCGCGACCGGCACGATGGTGACCGCGCCCACCGGCACGCCGTCGCGCTGTTCCAGCGCGGTCAGGTAATGGTCCAACTGCTTGACGTCCGCGCCGCCGCGCGTCTTGGGCAGCAGGATCGTATCGGGGTGGCCGCCCGCCACGGCCACCAGGTCGGCCAGGGCCGCCGGGTGGTCAAGCGCGTTGATGCGCACCCACAGGCGCTGCGTGCGCCGGGCAGCAGGCTGGCTGTCCAGGAAGTCGCGCACGATGCGCCGGGCGATGTCGGCCCGTTCGCCGGAGACCGAATCCTCCAGGTCCAGGATCAGGACGTCGGCATGGGTTTGCACGGCCTTGGCGAGCTTGCGCTCGCTGTCGCCGGGTACGAACAGCAGCGATCGGATGGGCATGGTCTTTGTCTCCGTTATCGAATTTGTGTGGCTCAAATTTCAGCACACCATTTAAATGATTTCAATGGTTCATTTTTTAAAAAGATTGAGATAAGATGATTTTCATGGCCGGGATGCGCTTCCACGGCGCACAGCGGCCTATAAAGGTCGACCAAAACAAATAGGAGACTCACCATGGAGCAGGTGCAGGCTGCTGCGGAACTGGGCAGTTGGGAGATGCCCGAAGAACTCCGCATGCTGGAGGAAACGGTCCGGCGGTTCATGCGCAATGAAGTCGCGCCGCTGGAAGAAGGGCTGGAGCACGACGCGTTCGCCCTGCCGCCCGAGGCATTGGCCGGGCTGCAGAAAAAGGCCCGGGAACTCGGGCTGTGGTGCGTGCAAAGCCCCGAGGCGTACGGCGGAGCGGGCCTGAACCTGCTGGGCCAGTGCATCGTGGCCGAAGAATCGGCCAAATGCCGCATGGGGGCCTACATACCGGCTTGCGGCGCGTTCGGCTTCGATCCGCCCAGCATCATCTTCGGCGGCACGCCGGAACAGATCCGCAAGTACGCCGTGCCCTCCATCGAGCGGGGCGAAAAAGCGTTCTTCGCCATCAGCGAGCCCAGCGGCGGCTCGGATCCGGCCCGCGCGATCCAGACCCGCGCGGAGCGCGTGGGCGATCACTATGTGTTGAACGGCACCAAGGTGTGGATCACGGCCGCCAGCGAATCGCGCTGGGGCGTGGCCTTCGCCCGGACCGGGCCGTCCAAGGGGCGCGATGGCGTCACGGCCTTCATCATCAATATGGACAGGCCCGGGGTGTCCACGAAGGTCATCCCGGTCATCCGCGCCTATGCGCCGTACGAGCTGCACTTCAACGACTACCGGGTGCCGCTGGACGACGTGCTGGGCGAGGTCGGCAAGGGCTTTGAACTGGTGGACCGGCTGCTGGTGCATGGCCGGGTCCCGTATGCGGCGGGCACGCTGGGCGTCGCCCAGGCCGCGCTTGAACTCGCCATCGACTGGGCCAAACAGCGGCAGACATTCGGCGCCTTGCTGGCCGACAGGCAGGCCGTGCAGTGGATGATCGCCGATTCCGAAATCGAACTGCGGGCCGCGCGCCTGCTGGTCTATCAGGCCGCCTGGAAGGCCGATCGCGGCCAGGACATCAAGCTGGACGCGTCGATCGCCAAGGTATACGCCACCGAGACGGCCGGGCGCGTCGTCGATCGCTGCATCCAGATCCTGGGCGGCATGGGCGTGGCCTGCGAAATGCCGCTGGAGCGCTGGTACCGCGAGCTGCGCATCAAGCGCATCGGTGAAGGCCCATCCGAAGTCCAGCGCATGGTGGTCGCGCGCCATCTGCTGGGCAACCGTTCCAAATAAACCCCAGGAGGTCGCTATGTCTATCGATTACGTTGTCGAGGACGGCATTGCCGTCATCACCATCAATCGGCCCGAACGCATGAATGCCATGGACCTGGAGCACTACCAGGCCCTGTCCGCCGCGTGGCAGCGGGTGCGCGACGACAACGCCGTGCGCGTGGCCATCATTACCGGGGCCGGCGACCGGGCCTTCACCGCCGGCGCCGACATCAAGACGTTCGTCTCCGCGCCCACGCCGCTGGAGCAGATGTGGCTGACCCAGCGAGACCAGCTGCTCAACCGCGGCCTGGAGGTCTGGAAGCCCGTGATCGCCGCGGTCAACGGCCTGTCGCTGGGCGGCGGCACGACCTTGCTGTTCGCCACCGATATCCGCGTGGCGGCGGAGCACGCCACCTTCAGCCTGGCCGAGGTCAAGCGCGGAATCGTGGCCGGCAACGGCGGCACCCAGCGCGTCATGTCGCAGATTCCCTATGCCCTGGCCATGGAACTGACGCTGACCGGCGACGCCATCGACGCGCAGACGGCGTTGCGTTGGGGGCTGATCAACAAGGTGGTGCCGCGCGAACAGCTGATGGATGCGGCCATGGACTACGCGCGGCGCATTGCCGCCAACGCGCCCCTGGCGGTGCAGGCGGCCAAGGAGCTGGCGCTGCGCAGCCGGGACATGGATCTGCAGACCGGCTTGCGGGTTGAACTGCTGGTCAATCGCCTGCTGCAGGAGACGGTCGACGCCAAGGAAGGGCCGGCGGCATTCGCCGAGAAGCGCCCCGCGCGTTTCCAGGGGCGCTAGCCATGAGCCGTGATCTTCCCTTGCATGGCTTGACTGTCGTGGACCTGGGCCAGATCTACAACGGCCCGTACGCCACGTTCCTGATGGCCATGGCCGGCGCCCGGGTCATCAAGGTCGAGCCGCCCGGCGGCGAAAACCTGCGCCGGCGCAGCGTGGTGGGCGGGGCGGCGTTGCCCTTCGCCATGCTCAATTCCAACAAGCGCTTCGTGTCGCTCAACCTCAAGCAGCCGCGCGGCCGTGAACTGCTGCGCGATCTGGTGGCGCGCAGCGACGTCGTGCTGGAGAATTTTGCCCCCGGCGTGATGGACCGGCTGGGCGTGGGGTACGACGCGCTGCGCGAGGTCAATCCCCGGCTGATCTATGCCTCGGGCTCCGGCTATGGCCTGTCTGGCGCCTATCGCGACCTGCCGGCCATGGACCTGACGGTGCAGGCGGTGTCGGGAATCATGAGCGTGACCGGCTTTGCCGACCGGGCGCCGGTTCGCGCCGGCCCCGCCGTGTGCGACTTCTCGGGCGGCGTGCACCTGTACGGCGCGGTGCTCACGGCGCTGTTCGAACGCGAGCGCACCGGCCTGGGCCGCCGGGTCGAGGTGGCCATGCTGGAAGCGGTGTACGCGTCGCTGAGCTCCAGCCTGGGCCTGTGGTACGGCACAGGCGGGCAAGCCCCCGTGCGCACGGGCAACCGCCACGGCGGGTTGGCCGAA
Source organism: Achromobacter spanius (assembly GCF_039673305.1). GTDB lineage: Bacteria > Pseudomonadota > Gammaproteobacteria > Burkholderiales > Burkholderiaceae_B > Achromobacter > Achromobacter spanius_F. The sequence continues at coordinate 25,353 of NZ_JBDJLJ010000051.1, forward strand.
TCGCCCTACAACGTCTATCCGACATCCGACGGCCACATCGCCATCCTGTGCGTGGGCGAGACACACTGGACCGGCCTGCTGGCCGCCCTGAACCGGCAGGACCTGGCGCAGGACGAACGCTTCTCCACGCTGAAGGCCCGGGTGCAGAACATGGATACCGTGGACGCGATGATCTCGGAATTCACCCGCGCGCTGAGCAAGGCCGAGCTCGTCCGGCTGCTTCAGGCGCAGCGGGTGCCGTGCGCGCCGGTGCGCGACCTGGAAGAGGTGACCTCGGATGCGCATCTGCATGAACGCGGCTTCCTGCAAGAGGTCGACCACCCGCTCTATGGCCGGGTGACGCTGCCGCGGTCCCCGATGCGCTATGAGGGCTCGGACCTGCCGCCGATCGAACCCAGCGGCGAACTGGGACAGCACAACGATGAAGTGTTCGGCGACTGGCTTGGGCTGGCCGATGCCGAACTGGCGCAATTGCGCGCGGACGGCGTGATCTGACGCGCCGGCACAGACAACAGGAGACAAGCATGGCAAACACCCGGAAAGTCATCATCTCTTGCGCCGTCACGGGCGCGATCCACACCCCGTCCATGTCGCGCTACCTGCCGGTGACGGCTGAACAGATCGCCGACGACGCCGTGGCCGCCGCCGAGGCAGGTGCGGCGATCCTGCATCTGCACGCGCGCAATCCCCGGAACGGCAAGCCGGACCAGACGCCGGAGGCCTTCGCGCCATTCCTTGCCGACATCAAGCGCCGCTGCGACGCGGTGGTCAACATCACGACGGGCGGCAGTCCCTACATGACCGTGGAAGAACGCCTGCGGCCCACCGCCACGTTCAAGCCCGAACTGGCGTCGCTGAACATGGGGTCCATGAATTTCGGGCTTTACCATTTGCTGGACAAGTACAAGACCTTCCAGCACGAGTGGGAGCGCGAGCATCTGGAAAATTCTCGGGAACTGGTGTTTCGCAATACGTTCAAGGATATCGAGCACATCCTGCAGGTGGGCACGGCCAACGGCACGCGCTTCGAATTCGAGTGCTACGACACCAGCCACCTCTACACCTTGCGCCATTTCCTGGATCGCGGCCTGGTCAAGGGCCCGCTGTTCATCCAGACGGTGTTCGGGATCCTGGGCGGAATCGGCACCCACCCCGAAGACGTGCAGCACCTGAAGCGCACGGCCGACCGCCTGTTCGGAGACCAGTTCCAGTGGTCCGTGCTGGGGGCGGGCGCCGCGCAGATGAAGGTCGCGTCCATCGCCCTGGCGGGGGGCGGCAATGTGCGGGTTGGCCTGGAGGATTCGCTGTGGGCCGGGCCCGGCCGCCTGGCGCAGGGCAGCGCCGAGCAGGTGCGGATCGTGCGGGGGATCATCGAGGGCCTGGGCATGGCCGTGGCCACGCCCGACGAGGCCCGGCAGATGCTCGCGCTCAAGGGCGCGGCATCAGTGGCCTTCTGACGGGGGGCGGCCATGACGACGGCTGACCTGGAAGTCCAAGTGACGGAGGACGGGCCGCTCGCCACGGTCCGCCTGAATCGTCCCGAGCGCCTCAACGCGCTGACCGAACCGGTAAAGCAGCGCTTGGGCGACGTTTTTCTGGATCTCGCCTTCCGCGACGAGGTGCGCGCGGTCATCCTGACGGGCGCCGGCCGCGGATTCTGCGCCAGCGGCGACGTCAACAACCTGGGCAGCTTCACCGCCTTCAGCACCCGCGAACGCTTTCGCCGCCTGCATCGCGCAATCGCCGCCATCGCCAATCTGGACAAGCCCGTCGTGGCGGCGGTGCGCGGGCCCGTGGCGGGCGTGGGATTCAGCATGGCGCTGGCCAGCGACATGATCGTGGCCTCGGAAACCGCGCGCTTTTCCATGGTCTTCAAGAACGTGGGCCTGGCGCCCGATGGCGGCGCCGTCTACTTCCTGACGCAGGCGCTCGGGATGATGAAGGCCAAGGAACTTGTCTTCAGCGGCTGCACCCTGGATGCGGCCGAGGCGAAGGCGCTGGGCCTGGTGTGCCGGGTGGTTCCCGACGCGGAGCTGGACGCCGCCGCGGCCGATCTTGCACTGACCCTGGCCCGGGGGCCGACCATGGCCTTCGGCCTGGCCAAGCGCATGTTCAAGGCCATGACGGTGCCCACGCTGGAAGCCTTCCTGGACCTGGAAGCGACCTCGCAGGGGCTGGCCGTGCTGGGCCAGGACCACCAGGAGGGCGTGCAGGCCTTCCTGGCGAAACGACCTCCCGCGTTCAGCGGCCGCTAGGGAACCGCCCATGAATGTGCTTATCGTATTTGCCCACCCCGAGCCGGCCAGCTTTTGCGGCGCGCTGCGCGATGCGGCGTGCCAGACCCTGGCGGACCTGGGCCACCGGGTGCAGGTGTCCGATCTGTACCGCATGGACTTCTCGCCGGTCGGCGACGTCGACGACTTCGAGCACGAGGTCGATGACGTGCCCTTCGAGTACCAGCGCGAACAGCGCATTGCCCATCAGCAGCAAAGCTATTGCGCGCAGATCGCGGCCGAACACGAAAAGCTGCTTTGGTGCGATGTCGTCATGCTGAACTTTCCGCTGTGGTGGTTCGGGCCGCCCGCCATCCTGAAAGGCTGGATAGACCGCGTCATGTCGGTGGGATTCGCCTACGACAGCGACCGGCGTTTCGAGAAGGGCGCGCTCAAGGGCCGCAACGCCATGGTGACCATCACCACGGGCAGTCCCGCCGAGCGCTTTTCGGACGATGCGCCGCGCGGCTACGCGGATCTGGAAGGCACCTTGCTGCCGCTGCAGAAGGGCCTGTTCCCGTATGTCGGCATGGGCGTCCTGCCGCCCTTTGCCGCCTACGCGGTGGCGCGGGTCAGCCCGCAGGCGCGCAGCGCCTATCTGCAGCAATACCGTGACCACCTGGCGGCGCATTTCGGACCGGCCCGGTCCCGCGCCCAGTCCTCCTGACCTCCGAGGCCCCCATGCATCCCACACCCGACAGCGGCTACACCGGCAACCAGCCGCGCAGCACCGCCGACCTGGAATCCTGGCTGGGCCGGACGCGGCGCGAGGCCGCGCTGGAACCCGAGCTGCCCATCATCGACGCCCATCATCACCTGTGGGATTTCCCGGCAGCGGGCAACCGCTACCTGCTTCCCGACTTCCTGCAAGACATCCAGGGCGGCCACAACATCGTGGCCACCGTCTACGTCGAGGCTGCCTCCATGTGGCGGGCGCAAGGGCCGGCGTCCCTGCGGCCGGTGGGCGAAGTGGAGTTCGCGGCGGGCATGGGGGCGATCGCCGACAGCGGAACCTACGGACCCTGCCGCATCGCGGCAGGCATCGTGGCGCATGCCGATCTGCGCCTGGGCGCCGCGGTGGGCGATGTGCTGCGGGCCGCGCAGGCGGCTTCGGGCGGCAGGTTGCGCGGCATCCGCCACCAGGTCGCTCATGCGGACGGCGCGGTGGGCCGCCATATCAGGCATCCCGTGCCGGTCCACCTGATGGGCCAGGCGGATTTTCGCGCCGGCTTTGCCGAACTGGCGCGCATGGGCCTGAGCTTCGATGCCTGGATGTACCACCCGCAGCTGGACGATCTGGTGCAGCTGGCGCGCGCGTTCCCCGACACCTGCATCGTGCTCAACCATGTTGGCGGCGTGTTGGGCGTGGACGCCTACGGCGGCCGGCGCGAGCAGGCCTTTTCCGAATGGAGCCAGAGCATGGCGCAGGTCGCGCGCTGCGCCAATGTGGTGGTGAAGGTTGGCGGCATGGGCATGCCGGTATTCGGCTTTGGATTCGAGAAAGCCGATGGGCCTGCCGGATCGGCCGAACTGGCGCGCCTATGGAAGCCCTACATCGATGTCTGCCTTGAGCGCTTCGGGCCGCAGCGCTGCCTGTTCGAAAGCAATTTCCCGGTGGACAGGCAGTCCTGCGACTACAACGCCTTGTGGAACGCGTTCAAGATCGCAACCCGGGATCTGACCGAGGACGAGCGCCGCGCCCTGTTCATGGACACGGCGCGGCGCGTCTACCGATTGGACGTCTGAGGCCCGGTCTCCGGGCGCCGGGCCAGCCACCAGCCATATTGCCGCGGCCAGGCAGCATAGTCCGGATCCAGGCCCAGCTCGCGCCGCGCGCGCAGGGGCCAGTGCGGATCGACCAGGGCCTGGCGACCGATGGCGATCAGGTCCGCCTTGTTTTCGGCCAGGATGGCCTGGGCCTGGCTGGCCTGCACGATGAGGCCCACCGCCAAGGTGGGAATGCCCGCTTCGTGCTTGACGGCATTGGCGAAGGGAACCTGGAAGCCCGGCCCGCGCCGGACCGCTTGCGGGTCCGTGGACGCCGTGGCCGGCCCCAGGATTCCACCGGATGAGCAGTCCACGATATCCACGCCCAGCGCCTTGAACCGGCGGGCCAGCTCGATCGAGTCGGCCAGGGTCCAGCCGCCGCTGGCGCCGTCGACCGCCGATATGCGCACCGACAGCACACAGTCCGCCGGCAGCGCGTCGCGCACGGCCCGGACCACGGCCAGCGGAAAGCGCATGCGGTTTTCCAGCGAACCGCCGTACTCGTCTTCGCGCCGGTTGGACAGGGGCGACAGGAAGCTGTGCAGCAGGTATCCGTGCGCGGCATGCACTTCGACCATGCGGTAGCCGGCCTTTGCTGCGCGCCGGGCCGCCGCGGCAAAGGCGCCGCAGATTCCGGCCAGTCCGTCCGCGTCCAGGCGCCTGGGCGGGTCCATGCCCGGCGCGATCGGGATCGCATCGGCGCCCAGCGTGGGCCAGGCCGGCTCGTCGCCGTGGGCCGTGGCCAGCGGCCGGTTGCCTTCCCAGGGGCGTTGCGTGCTGGCCTTGCGGCCCGCATGGCCGATCTGGATGGCGGGGATCGCGCCCTGGCGCGCGATGATGTCGGCCAGTTCGCGCAGCCCCTCGATGTGGTCGTCGTTCCAGATGCCCAGGTCGCCCCATGTGCCGCGCCCGTCCCGCGTGACGGCCGACGCCTCGACCATGAACGCCGCGGCGCCGCCTCGGGCCTGCGCCAGCGTGTGCTCGCGGTGCCAGGGCTGCACCTTGCCCTCGACCGCGGAGTACTGGCTCATCGGCGAGATGACGATGCGGTTGGCGAAGGTCAGGCCACGCAAGGTGTAGGGAGTGAACAGCAGGTTGTCGGCAGGGGGCACGGGCAGGCTCCTGGAATCAGCGGGATGGGACTAGAGGACGGAGACGCCGGCATCGCGCGTCAGCTTGCCCCACAGGTCGAGCTGGGCGCGGATGTAGGCCGAGAATTCCTGCGGCGTGCAGGGCGCGGGCAGCATGCCCATGCTGTCGAAGAACTGCCTGGTGTCCGGGGCCTTCAGCGCCTGCACGAACGCGGCGTTGATCTTGGCCACCACGCCCGGCGGCGTGCCGGCGGGCGCGAACAAGCCCACCCAGGAGGCGAACTCATAGCCTTCGACGCCCAGTTCGGCAAGCGGCGCCACGTCCGGGCTGGAGGGCAGCCGTTCCCGGCTGGTGACGCCCAACGCGCGCAGCTTGCCGCTTTCCAGGTAGGGGCGCGTGACCATGACGTCGGTGATCATGTAGTCCAGCCTTCCGCCGATCAGGTCGGTGACCGCCTGGGGCGTGCCGGGGTAGGGGATGCCCATGGTCTGGATGCCGGTCAGCGTCTTGAGGAGCTGCGCGGCGGCCAGGCCGCCGGAATTGCCGGTGCCGTAGTTCAACTGGCCGGGGCGCGCCCGCGCGTATTGCAGGAATTCCGGCATGTCCCGGGCGGGCAGGTCCGACCGCACGACCAGCATGAGCGGGTTCGAGGTCAGCTGGGTGACCGGGCTGAAATCCTTGACCGGGTCGTAGCCGATGTCCTTCATCATGTAGAAATTGGCCGCGTGGGTCGAGTTGGTGCCCAGCAGCAAGGTGTAGCCGTCGGGCTTGGCCCGCGCGACCTCGCGTGCGGCGACGCTGCCCTGGGCGCCCACCTTGGGCTCCACGACGATGGGCTGCCCCAGCGTCGCGCTGACGTGCTTGCCCAGGTAGCGGGCAATGATGTCGGACCCTGATCCCGCAGGAAAGGAAATGACCAGGCGGATGGGGCGGTTGGGGAAATCGGCGGCCGGGTCGGCGGCCTGGGCGGTGCCCAGGAGCAGCATGGCGAGCCCCGCCAGCAAAAGGTTGCGGATACGCATGGCAGGTCTCCCTTTATTTCTTGACCAGCGGGCATTCGCTTTCGGAGAGGGGCCAGTAGACCTGGTCGGCGGGCAAGGTGGACAGGATCTTGTAGTAGTCCCAGGGCGCCTTGGATTCCTGCGGCGTCTTGACCTGCGCCACCAGCATGTCGTGCAGCATGACGCCGTCTTCGCGCAGCTTGCCGTTGTGGGTGAAGACGTCGTTGACCGGTATTTCCCGCATCTTCTGCATCACCGTCACGGCATCCGTGGAGCCGGCCGCCTGCACCGCCTTCAGGTAGTGACCGACGCTGGAATAGACGCTGGCCTGCACCATGGTGGGCATGGCCTTGCGGATGTCGAAAAAGCGCTTGGCCCAGGCCCGGGTCTCGTCGTTCAGGTCCCAATAGAACGATGTGGTCAGCACCAGGCCTTGGGCGCGCTGCAGGCCCAGCGCGTGGATGTCGGTCAGGAACGTAATGAAGGACACCACTTTCTGCTTGCCGCGCGTCAGGCCGAACTCCTGGGCCTGCTTGATGGCGGTCACCAGGTCGGCGCCGCCGGTGGCCAGCGCCACCACGTCCGCTCCCGAGGCCTGCGCCTGCAGCAGGTAGGATGAAAAGTCCGTGGTGTTCAGCGGGTGCCGCACCTTGCCCACGACCGTGCCGCCGTTGGCGAGGACATACTTGGACGCGTCGCGCTCCAGCGCATGGCCGAAGGTGTAGTCGACGGTGATGAAGAACCACTTCTTGCCGCCTTCCTTCATGGCGCCCTGGACCGTGCTCATCGCCTGGGAACGGGTGTTCCATGCCCACACGGCCCCCACCGGCGAGCACGCGGAATTGACCAGCGATTCCGTGCCGGACGCCGACGTCAGCACCACCGCCTTCTTCGATTCCGTGGCCGCCTGCTGGATCGCCAGCGCGGCCGCACTGGACGCGATGTCCGCCAGTGCGGTGACGCCTTCATGGTCCATCCACTTGCGCGCCAGGCTTGCGGCGATCTCCACCTTGTTCTGATGGTCGGCGCACAGGATTTCGATCGGCCGGTCCAGCACTTTGCCGCCGAAGTCCTCGGCGGCCATCTTGGCGGCGGCGCACGAGCCCGCGCCGCCCAAGGCGCTGAAGGTGCCGCCCATATCGCTGAGCAGGCCGATTTTCACGGGTTGTGCCGCCGCCGGAGCGATGGCGCACAGGCCCAGCAGCCAGGCGCCGCCCAGCCTTGCCAAGTGCAAGCGTGTCTTCATGATGTCTCCTCCGCGGATTGCGGTAGTTGTTTTGGGGCGCGCTCTGGCGGTGCGCCTTGATCTTGCCGCGCCTGCGGGGCGCGGCGGCCGTGCTGCCTATCTGTGTCCGTCTTGCGAGGCTGGGGCGCTGCGGTGCTGAACCACGCCGTCCTGCAACAGCGCGCCGATGTCGTCCGGGCCATAGCCCAATTCGGAAAGAATGTCCCGGGTGTGTTCCCCCAGTTGCGGGGGATTGCTGCGCAAGGCCGGGCGTGCGTCTTCGAAGGCCACGGGAGCCGCAATGGTGTGGCCTGCGGCCTGGCCGGCAAAGTCCAGCACCATGCCCCGCGCCCGCATGTGGGGGTGATCCAGCAGGTCCTGCAGGGTGTTCAGCGGCGCCGCCGGCACGCCGGCCGCGGTCAGGCGTTCCAGCCAGTCGTCGCAGCTGCGCGTGGCCGCCAGCTTCTGCACGAATTCAATCGTTTCGGCGGCATGCTTCACCCGGGCGCCGTTGGTGGCAAAACGCGGGTCGCTGGCGGCTTCCGGCACGCCGGCCGCCTTGCAGAAGCGGCCCCACAGGTTGTCGTTCGGAATGCCGATGAGGATGTCGCGGTCCTGGGCGTGAAACACCTGGTACGGGCACAACGACGGGTGCCCGGATCCCGATTTGCCGGGCAGCCTGCCCGACTGCCAATAGTTCTGCAGGGTATAGCCGAGCAGCCCGACCGCGCTGTCAAAGAGCGAGACTTCCAGGGCCGTGCCCTGTCCCGTGCGGCCACGCTGCACCAGCCCGGCAAGAATGCCGGACAGGGCGTTCATGCCGGTGGCCTGGTCGATCGGCGACATGGGTGAACGCACCGGGCCGCCGTTCTCTTCCCCCGTGATCTCCAGCATGCCGCTGAAGGCCTGCAGGATGAGATCGTAGCCGGGCAAGGCGCTCAAGGGGCCCTGTTGTCCGTAACCGGAAATACTGCAATAGACCAGGCGCGGGTTCAGGGCGCGCAGCGCGTCCCGGCCGACCCCCAATCTGCCGGCAACCCCGGGCGCGTAGCTTTCGATGACCACGTCGGCGTCCGCGGCCAGGCGCCGTGCGACTTCCTGGCCGCGCGGGCTCTTCAGGTCCAGGGCGATGCTGCGCTTGTTGCGGTTGGCAGACAGGAACACGGCCCCGTTGCCGTGGGCGTCATAGGGCGGCCAGTGGCGCGTTTCGTCCCCGATGCCGATGGGTTCGACCTTGACGACCTCGGCGCCAAAGTCGCTCAGCATCTGGGCACACAATGGCCCGGCCAGCACTTTGGAAAGATCCAGCACTTTGAGCCCAGCCAAAGGGAAGTCCATGCCGCCTCCTTGGTTCAATGGTTTATATATTACATTGATCTAAAGTTTTATCATTATGGAAATCGTCCAGATGAAAGTCAATCGGGTCTGTGCCGGGGACGCGCTGGGCGCAAGGGCAACTGGGAAGTGGCGGCGATGGCGCAATACAATGGTTCAAGAAATACATATTCCAACCATAAGGAATTCAACATGGCATCTGGCGATTTCGACACGCTCGGGCTGATCGACGTCCCCAAGTCCTGCGACATGCTTGCGGCCCGGCTGCGCAACCAGATCCTGTCCGGCGTCTACCCCGCCGGCACGCAGCTGCCGGCCGAGCGCGACCTGGTCGCGCAGACCGGCATCAGCCGCAATGCGATCCGCGAGGGACTGCGCATCCTGGAGGCCGAAGGCCTGGTGCAGACGCGTCTGGGGCGTTACGGCGGTTCGTTCGTCTGCCAGCCGTCGGATGAAATGTTCGCGCGTCATTTCCGGGTCTATGCGCGCGGCCGCAAGCTGCCCCTGGAGGCGTTGCTGGAGGCCCGCGAATCGCTCGAACCCCGGATCGCGATGCTGGCCGCGGCCAACCGGAACGACGAAGACCTGGCGGAGTTGAAGGGCGTGCTGGAACGCATCGCGGCGCCCGCCGCCCAGGATCCGGCGTGTTTCCTGGCCGAGACGCGCAAGTGGATCTACGGAGTTTCCACCGCCAGCCACAATGAGCTGCTGCGGGTGTTCATGACGTCGCTGGCAGAACTGATCCATGATTTGTCGGGGGTCGAGGACTTCACGTCCGAGGACAGCCGCAAGGAAATCATCCACGTCTACCAGCGCATCTTCCAGGCCATCGCGGACGGCGACGTCGCGGCGGCCGGCCGTCGCACCGAACGGCACGTCAAGGCCTATTCCGAACGTGCGCGCAAGGCGGGGTTGACGCTGTAGGCGCGCGGTCCTATTCGTTTCCCTGCGCGGGAAAGGGCGGACCCGGGGGGAACGCTTGGCCAATGTGCCGAGCTGACCGCGCAGAGCGGCATGCGGCGGAAGATCCCTCGGATTGACATAGAATGGCCTCACATCAGCGGTCATTCCGAGGTCATCATGTCGGTCGCATCCGATATCAAAATACGCCCGCTAGAACGCGGCGACCTGCACTTCGTGCACAAGATCAACAATAACGACGTCATCATGCGCTACTGGTTCGAAGAGCCCTACGAGGCCTACGACGAACTGGTCGCGCTGTACGACCGCCACCTGCACGACCAGAACGAGCGGCGCTTCATCATCGAACACGACACCGGGCAGCCCGCGGGCCTGGTCGAACTGGTGGAGATCGACTACATCCACCGGCGCGCCGAATTCCAGATCATCATCGCGCCCAGCTACCAGGGCAGGGGCTACGCCAAGGCCGCGACCCGCATCGCGGTGGGCTATGCGTTCCGCGTGCTGAACCTGCACAAGGTGTACCTGGTGGTGGACAAGGACAATACCGCCGCCGTGCACATCTACGAGCGCTGCGGTTTCCAGATCGAAGGCCTGCTGAAGGAAGAGTTCTTTTCCAACGGCGCCTACCGCGACGCCTACCGCATGGCCCTGCTGCAGCACGACCATCTGCGCGACGTGGGACCGGGCGCGCCGGACGCGCCCGTGCTGAGAGACTGGCCGCAGGAAGAACAGGCGGGATAGCGCCGCCGCCAGGGCCGCCCGCGGCCGGCGCGCGGCGGCGCGACGGCTTCAGGGCTTGAAGAACGCCGTGGGGGTCATCAGGCGGTTTTCCTGGCTGATCAGATAGCCGGCGTCCGCGCTCTTGGCCAGGTATGTCGCCCAGGCCGGATCCTTCTGCAGGGCCTGGCGCTTGGCGTCGCGGTCCGCGGCGCTGTCATAGACCCAGATATGCATGTAGGTGTTGACGTTGCCCGTCTCGGTCTGCATGTAGGCGAGCGGCTTGCCCAGATGCCGGCTCTGCACCTCGTAGCCGTGCTCGGCATAGAGCGCCAGATGTTTCTTGATGGTGCCGGCGCGGCAGGTATAGGTACGTACGTCGTAAAGCATGGTCCATCCTTGATAGGTGTTGCGGAAAGCACATTAGTCGGCCGTGGCGCCGGACTGCTTCACCAGCGTGCTCCAGCGTTCCACTTCCTGGTTTACATACTGTTGGAAGGCGGCATGGCCGTCGCCCACGGGATCCGCGCCCAGGCCCTTCAGCTTGTCCTGCACGGCGGGGTCCGCCACGCCTTGCGTGATGGCCAGCGACAGCTTTTCCACGACGGGCGCGGGCGTGGCCGCGGGAACGAACAGGCCGAACCATGAACGGGCGTTCATGGCCGTGTAGGGCGTCTCGGAAAACGCGGGCACGTCGGGCAAGGCGGCGTGGCGCTGCGTGCCGGTGACCGCGATCGGCGTGAGACGTCCCGCCTGCACCTGCGACAGCACTTCGGGCAAATTGGCGAACATGATCTGGACCTGGCCGCCCATCAGGTCATTGAGCGCTTGCGAGCCGCCCTTGTAGGGCACGTGCGTCATCTGCGCGCCCGCCAGCGAATTGAACTGGGCGCCGGCCAGGTGCGACGCGGTGCCGGTGCCGCCGGAGGCGTAGTTCACCCGGTTGCCGTTCGCCTTGGCATAGGCGGCCAGTTCCTGCGGCGTCCTGGCCGGCACCGACGGGTTCACCACCAGCAGTAAGGGCACCGACGCCAGGTTCGACAGCCCCGCGAAGTCGCGCGTCAGGCTGTAGTCCAGTTGGTGATAGAGCGTCGCATTGATGGCATGGCTGGACGTCGCCATCAGCAGGGTGTAGCCGTCGGGTTCGGACCGCGCCGCCATGACGGCGCCGATGTTGCCGTTGGCGCCGGCCTTGTTTTCGACCACCACGGGCTGGCCCAGGCGCGTGGACATGGACTGCGCCACGGTGCGCGCGATCACGTCGGTGGCGCCGCCCGCGGCGAAGGGAACGATGATGCGCAAGGGCCGTTCGGGATAGCCGGCGGCCAGGGCGGGCGCGGCAGCGCCCAGCGACGCGGCGGCCAGCAGCGCGCCAGCGCTCAACCGCCGCAGGAAGGGCAGTGGGGTATGCATGTCTGTCTCCAGTGTTGGATTTTTTATGTCGTCGGGGCGCCGTTACCAGGGGCGGCGGGCGGCAGTACGTTCCCGGACTTGACCGACTTTACGCAGCCCCGGGGCGGCCGCGTTAGGACAGATCGGAGCTTGTGTTGCACTTTTCCGCGCCGCTGCCGGGCGCCGCCCTCATTCGATGGGGCGGTAGTGCTTTCTGCGGAAGTCGCCGGGCGTGCAGCCGGTGCGCTTCTTGAAGAAGCGGGCGAAGTAGGCCGGGTCTTCGATGTTCAGCTTGAACGCGATCTCGGCAATGCCCAGGGCGGTATTGCTGAGCAGGCGCTTGGCCTCGAGGGCGATGCGCTCCTGCACCAGCTGGCTGGCGGTGCGCCCCACGCTGCGCTTGACCGCCTCGTTGAGCTGGCGCTCGCTGACGCACAGCGCATCCGCGTACTGCCGGATGGCGTTGAATTCCAGGTAGTGGTCTTCGATCAGCATTGTGAACCGCCGGGCCAGCGGATAGCCGGGGCCGGCGGCGGTCTCGCGCTCATCGGCGGGATAAAGGCGGCGCAGCTGCGTCAGCAGGATCAGCAGGTACGAGCGCACCACGTCGAAGCGGCCGGTCTGGCGGTCGCGCGTCTCGCGCTCGATTTCGCCCAGCAGCGGCAGCATGCCGTCATGCTGCTCGCGCGAAAGATAAAGGACCGGCGAACCGCCGGCCACATGGAAGAAGGGAAACTTGGCGATGTCGTCCGCGCGCGGGAACATGTGCGCGAAGAAGTCCGTGCTGATGTTCAGCACATAGCCGCGCGGCTTGACGGACGAGGTCCAGGCGTGGATCTGGCCGGGCGACAGGAAGAAAACGGAGTGGTCGCGCACTTCGTGCTGCTCGAAATCCAGCATGTGCGTGCCGCGCGCCTCGCTCATCCAGAGCAGGTGGTAGTAGTTGTGGCGGTGCAGGAAACCGCGCGGAATATCTTCGCGGTCCTGCAGGCGCACCAGGTCGAAGTAGAACGACCCCTCGCCCGAAAAATCGGATGATTCAAAGGTGGGAAAGGGTTCCGGGTGGGGCGAATGCGAGCCTGCGGACAAGCGGAAGTCTCCTTGACGGCGCGCACGGGGCGGCTCTGTTTTTCGCCATCATAAGGGGAAACTCCCGCCATGCCCGCGTCGGCGTGCCGCCAGTTTCAATGGCCTGCCGGCGCCGCCCGCAGCAGCCGCAGGCCGTTGGCCACCACCAGCAGGCTGGCGCCCACGTCGGCGAACACCGCCATCCACAGGGTCGCGTTGCCCGTCATGGCCAGGGCCAGGAACACCGCCTTGATGCCCAGGGCCAGCACAATGTTCTGGACCAGCACGCGATGCGTGGCGCGCGACAGGCGCAGGAACGTGCCGATCTTGCGCAGGTCGTCATCCATGAGGGCCACGTCGGCCGTCTCGATGGCGGTGCCCGTGCCCGCCGCGCCCATCGCAAAGCCGATGTCGGCGCGCGCCAGCGCGGGCGCGTCGTTGATGCCGTCGCCCACCATGCCCACGCGGGCGTCGGGGGCGAGCTTGCTTTCGATGGCGGCCAGCTTGTCTTCCGGCAGCTGGTCGCCGCGGGCCTCGTCGATGCCGACCTGGCGCGCGATGGCCTGCGCGGTGGGCGTGTTGTCGCCCGTCAGCATCAGGGTGCGCACGCCCAGCGCGTGCAGGTCCGCGACGGCCTCGGCGCTGGTGGGCTTGACCGTATCCGCCACCGCGGCCAACGCCAGCACGCGGCTGCCGTCGGTCAGGGCGATGGCGCTCTTGCCCTGGTTTTCCAGTTCATCCAGGCGCGCTTCCAGCTTGTCGCTGGAGACGCCCAGTTCGCGCATCAGGCGGCGGTTGCCCAGCCGGTACGTCACGCCGTCGAGCTGGGCGCTGACCCCGCGGCCGGGCAGGGCGGTGAAGGCGTCCACGTCCAGCAGCGCGCTGCCGGCCTCGCGCGCGGCGTTGGCGACGGCGAGCGACACCGGGTGGTCCGAACGGGCCGCCAGGCTGGCCGCGATCAGGGCGGCGGGATGACGGCCATGTTCAGGGGCGTCCCAGTCCTGGATGTCGGTCTGCACCGGCTTGCCGTGGGTGAGCGTGCCGGTCTTGTCGAGCGCCAGCCATTTCAGGTTGCGGCCTTCTTCGAGGTACACGCCGCCCTTGACCAGGATGCCGCGGCGCGAGGCCGCGGTCAGGCCGCTGACGATGCTGACGGGCGTCGAGATCACCAGCGCGCACGGGCAGGCGATGATCAGCAGCGCCAGCGCGCGGTAGATGGCGTCGAACCAGGGTTGGCCCCACAGCAGCGGGGGAACGACCGCGACCAGCAGGGCGATGCCCACCACGGCGGGCGTGTAGATGCGAGAAAAGCGGTCGATGAAGCGCTGGGTCGGCGCGCGCGCGCCCTGCGCCTGTTCCACCGCGTGGATGATGCGCGCCAGCGTGGTGTTGCCGGCCGCGGCGGTCACGCGGTATTCGAAGGAGCCGGCGGTGTTGACGGTGGCGGCGAAGACGGGATCGTCCTGGGCCTTTTCGACGGGCAGGCTTTCGCCGGTGATCGGGGACTGGTCCACCGCCGAGCTGCCGCTGACGACGATGCCGTCGGCGGCGATGCGCTCGCCGGGGCGCACCCGCACCCTGTCGCCCGGCTGCAGCGCGGCGGCGGGCGCCTCGATCCAGGTGCCGTCCGCCTGGCGCACGGTGGCGGTTTCGGGCGCCAGGTCCAGCAGGCCGCGCACGGCGTTGCGCGCGCGGTCCAGCGAGCGGGCCTCGATGAGTTCGGCCACGTTGAACAGGAACATCACCATGGCGGCTTCGGGCCATTGGCCGATGAGCACCGCGCCGGTGACGGCGATGCTCATCAGGGCGTTGATGTTCAGGTTGCCGTTGCGCACCGCGATCCAGCCCTTGCGGTAAGTGCTGACACCGCAGGCCAAAATGGCGGCCAGGGCCAGCGCGGCCGTCAGGACCAGCGGCCCCTGCGCGAAATGCGAGAACTCCGACAGCGCGGCCAGCACGCCCGCGCCGCCGATCAGCCACCAGTTCACCGGCTTGGCGGCGGGCGCGGCGGGAGCGCCCGCGGCGCCGTCCGCCAGCGGCTCGGGCGTCATGTCCAGCGACTTGATGGCGGCGATGATGGGATCCAGCGCGCCTTCGGCATGCACCACGGTCAGGATGCGCTGCATCAGGTTGAAGTCCAGCGCATGCACGCTGTCCAGGCCGCCCAGCTTCTTGCGGATCAGCGTTTCCTCGGTGGGGCAGTCCATCTGGCCGATGCGCAGGCGCGCCAGCGCCTGGCCGGGGCCGGCCGAGAGC
>NZ_JBDJLJ010000052.1:0-39941 GCF_039673305.1 Achromobacter spanius
CCCGCCGCGACGCAGGGCATGGCCTGCTCCCGCGACGGCGGCGCGAGTCACAGCATGCGTTTTGGCGCCGCCATCCAGAGCTGCATGACGTCGCGGGCGCGGTCGCTCAGGAGGCGCTCGGCGTCCGCCAACGCCTGCTGCAGCGTGATGGGGCCCGGCGCCAGGCTGAATGCGGCGCTGATGCCGCAGGTATGCAGGGCCTCGTAGCCGTCGCCCAGCGAGCCGGCCAGCGCCACGACGGGCACGCCCGCGCGCTGCGCGATCCTGGCCACGCCGGCGGGGGTCTTGCCGCGCAGGGTCTGCGCGTCCATGCGGCCTTCGCCGGTGAAGACCAGCGTGGCGCCCTCGACCGCCTGCGCCAGTCCGCCCAATTCGGCCACGATTTCAACGCCGGGCCGGAAATGGGCATTGAGAAACGCCTTCGCGGCGAATCCCAATCCGCCCGCCGCGCCGGCGCCGGGCTCGTCGCGGTGGTCGGCGCCAAGGTGGCGGGCGCAGACGTCGGCGAAGTTCGCGAGCATCTTGTCCAGCGCCTGCACCTGCTCGGGCGTTGCGCCCTTTTGCGGGCCGAACACATGCGAGGCGCCTTGCGGGCCGCACAAGGGATTGTCCACGTCGGACGCGATATCGATGCGGATGCCGGACAGGCGCGGGTCCAGGCCGCGCGTGTCGATGCTGGCAAGCTGCCCCAGCGCGCCGCCGCCCGGCGGCAGGCTGTGGCCGCCCGCGTCCAGCAGGCGCACGCCCAGCGCCGTCAGCATGCCGGCGCCCGCATCGTTGGTGGCCGAGCCCCCCAGTCCCAGGATGATGCGCGTGGCGCCCGCGTTCATGGCCGCCAGCATCAGTTCGCCCACGCCATGGCTGCTGGCGCGCATCGGGTCGCGCTTGGACGGCGAGATCAGTTCAAGGCCGGCGGCCGCGGCCATTTCGATCACGGCCGTCCCATCGTCCAGCAGGCCCCACACGGCGTCGACCTTGTGGCCCAGCGCGTCGTTCACGGTGACCTGCCGCTCCTTGCCGCCGGTTGCCGCCAGCACGGCCTCGACGGTGCCTTCGCCACCGTCGGCCATCGGCACGCACACCGTGTGCGCGCCTGGGAAGGCGGCCTTGACGCCGCGCGCGATGGCCGCTGCGGCGTCGGGCGCGGAAACGCTTTCTTTGAAAGAGTCGGGAGCGATGACGATTTTCACGGGATTCGGCGGGCTCGGTGAAGGTTGGCGTGATGCCCATGATACCCGTGCGAACGCGGCCGGCGTACCATAGCGCTTTCGTTGTTTTTGCGAGAGTGGACCGCCATGCCTGTATTGCGCCGCACAAAAATTGTCGCCACCCTGGGACCCTCGACGTCATCGCCCGAACGCATCGAAGCGCTCATCCGCGCGGGCCTGGATGTGGCGCGCCTGAACTTCTCGCACGGCAGCGCGGACGACCACCGCGAACGCGCGCGGCTGGTGCGCGAGATCGCTGCAAAGCAAGGCCGCTTCGTCGCCATCATGGGCGACCTGCAAGGCCCCAAGATCCGCATCGCGCGATTCACCGACAAGCTGGTGCAGCTGCAGGTCGGCCAGCCGTTCACGCTGTCGCGCGCGCATCCCAAGGATGCCGGCACCGCCAGCATCGTGGGCATCGACTACCCCGAACTCGTGACCGACTGCCGCGTGGGCGACGAACTGCTGCTCGATGACGGCCGCGTCGTGCTGGTGGTGGACCGCGTCGAAGGCGACGAAGTCCACACCACCGTCACCGTGGGCGGGCCGCTGTCCAACAACAAAGGCATCAACCGCCGCGGCGGCGGCCTGTCCGCGCCCAGTCTCACCGACAAGGACCGCGTCGACATCAAGCTTGCCGCTGAGATGGAACTGGACTACGTGGCCGTGTCGTTCCCACGCTATGGCAGCGACATCGACGAGGCCCGCACGCTGCTTGCCGCAGCCGGCAGCCAGGCCTGGATCATCGCCAAGATCGAACGCGCCGAGGCGGTGGCCGACGATGAAGCCCTGGACGCGCTGATCCGCGCCAGCGACGGCGTGATGGTGGCGCGCGGCGACCTGGGCGTGGAAGTGGGCGACGCCGAACTGGTTGGCATCCAGAAGCGCATCATCCAGCACGCACGCACCTTGAACAAGGTCGTCATCACCGCGACGCAGATGATGGAGTCGATGATCTCCAGCCCCATGCCGACCCGCGCCGAAGTATCCGACGTGGCCAACGCGGTGCTGGACTACACCGACGCCGTCATGCTGTCGGCCGAAAGCGCATCGGGCCAGTACCCGGTTGAAACCGTGCAGGCCATGGCGCGCGTGTGCCTGGGCGCGGAAAAGCACCCGACCTCGACGAAGTCCCATCACCGCATGGGCGAGACCTTCACGCGCTGCGACGAGACCATCGCGCTGGCGGCCATGTACGCGGCCAATCATTTCCCCGGCGTGAAGGCCATCATCGCGCTCACGGAAAGCGGACACACGCCGCTGATCATGTCGCGCATCCGCTCGGGCGTGCCGATTTACTGCTACAGCCCGCACAGCCTGACGCAGAACCGCGTGGCGATGTTCCGGGGCGTGTACACGATTCCGTTTGCGCCGTCGGATTACGATCCCGCCGACCTGAGCAATGCCGCCATCGAAGAACTGCGCAAGCGCAACCTGGTGCAGACCGGCGACTGGGTGATCCTGACCAAGGGCGATTTCTACCGCGACAGCGGCGGCACCAACGGGATGAAGATCCTGCTGGTGGACTGAGGCTGGGGGCGCCCGGCGTCCCAGGACGGCGGCACGGCTGGCAGGCCGTTGGCCGCCGGGCGGGTCAGCCGAAGAACCAGTAGCACACGCCGATCGCGGCCAGCACGCCGGCCAGGTCGGCGATCAGCGCGCAGCCCACCGCGTGGCGCGCGCGCAGGATGCCCACCGACCCGAAGTACACCGCCAGCACATAGAAGGTGGTTTCGGTGCTGCCCTGCACGACGGCCGCGAGCAGCGCGGGGAAGCTGTCCACCCCAAAGTGCGTCATGGTTTCCAGCATCATCGCGCGCGCCGCGCTGCCCGAAAACGGCTTGACCAGCGCGGTCGGCAGCGCGTCCACGAAGCGCGTGTCCCAGCTGGCCTGCTGCGCCAGCCAGCGGATGCCATCCAGCAGGAAGTCCAGCGCGCCGGACGCCCGCAGCACGCCCACGGCGCACAGCATGGCCACCAGATAGGGCAACAGGCTCTTGGCGATATCGAACCCTTCCTTCGCGCCTTCGATGAAGGCCTCGTAGACGGGCACCTTCTTCCATGCGCCCACGATCAGGAACGCCAGCAGGATGCCGAACAGGGTCAGGTTGCCCAGCAGCGACGACAGCGACGCGATGGCGGCCGCAGACATGCTGGCCAGCAGCGCCATGAATCCGCCCAGCGCCAGCGCCGCGCCGCCCAGCCACAGCATGATGACGGGGTCGGCCAGGCGCAGGCGCTGGCACGCCGCCACCGCCAGGAAGCCCGCCAGCGTGGAAGCGCTGGTGGCCAGCAGGATGGGCAGGAACACCAGGGTGGGGTCGGCCGCGCCCTGCTGCGCGCGGAACATGAACAGCGTGACAGGCAGCAGGGTCAGCGACGAGGCGTTGAGCACCAGGAACAGGATCTGCGCGTTGCTGGCGGTTTCCGGCGTCGGGTTCAGGGACTGCAGCTCGCGCATCGCGCGCAGCCCGATGGGCGTGGCGGCATTGTCCAGGCCCAGGCCGTTGGCGGCGAAGTTCAGCGTGATCAGGCCGATGGCAGGGTGGTTGCGCGGCACGTCGGGCATCAGGCGGGCAAACAGCGGGCCCAGCAGGCGCGCCAGCCTTTCGACGAGCCCGGCGCCTTCGGCGATGCGCAGGAAGCCGAGCCACAAGGTCAGCGTGCCGAACAGCAGCACCATCACGTCCACGGAGACCCGCGCCATGTCGAACAGGCTGGCGACCATCTGGCGGAAGACCTCGGCATCCCCGATGGCCAGCCAGCGGTACAGCGCGGCCGCGGCGGCAGTGAGGAAGAAGCCCAGCCAGAGTTTGTTCAGCATGCGGACGTGCCCGGACAGCGGTTGAATGCGCATCAGCGCGGCGACGCCCATTGTCGCAGAGTCGGCAAGCCGCGGCTTGGCCGCGGGCCGCCAATTCTGGTACTTTGCCCTGATACGTCTTGTAGCCATAACAGGGGGATTCATGGATTTCAACGCCTGGCGCCGGCGCCGCATTTCGGAACCCGCGTACCGCTGGGCGCGCGACGCGATGCCGGCCATGTCCGCCACCGAGCGCGAAGCCATCGAGGCCGGCGACACCTGGTGGGACGCCGACCTGTTCACCGGCAATCCCGACTGGCGCAAGCTGCTGAACGTGCCCGCCGCCGCGCTGACGCCGGACGAGCAGCGCTTCATCGATGGTCCGGTGGCTGAACTGTGCGCCATGCTGGACGAATGGGACATTGCCTGGAACCGACGGGACCTGCCGCCGCAGGTCTGGGCGTTCCTCAAGGAAAAGCGCTTTTTCGGCATGATCATCCCGCGCCGCTACGGCGGACTGGGTTTTTCGCCCTATGCGCATTCCGAGGTCGTGCGGCGCATTTCCGCGTATTCCATCACCGCCGGCGTGACCGTCATGGTGCCGAACTCGCTGGGGCCGGGCGAACTGCTGATGCAGTTCGGCACGCCCGCGCAGCGCGACTACTGGCTGCCTCGCCTGGCGGACGGCCGCGAGATTCCGTGTTTCGGCCTGACCAGCCCCGAAGCCGGCTCGGACGCGGCGTCCATGGTGGATACCGGCGTCGTCTGCCGCCAGGTGGTGGACGGCCGCGAACTCATCGGCATCCGGCTCAACTGGCACAAGCGCTACATCACGCTGGGGCCCGTCGCCACCGTGCTGGGACTGGCGTTCAAGATGTCGGACCCGGAAGGCATACTCGGCGGCCCCAAGGACATCGGAATTTCCGTGGCCCTGGTGCCCACCGAGGCGCCGGGCGTCGAGATCGGCCGCCGCCACCTGCCCGCCATGCAGGTTTTCCAGAACGGCCCCAACAAGGGCCGGGACGTGTTCGTGCCGCTGGATGCGCTGATCGGCGGCGCCGAGCGCGCCGGACACGGCTGGCAGATGCTGATGAGCGCACTGGCGGCGGGGCGGGGCATTTCCCTGCCTTCGCTGTCGGCCGCCGCCGCCGCGATGTGCGCGCACACCACCGGCATGTACGCCCGGGTGCGCGAGCAGTTCGGCATTCCCATCGGCAAGTTCGAGGGCGTGCAGGAAAGGCTGGCCAGCCTGGCGGGCAACGCCTACCTGGTGGAGGCCGCCCGGCGCCTGACGTGCGCGGCGCTCAACCAGGGCGTCAAGCCGGCGGTCGTGTCGGGCATCATGAAGTACCACGCCACCGAGCGCATGCGGGTTTCCGTCAACGACGCCATGGACGTGCACGCCGGCCGCGCCGTCATCGACGGCCCCAGCAACTACCTGGGATCGCTGTACCGCGCGGTGCCCATCGCCATCACGGTCGAGGGCGCCAATATCCTGACGCGCAACCTGATCATCTTCGGGCAGGGCGCCATCCGCGCCCACCCCTACCTGATGCCGGAAATGCTGGCCCTGGGCAATCCCGACGAAGAGCGCGGCATCGAGGTCTTCCACGACGTGTTCTGGCGCCATCTGCGTCACACCGGACTGAACGCGCTGCGCGCCATCGGCCGCGCGTGGACCGGCGGCATCATGGCGCCCGCGCCGGCGTCGGGGCCGGTGGCCGGGCATTACCGGCGGCTGGGCCGCTATTCCTCGGGTTTCGCGCTGCTGGCCGACGCGGCGCTGGCGCAGCTGGGCGGCGGATTGAAGCGCCGCGAGATGATCTCGGCGCGCCTGGGCGACATGCTTTCCGAGCTGTACCTGCTGTCGGCCGTGCTCAAGCGCTGGGAGGACGAAGGCCGCAAGCACGACGACCTGCCCCTCGTGCGGTGGTGCATGGAGCAGGGGTATGCAAGCATCGAGAAAAGCATGGACCAGGTGCTGCGCAACCTCCCGGTCAAGGCGCTGTCCTGGGGGCTGCGCGCCGCCATCCTGCCGCTGCGGCTGGCCAAGGGGCCGAACGACGCGCTGACGCGCGAATGCGCCGAGCTGCTGCTCAAACCGTCGCCCACGCATGCGCGCCTGGCGGCCGAGCTGCAGCGCGAGCCCGGCGAAGATCCGCTGGGCCTGCTGACCCGCGCGTTCGCGCTGGTCGACGCCGTGCAGCCCATCCGCGACCGCCTGCGCCAGTCCGGCGTGCGCGACTGGCGCGAGGCCCACCGGGCGGGCGCCATCACGGACGCGCAGGCCGCGCAGCTTGAAGCCGCCGAGGCCGTCGTGGCGCGGGTCCTGCAGGTGGATGATTTCGCGCCGGAAGACCTGTCGCCGCAAGCCGCGAAGACGGCCGCGGCCGATTCCGGCCAGGACGCCGCTTAGTCGTCCTGGTTGGGATCCATGTCCGGGAACAGGATTTCGGTGTAGCCGAACTTCGAGAAGTCCCGGATGCGGGACGGATACAGCCGGCCGATCAGGTGGTCGCACTCGTGCTGCACCACCCGCGCATGAAAGCCTTCGGCTTCGCGTTCGATCAGCTGGCCGTAGGGATCGCGGCCGCTGTAGCGGATGCGGCGGTAGCGCGGCACCAGGCCGCGCAGGCCCGGCACCGACAGGCAGCCTTCCCAGCCGTCTTCCATCTCGTCCGAGAGCGGCGTGATGACGGGGTTGCAGAGGATGGTCTGCGGCACCGGGGGCGCATCGGGATAGCGCTCGTTGCGGTCGAAGCCGAAGATCACCAGCTGCAGGTCCACGCCGATCTGCGGCGCCGCCAGGCCCACGCCCTGCGCGGCCGCCATGGTCTCGAACATGTCGTCGATCAGGGCGTGCAGTTCAGGGGTGTCGAAGCGTTCGACGGGCGGCGCCACGCGCAGAAGCCGTGGATCGCCCATTTTCAGGATCGGATGGATCATGGCGGAAGTCCCGTTCAGTCCTGGCGGCCTTTCTTTTGGATGAACTCGATCTTGTAGCCGTCGGGGTCTTCCACGAAGGCGATCACGGTCTTGCCGTGCTTCATCGGGCCGGCCTCGCGCGTGACCTTGCCGCCGCGTTCCTTGACCTTGTCACAGGCTTCATAGGCGTTGTCGACTTCCAGGGCGATGTGGCCGTAGCCGTTGCCCAGGTCGTACTTGTCGGTGTCCCAATTGTGGGTCAGCTCGATGACCGCGCCTTCGGATTCGTCCTGGTAGCCGACGAAGGCCAGCGTGAACTTGCCTTCGGGGTAGTCGTTGCGGCGCAGCACGCGCATGCCGAGCACGTTGGTGTAGAAGTCGATGGACTTGTCGAGGTTGCCGACTCGCAGCATGGTGTGGAGCATACGCATGGAGGTATTCCTTAAGCGGTGAGGGGTTGGGGAATGAACCGAGACAATCCGGCGCGTTCCCGTGTGATTCCGATGTCGCGCAGCGCGGCGCCCATGGCGTCGACTGCCTGCCGCATCTGGTCCGCGCCGAAGGCGCCGATGCAGCCGACCCGGAACGTGGGTGCTTCGGTGTTGGTGAAGTTGCTGAGCACGTAGCCGCGCTGCTTGAGCGCGTCCACGAACAGCTGCAGGTGCCAGGTTGGGGCATCCGGCGCGTGGACGTTGACCACGATAGGCCCCTGCAACTGGGGCGGCAGGTAGGGCGTCAGCCCCAGGTCGATCACGCCATCGTACAGCGTGCGCATGTTGGCCGTATAGCGCGCCAGGCGGGCCTCGCGGCCTTCTTCCCGGTAAAGTTCCAGCGCCATGGCCAGCGCCGCCAGCGCGGGCGCCGCGGGTGTGAAGCGGGGCCCGGCATTGGGGGCCAGGGTGTGCTGATAGATGTCCGCCAGGTCCAGCGACCAGCTGCCGGCGTTGCCGCGCGCGGTTTCCAGGCTGTCTCGGCGCGACACGACGAACGCGGCGCCGGGCAGGCCTTCCAGGCACTTGTTGGCGGTCAGCACCACGGCATCCACCGCGGGCAGGGCTCGCAGTTCCAGCGGCAGCGCGCCGAAGGCCGATACCGCGTCGACGATGACGCGCCGGCCCAAGGCGTGGGCGATGCGCGCCAGGTCGGGCACGTCGTGGCAGATGCCGCTGCCGGTCTCGCTGTAGACCAGCGCCAGGTGCGTCAGCGTGGGATCCCGTTCCAGCGCGGCGGCGACGGCCTGCGGATCGACGCGTTCGGTGGCGCCGACATGCAGCGGCACGGCGACCCGGCCTGCCTCGGCGGCCAGCTTCTGCAGGCGGGCCGCGTAGGCGCCGGTGGACGGCGCCAGCAGCCGGCCGCCCGGCGGCACGAAGGTGCGGATCGCGGCTTCGACGGCGAAATGGCCGCAGCCGGGCAGCGCCAGCGCGACGTGTTCGTCCGGTTCCGCCTGCGCGATCGCCAGCACGCCGTCGCAGACCTGGCGGTACATCTGGCGGAAATCGTTGTCCCAGGGCGCGTAATCCTGCGCCCCGGCGGCCTTCACCCGCGCATCGGTCGTGACCGGGCCCGGAATCAGCAGCAACATTTCGACTCTCCTTTTGATCGCAACAGGCGCTGGGGTTCCCGGTGCCTCAGAACTGGGGCAGGGAAGCGGGGTCGTGACGCCGCAGGATGTTCTTGGCGTCTTCGAAGTCTGGCAGGATCTGGCCCACTTCGCGCCAGAAATCCTGGCTGTGGTTCATCTCGCGCAGGTGGGCGAGTTCATGCGCGATGACGTAGTCGATGATGGCGGGCGCGAAATGGATCAGGCGCCAGTTCAGCATGATGTTGCCGTCGCTGGTGCAGGAGCCCCAGCGCGTGGCGGCCGACGACAGGCGCCAGCGGCGGATCTTCAGTCCGCTGATCTGCAGGAAGTGCGCCAGCCGCGCGCCAAACCAGGCGCCCGCCCGCTGCTGCAGCCAGGCTTGCGCCGAGTCGCGGATGCGGCCCTGGTCGGCGTTGGACGGCAGCGCCAGCCACAGGGTGTCGCCATCCTGGGGCGCCTCGGCGTCGCCCGACAGCCACGCCTGGCGGCTGTCTCCGCCCACGCCGATGACGATGCGCCGGCCCAGGTACGGGAGTTCGCCGCCGGCCTGCCAGCGCGTATGCGCCATGGCCAGCTGCTGCTTGCGGGCGTGCCATTCGCGCAGCTTGGCCAGGATCCAGCGCGCCTTTTCGCGCACGGCGTCGTCGATCTGCGTCAGCGTTACCCAATTGGGCGCCGTGACGCGCAAGCCGTCGTCGGTGATCACGAAGCCGATGCTGCGGCGCCGCGAACGCAGCAGCACGAAGCCGATGGGCTGATGTTCGGTCGGCACCTCGCGCCAGCGCGCGCCGGGGGGCAGCGGGTCGGGGCAGGGCGTCGGCACGCGCGCCGCGGCGTTGGGCGACAGCGTGAGCAGCGGTTCGCCCGCGGGAGCGGCGCCGGCGGGGGCATCGGGAAAGAGATTCGCGGGAGCGGTCGGCTGGGGGAGGCCGGGCCGGGGCGCCGCTGGGCGCGGCGCGGCAAATGGCGCGGGCGCAGCGATCAGCGGCGGCGCGCCCGGGGGCGCGTCGTCTTCCTGCATGTCGAACAGGAGTTCGAGCTGATCAGTGCTGGGCATACCTTTCAGGGTTGAGTCGCCGCATTTCCCCTTCGATCCAGTCCTGGACCTTCTGGTTCAGTTCCTCGGGGGTAAGACCCTTGGATTCTATCGCGGGACCGATCGACAGGGTGACCAGGCCAGGCTGCTTCACGAAGGCGTTGCGCCGCCAGCATTCGCCGGCGTTGTGCGCCACGGGAATGACGGCGGCGCCGGTGCGCGAGGCCAGCAGCGCGCCGCCCATCTTGAAGCGTCCGGTCTTGCCCGGCGCCACGCGGGTGCCTTCGGGGAACAGCAGGGGCCAGCGGCCCTCGTCCAGGCGGGTCTGGCCCTGCTTCACCACCTGTTCAAAGGCATCGCGGCCCTTGGAGCGGTCGATCGCGATCATGCGCAGGAGCGCCAGTCCCCAACCGAAGAACGGCACCATGTGCAGCTCTTTCTTGTAGACGAAGCAGACCTCGCGCGGCATGTAGGCCGGGAAGAACAGGGTTTCCCAGGCCGACTGGTGCTTGGACAGCAGGACCGCCGGGCCGTCGGGCAGGTTTTCCCAGCCCTTGACCTGCCAGCGGATGCCGCAGATGACCTTGGCGCCCCAGATGGCCAGCCGCGGCCAGCCGACGGTCAGCTTGTAGCGCCAGTGCAGCGGCAGCGGCGCCCACAGGACGCAGGCGAAGGCGTAGGGGATGACCGTGACGGACAGGAACAGGAAGTAAAGCAGAGAGCGAAGCCGGGCCATCGGATCAGGCGTCCTGCAGCAGGGCGTCGACCACGGCCGACAGGTCGTCGCATACGCGCGTGTTGTCGGGCAGACCGCCCTTGGCCAGCGTTTTCGCGCCGTTGCCGGTCAGCACCAGCCAGGGCGAGCAGCCCGCGGCGGAGGAGGCCTGCAGGTCGCGCAGCGAATCGCCCACCGCCGGCACGCCGGCCAGGTCGATGTCGTAGCGGTGGCCGATCTGCTCGAACATGCCGGGGCGCGGCTTGCGGCAGGCGCAGTCGTCGTCCGGGCCGTGGGGGCACATGAAGACGGCGTCCACGCTGCCGCCCGCCGCGGCCAGCTCGCGCCGCATCTTGGTGTGGATGGCCGTCAGCGTGTCCATGTCGAACAGCCCGCGCGCAAGGCCCGACTGGTTGGTGGCGATCACCACCTTCCAGCCCGCCTGCGTCAGGCGCGCGATGGCCTGCAGGCTGCCGGGCAAGGCGACCCATTCGTCGGGCGTCTTGACGAAGGCGTCGCTGTCTTGATTGATGACGCCGTCGCGGTCGAGGATGATGAGTTTCACTGTGCGAGCCTGGAAATGTCGGCAACCTGGTTCATCAGGCCATGCAGCTGGCCCAGCAGGGCCAGGCGGTTGGCGCGCACGGCCGGGTCTTCGGCCATGACCATGACGTCGGCAAAGAAGGCGTCCACGGGTTCGCGGGCCTGGGCCAGCGTGGACAGGCTGCCGGCGAAGTCGCCCGCGGCCAGTTGCGCTTCGGCCTTGGGGCGCAGCGCGGCCACGGCGGCGGCCAGGGCCTTTTCCGCGGGTTCCACCAGCGCGCCGTCGTTCACGGCGCCGATCTCGCCTTCGGCCTTCTTGAGCAGATTGCCGATGCGCTTGTTCGCGGCGGCCAGGCTGGCGGCCTCGGGCAGCTGCGCGAAGGCCGCGGCCGCGCGCACGCGCTCGGCCACCTGGTGCAGGGGCGGGGTCAGCGCAATCACGGCCTCGACCGCGTTGCGGTCGAAGTCGTTGATGAGCTGGTTGCGGTAGCGTTCGTAGATGAAGGCGCGCACTTCGGGCAGCGTGTCGGCCGGGATCTTGCCGGCCGGGAACGTGCCGGCGGCCAGTTCCAGCAGGCCGTCCAGGGACAGCGGGCCGTCCTGGCTGATCTTCAGCCAGCCGCCCGCGGCCAGTTGCTCGAATGCGCTGATCAGGCCCAGCGCGGCGCGGCGCAGGCCGAAGGGATCGCGTTCGCCGGTGGGCGCCAGGCCGATGGCCCAGATGCCGACCAGCGTTTCCACGCGTTCGGCGATGAAGAGCGTGGCGGCGGTGAGGGTGTCCTGCGTCACCGGCGCGTCATAGCGGTTGCGGTACTGGCTGCGCAGGGCCTCGACGACGCTGTCGGGTTCGCCGTCGCCGGCTGCGTAGTACGCGCCCATGATGCCTTGCAGCTCAGGGAATTCGCCCACCATGTTGGAACCCAGGTCGGCCTTGGCCAGCAGGGCGGCGCGGTCGGCGGCGGAAACGTCGCCGCCCAGCTGGCCGGCCACGCCGCGGGCGATCGCGCGCACGCGCTCGACGCGTTCAAGCTGGGTGCCCAGCTTGTTGTGATAGACGATGGAACCCAGCTGTTCGACGCGCGCGGCCAGCGGCGTCTTGCGGTCGGTTTCGAAGAAGAACTGGGCGTCGGCCAGGCGCGGGCGCACCACGCGCTGGTTGCCTTCGACGATGTTCACCGGATTGTCCGTGCGCATGTTGCTCACGATCAGGAAGCGGTGCGTGAGGCGGCCGGTGGCCGGGTCGAACAGCGGGAAGTACTTCTGGTTCAGGCGCATGGTCAGGATCAGGCATTCCTGAGGCACCTGCAGGAACTGCGCTTCGAACTGGCCCACGTAGACCGTGGGGTGTTCGACCAGCGCGGTGACTTCGTCCAGCAGCGCGGCCACTTCGGGGTCGTCGCCCAGCGTGGCGGACAGGCGGCCGGCCTGTTCCAGCAACTGGCGCTGGATTTCGGCGCGGCGTTCCTCGAACGACGCCACGACGTGGCCGTTCTCGGCCAGCGTGGCGGCGTAGGCGTCCGCGTCGGCGAACGAGACGGCGCCCTGGCTCATGAACCGGTGGCCCAGGGTTTCGCGGCCGGCCGTCAGGCCCAGCGCCGAGACCGGCACGACGTCGGCGCCGAACAGGGCGACCAGGCCGTGCGCCGGGCGCACGAACTTGACGGTGGTGACGCCGTCGGCCAACTGGTAGCGCATGACCTTGGGAATGGGCAGGCCGTCGATGGCGGCGTCGATGCCTTCCTGCAGTCCGGCGGCCAGCAGGGCGCCGGCGGCGGTGCCGCGCGCGACCAGGTAATCCTGTTTGCCGTCGGATTCGCGGTCCAGCGTGGACACGTCGATGTTTTCCAGGCCCTTGGCGGCCAGCTTCTTCTGCAGCGCGGGCGTGGCCTTGCCGTCTTCGGTCAGGCCGATCTTCACGGGCATCAGCTTTTCAGCGTAGGCCTGGTCGGGCGCCTGCGCCAGCACGGCGGACAGGTGCACGGCCAGGCGGCGCGGCGTCGAATACGCGGTCACGGCGCAGCCGTCGGCCAGCAGGCCGTGGCGCTGCAGCGTGCCGCGCACGCCTTCGGCAAAGGCCTGGCCCAGCTTCTGCAGGGCCTTGGGCGGGAGTTCTTCGGTCAGCAGTTCGACCAGCAGCGGGCGGATGTTCGTCGTCATTTATGCTGCCTCCCCGGCGGCCTTGTCGCGGCCCAGCATGGGAAAGCCCAGTCGTTCGCGGGAATCGTAGTAGGCCTGCGCGACGGCGCGCGACAGGTTGCGGATGCGGCCGATGTAGGCGGCGCGCTCGGTGACGCTGATCGCGCCGCGCGCGTCCAGCATGTTGAAGGTGTGCGCGGCCTTCAGCGCGGCCTCGTAGGCCGGCAGCGCCAGCGGCACGTCCATCAGGCGCTTGGCCTCGGCTTCGTAGTCATTGAAGTGCGCGAACAGCATGTCGGCGGACGAATGCTCGAAGTTGTACGTGGACTGCTCGACTTCGTTCTGGTGGAACACGTCGCGGTACAGCACGCGGTTGCCGTTGGCGCCTTCCGTCCAGACCAGGTCGTAGACGCTCTGCACGTCCTGCAGGTACATGGCCAGGCGTTCCAGGCCGTAGGTGATTTCACCGGTGGTGGGCGTGCAGTCCAGGCCGCCGACCTGCTGGAAGTACGTGAACTGGGTGACTTCCATGCCGTTCAGCCAGACTTCCCAGCCCAGGCCCCAGGCGCCGAGCGTGGGGTTTTCCCAGTCGTCCTCGACGAAGCGGATGTCGTGCTGCGTGGGATCGATGCCCAGCGCCTTGAGCGAACCGATGTACAGATCCAGGATTTCCGGGGGCGCGGGCTTGAGCACGACCTGGTACTGGTAGTAGTGCTGCAGGCGGTTGGGGTTTTCGCCGTAGCGGCCATCCTTGGGACGGCGCGAAGGCTGCACGTAGGCGGCGCGCCAGGGCTCCGGGCCGATCGCGCGCAGGAAAGTGGCCGTATGCGAAGTGCCGGCGCCGACTTCCATGTCGTAGGGCTGCAGCAGGGCGCAACCCTGCTTGTCCCAGTATTCCTGGAGCGTAAGGATGATTTGCTGAAAGGTGAGCATAGGATTCTTGGAATTCGGCCGCCGGGCAAGGGGCGCCCTGGGCGTGGGAAACCCGGCATTTTAACTGCCCTGGGGCCCACGCGGTCCGCGGTGGGGGGATTCCGGTTACATATGGGGGCGGAGCCCCCCGGGGTGTGCCCCTGGTGGACACGCGCCGAGCACCGCGCTGCGCCCTCAAACCAATGGTCGTATGATTCCAGGTTGAGCCTGAGTCTTATATAAAACCCGGAATCCGATTCCGAGAAATCGAGAAAAAAGGAGCAGTCCCATGTCTGACCTGATCACGGTGGAAGTCACCGACGGCATCCAGATCATCACGATCAACCGTCCCGAGGCCAAGAACGCCATCAACCTGGAAACCGCCGTGGCCATGGCCGCCGCGCTGGACCAGCTGGACAGCCGCGACGATGTTCGCATCGGCATCCTGACGGGCGGCGGCGGCACGTTTTCGTCGGGCATGGACCTGAAGGCCTTCGCCGCGTCGGGCCAGCGCCCGTATGTGGAAGGCCGCGGCTTTGCCGGCCTGAACGAACGGCCCCCCAAGAAGCCGCTGATCGCGGCGGTCGAGGGCTACGCCCTGGCGGGCGGTTGCGAAATGGCGCTGGCTTCCGACCTGATCGTGGCCGCCAGCAACGCCAAGTTCGGCCTGCCCGAGGTCAAGCGCGGCCTGGTGGCCGGCGCCGGCGGCCTGCTGCGCCTGCCGCGCCGCCTGCCGTACCACATCGCCATGGAGGTCATCCTGACGGGCGAAATGCTCAGCGCCGAGCGCGCCCACGCTTTCGGCCTGGTCAACCGCCTGACCGAACCGGGCGGCGCCCTGGCCGGCGCGCTGGAACTGGCCCGCGCCATCGTCGAAAACGGCCCGCTGGCCGTGCAGACCGCCAAGAGCATCGTGGCGCAGTCCGGCGACTGGGAGCAGGAAGGCATGTTCGACCGCCAGCGTCCGCTGATCGCGCACATTTTCACGTCGGCCGACGCCAAGGAAGGCGCCACCGCCTTTGCCGAGAAGCGCAAGCCCGTGTGGCAAGGCAAGTAAGAATGTTCCGGCATTGCTGCGCCAGGCCGGCCGGCGGCCCGATGGGGCCGATTTGCCATGAGGCGGCCGCGCGGCAAAAATAGTGCTTTACACCGCGCGGCTGGCTGCCACGGCCAGCCGCGTTTTCACGTTTTCCATCCAGACCTGCATATCGCCATGTCCGTCATCATTAAAGAAGAAGACTTAATCCAGTCGATCGCCGACGGGATCCAGTTCATCAGCTATTACCATCCCGTCGATTACATCCGCCACCTGGCGCGCGCCTACGAGCGCGAGGAAAGCCCGGCCGCGCGCGATGCGATGGCGCAGATCCTGACCAACTCGCGCATGTGCGCGGAAGGCAAGCGTCCGCTGTGCCAGGACACCGGCATCGTCAACGTCTTCCTGAAGATCGGCATGAGCGTGCGCTTCGACACCAAGCGCACCCTGCAGGAGCTCTGTGACGAAGGCGTGCGCCGCGGCTACCTGAATCCGGACAATCCGCTGCGCGCCTCGGTGCTGGACGATCCGCTGTTCGCGCGCAAGAACACGCGCGACAACACGCCCTGTATCCTGCACGTCGAGCTTGTCCAGGGCGACAAGGTCGACGTGCAGATCGCCTCGAAGGGCGGCGGCTCCGAAAACAAGACCAAGTTCGCCATGCTGAACCCCAGCGATTCGCTGGTGGACTGGGTGCTCAAGACCGTCCCGTCGATGGGCGCCGGCTGGTGCCCGCCCGGCATGCTGGGCATCGGCGTCGGCGGCACTGCCGAAAAGGCCATGCTGATGGCCAAGCAGTCGCTGATGGAAGACATCGACATGTACGAACTGCTGGCCCGCGGCCCGCAGAACAAGCTGGAAGAGCTGCGCATCGAACTGTACGAAAAGGTCAACGCACTGGGCATCGGCGCGCAGGGCCTGGGCGGCCTGACGACCGTGCTGGACGTCAAGATCAGCACCTTCCCGACGCACGCGGCTTCCAAGCCCGTCGCCATGATCCCGAACTGCGCGGCCACCCGCCACGCGCACTTCGAACTGGACGGTTCCGGCCCCGCGCGCCTGGATCCGCCGTCGCTGTCCGAATGGCCGGAAGTGCACTGGGCGCCGGACTACAACAAGTCCAAGCAGGTCGACCTGAACACGCTGACCAAGGAAGAAGTCGCCAGCTGGAAGCCGGGCCAGACCCTGCTGCTGTCGGGCAAGATGCTCACCGGCCGCGATGCCGCGCACAAGCGCATCCAGGACATGCTGGCCAAGGGCGAGCCGCTGCCCGTGGACTTCACCAACCGCGTGATCTATTACGTGGGTCCGGTGGATCCGGTGGGCGACGAAGTGGTCGGCCCCGCCGGCCCCACCACCGCCACCCGCATGGACAAGTTCACCGACATGATGCTCGAGAAGACAGGCCTGATCTCGATGATCGGCAAGTCCGAGCGCGGCCCGGTCGCCATCGAGGCCATCAAGAAGCACGGCTCGGCCTACCTGATGGCCGTGGGCGGCGCGGCCTACCTGGTGTCCAAGGCGATCCGCGGCGCCAAGGTGCTGGGCTTCGCCGACCTGGGCATGGAAGCCATCTACGAGTTTGACGTGAAGGACATGCCGGTGACCGTGGCGGTCGACGCCCAGGGCACGTCGGTCCACACGACCGGACCCAAGGAATGGCAGGCCAGGATCGGCAAGATCCCGGTCGCCGTCGCCTGATTGCGATGACCTGCTGAAGATCGATTGGCCGCTGGAGACAGCGGCCAATTTTTTTCGGGCAACAACGGCGGTCTGACGGGATGTTTATACTGCGTCCGTCATTCCGGGATAGTTCAGCGGTAGAACATTCGGCTCCAGTCCGGATAGGCGCTGGTTCGACTCCAGCTCCCGGATCCCTTCTTCTTACGCAAGCCAGGCATCATGGATGACGCGCCGGATGCGCACGGGGTGGGCAGCGGCTATGCCGCCGCCATGCTCGCGAAAGCGTTCTTTACCTATGAATCCCATTCGGACCCGGCCGTCCGCGAACGGGCGGCCGCGCGTGTCTCGCGCTGGAGCCAGGTGCTGGCGCAATCGCTGACAGGCGCCGCCGCGTACGGATCGTCGACGCCGCTGCCCGGCATACCCGACTGGGTGACGCTGGACGTGGCCACGGGCGGCTTCGCCACCGGCGCGCTGCTCGCCGGCGGGCCGCTGGCCGCGTTTGAACGTGAACTGGCCGCGGGCCTGCCCGGCATCGGTGCCGGCAGCGAACGGCGCGATCTGAACGCCTATTTCCTGAGCGAGGCCGGTATTGCGCAATTGCAGGACCGGATCTCCCGCGGCGACTATCGCATCGACGTGCCCGAAGCGGCCGCGCTGCCCATGGCCGCCTGGCTCTTGGGCCGGGGGCATGCGCAAGCCGCGCGCGAACTGGTTTCGGTCCTGGTCCCGTTCTTCGATCGTCTGAGGTTCTATCCGGCTCCCAAGTCCGGCCACGAAGGAACCGGCGTCGAACTCCACGTCAGCACGGCGGGCGAGGTGGCCGCGCGCTTGTCCGCCTTGCCGCCGCAGCCGCGCATCGCCGCGCAGCAGGCGGCGGTGTTTGGCCTGTTGCCGCGCTACGACCAGGCCGTCGCCCTGTTCCTCGAGACTGTCGAGGACGGCTGGCCCTGCCGGCGCTATCCGCCGGATTGGACGCGCCGCGCCCAGGCGCTCGTGGATCAGCTCGATAGCGCGCAAGTCGACGGCCAGACGGCGGTAGGCACGTCGCGCCGGCATCGCCACAAGCGGGAACTGTTCGACCTGCTGGCGCGCTGCGCGCACGCCCCGGACGCCCTGGAGGGACGTCAGGTCGGGCGAATACGCCGCATCGTCGACGATTTCGTGGCGGCCCATGGCGCGCCGGGCTCGGCCGCGCATCGGGCATTGCGCGAGCGTCAGCGCCGCGACGTCGCCGCCGTCGGGTTCCATGACATCGCGCCGCTGGTCGCCGGCCGCCTGCAAGCGTATCCCGCGTCTGCGGGCGTGCCGGACCTGGGGCCGGTGCTGGCGCCCCTGGACGCGCGCGAGGCGGGCAGTCTTGGCCTGCCCGCCGGGACCGAAGTGCCGGCGCCCCTGGCGCGGCGAGCGCGGCGTTGCCAGAGCGGCACGATCGAACAACTGGTGGAACAGGGCCTGATCACCTCGGGCGATTCCCTGGCGACGCTGACGCCGCGAATCACGTCCGCGCTGCAGACCGGGGGCTTCGACGATCCGGATTTGCGGGCGCTCTACGGCGCGTGCTATCAGGCGTTTCGCCGGCGCCGGTCCCTGTTGCTGCTGAACCTGGAGCGGCAGGCAAGCTTCGGCGGGCTGCCCTGGGTGGCTGCCGTCGAAGGCCTGCGGCAACCGGCCAGGGCGGACGCCGAGGCGGCGCGCGCGTCGCTGACCGGCATCGCCGGACTGGCGCTGGCGTCGTTTCCGCACGCGCCATTGCCCAACAAGCTGCTGCAGGAACTGCAGGCGCTTGCGCAGCGGGCGCAATGGGATCTTCCGCTGGTCGATGAGCTCGCGGCGGACATCTTCATGGGACGGTTCGGACCCAAGTTCCTGGACGCGGCCCGGTGCGCGGCGACATTGCTGGAAGACAGCCTGTACGCCAACTATTTCGCCATCGATGCGCGCGCCATCCTTGCGTTGCCGTCGCCCCGGGAATCCCGCGGGACGCAGGCGCAGGCCGACGCATTCGGCCTGCTATGCGCAGCGCGCGCCGGCGTGCAGCCCGGCCTGGGTCAGCCTGCGGTCAACGGCATGGTCATCGAACAGCAGCAGATCCTGACCACGCAGAACCTCGCGGTGCTGGTGGCGCACGCGGGCGTGGACGCAATGCTGGCGGACCGCTACGGACAGATGGCGCTGGCCAGCTTTGAATGGATCTGCGCGCGTCAGCAGATGAAGATCAACGATTGGCATGCGCGGCTGCGGATGATCCGCAATACCGCGTACGCCTGGCGGCAAGCCCTGTTCTTTCTGTCGCTGCTGCCGCCGGCGGAGCAGGCGGCAGCGATTGCCGCCATGGAAGCGCACCTGCGGGCGCAGGGCGCGGCATTCCAGAGCCGTTTCCGGCCGGTCATGCAGGGCCTGCAGCAGGCGGCGCGAGGCGAACGCCTGCCGCAGCATGACGCCACCGCACGCGGAGGCCGCGTTTTCACGGGCTGGTCCAACACGCGCCACTGGCTGCTGCACGACGCCGGCTGAACCGTCTTTTCGCTGCCGGCGGCGTTCTATTTCCTGAATGCCGCGATCGCCTCGGCCGATTTTCCGAGCACGTCGCGCAGCACTTCCTCGGTGTGTTCCCCCAGCATCGGCGGCGCGCGCCGATACACCACGGGCGATCCCGAGAAGCGCAGCGGACTTGCCGTGACCGGCGCCACGCCGCCCGCCGGATGCGGCATATCGCGCCGCAGCTGGCGCGCCTGCGCCTGCGGGTGCGCGAACGCCTGGGCGATGTTGTTGATGGGCCCGCAAGGCACGCCCACGGCCTCGAGCTTGGCGATCCAGTCGTCGCGACGGCCTTCCTGCATGATCGCCGCCAGGATGCCGACCAGTTCCTCGCGGTTGGCGACGCGCAGCCGGTTGGTGACGAAGCGTGGATCGTCGCCCAGTTCCGGCACGCCGATGGCGCGGCAATAGGCGCGGTACTGGGACTCGTTGCCCGTGGCCACGATCAGGTGGCCGTCGCTGGCCGCGAACACCTGGTAGGGCACCACGTTCTGGTGCGCATTGCCGGCGCGCGTGGGCGCGACGCCGGAATTGAAGTAGTTGGAATTCTGGTTGGCCAGCAGGGCCACGTGGCTGTCCAGCAGCGCGATGTCCAGGTGCTGGCCCAGGCCGCTGCGGTGGCGCTCCTGCAGGGCCGCCAGCACGGCCACGGTGGCGTACATGCCGGTGACGATGTCGGTGACGGCCACGCCGGCTTTTTGCGGTCCGCCGCCGGGCAGGTCGTCGCGTTCGCCCGTGATGCTCATCAGGCCGCCCATGCCCTGGATCATGAAGTCGTAGCCGGGGCGCTGCGCGAACGGCCCGTCCTGGCCGAAGCCCGTGACCGAGCAATAGATCAGGCGTGGATTGATGTCCTTCAGGCTCTGGTAGTCGAGCCCGTACTTGGCCAGTCCGCCCACCTTGAAGTTCTCGACCACGATGTCGCTGACCGCGGCCAGTTCGCGGATCAGCGCGGCGCCCTCGGGCGTGGACATGTCGGCCTCGACCGAGCGCTTGTTGCGGTTGGCGCTGAGGTAGTAGGCCGATTCGTTGGTGTCCTGCCCATTTCCGTCCTTCAGGAACGGCGGGCCCCAGGCGCGCGTGTCGTCGCCCACCTTGGGGCGTTCGACCTTGATGACGTCGGCGCCCAGGTCGGCCAGGTTCTGCGTGCACCAGGGGCCGGCCAGGATGCGCGAAAGGTCCAGCACGCGGATGCCGTCCAGCGGAGGCGGCCGCGTCATGACTGCACCGTCGCGGTGCCGTTGCTCATGACCACCACGCCGCGCTCTTTGGCGCGCGCGATGAAGCGGATCTGGCCGTCGGGCATGCGCCACATGTCGCATTGCAGGGTCTCGCCGGGATACACCGGCGCCGAGAAGCGCGTGTTCAGGCTGGTGAGGCGGGCGGCGTCGTAGTCGCAGAAAGTCTTGACGATGGCATGCGCCGCGACGCCGTAGGAGCACAGTCCGTGCAGGATGGGGCGCGGGTAGCCGGCCTGGCGGGCGACGTCGGGGTCGGCGTGCAGCGGGTTGCGGTCCGCGTTCAGCCGGTACAGCAGCGCCGCGCTGGGCGGGATGCGCAGCTCGCAGCGCAGTTCGGGATCGCCGTCGGGCGCGGCGGGCAGGGGATCGGGACTGGCGTCGCCCTGGCCGAATCCGCCGTCGCCGCGGCAGAACGTGCTGCTGTGCAGGGTGGCAAGGCATGCGCCGTCTTCGTCGTGCAGCGTGCGTTCGCTGACGATGATGGCGCCCTTGTCCGCACCCTTGTCGATGACGTGCGTGTTGCGGGTCTTGCCGGTGACGACGCCCGCGGCGGGCAGCGGCGCGTGCAGCGTCAGGCGCTGTTCGCCGTGCACCACCTTCACCCAGTCGACGGTGGAGCGCGGATCGCTGACCCAGAAACCCGGGTAGCCGAGAATCACGCTCATCGTCGGAAACGCGCGCAGGTTCTTTTCATAGACGTAGCGCAACTGGCCTTCGTCTTCAGGATCCTGCCCCAGGCCGATGCCCAGCGCGTACAGCATGGTGTCTTTCTGGTCGTAGCGCTGGCGCACGTCGTCGAAACGCCAGTCCTTCACGGTTGCATAGTCCAACGGCATGTGGCGGCCTCAGATGGGATCCCAGTCGATCACGTCGGGCGAACGCTCCAACGCGTAGAAGTGCTTGCGCATGGCGGGCGCGGCGATCTCGGCGATGCGCTCCGGCGTCCAGCCTTCGGCGTGGTGCACGGTGCGCAGCGGCCGCGGCTGGCTCATCAGCATGATCTCGTTGGCGCGCACGGCGAAGATCTGCGCCGTGATCTCGCTGGCGGCATCGCTGGCCAGGAACACCGCCATGGGCGCGACCTTGCCGGCCTCCATCTTCTTGAGCTTTTCGACGCGGGCCTTCTCTTCGTCTGTTTCTGCCGGGATGGAACTGGTCATGCGGCTCCAGGCGAACGGCGCGATGCAGTTGGACCGCACGTTGTAGCGGGCCATGTCCAGCGCGATGGACTTGGACAAGGCCACGATGCCCAGTTTGGCGGCCGCGTAGTTGGCCTGGCCGAAGTTGCCGATGAGGCCGGACGTGGATGTCATGTGCACGAAGGCGCCGGATTCCTGTTCGCGGAAGTAGGGCGCCGCCGCGCGGCTCATGAAGAACGAGCCGTTCAGGTGCACGTCGATCACCTGGCGCCACTCTTCTTCGCTCATCTTGTGGAAAACCCGGTCGCGCAGGTTGCCCGCGTTGTTGATGACCGCGTCGACCCGGCCGAACGCATCGATGGCGGTCTGCACGACGCGGCTGGCGCTGTCGTAGGCGGCCACGCTGTCGGTGTTGGCCACCGCGACGCCGCCGGCCTCGGCGATTTCCTTGACCACGGCCTGCGCCGGGCCTTCCGCGCCGCCTTCGCCCGTGAGCGATACGCCGATGTCGTTGACCACGACCTTGGCGCCCGCCTGGGCCATCGCCAGCGCGACGCCGCGGCCGATGCCGCCGCCCGCGCCCGTCACGATCACTACCTTTCCGGAAACTATGCCGCTCATTGAAGCTGACTCCTGTGCTGCGGCGCGCACGCCGTGTGTGGAAAACAGTTCCGCATCAACCCGTCTGGTTCAGGGGGATGCCTCATGGTAGATTCGACACGGCATTCGAAGAATTCAAAATTAGAAATGCCCCCCTTCTGCGTGGTGGAACATGAGACATGATCTGACTGACCTGCGTTTGTTTCTGAACGTGGGGGACACACTCAATCTGACCCGGGCGGCGGAACGCACCTTCCTGTCCCTGCCGGCGGCAAGCGCGCGGGTCAAGCACATGGAAGAGGCCTTCAAGGCCCGGCTGCTGGTGCGCATGGCCACGGGCGTCGCGCTCACGCCCGCGGGCGAGGTGCTGCTCAAGCACGCCAACGCCGTGTTCCGGCAGCTCGAATGCCTGAACGCCGACCTGCAGCCCTATGCCAGCGGCCTGAAGGGGCGCCTTAGGCTGCTAGCCAACACCACCGCCACCAATTCCTTCCTGGCCGATGCGCTGTCCACGTTCCTGTCGGAAAACCCCGACGTCGACGTGGAACTCGAAGAAAAGATCTCGGGCGACATCGTCATCGCGATCCGCGCGGGCGCGGGGGACCTGGGCCTGGTGGCGGGCAACATCGACGTCGAAGGCCTGGACGTCACGCCCCTGTTCCGCGATGAACTCACGGTGGTGACGTCGCTGGACCATCCGCTTGCGGGCCAGAAGAGCGCGCAATTCGCGGACCTTGTGGACGCCTACCAGTTCGTCGGCATCCATCCCGACAGCGCCATCCAGACGTTCCTCGAGGACATCGCCAGCGGCCTGGGCAAGCGCATCTGCCAGCGGGTGCATGTGGGCAGCTTCGAAGCCGTATGCCGCATGGTCGAGGCCGGCGCGGGCATCGCCGTCGTGCCGCGCGCGTGCGCGGCGCGCTACAGCCGTCCCGACGCCTTGCACGTGCTGAAGCTGGACGACCCCTGGGCGCTGCGCGACCGCCTGCTGTGCCGTCAGCGCGGCCGCGACCTGCCCAGTTTCGCCGAGTGCTTCATCGAGCACGTGCAACGCGCCGCGCGCGGCCAGTAACCGGCGCGACCCCGGCATCCGCATCGGATGCCGTAGGCCATTTGCGGTATCCGCGCAACGCCCGCGCGGAAGGTGTCCGGTGACCGAACCTGGCCGCCGCGCGAAAGAGGGGCTTTTGAAAATACGTAGCGGCGAATCCCGGCAATCGGCAAATAATAAAAAACAGCGGCTGGCGCCTGCGCGTGCCGGACCGCGAACAGAACAAGACTCAGGAGACTGCCGTGATCGATCTTGACCGCCGCCGCGCCGTCGCGGGGCTGGGCGCCGCGTGCGCCGCCGCCATGCTTCCATCCTGGGCCCGCGCAGCAGGCTGGCCGGGCCACGCCGTAACCTTCATCGTCCCCTTTCCCGCGGGCGGTCCGGTGGACACCACCGCCCGCTTCACCACGCAACCCCTGGGCCAGCTCTGGTCCGTGCCCACGGTCGTGGACAACAAGTCGGGCGCGGGCGGCATCGTGGGCGCGCAGTTCGCCGCCAAGGCCGAGCCCGACGGCTACAACTTCTTCTTCGCGTCCATCCATCACGCGGTGCTGCCCAGCCTGCGCACCAACCTCAGCTACGACATCACCAAGGACTTCGTGCCGGTCGGCATGGCGGCGGTGTTTCCCATCGTGCTCGTCGTGAATGCCTCGCTGCCGGTCAACACCGTCAGCGAGCTGATCGCTTACGCCAAGCAGAACCCCGGAAAACTCTCCTTCAGCTCATCCGGCACCGGCGGCGGCACCCACCTGGCCGGCGAACTCTTCAACGCCATGGCGGGCGTGCGCATCCAGCATGTCCCGTACCGGGGCAGCGCACCCGCCATGCAGGACCTGCTGGGCGGCCAGGTCCAGGTCATGTTCGCCGACGGCCCTTCCGCGGTGCCCCACCTGAAGGGCGGCAAGATCCGCGCCCTGGGCGTCGGCAACCCCACGCGGTCCAGCATGGTGCCCGACATCCCCACCATCGCGGAATCCGGCCTGCCGGGCTACGAGGCCTACTCGTGGAGCGGCGTGCTGGCGCCCAAAGGCACGCCGCCCGACATCGTGAAGCGCATCAACGCCGACATGGTGAAAGTCCTCTCCGACGCGGGGACGGCGAAGGCAATGATCGCGGCCGGCGCCGAACCCAAGCCGGGGACGCCGGAGCAGTTCGGGGCGTTTGTGCGGGACGAGATCGTGAAGTGGCGGGAGTTGATCAAGACCGCGAATATCAAGTTGGAATGATGGGGGCGTTGGTGAGGTGATGTGCATTGAAGGTTGAAAGCGCTTTGTGGGTAGAAGCTCTTCGTGGGCCGCCCGACGCCGCGGTCGCCGTGGCTGCGAGCGCCCACGATTGCGGTCCGGAGCGTTCGCTCCGGACGTCCCCTTCGTCATCTTCGTCACGGCCTGCGGCCGTTCCTTCAGATTCCCTCGGGCGCATCGAGGTTGCTCGCAGCCACGGCGCCCGCGACGCCGGGCTACGTGAGTCTTGGTCTGGTGCGCTACAAGAGCTGTGGTCAGGGTATGGAACCTGCGCGGACGCCGATTGTGGCCGCGCGGGCGGCCACAATCGGCATATGGGCATAGGGTCGTCGGCGCGTCTGCGCGTTCGCGAATGCGGACGGTGGCTTGCTAATGGTGTTCGCCGTGGGATGCCATGCGCGAGGCCGGCCGATACTTCTGATCAGCGCACCGCGAACCAGTTGCCGTACAGGCTGCCATTCATGCCGCAGAAGGGCGGGCCGAAGCCGTCGTTCTTGACTCCGGCAGGCGGCGTTTCGCGCGTCACCAGCACATCGCCGCGGCGCGTCAGCGTCAGGGTCCAGGGCGGACCGTCCTGATAGGTGACTTTCAGGCTGTCGCCGGAGACGACCGCCTTGCCGCTCAAATCGCAGACCCAGCGGCCGGTGTAGGGACGGGCGGAATTGGCCGACACAAACAACTCGCCATGAGCGGTTTGCGTGATCTCGATTTCGCCTTCGATGTTCCTCCATTTGCCGACGAAGCCCGCGGCCGGCCTGGGATTGATGGACTTCAAAAACTCCAGGCGGTAGCGCATGCTGTTGGTGAGCTCTTTGAAGGGCGTGCTTCCCGTGTACGGTTCGGCGTAGGCGTCGTCGCGCGCGCTCAGGTAGTAGCGTTGATCGGCGGTCAACGCCTTGGCCGCCTCCGTATCCAGCTGGCCGCGCACCGCCGTATATTGCTGCGCGATCGCCGCGTCCTGGTTCGCCAGCACCGAATTGGCACATATGGACTTTTCAACCGGCGTGGCGGCTTTGGCGCAATTGAACGACGGCGCAGCTGCGGCGCTGCCGGCCATCGCCAGCGAAGCCGTAAGGACCAGATGACGGATCATGGTGTGAAGCTCTCCAGATTGTGTGCACGCCCGGCCAGCCCGTCGCCGCCGAGATGAGAGCGCAGTGTACCGGTGCGGATGCGTTCGTCAACGGTGCAATCGCTTCGTGCGCTGGGTGTCTGACACCCGCGAGGCGGCGCAGCAAGCCTGAAGGCTGTCTCATTCGGGTGTCAGACACCTGGGGGAAGTTCGCCTCATTTCGGCGTCAGACACCTGCGGAAAGCTTGTCTCACATGGGTATCAGACGCCAGCAAAACGTGGCCTTACGCCACACCACGCGAAGCGTCATCACCACGACGCAAGACACCGCGTAAGCCCCCCAAGGCCGCCCGCGCGGCCGGCCGGGGGCGGGCCCCGCAAGACGCTCCAACCCCAATCGATTGCTGGCCAGCACCTGAAGAACTCCGAACGCGCCAGCCCCCGTGAAGTTGAAACTGAAGAAGCCCGGTGTGGCGTGGGCCTGGGATGGGCGGGGCGTGTAGATGCGCCCGACGGAAACCGAAGGGAGCCGAAGGCGGACGAGGTTGAGGAAGGGGGAGTCCGGAGCGAACGCTCCGGACCGCAATCGGAGCCCCGCCCATCCCAGGCCCACGCCACACCGGGCGCCTCAAGAACTCCTGACGACCAACGACCAACGACCAACCGTCAACTACCACCCACTGCCTATCAAAGCCCCCCCACCATCCCTTCCCGCGCCACCCGATATTCAGCCTCCAGCTGCCCCACCAGTTCGCCCACAGCGAGAATCTCCTGCGCAGCCCCCACTCCCTGCCCGGCGCTCCAGACATCCTTCCAGGCCTTCGGCCGGGAGTTCTTGTCCATGTTCGCCGGCGGCGCCACCCCGTTGTTCGCCAACACCACGGGATCCAGCCCCGCGGCCACGATGCTCGCCGACAGATAGTTCGCCGGAACCCCGGAAAAGTACGGCGTATAGGTCACGTCCGCCGCCTGCGCCGCCAGCACCATTTCCCGGTAGGCGTCCCCCGCCAGCGACTCCTGCGTGGCAATGAACCGCGTGCCCATGTACGCGAAATCGCAGCCCAGGATCTGCGCCGCCAGGATGTCCTTGCCGTGGCTGATGCAGCCCGACAACGCCAGCGGCCCGTCGTAGAACGCGCGGATCTCATTGACGAGCGCGATCGGGTTCACCTGGCCCGCGTGGCCGCCCGCGCCGGCCGCCACCAGGATCAGGCCGTCGGCGCCGGCCTCCAGCGCGCGCTTGGCGTGGCGCACGTTCGTCACATCGTGATAGACCAGCCCCCCGTACGCGTGCGCCGCCTTCACCACCGCTTCCGGCGCGTGCAGCGACGTGATCAGCAGCGGCACGCGGCGTTCGGCGCAGATGGCCAGGTCGCCCTGCCAGCGCGGGTTGCTGGGGTGGATGATCAGGTTGACGCCGTAGGGGGCCACCCGGGCCGCGGAATCGGCGCGCCGCGCGGCGGCCACGCCGTCCTCGATCCGGGTGATCCAGTCGTGCAGCTGCTCCTGCGGACGCGCGTTCAGGGATGGAAACGTGCCGATGATGCCCGCCGCGCATTGCGCCACCACCAGTTGCGGTCCGGAGACCAGGAACATCGGGGCGCCGATGACCGGCAGTCGGGTCTGGGCGCGCAGCGCGAGCGGAGGATTCATCGTGGTGCTCCGGTAAAAGTCAGTTGGCCTGGATGTTGGCGCTCTGGATCACGTCCGACCACAGCGCGTACTCGCGGTCGATGCGCGCCTGCAGCGCCTGGGAATCGCCGGCGTTGATGGTGTAGCCGCCTTCGGTCATCGCCTGGCGGAACGCGGGATCCCTGGACACCTCGCCCAGCGCGCGGGTCAGGCGCGCCGACACGGCGTCGGGCAGCTTCTTCGGCCCGACCAGCGCGTACCAGCCGACCACCTCGTAGTCCTTCATGCCGGCTTCCATCATCGTGGGCACGTCGGGCAGCTCGGGGTTGCGGGCCTTGGACGTGACCGCCAGCGCGCGCGCCTTGCCGCTCTTGATGAAGGGGATGGCCGTGCTGGTGATATCGAACATGAACGTCACCTTGCCGCTCACCACGTCCATCATCGCGGGCGAGTTGCCGCGGTAGGGCACGTGCAGCATGGGCGCCTCGGCCTGCTTCTTCAGCAGTTCGGCCGACAGGTGATTCGACGCGCCGATGCCCGCCGAACCGAACGACACCGCATCCGGGTGCGCGCGCGCATAGGTGACCAGTTCGCCCACGTTCCTGGCGGGAATCTGCGGGCCGATCAGGAGCACATTGGCGTAATCCACCACCAGTCCGATCAGCGAAAAATCCTTGCGCGGATCGAACAGGGTGCTGCGCTGCACCTGCGGCGACATGGTCAGGGTGGGGCTGGCGGCAAAGCCCAGCAGGTAGCCGTCGGGCGGCGCCTTGGCGGTGGCGTCCGAGGCGATCATGCCGCTCGCGCCCGCCCGGTTCTCCACGACGACGGCCTGGCCCAGCTTGTCGCCCAGGTACTTGGCGAACACGCGCGCCGTCGTGTCCACCGGGCCGCCCGGCGCGTAGCCCACCAGCAGGCGGATCGGCCGTTCGGGATAGGATTGCGCCCAGGCGCCCTGGGCGGTGGCGAGTGCGGTCACGGCCGTGGCCGCGGCGATCAGGTTCTTGATGTTCACGCTCTTGTCTCCTTGTGCATGGGGGCCGGTCGTGGAGCGGAACGCCTGTCCGCGCCTACGCCAGCCTTTCTTTCAGCGGCTGCTTCAGGATCTTGCCGCTGACGGTGGTGGGTATCGTTTCGATGGGGATGATCCGTGCCGGCCGTTTGTACGGCGCCAGCTGGGCCCGCAGGTGCAGCATCAGCAGGTTGGTGTCGATCGTCGCGCCCGGCATGGCCTCGACGAAGGCGATGACCTCTTCGTTGTGGTCCGCGGTGTCGCGGCCCACGACGGCGGACAGGCGCACGCCGGGAAACGCATTGATGACGGACTCGACCTCGATCGGATAGACGTTGAAGCCCGAGCGGATGATCAGGTCCTTGGAGCGTCCGGCGATGAACAGCGCGCCGCTGGCGTCGACATAGCCGATGTCGCCCGTGTTGAGCCAGCCGCCGGGCAGCAGCGCCAGCGCGGTCTGTTCCGGATTGCGGTAGTAGCCCAGCATGACGCCGGGGCCGCGTATCAGGATGTCGCCGCGTTCGCCGGGCGCCGTGGCGGCATCGGGGCTGCCGATGCGCATCTCGACGCCGTCCACGGCATGGCCGGACGAGCAGTCGTCGCGTGGCGCGTCGATGTCGGTGATGAACATGGATCCGGCATACTCGGTGATGCCGTAGCCATGGTGCATCGGCATGCCGAAATAGCGTTCGGCGTCGCGCTTCTGCGTGGGGTCCAGCGCCGCGCCGCCCGTGTAGATGTAGCGCAGGGCGGGCGCGCGCAGTTCCGCGCGGGGCGGCGCCGCGGCCATCATGCGGCTGAACATGGTGGGCACGCCCTGCAGGATGCTGACGCCGGGATGCGCCAGCGCCTTGAAGACGTCGTTCGCGTCGAACCGGCTGCGCAGCACCAGGCTGGCGCCGGCGTACAGGGTGGCCATCAGCACGGTGGCGATGCCGAAGATGTGCGACATGGGCAGCGCCGCATAGCCGATGTCGTGCGGAGTCAGGCGGCGCGACGCCGCCGACACCCGCGCGAAATGCACCAGGCCGCGGTGCGGCACCATCACGCCCTTGGGCGCGCCCGTCGTGCCGGACGTGTAGATCACGGTGGCGACCTGGTCCGCCAGTTCGCCCGTTTCCGCATGCGTGGGCGCGGCAGCGCGCGCGGCGTGGACGCCGGGACCCCACACCGCCTCGTCGGCGTCGGCGGCGCCGGCGGCCGCCGCATGGGCCGCCGCCGCGGGCGACACGCCCGTGGTGTAGAGCAGCAGTTCGGGCTGCGCGTGCTGGCGGATATTGT
The DNA here is from genome assembly GCF_039673305.1 of Achromobacter spanius. Lineage (GTDB taxonomy): Bacteria > Pseudomonadota > Gammaproteobacteria > Burkholderiales > Burkholderiaceae_B > Achromobacter > Achromobacter spanius_F. The sequence goes on from NZ_JBDJLJ010000052.1 coordinate 29,396, forward strand.
CGACTTCCCGCGCGGACAGGCGGGCGTTCACGCCCACCGGCCATGCGCCCGCGACGCCGCAGCCGAACAGCGCCGCGAGCATCGCCGAGCAGTTTTCACCCACCATCATGACGCGATGGCCCGGCTGCACGCCCTGGGCGCGCAGCCAGTCGGCCGTGTCCTGCACCCGGCGCCACAGCTGGCCATAGGTGAGCGTGCCGCCGCCTTCCTCGTAGAGGCAGATGGCGTCGGGCTGCCTGCGCGCCTGCAGCGCCAGGACGTCGTGGATGCGGGTGAGGGATTCTGCTTGGGACATGGGTGTTGCCGTGTTGATCAAAGCGTGGCCTGGGTGCCCAGGATGGCGGTGGACTGGCTGGACAGGGTACCGCCATTGCCGTGCACCAGCGCAAGCTGGGCATCGGCGACCTGCCGCGCGCCGCACTCGCCACGCAGTTGCCGCACGGCTTCGATCATGATGAAGACGCCATACATGCCCGGATGCACGCAGCACAGGCCGCCGCCGTTGGTGTTCACGGGCAGCCTGCCGCCCGGGCCGATGGCGCCGCCGGCGATGAAGTCCTTGCCTTCGCCCTTGGCGCAGAACCCAAGGTCTTCCAGGAACAGCAGCGTGTTGATGGTGAAGGCGTCGTAGAGCTCCACCACGTCGATGTCCGCGGGCGCCACGCCGGCCATGGCGAAGGCGCGGCTGCCGGATTCGGCGGCCGCGGTCACGGTCAGGTCTTTCATGGAGGAGATCTGCCGGTTCCACACGGCCGTGGCGTTGCCCAGCACGTAGACCGGCGGGCGCGGCAGGTCGCGCGCACGGTCGGCGCGCACCAGCACGTAGGCGCCCGCGCCGTCGGTGACCAGGCAGCAGTCGCGCACGCTCAAGGGATCGGAGACCATGCGCGCGGACAGGATCTGGTCCAGCGTGGCCGGCTCCCGCAGTTGCGCCTCGGGATTCAATTGCGCCCACTGGTTTGCCGCCAGCGCCACCCGCGCCAGGTCTTCGCGCCGCGTGCCGTACTGGTGCATGTGGCGCGCCGCCGCCAGCGCGTAGGACGACAACGGGCTGAGCGGATCGTACGGGGTTTCGTAAGGCTGGGGATCGAACTGCTTGCGCACCCGCCCGATTTCCGCGCGGCTGAGCGTGGACGTGCGCTGGGTGCTGCCGTAGCAGACCAGCACGGCGTTGCACTGCCCCGACGCCAGCGCATGCAGCGCGGGCATCAGGTGCGCCACGAAGCTGGATCCGCCCAGCATGGTGCTGTCGATGAACGTGGGGCGGATGCCCAGGTGTTCGATCACCGGCATGGCCCACATCGGGGCCGCGACGCTGGCGGTGCAGATGCCGTCGATGTCGCGCATGGTCAGGCCCGCGTCCGCGACGGCGCGTTGCGCGGCCTGGACCAGGATTTCCATTTCGGTGTAGCCCGTGGCTTGTCCCAGGCCGGCATGGCCCACGCCGGCCACTGCCACGGCGCCGCGCAGATCGTTCAGCGTCATGGCGCCTCCGGGGTGGGAACGAAAACGACCAGGCCCTGGCCGTTCTGGCGGATAACCCGGGCGCGCACGCCCATGCCGATGCGCACGGCGTCCGGCGCGATGCCTTCCACGCGGCTCATGAGCCTGACGCCTTCGCGCAGGTCGATCAGGGCGACGTTGTAGTCGCCGCCCGCGTCGGGCTTGCGCCGCACCACGGTGGTCGAATAGACGGCGCCGCGGCCGTCGGGCTCGGTCCAGGCAAGCTTGTCCGCGCCGCAATGCGGGCAGATCATCCGGGGATAGAACACGGCGCGGTCGCAGCCGGCGCAATGCTGGATAAGAAAGCGGCCGTCGTCGAGCGCCTGGCGGTACTGCGCCTCGACGCCGTGCGACACGCTTTCCGTCTGGTCGGGAGCAGTCATGGCGGGATGGGATTCCAGTGTTGACGAACAGGCCCTAGTGTCCGCAGTGCCGCCGGCTTCGGCCATTCTTCATTGCTGAAGCAGGACTTTTGCCAATCCGTAGTGGGCGGCGTGGCGGGCGGCGTTCCCTACACGCCGCGCGAAGCCCGTCTTCGGGAGAGGCAGATTGTCCGGCCGTGCGGACCGTGGCTAGATACCGGGCAAAGGAGGTGGACCATGAACCTGACCTGGACGCCGCAAGAGCGCCAATTCCGTGAAGAAGTGCGCGCCTTCGCCGCCGCCAGCCTGCCGGACGACATCCGCGCCAAGGTGCTGCGGCACCAGCGGCTCGAACGCGACGACTACGTGCGCTGGCACAACATCCTGGCCGACCGGGGCTGGGGCGCGCCCAACTGGCCGGTAGAACACGGCGGCACCGGATGGAATGCGCTGCAGCGCCTGATCTTCGAAGTGGAATGCTTCAAGGCGGGCGCGCCGCGGCTGCTGCCGTTCGGCCTGTCCATGATCGGTCCCGTGCTCATGAAGTACGGCAGCGCCGACCAGAAGTCGCGCCTCTTGCCGCGCATGCTGCGGGTCGAGGACTGGTGGTGCCAGGGCTACTCGGAACCGGGGTCGGGATCCGACCTGGCGTCCCTCAAGACGCGGGCCGAGCGCGACGGCGACGGCTACGTGGTCAACGGCCAGAAAACCTGGACCACGCTGGCCCAGTACGCCGACTGGATGTTCTGCCTGGCGCGCACCGATCCCGACGCGCGCGCGCAGCGCGGCATCTCGATGCTGCTGCTGGACATGCGCGATCCGGGCGTCACCGTGCGCCCCATCCGCACGCTGGACGGCGGCCACGACGTCAACGAGGTCTGGCTCGAGAACGTGCGCGTGCCGGCGGCCAATCTCGTCGGCGAAGAGAACCAGGGCTGGACCTACGCCAAGTATCTGCTGGGCCACGAACGCACCGGCATCGCCGGCCTGGGCCATTGCCACCGCGAACTGGGCATCCTGAAAGACATGGCGGCGCGTGCGCAGTCGCACGGCAGGCCGCTGCTGGCCGACAGCCGGATGCGCGACCGCATTTCGCGCATCGAGGTCGACATCATGGCGCTCGAGATGCTGCTGCTGCGCGTCGCCTCCAGCAACGACGGCTCCCCGGGCCCCGAAGCGTCGGTGCTGAAGATCCGCGGGTCCGAGATCCAGCAGGACCTGGCGATGCTGCAGATGGAGATCGCGGGCCCCGAATCCTGGCCCTACGACCCCGATTGGCTGCTGGCCGGCAACGATTTCCACGGGCCCGGCCCCGAGATGGCCGCGGCTTCGGGCGCCGGCTACGCCGATATGCGCAAGACCTCGATCTACGGCGGCACGACCGAGGTGCAGAAGGGCATCATCGCCCGCCTGGTGCTGGGCCTGTAAGGCCCGGCGTGCAATCCGACAGGAACACGACGCATGGATTTCATCTACACGGAAGAACAGCGCATGCTGGCCGACAGCCTGCGCCGCCTGGTGGACCAGGCATGGACCTTTCCCCGGCGCCGCGCCCGGCAGGCCGCTGGCAAGCTGGACGGACAGGCATGGAACGCGCTGGCCGAACTGGGCGTGCTGGGCCTGAACATCTCGCAGGACCACGGCGGTTTCGGCGAGGTCCCGGCCAGCCTGCTGCCGGTGCATGTCGAGTTGGGCCGGGGGCTGGTGTCCGAACCCGTCATCCCCAGCGCCGTCATGGGGGCCGCGCTGACCGACGCCTGCGGCGACGCGGCGCGTGGCCTGTGGCTGCCGGCCATCGCCGCGGGCGAAGCCATCGTCAGCGTGGCCTGGCAGGAGCCGGGGCGCCGCTACGACGCCGATCCCCGGGATTGCCGCGCCGTGCGCACCGCCGAAGGCTGGCGGCTAGCCGGGGCCAAGCATCTGGTCTGGCACGGCGCGGCCGCCACGGCCTGGTTCGTGACCGCGCGCGGCGACGACGGCAAGACGCTGCTGCTGGCCGTGCCCGCGGATGCGGCGGGCGTGCGCGTCACCGACACGCCCACCCTGGATGGCGCGCGCTGCGCGCGGCTGGACCTGGACGCGGTCGGCCTGCCCGCCGGCGCCTTGCTGGCGCAAGGCGAGGCCGCCGACCAGGCGCTCGCCCAGGCGCTGCAGTGGGGCACGGCTGCGCTGTGCGCGCATGCGGCGGGCGCGATGGAACGCCTGCTGGAAATCACCGTCGACTACCTGAAGACGCGCAAGCAGTTCGGCCAGCCGCTGGCGTCCTTTCAGGCCCTGCAGCATCGCCTGGCCGAAATGCTGGTGGCCAAGGAGCTTGCGCTGTCGATGGCCTACGTGGCGGTGGCGGCCCTGACCGAATCCGACGCCGCGCAGCGGCGCCGCATGATCGCGTCGGCCAAGCTCGAGGCCGCGCGCGCGGGCCGGCTGGTGGCGCAGATGGCGGTGCAGCTGCATGGCGGCATGGGCATGACGGATGAACTGGAGGTCGGCGATTACTTCAAGCGCTTGACGGTCGTGGACCAGCTGCTGGGCGACACCGCCGAGCAGCTGGCCGTTCTGGAGGAACTGGCATGAGCAACAACGCAGCGGAATTCACGCAGATCCGCTTCACGCTGGAGCGGGGCGTGGGCGTCATCACGCTTAACCGTCCCGAACGCATGAACAGCTTCACCGAGGTGATGCACGGCGAACTGGCCCGGGCGCTGGACATCCTGGAGGCCGAGCCGGCCTTGCGCGGCCTGGTGATCACGGGCGCCGGCCGCGGCTTCTGCGCGGGCCAGGACCTGGGCGAGCGCAAGCCGGCGCAGGACGGTTCGCGCCGCGACCTGAGCCTCATGCTTGAAAAATGCTACCGGCCGCTCATCAACCGGCTGCGCGCCTTGCCGGTGCCGGTGGTGTGCGTGATGAACGGCGTGGCGGCCGGCGCGGGCGCCAGCCTGGTGCTGGCCTGCGACGTGGTCTACGCGGTGGAGTCGGCCCGATTCGTGCAGGCGTTCAGCAAGATCGGCCTGTTGCCGGATGCGGGCGGAACCTGGTTCCTGCCGCGCCTGGTGGGGTCGGCGCGCGCGATGGGCGCGGCCCTGTTCGGCGAATCCGTCTCCGCGGCGCAGGCCGAGTCCTGGGGGCTGATCTGGCGGGTGGTGCCCGACGCGGCGCTGGCCGATACGCTGCAGCAGGTGGCGGACACGCTGGCGGCGGGCCCCACGCGCGCCTACGCGGCCACCAAGGCGGCGCTGCATGCGTCCAGCGGCAACACGCTGGCGCAGCAGTTCGATCTGGAATGCGGGCTGCAGCGTGAACTGGGCTACACCGACGACTACCTGGAAGGCATGCGGGCGTTCGCCGAAAAGCGCCCGCCCGCGTTCGCGGGCAAGTGACGCGCGGGCGGGCTCAGGGCGCGCGCGGCGACTGGATCTGTTCGATGAGTTCGCGCGCGCAGCCGGGCAGGGCGTCGATGTCGCGCACCAGCAGCTTGCGTTCGCGCACCACCCAGGGTTCGTCCAGTTCGACGACGCGCAGCTTGGTGTCCGCGCCGTAGCGCCGCGCGGCCGAATCGGGGATGACGCCGATGCCGACGCCGGCCTGCACCATGCGGCAGATCGAATCGAAGCTGTAGAGCTGGATGCGCTGCGGAAGGCGCTGGCCGATGCGCTCGAGCTGGTCGCGCAGGAACGCCACCAGCGTGGAGCCTTCGTGCATGGTGATGAACGGATAGCGCACCGCGTCCGCCAGCTTGACCTTTTCCTGGTCCTGCAGCGGGTGCCCGTTGGGCACGACCAGCACCAGCCGGTCGGTGCTGAAGTGGATGGTCTGCAATTCGGGCGCGTCCACCGGACCCGCGACGATGCCCAGGTCGGTGGTACCGTCCAGCACGCCGCGCACGATGTCGCGCGTCAGGCGTTCCTGCAGGTCCACCGTGACGCCGGGATGTCCGGACAGGAACTGCGCCAGGATGTCCGGCATGAATTCCGTGACGGCCGTGGTGTTGGCGAAGATGCGGATATGGCCGGCGTCGCCGTCTGACTGCTCCTGGAAGTCATGCTTCAGGTGGTCCACCTGCCGCATGATGACCCGCGCATGCTGCAGCAGTTTCTGCCCGGCGGGGGTGATCTCCACGCCGCGGCTGTCGCGGTACAGGAGGCGCGTGTTGAGCTGGTTTTCCAGCGCCTTGATCCGCACGCTGACCGCGGCCAGGGACAGGTGCGCCCGCTTGGCCGCCTGGGTCAGGCTGGGGGATTCGGCGATGTGGATGAACAGTCTGAGGTCGGCGAGGTCGAAGTGCATGGCCCATATATTACGGCGCGGCGCGCCGCGGTCGGGCCTGGACGGCCGATTCAGGCCCAGCAAACCCCGCCTTGAGGAAAAACGAATTCACTTTGGCCGGGGCTTGCGGGCATGCTTCAGGCTGTAATGACTCCACCAGAGGATTTCGGCATGACTTCTACAGACCCGGCCGCATGGATCGGCAGCGGCGAACGCAAGACGGACGCCATGGATCCCGGCCATGCCGCGCGCATCGCCGCTACCTTGGGCGGGCCCGTTCCGGGCCAGGGAGACGACCTGCCGCCGCTGTGGCAGTGGGCCTTCTTCATCGCCACGGTAGGCATGGACGGGTTGGGGACGGATGGGCATCCCTCGCGGGGCGGGTTTCTTCCGCCCGCGCAGGATCGCAACCGCATGTGGGCGGGCGGCCGGGTCGAATTCCGCCAGCCGCTCAAGGTCGGCGTGCCGGCCGAACGCGTTTCCACGGTGGCCGACGTCAAGGAAAAGTCGGGCCGCACCGGCGCCCTGCTGTTCGTGACCGTGCGCCATGAATACCACCAGGCGGGCGAACTGGCCATCGTCGAGGAACAGGACATCGTGTACCGCCAGCCGTCGCCGCCCAAGCTGGCCGGCAGCGAGCCCGCGCCAGCCGCGCAGTGGCGCGACACCGTGAACCCCACGCCAGTCCTGCTGTTCCGCTATTCCGCAGTGACCTTCAACGGCCACCGCATCCACTACGACCATCCCTACGTGACCGGCGTCGAGGGTTATCCCGGGCTGGTGGTGCATGGTCCCCTCATCGCCACCGAAATGGTCGCCGCCTTCCTGCGCGCGCATCCCAAGGCGCGTCCCACGCACCTGTCCTACCGCGGCTTGCGTCCGCTGATCTCGCCCGCGCCCTTCCAGGCGGCCGGCCGCCTCACCGAGCCGGGCGTGGCCCAGCTCTGGGCGGAGCAGGACGGCACGCTGGCCCACCAAGCAGAATTGAGGTTCACCGAATGAACATGCAGGCCTCCCGCCCGCTGGACGGCATCACCGTCGTCAGCCTGGAACACGCCATCGCCGCGCCTTTCTGCACCCGCCAGCTGGCGGACATGGGCGCGCGCGTCATCAAGATCGAACGCCCCGGCAGCGGGGATTTCGCCCGCGGCTACGACGAACGCGTGCGCGGCCTGTCCTCGCACTTCGTCTGGACCAACCGTTCCAAGGAAAGCCTGACGCTGGACCTCAAGCGCGACGAGGCCGGCGGCATCATGGACCGCCTGCTGGAATCGGCCGATGTGCTGGTGCAGAACCTGGCACCCGGCGCCGCGGCGCGGCTGGGGCTGTCGTTCGAGGCGCTGCACCAAAAGTACCCGCGCCTGATCGTCTGCGACATCTCGGGCTACGGCGAAGGCGGCCCCTATCAGGACAAGAAGGCTTACGACCTCCTGATCCAGAGCGAAAGCGGCTTTCTCTCGGTGACCGGCACAAAGGATGATCCCGTCAAGGCCGGCTGCTCGATCGCGGACATCGCCGCCGGCATGTACGCCTATTCGGCCATCCTGAACGCGTTGCTGCTGCGCCAGAAGACGGGGCAGGGCAGCCGCCTGGACGTTTCCATGCTGGAAAGCATGGTCGAGTGGATGGGCTTTCCCATGTACTACGCCTTCGACGGCGCGGCGCCGCCCGTGCGCGCCGGCGCCGCGCACGCCTCCATCTACCCCTACGGGCCTTTCCCCGTGGGCGGCGACTCGACCATCATGCTGGGTCTGCAGAATGAACGCGAATGGCGCGTCTTCTGCGCCCAGGTGCTGCGGCAGGCGGAGCTGGCGGAGGATCCGCGCTTCATTTCCAATTCGCTGCGCACCGCCAATCGCGACGACCTGCGCGCGCTCATCGTGGCCGCCTTCGCCGACCTGTCCATCGAACAGGTCACGCAACGCCTGGAGGACGCGCAGATCGCCAATGCGCGCGTCAACGACATGGCCGGCGTCTGGGCGCACCCGCAACTGCAGGCCCGCCAGCGCTGGAGCCAGGTGGACAGCCCGCAGGGCGTGCTGCCCGCATTGCTGCCGCCGGCCAGCAGCAGCGCCTTCGCGCCGCGCATGGGGGCGGTGCCGGCGGTGGGCCAAAACACCGATGCGGTGCTAGCATCACTGGGATACGCGCCCGAACAGGTGGCGCAGTTCCATGCCTCGGAGGTCGTGTGATGCATCCCGTCGTTCGTAGCGCCCTCTTTGTGCCGGCCTCCCGGGCCGAGCGCATACCCAAAGCGCTGGCAGCCGGCGCGGATACCGTCATCGTCGACCTGGAAGACGCGGTGGAGCACCTGGCCAAGGCCTCCGCCCGCGAAGCCCTGTGCGACTTCCTGGGCATGAACCCCCAGGCGCGGGTGTGGGTGCGCATCAACGACGCGTCGACCTCCTGGCACGACGACGACCTGAAAGCCTGCCGCGGCAAGCCGGGTGTGGCGGGCATCCTGCTGCCCAAGGCCGAAGGCATGATGCAGGTGCGGCACGCCGCCCAGGCCGGCCTGCCCGTCATCCCCATTCTTGAAACGGCGCAGGGCATCCTCAACGCCGGCGAGATCGCCGCGACGCCCAGCGTCGCGCGCCTGGCGTTCGGCAGCCTGGACTACGGCCTGGACCTGGGGCTGACGCCCGACACGCCGGGCGCCGAAACGGTGCTGGACCACGCCCGGGTTCAGGTGTTGCTGCATACGCGCGCCGCCGGCCTCGCGCCCGCGCTGGACGGCGTCTTTCCCGGCGTGCAGGACCAGGCCGGCCTGGCGGCCGCGGCGGGACGCGCGCAGCAGATGGGATTCGGCGGCATGCTCTGCATCCACCCCACGCAGGTGCCCGTCATCCACGCCGCCTTCGTGCCCGCGCTGCAGGAACTGGAATGGGCGCGGCGCGTTGTCGCCGCCCATCGCGAAACGGCAGCGGGCACCTTCATGCTGGACGGCAAGATGGTCGATGCGCCCGTCATTGCGCGGGCGCGGCTGGTGCTGGCGCAGGCGGGAGAATCCGCGCGGGCCTGATTGCCGCCCCGGCGGCCGCGCGGGGCGCCCCGCGCCTGGCGTCCACGAGCGATCGGCTTAATCTCGCGCAAGCGTTCCAGGGATGCCGGCCGCCTTGCAGCGCGCAGGGATGCCACACTACCTACATAGCTTCCTTATAAGGCGGGCCCATGGGCGAGGCGCTCTTCATCGGACATACCTACATCGACGTCACCGTGCTGGCCGACGAATGGCCACGGGCGACCAGAAGAGCGTGGCGCGGGACTATGCCGTGTCTTTCGGGGGCAACGCCGTCACGGCCGCATTCGCGTGCGCGCGGCTGGGTTCGCCGCCCGATCTGATCTGTTCGCTGGCGCCGGACTGGCTGGGACACATGTACACCGACATGGCGGCCGCGCACGGCGTCACGCTGCATGCGCGCCAGGTGCGCCGCTCATCCCTGTCCTTCATCATGCCCAACCACGGCAAGCGCGCGATCCTGCGGGCGCGCGACGTGGACTACCTGAACGATTTCCCCAGGCTGGACATCGGCGGCTACCGGGCCCTGCATCTGGACGGCCATCAACCCGACGCGGCGCTGCATTACGCGCGCGCGTGCCGCCAGGCGGGCGTGCTGACGTCGCTGGACGGCGGCGGCATGCGCGAGAACACCGACGAACTGTTGCGCTTCATCGATGTGGCGGTGTGCGCGGAGCGCATGTGCGAGCAGCTGGGGCTGACCCCCGCGGGCTTGCTGGACCTGCTCAAGGCCCGCGGCTGCCGCATCGGCGCGGTCACAATGGGGGAGCGCGGCATGCTCTGGTACGACGAGACCGGGCGGGTCGAGACCCTGCCTTCGCTGGACGTGCCGGGTTCGCGCATCGTCGACACTTCGGGCGCGGGCGACGTCTTTCACGGCGCCTATGTCTGGTCCTACCTGACCCGGCCCGAGCAGCCCTGGATCGAACACTTCACCTTCGCGCGGGCGGCCTCCGCCCACAAGATCCAGCATCTGGGCAACGAAGCGGGGCTGCCCCAGGTCGAGGATGTCGAGCGCGCGATGATGGCGTTCACGCCGAAGGCGTGAAGGACGGGCGGCGCTTCGGCGCGCGCCGCGCGGAAGCGCCAGGGGCGCTTATCCGGCGATCCGTTCGATCGGCTGGTCGCGGATCGCGTCGATCCACGCGTCGATGGGCTTGCCCTGCAGCGTCAGGCCGGGCGTCAGGTCGCGCAAGGGCAGCAGCACGAAGGCGCGCAGGTGCATGCGCGGATGCGGAAGAACCAGGCGCTCGTCATCCAGCCGGGCGTCCCCGTGCAGCAGCAGGTCCAGGTCCAGCGTGCGGGGAGCATTGCGGTAGGGGCGCGGGCGGCCGTGCCGGTTTTCACGCGCCTGCAGAAGGTCCAGCAAGTCGAGCGGCGGCAGGACGGTGTCCAGCGC
>NZ_JBDJLJ010000053.1:0-39815 GCF_039673305.1 Achromobacter spanius
GCTGCGAGCAACCTCGATGCGCCCGAGGGAATCTGTAGGCAGTCGCCGGAGGCGACAACGAAGATGACGAGGGGGCAGTCCGGAGCGAACGCTCCGGACCGCAATCGTGGGCGCTCGCAGCCCTGCCGCCCGCACCGAGGAGCGTCTGAAGAACTCGAGCATGCCCCGAGCGCCCGTGAGCCAATCAAGATAACGCGATGCCTGGCGCCCAGGCATACCCCCTGCAAGACGCACATCGTTACAACCCACAAAACCCTCCCCACGCCGTCCCCATTTACCTATCCGTCCTAAATACTTTCCCTCATTTGCACACCCCCCACTTCAGGTATATATTTCAAGCCTAAACTATCCAGACCTAAATTTCTGCGGCTTCCCGCTACAGCATCCACAGCGACCGTCGCGTACTTCGGAGCATCACGGCAATGAAAATAGTCTGCATCGGCGGCGGTCCCGCCGGCCTGTATTTCGGCCTGCTTATGAAGCTGCAGAACCCGGCCAACGAAGTCACCGTCATCGAGCGCAACCGCCCGTACGACACCTTCGGCTGGGGCGTGGTGTTCTCCGACGCCACCATGCAGAACCTGCGCGAAGCCGACCCCGTTTCCGCCCAGACCATCGGCGACGCTTTCAATCACTGGGACGACATCGATATCCACTTCAAGGGACGCAGCATCCGCAGCAGCGGCCATGGCTTCATCGGCATCGGCCGCAAGAAGCTGCTGAACATCCTGCAGGCGCGCTGTGAAGACGTCGGCGTGAAACTGGTGTTCGAAAACTTCGTCCAGGACGACCAGGCCATCGCGCGTGAATACGACGCCGACCTCGTCATCGCCTCCGACGGCATCAACAGCCAGGTCCGCACCCGCTACGCGGACACCTTCCACCCCGATATCGACCAGCGCCGCTGCCGTTTCGTGTGGCTGGGCACCAAGAAGGTGTTCGACGCCTTCACCTTCGCCTTCGTGCAGACCGAGCACGGCTGGTTCCAGGCGCACGCCTACCGCTACGAAGACGGCATGTCCACGTTCATCGTGGAAACGCCCGAAGAAACCTGGCAGGCCGCCGGCATCGAGCAGATGAGCCAGGAAGAGGGCATCGCCTACTGCGAAAAGCTGTTCGCGCCCTGGCTGGACGGCAATGCGCTGATCAGCAACGCGTCGCACCTGCGCGGCTCGGCCATCTGGATCCGGTTCCCGCGCGTCATCTGCAATACCTGGGTCCACTGGAACACGCTTGAAACCGCCCGCGGCCAGCGCCGCGTGCCTGTCGTGCTGATGGGCGACGCCGCGCACACCGCCCACTTCTCCATCGGCTCCGGCACCAAGCTGGCGCTGGAAGACGCCATCGAATTGGCCCGCTGCCTGAGCGGCGCCGAGGGCAGCGTGGAAGCCGGCCTGCACCACTACGAGCAAGTGCGCAGCGTGGAAGTGCTGAAGATCCAGAACGCCGCCCGCAACTCCACCGAATGGTTTGAAAACGTCGAGCGCTACGCCGACCTGGAGCCCGAGCAGTTCGCCTACTCGCTGCTGACCCGTTCGCAACGCATCTCGCACGAAAACCTGCGGCTGCGCGACCCGGCCTGGCTCGAAGGCTTCGAGCGCTGGATCGCCGAGCGCGCCGGGGCCGCCACGCCCGAAGGCCGGCGTCCCGCCATTCCCATGCTGACGCCCTACCAGGCGCGCGGAGTCCGGCTCAAGAACCGCATCCTGGTGTCGCCCATGGCCATGTATTCCTGCACCGACGGCGTGCCGGGCGATTTCCACCTGGTCCACCTGGGCGCGCGCGCCATGGGCGGGGCCGGGCTGGTCATGGTCGAAATGACCTGCGTGTCGCCGGACGGCCGCATCACTCCCGGGTGCCCGGGCCTGTGGAACGATGAGCAGCAGCAGGCGTTCGCCCGCATCGTGAACTTCGTGCACGGCAATAGCGACGCGCGCATCGGCATGCAGTTGGGCCACGCAGGCCGCAAGGGATCCACGCAGCTCGGCTGGCAGAAGATCGATCACCCGCTCGCCGAAGGCAACTGGCCGCTGGTGTCGGCCTCGGCCTTGCCGTACATCGAGGGCGTGTCGCAGACGCCGCGAGCCATGACGCGCGCCGACATGGACCAGGTGCGCGACAACTTCGTCGCCGCCGCCCGCCGCGCCGCGGCCGCCGGCTTCGATTGGCTGGAACTGCACTGCGCGCACGGCTACCTCCTGTCCAGCTTCATTTCGCCGCTGACCAACCGCCGCGAGGACGAATACGGCGGCAGCCTGGAAAACCGCCTGCGCTTCCCGCTGGAAGTCTTCCACGCGGTGCGCGCCGTCTGGCCTGAAGACAAGCCCATGTCGGTGCGGATCTCCGCCAGCGACTGGGTGGAAGGCGGCATCACCGCCGACGACGCGGTGGAAATCGCGCGCCACTTCAAGGCCGCGGGCGCCGACATGATCGACTGCTCGTCGGGCCAGGTCAGCAAGGAAGAAAAGCCGGTGTACGGCCGCATGTTCCAGACCCCGTTCGCCGACCGCGTCCGCAACGAGGCCGGCATTCCCACGATCGCGGTGGGCGCCATCTTCGAAGCCGACCATGCCAACGGCATCATCGCGTCGGGCCGCGCGGACCTCTGCGCCCTTGCGCGTCCCCATTTGGCTGACGCCTCCTGGACGCTACGCGAAGCGGCGCGGGTGGGCTATGTTGACGTCTCATGGCCCAGCCAGTACTTCGCCGGCAAGCGGCAGCTGGAAACGAACTTTGAGCGCGCCGCCGCCATGGCGCAACTGGATATCAAATGACCACACTTACGCAACCGCTCGCCGGGCGCCACGCCCTGGTGACCGGCGGCGCCCGCGGCATCGGCCTTGCCAGCGCGCGGGCGCTGTTGCAACGCGGCGCGCGCGTCACGCTGCTGGGCCGCGATGGCGCGGCGCTGGACGCCGCGGCCGACGACCTGGCCCGGCTGGGCCAGGTGCAGGCCGCCAGCGCCGACGTGGCCGACGAGGCCTCGGTGCGCGCGGCGTTCGCGCAGGCCGAGGCGGAGTTCGGCCCGGTGCTGATCCTGGTAAACAACGCGGGGCAGGCGGTCAGCCAGCGCTTTGACCGCACCGACGCCGCGCTGTGGCACCAGATGCTGGCCGTCAACCTGACCGGCACCTTCCACTGCATCCAGGCGGCCTTGCCCGGCATGCTCCAGGAAAAATGGGGCCGCGTGATCAACGTGGCCAGCACGGCCGGTCTGATCGGTTACGGCTATGTCAGCGCCTACTGCGCGGCCAAGCACGGCGTGATCGGCCTGACGCGCTCGCTGGCGCTGGAAACCGCGCAGAAGGGCGTCACCGTCAACGCCGTTTGCCCCGGGTACACCGAGACCGACATCGTGCGCGGCGCGGTCGCGAACATCGTCGAGAAAACCGGCCTGACGCCGGACGCCGCCCGGCTCAAGCTGGCCGAGCGCAATCCGCAGGGCCGCCTGGTGCAGCCCGAGGAAGTGGCCGAGACCGTCGCCTGGCTGGCGCTGCCCGCGTCCGCATCGATCAACGGCCAGGCGATCGCCGTCGACGGCGGCGAAGTGATGACCGGCTGAAGCCGGCCGCCCATTCCCCAAGCATCCACGAACGGAGACACCATGAGCACCCAGCCCGAAGAGCACACCATGAAGCACCACAAGCGTCCGATCGCCGGTTACCAGGCGAAGACGTTCCTGTGGCAGGTGTCGGCGGACGGCAAGATCGGCACCATCACGCTGAACCGTCCCGAACGCAAGAATCCGCTGACGTTCGACTCCTACGCCGAACTGCGCGACCTGTTCCGTTCGCTGGTGTACGCCACCGACGTCAAGGTGGTGGTGGTGACGGGCGCGGGCGGCAATTTCTGCTCGGGCGGCGACGTGCACGAAATCATCGGCCCGCTCACGAAGATGAGCATGCCGGAACTGCTGGACTTCACCCGCATGACGGGCGACCTGGTCAAGGCCATGCGCGCGTGCCCGCAGCCCATCGTGGCGGCGGTGGACGGCGTGTGCGCCGGCGCGGGCGCCATGGTGGCGCTGGCCTCCGACATGCGCCTGGGTACGCCCGCCGCGCGCACCGCCTTCCTGTTCACGCGGGTGGGCCTGGCGGGCGCCGACATGGGCGCGTGCACGCTGCTGCCGCGCATGATCGGCCAGGGCCGCGCGTCCGAGCTGCTGTACACGGGCCGCGCGATGACGGCCGAAGAAGGCGCGAGCTGGGGCTTCTTCAATGCCCTGCACGAATCCGAAAAGCTGCTGGAAGCCGCCCAGTCGCTGGCGGCGCAATTGGCCGCGGGCCCGACCTTCGCCCACGGCGTGACCAAGAAACTCCTGCACCAGGAATGGAACATGGGCGTGGACGAGGCCATCGAGGCCGAAGCCGAGGCCCAGGCCATCTGCATGCAGACGCGCGATTTCCATCGCGCCTACGAGGCCTTCGTGGCCAAGCAAAAACCCGTCTTCGAGGGGAATTGACGATGCGCGACGCAAGCTGGCTGGACTGGCCCTTTTTCGACGACGCGCACCGCAAGCTGGCGCATGAGGTCGACGCCTGGTGCGAAAAATCGCTGGGCGACGTCGACCATCACGACGCCGACGCCGCGTGCAAGAAGCTGGTCCGCGCCATGGGCGAGGCCGGCTGGCTGCGCTACGCGGTCGCGGGCGGCCCGGGCGGGACCTGGGGCGGCGCGCTGCCCGACGTGGATTCCCGCGCCGTCTGCATCCTGCGCGAAACCTTTGCCCGCCACGAGGGCCTGGCTGACTTCGCGTTCGCGATGCAGGGCCTGGGCAGCGGGGCGATTTCGCTGATGGGCTCGGACGAGCTGCGCCAGCGCTATCTGCCGCGCGTGGCGCGCGGCGAGGCCATCGCCGCATTCGCGCTGTCCGAACCCGACGCAGGCTCGGACGTCGCCGCGCTGGCGTGCGAGGCCCGCCTGGATGGCGACCACTACGTGCTGAACGGCGCCAAGACCTGGATCTCCAACGGCGGCATCGCCGATTTCTACTGCGTGTTCGCGCGCACCGGCGAAGCCCCCGGCGCGCGCGGGATCAGCGCATTCGTGGTGGATGCCGGCACGCCGGGATTCGAGGTCAGCGAACGCATCGACCTGATCGCGCCGCATCCGCTGGCCACGATCACCTTCGACAACTGCCGCATCCCGGTGTCGCACCGCCTGGGCGACGCGGCCCAGGGTTTCAAGCTGGCCATGATGACGCTGGATATTTTCCGCGCATCGGTGGCGGCCGCGGCGCTGGGGTTCGCGCGCCGGGCGCTGGACGAGGGCCTGGCGCGCGCCAAGTCGCGCCGCATGTTCGGCCAGACCCTGGCCGACCTGCAACTGACTCAGGCCGCGCTGGGCGACATGGCCACCGCCATCGACGCCTCGGCGCTGCTTACGTACCGGGCCGCATGGATGCGCGACGTGCAAAAGCAGCGCACCACGCGCGAAGCCGCGATGGCCAAGATGACGGCCACCGAGTCGGCGCAAGCCGTGATCGACCGCGCCCTGCAGATGTTCGGCGGCGCGGGCGTGGTGTCGGGGATGCCGGTGGAGAAGCTTTACAGGGAAATCAGAGCGCTGCGTATCTACGAAGGCGCCACGGAAGTGCAGAAATTGATCATCGCCCGTGAACTGCTGAAGGCGTAAAGGGGCCACCGAGCGCCTGTCTTTTGCAACGAAAACCGCATCGCACTAGCCAAGGGGAATTTTCATGGAAGTATCCGCCCACATCGACACTTTCACCCGGGACAATCTGCCCCCGGGCGAACAATGGCCGGAATTTTTGCTCGACGGCCCCGACGTGGCCTATCCCAAGCGCTTCAATTGCGCCGTGGAGCTGGTGGATGCCATGGTCGACCGCGGCCACGGCGACCGCGTGGCGCTGCGCTGGCGCCAGGACGGCAAGCCGGCCGCGATGACCTATCGCGAACTTGCCGCCCTGACCAATCGCATCGCCCATGTGCTGACCCAGGACATGAAGCTGGTGCCCGGCAACCGCCTGTTGCTGCGCGGGCCGAACAACCCGATGATGGCCGCGTCCTGGCTGGCCGCGATCAAGGCGGGGCTGGTCACGGTGCCCACCATGCCGCTGCTGCGCTCCAAGGAACTGAAGCAGATCATCGAGAAGGCGCAGATCCAGGCGGTGCTGTGCGATGTGCGCCTGAAGGAAGAGGCCCAGTTCTGCGCGCAGCCGGATCACGAAAATCACTGCCCGGGCCTGTCGCAGGTCGTGTATTTCAACGACGCCGCGCCCGACGCGCTGGATACGCTGGCCGCGGCCAAGCCTGACACCTTCGACGCCTGCGATACGGCGGCCGACGACGTCTGCCTGATTGCCTTCACCAGCGGCACCACGGGCTCGCCCAAGGGCTGCATGCATTTCCACCGCGACGTGCTGGCGATGTGCGACCTGTTCCCCAAGCATGTGATCAAGCCGGGGCCGGACGACATCTTCTGCGGTACGCCGCCGCTGGCCTTCACGTTCGGCCTGGGCGGCCTGCTGTGCTTCCCGCTGCGGGTGGGCGCGAGCACGGTGCTGGCCGAAAAGCTGTCGCCGGAAAGCCTGCTGGAACTGATCCAGGATTTCCGCGCCACGATCGTGTTCACGGCGCCGACCTTCTATCGCCAGATGGCGGCGCAGGTGGGCAAGTTCGACCTGTCTTCGCTGAAGAAGAGCGTGTCGGCCGGCGAGGCCCTGCCCGACGCCACGCGCCAGCTCTGGAAGGACGCGACCGGCATCGAGATGATCGACGGCATCGGCGGCACGGAAATGATCCACGTGTTCGTCTCCAGCCCGCCCGACGAAGTGCGCCGCGGCGCAATCGGCCGCGTGGTGCCGGGCTATGTGGCGCAGATCGTGGACGACGACATGAAGCCTGTGCCCAACGGCACGGTCGGCCGCCTGGCCATCAAGGGGCCGACCGGCTGCCGCTACCTGGCCGACGAACGCCAGCGCCGCTTCGTGCAGCAGGGCTGGAACCTGCCGGGCGACACCTTCGTGCAGGACGACGACGGCTACCTGTTCTATCAGGCCCGCAACGACGACATGATCGTGTCGGCCGGCTACAACATCGCGGGTCCCGAGGTCGAGGACGCGCTGCTGCGTCACGAAGCGGTGGCGGAATGCGGCGTGGTCGGCGCGATGGACGACGAGCGCGGGCAACTGGTGAAGGCCTTCGTGGTGTTGAAGCCGGGCTTCGCGCCCAGCGACGAACTGGTTGCCGCGATGCAGGCGTTCGTGAAGGCCAGCATCGCGCCGTACAAGTATCCGCGCTCGATCGAGTTCGTCGACGCGTTGCCGCGCACCGAAACCGGCAAGCTGCAGCGTTTCGCGCTGCGCAAGATGGCCTGAAACACCACCAAGGAAACATCATGGCAGCACCCTTCATCAGCCAGGTAGAAGTCCGGTTCCGCCACTGCGATCCGGCGGGCATCGTGTTCTACCCGCGCTATTTCGAGATGATCAACGATTTCGTCGAGGAATGGTTCGACAAGGGGATGGGGTTGCCGTTTCATGCGCTGCACGTGGACCGGCACATCGGCACGCCGATGGCGTCGGTGACGTGCGATTTCAGCGCGCCCAGCCGCTGGCACGAAAGGCTGCGGCAGACGCTGGAGGTGCAGCGCATCGGCGGCGCGTCGTTCAAGGCGCTGGTGCGTTTCGAGGGGCCCGATGGACAGTTGCGGCTGTCGGCCACGTTGACGATCGTGACGGTGGATCTGCGGACGATGAAGTCCATGCCGCTGCCCGCGGATCTGCGCGAACGCATGCAGGATTATCTGGCGGCCGCGGCGTAAGCGGCGGTCGTCACCCTGTGCTTTGTTTATTTAATCAATAGGATGAGACGTTATGAAGATTCTGCAACCGCCGGATTGGATGGCGCCCCGGGGCTATTCGAATGGCGTGCTTACCGAGATGCAGGTGGGCAGCAAGCTTGTGTTCGTGGGCGGGCAGGTGGGGTGGAACGGCCAGCAGCAGTTCGAATCCGATGACCTGGCGGACCAGGTTCGCCAGACCCTGGCGAACATTGTCGCGATCCTGGCCGAGGGCGGCGCGAAGCCCGAGCATATCGTCCGGATGACGTGGTACGTCACTGACAAGAACGCGTACGTGGCGGCTTATCCTGCCATCGGCAAGCACTACCGGGAGTTGATCGGTCGGCATTTCCCGGCGATGACGGCGGTGGAAGTGGCGGATCTGGTGGAGGATCGCGCCAAGGTCGAGATCGAGGTGACGGCGGTCGTGCCTGCGGGCTGATCGCCGGGTGTGACGGTGTATCGAGGGTTCGCTGCCTCTTGCTGTCTGGCCGGCACTGGATGGCGGGGTGGCGGGCCTTCGGTGCTTCGTCGGCTTGTTTGGTTGTGTTCTTGCGCGCCTGGATTCTGGAAGCGGTTGCTTTTGGGGTTTGGGCGTTTTGTTTGCGGTTGCCTTATTTGTGTTCTTTAGACGCCTGGCGTGGCGGGGGCCTGGGGTGCGCGGGGCTACGATTGCGGTCCGGAGCGTTCGCTCCGGACTGCCCCTCGTCATCTTCGTCACGGCCTGCGGCCGTTCCTTCAGATTCCCTCGGGCGCATCTACACGCCCCGCGCACCCCAGGCCGCCGCCACGCCGTGCTCCGGTGTAGTGATTTTGCCGGTTGCCGGGGCGGGCGGGGTTCTTGAGATTCCTGCCTTCATCTTTTGGGTTTGAAGCGTCTTGCGGGGCCCGCCCGAAGTCGGCCGCGCGGGCGGCCGACTTCTGGCTTACGCGGTGTCTTGCGTGGGGGGAGAAAGCGCTGCGCGCAATGCTGCGGCCGCTGCTAATGCCGAGGTGCCTGACACGCGGATGAGACACTGTCCCGACCGGGCCTAGGTGTCAGACACCCCCGCGCATGCTCCATCCCGCCAGCCAGGCGCCCGGGGCTCTCAAGCAGGCCCTAAGCCGGCGGTCCCTTGATCAGCCACTGCAACATGGCTTGCAGGGCTCTCCTGTCGTAATCCCCGTCGTCGATCCGGTATTGCTCGGGATCTCGGTTTACCCAGGAATCCGTGACCGTCCAGTTGTCGCCGTCCTGTTCCAGGCGTAGCGCGTAGATCCAGTTGCCCGTCCAGCTGCGGTGCAGGCGCAGCCAGCCGTCGTGCAGGTAGATGAACCATTTGTCCTCCATTTCCTGCGGGATGACGCCCTGTTGCAGGCGGGCGTATTCGGCGGCGGTGTAGCGGGCCTGGAAGTGCAGGGGTTCGCGCAGGGCGGGGGCAGGCAGGTGTTTCCAGGAGTCGGGCGTTGCGATGGGCATGGATGACGTTGTGTTCTATGCTGGATTTATTTCGCATACTACCAAGGCCCCGCCATGCACCTGCAAGCCGCCATTCCCATCCTGCGCATTTTCTCGGTGGAGAAGGCGCGCGATTTCTATCTGGATTTCCTGGGGTTCACGTGGGACTGGGAACATCGCTTCGAGGCGGGGTTTCCGCTGTACGCGCAGGTGCATCGCGGGGACCTGGTGCTGCATCTGTCCGAACACCACGGCGATGCGACGCCGGGATCGGCGGTGTTTGTGCGGATGCAGGGCGTGGATGAATTCCACGCGGAGGTCAGCGCAAAGAGGTATGCCTACATGCGACCGTGCGTGGAGGACATGCCCTGGGGGCGGGTGATGGCGGTCATCGATCCGTTCGGCAACCGCCTGAGCTTCTGCGAATCGCAGGATTAGCGCCCGCGCCGCTACACGCCCAGATAGCGGTGCGCCAGCTCCGGTTGCGCGGCCAGTTCCGCGGGGCTGCCCTGCCACACGACGCGGCCTTTCTCCAACACGTGGTGGCGGTCGACCAGCGTGGCCATTTCCTTGAGGTTCTTGTCGATCACCAGGATGGTCTGCCCTTCTTCCTTCAGGCGGCGCAGACAGTTCCAGATTTCCTGGCGGATCAGGGGCGCGAGGCCTTCGGTGGCCTCGTCCAGGATGAGCAGGCGCGGATTGATGAGCAGGGCGCGGCCCACGGCCAGCATCTGTTGTTCGCCGCCTGACAAGGTGCGTGCGGATTGCGCGCGGCGCTCTTTCAGGCGCGGGAACAGGTCGAAAACGCGCCCGACGTGCCAGCCGGCGCGCGTGTTGCGGGCGGTGGCGACGAGGTTTTCCTCGACCGACAGGGATCCGAACACGCGGCGGCCTTCGGGCACGAGGCCGATGCCAAGCTGGGCGATGCGATGCGGCGCCATGCCGGTGATGGGCTTGCCGTCCAGCAGGATGCTGCCGCCCTGCGCGGGCAGCATGCCCATGAGCGTCTTGACGGTGGTGGTCTTGCCCATGCCGTTGCGGCCGATCAAAGACACGACCTGGCGCGGCGCGATGTCCAGGTCGACGCCAAAGAGCACCTTGCTGGCGCCATAGCCGCCTTGCAGTTGTTTGACTTGCAGCATCAGTCCTCCTCGCCCAGGTAGGCGGCGCGCACGTCCGGATGGCGGCGCACCTCGTCGGGCGTGCCGGTGAAGATCGTCTTGCCGTAGACCAGGACGGTGACGCGGTCGGCCAGGGCGAAGACGGCGTCCATGTCGTGCTCGACCAGCAGGATGGCGTAGCGGCCCTTGAGCGTCTGCAGCAGGTCGGTCATGCGCTGGGATTCCTCGGCGCCCATGCCGGCCATGGGTTCGTCCAGCAGCAGCAGGGATGCGTCCAGCGACAGGGCCATGGCCAGTTCAAGCTGGCGCTTTTCGCCATGCGCCAGGGCCGAGACGCGCACGTCGGCGCGGCCGCCCAGGCCGACGCGTTCGAGCGCGTCGCGTGCCGGCTCGCGCAGGCGGGCCATGCGCCTGGCGTTGCGCCACAGGTTGAAGCCGCCCGGACTGTGCGCCTGCACCGCCATGGCGACGTTGTCTTCCGCGGTGAAATCGGGGTAAAGCTGGCTGATCTGGAAGGACCGCGCCAGCCCCGCGGCGGGTCGCTTGTGGGCGGGCATGCGGGTGATGTCGCCGCCGTCGAGCCGGATGCTGCCGGCGTCGGGCAGGATTTCGCCGCTGATCTGGGACAGCAGCGTGGTCTTGCCGGCGCCGTTGGGGCCGATGAGCGCGTGCAGTTCGCCGGGCCTGACTTCGAGGTTGACGCCTTGCGTCGCGTGCACGGCGCCGAAGGATTTCTGCAGGCCGCGGATTTCGAGTTTGGGATGTCCGGTCATTGCTTGCCTCCCGCCAGCCAGCCATAGACGCCGCGCTTGCCGAACAGCACCACCAGCACCAGCACCGGACCCAGGATCAGCATCCAGTGTTCGGTCCAGCCGGTGGCCACCTGTTCCAGCCCCAGGTACACGGCCACGCCCAGGACGGGGCCGAAGATGGAACCCATGCCGCCCAGGATCACCATGGCCATGAGTTCGCCCGATTTCTGCCAGGCCGACATGTCGGGGCTGACGAAGAGCGCGTAGTTGGCCCACAGCGCGCCAGCCAGGCCCGTCCCGGCGGCCGACAGCACGAAGGCCGTGAGCCGGTAGCGCAGCGGGGCCAGGCCCAGTCCGATGCTGCGGCGCGGGTTTTGCTTGATGCTCTGCAGCGCCATGCCGAACGGCGAATTCACGATGCGCCGGCACACCACGATCCAGGCGGTCATGAGCGCCAGGCAGACGTAATAGAAGGTGGTGGGATGATTCAGGTTCAGGCCGGGCAGGGTGTTGCGCGCGTCGATCGACAGGCCGTCGTCGCCGCCGTAGATCATCAGGCCGACCAGGATGAAGTACAGCATCTGCCCGAAGGCCAGCGTGATCATGATGAACTGGACGCCCGACGTGCGCAGCGACAGGAAGCCCACCACCAGGCCCGCAAGCGCCGCCACGGCGATGGCCAGCGGCCACATGACCAGCGCGGACGTGCTGCCGCCCCAGCCGAACAGGGTCTCGCCCTGGCCCAGGTGAAAGCCCGCGATGCCGATGGCGTAGCCGCCCAGGCCGAAGAACGCGGCGTGGCCGAAGCTGACCATCGCGCCGTAGCCCAGGATCAGGTCCAGGCTGACCGCCGCGATGGCGTAGATGAGAAACCGCGTCATCAGGTTGACCAGGAAGCTCTCGCCCGTGGCCGACGCGATGGCCGGCACCAGGACGAACAGCAGCAGGCCGATCGCGTTGACGATGACGCTTCGGGTGATGCGCGGGCCGCCGACGTGGGCAAGGGCCCCGGGCAGGGCATCGGATGATGGGGATTGTCTGGTCATGGATATCGTTCCTAGCGCTGGGCAGGCACCAGCCCGCGCGGCTTGAACAGCAGCACGACGGCCATCAGGATGTAGATGCTGGCGGACACCAGGCTGGAACTGGCCGAGTCCGACAGTTCGGGAGGCAGCAGGCGCGACATCCAGAAAGGGATGTAGGCGCGGCCCAGCGCGTCGGTCATGCCGATCATCAGCGACCCCACCAGCGCGCCGCGCACGGAGCCCACGCCGCCGACCACGATGACGACGAAGGTGGTGATGAGGATGCGTTCTCCCATGCCGATCTCCACAGCCAGGAGGGGCGCGGCCATGACGCCGGCAAAGCCGCAGAGCAGGGCGCCCAGCGTGAAGATCAGGGTGAACAGGCGCTGGATGTTCACGCCCAGCGCGTCGACCATTTCGCCGTCGTCGGCGCCCGCGCGCACCAGCATGCCGACCCGCGTGCGCGAGATCAGCAGCCACAGCCCCAGCGCCACCAGCGCGCCCGCGCCGATGAAGGCCAGCCGCATGACGGGGTAGTTCAGCCCGGGCAGCAGCGCCACCGATCCCGACAGGAACGGCGGGATGTCCATGAAGGGCGGGCTGCGGCCGAACAGCACGGTCACCAGTTCATTGGTGAAGAGCGTCAGTCCCAGCGTGGCCAGCACCTGGTCCAGGTGGTCGCGGCGGTACAGGTGGCGGATGACCAGCAGTTCGACCACCAGGCCATACAGCGCGGCGCCCGCCAGCGCGGCCAGCAGGGCGGCCGCGAACGACGCCGTGGATGCGGCGGCGCTGGCGGCGCAGAACGCGCCCACCATGTAGAACGAGCCGTGCGTCAGGTTGATGACGTTCATGATGCCGAACACCAGCGTCAATCCCGCCGACAACAGAAACAGCAAGGCGCTGTACTGCAGGCCGTTCAGGACCTGCTCCAGGAACATCAGCATTGCGACTCCTTCTTCGGAGAGCCTGTGTGATGGCGGCGCGCGGGGGCGGCGAGCCCGCCTCCCGCGCGGCCGGGGACGCGTCACATCTTGCAGTCTGCCGCGTGCACGTCGGTGTGGTCGCGGGCCAGCACCTTCAGGTTCTTGTAGACCAGCTTGCCGTCGGGGCCGGCCTCGATGTGCAGCAGGTACCAGTCCTGGATGGGGTGCTGGTTGGAGCCGAACTTGAAGTTGCCGCGCACGCTGGGGAAGTCGGCGCGGCGCAGGGCGTTGCGGAAGTCGTCCGGACGGCCGGCGGTGTCGCCGTTGACGGCCTTCAGGCCCGACGCGATCAGGTTGGCCGTGTCGTAGGCCTGCGCCGCATAGGCGGTGGGCGCGCGGTTGTAGGCCTTGGTGAAGGCCTCGACGAAGTGCTTGCTCTGCGCGTTGTCCAGGTCGGCGCTCCACAGCGAGCTCAGGTAGAAGCCCTTGCCCGCCGTGCCCGTGGCGGCCAGCATGCGGTCGTCCATCGAATAGATGGGCGTGATCATCTTGATCTTGTCGGCCAGGCCGGAATTGGCGAACTGCTTGGTCAGGTTGATGCCCGCGCCGCCCGGATGGAACTGGAAGATGGCATCGGGGTTGAGCGAGCGGATGCGCGCCAGCTCCACGGAGAAGTCGGCCTGTTCGAGCTTGGTGTAGATCTCGTCGGCGATCTCGCCCTTGTAGGTGCGCTTGAAGCCGGCGACGGCGTCGCGGCCGGCCTGGTAGTTCGGGGCCATGATGACCACGCGCTTGGCGCCGAGTTCGTTGGCCGCCATGCCCGCGGTGTCCGCGTACGAGTCGTTCTGGAACGCCACCGAGAAGTAGTTGGGGTTGCAGGCCTTGCCGGCGTAGTTGGAGGGGCCGGCGTTCAGGCTGACATAGAAGGCGCCCGCGTTCAGCACGGTGGGCCCGACGGCGGCCATCACGTTCGAGAAGTTGATGCCGGTGAACAGGCGCACGCCGCCCTGCACCATCTTGTCGGCGATCTGCTTGGCGTTGGCGGGCTTGAGCGCGTCGTCCTCGACGCGCACGTTCACGGGCACGCCGCCCAGCTTGCCGCCGCCTTCCTTGACGGCCAGCATGAAGGCATCGCGTTCGTCCTCGCCGATGTAGCCGGCGGGTGTGGACAAGGTGCCGATGAAGCCGATGTCCACGGGTTTCTGCTGCGCGCTGGCCGCGTACGAGGCCAATGACAGCATGACGGCGGCAGCGCCGCGGATGGTGCGTTTGTGCATTGTTGTCTCCTCTTGTGCTTATGTTCGTTTGCCGCGAAGTCTTCGCCAGGCGGCGTTTTTTCTGCAACGTTGTCTACTGCGCCATGCCTCCCGCGAGGCAGTTTTCCACCTTCCAGCCATACAGCCACTGCAATGCATCGTAGAACTGGGATTGGCTGCGTCCCGTCCACAGCATGTTGCGCACGGTGCGCTCCACGCCCCGCGCATGATAGAGCCTGCCCATCTCGCGCGTGGACCACACCACGCGCGCGCTGCGCGGAATGCGGACCGATTCGTACAGCCGGAAGGCCGCGGGCAGGTCGTGGTCGCACTGCCTGACCGCCTCGCCCAGCGTCACCGCGTCTTCCAGCGCCATGCAGGCGCCCTGGGCCATGTACTGCGTCATGGGATGCGCGGCGTCGCCCAGGATGGTCGCGCGGCCCTGGCCCCACCGTTCCACGGGTTCGCGGTCGGCGGTCGCCCAGCGCTTCCAGGAGGTCGGGCGGTCCAGCATCTGGTGCGGCGTCGGGTGGATGCCCTGGAAGTAGGACAGCACCTCTTCCTTGCTGCCCTCGCGCACGCCCCACTCTTCCTGCTCGCGGCTGTGGAAGGTGACGACCAGGTTGTACTGCTGGCCGCCGCGCAGCGGGTAGTGCACCAGGTGGCAGTGCGGGCCGGCCCACAGCACCGGCGCGTTGATGCGCAGTTCCTCGGGCATGTTGTCGCGTTCGACCACGGCGCGGTAGACGACGTGCCCGGTGACGCGGGCGGGGTCGCCCACCATGCGTTCGCGGATCACGGACTTGACGCCATCGGCGCCCACCACGGCGTCGGCGCGGTAACGGTTGCCTTGCGTGTCGACGACCTCCACGCCGTGCTCGTCCTGCGACATGCTGGCGATCTGGGTGGACGTGCGGAAGCGGATCAGCGGGTCCTGCTGCACGGCCTCCAGGATGGACAGGTGGATGTCGGCGCGGTGGATCACCGCGTAGGGGCCGCCGAAGCGCGCCCGGAAGGCCTCGCCGGTATCGATGCGCACGACCTCTTTGGCGTCCACCGCGTCCATCATGATGATGTGGTCGGTGAAGACGGCGCGCTCGCGGGCCGTGCGGCCCACGCCCAGGGCGTCCAGCGCCGCGAAGGCGTTGGGCCCGAGCTGGATGCCCGCGCCGATTTCGCCGATGTGCGCGGCCTGTTCCAGCAATTGCACGGCGATGCCCTGGCGGGTCAGCGCCAGCGCGGCGGCCAGGCCGCCGATGCCGCCGCCCACGACGATCACGGTTTGCGTTTTCGGTTTTGCAGCCAGTTGGGTAGTCATGTCGGAATCTCGCGCGGATCAGTCTTGGCCGCCCAGGAAGGCGCCCTGTTTCTTGAGTTGCGCCTGGAGCGCGGGAATGGAGACGTCGGCGGGTGCGATGCCCGCGCGCAGCGCCATCGCGGACGCCGTGCCCGCGGCTTCGCCCATGACGAAGCAGCTG
Source organism: Achromobacter spanius (assembly GCF_039673305.1). GTDB lineage: Bacteria > Pseudomonadota > Gammaproteobacteria > Burkholderiales > Burkholderiaceae_B > Achromobacter > Achromobacter spanius_F. Next base: position 15,800 of record NZ_JBDJLJ010000053.1, read on the forward strand.
CCGCTGACGCGCGCGGCCGACTGGCCTTCGTGCGTCATGGACGCGCAGCGGCCCGCCACCAGCACGTTGTCCGCGACGCCGGGGCCGCGCTTGGGCACCATCATGCGGAACGGTAACTGGTTATAGCCGCGCGATTCGGGGATGGGCGGCCATATCCATTGCACGTCGCCCGCCGTATGCATTTCCAGCGGCCAGCCGTTCACGCCGATACTGTCCGGAAAATCCGCGCAGCCCAGGACGTCTTCCTTGCTGAGAACGGCTTCGCCTACGATGCGGCGGGTCTCGCGAATGCCGAGCTGCGGCGCGATGTCCAGCACGTAGGCCTGTTCGAAGCCCGGCACCTTGGCGCGCAGGAACGCCAGATAATTCATGATCTGCCGGCGGCCTTCGAGTTCGCCCGCCGACAGCGAATCGGCGTCGGTGCCGTCCGCCGCGCTGCCGTCCGCGTTGGCCAGCTGCGTTACGTTGACCCGCCATTCGTAGTCGTGTTTTTGCGGGCGCACGATGGCGCCCCGGCGCGGGAAGGTGAATTCGCCGCTGGCCGCGGCCTGGTCCATCAACTGGGGGATGGTCTTCCAGGCTTCCTGCGCGCGGGCGCCGTCGACGTTGCCCACCTTGAACATCAGGGTGGGATAAAGCATGTGGCCTTGCGCGTCGCCCTTTTCAAAAGGCAACCCGCCCCACTGGGCGATGTCGGCGTCGCCCGAGCAGTCGATGAAGACCTTGGCGCGCACCGCGCAGCGGCCGGACTTGGTTTCCAGGAACAGCGCGTCCACGCGGCCCTGCGCGTCTCGGGCGAGGCCCGTCGCCAGCGCATGGAACAGCACCTGTGCGCCGCTGTCCTGCACCAGGCCGTCGGCTGCGCACTTGAAGGCCGAGATGTCGTAGGCCTGCGCGTGGATCTTGCCCAGGATCAGATGCGGATCGTTCAGGCCGTCCATCGCGCGCATGCGGTCAAGCAGATCGTCGGTCATGCCGTGCACCACCTGGCGGATGTCGCCGTGGATGTTGGCGTGCAGCCCGCAGAAGTTGGAAACGCCGGCGGCGGTTCCCATGCCGCCCAGGAAGCCGTAGCGTTCCACGAGCAGCACGCTGGCGCCATTGCGCGCCGCGCTGGCTGCCGCCAGCACGCCGGCCGGGCCGCCGCCCAGCACGACGACCTCGTATTCGCCGTACAACGGGACCTGGCGGGCGGGTTCGGTGATGACCATCTGACTCTCCTTGCTTGTTGCTTTCGGCGCGCGGCGCGGCCGCGCGTCGTTCTTACTGGCCCTTGATGCCCAGCTTCTTGATCAGGGGCTCCCAGCGCTTCAACTCTTCATCCATGTAGCCGCGGAATTCGGCGGGCGTGTCGCCGACCGGATCCATGAACTGCGCCTGCAGCCGCTTGGCGACCTCGGGGTCGCGGATGGCCTGGATGAGCGCGTCCGACAGCTTCTTCTGCACGTCGGCCGGGGCCTTGGACGACACCACGAAACCGATCCATGCCGACCCTTCGATGCCCTGCACGCCGACTTCGGCCAGGGTCGGGATTTCGGGCAGCAGCGTGGAACGCTTGGACGACGTGACCGCCAGCGCCTTCAGGCGGCCGTCTTTCACCATGGGCATGACCGCGATGGGCGGCAGCGCGGCAAACTGGGTGTCGCCCGACAGCAGCGACGTCAGCGCGGCCGGCGACGACGGGTAGGGAACGTGGGTGGCGCGCGCGCCGATCTGCTGCAGCAGCAGCTCGACCGCCAGGTGCGACACGGTGCCGGCGCCCGGCGACGGGAAGTTGTACTTGTCCGGGTTCTTCTTCAGCGCATCCAGCAATTGGCCGATGCTGGAAATGCCCGCGGAGGCCGGCACCACCAGCACGTTCGGCTGGTGCACGGCCAGCGTCAGCGGCGACAGGTCGGTGGCGGGCGCGTAGGGCAGCTTGTCGAACAGCAGCGTGTTGTTCACCAGCGGACCGGTGATCGACACGCCGAAGGTGTAGCCGTCGGGCTTGGCATTGGCGATGGCGTAGGTGCCGATGTTGCCGCTGGCGCCCGGCTTGTTTTCGATCACGATGGTCTGGCCCAGGATCGCGCCAGCCTTCTCGCCGACGATGCGGGCGACCTGGTCGGGGCTGGAGCCCGGGCCGAACGGCACCACGGCCTTGAGCGGCTGGGTGGGCCACGCGTCCGCGGCGGTGGCCGCGGCCAGCGGGGCCAGCGCGGCAAGGCCCAGGGCCGCCGCGCGGATGGCAAAGCGGCGCGCCATCGCGCGGCCGGGCTGCAGGGTCGAAGAATCAGGCATGCGTGTCTCCCACGTCCTTCATGGTGTCGAAATAGGTTTGTTCGTTGGCGATGAAAGCGGCCACCATCGCGCGGTAGGTGGCGTCCACCACTTGTTCCAGGTTGGCGAAGCCCTGATTGTGGCGTTGCGCAAGCTGCCTGGCCTTCTCGAAGACCTGGGCCTGGCGCGCGGGCGCGCTGACCTGGAAGGCGTCGCGCTTGAAGCGCGCGGCATCCTTCACGTACATGGCGCGCTCGGCGATCAGCCGGACGATGTCGTCGTCCAGCCGGTCGATGTTGGCGCGCACGTCGGCCAGGTTGGTGCACAGGGGGCGGTAGGCGGGGTCGGTGTATTCGCGCAGCGGCGCGCCCTGGGTGTCGGGTTCTTTGCTCACTTGGTGTAATCCGGTTGCTGGGCGGGCGCGGCCTGCTGGAAGGCGGGCTGCGCGTTGCAGTGTTCAAAAATGCGCAGGACGCGCGGATAGCCGGACAGGTCGCAGCCCATGCGCTGCGCGTTGGCCACCTGCGGCACCAGGCAGCAGTCCGCCAGCGTGGGCGCGTCGCCAAAGCAATACGCACCATGGCCGTGGCGGGCCAGCAGCGCTTCGACGGCGGTCAGCCCTTCGCGGATCCAGTGGTGGTACCAGGCGTTCTTCTGTTCGTCGCTGGCGCCCAGCACTTCCTGCAGGTAGCGCAGGATGCGCATGTTGTTGACGGGGTGGATATCGCAGGAGACGGCGTCGGAAAGTTCCAGCACGCGCGCGCGCGCCAGCGTGTCGGCCGGGATCAGGCGCGGCTCGGGATGGGTGGCGTCCAGGTAGTCGATGATGGCGAGCGACTGCGAAAGCTGCGTGTCGCCGTCGATCAGCAGGGGCACGCCCGCGGAGGGATTCATGGCCACATAGTCCGGCGCGCGCTGCTCCTGCTTGCGCAGGTTCACGGGCAGATACTCATAGGACAGGCCCTTGAGCGCGAGCGCGATGCGCACGCGGTAGGAGGTGGAACTGTTGAAGAAGCTGTGGAGTTGCATGCGTTTTTTCCCCGCTCAGACCATCTGCACGCTGAGCGTGCCCAACCCGTCGACGCCGCCCACCATCTTGTCGCCGCGCACCACCGGGCCGACGCCTTCGGGCGTGCCCGTGTAGATCAGGTCGCCGGCTTCCAGGCGGAAGTACTTCGACAGGTAGGCGATGGTTTCGGCGATGGACCAGATCAGCTTGCCGATGTCGCTGCGCTGCTTGTCGGCGCCGTTGACCTGCAGCCAGATACCGGCCTTTTCGATGCCGTTCATCGATTGCGCGGGATGCAGCGGGCCGATGGGCGCGCTCAGGTCGAAGGCCTTGCCCAGTTCCCACGGGCGGCCCGCTTCGCGCATCTTCATCTGAAGGTCGCGGCGGGTCATGTCCAGGCCGACGGCGTAGCCCCATACGTGCTGCAGGGCCTCTTCGACCGGGATGTTGGCGCCGCCCTTGCCGATGGCCGCGACCAGTTCGATTTCGTAGTGCAGGTTCGCGGTTTCGGGCGGGTAGGGCAGGGACAGCGTGGTGCCTTCCACCACGGGCACGACGGCATCGGCGGGCTTGCAGAAGAAGAACGGCGGTTCGCGGTCGGGGTCGAAGCCCATTTCACGGGCGTGGGCGGCGTAGTTGCGGCCGACGCAGTAGACACGGCGGACCGGAAAGCTGTCCTGGCTGCCGGCGACGGGCACGGCGACGGGAGCGGTGGGAGCAAACACAAAAGACATGGATCACCCTTTGAAGGCGGGAGGGAAATTCGGAATGCGAAGGGACGCGGCGATTCAGCCGATGCGCTCTTCGCGCCACAGGCCCAGCGCGGCCTGCACCGGGCGGTCGGAATAGCTGAAGAGCGTGGCGTCTTCCAGCGCGGCCAGCTGCACGGGCATCCAGGACGGCGCCACGAAGACGTCGCGCGGTCCGAAGTGGAATTCCTGGTCGCCGATGCGCGCGGTGCCGCGGCCCTCGACCACGCTGTAGACCGTGGAGTCCGTCGTGCGCGTGGTTTTGCCCTGGAAGCCGGCGGGCAGGAATTGCATGAAGGTGGCCATCGTCGGCATCGGGTAGCCGCCCGTGGCCGGGTTCAGGTAGCGCAGCTTGACGCCGTCCCAGGGATCGAGCTCGCCGTGGCGGTAGAGTTCATCCAGGGCCTCGCGGCTGCGTTCGTAGGGATAGTTGAAGATCGGCGAGTTGCCGCTGGACACCTGATGGCGCACGGGCGCCATGTTGTGGCCGAAGCGCGCCATGCTGTCGCCTTCGGGGCGCGTGACGGGCTGGGTGGCCGACGGGTAGTTTTCGGCGAAGCCCACGTCCAGGAAGCGCAGCAGCGGGATGTCCAGGCCGTCCAGCCAGACCACGGGTTCGCCGCCTTCGACCGTTTCGGCGTTGCCGTGGTCGTGCCAGGTCCAGGACGGCGTGATGATGAAGTCGCCGGGGTGCATGGTGGTGCGTTCGCCGTTGACCGCGGTGTAGGCGCCGCGGCCTTCAACGATGAAGCGCAAGGCCGACTGCGTGTGGCGGTGGCTGGGCGCGATTTCGCCGGGCAGGATGAGCTGCAGGCCGGCGTACAGGCTTTGCGTGATGCTGGCCTGGCCGGGCAGGCCGGGGTTTTCCAGGATCAGCACGCGGCGCACGGCCTCTTCGGCGGTGATCAGGGACCCCGACGCCATGACGTCGTCGCGCACGTCGTCGTATTTCCAGATGGCGGGAATGCAGCGGGGCGCAGGCTGTCGCGGCACCAGGTTGTGCAGCGACTCCCACAGGGGCGCCATGTGCTTTTTGGCGATGCGCGCGTAGTAGAGGGCGCGGTCCGAGGCAGCGCTGTCCGCGCCGGTGGGGTGACCGTCGTGCATGGTTGTCTCCGGTATGTCCGGCTGGCGCCGGCTTCTACGGGCGGCCGCCGCGTGGGATCGCGGCTGGTCCTGATATGGAGACGATTATGCGAGAGCAGCTATGCAGTTTGAAATGAAATTATCTTATTATCCATACAAATAAAAACATACCTACGAGACAACCCCCACCACGAGGGCCTGCATGGACTGGACCCACCGCCTGCGGCTGCGCAATCTGAAGATGCTGCTCAGCCTGGCCCAGACCCGCAATATCAGCCATTCGGCCGCGATGCTCAATACGACGCAGCCGGGCCTGTCGAAATGGCTGAAGGATCTGGAAGACGATATCGGACTGCCACTGTTTGAGCGCCATGCGCGCGGCCTGCGCCCGACGCCGCATGGCGACGTGCTGATCGCGCACGCCCAGCGTGTCGAGTCGCAGCTCGACCGCGCCAGCGCGGACATGGCCGCGCTGCGCGAGGGCGGCGGCGGACGCGTGGTGATCGGCGCGTCGGGCGCGTCGGCGTCCGACACGGTGCCGCTGGCGGTGATGAAGCTGCTGGAACGCATGCCGCAGGCGCGGGTGAAGCTGGTGGAAGGCACGACGGACCGCCTGCTGGCGCAGCTGGCGCAAGGCGACCTGGACATCGTGGTGGGGCGTTCCGCGCCCGAGCACCACGACCCGGCCATCCGCTTCGAGGCCCTTTACCTGGAGCCCATCCACCTGGTGGCGCGGCCCCGGCATCCGCTGTTCGCGGTCGAGCAGCCAAGCTGGCAGGACCTGCTGTCCTACCGCTGGATCCTGTGGCCCAAGGGCACGCCCATCCGCAACGCGGTGGACGCGGCGCTGGCCGCGGCCGGGCAGGCGCCGCCGGCGGACCATATCGAGTCGAATTCGGTCACGGTCAATCTCACGCTCATCAACAACAGCGACATGATCGGCGTGGCCTCGCACCGCGCGGCGCTGCGGTTTTCGCAGATGCGGGCGATGCGCATCATCCCGGTGCGGCTGTCGGGCTTCGGGTCGGTGGCGATGTACTGGCGCGAGGACGGGTTCCGGCCGGTGGCGGTGCAGGAGGCGATGGCGGCGCTGCGCAATACGGTGGCCGAGCACGCGCCGGGAGCGGCGCGGCTGTGACGGTCCCTCCCGCCTCCGGCCTGAACGCCCTGATCGAGCAGTGCCGCAGGCTGGAAACGGCGCTGGACTATGGCGAGAATCCTGCTTCATCGTCGGCGATGCACCGCTTCGTGGCGGAGATGGACGCGGGGCGCGCGCCGCCGGGGATGTGGTCGCCGCTGGTGCTGGCGGTGCTGGTGATGGCGGGCGGGTTGGGGGTGGGGATCGAGGTCTTGAGCCTGCTGCTGCGGATCGCCGGGTCGGCGATGGCGGCATTTGCGCTGGTGGCGGTCTGCGCGGCGACCGCATTGGGGCTGGCGATCGGGGTGGTGATGCTGATGGCGGGACGGGCGGGAGGGCTCGTGCTGTTGAAATGGTTGTCGATCGGGCTCGCAATCGTGGGCGCTTTCGGGATCATCGCCTGGACCCAGGGGGATGTGAGAGCCGTGGGGCCGGTGGTGGCGGTGGTCGGCGGGTTGGGGGCGTGGCTGGTGATGAATAGCGCGGCGTTTTATGTGTTCGTGGGATATCGGATGGCTTTGCGGTGCCTGGCGCATAAGACGTAGCGGTCCTATCACCGCAGGCCGTTCGCGTTGCGCAAGTCGTGCCGCAAGGTTTTGGGGCAAGGGAAAGGCTCGATCGGCGGGGCGGTGTGCTGACCTTCGCGACCTAGAGCGGTTTGATCAAACGCCACGTCACCGCTTGTCCGTTCACTTCCGGCAGCGGGACATTGTGGGTGAAGGTCTGTCTACCCTGCGAGGGATCCTGCTCGCAGACCCAGACGCCTGGCCAGGGGGTGGGAGTACCCGACATCATGCGCACGAAATGCCGCTCGCTTGCGACGTCCTTGCGGGACTCGTCAATCACATCCCGGGTTTCTTCCGGCGTATCGAAGCGGCGCAGCCAGAGGTTGCTGGTCAGGGGATTGAAACGGACCTCGCCGGCGATCGAGCCGTAGTGCAGCGATCCAATATCCTTCACCCTGAGGGTGCGAATCGCGCGATTCACCTTCACATAGAGTTCGGGACGCGGGTCCACCTGTGCCTTGCCCAGCGCCGGCCAGTCGCCCGCCCGGATGGCGGTTCCTCCTTCGTAAGAGAGCAGTGCGATGCGATCGTCGTCCAGCGAGGCCTTCAGCGCTTCGGGTGTTCCCAGCGTTGCTACCCAGTGATGGGCGAGGAAGGTGTACCAGTTGAGATTGGCGTAGCCGTCCCGCCACGCTTCATTTCCAGTGGGGCCACAAACATCGACGCCTCTGTAGGCCCAGGCGGTCTCGCATTCGGCGGGTTGGTGATCTTCCCAGTCATGGCATTCCTGGATTCCCAATCCTGCTGCGCCATGGAGAGGACGAAGCAGTGCGCAGCACTTCAGCAGGAAGTCCTCGAACTTTGACTTGCCTTCTCCGTGAAGCTCTTCCACCGGCAAGTAGATTCGTACGGTGGTAAAGGTCTTGTGGACTTTCTCAAACCAGCCCGCAGGTGAATAAACACCAAACAGATAATCACTGGCATGTCCAAGGCTCAGCCGAGACATGCAGTCGAATTCAACGACATCCATCGGACTGGTATTCACGATGTAGTCAAGATACGACTCGCAGGGCATTTTCGAGAAAGGGCGAACGACCATGCGCTTATCTTCACGATACCCTCCCTTCAGCTTGCCGCCATAGAGCTCGTGATATAGAGAGAAGGCCTCCGCAATGCCTTTTCGGCGGTTCGGTTGATAGGCATCCATGAGGTGAAAAATGGCGACCACCCCCACTTGCAGTACCGGCAGGGTGATGTTGTCTTCATCCATGAAAGTGAAGTACCAGCGTTCGGCGTCGAACTCGCTAAAGAAATCGGTCATTTCTTGGTCTCTGGGGCATCTGGCCAGAACAGATAGTGCTGTTCGATGCGAGGTTGATAGCGTTGGCTGGCCTCCCAGTCCCGATAGGCTTCCAACTTGCGTTGTTGTTCAGGGGACGGCTTGGGCGCTGAGCTACCGTCTTCGGCGTTCGCGTAGGCCATGCTTGCGCCTGCTGCCGCGCCCGTTCCTCCTGCGAAACGGGCCCACTCGATCAGACGGCCGTAGCGGACAACCTGGTGGCCCGCCCGCGCGGTCAATACGGCTTCCGACGTAGCACTTCCGCTTGCCGCCGGCGCGACGGCTGAGCCCAATGCGGCTCCGCCTACGATAACGAAGGGAGCGATGAGGGAAAGCTCAACCTGCGCGCGAGCCCGAGCAGATCGCGCATTGGCCTCTCGCATATCGGGGCTTGCGCGCATTACAGGTGTTCCCGGCGGCGGCGGTTTGACTTCGAGGACTTGGCGGGCGGCCTGATGCTCTGCGTCAACCAGGCCCACGACCAGCCCATGTGGATCTGCCGAGGCGCGCAAGGGTAGGGATATAACCTGGGAAACCGGCTTATAGACGGGTTCCTTTTGCGCCGCGGTCATCCACTCGCGACGCTGACGCCTGTCTGCCTTATCGCATCGCCCGGTATGGAGCAATCGAAACTTGAGCTTGTCGCCCGCGATTTTTTCATATGATTTCTTTTGGTCCTTAGAAAGCGAGTCTTCTCCAAACTTCATCTCAATCACACTAGCCAGATTCGGCTGGCTGTATTGAGGCTTGCCCCCCATCGTATGGTTTATCACCCTCACGACATCAGGAATCCGCAACAGTCCCTTCTGCCCCACCTGAAGGTCCTGCCAGATTCCACGGTCCGCATTCGAAGGCAGCGGCATGTCTATCATTTGCTCCAGCTCATCCAGGCCCAACAGGTCCACAACGACTTCAACGCTGCTGTACTCCGGAAACTGATGGCTGCTTATCCGTTTGTACTGGGACAACGGAAAGGAACTGGGCCGATGAGGGTGTTTCCTGCTCATGATGGGGGCAGGGGGCGATTGCGTCATGTCGTAGCCCACTTCGGCGCAATAGGGCCAGCGGTACTCAAACAGTTCGTTATCCGCCCGGATCAACAGCGCGACGGTGCGCTGGTACATGGGCGCCCCGTCGCCGGCACGCTTGTAGGGATTGGCGCCGGCGTACCGGGCCTTTTCGCAGAGGTACCAAAGATCGAGGGGGTTGGTGACCGGCAGCACTTCACCCGAGACGTCGCGCTTGGTGGAACTACTTCTACTGCCGTTCGGGTTCTTCCGGCTTGTGCGGGGGGACGGGGAAGCCATGTTTCAGTCTTCCTCCTTGGACGGGTTGCGAAGAAAGTCCAACGAATGGCCGTCTGTGCCGTCCCAGTAGCCGGCCTCCAGATGCAACAGGTCATCCGGGTCGGGCAGGGCTGACACTTCCAAAGGCTCTGGTTGGTCGCTGGTGACAATCTGCGTGCGGCCCTGCTCGTCGGTACGGCCACGCAGGATGCCGCCGCTGGCGCGGACGATCTCGTAGGCATGATCCGGCAGGATCTCGTTCGTCTCGGCATCGCGCAGTACGAACTGTTCCTGGAAAGGGCCAGGTAGTCCCGTAAATTTCCCCAAATTGGGAGCCAGGGTAGCGGGGCCGGTGAATTCGTGGCCCGTCGCCTTGACCGTGAAGCTGCCGGGCATGCCTATCTCGACGTTGCCGCCGGCCATTTTGATGTAAGCGCCACCGCACAACAGCGTGATGTGTTCTTCGGCGGATACCGTGACATGGTGGTTGTTGGCACGAATCTCCACGCTTTTGTCTGCTTCGATCTGGATGTCGTTGTGCTGGGCCTGCAACTGCATCTGCCCGGTATGGGCGATGTGGCGCATGTCGCCGCGTTCGGCGAAGGTCCCAAGTCCGTTGCCTGCATTGATCACGATGCGCTCACCAGCGGTGAGCTGCAGGTTGCGCTGCGCTGCTGCGTCGAGATGTTTGCCTGCGCCAAAGACGATCGACTGCGGTGTGCCGGCGGCGATCCCGGCCGGGGCGGACAGGGCGATGATGGGTTCGGTGCCCGCGCCCATGCCCGCGTCGCTGGCCTGGTCATTCGCGCCATGGCCCAGGTTTCGCACCGCTTCCGTGAGACCCTGGCGCGGTTCGGGGTCAAGGGCAATGCCCTGATGGTCGGCCGCATAGTCCCCGAGGCTGCGGGCCAGCTTCAGCGCCGATTCGAGCGCGGCCACCACGTCGGCGCGGTCCAACTGGCCGCCACGGGCATTCGCCTGGGCCTCGGCGGTGAGCAGCAGGCCCTGGGCCGCCCGCAATGCGCCGTGCTGGTCTGTGCGCAGCTCGAAGCCTTCGCCGCGGGGAGCGCCACCGTCCGGGCGGGGACGGGTCAGGTAGCCCAGGTGCAGATGACTGGCGCCGTGGTCGCTCATCAGCGCCGCGCTGATTTCGCGCGTGGTGTCGTCGATGCGCAGCTCGCTTGCGCGTTGCCCTTTGTGCTCTTTGCTCTTGATGACACTCAGGATGTTGTGGCGCGGCAACTCGTAGGGGGGCTGTTGCACGGCGTTGTAGGTGCGGCCCGTGATGATCGGCTGGTCCGGATCCCCGTTGAAGAAATCCACGATGACTTCCTGGCCTATGCGTGGGACCGCCATGTGGCCCCAACGTGCGCCGGCCCAATTTTGGGCGACCCGGATCCAACACGAACTGTGGTCGTTGTGCCGGTCTTCGCGGTCCCACGGAAATTGGACTTTGACTCGGCCCCATTCGTCGCAGAAGATCTCTTCGCCGGGCGGACCAACGACCGTGGCTTCCTGCGGGCCATCCATTCGCGGGCGAGGCAGCGGATCGGCTCGCCACTCGACGTGATCGGGAACCAGTTCGGCGGAGTAGCTGTAATGGACACCCTGTTGGGTGTCGGCGCCATCTTCGGCCTGGCTGGTGTGCTGGACGCCGTGATGATGCATGCGCACGGTTCGCCAGCCTCGGTTCATGTCGTCGCGGGGATGGCCGATCAGGTCAAAGGCCAGCCCTGGCACCAGACGCGGGTCGTCCCCTTCAGTCTGGGCCACGTGGCTGTCTCGGCGATGACCGCGCAGGCGATTCTCGGCAATGGGCTGTCCCATCTCGTCTTTCTTCGCGCGGGCCGGGTAGTCGTAGCGTTCGTAGTCCTGGCCCTGATGGTCGAGATCCGTGCCCCGGCTTTGGATCTCATGGGAATACTGCGGGTGTTTGAAGGTGTAATCGCGCTGAACCTGGCGCGCGCTACGTACATGTTCGGTGTAGGAGAATCGGCGCAGCGCCGGTTCGGGCTGGTCGCCGCCAGGCTGAGGGTTGTAGAGCACAGGTCCGCCCTCGATGACACCGTGAATGTAAAGGCGGTCGCTGTGTATCAAGCGGTGGCCATCGGCACGGTGCATGAACGCGAAATTGAAGCCTTCCTCGCGCAGGATGCGCTCCAGAAAGTCGTAGTCGGTGTCGCCAGCCTGCACGCAGTATTCGCGTGGCAGATGCTCGTTGGTGATGATCTGTTCGTAATTCCGCGTCAGGTGATGCGCCTTGAGCACGGCCTCGGTGATCTGCGGAACGGAGAGGGTCTGGAAGATGCGCCAATCGGAACTGAGCCTGAGCCGGGCCATGGGAGGCTCGACGACAGCCTGGTAACGGGTGCGTCTGAAGCCGGTTTCCCCTTGAGTGAAGGAGGAAATGACGCCAGAGCAGTACCGTACGGGTTGGTCTGCGCGCCAGATCGTAAGCGTCGCCGGTTGGTCCAGTACTTGGCCGAAGGCGATGGACGGATGGGCGCTGGCCAGATTCAGTTCAAGGCGGAAGGGCTCGCTGAGCGCTTCCTTGAGGTCGAATTCCACGACCTCAAAGTCATGACCGCCGTTGACCGAAAAGGAGAAACGCAGTTCGGATTTCCACGCCATGCTGATGCACTCCCGGCAGCTCCAGGTTGAACGCTGTCGCCGTTGACGGTGACACGTCCCTCGGGGCCGGATAGTGTGCGATACGGGCGGTGAATGGAATCAGAACTTTCTGATAAGCCTGCGCGGTCGTGCGGCTTGTCCTGCCGGTTGCGCGCGGCGTGTTGCGTCTGGCGTGTCGGTTGGTGACGGCCTCTGTCGGGTGTCAGGCACCGGAGCATTGCGCCCCGGTGACACGCTGTCGTTCGTCTTGCTTCGTCGTTACTTCGCCGCCACCTTCTCCGCCGGCACCGGATTGTCCCAGCCGCCGCCGATGGCGCGGATCAGGCCCACGGCCGAACGGGCTTGTTCGCCGTTCAGCTGGACCGAGACGCGCTGTTGCAGCAGGACGCTGCGGTCGGCTTCGATGACGTCCAGGAAGCTGATGGAGCCTTCGCGGTACTGCGTGTGCGAGAGCTTCGCGGCGCGGGCGGCGGCGTCTACCGCCGCGTCCTGGGCCTTGGTCTGGTCGGCCAGGATGCGCAGGTTGGCCAGGTTGTCTTCCACTTCGCGGAACGCGTTGAGCACCGTTTGGCGGTAGACGGCGACGTCTTCCTCGTAGACGGCGCGGGCGCGATCCAGGCCGGCCTGGCGGCGGCCGCCGTCGAAGATGGGCATGGACAGGGCGGCGCCGACCAGCGGACCCAAGAGGAACGTGCGGCTGGACCACTGGAACAGGTTGCCCAGGTCCGAGGACTCGTAGCCGAAGGCGCCGGTGATGTCCAGGCGCGGGAAGAACGCGGACTTGGCGGCGCCGACGCGGGCGTTGGCGGCGGCCATGGCGCGTTCGGCGGCGGCGATGTCGGGGCGGCGTTCCAGCAGCGTGGACGGCAGGCCGGCCGGGATCGACAGCGCGACCTTTTCGATGGGCTGCGGCGGCATGGTGAAGTCCGACGGCGCACGGCCCAGCAGCACGGCCAGCGCGTGTTCGGCGGTGGCGCGGCGGCGGTCGATGCCCAGGGCCTCGGATTGCGCGGAGGCCAGTTCGGCCTTGGCGCGCGCCAGGTCCAGTTCGCTGATGTCGCCGGCGTCGTAGCGGCGCTGGATGAGTTGCAGCGTGTCCGTGCGCAGCTTGACGGTCTGGTGGTACAGGCGCGATTCGGCGTCCTGTTCGCGGACCAGGAAGTAGGTCGTGGCGACGTCGGCCTGCAGGGCCAGTAGCACCGAGCGGTAGAGCGCCTCGCTTTGCTGGGCGTCGGCGGTGGCGGCGTCGACGGTGGAGGCGACGCGGCCGAACAGGTCGGCCTCGTACGACACCGTGCCCTGCGCGCGCCAGGTGGTCACGGGCGAGGTGGACGTGCCGTCGGGCAGCCCTTGCGACACGGCCGACGGGCGCTGGCGGTTGGGGCCGAAGCCGGCGTCCAGGCTGGGGAAAAAGCCCGAGCGGGCTTCGCGCTGCAGCGCGCGGGCCTGGGTCAGGCGCGCGGCGGCCGCCTGCAGGTCCTGGTTGGCGCGCTGGGCTTCTTCTTCAAGCTGGTTCAGGCCTGCGTCGCCGAACACCTCCCACCAGGCGCCGCGCAGCATTGCTTCGGACGGCTCGGCGGGCTTCCAGGTGCCGGCTTCGGAGGCGGGCAGGGCGGCTTCCTTGAAGGCCGCCGGCGTGGCGGCCGCGGGCCGTTCGTAGGTCGGGCCCACCGCGCAGCCGGCCAGCACGAGCAGCAGGGCAAGCAGGGCGGAACCGCGGGTCAGTCTTTTGATCATCATGACTTTTCTCTTTGGCGCGCGTCCCGTCTTGCTGGACGGGACGCGCAGGCTTCTCTTCTGTCTGCCGGCCTAGGCGTTGTGCTGCGTGGCGGGCGGCGCGTTCGGATCGATGTGCGGCATGCACACGGGCGCTTCATGCGGCGCGGCGGAGTGCAGCTTCTTGCCGCCGATGGAGCGCAGCAGCACGTAGAACACCGGCGTGAGGAACAGGCCGAACAGGGTCACGCCCAGCATGCCGAAGAACACGGCGACACCCATGGCGTGGCGCATTTCCGAACCCGCGCCCGACGACAACACCAGCGGCACCACGCCCATGATGAACGCGATGGACGTCATCAGGATGGGGCGCAGGCGCAGGCGGCTGGCCTCGATGGCGGCTTCGAGCGGCGTGCGGCCGTTCATTTCCAGTTCGCGGGCGAATTCCACGATCAGGATCGCGTTCTTCGCCGACAGCCCCACCAGCACCATCAGGCCGATCTGCGTGAAGATGTTGTTGTCGTTGCCGGTCAGGTAGACGCCGGTCAGCGCCGCCAGGATGCTCATCGGCACGATCAGGATCACGGCCAGCGGCAGGGTCAGGCTTTCGTACAGCGCGGCCAGCACCAGGAACACCAGCAGCACGCTGATCGGGAACACCCACAGGCCGGCGTTGCCCGCCAGGATCTGCTGGTACGTCAGGTCGGTCCATTCGAACTTCACGCCGCGCGGCAGCGTTTCCGCGGCGACGCGCTCGGCCGCGGCCTGCGCCTGGTCGGACGAGTAGCCAGGGGCCGGTCCGCCGTTGATGTCGGCGGCGGTGTAGCCGTTGTAGCGCACCACCATTTCCGGGCCGAAAGTCTGCTTGACCGTCACCAGCGACGACAGCGGCACCATGTCGCCCGCGGCGTTGCGGGTCTTGAGCTGCAGGATGTCGTCGGCATGCGCGCGGAACGGGGCGTCGGCCTGCGCACGCACCTGGAATACCCGGCCGAAGCGGTTGAAGTCGTTGACGTACATGGAGCCCAGGTAGATCTGCATGGTGTCGAAGACTTCGGTCACAGGCACGCCGAGCTGCTTGGCCTTCACGCGGTCCAGGTCGACGTCGAGCTGGGGCACGTTGATCTCGTAGCTGGAGAACGTGGGGCCCAGTTCCGGCGTCTGGCGCGCCTTTTCCAGGAAGGCCTGCTTGGCCTTGTCCAGTTCGGCATAGCCCAGCGCGGCGCGGTCTTCAAGCTGAAGCTTGAAGCCGCCCAGCGTGCCCAGGCCCATCACGGGCGGGGGCGGGAACACGGCGATGAACGAATCCTGGATGGACGCGAACTTCTGGTTGAGCGATGCCGCGATGGCGTTGCCCGACAGCTCGGCGCTCTTGCGCTCTTCGAAGGGCTTGAGCGTCACGAACACGATGCCGGCGCTGGAGCTGTTGGTGAAGCCGTTGATCGACAGGCCGGGGAAGGCGATGGCGGACTGCACGCCGGGTTCCTTCAGGGCGATGTCGCTCATGCGGCGGATCACGTCTTCCGTGCGGTCCAGCGAGGCGCCGTTGGGCAGCTGCGTGAAGCCGATCAGGTACTGCTTGTCCTGCGCGGGCACGAAGCCGCCGGGCACCAGGTAGGACACGCCGAGGGTCGCGGCCACCAGCACCGCGTATACGCCCATGGCGCCCGCCTTGCGGCGGATCACGTTGGCCACGCCCGTGCCGTAGGATTCGGACGCGCGGCCGAACATGTTGTTGAACCAGTTGAAGAAGCGGCCGAAGACGCGGTTCATGCCACGAGTGAGCCAGTCGGGCTTGTCGTGGTGGCTCTTGAGCAGCAGGGCCGACAGCGCGGGCGACAGGGTCAGCGAGTTGAATGCCGAGATCACCGTCGAGATGGCGATGGTCATGGCGAACTGCTTGTAGAACTGGCCGGTCAGGCCCGTCATGAAGGCCAGCGGCACGAATACGGCGCACAGCGTCAGCGCGATGGCGATGATGGGGCCGCTGACTTCGCGCATGGCGCGGTAGGTCGCGTCGCGTGGACTCAGCCCCGCCGCGATGTTGCGTTCGACGTTTTCCACCACCACGATGGCGTCGTCCACCACGATCCCGATGGCCAGCACCATCCCGAACAGCGACAGGGCGTTGATCGAATAGCCGAACACCAGCAGCAGCGCGAACGTACCCACGATGGACACGGGCACGGCCAGCAGCGGGATGATGGATGCGCGCCAGGTCTGCAGGAACAGGATCACCACCAGCACCACCAGCGCGATGGCTTCCAGCAGCGTGTGCACCACGGCCTCGATACTGGACCGCACGAACTGGGTGGGGTCGTATTCGATGCGGTATTCGACGCCCGGCGGGAAGTCCTGCGCCAGTTCGGCCATGGCGGCGCGCACTTTGCTGGACACGTCCAGCGCGTTGGCGCCCGGCGACTGCATGATGCCCATGCCCACCGCCTGCTTGTTGTCCAGCAGCGAGCGCAGACCGTATTCCTGCGCATCCAGCTCCACGCGGGCCACGTCGGACAGGTGCGTCACGGCGCCGTCAGGCGAGGTCTTCAGGATGATGTCGCGGAATTCCTCTTCGGTCTGCAGGCGGCCGCGCGCATTCACGTTCAGCTGCAGCGGCACGTCGCCCTGCGTGGGCGAGGCGCCGATCACGCCAGCCGCCACCTGCACGTTCTGCTCGCGGATCGCGGCGACGACTTCGGACGCGGTCATGCCGCGCTGCGCGACCTTCTGCGGGTCCAGCCAGACGCGCATGGAATAGTTGCCCGAGCCCCACACCGTGACTTCGCCGACGCCCGTGATGCGGGCCAGGCGGTCCTTGATGTTCAGGATCGAGTAGTTGCGCAGGTAGGTGATGTCGTAGCGGTCATTCGGCGAGATCAGGTGCACGACCAGCGTCAGCGTGGGCGAGCTCTTGGCCGTGGTCACGCCCAGGCGCTGCACGTCCGGCGGCAGGCGCGGCAGCGCCTGCGACACGCGGTTCTGCACCAGCTGCTGCGCCTTGTCCGGGTCCACGCCCAGCTTGAAGTTCACCGTCAGCGTCAGGTTGCCGTCGCTGTTGGCCTGCGACTGCATGTACAGCATGTCTTCCACGCCGTTGATGGATTCTTCCAGCGGCGAAGCGACGGTCTCGGCGATGACCTTGGGGTTGGCGCCCGGATACTGCGCGCGCACCACCACCGACGGCGGCACCACTTCCGGGTATTCGGAGATGGGCAGCTGGAACATGGCCAACAGGCCCGCCAGCAGCACCAGGATGGATAGCACGCCGGCGAAGATCGGCCGGTCGATGAAGAATTTCGAGATATTCATAAACGTTCTCGTTCGACGCGTCGGCTCAGTTCTGCGCCGAGGCGGTCTTGACCGGGTTGCGCTTGGCCGCAACCATGGGGACGACGGTCGGGGTCACGGCGTCGCCGGGGCGGATGCGCTGCAGGCCGTTGACGACGATGCGGTCGCCGGCCGCCAGGCCGGAATCGACCACGCGCAGGCCTTCCTGGTTGGCGCCCAGCTTCACCTGGCGGTACATGGCGTGGTTCTTGTCGTCCAGCACCAGCACGAAGCGCTTGTCCTGGTCGGTGCCGATGGCCCGTTCGTCGATCAGCACGGCTTCGCGCGGATCGCTGCCGCCCAGGCGGACGCGGGCGTACAGGCCGGGCAGGAGCGAGCCGTCGGCGTTGTCGAATTCGGCGCGCACGCGGATGGTGCCGGACGTGGCGTCCAGGCGGTTGTCCACCGATTGCACGACGCCCGTGCGCGAGTAGCCGTCCTCGTTGGCCAGGCCCAGTTCGACCGGCACCGCGCCGGCGCGGCCGTTGCGGGCGGGATTCACGTAGCGCAGGAAGGTTTGTTCGTCCACGTCGAACGATGCGTACATCTTCGACACCGACACCAGCGTGGTCAGCGGCACCGACGCGGCGCCGGCGGCCACCACGTTGCCCACCGTGACTTCGGCGCGCGACACGCGGCCGGCGACCGGCGCTTCGATGCGCGTGTAGCCCAGGTTGAGCTTGGCGTAGTCCAGCGCGGCCTGCGCGCCCTGCAGGTTGGCGGCGGCTTCGCGCGCGGCGTTCTGCTTTTCCTCGAAGTCGCGGCGGGCGATGGCGTTGTCGGTCAGGAGGCGCTGGCCGCGGGCCAGTTCCGACGCCGTGTAGGCGGCGCGGGCCTTGGCGGCGGTGAGGGCGGCGGCGGCGCGGTCCACCTCGGCCGCGTAGGGGCGCGGGTCGATGGTGAAGAGCACGTCGCCCTTCTTGACGATGCTGCCGTCCTGGAAGTGGACGGCGGTCAGGGTGCCGGACACGAGCGGGCGGATGTCGACACGGTCGATGGCTTCCAGGCGGCCCGAGTAGCGCTGCCAGTCGACGATGGTCTTGCTGACGACTTCGGCGACTTCAACGGGCGGCGCGGCGGGGGCGCCCTGCGCCATGGCGACGTTGCCGGCGGCGGGGCCGCGGGTGAGGGCATAGCCGCCGCCGGCCGCCAGCACGGCTGCAAATACGACGAGCACAGCAATACGATTACGCGAAACCATGATGTTTCCTTGAGTGGTTTTCAGGGGCGAAAGCGCGCTTGCCCAGGACCTGGGGCGGGAGGGCGGCGGCGCTGCGGGGATGCCAGTCCTAAGATTCCGGGGCTATATGGGTATGCTGCGGTGCAACATAATCCGAGGTCGCCTGTCCGGAGGCGGCGGGCGCCTGATCAGGGCGGGTCGCTGCGGGTTCGGAATCTGAGGATTGACATGCCCTTTGGTGGCGCCGGGCGGCAAGGGCACTTCAAGATGGTTTGCATTCTGAGTGTTTTGCGGGGCCGGATAAACCTGTCTATCTCGGCAACACTATTCGTACAGAATGACTAATCGGCGGCGAAATCGGGTTATGCTGCGTTCACCCCGACTTATTTGCCCAAAGGACACCCTTGCCATGGACCGTTTTCAGGCTATGCAGGTGTTTGTGCGCGTCGTGGACGCCAATAGCTTCACCCGGGCGGCCGACAGCCTATCGCTTCCGCGCACCACCGTCACCACCATCATCCAGAATCTCGAACGCCTGCTGGGCGTGCGCCTGCTCAACCGCACCACGCGCCGGATCGGCCTGACGCCCGACGGCGCGGGCTATTACCAGCACTGCGTGCGCATCCTGGCCGATGTCGAGGAAACCGAGGCCTGCTTCCAGGAAGCCGCCCTGCGCCTGAAGGGCCGGCTGCGCATCGACGTGCCGACCTGCATCGGACGCCTGATCCTGATTCCCTCATTGTGTGATTTCCACGACAAATACCCGGACGTCGAGCTGGTCCTGGGCCTGGGCGACCGTCCGGTCGACATGGTGCAGGAGGCCGTGGACTGCGTGATCCGCGCTGGCGACCTGGAAGACTCCAGCCTGGTCGCCCGCCGCATCGGCACCCTGCAGACCGTGACCTGCGCGTCGCCCACCTACGTGGCGCGCCACGGCATGCCGACGACGATCGAATCGTTGCGCGATCACCACGCCGTGCATTATTTCTCCAGCCGCACCGGCCGCAACTGCGCCTGGGACTTCAAGGTGGACGGCAAGCACCAGGAAGTGGACATGAAGGGCACGGTGGCCGTGAACGAAGCGGGCGCCTACCTGGATTGCGGCCTGAAAGGCTTTGGCCTGATCCAGACCGCGCGCTACATGGCGCTGCCCTATCTGCAGTCGGGCGAGCTGATCGAGATCCTGCCCCAGTGGAAGCCCAGCTCGACGGCGATTTCCGTGCTGTATCCGCAGAGCCGCCAGCTTTCGCCCAAGGTCCGCGCCTTTGCCGACTGGGTGGCCGAGCTGTTCGCGGGCTGCCCGCTGCTCAGCGGCCGCGACGAAACGGATCCGGCCGCCGCGTCCTGCGCCGTCTACCAGCGCAACCAGGGACAGACCGTCGCCGCGCAACCCACGATGCCGACCGTGCCGGCGCTGGCCGACATGCCGCCGCGCCGCCGCACCGCGCGCGAAGAGGCGGCCGAGTACGCCCTGTAAGCAGGGGGGGGCGCATGGCGGATTCCCCTGTCCGCCATGTGCTTTAAGCACGGGAAACCCCGTAGTAAATACAGCCCTTACGTCCCTCGTATCGCGTGAAACGTCTGTATAGTCCGACAGTCAAAGCCTACAACGCCCTTAACTGTCGATCCGCGCTATGCAGCCTGTTCTACCCGCTTACCTGATCGCCCGTTGGCTGTTGCTGCTTGTGCTGTTGGCGGGGGTTTACTTTCTTAGCGGATTCCTGGTTCCGGCCCTGGCGGCGCTGATCATCGGCCTGGCCAGCTGGCCGCTATACCAGCGTCTGGTCGTGCGCTGCGGCGGCCGCACGGCGGTGGCCGCTTCGCTGGCGCTGCTGGTGGTCATCGTGGTGCTGATCGTTCCGATGACGCTGGCGCTGTCCTATGCCATCAAGGAAGCCAGCGCATTTTTCGCCTGGGCCATCGCGGCCAATCGCCACGGGGTGGCGGTGCCGGCCTGGATCACGTCCATGCCCGTCGTGGGCGAACGGCTGGGGCAGTACTGGGAATCCTATATCGGTCAGCCCCACGCGCTGGGCGCGCTGGTCGAGGCCGTCAGCGGCGAACACCTGGGCAACATCTACCGCATGGTTCTGGCGGCCACGGGCAATGTGTTCCAGCTTCTGCTGACTGTCCTGTTCATGCTGATCACGCTGTTCTTCGTCTACAAAGACGGCATCCGCATGGTGGCCCAACTGGACGTGCTGGGCGAACGCATCCTGCCAGCGCGCTGGCAGCGCTTTTCGCGCGTGGTGCCGGCCACCATCAATTCCACCGTCACGGGCATGGGCCTGATCGCGCTGGGCGAAGGCCTGGTGTTGGGCATCGCCTACTGGGTGGCCGGGGTGCCGTCGCCGGTGCTGCTGGGCGTGGTCACCGGTTTCATGGCGCTGATCCCCGGCGGCGCGCCGCTGTCGTTCACGCTGGTGTCGCTGTACCTGGTGGGCTCCGGCCACGTGGTGGCGGGCATCGCGCTGATGGTCTGGGGCAGTGTTGAACTCTTCATCGTCGACAAGACCCTGCGCCCGCGCCTGGTGGGTGGCCCCGTGAAACTGCCATTCCTGCCCACGTTCTTCGGGCTGGTCGGAGGCGTGAAGACCATGGGCATCGTCGGGCTCTTCGTGGGCCCGGTGCTGATGGCGCTGCTGGTGGCGGTATGGCGTGAATGGGTGCACCATGAAGTGCAGGAGCGCGATGCTGCCCGCCTGAATCCGCCGGCCCGTCCCGAGAAAACGCCCGCCGCGTGACGTCCGCGCGGGCGGGTGGCTGGGCAGAGGTCAGGCGCCGCCCTTCGGATCCGATTGGCAAGGGCCAAGGCGATCAGCCGGCCGCCAGGCGCTCCCGCGGTTTTGGTAATCTAGCCGTCCCGCGTCACCGGCGCCTCGTCCGGTGCGCGCCTGCTCCGCATGCAGACGCGTCGCCTCCGCCGCGGGCTGTGAGGATCAAGATGTCCGGGTTACTGCCTGATGATCAGATAGCCGTCCTGCGCGAGCAGGGGTTCGTGGTGGCGCGCCAGTTCGCGGGCCCCGAGCAGGTGGCCGCGCTGCGCGCGCTGGCCGAACGCCATTTGCGCGATCACGTCGCGCCCATCGAATACGAAGCCGACCTGCGCTACCCGGGCGCGCCCGAATCGCGCGCCGCCGAAGGCGGGCTGACCGTGCGCCGCCTGCTCAGCGCCTATGCGCGCGATCCCCAGTTCGCCCAATGGGCCACCGACCCGCGCATCGGACTATGGCTGACGCGCTATTTCAATGAGACGCCGGTGCTGTCCACGGTGCATCACAATTGCGTGATGACCAAGCATCCCGCCTACGGCAGCCTGACCGGCTGGCACCAGGACATCCGCTACTGGTCGTTTTCCGACACGGACCTGGTGTCCTGTTGGCTGGCCCTGGGCACGGAGACGCGCGCCAACGGCGGGCTGTCGTTCATTCCGGGTTCGCATGCGGCTGCTTTCGCGCCCGAGCAGTTCGACGACAAGAAATTCTTCCGCGACGATGCGCCGCAGAACGCCGAATGGATCGCGCGCGCGGTCTGCCCGGACCTGGAGGCCGGCGACGTGGTCTTCTTCCATTGCCGCACGCTGCACGCGGCGCAGGGCAACAGCAGCGACCGCGTAAAACTGTCGGTGGTCCACACCTATCACCCGCAGTCCTGCCATCCGCTGCCGGGCACTCGGTCCGCCTCGCAGGCGGGGGTGCCGCTGGCGGGCGCTTAGGCGGACAAGTTATGAAAGTAATCGAAATCTGCTATTAGTGATTGAATTACAATTAAATCAAGCGCAATACGCGACATGAGGCCGGCAAATCCCGTGTCGCGTTGATTCTTGCGCCGCCTCCCTAGAACTCAATAGGCTGCCCCTGTGCGCAAATCATCCTCCGACGACACGGAAAATCCGCAGGCGCCGACCGAGACCCGGTCGTCGCTGTTCGTAGGCTCCACCGAAAAAGCCTTCCAGGTGCTGCATGCGTTCGACGGCTCCAAGCGCCACATGACCCTGGCCGACATCGCCCGCGCCTCGGGCCTGGACCGCAGCGCCACGCAGCGCCTGGTCTACACGCTGGAAACCCTGGGCTACCTGCGCCGCATTCCCGACACGCGCAATTACGGGCTGACGCCCAAGGTGCTGCAGTTTTCGTACAACTACGTGCGCGCGAATGAGCTGATCGACAAGGCGTCGCCCTATCTGCTGGACATCAGCCGGACGCTGGGCGAGACGACCAACCTGCAGGAACTGGACGGGCACGAGATCGTGTTCGTGGCGCGCTTTCCCGGCCATCACCTGGTCAATGTGGATATCGCGGTGGGCAGCCGCCTGCCGGCGTATTTCACGGCGTCCGGCACCGCGATCCTGTCGCGCCTGTCGGACGAGCACCGGCGCGAGATCCTGGCGCAGACCAGACTGGAAGCGATCACGCCCTATACGGAAGTGAACCCGGAGAAGTTGCTGGACCGGGTGCAGCGCGTGGCGGAAAAGGGCTACGCGATCATCGTGAACGAGACGGTGTTGGGGGATATTTCCGTTGCTGCGCCGGTGATCGATCATCGGGGGCTGGCGGTGGCGGCGATCAATATCTCGGTGCCTACGACTCGGTGGACGGTGGCGCGAGTGGAGGCTGAGCTGGCGCCGCATGTGCAGGTGGCGGCGACGTCGATTTCGAAGTCGAAGTTTTCGGCTTATTCGAGGTAGGTTGTTGCGTTCTTTCGTGATGTCGTGGGCTACGTACGTGATTTATCCGTGGTTGCTTGATATCGGTGTTCGTAGGTCTGTGTCGGATTTTTCGGAAGGCTGCTTCAGATCTTCGTAGGTCGCCCGTCGCCGCGGGCGCCGTGGCTGCGAGCGCCCACGATTGCGGTCCGGAGCGTTCGCTCCGGACTGCCCCGTCGTCATCCTCGTCCTCGCCTTCGGCGCCTCCTTCGGATTCCCTCGGGCGCATCGAGGTTGCTCGCAGCCACGGCGCCCGCGACGCCGGGCTACGCGGTTCTTGGCCTGCGGCGCTATAAGACCTGTGGTCAGGGCAGGGAATTTGCGTGGACGCCGATTGCGGCCGCGCGGGCGGCCACAATCGGCATAGGTTTGCTTGGTCGTTGCGAGGGTGATCGCTTGCGCGAATGCGGCGGTTGGCTTGCTGTTGGGGCTCGCGTCAGGGGTGGGGCGGTGATGGGCGGCGCGCGTCGACCAGCCGCCTCAGCTTGCCGACCGGTTACGCGCGCCGCCCATCCGGCACTGGAGTTGAAATCACGATTAATGGCGGTCTGCTCGTTGATGTTTTCTTGAGGTAGGCCGTTACATGCGAACGGGGCCTGACATCCGTGAGGCGGTCGCTCAAATTGAAGGCCATAGCGCTCGGGTGGGCAGCCACACGTGAAGCGTCATTACACCGGCGCAAGGTGTCGCGTAAGCCTCAATAGGCCGCCCGGGCGGCCTATTGAGGCGGGCATGGCAAGCCGATCTCGCGCGACCGCGCAGCGGCGGCATCAACCGCAAGACACCGCCAAAGCCCCCGAGGCCGCCCGCGCGGCCGACCAGGGGCAAGCCACGCAAGATCTTCCATAAGTCAAATAACAGCCGGCAAGAAGCCGACCAAAAAACACCCACACGCGAAGCGCCAGAGCAACGACGCAAGGCACCGCGTAAGCCCCCAAAGGCCGCCTGCGCGGCCGGCCGGGGGCGGGCCCCGCAAGATCTTCACCACCCCCAACCCGTGGCGAGAACCTTAAGAACCCTGCTCGTCGAAGCGTCCGTAAAGCTGAAGCCAAAGAAGCCCGGTGTGGCGTGGGTCTGGGGTGGGC
>NZ_JBDJLJ010000054.1:0-36688 GCF_039673305.1 Achromobacter spanius
GGTGCGGATGACGTCGGAGTATTCCTGGGGCGCAAGCGAGAAGAACTCACCCGTGCCGCCGGCCGCGAACAGGGCGGTGGCGCCGTAGGGGGCCAGCCATTCCAGGCGGGCGGCATAGCCCTTGGCGTTGAAGTCGCCGTTCTGGTCGAAGTCGGTCACGGGGAAGGACAGCAGTCCTTCCGAAACGATGCTCTTGAGTTCCTGCGGAGTCGTCATGTTGCGCTCATCCCTAAATGGCCGTCGCAGGCGGAAAAGTGGCGCTGCGGACGGGATGCGGTGGTAAAAGGTAAGTCATCGTACAACATGAATCTTTCAGATTCAAGCGTCATTTCCCTATGAAGAAACTTGTTTACAAGGGGAAACCCGAAATTCCTTTCTGATGGCTTTCAGCGATATTCTCTTGGTTGTACGATAACGTACCGGACGCGGCCAGGGCGGCGTCCCCATCAGGCAAAAGGATTTTTCATGCAGGTTGCGGCAGAGCAGGCGCCAGTGCTTATCAAGATTCACCCCCAGGACAACGTTGCCATCGTCGCCAATGACGGCGGACTGCCGGCGGGCACGGTCCTGCCCGACGGCCTCGCGCTGGTCGATTCCGTGCCGCAAGGGCACAAGGTCGCGCTGACGGATCTGGCCGAGGGCGACGCCATCGTGCGCTACAACGTGGTCGTCGGCTATGCCGCCAAGGCGCTGGCGCGCGGCAGCTGGATCAACGAACGCGTCACCACCATGCCGTCCGCGCGCACGCTCGAAGACCTGCCGGTCTCGACCCGCATCGCGCCGCTGCCGCCCCTGGAGGGCTACACCTTCGAGGGCTACCGCAACGCCGACGGCACGGTCGGCACGCGCAACATCCTGGCCATCAGCACCACCGTGCAGTGCGTGCAGGGCGTGGTCGAACACGCGGTCGCGCGCATCCGGCGCGAACTGCTCCCGCTGTATCCCAATGTGGACGACGTGGTCGGCATCGAGCACACCTACGGCTGCGGGGTCGCCATCGACGCGCCCGGCGCGGCCATTCCCATCCGGACGCTGCACAACATCGCCCGCAACCCGAACTTCGGCGGCACGTCCATGGTGGTCAGCCTGGGCTGTGAAAAGCTGCAGCCCGAGCGCCTGCTGGCGCCGAACGCCATTCCCATCCGGGCGGGCGAGGGCATGGGCGCGACCGATGGCGTGGACACCATCGTGCTGCAGGACGAAGAAAACATCGGCTTCGAATCGATGATCGATCTGATCATGCGCACCGCCGAGCGCCACCTGCAGAAGCTGAACGCCCGCAAGCGCGAAACCTGTCCCGTGTCCGACCTGACCGTGGGCGTGCAGTGCGGCGGCAGCGATGCGTTCTCCGGCGTCACCGCCAATCCTGCCGTGGGTTTTGCCACCGACCTGCTGGTGCGCGCGGGCGGCACCGTCATGTTTTCCGAGAACACCGAAGTGCGCGACGGCATCGACCAGCTGACGGCGCGCGCCGAAACGCCCGAAGTGGCCGACGCGCTGATACGCGAAATGGCCTGGTACGACGCCTATCTGCAGCGCGGCATGGCGGACCGCAGCGCCAACACCAGCCCCGGCAACAAGAAGGGCGGCCTGTCGAACATCGTCGAAAAGGCGATGGGGTCGATCGTGAAGTCGGGCTCTTCGCCGATTCACGGCGTGCTGTCGCCGGGCGACCGTCTGACGCGCAAGGGCCTGATCTTCGCCGCCACGCCCGCCAGCGATTTCATCTGCGGCACGCTGCAGCTGGCCGCGGGCATGAACCTGCACATCTTCACCACCGGCCGCGGCACGCCCTACGGCCTGGCCCAGGTGCCGGTCATCAAGGTCGCCACGCGTTCCGCCCTGGCGCGCCGCTGGCACGACCTGATGGACGTGGACGCCGGCGTCATCGCCACCGGCCAGGCCTCGATCGAGGAAGTGGGCTGGCAACTGTTTCGCATGATGCTGGACGTGGCCAGCGGCAAGCACCAGACCTGTGCGGAAAAGCTCAAGCTGCACAACGCCCTGGCGCTGTTCAATCCGGGCCCGGTGACCTGATCGCGGCCCAAGTCAATCCGTAGCGCCATCGAAAAGAAAACCTACCGAGAGGAGACAACCGATGGAGAATGCCCCCCAAGTCCAGGCCGGCCGGCGCCGGCTGCTGGGCGCCGCGCTTGCCCTGGGACCCGCCAGCCTCGTGCAGGCGCAGTCCTTCAGCTTCACCCCGCAGCAACGCTATCCGGACCCGTCGGTCCGGATCCTGGATCCGGAGTTCGCCAAGTACCGCATCTACAGCAGCAGCGTCGAGCAGCTGGCCACGGGCTTTCGCTGGCTGGAAGGCCCGGTGTGGTTCGGCGACGGGCGCTACCTGCTGGTGTCGGACATCCCCAACGACCGCATCCTGCGCTGGGACGAAACCACCGGCGCGGTCAGCGTGTTCCGCCATCCGGCCAATTTCAGCAACGGCCTGGCGCGCGACCGTCAGGGCCGGCTGCTGGCGTGCGAACACCTGACGCGGCGCGTCACGCGCACCGAATACGACGGCAGCATCACTGTGCTGGCCGACCGCTTTGACGGCAAACGCTTCAATTCGCCCAACGACATCGTGTGCCAGCGCAACGGCGCGATCTGGTTCACGGATCCCCCGTTCGGCATCGGCGGACACTGGGAAGGCGACAAGGCCACGCCCGAACTGCCGCATTCCGTCTACCGCATCGATCCGGCCAATGGCCGCGTGACGCTGGCGCTCGGCGACCTGGCCGGCCCCAACGGCCTGTGCTTTTCGCCGGACGAGAAAGTGCTGTACGTGGTCGAGTCCCGCCATCAGCCCAACCGCGTCGTCTGGGCCTTCGACGTCGGCGCGGACGGCGCCCTGTCCGGCAAGCGCCTGCATATCGACGCGCAGGGGCCCGGCGCCATCGACGGCATCAAATGCGACGAGGCCGGCAACCTGTGGTGCGGCTGGGGCAGCAACGGCTCGCCCGACGCCCAGCCCGACGAGCTGGACGGCGTGATGGTCTTCAACCCCGCCGGCAAGCCGATTGGCCACATCCGCCTGCCGGAACGCTGCGCCAACCTGTGCTTCGGCGGCGCCAAGCGCAATCGCCTGTTCATGGCCAGCAGCCATTCGCTCTATGCCCTGTACGTGGAGACCCGCGGCGCGGCATAGGGACCCCACCGCGGCCTCATCCGGCCGCGGATCATTCAGCACACATATCAAACCGTGTGGAGACAGCATGAACCCGAGCAAGAGACAGTTCCTGGGCAGCGCCGCGGCGCTTTGCCTGACGCCGCTGGTGCCGGCATGGGCCCAATCGTCGGAATGGCCGACGCGGCCCGTGCGCATCGTCGTGCCTTACCCGCCCGGCGGCTCGTCGGACATCATCGCCCGCATCCTGGCGCCCCGGCTGGCCGACGTGCTCAAGCAGACCGTGGTGGTCGAGAACAAGCCGGGCGCCAACGGCAACCTGGGCGCGGGCCTCGTGGTGCAATCGGCGCAGGAAGGCCATACCGTGCTGCTGTGCGACGTGGGCGCGCTGGCGATCAGCCCGTCTGTCTACACCAAGCTGACCTTCGATCCGTCCAAGGACCTGCGCGCCGTCGGCATGCTGGCCTATTCGCCGCACGTGCTGGCCGTCCACCCCGACGTGCCGGCCAAGACGGTGCAGGACCTGGTCGCGCTGTCCAAGAAGCAGCGCCTGAACTTCGCCGTGACCGCCATCGGCAGCGCGCCGCACCTGGCCGCGGTGGCGGTGCAGCAGGCCACCGGCGCCCAGTGGGAGTACGTGCCGTACAAGGGCGGTTCGCAGGCGGTCACCGACACGATCGGCGGCCAGACGCAGATCATCATGAACGGCCTGCTGGCCACTCTGCCGCACATCAAGTCGGGCAAGCTGCGCGCCATCGCCATTTCCAAGAGTGAGCGCATGAAGCTGGTGCCGGACATCCCCACGATCTCCGAGCAGGGCGTGGCCGGCTTCGAGTCGGGCACGTGGCAGGGCGTGATGGCCCCGGCCACCATGACCGACCCGGTGGCCGCGCGCCTGGCCACGCTGATGGCGCAGA
Organism: Achromobacter spanius; assembly: GCF_039673305.1. Taxonomy (GTDB): domain Bacteria; phylum Pseudomonadota; class Gammaproteobacteria; order Burkholderiales; family Burkholderiaceae_B; genus Achromobacter; species Achromobacter spanius_F. Next base: position 4,045 of record NZ_JBDJLJ010000054.1, read on the forward strand.
TAGTCACCCAGCCGGACGTGGCCGCTCAGCTGAACGAGCAGGGCGCCGAGATCGTCACCAAGAACCCGGCCGAACTCTCCCAGTTCTTCAACAGCGAGCGCGCGCGCTGGGCCAAGGTGGTGGCCAGCGCCGACATCCGGCTGGATTGATCCGGGCCGTCCCCCCGCCTTGCGAGGGGCGGGGGATGGGCGCACACTGGGGTTGAAACGGCCCGAGGCGGCCGGGTCCGTCCGTTGAGTCCGGACCCGATCAAGCCGGGCGAACCCGGTGGAGCCTACCGATGAAACCCCTGATCGTCCTGGCGGCGCTGGCGGCGGCATGCAGCTGGCCCGCATTGGCGCGGGACGCGCTGCCCACGGTTCCGCAGCCGCCCGCATCCGCGCGCACCGTGCCCGATACCTGCCTGGGCACGGACTGCCCGCGCATCGTGGATCCGGGCAAGATCAACCGCGACTGCCTGGGCACGTCCTGCCCGGGCTCCCGCTATCCATCCCCGACACAGGCTGCTCCCAGACCGCAGGACCAGCCCGGCCTGAAAGGCGCACCCAAGACGTGGCTGCCGCCGATACCGCCGCGCCCGGGCCAGCCGCCCGTGGGGCCGCTGACGCCGGCGCCCGCGTTGCCGCGGTAGGTGTGCGGCCGGCATGTGCCGGCGCCGACGCTCAAACCGTCAGGCTGATCCAGGTCGTCTTCAGGTCCGAATACTTGTCCAGCGCGTGCAGCGACTTGTCGCGGCCGAATCCCGATTGCTTGACGCCGCCGAAGGGCACCGAGATGTCGCCGTCGGCGTAGCAGTTGACCCAGACCAGCCCGGCGTGCAGGCGGCGCGACAGCCGGTGGGCGCGCGACAGGTTCGCCGTCCACAGCCCCGCGCCCAGTCCGTAGACGGAGTCGTTGGCCAGGCGGATCGCGTCCTCTTCCGACGTGAAGCGCTGGGCCGCCAGCACCGGGCCGAAGATCTCCTCGCGCACCAGCGAACTGTCCTGGCTGGCGCAATCGAAGATGGTCGGTTCGATGTAGTAGCCGCCCGTCGCGCCCAGGGCCTGGCCGCCGCCCAGCCGCAGGCTGGCGCCTTCGGCCTTGCCGGCGGCGATGCGGTCCAGCACGCCGCGCATCTGGCGGTCGTCCACCATGGCGCCCATGGCGGTCGCCGGGTCCAGCGGGTCGCCCGGCTGCAGGCCCGCGGCGAACGCGGCCACCTTGTCCATGAAGGCGTCGTAGATGCCGTCCTGCACATACAGGCGCGAACCCGCGATGCAGACTTCGCCCTGGTTCGAGAAGATCGCCAGCGCGGCCGCCTGCGCGGCCCGGTCCAGGTCGGGGCAGTCGTCGAAGACGATGTGCGGCGACTTGCCGCCGCATTCCAGCCAGACGCGCTTCAGGTTCGACTGGCCGGAATACTCCATGAAGCGCTTGCCGGTGGCGGTGGACCCCGTGAACGCAATGCAATCGACATCCGGATGCCGTCCCAGCGCCTGGCCCGCGACCGCACCCAGGCCGGGAACGACGTTGAAGACGCCCGGCGGAATGCCGGCTTCGCCGGCCAGCGCGGCCAGGCGGATGGCCGACAGCGAGGCCTGTTCGGCGGGCTTGAGGATCACGCTGTTGCCCGCGGCCAGCGCCGGGGCGACCTTCCAGGCCGCCATCATCAGCGGGTAGTTCCACGGCACCACCGCGGCCACGACGCCCAGCGCTTCGCGCGTGATCGTGGCCAGGGCGTCCGGCCCGGTGGGCGCGATCTCGTCGTAGATCTTGTCGATGGCCTCGGCGTACCAGGCGTAGCAGCGGGCGGTCTCCGGCAGGTCGAAGGCCAGTGCGTCGCGGATCGGCTTGCCCATGTCCAGCGTTTCCAGAAGGGCCAGCTCTTCCTGGTGCGCCTCGATCAGGGCGGCCAGGCGCAGCAGGCGCTCCTTGCGCTGGCGCGGGGCCAGCCCGCTCCACGTGCCGGCTTCGAAGGCGCGGCGGGCGGCCTGAACCGCGCGGTCCACGTCGGCGGGCCCGCAGGCGGCCACGTCGGCCAGCTTGCGCCCGTCGATGGGGCTGGCGGCGGGGAACGTGGCGCCGTCGGCGGCGTCGCAATAGGCGCCGTCGATATAGGCCTGGCCGCCGATGGCCAGGGACGCGGCGCGGTCGCGCCAATAGGCGGCGTCGCGGGCGCTCATGCGCGGGCCCGCGCGTCGTTGGCGCGCGCGACCATGGCGTCGAGCAGCACGTTGCAGCCGGCTTCCAGGTCGGCGGGCTTGGCGTCCTCGATCTCGTTGTGGCTCACGCCGTCCTTGCAGGGCACGAAGATCATGGCGGTGGGCGTGACGCTGGCCATGTAGACGGCGTCGTGGCCGGCGCCCGTCACGATGTCCATCGCGGCCAGGCCGCGGCGGGCCGCACCGTCGCGCACCTTGCCCACCAGGTCCAGGTCGAAGGGCGTGGGCGGGAAGTACTGCACCTGCTTGACGTCCACCGTTACGCCGTGGCGTTCGGCGATGTCGGCGCAGGCGGCGAGCCAGCGCTCGTCCATGCCGGCCAGCGTGGCCTCGTCCTCGTGCCGCAGGTCGACGGTGAAGCGGACCTGGCCCGGGATGACATTGCGCGAACCGGGATGGGCGTGGATTTCGCCCACCGTGCCGCGCCCGTGGGGCTGGTTGTCGTTGGCGATGCCCACCACGGCCTGCAGCAGGAAGCTGGCGGCATAGAGCGCGTCGCGGCGGATCGGCATCGGGGTCGGGCCCGCGTGCATTTCCATGCCGGTCACGGACACGTCATACCAGCGTACGCCCAGGGATCCGGTCACCACGCCGACCACCTTGTCCTCGTGTTCCAGGATGGGGCCTTGTTCGATGTGCGCCTCGAAGTAGGCGCCCACCGGCCGGCCGCCGACCGGATCCGTACCGGCATAGCCGATGGCGGCCAGTTCGTCGGCGACCGACTTGCCGTCGTGGTCGCGCGCGGACAGGGCCACTTCCAGCGGGAATTTACCGGCAAAGACGCCCGAGCCCATCATCACGGGCAGGAAGCGCGAGCCTTCCTCGTTGGTCCAGATGGCGACCTCCAGCGGCGCTTCGGTGACGACGCCGTGGTCGTTCAGGCTGCGCATGACCTCCAGGCCCGCCAGCACGCCGTAGCAGCCGTCGAACTTGCCGCCGGTGGGCTGGGTGTCGATGTGGCTGCCGGTCATGACCGGGGGCAGGTCGTTGTCGCGGCCGGCGCGGCGCGCGAAGATATTGCCCACCTGGTCCACGCGCAGCGTCATGCCGGCCTCGCGCATCCAGCCCGTGACCAGGTCGCGGCCCTGGCCGTCCAGCGCCGTCAGCGCCAGCCGGCAGTTGCCGCCCTTGGGCGTCGCGCCGATCCGGGCCAGGTCCATCAGCGACTGCCACAGCCGCTGTCCGTTGATAGAAATCGTCGTCATGTCAAAAGTCCGTGTGTTCAATGGCCCGAGCGGGCGATGCGGGCCTGCGCGGCCTCGCGGATGCCCATGAGGGTTTCGCCGGGCGCGATGCCGTTGGCGTCGTAGCGGATCTCCAGCAGCGCGGGCAGGCTCTCGCGTTCGGCGAACGCCAGGGCGCGCTCGAAGGCCGGGCCGAAGTCGTCGGTGTTCTCGACCGCCTCGCCGTAGCCGCCGTAGCCGCGGATGATCTGCGTGAAGTCGGGGTTTTCGAAGCCGAGCGCGATGGCGCGGGCGGGGAACTCGCGTTCCTGGTGGGCGCGGATCGTGCCCCAGATGCCGTTGTTGAAGACCAGCACGACCACGCCCAGGCGGTACTGCATGGCCACGCCCAGCTCCTGCATGTTCATCTGGAAGCAGCCGTCGCCCGCATAGCAGACCGCGGCGCGCTTGCGGTCTTCGAGCTTGGCGGAAATCGCCGCCGGCAGGCCGTAGCCCATCGACCCGACGGTGGGCGTGAGGCTCGTGCCCGGGCCGGCGTAGCGCCGGTAGCGGTGCGGATACAGCGCGTAGTTGCCCGCGCCCACCGTGACGCATGCGTTCGCCGGCAGGTGCGCGTCCACGTAGGCGGCGGCCGCGTCCAGGCTCATGGGGCCGGGCGAGGGCAGCGGCGCCAGGCTGTCGACCAGTTCCTGGTGCGCGGCGCGCACCTTGTCGCCGCGCGGCGCGGCATGGCCGGGCTCAAGGCCGGCCACGGCGGCGGCAAAACTGGCCACGTCGGCCACGATGGCCTGCGTGGGCGAAAACACGCGGCCCAGTTCGGCGGCGTCCGGATACACATGGATCAGCTTCTGGCGCGGCAGCGGGCTTTCGATCAGGGTGTAGCCCTCGGTCGTGGCCTCGCCCAGCCGCGTGCCCACGGCCAGCACCAGATCGGCGTCGCGCAGGCGCTGGCGCAGCGCGGGCGTCATGGCCCAGCCGACGTGGCCGGCGGCGTTGGGGTGGCGCTGGTCGAAGCACTCCAGGCGGCGCCACGCGGTGCCCACGGGCAGCTCGAAGCGTTCGGCAAAGCCGGCGATCTGGTCGATCGCTTCCTGGCGCCAGCCGTTGCCGCCCACCAGCAGGAAGGGCCGCTCGGCCGCGTCCAGCAGTTCGGTCATGCGCGCGAGGTCGGCGGCGCCGGGGTGGCTGTGCACGCGCGGATAGCGCGGCAGGTCGGCCACGCGGGCGCGGCCCCACAGCGTGTCCTCGGGCAGCGCCAGCACCACCGGGCCGGGCCGGCCGCTGGTGGCCACGGCGAAGGCGCGCGAGATGAACTCGGGGATGCGGTCGGTGCGGTCGATCTGGGCGACCCACTTGGCCATCTGGCCGAACATCCGGCGGTAGTCGATCTCCTGGAAGGCCTCGCGCTCCATGAAGTCGTTGCCGACCTGGCCCACGAACAGGATCATCGGCGTGGAATCCTGGAACGCCGTATGCACGCCGATGCTGGCGTTGGTGGCGCCCGGTCCGCGCGTGACAAAGCAGATGCCGGGCTCGCCGGTCAGCTTGCCGTAGGCCTCGGCCATGTAGGCCGCGCCGCTTTCCTGGCGGCAGACGATCGGCTCGATCGCGTCGGTGTGCTCGTTCAGCGCGTCGATGCAGGGCAAATAGCTTTCGCCGGGAATCATGAATACGCGGCGCGCGCCATGGATGCGCAGCTGCTGCATCAGGATCTGACCGCCGTTGCGTTCGGGAATTGCTGCTGACGTCATGCGGAGTCTCCTTGTTGCGGGGCGGCCTGCGCGCGGCGCTCGGCGGCCCACTGTTCGAATTGGCGGTGGCGCGCCAGCAGGCGGCGCGCGGTGTTGTAGACGGGCGGGTCGATGCGCTCGGCGTCCTGGCGTCCGGCGCGCTGCGCCTCGAAGCGCGCCACGCAGTCCAGCGCGGCGGACACCTCGGCGGGGGCTGGGGTGAATACGGCGTGGATCACGGGGATCTGTTCAGCGACGGTGGCGCACTTGGACTTCAGGCCGATCCGGCGCGCCCAGCGCACATCGGCCTCCAGCGCGGGCAGGTCGCGGTAGTTGAAGGGGCAGTCGATCGGCGCGCAGCCGGCCGCCGTGCAGTCCACCAGGAAGCGGGCGCGCAGGTGGTGCAGCTCGACGCCGTCCTTGCCGCGCTCCGCGCCCAGGCTCGCCGTCAGGTCTTCGGCCGCCAGCAGGCAGGCCGACACCCGCGGGCTGGCGGTCAGGATCTCGTAGGCGCGGTGCACGCCCAGGGCGGATTCCAGCGTGGGCACGATCTCGGTGCCGCCGGCGGGCAGGCCCAGTTCCGCTTCGAGCGCGGTGATGGCCTGGTCCAGCGCGACGATCTGCGCGGCGCTTTCCGCATGCGGCAGGAAGATGGCGTCCGGCGCGCCGGGCATCACGCCCCGCAGGTCCGCCAGGCCATCCTCTTCCAGCTTGTTGATGCGCACGGCCGCCACCACGCCATGGGCGCGGCAGTCGGCGAACAACGCGGCGATGCGCGGGCGCGCGGCCGGGCGTTCGGCCGGCGCGGTGAACTCTTCCAGGTCGGCGACCAGGGCGTCGGCGCCGCTGGCCAGGCCAGCGGCCTGGGCCGCGGCATCCATGCCGGGCACGAACATCCAGCTGCGGCGCAGCGCCGCCGGACGGCGCAGGGAGGTAACAGGAGTCATTGCACGTGCCTCGGCAGGAACAGGACGAGTTCAGGGACAAAGGTCAGCAGCAGCATCACCGCGGTCATGGCCAGCATCATCCACGACAGCGGACGCAGCGTCTGCATCATGTTGATGCCGCCGATCTTGCAGGCCGCCATCAGGTCCACCCCCACCGGCGGCGTGTTCGCGCCGATCGCCATGTTGATCGACAGCAGGATGCCGAAGTGGACCGGATCGATGTTGTAGTGGGCCAGCACCGGCATCACGACCGGCGCGACGATGATGATGACGGGGATCGCCTCCATGAAGGTCCCCAGCAGCAGCAGCACCACGGTCAGCACCAGCAGCACGGCGACGCGGCTGTCGGTCCACTCGACCAGCAGCGTGGACAGGGCCTGCGGCACCTGCTCGGCCACCAGCACCCAGGCGAACAGCCCCGAGGCGCCGATGATCAGCAGGATGGAGGCGCTGCTTTCGCCGGTGGACTTCAGGTTGTCCCACAGCGAGCGCAGGCTCAGCGAGCGGTACCAGAAGAAGCCGATCAGCAGGGCGTAGAGGATGGCGCTGGACGCGGCCTCGGTGGCGGTGAAGATGCCGAAGCGGATGCCGCCGATGATCAGCACGGGCACCATCAGCGCCGGCAAGGCGTCGATCGCGGCGGCGCGCAGCTCTTCCCAGGAGAACGGCTGGCCGCCCGCCCAGTTGTGCTTGCGCGATTGCCAGATGGCCACGCCGATCAGCGACAACCCCAGCAGGATGCCCGGGATGATGCCGGCCATGAACAGCTTGCCCACCGACGTGTCGGTGATGGTGCCGTAGACGATCAGCACGATGCTGGGCGGGATGATGGTGGACGTGGCGCCCGCGCTGCCCACCAGGGCGCACGAGAAGCCCTTGTCGTAGCCGCTGCGCGCCATGGCCGGCAGCAGCAGGCTGCCGATGGCCACGACGTCGGCCACGCCCGAGCCGGACAGGGCCCCGAACATCAGGCAGGCCAGCACCGCGACGACGGCCAGGCCGCCCTTGATGTCGCCCACGATGGCGGCGCACAGCCGCACGATGCGCTGGGTCAGCCCGGCGCCGTTCATCAGTTGCGCGGCCAGGATGAAGAGCGGAATCGCCAGCAGGGTGAAGCTGTCCAGCCCCACCACGTACTGCTGGGCCGCCACCATCAGCGGCGCGGAATCGTAGACCGCCAGATAGGCCAGGCAGGACAGCACCAGGCCGAAGGCAATGGGCATGTCGATCAGCACCGTGATCGTGAACACGCCCATCAGAAAGAGAGCACCCGAAGACATCGTTATTCCTTTACGGCGGGGGCGGGTGAGAACAGTTGCGCAAGGTGCACCACGACGGTGACCGCGCAGGCGAACGGCAGCGCCAGGTACACCGCGCCGGCGGACACGTCGAGCGCGGGCAGGGTCTGGTCCATCGTCAGGTCGGCCAGTTGCCAGCCGGCGTAGCCCAGCGCCACCAGGCCCACGATGATCAGCACCTGGTTCAGGCGCTCGAACGCGTTGAGCACGCGCGGATTGCGCACCACGAACGGCAGCAGGCCGGCCATCAGGTGCGAACGCTCGAAGCTGCAGGCGACCCCGCCGATGAAGGCGGACCACACCAGCACCAGGCGCGGCAGCTCCTCGGCCCAGTGCGGCGTCGTGTGGGTGACGAAGCGGGAAAACACCACGTAGGTGATCAGGATCGCCAGCAAGGCCACCGCCAGGGCGGCGAAGGCCTTGCTGATGCCCGACAGGATGGCGGACAGTCGGTTGAGCATTACTTGGCCTCGCGGTACTTCTGGACCAGCGCCATCAGTTCGGGGCCGTAGGTGACCGAGTAGGTCTTCCAGACCGGCTCGACGGCGGCGGCGAAGGCGGTCTTGTCGACGTCGTTGACCTGCATGCCCTTGTCCTTGAGCTGGGCGACGAACTGCTGGTCGCCCTCGCTGATCATCTTGCGCTGGGCGTCGCGCCACTTGTCGGCGGCGGCCTGCACGACCTTCTTGTCGTCGGCGGAAATGCGGCTCCAGACCGGCTTGGAAATGATCAGGCTGGCGGGGCCCCAGACGTGGCCGGTCAGCGACAGGTATTTCTGCACTTCGAAGAAGGACGAGGTGTAGATGATCGACAGCGGGTTTTCCTGCGCGTCGAACACCTTCTGCTGCAGGGCGGAGTACAGCTCGCCGAAGGCCAGCGGCGCGGGGTTCGCGCCCAGCGCGGTGAAGGTGTCCAGGCGCATCTTGTCCGGCGTCACGCGGGTCTTCAGGCCGGCCAGGTCGGCGGGCTTGTTCACCGCGCCGCGGTTGTTGGTGACATGGCGAAAGCCGTTTTCCCACCACGAGATGATGGTCAGGTTCTTCTTGTCGGCCAGCTTGGCCAGCGCCTGCCCCAGTTCGCCGTCAAAGGCCTTGTAGGCCTGCTGGGACGTGGACCAGGTGTAGGGCAGTTCGACCACGCCGAACTTGGGCTCGATCGGCTGCAGCGAACCCGAGCCGATGATGGCGGCGCCCTGGCTGCCGATCTGCAGGCCTTCCAGCATGGTTTTTTCATTGCCGAGCTGGCCGCTGGGGAACAGCACGAAGTTGACGCGGCCGTTGGTCTTTTCCTTGACCTCGGCGGCGAAGCCTTCGGCGGCCTTGTTCCAGCTATGGCTGGGAGCCAGCACGTGGCCCAGCTTGATGTCCAGGGCGTGGGCGGAAAGCGGGGCAAGGGCGGCGCCGGCGAACAGGGCGGCGCCGAGCAGGGAAGCGAGTTTTCGGTGGGCGAAGGTCATGGCAAGGCTCCAGGATCGGAAAGTCGGAAAGGGGTGGCGGTGGAGGGGTCGGCGGGGTGCGGCCCCGCTCAATAGGATTGCCCCCGCATCGAGGCGGGGTGGCCGGGCAGCGCGATGCGCGTCCCGGTGTCGGACAGGCCGTTGTCTCCCACGGCCAGGACCTGCATGCTGGCGTCGAGGAAATTCCCGACGTACAGAAAGCGGCTGTCGGGGCTGAAGGCGACGCCCTCGGGCAGCGCGCCGACCTCGATGGCGCCTGCGCGCGTCACGCGCAGGCCGTCGATGCGCAGCAGCACGATCTGGCCGCGCGGATGATGGAACCAGGCGCTGGACGGATTGTTCGAGCCCTGCACGATGGCCACCGCCGCGTAGCGCCCGTCCGGGCTGATGGCGATGCCCTCGGGGCCGTCCTCGACCATCACGCGGTCCACCACGCGCGGCGGCGTGCTGGACAGGTCGACCACGCTGACGGAATCGGCGTGGCCGTCCGAGGCGGTGGCGCTGCCCATGTCCACGACCAGGGCCAGCGCGCCGTCGGGCGACACCACCAGGTTGAAGGGCACCAGGCCGGTGGTCAGGTCTTCGGACGGGTCATGGGAAACGCGCGGCGTCGGGCCGCTTTCATCGATATGCAGCACGCCCAGCCGGTGCGTGTCGGTCTTGACCACGAAGGCGCGCCTGCCGTCCGCCGCGAACGACACGGCGACCACCGGCGTGCCCACGTCGACCTCGCCGCACAGGTCGGCCCGGCCGCCGGCCAGGCGCAGCACCGATACCGAGCGGCCGGCCTTGTTGGCCACCAGCGCCAGCGTGCCGGCGCGGTTGATCGACAGCCCCGAAGGCTGCAGCCCGGCCTGCAGCGTCTGCACGACGGCGGGCGGCGTGGCGGCCAGGTCGATGACATGGACGTCGCGGCCAGGGGCGGGCTGCCAGCCGTCGCCATCCGCGCGGGGCAGCCACGCCATGGAATCGGCGATCAGCGCGAACCGTTGGTCGGGCGCCACCGCCAGGTTGACCGGGGGGCCGAACAGCGAGTTCGGCAGCGCCAGGGTGGCGACAAGCTGCGGCGCGGCGGGGTCGGCGTTGGCATCGAAGATGCTGAGCGTGTCGCGGCCGGGCGCCAGGAAGCGGATCTGGCCGTCGTCCCAGGTGACTTTCTCGTCGTTGCCGACCAGGAGGTAATGCGGCGTGCGCGCGCTCATGCGGCCAGCTCCTGCACTTGCGGCACGGCCAGCGTGGCGCCGATCAGCTGGCGGGTGTAGGGATGCTGGGGCGCGAAATAGACCTGGCCCGCGTCGCCGCGTTCGACCACGCGGCCGCCTTGCAGCACCACGATGTCGTCCGCGATGTGCTGCACCACGGCCAGGTTGTGGCTGATGAAGAGGTAGCCCAGGCCGCGCTCGCGCTGCAGCGCCATCAGCAGGTTCAGGATCTGCGCCTGAACCGACACGTCCAGGGCCGAGGTGGGCTCGTCGCAGATCAGCAGTTGCGGCTCCAGCATCAGGGCGCGGGCGATGGCCACGCGCTGCCGCTGCCCGCCGGAAAGTTCGCGGGGATAGCGCCCGGCAAAGGCGGGCACCAGGCCGACCGCGTCCATCATCCGGCGCACCGATGCGGCGCGTGAGGCCGCGTCGCCGATGCCGTGCACGCGTAGCGGCGCGGTCAGGATCTCGCTGATGGTGCGGCGCGGGTTCAGCGACGAATAGGGGTCCTGGAACACCATCTGGATGCGGCGGGCGCGAGCGCGCGCGGGCATGGCGGCCAGCGGCCGGCCGTCCAGCAGGGCCTGGCCCTGCGTGGGTGCCAGCAGGCCCAGCATCAGCTTGGCAATCGTGGATTTGCCGCTGCCGGATTCGCCCACCAGTCCGACGGTGCGGCCGGGAGGCACGTGCAGGTCGATGTCGTGCAGGATCCGGGGCGCCGGACGGCGCGAAAAGAGGCTGGCGCGGGCGTACTGGAACGACAGTCCCGTCAGGCTGATGCCGGCGTGGTGCGTGGCGGGCTGGCTCATGCGGGGACTCCAAGGCGCAGGGCGCCGGGTTTCACGCACAGGCAGCGGTGGCTGTCCTGCGCCCGGGCCGGGAAGGGCTGCGCGCAGCGCGGTTCGGCGACCGGGCAGCGTTCCCGGAAGGCGCAGCCGGTGATCGGGGTGTCCAGCGACGGCACGGCGCCGGAGATCGTGGGCAGGTCGGCCCGCGGCGCGGTGCGTCCGGGCTGCGGAATGCAGTTGAGCAGCATCGAGGTATACGGATGGCTGGGACGTTCCAGCACCTCGCGCACCGTGCCGCCTTCGACGATGTCGCCGGCGTACATCACGATGACGTGGTCGGCGATGCGCGCCACCAGGCCCATGTCGTGCGAAATGAACACCATGCCCAGGCCGAATTCGGCCTGGATGTCGCGCAGCAGGTCCAGCAGCTCGGCCTGCACCGTGACGTCCAGCGCCGTGGTGGGTTCGTCGGCGATCAGCAGTTCCGGGCCGCACATCAGCGCCATCGCGATCATCACGCGCTGGCGCAGTCCGCCCGACAGTTCAAACGGATACTGCCGCATGCGCTCGCCCGGATTGGCGATGCCGACGCGGCGCAGCAGATACTCGGCGCGCTCGGCGGCTTCGCGCCGGCTGACGCGCTTGTGGCGGCGGAGCACGTCGATGAGTTGCGTGCCGATGTTGAACACCGGATTGAGCGACGTCATGGGGTCCTGGAAGATCATGGCGATGCGCGCGCCGCGCAGCTGCGCCAGCGCCGCCGGCGTCAATGCGGACAGGTCCTGGCCGGCGAACTCCAGCCGCGCCACGCGGCGCCGCGCCGCGGCCGGCAGCAGGTCCAGCAGGGCCAGCGCGGTCAGCGACTTGCCGCAGCCGGATTCGCCCACGATGCACAGCGTCTTGCCGCGTTCCAGGGTGAAGTCCACGGCGCGCACCACGTGCTTGGTGTGCGTGGGGGTGTGGATGTCGATGTGCAGGTCCTGGACCCGCAGCAGCGGAGCGTGGGTGGCGGTCATCGGATCACCCCTTCTTCAGTTGGATGGCGCGCAGGCTTTCGCCGGCGCGGTTCACGCACAGCACCAGCAGGAACAGCACGACGCTGGGAATCACCACCAGCGACGGCTGGAACAGCATGTTCTCCTTGCCCTCGGCGATCATCAGGCCCAGCGACGGCATCGGCGCCGGCACGCCCAGGCCCAGGAACGACAGCGAGGCTTCGAGCGTGATCGCCATCGCGGCGTCCACCGTGCCGATGATGAGCAGGTTGCCGACCAGGTTGGGCAGGATGTCGCGCCAGATGATCTGCAGATGCGTGCAGCCCTGCAGGCGCGAGGCCGTGACGAACTCGGCATTGCGCAGTCCGGCCGCCATGGTGCGCGCGACCAGGGCATAGCGTTCCCACAGCAGCAGGCCCAGCACCAGCACCACCACGGTGAGCGAGGCGCCCACCACGGACACCACGGCCAGCGCCACCAGGATGATGGGCAGCGCCAGGCGCGCCGTGATCAGGAACGAGACGACGCGGTCCACCGCGCCGCCGAAGTAGCCGGCGGCCACGCCAAGCGTGGTGCCGATCAGGCCGCCCATCAGCGCGACCGACAGGCCGATCAGCGCCGACACGCGCACGCCGTACAGGGCGCGCGCCAGCACGTCGCGGCCGAGCTGGTCGGTGCCCAGGATGTGGTTCCAGTCGCCGCCTTCGGCCCAGACCGGCTCCTGCAGGCGCGCCAGCAGATCCTGCGAGTACGGGTCGTGGGGGATCAGGTAGGGGCCGACCAGGCCGGCCAGCACCAGCAGCACCAGCGCGGCCAGGCCCGCGTTGCGGCCGAACCGGGCCAGGCGCGCGCCGCGCGGCGCGGCGGGCAGGGGGGAGGCAAGGGTATTGCTCATGTCGCGGCTCGCACTCGGGGGTCCAGCCAACCGTTGATCAGGTCGGCGGCCAGGGTCAGGACGATGTAGATCAGGGCGAAGATCAGGATCAGCGCCTGCATCGTGGGAAAGTCGCCGCGCAGGATGGACGTCCAGGCCAGCAGCCCCGCGCCATTGATGGCGAAGACAGTTTCGATCACCACGGAACCGGCCAGCAGCGTGCCCATCTGGGCGGCCGCGAGCGACACGAGGGGACGCAGCGCGTTGCGCAAGGCGTACTTGCCCACCACGCTTGCGCCGCCCAGGCCCATGGCCCGCGCCGTGCGGATGTAGTCGGTGGCCAGCACCGACTCCATTTCGGATTTCATCAGCCGCAGCATCGCCGGCATGGCGAACAGGCCCAGCGCCACGACCGGCATCACGTAGTGCTTCCAGGTGTCGAAGCCGGAGGCGGGCAGCCACTGGTTGCGCACGCTGAAGACGATGATCAGCAGGAACGCCAGGCAGAAGGGCGGCATCGCCTGCGCGCACGCCGACAGCATCATCGTCGCCCGGTCGATCAGCGACCCCTTGCGCAGCCCCGCCAGCACGCCCAGCGGAATCGCCAGCAGCAGCGCGAACGCCATCGCGGCCAGGCCCAGCTTGGCGGTGGCGGGAAAATGCTGCGCCAGCAGCTCGGCCACGGGCCGGCTGAAGTAGAGGCTGTCGCCGAAGTCGCCGCGCACCACGCCGGCCAGCCAGCGGCCGTACTGCGTCAGGATCGGGTCGTCAAAGCCGTGGATCTGCGACAGGCGGGCGGCGTCGGCCGCGCTGCCTTCGCCGGCCAGGCGAGCCGCCGGGTTGCCGGACGCGAACACCAGCGAAAAGCTGATCAGCGATACGAACACCACCAGCAGGGCGGCGACGAACACACGGCGAAACAGGAATGCAATCATGGGTCAACCTTTGTCCTCGTGCGCGGGCGCGCAGCGCCCCGCCCGGACGCGCGCGGCGTCCGGACCGGAAGGGGCAATGCGCGCCGGCGCGGCCGGCAAGCCGGATCAGTTCCAGGCGGCCTTGTAGAAGCGCGGGAACTCGTCGCCGTCGACCGAGAAGTTCAGGTCCTTGGCCTGCACGGCGTTGAGCGAGTGGTTCCACAGCGGCACCCAGTAGGCCTGTTCGGCCACGATCTTCTGGGCTGCCGCGTAGTTCTTCGCCCGCACCTCGCGGTCGACGGTGGTGTCCGCGGTCTGCAGGTGCTTGATGACCTCGGGGTTGTGGGCCTGGTCGTCCGGGCCGCCGCGGAAGAAGTTGCTGGTGGACAGCGCGGCGTCGGCGATGCCGTACGAACCCCAGTTGGACGACAGCATGGCGATCTTGCCGTCGCGCCAGTTGGTCATGGCGGTGCCGTACTGCTGCTCGACCAGGTTCAGCTTGATGCCGGCCTGGGCCATCTGCGCGGCGGCCGCGTCCAGGATGGCGCGCGGCGGCGCGGAGATCACCAGGTCCAGCGTGACGCCGTTGGGGTAGCCGGCCTGCGCCAGCAACTGCTTCGCGCGGGCAGGGTCGAACTTGTACGTCTGCACGTCGCTGGCACAGCCGAACTGGGCCGGATTGCAGGCGGCGTTGATGACCTTGGACGCGCCCCCGACCAGCGCTTTGCGGATCGCCTCGCGGTCGATCGCGTAGTTGATGGCCTGGCGGACTTCCTGCTTGGCCAGCGGCGACTTGCCGTCGTCAAAGCGCGGATTCAGCGAGATATAGCTGATGCGCATGATGCTGCTGCTCTTGACCGTGACGGACGGCGTCTTCTCCATGCGCTTGGCCACGTCCGGCGGCACGCGCCAGATCCAGTCCAGGCCGCCCGACAGCAGCTCGGCGTATTGCGTGTTCGCGTCCGGCAGCACCCGCACGACCAGCTTCTTGACGGCCGGCTTGGGGCCGAAGTAGTCCTCGTTGCGCTCGTAGACGTAGCGGCTGCCGGGCTGGCTTTCCACCAGGCGGTAGGGGCCGGTGCCGATGGGCTTGGCGCCCATGTCGGACTGGTTGGCCTCGTAGTACTTGCGCGGGTAGATCGGCAGGTTCTCGGACAGCATTTCCAGCGCCAGCGGATACGGCGTCTTCATCTTGATGCGCACCGTGTCGTCCGAGGCCTTCTCGGCCTTGGCGATCCAGGCCACCTGGTTCTGGAAGCGCGCCTTGTAGCCGTCCGACGAGACCAGGTTCAGCGTGTACAGCACGTCGTCGATGGTCAGCAGTGAACCGTCGTGGAACTTCACGTCCTTGCGGATCGGCAGTTCGATGGTGGTGTCGTCGACGAACTTGTAGCCCGTCGCGATGGCCGGACCGAACTCGCCCGTATCCTGGTTTTTCTGCAGCAGCCCCGAAAAGACCATGCGCGCCAGCGCCAGGCCGGGACGGTCCGATTCCTTGTACGCGTCCAGCGTGGCGGGCGCCGCGTCGAAGGCGATGTTGAGGGAGTTGTCAGCCTTGTTGGCCTGGGCGGCATGGGCGCCTAGCGCCAATAGCGCCGCGCTCACTAGCTTCACGGTACGGGTCAGCTGCATGTTTTCACCTTGATATGTTTTAAGTATGTGTCGTGGACTACGGGGACTGCGGGACTGCGAATCGTTGGACAAGCCGCTCCCCTTGCCGCGGGCGGCGCCATGGGGCGCCGGCGGTGCATGCACGGTCGGTAGGGGAGGCGCCGGCGCGGTCGCGCGCCTGGCTGCCGGGGTTAGAGGGGCGTCATCAAATCATCGGATCCCGACGCTGCCGAAGTCTTCCCGCAGGCGCGCCAGGATGCCGACCAGATGGTCGTGCATGGCGTGGCGCGCGCGGATGGGATCGCGGTCGACGATGGCCGCGAGAATGCGTTCGTGTTCCTTCTGGGCTTCGATCCACACCTTGGTGGTAACGAAGTGTTCTTCCAGGCGGTGGAATACGGGGCTCAGCGTGCTGAGGTGCCAGATATGCGAAATGGCGGCCGCCAGCGCGGCGTTGCCGCAGGCCGCCCCGATCGCGCCATGGAAGGCGCGGTCGTGGATGCTGGGCGATTCGGTCAGCGACATGCCCTCGTGCGCGGCGCGGATCGCCGCGATCTGCGCGGGCGACGCCTTCTGCGCGGCCAGCGCGGCGCACTCCGGTTCGATCAGCAGGCGCGTTTCCAGCAGGTCGAAGGGGCCGATGTCGGTGGCTTCGACGCCATTGGCGTCGGCCTGCGTTTCGCGCGCTTCCCGGTATTGGCCGTCTTCGCGCGCCGGGCAGACGAAGACGCCCGTGCCCACGCGGACTTCGACGTAGCCTTCGATTTCCAGCGCGATCAGCGCTTCGCGCACCGACGCGCGGCTCACCTGCAGCTGCTCGGCCAGTTCACGCTCGGCCGGCAGCCGGCCGCCCGCGGGGAAGTCGCCCGCCTTGATGCGCGCGGCGATCTGGTCGGCAATCATGCGGTAGAGGCGGGTGGAGGCGACGGCCTGCAGAGAAGTCATTGTCGGAGCGGGTAAATGATTGGGGTGTAGAGCGTAATGGGTCTTGGGACCTTGTGTCTTGCGCGGAATCGCTTCCCGGCCGGTTTTGCCTGGGTGCCTGATGGTCCAGTGGTCAGGCCACTGGACGAAATGTACCGGAGCGGAACGGCGTTGGGAACCGGGAAACGCCGGATTTCTGCGATTTTCAGGGAAAACCACTAGCGCCGAAACCGGCCCGGTATGATGAATTCCCCGAAGCCTCAGAATCCCGGGCAGCCCCCCGCGCCGTCCTCTTGGAAGCCCTACGCATGAACGACCGCCTGCAGCAGACCCTGCGCCGCTTTGACGACTACAACGCCGCCGACCCGACGACGTTCTCATGGGAGGGCCAGACCTGTCCGCAGGAGCTGTTCCTGGCGCAAAGGCTGCACGACTGGGTCATGAAGCTGGCGCCCGACGCTTCCGAACCGCTGGTTCTGGCCTCGCGGTGCCAGCACATCGGCCGCTGGGAGATCGCGCGCAGCAGCTATCCGGAAGGACGGATCGGCTATCTGTCGTGGCGCAAGGCGCTGGCGCGGCATCACGCGCGCATCGCGCAGGACATCATCAAGGACGCCGGCTATCCCGATAGCGTGGGCGAACGCGTGGCGGCGATCCTGATGAAGCAGGGGATCAAGCAGGACCCGGACGTGCAGGTGATGGAAAACGCGCTGTGCCTGGTGTTCCTGCAATACCAGTACGAGGCCTTCCATCCCGCGCACCCGGACAAGATCGTGGAGATCCTCAGGAAGTCGCTGCTGAAGATGGACGGCGCGGGCCATCAACAGGCGCTGTCCCTGCCGTATTCGCCCGCCGGGTTGGGCTACATCAAGCAGGCGCTCGACGCGCTGGAATCAGGCCGCTAGGCGATACCGGCATCCGCGGCGCGCGCAAAAGCCCGCCGCGGGCCAGGACAGCGGTTACAGGCCCCCGGCAGGGGGGTACTGCGTTGTCGGGTTGCTGACGCGTATTCGGAATCGGTATCGGGCGCCGCCCGCGTAGTCGGCGTAGCCAGAGTAGCGTCGGCGGGCGCCGCCGGAGCGGGCGCTTCAGCGGTTGCCGGCGCGTCGGCCGCAGGCGCGGCCTGGGCCTTCTTCTCGGCGCGTGCGCGGGCGGCGTTGCGTGAAGCGTTGCGCGACGCCATGCGCTTGGCGTGGCGGGCTTCGTTGGCCGTCACGGCGCCGGAGGGTTCGCCGTTCAGGTCCACGCGCGGCGCGTCCTCGACCATGCTGGCCCAGTAGCGACGGCCGTCGCACCAGGTCTTCACGGCTTCCTTGATCTGCGCCTCGTCCAGCTGCAGGGCTTCTGCATGCTGCACCAGGTCCGCCAGCACGCCGAGCTTGAGCGGCAGCTTGGGCGCGGGGTTCTTGGGAAAAGCCTTGGGGAAGTGGCGTTGCAGCCGCGAAATCGCGACGACGACGGGATCCACGGGCGTTTCGCGCTTGTCGGCGCGCGGGGGACGCTGCCCCTTGTCGCCGCCTTGCGTGCGCTGGCCCTTGTTCTCGCCGTTCTGCGGACGCGGTCCCTTCGCGGCGCCTTGTGGGCGACGCGCCTTGTCGGCGCCCTGCGGACGCGATTCTTTCTTGGGGGTCGCCTTTTCAGGCGCCTGCTTGATCAGCAATTCCCGGATCGCGGCTAATTGTTCTAGTCCCATGTGCTACACAAAAAAAAGGTTGAGGCCGCGAGCGTTTCCGCTGCGCCGCCATTTTTCGGCCGTTGCGCACCATTGCGCGCGAACTCCTGTTGTCAATCCCGCCCCGGAAATCGGCTATCCGGACAAGACGACAAGCAGCGCCAGCGACAGCAGTATGCCGAACGCGGCCAGGGCAAACGGCAGTAGTAGAACATACACGCTGCGTTCCTGCCCCCTGCCATGCGCCAGTCCTGCCGCAATCGACATCCGGACCGGCGAAAAAATCCCCATCGAGGTGCCCGACACATGCAGCAGCGCAGCCGCTGCGGGGACATTCAGCCCTGCCTGAAGCGCTAATGATAGCTGGGAAGGCATGAAGAGGCTGTTCGGCGCGTTGCCGCTGTTGGCCAGGATGCCGAAGGCGCCGGCCAGAACCGGAGTGATAAGGATAGTCCAGTCGCGCAGGGCGGAAAACAGTCCATCGGCGTAGGCCTGCGAGATGCCCGCGCCGGCCAGCGTCTCGGCCATCATGGCGAACAGAAAGACCGACATGACGGCATGGCGGCCCGTCGTCCATGCCGCGCGTGCCTGCGCCGCCAGCTGGCCACGGCGGCGGGGCCCGAACGCCATCAGCAGCGCGCCGGCGATCAGCCAGCTGCCCGCGTGCAGGAAGGGCATCCATGCGGGCAGGTCCGCATAGGGCCGGAAGTCGGCCAGGCTGGCCAGGGCGCGGTTGACGCCGGGCATCAACCGCGTCGCCACCAGGCAGGCGATCAGCGCGATATAGGGCAGGGCCTCGCGTGCCGCCTGCAGCGCCTGGCGAGCGTCAGGGCGCCGGTCCGCCAGGAAGCGCAGGACGATCAGCGGGCCGTACGCCGCCAGCAGCGCCGTTTCGGGGCCCAGAAGCGCCGTCGCGGCAGCCAGCAGCGCAAGGCTTGCCGTCATCCATGCGGCCTCGCGTGCGCGCTCGGACACCGGCGCCGGCAGTCCGGCCCGGTCAGCGGTCCGCCAGTACAGGCACATCCAGACCATCATCAGCAAGGCCACCGGCGCCATGCCGTACAGCGCCAGCTGCGCCGGCGGCACGCGCGCGTAGGCCGATGCCAGCAGCGTGCCGCTGCCCATCGCGCCCCATGGGATGAGCGTCTGGCTCAGCAGGGCGAACACCATGGTCTCGCGCGCCTTCAGCCCCAGCGGCCGGATCAGCATCACGGTGCCCAGCATGCCCACGCCGAATCCGGTGGCGGACTCGGCGAACGGTCCGATCAGGAAGCAGGCGAAGAACAGCAGCCTGCGCCGGGCCAGCGGATCGCGCGGCAGGGCCGGATCGCCTTTGCCGGGGGCGGCGCGGCCTTGCGCGGCCATCTGCCAGAACAGCAGCCCGCCCAGGATATAGGGAGTGATGATCCCGCCGATCCAGAGTCCGCGTTCCAGCGCCACCGCCAATTGGGCGGGCGCGTAGGGCGCGGGCGCCGCGAACAGGGCCACGGCGATGGCGGCGACCAGTCCCAGCACCGCCGCCAGGGTCGTGTTCATGCGCCCGCTGGCGATCGCGCCGATCACGGTCAGCGCGGGCAGGGACCACAGGAGGTACATCATGGACGGGAAGCGTGCATGGCT
The DNA here is from genome assembly GCF_039673305.1 of Achromobacter spanius. Lineage (GTDB taxonomy): Bacteria > Pseudomonadota > Gammaproteobacteria > Burkholderiales > Burkholderiaceae_B > Achromobacter > Achromobacter spanius_F. Next base: position 23,461 of record NZ_JBDJLJ010000054.1, read on the forward strand.
GGCGGGAAGGCGCGACGCGAAAGCGTAGCAGTATGCCGGCCGCGTGCCCGGAACGCCATGGCAAGGCGCGGGGCGCCCACGCGAGACGCAGGATTTCCACGCGCGTAAATGGCATCACGCCGGCGGGCGCTGGGAGCGCCGGCCGGCGTGACGAGGGGAAAGGGGCAGGGGCGAAGCGCCGCGCGAACCCGCGCGGCGCCTGTCCGCTACTGGTTGGCGCCGCGGATATTGCCCGCGATGCCGCCCGCCGCGCCGCCGATCGCGGCGCCGGTCAAGGCGCTGCCGCCCGCGATGGCGGCAATGCCGGCGCCCGCGGCGGCGCCCATGATGCCGCCGGTGACGGTGCCTTGCTGTTCCTTGGTCATGTTGGTGCAAGCGGCCAGGGACGCCATCGCAATGGCCAGGCCTATGGTTCGGATGGTTTTCATGGCGGCTCCTAGGGGGTGCGCTTCGTCTTGGTGGCGGGCATGACGATCTCGAACCAGATAGTCTCTACCACCGGCCGGTCAATCTGAGACGGATTGGCCGCATACCAGCGGTCCAACGTGTCGCGCACGGAGTCCAGCGTCTGGTTCTGAAGCCCGTTGGCGAACTTCGGCACCAGGGTCTGGGAGTCCGGGACGGACCGGCGCTGCTGATAGGCCCGTTCGACTTCAAGCACGTTCGCCATGCCCAGCAGATAGGCTTTCTTCAGGTTGGCGTCCGATTCCGTCCAGTGCTTACCGGTGATGATGGGGGCGGGTTCGGGGGGCGCGGCCGTGGTGGGCGGGGCGAACAGAATTGATAGGGCCACGGTCGCAGGGGCAAGCAGGTGTTTTACTCGCATCGCATCGCTCCTTTGGGGAACAAAAGATAGAAAACAACCTTCGCGCGCGATTCGGACGGAGGGATCGTGATGGCCGGTCGAAAAGCGGTACTGATCAATTTATGCCTGAAAGCCGGCCCGCGCAAGACCAGATTACGGGCCGGAACCCCGCCCGCGTCGACTCAGTAGGCGGCGGATGAGGGCGATGGCGGGCCGTCGGCGGCGGTGGACAGGAAGCTCGCGGCCAGGCGCCGCGCACTGTTCGCATACAGCAGGACGTCGACGCCCGTCGCCACGAAGGTGCAGCCCAGGTCCAGGTAGCGGCGCGCCAGCACGGCGTCGGACGTGAGCGTGCCGGCCGCCTTGCCGCTGTCGATGATGACCCGCATGGCGCGTTCGATCGCCGCCTGCACCTCGGGGTGGCCCGGGCGGCCGCGATAGCCCATCGAGGCGGCGAGGTCAGCGGGGCCGATGAATACGCCGTCCACGCCCGGCACGGCGCAGATCGCTTCCAGGTCCGCCAGCGCCGCCACGGTTTCCGCCTGCACCAGCAGGCAGATCTCGTCGTCGGCGACATCCAGGTAGTCGTCGCGGCTGCTCCAGCGCGATGCCCGTCCCACGGCGCTGCCCACGCCGCGCACGCCTTGCGGCGGGTAGCGCGTGGCGGCCACCAGCGCGCGCGCCTGCGCGGCGCTGTCCACCATGGGCACGAGCAGGTTGCGGGCGCCGATGTCCAGCATCTGCTTGATGAGCGCGGTGTCGCCGGCCACCACGCGCACGACGGGCTGCGAGCGGTACGGCGCCACGGCCTGCAGGGCGGCGAGCGTGCCGCGCAGGTCGTTCGGGGCGTGCTCGCCGTCGATCAGCAGCCAGTCGAAGCCCGCGGTCGCGGAGACTTCGGCCAGGTAGGGATCGGCCATCGACAGCCACAGGCCGACCTGCGCCTGCCGCGCCGCGAGGGCGGATTTGAAGGGGTTGTGCGCCGGCATGCGGGAAGGCTCCTGAAGGGATGAGTCAGCTGACGATGCCCAGATGCCAGGGCACGAATTCGTGGTTGCCCAGGCCCAGCGCCTCGCTCTTGGTGGGCGCGCCGGAGGCGGCGCGCAGGATGTGCTCGAAGATGCGCCGGCCCATCTGCGCGATGTCGACGTCGCCGTCCAGCACCGCGCCGCAATTGATGTCCATGTCGTCCCGCAGGCGGGCATACATGGCGCTGTTGCTGGCCAGCTTGAGCGTGGGCGCGGGCTTGGAGCCGAACATGGAGCCGCGGCCCGTGGTGAAGCAGATCAGGTTGGCGCCGCTGGCGATCTGGCCGGTGACGGCCACCGGGTCATAGCCCGGCGAATCCATGAACACCAGGCCCGCGCGGTCGATGGGTTCGGCATACTCGTAGACGGCCTGCAGCGGCGTCGTGCCGCCCTTCATGGCCGATCCCAGCGACTTTTCAAAGATGTTGGCCAGCCCGCCTTGCTGGTTGCCGTGGCCCACCACGCCGTTGAACTGCGCGTTCTGGCCGGCCGTGTAGCGTTCCCACCAGGCCAGCCGGTCCAGCAGTTTCTGCCCGACCTCCGGCGTCACGGCGCGGCGCGTCAGCATGTATTCCACGCCGTGGATCTCGGGTGTCTCCGACAGGATCGCGGTGCCGCCGTGGCGCACCAGGATGTCCATGGCCGCGCCGAGCGCGGGATTGGCGGTGATGGCGGAAAAGCCGTCCGAACCGCCGCATTCCAGTCCGATCTTCAGGTGGCTGGCCGGCACCGCGGTGCGCCGCGCGGCGTCGGCCTGCGGCAGCATGTCCTCGATGGCGCGGATGCCCGCCGCAATGGTTGCGCGCGTGCCTCCGCTGTCCTGCATGACCAGCGTGCGCACGCGCGCATCCTGCGCAAGCTGCTGCGATTCCACCAGCGCGGCCACCTGGTTGCGCTCGCAGCCCAGCCCCACGATCAGCACGCCCGCCAGGTTGGGATGCCGCGCATAGCCCGCCAGCGTGCGCCGCAGCACATCGAAATGCTCGCTGGGCGACGACATCCCACAGCCGCTCGTCTGCGCGAACGCCGCCACCCCGTCCACGTTGGGATACGCGGCCAGGCGTTCGGGCGTGAAGTGCTCAGCGATGTGGTGGATCACCGTGGCGGAACAGTTGACCGAGGCCAGGATGCCGATGAAATTGCGCGTGCCCACGCGTCCGTCGGCGCGCAGGTAGCCCTGGAACGTGGCGCGCTGCGCCTCGGGCAGCAGTTCCACGGGCCGCGCGTCGCGGCAGAATGCCGGGTCGCGCGCGAAGTCGGCCAGCGCCAGGTTGTGCGCGTGCACGTGGTCTCCGGCTTCGATGTCGCGCGCCGCCACGCCGATGATGGCGTCGTACTTGCGCACCGGCTCGCCGGCCGCGATGCGGCAGGCGGCGATCTTGTGCCCGCCCGGCACCTGCGCGCGCAGGCGCAGGCCCAGCTCCGGGATGGACATGCCCAGCGCCAGGGCCTGCCTGGCGACCAGCACGTTGTCGTTGGCGTGCAGCCGGATCAAAGGGTTGGTGTTCACCGGGGAATCAGCCTTTCTGGAGCATTTCTTTCAGCTTCAGCCGCGCGATCAGCACGGTTTCCTGCTGGTAGACCGACGCCACGTAGGCCTTGTAGTCCGGCCCGTCCAGGTACATCACCGGCGCATCGATGCGATCGGCCACCTGCTTGAAGGCGTCGCTCTGGACCGCGGTGCGGAATGCGTCGCGCAGCTTGCGTTCCACGGCCGGGTCCAGTCCCTTCGGCGCGCCGATGCCGTTTGGCGCCTCGACCACGACGTCGTAGCCCAGTTCCTTGAGCGTGGGCGCATCCTTGAAGCGCGTGGCGCGCGACTCGCCCCAGGTGGCCAGCAGGCGCAGCTTGCCCGATTCGACATGCGGCGCCCACGAACTGGAGTCCGCCAGCAGGTCGATCTGGCCGCCCAGGACGTCCTGCAGCGCGGCCGCGCCGCCCTTGTAGGCGATCGCGTTGAAGCGCGCGCCCGCCGCCATGGCGAACTCTTCCATGCCCACATGCGTGGCGCCGCCGATGCCCGCGTGTCCGTAACTGAGCTTGCCCGGATTGGCCTTGGCGTGGGCCACGACGTCCTTCAGCGTCTTGAACGGCGACGTGGCCAGCACGGCGATGCCGAAGGTCTGGCCCGAGGTGCGGGCAAGGTAGGTCAGCTCGCTGCGGGGATCGAGCTGCAGCAGGCCAAGCTGGGAAAAGCGCGCAACCGATATCGGAATCTGGCCGATGGTGTAGCCGTCCGGCTGGGCCTGCGACAGGGACTTGGTGCCGAGCATGCCCGACGCCCCCGCGCGGTTCTCCACCACGATGGACTGGCCCAGCACGCCGGACGCCACCTGGCAGAGCGCCCGCATCGACTGGTCGGCGGTGCCGCCGACCGGCCACGGGCAGATGAAAGTGATGGGCCGCAGCGGATAGTCGGCGGCGCGCGCGCCAAAGGGGGCCAGCAGGCCGGCCGCGCCGGCACAGGCGGCGCCCGCCAGCAGCCTGCGCCTGCGCAGGTCAGGGGGTGGAAGTTGCCTCATGGATTGTCTCCGGATGTCGTTATTGTTGAGGTTCGCCGTGAAGGCTGCGGGCGACCGGTGTTTATTCTCGTGGGCTTATATATAACTATCCAATAGAATTGGCTGATCGATAGATAACCAATCTGGTATGTATTGGATCCGCCATGGCGCACCTGGACCGCGTATTCCGCTCAAACCTCAAGCTGCGGCATCTGCAACTGGTCGTGGCGCTGGACGAATTCCGCCATCTGGGCCGCACGGCGGAGTTCATGGCGGTCAGCCAGCCCGCCGTGTCGCGCATGCTGTCCGAGGTCGAGGCCATGCTCGGCTTCACGCTGTTCGACCGGTCCGTGCGCGGCACGGAACCCACCGCGGCGGGCCTGTCCGTGGTGCGCTTCGCGCGCGGCGTGCTGGCGCAATACGAACGGACTCGCGATGAGATCGACGCGGCCGCAAGCGGCGCCGCCGGCAAGACGCGGGTGGGCGCGATGGCCGTGGCGATGCCGGTGCTGCTGGCGCGTGCGGTGCAGGCGCTGAAGGCGCGGTCGGCGCGCGCCACCGTGCAGATCGAGGAAGGCGACCTGACCCACCTGCTGCCCAAGTTGCGCCTGGGCGAGTTGGACCTGTTCGTGGGGCGGCTGGAACCCGGCTATGCCGCGCCGGACCTGCAGACCGAGGCCTTGTTCGAGGAACCGATGGTGGTGGTTGCCGGGCCGGGCAGCAAGGTGGCCGGCATGGCGGAACCGGCGTGGACGGATCTGGCCGCCTTGCCCTGTGTCATGCCGCCGCCCTGGGCGTCGCTGCGCGTGAAGCTGGAGCAGCAATTCCATCGGCATGGGCTGCAGCCGTCGTCCGACCTGATGGAAACCTCGTCCTACCTGGCCACGTTGACCTTCGTGGGCGAGCGGGGCGGGGTGGGGTTCCTGGCGCGGTCGGCGGCCAGGCGCTTCGAGCGCCAGGGCCTGTGCAGGATCCTGGATGTGCCACTGCCGCTGGAGCTGCCGCCGGTCGGCATCATGACGCTGCGGGGCGCCGGGCTGCCGGCCGCAAGCCTGCAACTGATCGAATGCCTGCGGGCAGCCGCCGCGGCGCAGGCGGCCGGCGGCTAGTCCGGTCTTGGCTAGCCCGCTCTTACTTCGCCGCGGACGCGGCCGCTGGCGCCAGGGCTTGCAGCAGCAGCTTCGCGTTGCCCTGCAGGTCGGCGACGGGGTCAGCGCCGTCGGTGGCCAGGACAATGGCGCGCGCGCCGCCGGCCTCGATCGCCTGGCGCAATTCCGGCGTGGGCTCGCGATGCAGCAGGGCGGCGGCGACGCCGTTGTCCTTCAGCGTCGCGGTCAGCGCGGCCAGCGTTTCGGGCGTCCAATCCTTGTCGTCGCGCGCCTGCGTATCCACCAGGTCCAGGTTGAACTCCGCGATCAGGTAGGGCAGGCGTTCGGACAGGCTGACGACGGCGACGTTTTGGGCCTGGGCCAGGCCGGCCTGGCTTGTGGCGTTAAGTTCGACCAGCGTGCGCTTGATCCGCGCCAGGTTCTCGCCGATGCGCTTGTCATCCGAGGGCGACAGGCGTCCCAGGTCGGCGGCGACGATGTCGGCCATGCGCCCCAGGTTGACGATGCTCAGCCACGGATACGCGGCGAACTGGCCGCCCGGCCGCGCGTCGCTCTGCAGGGCGATGCCGTTGAGCGCGCCGTCCAGCGGCCGGGCGGCGTCGATTTCAATGATGCGGATGTTGCTGCGGCGCGCCGTGGCAAAGAGCGGGTCATCGGGCCAGATCGAACGCAGGCCCACCGCCGCGTCGGCGGAGGCCGCGGCCTTCTGCAGCGCCGGACCGCCGCGCCCATGGAAATACGACGACAGGCGCGTGGCCGGCAGATTGGCGGGGGCGGCGCGCTCGACGCGGATGCCGGTGCCGTCGGCCAGGCTGCTGGTCAGCGCGTACACCACGGGGTGCGCGGCCAGCACCGTGGCCGCGGCGGGCGCGGCAGGCAGCGTTTCGGCCGGGGGCGCGCGCGCGGCCCGGCCGGCCCGGGCGGGGTGCTGCGCCTGCGCCCCGGCGGCGGCGCCCCAAGGGGACGCCAAGGCCACAGCCAAGGCGGCGCGGCGTTTCGGCGTGGGCCGCGCGCGCGGCCCGGCCGGACCTGGCGGGTTCCTGCGCCTGCGCCACGGCGGCGGCGCCCAATGCGGACGCCAGTGCCACCGCCAGGGCGGCGCGGCGCAACGTTGCGTATCCGGACTTCATGCTCATGCTGCATTTCCTTTCAGACCCGGCACCAGGCTGCGCGCCAGGGCCGCGATCGCGAACAAGATGCCCGCGACCAGAATGATGGCCGCGCCCGAAGGCACCGGCAGTTCCAGCTCGATCGGCAGCATGATGCCGGCCAGCGTGCTGATCATCGCCAGCAGCACCGACAGCGCGAAGAAGCTCTTGAGCGACTGCGCCAGCATCCGGGCCGCGGCCGCCGGGATCACCAGCAGGGCGCCGACCAGGATGGCCCCGATCACCTTGACCGACGCCACGGTCACCAGCGTGATCAGGATCACGAACAGGTAGTCCATGGCCTTGACCGGTACGCCGCGCACCGCGGCGAGCTGCGGGTTGAAGCTGGCCAGCATCAGCCGGTTGTAGTTGGGCAGGGCCAGCGCCAGCGCCAGCACCGCGACGCAGGTCAGCACCGCGAGGTCATTGCTGTTGACCGTGAGCACGGAGCCGAACAGCACGTTCTCCAGGATATGGATGTTGATGCGGCCGGACAGCATCAGCAGCAGGCTGGCGCCCAGGGCCAGCGACACCGACAGGAACACGCCGATCAGCGTGTCGGGCGTGAGCCGCGTGCGGTTGCTCAGGAAATTCAGCAGGATGCCGAAGATCAGGCAGTAGCTGAACAGGCTGCCGTACGGGCCGGTATAGGGCTCGCCCAGCAGGATGCCGATGGCGACGCCGGTCAGCGCGGCGTGGCCCACCGCTTCCGAGAAGAAGGCAAAGCGCTTGACCACGACCAGGGTGCCCAGGCCGCCCAGGACGGGGCCGATGATCAGGCCGGCCATCAGGGCGTTGACCACGAAGCCGTAGGCAAGCGATTCGGGCAGCATGCCGGATTCGGCGGCCGACTGCACCCACTGGCGCAGGTTGTCGAAAAAGGCGTTCATGCGGCGCGCTCCTGCGGCAGGCTGGCGACGCGCGGCCGCGTCGAGAACAGGGCCAGCAGCCGGTCGGGCGTGAGCACCTGCGCGGGCGGGCCGTCGCACAGCACCTGGCGGTTCAGTCCGGTCACGCGGTCGGCCAGGCGGCCCACGGCCTCAAGGTCGTGCTCGATCCACAGCACGGTCACGCGCTGCGCGCGCCAGCTGTCCAGCAGTTCCTCGAACACGCGCACGCCGGCTTCGTCCAGCGCGGACATGGGTTCGTCCAGCACCACCATCGAGGGGCTGGGCACCAGGCCCTGCGCCAGCAGCACGCGCTGGCGCTCGCCGCCCGACAGGGCGCCCATGCGCCGGTTGCGCTTGTCCTGCATGCCGACACGCGCCAGCGCGTCGCCGATCTCGCCCGCGCGCGAGCGCGACAGTCCCAGGAAGGCGGGCTTGCGCTGGCACATCGCGGCCATGAAATCGTTGACCGTCATGGGCAGCCCGCGGTCGAACTCCAGCGCCTGCGGGATGTAGCCGATGACGCCGGGCCGGTCGCCCGGCCAGGACACGCTGAGCTTGCCGCGATGGGGCATCTGGCCAAGCAGCGTCTTGACCAGCGAACTCTTGCCGCCGCCATTCGGGCCGACCAGCGCGTGCACGCTGCCCGGCGCGACGGTGAAGCCGACGCCGGTCAGGATATCGGTGCGGCCCAGGGTCAGGGAAATATCGTCAAAGACCAGCGAGGGGCCGAGCGCGCCGGCCATCGGGGTCGTCGCGGCGGCCGTCACGCGCCGGCCTCTTTGATGGCGCGCACGACGGTGGCCAGGTTCTGCTTCATCTCTTTCTCGAACTGCTCGGCGCTGTACTCGCCATAGGAAATGTGCGACAGCGCATACAGCTTTACGCCGGTCTCGCGCTGGATGGTCTCGACGTAGGCCGACGGGAAGTTCAGTTCCGAAAAGATCACCTTGACGTTCGCGGCGCGCAGTTGCTCGATGGTGCCCTTGAGCTGCGCGGGGCTGGGCTCGATGCCGTGGGCCGGCTCGACGACCGCGGTCACTTCCAGCCCGAACTCGCGCAGCAGGTAGTCATAGGCGCCATGGATGGTCGCGACGCGCAGGTCCGCATTGGGCGCCGTCGCCAGCTGGCCCAGCGCGTCGGCGCGCAGCTTGCGCAGGCGCTGGCCATAGGCGCGCGCATTGGCGGTATAGGCCTGGGCGTTCGCGGGGTCGATGCGGCCCAGTTCGCGCGCGATGGTGTTGATCTGGGCGATGGACGCGGTGATGGACAGGAAGGTGTGCGGGTTGACGACCTTGCCGGAATCGCCGCCGCCCCGCGCCGCCATGCCGACGGCCGCCAGCAGCGGCACCTGCGCGTTGGCCTCGATCACCGGGATCTTGGGCTTTTCGCTGGCGGCGATCATGCGGTCGGCGAAGTCGTCGTGGCCGATGCCGTTCAGCACCACCAGGTCCAGCGTGCCGATGCGCTTGATGTCTTCCGCGCGCGGCTCGTAGGCGTGCGGATTGAAGCCCACCGGGATCAGCGGCACCACTTCCGCCTTGTCGCCGACGATGTTGGCGACGTAGCTGTAATACGGATGCAGCGTCACGCCGATGCGCAGGCGCTTGGCCTCCTCGGCGTGGGCCGGCGCGAGCAGGGCGCAGGCCAGCAGCGCCAGCGCGGTCAGCGGCCGCGCGCAACGGCGCAGGAACAGGTCGAAAGACGGGAATGCGGACATAAGTCTGGAAGAGGCTCGGTGTCGGGAAACGGTGGGAAGGGAAGGCCGGTCAGGGCTTGTTCTGGCGGGTGACGCCGCTGTCGAACTGGGCGACGATCTGGCGCCAGCCGGCGGCCGCGAGGGCGGCGTCGTCCGCGGGATCCGGCACGCGGGCGGCCGCGTCGCGCGCAAGCCAGACGTCGGCCTGGGCCTCGCCGGCCGGCGCGTGGTCATGGCCGTGGCCATCCTTGGCGCCGCCGGCGTCGGTGCGCAGCAGGAACGAGCCCGCCAGTGCGGCATCGGCCGTCTGGCCCACGTACAGCACGTGGCCGGCCTGCTTCTGCAGGCGCCAGGCGTGGCCGCCGCGCACCGCCGTGCTGTTGTCGGCGACAAACGGCGGCAGGCCCTGGTCTGCCAGGTCGGCGACGGACGGCGCGGGTTCGCCGGCCTGCGCCGCAAAGGCGATTTCGTCGTAGGCGACGCGCAGGTCCGCGTAGATGCCCTGTTCGGCGGGCGTCAGGTCGCGGCGCGCGTCGATCTGGCTGGCCGCGAGCGCGGCGCCTTCGGCGGGCGCGGCGCGCAGGCCGATGTAGCCGGCGGCGGCCGCAACGATGACCAGGCATGCGCCCAGCACCGCAAGCGTTTCATGTCCGGCGCCCGCGGGGCGGATGACTTGTGTGTGCATGCTGCTAAGGGCCGGGGCTTACTGGATGTCGACGTGGTCGATTTCGACGACGTGGCCGGGACCGGCGTCGAACAGCACGTAGAACTCGCCGTCGGGCCGCTTGAAGGTCAGCTTGGAATCCTTGTCCAGCTTGCCCGGAACCAGGATCTGCTCATCGTAGGAGATCACGTCCATCGTGACGCCCGCGGCGCCGCTGCCGTCGGAGAAGCCGCCGGTGCACTGGATCTGTTCCTTGTCGGCCGCCGCCTTGCATTCGGCCATGGGGTTGTGCGCCAGGGCGCCGGCGCTGGCGCACAGCAGGGCGCCGGCCAAGGCGGCGCGCGCACCGTTCGCGGTAAACGGATTCATCAGTTTGCTCCTTGTTTCTTCAGCCACTCGGCGGTGGCGGGCGAGGCCGTGGCGATGGGCCAGGCTGCCTGGTGCATCGAGCCGTCCCAGCCTTCGGCGGTGATCCACAATTCGGCATCGGGCGCGGTGCGCGGCGGGATCGGCACCGTGGCGAAAGCCCGGTGGGGGCTGCCGAAGAAGATCGATCCCGCGGCGCGCAGGCTGCGCGGCTTGCCGACACGGACGTAGACCGCGCGGATCTGGTCCTGGCACTGGGCGCACTGGGCCATGGTGAAGGTCTTGACCATGCCGGCCGGATCGGACTTGGGTGCGCCGACTTGCCACTCGGCAAGCTGCAGCTTCCACGGACCCACCTGCACGTCGCCGGCGGAGCGCTGGCCCAGTCCCATCAGGCCGCGCGACAGCGCCAGATTGTCGAAATACTTCGGCACATAGATGATGGGCAGGATGAGCAGCAGGCCGCTCAGGTGAAAGCGCCAGCGGCGCCAGAAACTGGGCTTGGGCGCGGCGGGGCTCAGGGTTGCGGTCTTGCTCATTCGGTCACCTCGCGTGCGGCGGAACGGTCGGCGCGCGCCGGGCGCAGCGCCTTGGCGGTGGCTTGCGCGGTGCGCTTGGTCCAGATCAGCAGGCCGCTGAGCGACATCATCGTCAGCAGCAGGCCGAACAGGAACCACACCAGCTTGAGCCAGAATCCGCCGAAGTCGCCCGTATGCAGAGGGCGCATCGATTCCGTGAAGAACTCCAGGCCGTTGCGGTCCGACAGGCGGCGCACGTCCTCGACTTTGCCGTTGTAGGGATTGATCTTGGCGGACTGGAACATCAGGGGATAGGCGCCGCGGCCCGCGATGGTGATCGGGTCATACGCGTTGCCGGGGAAGAATACGTGCTGCGTTTCCAGGCCGGGCAATTCGCGTTCGGCGATGGCGACGATGTCGTCGAGCGGCAGGCGCTTGATGGCCTGGCCGGGCGTCACGGTGGGCACCTCGTCGCGCGCCACGACGGCGGGCACACCCTGGGTCGAAATGGTGGTGGCCGTATCCGCCAGCACCGCCTGCACCAGGAACCAGATCGCGCTGACCGAAATCAGCAGGATGAACCAGACGGACCACAGCCCGGACAGCCGGTGGAAATCGCCCCAGAAAATGCGCGCGCCCTGGCCGATGCGCAGGCGCGGCTTCTGGAAGTACGCGCGCCAGAAGCGCTTGTACACCACCAGGCCGGTGATCAGCGAGGCCAGCATCGGCAGCGACAGCAGGGATACCAGATACCAGCCCCAGCTGTAGCCGTTGGTGAAGGGGATCAGCAGCCAGCCGTGCAGCGCCCGCATGAACTGCCGCAGGTCGAAGTTCAGGGCCGGTCCCTGCACCACGCCGGTATAGGGATTGACGTAGATCGACGTGAAGCGCGCGCCCGGGTAGCCCACGGACGCGGTCAGCGCGAACTGCGATTCTTCAGGCCAGGACAGGCGTTGCACCGAGGCTTCGGGTTCCTGCTTGGCGATGGAGTCCATCAGCGCCTGGTAGCCCATGCGCGGCGTGTCGGCGTCAGGCGCCTGGGCGCGGACGGCGGGGTTGATCAGCCAGACGATTTCCTGGCTGATGACGGCGATGGTTCCGGTCGCACAGATGAAGAAAAGGAATATCCAGATTGGCAAGGCCAGCCAACTGTGTACAAGGAACCATAATTTGGAGCGCGATGGCTTGGCCATTCAAAAGCTATCCCGTGAGCGAGGCATGTGGTCCCATTTAAGGGAGGTGTCAGGCGGAATTCTAGCAATAATAAGTCTCAATTGTCTTAGTATGGGCACGAACGCCGCGCTGGCGACGCGCGGGCAGGGCGCCCGGGCGCAAATCAAGGAACCCGACATGAAACTATTGCTGGCCGGCGCCACCGGGCTGGTGGGGCGCCACGTCCTGGATCTGGCGCTGGCCGATCCGCGGGTGGAATCCATCGCGGCGCCCGTCCGCCGGGCGCTCCCGCCGCAGCCGAAGCTGCTGGCGCCGGTTGTCGATTTCGACGATTTGCCTGGGGATGCGCCCTGGTGGCGGGCCGATGCCGTCATTTGCGCGCTGGGCACCACCATGCGGACGGCCGGCGGGCAGGCCGCCTTCCGGCGCGTGGACCACGACTATCCGCTGGCGATCGCCGACCTGGCCCTGCGCGCCGGCGCGTCCGCGTATGTGCTCAATTCCGCGATCGGGGCCGATTCCACGTCGCGGTTCTTCTATAACCGCGTCAAGGGTGAACTGGAACAGGCGCTGTCGGGACGCGGATATCGGTCGCTGACGTTCGTGCGTCCCGGCTTGATCGGCGGCGAGCGCGACGAGTTCCGGGCGGGCGAAAGGGCGATGGCGGCGGTCTTGCGGCTGGCCGGGCCGGTGCTGCCGCGCCGCTGGCGGATCAATCCGGCCGCCACGATCGCCAGGGCCATGCTCGAAGCGGCCATCGCGGCCCGGCCCGGCCTGCATGTCATCGGGGCCGATCAGCTGGCTTGAGGCCGGCGGCGCGCGGCCGCGGGACGGCGAATGGGCATTCCGGAATGGCGCATCGCGCGCATTGCGTAAAATGCGCGCTTGGCGACGGAATCGGCCGTCGCCGGGAACGAGCGCATGCGCCCCGGCCTGTCCTGTCCACCTCTACGCATTGCCAGCGTCGGCACGCTGGCGCGGCTCCTGCTGCTGCTTCTGCTGGCGGCGCGCGCCGTCGTGCCCGTGGGCTACATGCCCGACGCGGACGCGCTGCGGCACGGCCGCCTGGCGCTGGGGTTCTGCGCGGCGGGCGGCGGCGTGTTTCCGGGCATGGGCCAACCGGGCGGGCAGCACGCGCAGGCCGATTCCCACCACGGACACCACGAACAGGGCGACCCGTCCAGCCACATCGGCGCCGGGCAGGAGTGCCCCTTCGGGCTGGCCGCGCATCAGGCGCTGCTTCTGCCGCCGGCCCTGGCGCTGGCCCCCACGCTGCTGGGCGGCTTCATCCCGCCGCCGCGGATCGTGGACAGCCCGCGGCCTCCCATGC
>NZ_JBDJLJ010000055.1:0-36345 GCF_039673305.1 Achromobacter spanius
GAGCTAGTGACTCCCGCGTCCGTGCCTGTTGCCGCCGCGGCTCCTGCTCCGGCGGCGACGGCCGGTGTGGCAGCCGTAGCAGCGCCGCTGCCTGACGTCGCGGCGCCAGCGGCGACACCGGTGCCCGCACCGGCGATGCCAGCACCAACCCCTGGCTCCATGCCGGGCACGCCGCCGGCTTGCGGCAGCCCTGCCGCGCCAGCACCCGGGACGAAGCCCGGCGTTTGCGCGGATACTCCCGCCAGGGATGGCGCGGTGTTGAGCACGCCATCGGATGCCGGCATCGCGGGCGCGCCCTGCATCACGGCGTCAGACGCGGAGATCGACGGCGCACCGTTCAAAACCGCATCCGAACCCGGCATCGCGGGCGCACCGTTCGACACGGGGTCGGATCCAAAGACCGAAGGACTTCCCTGCATGACGGCATCCGGTCCTGGCGCCGAAGCCGCACCGGGCGTCGCGCCAGACATGTCCAGCGCGGAAGGCGGATCGCCCGGCATGGCGCTCGACGCCGAGAGGGTGGGCGCGCTCTGCGTCAACGAGCCGGATGCGGACACCGCGGCGGCCGCGTCGCCTTGTGCCGAGGCGGTGGTGGGCGTCGACAAATCGCCGCTCAGGGCGCCGCTTGTGGATATCCCGGGAGCGGTCACGCCGGATTGCGAAGCGATGGACGGCAAGTCCGGCGCCGTGGGCAAGCCGCCATTCGTCGAGGATGCGGCGGAAACCCGTTGTGCGGCATCGCTGGCGGCCGACGCCGTGGCGCTGAGCAGGCTGCCCGCGCCTGCGGCCAGCGACGCAAGCAATGCTGCATTCGGCAGCGCGGTCGGGCGCGCCGTGGCGTCGTCCTTGCTCGATTCGTCTTGCGCGTTGCCTGCCTTCGAATCGTGCGGCGGGAGCGCAGGATGGGCGGCGCCGGCGGAGGCCGGTGTGCCGGAGGACGGCAACGCGGTCGCGGAGGAATGACCAGCGCGGCTTGCGGCGAACAGTCTCAATGCGGCTTGCGCGGCTTCTGTCGATTCGGACGGCGGATGGTGCTTGGCATCGGCAGGCGCGGCATCGGCATGCGTCGTCGTGCCGCCGGTCGCGGGGCTTGCCAAGGGGGCAACGGCGCCAGGCGCAGCGCTGCGCGGGGCATCGGCGCGACGGCTGTCGCTGTGGACGTGGGCCCGCGAGGCGCCGGCCGCCGCCATCGCGCCGGCCAATGCGGCCAGCATGTCAGGGGCTGCTCCCGACGTGTCCGTGCGGTTCGCATCCAGCAACGAGAGGTCGGCGGGGTGGCCTCCCAGGGAAGGCGAGGTCTGGATGCCTGAAGCTGAGACTTCCGGCGCGGCGGAGCGGGTCGTGGCGGAAGAAGACGCGCGCAGCGTGCCGCTCACGGAATCCGCGGCAGCCATGGTGGCGTCGGATGCGGCCGGACGAGAATTCAAGGCGACAGCTGCCGCCGATTCGCCGCTTGCCTTCGGCTCCGAGACGCGCTGCGCCTGGAGCGCGTCGTCCACTGAAGGGATGGGGTCCGACGCCTGCGCGGCGGGCGCGGTGGAGCCGGAGGAAGAAGCGCCGGTATTGCCTTGCGCCAAGGCTCTCGTGGCGACGCTGCTGCCGCCGGCGATGCTGGCGGCGAGACCTGCGCCCGCATAGGTGCCCGCGGCGCTGACAGCCGAGCCCGCTGCGTTGCTGGCGCCGGTCGCCGCTGTGGCAAGGCTCGAGCCGCTGCTTGCGCCGGTTGCATGGGCGAGTACATCAGCTTCCGTGTTCACGTCTGCTTCTGCGACTATCTGGTTGACGCCAGCCGTTGCGCCCGATATTCCCGGGGCGAGACCCGCGCCAGCGCTTGCACCGGCTGCGCTAGCGCCGAGACCCGCGACAGCAGACGCGCCCGTCGTTTCAGAGTAGATCCCCGCGGCAGTACTCGCGCCTGTTGCGCCGCTGGCAAGTCCTGCGCCAGCCGTTGCGTCCAGGGCGCCGGAGCCAAGGCCTGCCGTTGTGGTTATGTCCGCGGCGCCAGCGGACAGATTCGCGCCATCTGCTCCAGCGGTCAGGCCCGCGACAGTGCCAGCGCCTGTTGTGCTGGCCGTCAGGCCCGCGACAGTGTCAGCCCCCGCAGTGCTGGCGGTCAGCCCGGCACCGGCGCCCGTTGGCAGAGTATTGGCGGCAGCGCCGGCCGCCGCTCCCGGGGAAGAAGCAGTGGATGCAGCTGTGGCCGGGGTGGTGGTCGCGGACGTCTTGGCGGCTTGCACCGGCGTTGCGCCGTTGAGCGGTGCAGGCGTTGCGGCGTTCGCGGCGCTGGCCGAAGCTGTCGCAGTCGGCGCGGCCGTTCCGGGCATAGATGCCGATGTCGATGCGGAAGCCGGCGCCAACGCAGGCGCAGACGTGGCAGTCGCGTCGGCCGTCGTGGTCGTGTTGGCGGCGGCCGGCGAGCCCGCCGCGGGTTGCGACGCGGTTGCGGTCATCGCGTTGCCTTGCGCGCCGTTCGTGCCGGTCCCGGTTGTGGATGCTGCCGGCGCGGCCGATGCTGCGCTGGCCGGCGGCGATGCCGGCGGCGATGCCGGCGAGGCTTGCGCGACCGTCGCCGGGGCGTCTGCGCCGCCCGCAGCACCGGCAGCGGTGCTTGCGCCTGAAGCGGCCCCGGAACCGTCGACAGCGCCGGTCACGGCCGGCGCCCGTACGCCTGTCCCTGCGCTATCGACAGCGCTGGCCGCGCCGGTCGCGCCACCACTTGCGCCGGCAGCGCCAGAACCCAATCCAGTCCCCGCGCCCACACCGGCATCAACGCCGGCGGTCCCGCCTCCTATCCCCGCCAGTCCCGCCGCGCTGCTGATCATCTTGGACGCGCCTTCGGGCGCGACGGACGCCAGCATGTCCGTTGCAGCGGGAAGGGCGGACATCGGATTCTTGACGAGTTCAGCCGCCTTGGAAACGGCGCCCGCGGCGGAAGCGGCGCCGTCCAGCATGCCGCCTGCGCCCGGCGCTACCGTACCCAGCAGACCCTTGGCCGCCGGAAGCGCCGACAGGGGATTCGCGACCATGGCCTGCGCTTGCGACACCAGGCCCATGGTGTTCTTTGCCGTATCCAGCAGGCCGCCGACCGCAGGGCTGGCGCCGCCCAGCAGCCCGGGGGCGGCCGACAGCGCACTCATCGGATTCTTGGCCATGCTGGCCAGCGTATTTGCCTGGCCGGCCAGTTGCGACAGTTTGCCGGCTGCGCCGGCGGCGGTCTTGCCCAATTCGCTCAAGCCGCTCGGCACCATATCGCCCAACCCGCCCAGGCCCGTGGCCGTGCCTGCTGCGCCAGCCGCGCCGCCGAAGCCCGCCATCAGGCTCGTCCCGGCCTTCTTGGCGGCCGCGGCCATGACGCCGTCCTTGTGCACCAGCTCCGCACTCACGATAAGCGGATCATCGACGGTCGTGCTGGGCAAGGCGGGCAGGCTGGCGGCATCGCTGCCGGGTCCGACGAAGTTGTGCGTCGCGCCCTTGACCGAAAACAGGCCGGGACCCTTGAACACGATGTCCGCGCCATCGAGCGTGACGCTGCCGCCAGCCGCCTGCAGGGTGACGCGCTGGTTGCCGAGAATCTCGATGCCCTCGGCCGACGAGGTCACGGTGATGTCCTGTCCGGCCAGCGCCTCCAGAATGTCGGTATGCGCATGCAGGGAAACGGGCGCCTGCGCCGAGATCGCGCGCAGCGGGCCTTGCTGCGCGAACACGCTCGCGGACTTGGCCGAGACGGCGGCATACGTCTGCGTAGCGGCCACGTGCGCATCGGATTGCGCGGTGGCATGCAGATGTTCGCCCGCGTGCAGCACGGCGCTGGCCGGCGTGGCCAGGTTCAGCGAGTTCGGCGCATCGACCAGCAGGTGCGGGCCGTTGATGCGTTCGATGTTGGCGTCGGCCGTGCGTTGGCCGTTGAGCGCCTTGCCCGCGGCCTGGCCATTGACCTGGCGCGCGTAACGGCCGTCCTGCTCCGGGTCCAGCGCCTTGAGAAGCTCGTCGTAGTCTTCGGCAGCGGCCAGGGGCCGCGCCTGATGCTGGCGTGCGCTGTCGTTGAGCCGGCGCGAGGCGTCCTGCGCGCCACGCAGCAGCAGCAGCGCTTCCTGCGCATCGGCCTGGGTCGACTTGCCTTGTTCGCGCGCCGTGGCCGATACCAGCATGCCCTGGCCCGAGCGCAGCACGGCCCAGGCGTCCGAGCGCAGCTCGAAACCTGTGCCGCGCCACGGACCACGGCTGGCGTCGTCCAGGTGCTGCTCCACCAGATGGCCCAGTCCCAGTTGCGTGGCCGCGGTGGAACTGGCCAGGCGCGTACGCAGCTTGCCTTTGGTGTCGTCGAAGACCCATTGGTTGCGGCCGGCGCCATCCAGCCCCTGGCTATGCCAGCCGCTCAGTACGCCCGCGTGGTTGGCGTCGCCGTTCTCTCCCGCGGACCAGGGAGGCAGGTCCGCGTCGTTGTAGAGCTGGCCCGCCACGACAGGCTGGTCGATATCGCCATCAATGAATTCGACGATGACTTCGGTGCCGCCGCGCGGCAGATGGTGGGCGCCCCAGTTCGGCCCGGCCTGGGCGCTGGCCACGCGCAGCCAGGTGCCCGAACGATCATCGCCGGGCGCGTTGCCGCTGGCGTCTCCATGGGTCCGATGGGGCAGGCCGCCCGTCAGCGGCTTTTCGCCGCGTTGCCACGGGAACTGCACTTTCACGCGCAGGTCGCGGTCTGACGTGATGGGGGCATCGCCGGCGCTGACCACCACGGCGGCCAGGCTTTCGGGCGCGGTGGGACGGGCGCGCCAGGCTGGCATCAGCGCCGCCGCCTCTGGCTGCGCGCTGAACCGGTTGCGATAGGTGCCGCGTTCCATGTCCGGCATGTTCAAGACCTGCGCGGCCTGGCTGCCCAGGTTGTTGGTGGCTTCGTGCGTGACGTCGATCAGGACATAGCGATTGCCGGCAAGCTCATCGATGGCCTGTCCACCGCCGCCTTGCGCGTAGCGGTCGTGCTGGCTCAATGCGAAAGCCCGGCCAGGGGCAAGCGAGCGGGCCGTGCCGGCGCCCTCGAACCGCACCAGCCGCGACTCGTGCGCGCGCAGCGAACGCGCCACGCTCTGTTCGGCGGCGTCGTCATCGGCATAGCGGCCGTGGCCCGCGTAATCGTAGTCCTCGAGCACGGGCAGCGCTTCGACGCGGACCTGCGATTGCGATTGGGCGGCATGCGCCGTCAACGCGCGTTCGTTCCAGGCCGCGCGGGCCACGCCGCTTGGGCGCACGGACTGCACGGCGCCAAATTGCGTGATGCTGTCGCTGGTTTCCGTGGCGTCGCTGCGATGAAAACGCAGTGGCGACGACGGGTCTTCCGGGCGCGCCGCGTCCGCGTCGAAGATCACCACGCGATGGCGCGCGCCGCCGCCGGCGCCTTGGCCGTCGTCCTGCTGGTGTTCAAAGCGGTAGCACAAGCCGGCCTCCGCCAGGATGCGCTGCACGAACTCCAGGTCCGACTCGCGGTACTGCGTGCAGAGGGGACGGGGTGCGGGCGCGTCGGCAAGCTCGAAGGCGAACGCCGCCTGGGGATAATCCGAGAACACCTCGCTGACGATGTCCTGCACCGACAGGTCCTGGTAGACGAAGCTGTCGCGGCGCAAGGCCAGTGCGGCCATCCATGGCGCGGCGTGCAGGCGGTAGCGAGCCAGGCCGCCGTCGGCGCCCAGCGCGTCGGCGCCTTCCACCACGGCGTGCCAGCGCCGCATCGAGCCATCGGCCTGCAGCAGGCTGACGGTGATCTCCTTGCCCAGCAAGGCCGCCACGTCCAGTTCGGCGCTCGCCGCCAGGCAATCCAGCGTCAGCTTGAACAGGCGCGATACGCCTTCGCGCAGGCTCATGTGCTCGACCAGCAGCTCGGCGTCCAACGCGGTGGTCAGGCGCAGCAGGCGCGCGTTTTGCGACAGGGTGGCGATGTTCAGCGAAGAGTAGGCCGGGGCATTAGAAGGCAAGGCGTTCATAGGGCTGGGCGGTATTCGATCGGCGGAGCCGAAGGCGCGCGGGGTGCGCCGGAAGGGACGGAGGCTTGCGTGCGCGGCCCGCGCGGAATGCTGCTTTTGCGCGGATGGCGGGATACGCGCGGGCCGTGCGGATTCTGCTTTGCTGCCCCTAGGGCAGCGAAATCGTCAAATGTGCGGCGCGCGGCCCCAGCTTGACGATGTCGTGATAGGGCGCCATCGCGGTCTGCATCTCGGTGTTCAGGAAGTGGCCCATGCCAAGGAATGCAAGCAGGCCCAGCAACGCGAAAAGCGCCATGATCGACCACAGTGGCACGTCGCGCTTGAGCGTGTGCGCCACCTTGTCGGGCAGCGGCCAGTGCGGCGCGAAGCCGGTGCGCTTGCCGCGCAACAGCGCGATCTCGTCGCCCAGCCGCGCCGTCAGATAGCCCAGCTTCTCCTGGCCTTCGATCAGGTACTTGCCCTGGAACCCCAGCAGCAGGCACATGTAATAGATCTCCAGCGATTGCAGGCGCGGCGCGCCCTGTGCGCGCAGGTCTTCGAGCCGGTTGAAAAAGTTCTCGCCCGCCAGCTGTTCGCCGAACAGCGTCAACTGCAAAGGCTGCAGCATCCAGGCGTCGCGAATCGCGAACCGGGAATTCAACACGGTCTCGTCCACGGCGGCGCAGAACGCGTATTTGGTGGCGTATACGTCCTCGGCGGCTATGTCCATTTTCTTGGCCGCGCGTTCGTAGTCCGCCAGGAACTGCTGCACGTGCGCGGAAAAGGCGGCCGCGTCGGTGGGTTCCTGCCCGCTCTTGAGCAGGAACAGCATCAGGAAGCCGTCATACAGCAGATCCAGCAATGACCTGGCGGGGCGGCTCGCGTGAAACTCTGCCGCGCGCGGCGGCAGCGTTGCGCCAGGCATGAGGGAAGGGGCGTCAGCGGTCATGGCGGTGTCTTTCCTGTCAGCGGGTCACTGCGATCAAATCCAGCTTGAGTTCGGGAATTCCGGCGGGCGCATAGATGGCAATGCTGCGCGCCTGCAGCATGCGGTCATACAGCGAGCCGCGCGCCTGCAGGGCGAAATAGATGGCGCCCGGCTTGACGGGAACGGCGGGCGGCACCTGCGGCGTGTAGGCGAGCGGCACACCCGGCATGGCGGACAGCACCAGCTTGTCCACATCCTCGGGCGCGCCCACCTTGAAGCGCATGGGCACGCTCTCCGACAATTCCGCGGCGGGCATCGCGGCCTGGACCGCCAGGTACAGCGAGGTGGTTTCGTCGAGCTTTTCGGAGTCGAGCCGGCCCGTGTGGAACGAAGGGCGCAGTTCTTCGAGAACGATGGAGAAGTAACGCGTCGAGATCACGGTTTCGAGCAGGTCGCGCAGGATCTCGTCCATGCGGGCAAACGCGGGTCCGGGCGCATCGTGGCGATACACCGGCAGATCCGCCAGCGTGTGCACCTTCGAAAACGTCATCAGCGCGCCTGCCAGCCGCGCCAGCTCCTGGAACAGGCGTTCGGGATGCAGCTGCGGGTGATGGAACAGGTGCGACAGCGTGGCATAGGCTTCATTGGCGGTGTGCAGCAGCCAGAACGAGGCGACGTCGCCCGAGCGGAACTCGATGATGTTCTTGCTGGGTTCGCGATGAAAGCCGTACAGCGCGTTGACCTTGGCCTGCAGGGCGTCGAGCAGCCGGCGCAATTGTTCGTGCAGCGCGCCCGATGCGGTCAGCGACAGGCTGGGCGCGATGAAGGTCGTGTCCAGTTCGTAGCCTGCGCTGGCCGTGCGTCGCACGCGGGCCACGGGGATCGCCAGCAGTTCGTCACGCGGTTCGAACTCGGAAATCAGGCGCACATCTTTGCGCAGCAATGCCAGTTCGGCGGTGGTGGCGCCGGTGTAGAGATCGGGCGCGGGCGTATTGTTGTGCGTGTAGCGCGTGTCGAAGCTGCCCGTGGCCTGGGCGTCGCGGTAGTTGCCGCCGATCGCCTTCAGTGGATGGATGGCCAGATAGAAAACGGCTTCGCTCACGCCATCCAGCGCCGTCAGCGCAACGGGCGGGGGCAGCTCATCGCCATGCGGCGCGCTGTAGAGTTCGCCATCCGGAAACACGGCGCTCATTTCGGTGGCGCGCAACATGCCATTGGCGAGCGCCGAGGCATCGAAGCGCGCAGACCGCAGGCCCCACGCATAGGGATGCAGCACTCGGGCCATCTCGGCCAGCCGGTCTTCGTGATACGCGTCCTGCCGCTGGAAATGCTGCGGACGCAGGAACAAACCTTCGCCCCAAAGGACTTTGGCTGAGTAACTCAAAATAGGCGCTCCCTCTTTCGTCTTTCTTGGCTTCTATGTCGCTATATATAGATAGAAGGGTTGGATGAACGGCGGTTTGCCACGATGCGCTTCAACCCGGGCACTGCACGCCGGATAAGCGTGACGGGTCGTAGCTGGGTATGCCCACCGGCAACGTGGGGTTGCCTGTGGCCACCGTCAGCGCGCACGCGTGCGCGCCCAGGACGATGCCGCTGTCTTCCGCGTCTTCAACCTTGAATACATACTTCCAACGCATTGGCGCGGGCGCGTAAAACAGGCCGGCGACAGCGATGTAATCCGCTTGCTTGGGGACTTTTTCGACGGTTTCGTAACGCTGTCCCGGCGTGAGCGTGAGCTCGCGCGCACCCAGCAGCGATTCGCCCAGCGCCGCTTTCTCCCCGGCAGTGTCTATCAATTGCGTGAGCGGCGCACGCTGGAATTGCTCAGGATTCTTCAGGTAGTATATTTTTGTAACTACCGCCATCGCCTGACCGCCGCCGGCATTCAAATTTTCTCCGGCGTGAATCGCCAATTTCACTTCCACAGGCGCGTTTTCGGGCTTTTTCAGGCCCGCCATCTCCATCGCGTTGCCCGTCAATCCGGCGACTGCGCCAATGGCCGAAACGGCCGCACATCCAGTAACGGCGGCGCTTGCAAGCAAGCTCAAGGTCACTGCGAACAAACGTGATAAATGGATATGTTTGGACATGGCTCTTTATACCGGAAGTGTGTGAAGCAATACAGATCGCGGCATGATGCGTGCAAATTCGATGCAAGTAACATGAAGACACTCGCTGTAGCGCTGCACTAACAAAAGGTTGTTGAAATACGGCCCCTAGTTACAACCTTGCTAGGTGCTTAAAAATGCCCTTTCCCCGCCTCGTTGTCATCGCAGGTGTCGTTGCATTGATGGCCGGCTGCGCGTCCGTAAAGCCGCAGTCGGAAGCCGAATACAAACAATCCCTGGCCGCAGCGGAAAAGACGCTGGAACAGAAGGGGGCCGACCAGGCTGTCGCGCAGTTTGAGGAGATCGCCCAGCGCAATCCGTCCAAGGGCGAGCCTTGGTCCTACATTGCGAAGATCCGCTTCGACCAGCAGAAGTACGGCGAGGCGATCGTGGCCGCCGATGAAACCCTGAACCGCGATCCGGATGATTTTGTGGCCAAGTCGGTGCGCGCCGTGGGCGGCCTGCGCGTGGCCATGCAGTCGCTCGCCGACCTGCGCGCCGACGCGCTGCTTGCTGGCAATGCCCGTGCGGACGCCGTGGCGCTGGCCGCGTCGATGCGCGAAACGCTGGGCCAGGACGTGCTGTTTCCTGAAGGAAAACGTCCGCCGCCGCGCCCGCGCCAACCGCGCAAGGACCCCGTGGCAGGCACCCCGGCACCGACCTCGGCGGCCGCTGCGGCGCAGCCGACGACCACGCCTTCCACTTCGCCTGCAAGCGGGCCCGCCAGTACGCCCGCCGCCCAGCCGTCCCCGCAGCAACCCGCCAACCCGCCCGCCCAGCAGCCCAACCGCGCGCCGAATCCGTTCGGCGACCTGCTGACCAAGTGATTCGCCCGGGAGCGGGCCGCCCTCATGGCGGCGTGCCCCTGACCGACAGACAAGATCCTTTGCACGGAGCCTTCCATGGCCAAGAAAGAAAGCGTTCAGAAACGATTGCAGAAAGTCCGTCCGCCGCGCGTTCAGCTCACGTATGACGTGGAGAAGGGCGACGCCATCGAACAGAAGGAGCTTCCCTTTGTGGTGGGCGTGGTGGGCGATTTTTCGGCGCAGTCCGAAGCCGAGCTTCCCCGCTTGAAGGACCGCAAGTTCGTCAACATCGATGTCGATAATTTCGACGATGTGATGCGCGGGCTGGAACCGCGCGCGGCGTATCGCGTGAAGAACCGCCTGACCGATGAGGGCGGCACGTTCGGCGTCGACATGAAATTCCGTTCCATCGAGGATTTCCGTCCGGAGTCCGTGGTGCAGCAGGTGGATCCGCTGCGCGAGCTTCTGGACATCCGCACCAAGCTGGCCGATCTGCGCAACAAGCTCGCCGGCAACGACAAGCTCGAAGACCTGCTGGGCGAAGTGCTGACCAGCACCGAGAAGCTGCAACAGCTGACCAGCGAGACCGACAAGGGAGGCCGCAATGAGTAATTCCGCCGCCGCGCAAAACACCGCCGCCAACGCCGCCGAAGCGCAGAGCGGGCTGCTGGACCAGATCGTCGAGCAAAGCCGCGTCGCCAAATCCACCGCCGAGCATGATCGCGCCAAGGACATCATTGGCGAGCTGGTGCGCGAAGTCATGAAGGGCACCGTGGTGGTGTCGGACAACCTGTCGGCCATGCTGGACGCGCGCGTCGCCGAACTGGACCGCCTGATCTCGGCCCAGCTCAGCGAAGTGATGCACGCGCCCGAGTTCCAGAAGCTGGAGAGCACCTGGCGCGGCCTGCACTATCTGTGCCAGGAAACCGACACCAGCCCGATGCTGAAGATCAAGGTGCTGAACACCACCAAGCGCGACCTGGTGCGCGACTTCCAGACGGCGATCGACTTTGATCAGAGCCTGATGTTCAAGAAGGTGTACGAAGAGGAATTCGGCACGTTCGGCGGCGCTCCGTTCGGTGCGCTGCTGGGCAACT
Organism: Achromobacter spanius; assembly: GCF_039673305.1. GTDB lineage: Bacteria > Pseudomonadota > Gammaproteobacteria > Burkholderiales > Burkholderiaceae_B > Achromobacter > Achromobacter spanius_F. Next base: position 10,900 of record NZ_JBDJLJ010000055.1, read on the forward strand.
TCGAGATCACGCGCCAGCCCGAGGACATGTACTTCATCGAGCAGATGTCGCACGTGGCTGCCGCCTCGCACGCGCCGTTCATTGCGTCGGCCTCGCCCGAGCTGCTGGGGCTGGACAGCTTTGCCGACCTGGGCCGCCCGCGCGACCTGGCCAAGGTATTCGACACGGTGGAATACACCAAGTGGCGCAGCTTCCGCGACTCGGAAGATTCGCGTTATGTCGGCCTGACCATGCCGCGCTTCCTCGGCCGCCTGCCGTACGACCCGGTGGAGGGCACCACGGTCGAAGGCTTCAACTTCGTCGAGGACGTGGACGGCACCGACCATTCCAAATACCTCTGGTGCAACGCCGCGTGGGCCTTTGGTGCCCGCCTGACGGCGGCATTCGCCGACTTCGGCTGGTGCGCGGCCATCCGTGGCGTGGAAGGCGGCGGGCTGGTCGAGAACCTGCCCACGCACACGTTCAAGACGGACGATGGTGAAATCGCGCTCAAGTGCCCGACCGAAATCGCCATCACGGACCGCCGCGAAAAAGAACTGAGCGACCAGGGGCTGATTCCGCTGGTGCATTGCAAGAACTCGGATTACGCAGCCTTCTTCGGCGCCCAGTCGGTGCAGAAGGCCAAGAAGTACAACACGGACAGCGCCAACGCCAACGCGGTGTTGTCGGCGCAGCTGCAGTACATCTTCTCGGTATCGCGCGTGGCGCACTACCTGAAGGCGATGATGCGCGACAAGATCGGCAGCTTCGCGTCGGCGCAGTCCGTAGAGAGTTTCCTGAATCGCTGGGTATCGCAGTATGTGCTGCTGGACGACAACGCGACGCAGGAACAAAAGGCGCAGTTCCCGCTGCGCGAAGCTTCGGTGCAAGTGGCCGAGGTGCCCGGTCGTCCCGGCGTTTTCCGAGCCGTGGCGTTCTTGCGGCCGCATTTCCAGCTTGACGAACTCTCGATTTCGTTGCGCCTGGTTGCCGAACTTCCGGCCCAGGCTCAGAAATCCTGAGCGTCATTGCACTGACAACTCATCCATTAAAAGAGGTTATCAACAATGAAGGACATCTACGTCAAGTTCGGCAATCCGGCGCTCAAGGGCGAGTCGCAAGACAAGGACCACCCGGATTGGATCGAAGTCAGCTCGTGGCGCCACGAGATCATCCAGCCGCGTTCGGCCACCGCGTCGACGTCGGGCGGCCATACCGCCGAGCGGACCGAACATGGGGAAATGGTCTTCACCAAGGATCTGGACGTCGTCAGCCCGCTGCTGTATCAGCACGCGTCGGGCGGCACCACGTTCGACGAAGTCACCATCGACTTCCTGCGGGCAGACGGCGAGGGCAACCGCGTCAAGTACCTCGAGATCAAGCTGAAGTACGTGATCATCGCGCGCGTGGCGCCGGAAGTGGTTGCCGAAGGCCTGCCGCACGAGTCCTTCTCGCTGAAGTATGCCGCCGTGCAATGGAAGTACACGCAGCAGAAGGTGGGCGGCAATCAGGGCGGCAACGCCCAGGGCGCCTGGAGCCTGACCAAGAACGACAAGACCTACTCGGTCTGATCGCGCTGGACAGGCAGGAAGACCGCGGCCCGGACCGGGTCGCCGTCTTTTTTTGGTTGAGGCCCCGATGAAAGGATTCGAACCGAGTCTCTTCGACAAGCTGTTCGAAGCGGAGGGCCAGTCGCCCTATGCGTTGCGCCGCTTGTCGATCGAGGAAATGAAGGAGACGGTGGCGCGCGACATCGAGGCCCTGCTGAACACCCGCATGGTGTTCACCGAGGACGATCTGCGGCGCTACCCGAACTGCCGGCGCTCGCTGCTGACGTACGGACTGTCGGACTTTTCCGGGCTGAGCCTGGCGAGCCACTACGACCGCGAGTTCATCTGCCGCTCGCTTGAACAGGCGATTGCGCGGCACGAGCCCAGGCTGACGCATGTGCGCGTCATGCTGCAGGTCGACAGCCGGGCGACCTCGGTGCTGTATTTCGCGATTACGGCCATGCTGGACGTGGGGCCCGCCCACGAGCCCGTGACCTTCGACGCGACGTTGCAGCCGTCGACCTTGCAGTACTCCGTGACCAAGGGCTGGGCCAAAAGCCCGGCCACGGTCTGACGCATCAAACCGTGGTGCAGGTGCTCCGGCGCGCTGGACAGGAAGACATCAATGGAAGAACTGCTGCCCTATTACGAGCGCGAACTTGGCTTCTTGCGCACCTCGTCGCGCGACTTCGCCGAACGCTATCCGAAGATCGCTGCGCGGCTGGGGCTGTCGGGCGAGACGTGCGAGGATCCGCACGTCGAACGCATGATCGAGTCGTTCGCGCTGCTTAGCGCCCGCATCAACAAGAAGCTGGACGACGACTACCCCGAATTCACCGAAGCGCTGTTCGAGGTGATGTATCCGCATTACCTGCGGCCATTTCCCTCTTGCAGCGTGGCCCAGTTCGACCTGGGCGGCGCGGGCGCCCAGCTGACCGCGCCCGTGCGCATCAGCCGAGGCACCGAATTGAAATCCCATCCGGTGCGCGGCGTGTCCTGCCGCTTCCGCACGGCCTATGAGGTCGCGCTGGCGCCGATCGAGGTGCAACGCGCCGGGTTCGTGTCCAGCGCCAACGCGCCGGCCACGGCCAAGCTGCCGGCGGGCGTCACCGGCCGCCTGTCGGTAACGCTGGGCTGCCTGGGGGAGAACCAGCATTTCGGCATGCCGGGCATCGACCGGCTTCGCATCTACCTGCATGGCGAACCGTCGTTCGTGGCGGCGCTGCGCGACGCCTTGTTCCTGCGCGCGGCCGCGGCGTATGTCGAGCTGCAACCCGGGCGCTGGGACCGTTTGGCCTCGATTCCGCTGGCGCAGGTCGGACTGGCCGAGGAAGATGCGCTGATCGATTTCCCGGCCAGCTCGCATCCTGCGTATCGCCTGCTGGCCGAGTACTTCGTTTTCTCCGAAAAATTCAATTTCGTCGACATCGACCTGGCCGCGCTGCGCCCCTATCTGGGCACCGTGCGGCAATTCACGCTGCACCTGCCGGTGAGCGGACTGCGCGCCGACTCCAACACGGCGCGGCTGCTGGAGTCGACGTCGGCGGACAACCTGCGGCTGGGCTGCACGCCGGTGGTGAACCTGTTCCCCCAGCGCGCCGATCCCATCCGCGTGACGCATGCGGCGGCATCGTATCCGGTGGTGGCCGATGCGCGCCGCGCTTATGGATACGAGGTCTATTCCATCGACCGCGTGCGCCAGGTGCGGCAGAACGCCCTGGGCGACGCGGTGGTGGATTTCCGGCCGTTTTATTCGCTGCATCACGGCGAGTCGCCCGAGTCCGCCGGCCATTACTGGACGATGCGGCGCGACGCCGCGATGGCGCAGCGCAGTCCGGGCTACGAGACCGAGATCTCGATCGTCGATATCGACTTCGATCCGTCGGTGCCGCAGACCGAAACCCTGAGCCTGGACCTGACCTGCACCAATCGCGACCTGCCGGCGCAAATCGCGGTGGGCCAATCGGGCGGAGACCTGTTCCTGGAAGGGGGCACCGTCGCGCGCGCCATCCGGATGCTGCGCCGGCCGACCCATTCGCACCGGTTCCAGCAGGGACGCGCCGCGCACTGGCGGCTGATTTCGCATTTGGCGCTGAACCATCTGTCTCTGGTGCAAAGCGGCCTGCCCGCCCTAAAGGAGACGCTGCGCCTGTACGACCTGTCGGGATCGGCGGTGGCGGCGCGCCAGATCGAAGGCCTGGTGGGCCTGGACTACAAGCCGGCCACGCACTGGATGCCGGGCGAGCCCTTCGCCACGTTTGTGCGCGGGATCGAGATCCGGCTGACCGTCAACGAAGATCACTTCGTGGGCACGAGCCTGCATACCTTCGTGGCCGTCATCAACCGGTTCTTTGGCCTGTACGTGCACGCCAACAGTTTCGTGCAGTTGGTCGTGTTGTCGCGCCGCGGCGCAGAGGAATTACTACGATGCCCCCCATGCAACGGCGACGCCATCCTAGCGTGATGGACGCGCTGCTGGCAGAGCCGCAGCGCTTCAAGTTCTTCCAGGCGGTGCGCTTGCTGGAGCAGTGCTTTGCGCGGCAGGAGCGCGGGGCGACCCGCCACCCGGTGCCTGTGCATCTGCGCTTTCCCAACGCGCCCGGGCTGGGCTTTCCGCCCAGCGAGATCGTCGACGCCGTGGCGTATGACAAGAATGGCGAGGTGCTGGCCGACGAAGCGGCGCGCCAGGCCGCCGTGGCCGAAGGACGGCTGGGCCGCGTCGATGTGACGCCGGCCTTCTTCGGCCTGTTGGGCGCGCAGGGCGCTTTGCCGCTGCATTATTCCGAGATGCTGGCGAACCGGGAAAGCCTGCGGCGCGACCGGGGCGCGCGCGCCTTCTTCGATATTTTCTCGAACCGGGCCGCGGCGCTGTTCTACGCCGCCTGGAAGAAGTACCGCATGCCGCTGCGGCACGAAACCGATCAGGACCATCATTACCTGCCGCTGTTGCTGTCCTTGGCCGGCATCGGCCATCCGGCGCTGCGCGACCGGCTGCACAACGGTGCGGGCCGGGTGTTCGACGAGTCCGTGGCCCATTACGCCGCGGCCGCGCGCCAGCGGCCGGTGTCGGCGCCGCTTCTGCAGCGGGTGCTGCAGGACTACTTCGGCGTGCCGCTGCGGGTGGAGCAGTTCGTGGGCCGCTGGTATGACGTGCCGCCGCAGAACCGTACGCAGCTGGGTCAGCCTGGCGCTGTGCTGGGCGTGTCCGCGCTGGCAGGCGACCGCATCTGGCAGCGCGACCTGCGCATCCGGTTGTGGATCGGCCCCTTGTCGCGCCAGGCTTTCGCCGACTTCCTGCCGGGCGGCGAGCGCGCGCGGGCGCTGGAGAAGCTGCTGACGATGTTCGGCGGCATGACCTTCGAATACGAGGTGCGGCTGGTGCTGTCGCGCGAAAGCGTCATGCCCTGCCAGCTGGGCGAGGGCGGCGAGGCGCGGCTGGGCTGGAACTCGTTCCTGTGCACGGGGCCGGCAAGCGAAGACCGCGATGACGCCAGCTACGAGTTGCACACCATTCATTGACCCCACAACAACATAGAGACTCATGGGCACTCCGCTGAAGACCTTGATCGGGAAGTTGAACCAGACCTGCCGCCAGGCCGCCGAACGCGCGGCCAGCCTGTGCATGGCCCAAGGCCATTACGAAGTGGACCTGGAGCATCTGTTCCTGGCGCTCCTGGAAAAGCCGGCCAGCGACGTGAGCATCATTGCGCGGCGCTGCCACATTCATACCGATGCGCTGGAAGCGGACCTGAAGGCCGAGATCGGCCGGTTCAAGAACGGCAATACGCGCACGCCCGTGTTTTCGGCGCACCTGCCAAAACTGTTCGAGCACGCGTGGCTGATCGCTTCCCTTGATACGCAGACCACGCGCATCCGCTCCGGGCATCTGCTGCTGGCGTTGTTGACGGAACCCGACCTGGCGCAGCTGGCGCGGCGGGGCTCGCCGCTGTTCGAATCTTTCCGGCTGGATGAGCTCAAGCACGATTTCGCCGCCCTGACGCAGGGCTCGGAGGAGGCGGGGCAGGCGGTGGGCTTTGGCGATGGCGGGGCGGAGCAGGGCGAGGCGGGACAGCCCGCGCCGGCGCTGTCGCAGACGCCGGCCCTGGATCAATACACCACCAACCTTACCGAGCGTGCGCGGGAAGGCAGGATCGATCCGGTGATCGGCCGGGACGCCGAGATCCGCCAGATGATCGACATCCTGACGCGGCGGCGGCAGAACAATCCCATCCTGACCGGCGAGGCGGGCGTGGGCAAGACCGCGGTGGTCGAGGGGCTGGCGCTGCGGATCGTGGCGGGTGACGTGCCGCCCGCCCTGGCCGACGTGACGCTGCGGGTGCTGGACCTGGGCCTGCTGCAGGCGGGCGCCAGCGTCAAGGGCGAGTTCGAGAACCGCCTGAAGAATGTGATCGACGAGGTCAAGAAGAGCCCGTCGCCCATCATCCTGTTCATCGACGAGGCGCACACGATGATCGGCGCGGGCGGGCAGGCGGGCCAGAACGATGCGGCCAACCTGCTCAAGCCCGCCCTGGCGCGCGGCGAACTGCGCACCATCGCCGCCACGACGTGGAGCGAATACAAGAAGTATTTCGAGAAGGACGCCGCGCTGGCGCGCCGCTTCCAGGTCGTCAAGGTCGAGGAGCCGGACGACGCGCTGGCGGCGTCGATGCTGCGCGGCATCGCGCCGCTGATGGAAGGCCATTTCGGCATTCGTATCCTGGACGAGGCCATTGTCGCGGCGGCGCGGCTGTCGCACCGCTATATCACCGGCCGTCAACTGCCCGACAAGGCGGTCAGCGTGCTGGACACGGCCTGCGCGCGCGTGGCGCTGGGCCGCAGCGCCACGCCGGCGCTGATCGATGATGCGCGCCATCGCCTGGCGCGGTTGCGCACCGAACGGGAGTCGCTGCGACGCGAGGCCGCCACCGGCGCACCCCAGGCGCGGCTGGCGGAGCTGGACGGGGAGATCGCCGAGGTGGAGGCGACGCTTGCCGACGCGGAAGGCCGGCACGTGGCCGAGAGGGATCTGGTGGAAAGAATTCAAGCGTTGCGCGCGGAACTGGAGGCCAAAGGCCAGGATGCGTCGGGACCCGAAACCGCCGCACCCACCGCGAGTCGGCGCAAGCCGGCCCCCGCGCCGCTCACGCCCGAGCAGCAGCGACTGGCGGGCCTGATGGACGAGCTGCGCGCCTTGCAGGGCGAGCAGCCGCTGGTGCCCGCGTGCGTGGACGCGCAGGTCGTGGCCGAGATCATTTCGGCATGGACCGGCATTCCGCTGGGCCGCATGGTGAACGACGAGATCCGCACCGTGCTGCAACTGCAGCCCATGCTGGCCGAGCGGGTCATTGGGCAGGACCACGCGCTGCACGCCATTGCGCAGCGCGTGCGCACGGCCCGAGCCGGCCTGGAAGATCCGGACAAGCCCAAGGGCGTGTTCCTGTTCGTCGGCCCCTCGGGCGTGGGCAAGACCGAGACGGCGCTGGCGCTGGCCGACATCCTCTACGGCGGCGAACGCAAGCTGGTCACCATCAACATGAGCGAATACCAGGAGGCCCACAGCATCTCTGGCCTGAAGGGCTCGCCGCCCGGCTACGTCGGCTATGGCGAAGGCGGTGTCCTGACCGAGGCGGTCCGGCGCCAGCCCTACAGCGTGGTGCTGCTGGACGAGATTGAAAAGGCGCATCCCGATGTGCTGGAGCTGTTCTTCCAGGTGTTCGACAAGGGCGTGATGGATGACGCGGAAGGACGCGAGATCGACTTTCGCAATACGTTGATCATCCTGACGTCGAACGTGGGGTCCAGCACCATCATGCAGGCCTGCCTGAACAAGGCGGCCGACGAGCGCCCGTCGCCGGAGCAATTGTCGGAGCTGCTGACGCCGCAGCTGTACAAGGCATTCAAGCCCGCGTTCCTGGGGCGCATGAAGACCATTCCGTATTTTCCGGTGGACGACGACTCGCTGGCGCGCATCATCGGCCTGAAGCTCGGGCGCATCGCCCGCCGCGTCCAGGCCACGCACCGCGCCGCGTTCGAATGGGACGATGGGCTGGTGGAAGCCGTGTTGGCGCGCTGCACCGAGGTGGATACGGGCGCGCGCAACGTGGACCACATTCTGAACGGAACGCTGTTGCCGGAAATTGCAGAGCAGGTGCTCAGCCGCATGGCGCAGGGTGAGGGCATCGCCAGGATCCGCGTGACGGCGGGCAAGAACGGCGAGTTCCGGTTCCGGATGAGCTGACGAGAGGAGACGTCGACATGGCCCTTGAACTCGCCGCCGCCAGCCTGTTGGGTGCAGGCTTTACGCAGGCCGACCGCCTGCTGGATCTGACGACGCCGCTGGGACAGGACAGATTGCTGGCGGAGCGGCTGCAAGGCCAGGAGCACCTGAGCGATGGCGGCTTCGTCCTGCAGGTGGACGCGCTGTCCGACGATGCGCACATTCCGCTGAAGTCGCTGATCGGCCAGGCCGCGCAGGTGAAACTGCAGACCGCCCTGGGGCGTGACGAGCACCGCGTCTGGTGCGGCCTGGTGACCGAGGCGCGGTTCGAGGGCGCCAACGGCGGCTTTGCACGCTACCGCCTGCGCATCGAACCGTGGCTGGCGCTGCTGCGCCAGCGGCGCGACAGCTACGCGTTTCAGGACCTGTCGGTGATCGATATCGTCGACAGCGTTTTTGGCGACTACCAGGGCCAGGGCGCGCTGGCGCCCCAATGGCGCTGGGAAGTGAAGGATCGCGACGCCTACGCCAAGCGCAGCCTGACGATCCAGTACCGTGAAACCGACTTCGCGTTCGTGGAGCGCCTGCTGGCGGAAGAGGGCCTGTTCTATTGGGTCGAGCATGAAGGCGGCGAGGGCGAGCCGGGTAGCCACACGATCGTCATCGCGGACCACAACGGCGCCTTCGAAGCCGGCCCGCAAGACAGCATTCCGTTTCAGCGCGCGGACGCGACCGAGGAGCAGGACTCCATCCAGGCCTGGCGCCAGCACCGTGCGTGGCGCACCAATGCCGTGCGCCTGGCCACGTGGGACTATCGCGCCATGCAGGCGCGCAGAGTCAGCGCCCAGGTCGAGGACAAGTTCGCCAATGCGATGGAGCTGGCCGACTCGGATTATCCCGGGCAGTATGTGTTCGAGGACGGCGCGCAGGGCGAGCGCCTGGCGCATAACGCGCTGGCGGCGCAACGCGTGCGCCAGTCCCTGTACGAGGGCGAAGGCACCGCGCGCACGTTGGCGCCGGGGCAGCGCTTTACCCTGACAGGCCACTGGGGGCCGTCGCAGGGCGCGGGCGCGGACTTCGTGGTGATCGGCATGCGCCACGAGGCGCGCAACAATTTCGACGAAAGCCTGGGTCGGGCCGTGGCGCAGGCCCTGGGCGCGGCGGGCGAGCAGCCGGACGGCGAGGCGGACTTCTATCGCAACCGCTTCGAAGCCATCGCCGCCACGCTCGAATACCGGCCCAGCACGCGGGACGGCCATGGCGCGCGGCTGCACCCGCGCCCCACCGTGCATGGCGCGCAAACCGCGCTGGTGGTGGGCGCCGGCGATCCGGTCCACACCGACCGCGATCACCGCATCAAGATCCAGTTTCATTGGCAGCGCGGCAGCGCGTCGAGCAACCGCCAGGATCATCCGGCCGGCGACGACAACGCGCCTGCCAGCGAGGCGCTGGGAACATGGGTGCGCGTGGCGGAGCCCGTGGCCGGTGCGGACTGGGGCGGGCATTTCGTGCCTCGTCTGGGACAGGAGGTGCTGGTGCAGTTCCTGCATGGCGATATCGACCGGCCCGTGGTGGTGGGCGCGCTATATAACGGCGCGGGCACCGAAAACGCCGCGAACAATCAGGTGCAGGGCGGGGCGGCCAAGGCCACGGGCAACGCGCCCGCCTGGTTCGCGGGCAGCGAAGCGGGCCACGCGCACAATGTGGTGATGTCGGGTTTCAAGACGCAGGCGCTGGCTACTAGCGGGCAGGGCATGGGCGGCTACAACCAGCTGGTGCAGGACGACACGCCGGGCCAGTCGCGGTTGACGGCGTCGACCACGCAGGCCGAGACGCGGCTGAATCTGGGGCATTTGAAGCAGCAGCGCGACAACGAGCGGCTGTCGGACCTGGGCCATGGGGCCGAGCTCGCGACGGGCGAAGCGCTGGCTTTGCGAGCCGGTGAGGGTCTGCTGATCAGCGCCGACAAGCGCGAAGAGGCGGCGGGCGGCCTGCTGGACAGCGAAGAGGCCATCAAACAGATGGAAAAATCCATCGAGCAGGCCGGCGAGCTGTCCGCCACGGCCGGCCGCCAGGACGCCCTGCTGCCGGGCGATGGAGACAAGCCGCGCGCGTTGAACGAACTGGATGCGGTGCGCGAAATCATCGAAGGCACCAAGGCCGAGGCAGAGGCGGAGGCCGAGGCCCGCGTGCCGGCCTACACCGCGCCGCACATCCAGGTCAGCGCGCCCAGGGGGATCGGCCAATACACGCCGCACAACGCGTACACGGTGGCCGGCGCCACGCTGTGCCAAGTCGCCCCTGACGTGAACTGGGCGGCCGGCGCGAACTTGGCGATGTGCGTGGCGCAAGGCGTCGTGCTGTTCACCAAGGGCCTGGGCGGCAGCGGCCGGGCGGTGGACGAGCAAGGAATCCGCCTGCACGCGGCGGGCGGAAAGCTGCGGCTGCAGAGCCAGAAGGCGCGCATGCGGCTGGCGGCGGAGAAGGCGGTGACGCTGGTCTCGGCGCAGGGCGCGGTGGATGTGAACGCGTCCAGGAAGGTGTTGGCGACGGCCGCGGGGGCGTATATGCGTATCGAGGGCGGCGGCATCCAGCTGCATGCGCCCGGCAAGGTGGAGCTGAAGGCGGGCGTGCATAACTGGGTGGGGCCGCAAAGCGGCGCCGGACCCGCGCAGCCGCCGCAGGGCGATCTGGAAGGCTGCGCCGCGGCGCTTGAAGACGCGGCCGGCAGCGGCGCATTGGCGGCATGACGATGGACGTGACGCCTCGCCACCCCGAGTACTGGACGCCTGGCGCCGAAGCCGGCGTCGAGCGCGCCATCGCGGGCCTGCGCGCGGTGCTGGACGGACGCGCCGACCGGCGTGTGCTGCTGTTGTGCGATTCGACGCTGGCCGACCCGCTGGCTGATGCGATCGCATCGGCCGGACTGCCGCGCTGCGAGGTCGACCTGATTTCGCAGGGCGCGAGCGCGCCGCCCTTGTACCTGGCCGAAGTGCCGGATGAAGTGCGGCACGAGCGCCTGGTCAATGCCAGCCTGAGGCTGGCCGTGGATGAAGCGGTGCGCCCGGCGCCGGCCGCCAGGCGGGCACGCTCGATGTCGGCGTGGCTGGCGACGGATCTGCCGCTGGCGGAAGTTGCGCGGCGCCTGATTCAGCGCGCGCGCCTGCGCGATACGCAGGGGCGCGTGCGCATCCTGCGGTTCTGGGACCCGCGCACCACGCAGTTCCAAAGCGAGCTGTACGCGGGCACGGCGCCGGCCTCGTGGATTCCGGGCGCGGCGTGGATGAGCGTGGACGGATTCGGACGGTGGCAGATGCTGCCGGATGCGCGCGGCCCGATGCAGACCGTGACGCCGGACTGGCCGCGCCTGGCGCGCCTGGGCCGCGTCAATGCCGTGCTGCAACGGCTGAACGCGGACGGCCTGCGTTACGGGGCGTCGGCGCTGGAGCCGGTGCGGCGTGCGCTGGACGCCGGCGCTGCCTGCGGCATCGACGATGACGAGGACGTGGCGCTGTTCGCCGCCTGGCGGGTGCGCCTGGCCGCGCCGCTGGAGCGCGCGCCCTCGTTCGCGGCGTTGCTACGCGAAGTGCGCGAGGAAGGCGGCCGGCTGTATCGCGCCGCCGAGGATATGGATGACGAGGATTGGCAGGCGTTTGCGCAAGAGGCGCAGGCACGGGAGGATCTGCAAGCATGACGACTGACTACGACGCGCTGCCCTGCAAGGGCAAGTTCTGCGGCCGGCCGGGCCTGCCCATTCTGCCCATGCGGATCGCGTATGTGCCGGGCGGCAAGAACGACCTGCCGGACGGTGTGTACATGGATCCGGAGCTGTATTACGAGACCATGCGCCAGGGCGCCTACATGCTGCGCGCCATCACGGCCGGGTATGTCTACATCTGGGATCCACGCCGCAGCTACGGCTGGCGCGCATTCGCGGCGACGGCGACAGGCCAGATGAAGGAAGTGCCGGTCGACGACGACAACCGCCCGACGGAACAGCCGACCTTCACCTGCACGCGCGAAGGGCACGGCCTGGAATCCACGCTGATCAACGTCGAGGCGCCCGCCAATGCGTCGCGCACGGTGTGGGTGGGATATTCGCGTGTCTGGTGGACGCGGGACATCCGCCGCGACCTGACGCGCGACGAGCGGTGGCGCAAGAAGATCATGGTGGAGCTGGACGCCAAGGCGGTGTGGGCAGGCGGCCATCCCAAGCCCGAGACCGGCTACCGCGTGGCGGAAGACGGCGCCAACCTGGCCAAGCATTCGATCGAGTTCCGCGACGCGCCGGGCGCCGCCACCTTGTTCGGCAATACGCTCTCGCCGGCCGTGACCGTGTTCGGCGGGCAGGGTGCGGCCGTTGCGGCCAAGATGCGGCAGATGACGCCCAAGGGCGGCATTGTCCTGGCGCTGCGCGATCCCGTGGGCATCCTGGCGGACGTGTCGACGTGGCGCAATAAATGCATGGGGGAGCTGGCCGAACACCATCTGGAACCCACCCGCATGCGCGAAGTGGGCGTGGCGCAAATCATCGATGGCCTGCAAAAGCAGATGGGGAACACGGGCGACGAGATCAGGCGCCTGCGCGAACGCGTGGATACGGGCAAGGTCGCCAAGACGCTCAGCGACAACAAGACCGCCATCGCCCGCATGCGCGAGAAGATCGAGGGGGCCGGCAAGGACTGGGCGTGGTGGTATGGCCGCGAGGCGCTCTGGCTGGCGTTCAAGGCCTATTCGTGCAAGGACGCCGCGGTCGGCGAACGGCTGGAAGACGACATGGCGCTGTGCGTGGATGGCGCCGGCGCGATTGAAAGCGAACACAAGGCGATCGACGATTCGCTGAAGGACGAGGACGGCTCAAGCACGTATGCGGCGATCTGGCGCGCGCTGGCGGCGAACGACGGCGAGCTGCTGGGCTTTCTGGACCGCGAGGCCAAGGGCAAGGTCATCTCGAAGCAGGTCTCCAATGTCCGCAAGATGATCAAGAGCTACAACGACTGGCTCAAGGCGCGCGCGGCCAAGGGGCAACTGCCGCCGATGAGGGCGGCAAGCGCGGCGATCGGCCGTTTCATGGCGACGCAGCTGTTGCGGCTGACCCTGGCGGGCGACCCCATCGCCGAGCGCGTCGCGGCGCGCGTCACGCTGACGATGTCGGCGCGCATGAACATCGTGATGGCGGTGCGCACGCACACCACCACCTTGCCCCGGATGATCGCGGACATGCACCAGATCGTCTGGGAGCCGGACCTGACGTCGGTAACGGTAGGCGGCGGGAACGGCATCTATGCCAACAAGCATATGCAGTCCGGCTGGATGGGCACCCAGGCCGAGCGCTCCACGCCGGTCACGCTCAACTACATCATTCCCGAAGAGGTCGACGCGCAATTGAACGCCGCGGCCACGGCGCGTCCGCGGCCCGGCGCAGGTGCAGGCGCGTCGCCGCAGCTTTCGCTGCCGGCGCCGGCGCCGGTGCTGGCCCTGCCCGCGCCCACGATGTCGCCGCTGGCGGGCCTCGTCAAATGGGCAAAGAGCAAGGACGGCGCCAATGCGGGCGCGACAGGCGTGATGACGCTGGTGGCGCTTTATTCATCGGTGTCGGACCTGCGCAAGGCGCAGGTCGTGCACGACGCCAAGGCTGCGCGCAAAGCCTGGTTCGGCATTACGTCGGGGGTGCTGGGCGTGGGCAGCGTGGCGATCGAAGTGACGGCGGGCGGGATTGGCGCGCGCGTGGGCGCCAACACGGCCTTCACCATGAATCTGAAGTTGAACATGCGCTTGACGGCGGTGCGGACGGCGGGCGCCGTGTTCGCGGCGGCCGCCACGTTCGTCGACGGCGCAAACAATGCGCTGAGCGCCGTCGACCAGTACGACGTCAAGAACTACGAGGCGGGCAGCGCCTATGCGACGTCCTCCGTCTTCCTGCTGCTGTCCGGACTGACCGGCGTCGCCACGGCCCTGATTTCGCTGGGCGGCGCCTTCAGCACGGCCGGCGTGGTGGCGGGCGCGGGGGGCTTTGGCAGCGCGATGGTCGGCCTGACCAGCGGCGGCACCGTGCTGTTGGGTATTCCCGTGTGGGGCTGGATCGCGCTGGGCCTGTGCCTGCTGGCCGCGGGGCTGTACTTCAAGTTCTGGGGCGACAGCGCCAAGGAAAGCGAACTGGAGATCTGGTACACGTGCTGCTGCATGCGCTCCGCGGAATTCACAGACGTGGAAGAACGCGAGCTCTACCCAACGCGCGAAGACGAGCTGGAGGCGTTCAACCGCGCCGTGTTCGGCGTGCGCGTGACGCTGGACTGGAAGGGGCTTTGGCAGGGCGAGGTCTTCGGCCGGGATCGCCTGGTGCTGGAAGTGGTGATGCCGGGCTATTCCGAGCACAGCGACTACGCGTACAACCTCAAGCTCGTCGGGCAGGGTGTCAGCGCGGTGGTGGCGAGCAAGGGATCTGTGCGTTCCCAAGACCCCGAACTGCAGCCGCGCGGTCCGTCCAATGCGCAGTTTGTGCAGGGCCGCCCGCCCAAGGAAACCTGGGCCGACGGTGTGGATAAATACGTCGACAATATGGAGTCTCGCCCGGGGTGGGCGGATGCCTGGCGCTGGATCCGCAAGGATCGGAGCCAGTCCATCGAATTCACGGCCAAGCCCTGGGACGAGTCGGTGCAGTTCCACGTAAGCAACGGCTGCGCGGTCCTGCGCACGGAGGTGCTGGTCGACGATGATATCTTCCAGGAAGCGATCATCAAGGTCGAGTACTGGCCTGACCCGGACCGCATGCCCGACATCCGCTCGCTGCCGATGGGCGGCAGCGGTTCAAATCTTGTGAAAGCGAATGACTGACAAGGCGCACGCATGAATAGCAACGAAGGGATCCCGGTGTCGGTCTATACCCGATGGCACCAGTTGTCGGTGCCCTTGGCCTTCGCCTTGGCGGTGGGCAGTTTCATGCTCGTGGTGTTCAACCGCGGGCCGATCGGCCTGGCGGCCGTACTGGCGGTGCTGGGCCTGCTGGTGCCGCCGCTGGTGGCGTTCAGGGGATTCCCCACCCGCAACGCGGTCAGGGTGACGGCCGAAGGGCTGGAGTTTTCGCGGCGGTCTCCCGTCGCCTTCGCCGACCTGTCCAGCTGGGGCACGGACGACTATCTGAAGCTGGTCCGACCCGGCCTGCCGACGCTGCTGGTCAGCGCGGCGGACCTGCCCAGGCGTGAGCGTCTGTTGCGCGAATTCGAGCAGGCGTTGGCGGCGTGGCAAAAGCGCCAGCCCGCGGGGACGCAGGCGGCGCGCCGCACGCATTTCTACGGTTCCACGGGCGGGCGCCTGGTGGGCCTGTTGATCACCGGCCTGGGCGCGGGCGCGGCCGTCATGGCGCTGAACTTGCGCGAGCCATCGATATCGCTGGCCATCGTCGGCGGGCTGGGGGCGCTGTTCGGCTTGACGATGCTGTTCGGCCGGCGGGGCTGAAGGGCAGAGAAAGGCGGCAAGCCCTTGCCGCCGTCTTGCCGGCTTACGGGGCGTTCGGCGATCGGGAGAACACGACGCTGATCGACGTGTTCGACGTAAGGCGCAAGGTCGCATCGGCATGAGGGCGCACGGCAAAGCCGAGCAGGCGGGCGGATGCCCAGATCAGGCCGAGCGCGGGAACCGCCGCCGAGGCCAGGTCGCCGAGTCCGGGAGCGGGATTGAGCGGCGCATGCTCCACCGCACTGCGCATGCCGGCGTTGCCGAGCATCGCCTGGAGGCGGCCGATGGCGGGTTCCAGGTCGTCGACATTCTCGAGGAAGAAGTCTTCTCGGGCGTTGCACAGCCTGGCGAGTTCATCGCCGTCCATCCTGTTGAAAAAGTAGGTGCGCGCCACTGTCATGGAAGCCTCCGCGGATAGCGCCATCTTAGCCCCGGGATGGGGGCGCCGGCCTGCCCGGACCGCCTCGATGGCGGGCTGGCCGCCCTGGCTCGAGCCGGGGACAGGGGAGCCGGGCATACAAAATGTTGCCCGTCGCCCGACTTCCGCTTGCTAGCATGATCCACGCCGGAATCATCCGGCGTTTGGACGGATGGACAGTGGAGGTTGCCATGAATTCAAGAAGAACACTCAACCGGATCGCCGTGCTTGCGGCGGCGGGTGCGTTGCTGGCGGGTTGCGCCACGCAACAGCAAACGAACACCGCCGTGGGGACGGGCGCGGGCGCGGCGCTGGGCGCCGGCATCGGCGCCCTCATCGGGCATGGCAAGGGCGCGGCGATCGGGGCCGGCATCGGCGCGGTCGCGGGCGGCCTGGTCGGCTACAACTGGAAGGTGGTCAAGGACGACGTCCAGAAATCCGGCGCGTCATCGCTGGGCATCGACGTCGTGGAAATGCCGGACGGCAGCCTGAAGGTCAACATTCCCAGCGGCGTGTCGTTCGACACGGACAAGACGCAGCTCAAGCCGGCGCTGCTGCCGGTCCTGGACAGCGTGGCGCGTTCGCTCAACCAGCATCCCGAGCTGCGGGCCAAGGTGGTCGGCCATACCGACAGCACCGGTTCGCTGGCGCACAACCAGACCCTGTCGGTGAACCGCGCGAAAAGCGTCACGGACTACCTGGCGGGCCAGGGCGTGGCGGCGGGCCGCCTGACTGTCGAGGGCCGGGGCCCCAACGATCCGATCGGCGACAATGCCACCGCCGAAGGCCGCGCGCTGAACCGGCGCGTCGAGATCTACCTGTACGCGGTCCGGCAGTAGGCGCGGGCGCGTCGCTTGTCCAGGGCGGCCGGCGCGATGCGCCGCCGCCCTTTATTTCTGGAGTCCGCCATGAGCATGTTTCCTCCCGCCCGCATCGGCACCGATACCGCCGTCGCCGCGCTTGCCGGATGGCAAGCGGTGGCCATGCGGGACGCCATCGAAAAGCGCTTCCGTTTTCCCAATTTCAACGCCGCCTTCGGCTTCATGTCGCGCGTGGCCATGTTCGCGGAAAAGCTGAATCACCACCCCGAATGGACCAACGTCTACAACCGCGTGGACGTGATCCTGACCACGCATGACGCGGGCGGCGTGACCGAACTGGATGTGCGCATGGCGCAGTTCATGGACGAGGCCGCCGCGCAGGCGGGGGCAACGGCGCCCAAGGCCTGAGCGGCCGGGCGTTCAATCTTCCGCGTCGTCCGCGCAGGCGTGCAGATGGCCGATCAGGCGGTCCAGCATGTCGCCCAGCTGGTGCTGTTCCTCGGTGCTGAGGCAGCCGAAGATTTCGTCGTTGCGGCGGGCGATCAGGTCGATGATGCGCCGGTAGTGCGCCAGGCCTTCGTCGGTGGGCGCCAGCACGACGCCGCGTCCGTCGGACGCCGACACCTTTTTTTCCACCAGGCCGCGGTCCACCAGCGCCTGCGCCGAGCGGCTGGCCTGGCCCTTGTTCAGGTTGGCCGCCCGGGCCAGGTCGTTGACCGACAGCGGCGCGTAGCGGCCGATGGCCGCTAGGCAGCGCGCTTCGCCCAGCGGGATGTCGCAGTCCTTCAGGTAGGCGCGATTCGTGTCCCGGTCCGTGATCTTGTTGAGCACGTGCAGGCGGTAGGTCAGGAATCGTTCCAGGGCGGGCGTATTCACGTCGGGCGGGCAGGGGTGGAGGCCGGATAGTTTGCCACAGGGTCGTCAGCGAGGCTGGCGGCTTCGGCCTGCGCCAGCAGCGCCAGCGCTTCCGTCGCGTTGGGCTGGCGGCTGAGCAGCGAAAGGCCGAGTATCGACAGGAACAGCGGCGCGCGGGATTCCCCCACGCGGGTCAGCGCCTGCGCCATGCCGGTGTAGACCTGGTCCAGTTCATCGTTGTTCATGCTTGGCCTTTCGTCGTGGCGCTCAGGGTGAGCGAGGGATAGTAGGGCGCCAGGGCGGCGCGCAATGCGGCGGCGGCAGGAGATTGCCAGCGGCCCAGCACATAGCCGTCGGGGCGCAGCAGGTAGACGGTTCCCGCATCGCCGCCGTAACGCTGGCGCAATTGGCCGTGCTCGTCCCGCAGGCCGCCTGCGCCGGCGCGCAGCACGCGCAGCGGATGGGGGGCGCTTTGCGTGGCGGCGGCCAGCGCGTCCAGCTCGGCCGACAGGCCTGCGTCGGGCGCCAGCGCCAGCGCCACGAAACCGGCGCCGAAGTTCGCGCTGAGGTAATGCGGCGCGCCGCCTTCCTGCAGCAGGACGTCGGGCGCGGGCTGGCCGGGCGCGGCGGCCGTGCCTGCCCCGGGCGCGCCGTCTTCCAGGTTCAGCGGCGAGCCGTCGTAGGAAATAGGCGCGGACTGGCGCGGATTGATCAGCGGCCGTACGGACTCGTCAGCCAGCGCAAGGCGCAGGGCGGCTTCGCGCATGAGGCGAAAGCCGAAGTCCGGCGGTGCCATGAATTCGGTGCTCTTGGCGCCGTAGGCCAGGTTCTGGCGGGTGGCATGCACGCGTTCGATGCTGTAGCTGTCCAGCAGGCTGTCGGGCGCCAGGCCTTTGAGCGTCCAGGCCAGTTTCCAGGCGAGGTTGCCGGCGTCGTCCAGGCCCGAGTTCAGGCCACGCACGCCGAAAATAGGGACGAGATGGCCGGCGTCTCCTGCGAACAGCACGCGCCCATGGCGGTAGCTGTCCAGCGTGAGGCACTTGGCGTTGTAGATGGAAATCCAGAGCGGCTTCCAGGGCGCGGTTTCGCCGATCATGTCCAGATGGCTTTGCACGCGCGGCAGCACGTTTTCGGGTTTGACGGCTTCTTCGGGGTCCTCGTCGTCGCGGATCTGGTAGTCGACGCGCCACACGTTGCCGGGCTGGCGGTGCATGAGCAGGGTCGAGCCGGGGTTGGACGGGGGATCGAACCAGGCCAGGCGCTCCACCGGGCGCTGCGATTCCTGCTCGATGTCGACGATGACGTAGCGCCCTTCGTACTGCATGCCCTCAAGCTTCAGGCCCATGGCGTCGCGCACGGCGCTGCGTCCGCCGTCGCAGGCGATCAGCCAGTCGGCGCGCACGGTATGGCATTCGCCGCCGGACTCCACCTGCACCGAGACGCCGTCCGGTCCGGCCTGCAGGCCAGTCACCCGGCTGGACCATTGCAGCGAGGCCAGGCCGGGATGGCGCTGCATGGCCCGGTGCGCGTATTCCTCGACGTAGTACTGCTGGATGTTGACCATGGGCGCATAGCGCTGCAGAGGATCGTGCGGCATCTCGAAATGCAGGACTTCGCGGTCGCGGAAGTAGCTGCGGCCGCCGGTCCAGGCCAGGCCGGTTTCGATCAGCGGCCGGTCCGCGCCGACCCAGCCCAGGATTTCCTGCGAACGCCGCGACATGCAGATGGCCCGGCTGCCGCTGCAATAGCCGGCGTCGGCCTCGATGGTGAGGGACGCGATGCCGTATTCGGCCAGCAGGGCGGCCAGCGTCAGGCCGACGGGGCCGCCGCCGGCGATCAGGACGGGGACGTGGGAAGGGAGCGTCATGCTGTCTCCATGATTTGGTTGTTTGCGCAACTATATGCTTGTTGGGTTGCGCGCGCAACTATTTTCAAAGGGCGTAAAAAAACCCGCCAGCGGCGGGTTTCGGGGGCGTGCGGCGATCAATTGCGCACGTAATAGATGCGCATCGCCTGCTGCTTCTGGGCGCCGTCCATGACGCGCAGCACCACCACCTTCGGGATGAAGCCGTCGGGCAGCTTGAGCTGGCCCAGCGCATAGTCGTAGCGGTCGACGTTCAGGGCCGGACCTTCCGGCGTGATCGTCGCGGCGCGGCCGTTGGGGTAGGAACCTTCGATGGCAAACGTCAGGTTGCCCTTGAAGGGCGCGCCCTGGCGGTCTTCGCGCATGACCAGCACCTGGTAGTCCAGTTGGCCGGGCGCGCGCTTGAATGTGGCGGAGCGGATGCCCAGGTTGCCGCCGCGGGGATCGGGCGGCATGGCGTCCTGGAACAGCACCAGTTCCTTGTCCAGGGTTTCGATCCTGGCGCGCGCGTCGGCCAGGTCGCTGGTCAGCTTTTCGTGGCCGGCCTTGTTGGCGTCGCGCTGCTGGGTGGCTTCTTCAAGCTGGGTCTGCAGGCGCTGGCGCTCCAGATTGGAGGCGCTGAGTTCGCTGTGCAGCTGTTCGGACTGTTCGACGGTCAGGCGCTGCGGGCCGTAGTTGGTTTGCAGGAAGAGCACGCCGCCCGCGCCGAGGGCAATGCCAACCAGCAACAGGACAAGCCAGCGCGGCATGCGACGCGTGCGTTGGCCAGGCTGGTATACGGAGGGCTTGAACACGGCCCGTTGCGATCTTCCAAACATCCCCATTCCTAGAAAACTTCCTGTGTATTTGCTTGTTGGCATGCTGCGCGCGCATGCCAAAGCGTCAGAGAATACCCCGTTAGCCGGGGGCGTTGCGTGCGCAGACAAGCCTGGTTGCGCACCTTGATATTGTGAAATATGTGGGTGTCAGCGGCCCTGGCCGGCGAGTTCCGCGTCCAGGTCGGCAAGCCGTTGCGGGGTCCCGACATCCGTCCATCGGCCGCCATGGCGGGTGCCGCGCGCCAGGTCCAGGCCCATGGCCTGCCTGAGCAGGGGCGCCAAGGGGGCCGCAGCGCCGCGCGGGACATCCGCGAACAACGAAGGATGGTAGACGCCGACGCCGGCAAAGGTCAAACGGGGCTCGCCCTGGGCGAGCACGCGGCCATCATCCTTCAGGACGAAATCGCCGGCCGGGTGGTGCGCGGGATTGTCCACCAGCAGCAGCCAGGCGCCCGCCGGGGACACGCGCGGCGCCACGTCGCGGGCGGCCGCGGGATCCCAGTCGCACCAGATGTCGCCGTTGATCACCAGGAAGGGGTCTTCGCCCAGAAGGGGGAGCGCCTGCGCGATGCCGCCGGCCGTTTCCAGCGCGGACGCCTCGGCCGAATAGCGGATCCGCACGCCAAAGGCGGATCCGTCGCCGAGCCCGCGCTCGATTTCGTGGCCCAGCCAGGCGTGGTTGATGACGATGTCCCGGAAGCCCGCCGCGGCGAGGCGTTCCAGGTGCCAGGCGATCAGCGGCTTGCCGCCCGCCGGCAGCATGGGCTTGGGCAGGCGGTCGGTGAGCGGCCGCATGCGTTCGCCGCGCCCCGCGGCAAGAATCATGGCCCGCATCAGAACGTGTATCCGACGCTGACCTGGCGGTCGTCAAGGCGGTCCAGCAGGCGCAAGAGCGGCGTGAATACCCCGTAGCGCTGGGCCACCTGGCGGACGTAGCCGTTCACGCGCGGCATGTGGGCCAGGTAGTGCGCCTTGCCGTCGCGGTGGTTCAGGCGGGCGAATACGCCCAGGATGCGCAGGTTGCGCTGCAGGCCCATCCATTCGTAGGCGCGGTGGAAATCGGCGAAGTCGGCATCCACGGGCAGGCCGGCGGCGCGCGCCATCTCCCAGTACCGGATGGCCCAGTCCAGCTGCTGGGGTTCTTCCCAGGTGGTCCGGGCGTCCGTCACCAGGGACGCCAGGTCGTAGGTGATGGGGCCGGCCAGCGCATCCTGGAAATCGATGATGCCGGGGTTGGGGCCGTACTGCGGCTGGTCGCAGACCATCAGGTTGGGCGAATGGAAGTCGCGGTGCACCAGCACCTGGGGCTGCCCGCCGTTGCTGGCCGACAGCAGCGCGAAGATCTTGTCCAGCGCGCTGGCGGTCTTGTCGTCGAGTTCCGCGCCATGGTGCTTGCGCACGTACCATTCGGGGAACAGCTTGAGTTCTTCGGCCAGGCGGCTGCCGTCGTAGGAGGCGAGCCCGGCGGTCGACGCCTGCTGCAGCTTGACCAGGGCGGCCAGCGCTTCGCGGTACAGCGTCTGGAGCTGGCGATCGTCCAGTCCGGCCTGGATCCTCTGGTAATAGGTCTGTTCGCCAAGGTCCGACAGCAGCAGCAGGCCCTGGTCCAGGTCCTGCGCCAGCACGGTCGGCACGTTCAGCCCGGCGTCCGCCAGCAGCTGGCCCACATGCAGGAAGGGGCGGCAGTCTTCGTGCTGGGGCGGCGCGTCCATGACAATCAGGGTGCGCGGGCCCGCGTCCAGCCTGAAATAGCGGCGGAAGCTGGCGTCGGCGGAGGCGGGGCGCAGGGTCTCGACGGCCAGGTTCAGGGCGGCGGGCAGGCCTTCCAGCCAGGCGCGGACTTGCGCCAGGCGAGGGTCGTGATCGTTTTTCAAGGAAGATCCGTGTCAGAAGGGCAATATTGCTGAATTTCGGGTTCCGCGAACATAAGGCTGGGCGTTGTTTGCGGCTTCTCTATAATACCGGCTCGTTTCCGTCAGCATTGGCCCCGCCTGGGCGCCTTTGTCCGGCTCTCCCATGGTCAATAAGGGCTGTTTTCATTCGTGCGCAAGGTTCCGTGGTTGATCCTCTCCGTTGTCAGCATCGCCGGCGGAGCCGTTCAGGCTCAAGGTAGCCCGGGCGCCGCTGCTTCCGCGCCGTCGGCCACGTCTGCTCCGCAACTGCGCACTTCCCCCGGTTTGCGGATACACCGGTTGCCGGACGACAGCATCCCCGCCTATATGGAAGCGGACAGCATTTCGGGCGATCCGGATTCCGAGCTCACCCTGTCCGGCAGCGCACAGGTGCGCCGCATCGACGGCGTGATCAAGGGCGACGAGATCAACTACCGCAAGGATACCGGCGAAGTCGACGTCCGGGGCAATGCGCGCATGATGCGCGATGGCACCCTGGTGACGGGGCCGACCGCCAAGTTCAACGTGGACAAGTATTCGGGCCAGGTCGAAAAGCCGAATTTCTGGCTGGGCTCCACGGGCGGCTTCGCCGTCGCCGAGCACGCGGACATTTTCAGCAAGTCGCAGATGCGGCTGCATACGGTCACGTACAGCGGGTGTCCGTGCCCGGAGCCTTCCTGGTACATCAAGGCCAACTCGGTCGACATCGACTTCGACGAGAACGAGGGCGTGGCGCGAGGCGGCGTGCTGTACTTCAAGGATGTGCCCATCCTGGCCTCGCCCTACATGACCTTCCCGGTCAAGCGCGAGCGCAAGTCGGGCTTCCTGATTCCGACGTACGGCACGACCAGCCAGGGCGGCTTCGACGTGTCGATTCCGTATTACTTCAATCTGGCGCCGAATTACGACCTGACGGTGCAGCCGCGCTATTTTTCGAAGCGCGGCACGCAGCTTGGCGGCGAGTTCCGCTACCTCGGGTCCAGCTACCTGGGCACGATCGACGGGACCTATCTCCCGGATGACCATGTCACCGGCGAAGACCGCTGGATGTACTGGTGGCGGCACCAGCAGACCTTCTCCCATGGCTTCTATGCCGATTGGGATATTGCCAAGGTATCAGACGACAATTATTTCCGCGATATTTCCCAGCTGGGCCTGAACCAGGCGTCCACCACCTATTTGCCGCAACGCGGCCGCGTGGGCTGGGCTTCGAACTACTGGAGCGCATACGCCCAGGTCTACAAGTACCAGACGCTGCAGGATCCCGACGCGCCGCTGGTGCCGCCGTACGACAAGGTGCCCGAGCTCTTCCTGCGGGGCGCGCGCTATGACTGGGGCGGTTTCGACGTGGACTGGACCTCGACCGCGGTGCGCTTCAGCATGCCGGACTTCGGTTCCACCCTGCGCTATCCCGACGGCGACCGTCTCCAGACCTATCCGACGGTGTCGTATCCGATCATCCGGCCGGGCTGGTTCGTCATCCCCAAGGTGGGCGTCAACTACACCCAATATCAGACCAAATGGTATGGCGTGGATACGCTGGGGCTGAATGGCGGTTCGGCTGACGGCTTGAAGCGGTCGCAATCGCGAACCGTCCCCATCATGTCCCTGGACACGGGCCTGATCTTCGAACGCGACACCACGCTGTTCGGCAAATCCTCCACGCAGACGCTGGAGCCGCGGCTGTATTACCTGAACGTGCCTTACCGCGACCAGTCCAAGCTGCCTGTGTTCGACACGTCGCTGGCGGACTTCAGCTTCTCTCAGGCCTTCGAGGAAAACATCTACACCGGCGGCTGGGATCGCATCGCGAACGCCAACCAGCTGACGGCTGCGCTGACGACGCGCTGGCTGGATGCCGACTCGGGCTTCGAGCGCATGTCGCTGGGCGTGGCGCAACGCTTTTACTTCGAGGACCAGAAGGTCACCCTGCCGCTGGAGACGCCTCGCACCGACGTGCGCTCCGATTTCCTGGTGGGCGCCAGCGCCGCCCTGACCGACTCGCTGAGCACGGACATCGCCGCGCAGTACAACCCCTACGACAACAATTGGTCGCGCGGCCTCGTCAGCGCGCGCTGGTCGCCGCAGCGCCTGACGACCGTCGCCGTGGCCTATCGCTATCAGCGCGACCCCCAACCGGGCGTGTTCTATCAGCCCCAAGGCCAGAACCAGGTCAGCCTGGCGGTCCAATGGCCGTTCAGCAAGCGTTGGTACGGCGTGGGCCGGGTGGATTATTCTTTGCGTTCCGGCCCCTCCAGCACGGTGGCCAACACGACGGAATCGCCCCGCGTGACGCAGGCCATCGCCGGCCTGGAGTACAAAGGCGACTGCTGCTGGGTGGGCCGCATGGTCTACCAGCGCTACGCCGTATCGGCGGCGGACACCAATTCCGCGCTGTTCTTCCAGCTTGAGCTGACGGGCCTGGGTTCCCTTGGAACCGACCCGATGAACCTGCTGAACAGAAGTATCCCTGGCTACACGCGCGTCACGCCGCCCGTGCCCGCCGGGACCACATTTGAAAGGTATGAATGATGCGTAGGTTGCACTCTTTGCGCCGCCTCTCCGGCAATGCGCTGTTGTTGGCGCTGTGCGCCGGCTTGCCCGCCGCGCACGCGGCCGAGCAGGCTGCCCGTGGCGCGAACAGCGGCGCCAAGGCCGCTCCCGCCGCGCAGAACAACGCCACTGCCGCGCCGAAGGGCGAGCAGTTCGTGGACGGCATCGCCGCCATCGTCGACAAGGACGTAATCACGCTGCGCGAACTGCGCGACGCCTCCGTGCGCGTCGCCGGCGAACTGAAGGCCCGCGGCATCCAGGTGCCGGACGACCAGTCCCTGCAGCACCAGGTGCTGCAGCGCCTCATCATGGAGCGCGTGCAGCGCCACGAAGCCGACCGCCTGGGCATCCGGGTCGACGACGCGCAGATCGACCAGGCCATCCAGACGATCGCCAGCCGCAACAAGATCACCGTGGCGCAGCTGCGCCAGGAACTCGAAAAGGCCGGCACGTCCTGGGACTCCTACCGCAAGTCGCTGCGCGACGAGATCCGCACGGATCGGCTGCGCCAGCGCGCGGTGGACTCCACCATCGTCATTTCCGACACGGAAGTCGATGCCTTCCTGAAGGACCAACGGCGCAATCCGGCATTCGGCGCGTCGCCCCAGGCCGCGCCGCAGCCCCAGGCACAGGCGCAGCCCGCGCCGGAGCAGGCCGCCGCGCCCACCGGTCCGATGCTGTACGCGCTGGCCCAGATCCTGGTGCGCGTGCCCGAGGGCTCGACGCCCGACCAACTGGCCCTGCTGCGCAAGAAGGCGGAAGGCCTGCTGGCGCAAGCCAAGCGCGGCGACGATTTCGCCAGCCTGGCGGCGGCGTCGTCCGACGGTCCGGAAGCCTTGCAGGGCGGCGTGATGGGCGTGCGTCCGCTGGACGGCTGGCCCGACCTGTTCGTCAAGGCAGTCAGCAATCTGCAGAAGGGCCAGGTCAGCCAGCTGATCCAGAGCGGCAACGGATTCCACATCATCAAGGTGATGGACCGGGGCATGGCCCAGCCCGCGCCGGCCCGCACCGCCCGCGCGCCGGC